>NZ_SZXJ01000005.1:318-115588 GCF_005281345.1 Citrobacter sp. wls619
TGAAACTGCGCCAATTAATACTCTTATCGTAATTCCTGGTTTCATAATTCATCCTTAAACGTTAAGAGGTTTGGGCATATCCCATTGCAGATTGGGTGTCTCGGTATTATATATTTCATTATGTCTGGCAGGTTGAACCGTTGTTGAATGACAATATTCATTAACCACACCAAATTGACCCTTGGGCAAAATATCATCCGGCCTGTTCATGAAATCTTTCGTACGGTCTTTGCTCAACTGTCCAGTATTATAATAATCTACAGTTCTTGGCAGACCATTACGCTTCATACGCCAGTCCCCGCGCAAGAGTAGCTCGGTCCAGAATTCTCCGCAGCGGTGATCAAATGCCCTGCATATTCCCACCGCCAGATCGAAGGCCATCGCTTTCGCGGGGGCATCTTTTGACATCACAATAGAGGAATGCTGGCTGTAACCAATCTGCTCTGATTGCATCCATTCTTTTTGCAGCTCATCCGGCGTTTTTTCATAAATCAACTGAACGGTCTTATTGTATCCCCCGCCCAGGACAACGCCTTTGGTATAAGGCTTGCCATATTTTTTGGCGAACATCGTAAGTTCTGCGGGCGTTAACGCCTGGCCCGGCTGTAAAGAATCAAAACCGGCCCCAATCAGCGTTCTGGTGTCGGTTTCAGTGCGCGCAATAACCGTGGCTTTTGCAGAAAATGAGATGTCCTGATCGGGTGAACCTGGCGCTATCGAATATTTATACTGACTTCCCGCACCCTGTAACTGGTGTCTGAAGGTGACAGGGAGCTGCTCGCCGTTAACAACCACATCCGCAAACGTATATTGTCTGGTCGCGCCCGTATCCTGATTAAAGCAGTCCTTTTCTAACGTCGGCATTTCAAAAGGCACGCTCAGCGGGCTGCCGCCTATTTCCGGACCATTTTCGCAGAAAACCCGCTGGCGCAGATTGTCTATTCCGCTGGCAATGTTATGGGGGACTCCCCGCCAGCCCAAACCCTGGACGTTAAGTAATGAAACCACACTGTCATTGGGGCAAAAATAGTTATATACCTTGCCAAAGTTATTACGCGTATAGAGTTTATTCTGCCGCCACTGTGCATGTGTTTTACTCAGACACAGCGCGCCTTCTAATTCATCAATCTCGGCCTGCGTGTGATATTGCCCCTTACCGTATCTGGCGTTGGTCGCCATCAACTGGCAGAAATTGCGGAACGTCTGCTGCCGGGCGCGATCCGTCTGGTGATGTCCAGGCGTCATACCTTCAGCAGCCGTTTTTTCCAGTGCGTAGGGGGAATGATTCAGAATCACGCAATCGGCGGGATCGGCACCTGTTGCTTTTACCAGCATATTCGCGAGCATGGTAATAATCGTTCCCTGGGAGTGCGCAATGATATTAATGGGATCGAATTTTGTTGCCGGTTCTCTTCGAATCATCAGGATTAAATCAGCCAGCCGCTGCGCGGCAAAAAACTGATAAATACGGTGCGGATTATCATAAATAGGGTGCGTAAAATCCCCGGCATTCATATACAGTGATGCAAATCCTGCCGCACCGTTCGCCAGGCCGCCGGAGCCCGGGCCTAACATATCCGGAATAGTGGTTGTCGCATTGGCAAAGGTACCCCCGCCTTTGGCGTACACATCATCGAGAACATTACCGAAATTATCATTCTGATATTTCAAGGTGGTTTGGGGAATATGGCCCAGTTTTTCCAGCTTTGCGTGGTCATCTTCCTGATAGGCGTTGTAAGGCAGTTTTGCGGCGTCTCCTGATTTAGCCCGTTCTTCGCGATAACGCCGCTGGTCTTCTATATATGTCGCATGATCGACGGGTTTATACCCCCAATAAAATGGAATTACCGGGCTGCGTCCGGGCATTTTTACATTCTGCTGCTCGCCATCGCCCATATCCATTTTGTACTGCTGCCATTCATGCGGATACATATCCGTGCGGCCCATACGTTCATTCAGGCCAGCGATAATACCCTGCTCCTGATTCTGATAGGCCTCGCCCACATCATTGACGCCGTGCACAAGGATCACAATGCAGGGCATGGGATACTTAACGGGCACGTCGCAGACCGCCATTTTTCCGCCCGTAGATTTAGGCACGCCCTGTACACCTGTCGCCACCACCCGCGGATTAAAGGGACTGTTACTCATTTGGTAAAATCTCCATTTTCATTTCGTCCATTTCAGTCATATCCAATAACGGCGTCATTCCTTCATCGTCTGTGACGCCTTCAATGGTCTCACCTGACGCCTTAGTCAGTCTGAATTTTGTCTTTTTCAGAACATCGTCTGGGTTGCCAGAGCCATGTAATTTAATGCGGCGATGAAACTGCTCTTCCTGAAAGACAGGGGTTTTATCTTTTGCCGACACCGGTCCGCTCCAGTCAAGAGTGGTGCCTTTCAACTGCACTTTTGCGGGAGAGAATATTTTTACTGAGCCGTCTTCATTTATTCTGATACCGCCACCACCGCACAAAAGCTGGATATTTTTCCTGGCGCTGATGGTTACGTTGCCGTTCATACTCTGAATATGAAAATGCTTATCAGAAAGCAACCCCATTTCCCCGCGCTGCGCCTGGACGGAAATATCATCTTTTGCGGCGATGATTTTGATTCCGATAGCTCTGCTGAAAAGTGACAGGCCCTGTCCAACGGCCATTGAGAGTTTTTTAAAGACGTTAAAACTGCCGTTGCTGGCGGCGTTTAGCGACAAATCTTTGTCTGCTGATAATGCCATCGTTTGCGGTGTAAGCAGGGCCATACCGTGATCGGCGTAGGCCACCAGCCCCGAGCGGGTAAGCTGTTCAAGCGCGGCGTTAAGCTGCTGCTGCGGTCCCATTTCGACATTTAACGCCTGTGCCGTCAGCGCGCTCTGCTGAAGCGACGTTGCCAACGTAAGCGCGGCCTGAAGCTGCTGAACAACCGCGCTCATATCGAGCTGCTTACCCTGGGCTTTTGGCTGCGCCTCAGTCGTGAGTAGTATCCCCTTTGCAGCCCTCAGGACCGCGCGGTCATCGGTGCGTAGTTCTGCGCCTTCGCCGCGGGGTTTACCGCCAGCATCAACAAGATGGCCCATGTTCAACTGCGTTTTGGCATACTCGGTACTCAGCTTGACGTGTTCCTGCCCGCGTCGGTCCTCCATCCGCAGCTTATTAAGACCCGCAGTGCGGATGACGTTGCGGGTATTGTTGCGGCTGGTAACGGGGTCCGGCTTTGGAGCATGATGCAGAGCATGTGCAATAAAAGGTCTTTCCGGATCGCCGCCTTCAAACGCAATGGCGACCTCTGTGCCCTGGATTAACGGAAAGTGATGACCATAAGTATCACCGGCATAAACCCGCGCCAGACGAACGGGCATGCTTTCATAACCTTGCCTGTGCTGGTCGAGGTCAAAATCAAACTTCACCCAATAACGACCCTGCACATCGATGTGAGCATATTGGTCATTGTCTATTGGTGATGAAACGATCGCGGGAACAGTACCGGCGATACGTGGCCGGGGTAATGGCCGCGGTCGAAAGCAAACGCGCTCACGGTAAGGAATACCACTCAGTTGGGATTGAAGGGCTGCATCACGCCTGCCCGTCACCCGCATTGCCGTTACCACAAATCCCGAGGTGAAGGCATGTGGAATGACGCCGCCGATTTCCAGCACCATCCCAGGCACAATTAACGGGCTGGTGGTCACGCCGTTTAAAATGGACTGATTATTAAGAATAATTTCGTGATGTAGTTTGGCATAGAACCAACTGGACTCGCCCGGTTGTTCCTCAGCAAATTTCGATCCCGGCTGATGGTGAATATCCGCATAACGATAATCCATTCCATACGTCGCCGATGTTTGTTCCGCCCCATAGGCATCAGCATGAAGTATTAGCGAGTTGGCAAGCCGGTAGTCAAAGTTCTTTGCTTTAACGCCTGCGGAAACAACGTTATGCTTTGATACCAGCTTATCGATCGAATAATCATTTGATGTCAGCCCGGCATGGGATGAGTGCATAATCTTTTGATCAAAGATGTATTGGCATTGTGAATCACTGAAGATAAGCACCATAATGTGCGGAACAGCATGATGATTTGCGATCCTGAACCAGATCCCGACTTCTGACAGGATGCGGCTAATAAATGCTAAATCTGACTCCTCCCACTGGACGATCATTTCCCGGTTGGGATAGAGACAAACAAGATTATCAAAGTCAATTTCATAATCGGCAAAAGCATGTTCTTTGAGGATCTGCGTGACCAGTTTCGGCACATTTATGTTCAGGTAAATAGCCGATCGCTTACGTCGTGAGAGTAATGCCAGCTTATGCTCCAGCCTGATTTCGTACAGTGATTCATCCGCTGATGTGCTAATAAGTGAAAATGACGTAATTATGCCTTCAATTTGCCGTTCATATAGCCACTTCTCAGAACCCTGAATATATTTATTCCAGTTATGGTTAGGTGCTCTGATTTGTAGCGACCCTTCAATATTTAGAATTGAGTCAGGGGAGATATTTTTTAGTTTTGATGTAAATGTGATTTTATAACTGTATGGTTTACTTAAATTTTCATGGCCTTTAATTGTTTCAACATCCAGCCCCTCTAACCTACCCTCCCCCCTCACGGAGAATAAATACTTATTGATACTCTCCTCTGAAACTATACCTTCCAGATTATAGAATCCTGAACCTTTTTTCATTATCGCATCCCTTACCCAAAGAAAGTAATACATAAGAAATAAAGTCCAGTCAGCATATCAACAATAATAAAAAAGGGGTATTTTTTACTGAAAACAAATCTGGGAAGTGAGTTAATTATCATGAGTCAAACATGTAATATAACCCTGACATATAAATAAACGGTTAACTGGTGCGATTTTATATTTAATAGCATCGTTTTCTTACAAAACGGTGTATATCGTGCAGCATTCGTTTTTTCCTGGTAAGGCAACAATCCAGCAGACAAATCCAAATGGTTCCAAAAGCTGAGAGGCAACTAAAAAGACAAAACACTAAGCCAATGATTTACAATAACATTTATAGAAAAATTCTGTTTATTTATTATTTTATTGAATAAATCACATCCTCCCATAAAAAAACACAATAAAATATAACTATTCCCTATTCTGCTGTGAGGGGAGAGGTAACTGGATTATGCCCATCTGTTCCCCAGGAAAGATTTTGGTTTTCTCCCTCTTCCTTGAGAGAGAGCCGCATAAAGGTCATCTGCTCAGCCACAGGAGAATCCATGAAACGCTCCGCAATAAACGAAATCCTTGGCCACACACGCCAGTTTTTTTCCCTGCACGACGTGCATCTCCCCGCTTTCGCCAGTTTCCCGCCCACGCAATGGCGCAAGCTTGATGCCTCTGCCTGGGGCGAAGTGTTCGACCTCAAACTCGGTTGGGATGTCACCGCGTTTGGCGGCAACAATTTCGCCGCGCAAGGGTTAACGCTGTTCACTCTACGTAACGGCTCGCCGAAAGGTATGCCTTATGAGAAATGCTACGCCGAGAAAATCATGCATGTTCGCGATGCCCAGGTTACGCCGATGCATTTTCACTGGCGCAAGCGTGAAGACATCATCAATCGCGGCGGCGGCAATCTGATTGTCGAACTGTGGAACGCCGGTATCAGAGAACAAACGGAGGACAGCGACGTCAATGTGGTCATTGATGGTTGCCGACAAACCCATGCCGCAGGTAGCCAGTTACGCCTGGCTCCAGGGGAAAGCATCTGTCTGCCGCCGGGCCTGTATCACAGCTTCTGGGCGGAAGAAGGTTTTGGCGACGTGCTGGTCGGCGAGGTTTCTTCTGTTAATGACGACGACCACGATAACCACTTTTTGCAACCGATCGCCCGCTATAACGACATTGAAGAAGACGAACCGGCGCTGCTGGTGCTGTGTAACGAATATCGCCTGTTCCGCTAACCAAGGAGCGCATTATGCCGTTGATATCTCTCGCTGATGGCCTTGCCCATGCCCGCGAGCACCGCTATGCCTTAGGGGCATTTAACGTTCTGGACTCACACTTCCTGCGTGCGCTGTTTGCCGCGGCAAAGCAGGAACGTTCGCCGTTTATCATCAATATTGCCGAGGTGCATTTTAAATATATCTCGCTGGATTCTTTAGTCGAAGCGGTCAAGTTCGAAGCCGCACGCCATGACATTCCGGTGGTGCTGAACCTCGACCACGGCCTGCACTTTGAGTCAGTGGTTCGGGCGCTACGCTTAGGTTTCAGTTCAGTGATGTTCGATGGTTCCACGCTGGAGTATGAAGAAAATATCCGTCAAACCCGCGAAGTGGTGAAGATGTGCCACGCCGTCGGCGTATCGGTGGAGGCAGAGCTGGGCGCGGTGGGCGGTGATGAGGGCGGCGCGTTGTACGGTCATGCCGACGAGTCGCTATTTACCGATCCGATGATGGCGCGTGATTTCGTCGACAGAACCGGGATTGACGCGCTGGCCGTTGCCATTGGCAATGCCCACGGCAAATATAAAGGCGAACCGATGCTCGACTTCCCGCGTCTGGACGCTATTCGCCAACAGGCGGCGATCCCGCTGGTACTGCACGGCGGTTCCGGCATCAGCGACGACGATTTCCGTCGGGCAATCGAGCTTGGCATTCACAAAATCAACTTCTATACCGGCATGTCGCAGTCGGCGCTGTCGGCAGTGGAGACGCGGATGGCGAATCGCCAGCCGCTGTATGACGAATTCGCCGAACTGCTGCTCGGCATTGAAGAAGCCATTACCGATACCGTTTCAGAGCAGATGCGCATTTTTGGCAGCGCGGGACGGGTCTGATGGAACGCAAAGGCGTTATCGCCGCAGGCAATATGCTGGTCGACCATGTACACCAGATTGTGCAGTGGCCGGAACGCGGCTGGCTGGCGGAGATCACCCGTAGCGAACGCGCTACGGGCGGTGCGCCGCTGAACGTGCTACTAACGCTGGCAAAAATGCACACCGGGCTACCGCTGCAGGCAGTGGGCTTAATTGGCAAGGACAGCGATGGCGACTACATCATGGCGATGCTGGAACAGTATCACGTTAATCGCCAGCATGTTCAGCGCACGACATCCGCCCCCACGTCGATGTCGCAGGTGATGACCGATCCCAGCGGCCAGCGCACCTTTTTCCACTCGCCGGGTGCCAATCGGCTACTCGATCTGCCTGCGTTTGAGCAACTGGACACCTCGATGAAAATCTTCCATCTGGGGTATCTGCTGTTGCTCGATAGTCTGGACATGCCGGACGATGAGTTCGGTACGCGAAGCGCACGACTATTGGCACAAATGCGTGAAAATGGCTTTGAAACGTCGCTGGATCTGGTTTCACGTAAAGGCGATCCGCGCTACCAGCCGCTGGTGATGCCAGCGCTGCGCCATCTCGACTATCTGGTGATCAATGAACTGGAGGCCGGGGAATTCAGCGGACTGGAGATCCGCCAGCCCAACGGCGAGTTGCATACTGCGCACATCGCCACCGCCGCCCGTGAACTGCTGGACGCGGGTGTACGCCAGCGGGTGGTGATCCACTGTCCGGAAGGCGCATGGGGTGAAAGTCCGGATCAGGCTGGCGCCTGGATACCCTCACACTATCTGGCGCAGGAGGAGATCGTCGGCAGCGTCGGGGCAGGAGATGCGTTTTGCGCCGGATTTTTGTATGGCTGCCACGAGCGCTGGCCGCTGGCGGACAGTATCAGGCTGGCACACGCCTGCGCGCGGGCAAGCCTGCTGTGTGCCAATGCAATCGACGGCGCAAAAACGCTGGAGGAATTAAAAGCCGGAATGGCTGATGCCTGATGCGCTACGCTTATCCGGCCTCGGGGTCGTTATCGCTTTTGTAGGCCGGATAAGGCGTTTACGCCGCATCCGGCAACTGCGCACGATCACGCCGCCTTATCGTGATGCTGCACGTCGGCGGCAAAAACATAACCCAGCCCGCGCAGGGTTTTAATTAACATCGGCTGATGCGGGTTAACCTCTATCTTTCGCCGCAGCCGCATGATTAACACATCAATAGTGCGGTCAAACACCTCAACGCTGTCGCTGCGCGTCAACTCCAGTAATTGTTCGCGGCTCAGCACCCGGCGGGCGTTCTGTGCCAACGCCAGCAGCAAACTGTATTCACCCTGCGTCAGGTCCACCTTCAATTGCTGAGGATTACGTAACTGACAACCTGCGGTGTCAAGATGCCAGCCATTAAAGGATAACCCCGTAGTTTGTGGGCCGCTGCTTTCGGGTGTTAAAACACCGACACGTCTGAGCACGGCTTTTACCCGCGCCACCAGTACCCGCGCATTGAACGGTTTGCCGATATAATCGTCAGCTCCCATTTCCAGCCCCACAACCACATCCGATTCGCTACCTAACCCTGTCAGCATCACCACCGGTAATCCCGGCCTTATTTTTTGCACCTGCTGAAGCACCATCAGGCCATTAATATCGGGCAACATCATGTCCAGCAATACCAGCGCGATATCCGGCTGAGCCTCAATGCAGCACAGCGCATCCTGCCCAGTGTGACAGGCGGTCACCGCAAAGACGTGTTCACTCAGCACATCCTGGAGCAGTGTGCAGATTGCCTCGTCATCATCCACAACCAGAATAACGGGTTTCATCATGTAGCTCCGTTCATTCGTTTTATCTTTCTAATTGTGAGTAATTTCAGGCGAAGTGAAAGAGCACTCATGATCTATCTGGTGAAAATATAATGTCCATCACATTATTTGCTAACTAAATAATCCAACGCCATTCGAACCATGAAGCACTAATACCTAACAAAAATGACAACGCAGCTCACATAATTATATTCAAAAAATAAATATCTAGTCCTTATGATAAGCATGAAATTAAAACAACGAAATTAGCCAAGATAATAAATTCACAGTATTAATTATAAAATGGAGATTTATATGAATAACGCCATGTCATTCCGTTTAAACAGGGTGCTTATTGCTATTTCAGTCGCAACAAGCTTTATAGTGAATACCGCATTCGCGACCGAAACCCCAAAAGAAGCAACATCATTTACCAAACAAATAAATCAGCAATATATAAAATCGTTACCTTTTAGTGATAAACAGGATTTTGCTGACGCACAACGCGGATTCATTGCGCCGCTACTGAGCCATGGCGAACTCAAAAATGCAGATGGTAAAGTGTTTTACCGTGCCGAAGATTATAAATTCGACATCAATGCCCCCGCTCCCGATACCGTCAACCCAAGCTTCTGGCGTCAGTCACAACTCAATGGTATTTCCGGGCTGTTTAAAGTCACCGACCGGATGTATCAGGTACGCAGCCAGGATATCTCAAACATCACCTTTATTGAAGGTGATACCGGCATCATCGTCGTGGATCCGTTGGTCAGCCCTGAGTCAGCAAAACCCAGTTTAGATCTCTATTTCCAACATCGTCCGCAAAAACCTATCGTTGCTGTCATCTATACCCATAGTCATACCGATCACTTTGGTGGTGTCAAAGGCATCGTCAGCGAAGAGGATGTCAAAGCAGGCAAAGTGCAAATCATCGCGCCAGCCGGGTTTATGGAAGAGGCTATCAGCGAAAATGTGCTGGCCGGCAATATTATGAACCGTCGGGTGCTGTATTCTTATGGTCTGCTGCTGCCGCACAATGCGCAAGGTAACGTTGGCAACGGTTTGGGCGTTACGATTGCCCCAGGTAATCCAACCATTATCGCTCCGACAACCTCAATCACCAAAACAGGAGAAAAACGCACGATTGATGGGTTGGAATTCGACTTTCTGATGGCGCCAGGCAGCGAAGCACCAGCAGAAATGCACTTCTATATTCCGAAACTGAAAGCGCTCTGCACTGCAGAGAATGCGACTCATACGCTGCACAACTTCTATACTCTGCGCGGAGCGAAGACCCGTGATGTTAGCAAGTGGTCATCCTATCTGAATGAAACACTTGATGCGTGGGGAAGCCAGGCTGAAGTCCTGTTTATGCCGCACACCTGGCCGGTATGGGGTAATGATCATATTAATAATTATATTAATAAATACCGTGACACCATTAAGTATATTCACGACCAAACGCTACATTTAGCCAACCAGGGTTACACGCTGAATGAAGTGGGAGACATGATAAAACTCCCACCTGCGCTGGCGAATAACTGGGCCAGCCGCGGTTACTATGGCTCGGTCAGTCACAACGCCCGCGCCGTTTATAACTACTATCTTGGCTACTATGACGGCAACCCAGCGAACCTCCATCCTTATGGACAAGTCGAAATGGGCAAACGCTACGTGAAAGCGCTGGGTGGCACCACACATGCAATTGGGCTGGCACGCGATGCCTACAAACAAGGGGATTACCGCTGGGCCGCCGAGCTTCTCAAACAGGTAATCGCGGCTAATCCAGGCGACCAGATCGCGAGAAACCTACAGGCGGATACCTTTGAACAGTTGGGCTATCAGGCAGAGTCCGCAACCTGGCGCGGGTTCTACCTGACCGGTGCGAAAGAACTGCGTGAAGGAGTACATAAGTTTAGCCACGGCACCTCAAACTCCAGTGACACCATTAAAGGCATGACGGTAGAAATGCTGTTTGACTATATGGCGGTCCGCCTGGATAGCGACAAAGCAGCAGGTAAAGATATCAGCCTGAACTTTAATCTGGCAGAAGGTGATAACCTGAACCTGACACTCAATGACAGCGTGCTTAATTACCGTAAGACACTTTTGCCAAAAGCGGATACCTCGTTCTATATGAGCCGTGCCGATCTGCATCGCGTGCTGACTGGCGAAACAAAGATGGCAGACCTGGTGAAAGCGAAAAAAGTCAAAGTCATCGGGAATGCGGCGAAGCTGGATGAAATTATCGCATGTCTGGATCAATTTGACCTGTGGGTAAATATTGTCACCCCCAATTAATATGACCGACGTTCAGGGGAATTACCCCCTGAACTTTTTATTCACCCAAGAAATGAAATGCAATAAAACTATCGAATAAGTTATGAATACGGTTGCGCAATAAAGCTATTTTTCTCCTCGATAAAAATAGCCATACTGGTATTTTTATATTCACCCCGAATATTGTTCGTAATACACAGGATGTATTTTAATATGCAAATAGTTAAATCCCGGATTGTGATGCAAATAAAAAAAAGTGGTTGGCTTTCGCTTGCCGCATTACTTACAGGATGCTCACTGCCCCCGGCTATTCCTGTTATTGGAGCTTATTACCCTGACTGGTTTTTTTGCATGATCGCTGGCGTTATTCTTACGCTCATCACCCGACGGGTCATGCTGCATAAATATAACGTTCTGTCATTCGCAGGGATTATTTATACCACCCTCTTTGCACTCTACTCCATGCTGTTCTGGCTGGTATTTTTTTAACTCACATTGAGATGCGCCCATGGAAAGCTCGCAGAAAAAAGTTCCTCGTAACAAAGTGCCTACCCTGGCTCTGGTTATTCTTACACTTGTGGTGATGATATTTGTCATCTGGCGTATGGATAACTCCCCGTCCGCCAGCGACGCCTACGCCGCAGCTGACACCATTGATGTTGTCCCGGAAGTAAGCGGGCGTATAGTGGCGCTGAGCGCACTCGATCAACAGATTATGTTGACCCAACGTACTGTCGACGCACAGAAACTTGCCGCCGGTTCCGTAGAAGCCACGGTTGCTAAAGCTCGTGCGGCGGCAAACCAGGCCAGCAATACCCTGAAGCGTACCGAGCCGCTGCTGTCCCAAGACTTTGTTTCAGCGGAAGACGCTGACCGCGCCCGCACCGCGCAGCGTGCCAGCGAAGCCGATCTCAACGCTGTGTTGTTACAGGCACAGCATCCACGCCGCTGCGGTCAGCGGCGTGGATGCTCTGGTCGACCAACGCGTGGCGGTCCAGGCGGATATCGCACTCACCCAGTTACATCTGGAAATGGCCACGGTACGCGCACCCTTTGATGGTCGTGTGGTCTCGTTAAAAACCGCTATCGGTCAATTCGCTTCCGCAATGAACCCCATCTTTACTCTGATTGATACTCGCCACTGGTATGTGACTGCCAATTTCCGCGAAACCGAATTAAAGAATATCCAGACCGGTACGCCAGCCTCCCTGCGATTGATGGGCGACAGCAGCAAAACGTTTAGCTGCAAAGTGGATTCCATCGGCTACGGCGTGCTGCCAGATGATGGTGGCATGGTGCTCGCCGAGCAGATGTCGTTATTGATGCTGGACAGTCAGCGCGTGATTCAAAGTCTACAGCTGATTAAATCCCTTGGCGCGGCTATCAGGCCACGTCCGACAAGGCCTGATAAGCGCAGCGCCATCAGACTATCGCGCACAGATTGCCGGATGGCGGCTTCGCCTTATCCGCCCTATGTTCTCCCCACGCCCTCTGATTTACGTCAGACGGCTTTTTCTTTCGTCACGTCAAATATGACGACAGCCTGTTTTTCGTCAGGGTTTTGCGCAAAATTCGCCCGTAATATCGACGAATGCCCCTGATAAAAACATGGCATAAAAGATGCATAAGCAAAGCGACAAGCGCGTATGCGCGATTTGATTAACTGGAGCGAGACCGATGAAAAAAGTCGTCACGGTTTGCCCATATTGCGCATCAGGTTGCAAAATCAACCTGGTGGTCGATAACGGCAAAATCGTCCGGGCTGAAGCGGCGCAGGGGAAAACCAACCAGGGTACCCTGTGTCTGAAGGGCTACTATGGCTGGGATTTTATCAATGATACCCAGATCCTGACCCCTCGTCTGAAAACCCCCATGATCCGTCGCCAGCGTGGCGGCAAACTGGAATCCGTTTCCTGGGATGAAGCGCTTAATTACGTCGCCGATCGCCTGAGCGCCATCAAAGCGAAGTATGGCCCGGACGCCATTCAGACGACCGGTTCATCTCGCGGTACAGGTAACGAAACCAACTATGTAATGCAAAAATTCGCGCGCGCCGTTATTGGTACCAATAACGTTGACTGCTGCGCTCGCGTCTGACACGGCCCTTCGGTTGCAGGTCTGCACCAATCGGTCGGTAACGGCGCAATGAGTAATGCCATCAATGAAATTGATGACACCGATTTAGTGTTCATCTTCGGGTATAACCCGGCGGATTCCCACCCTATCGTGGCGAATCACGTGATCAACGCTAAACGCAAAGGGGCGAAAATTATCGTCTGCGATCCGCGCAAAATTGAAACTGCGCGTATTGCTGACATGCACATCGCGTTGAGAAACGGCTCGAATATCGCGCTGCTTAACGCTATGGGTCATGTCATCATCGAAGAAAAACTGTACGACCAGGCGTTCGTCGCCTCGCGTACGGAAGGATTCGAAGAGTACAGCAAGATTGTCGAAGGCTACACGCCGGAGTCCGTCGAAGATATTACTGGCGTTAGCGCTCAGGATATCCGTCAGGCTGCACGTATGTATGCTTCGGCGAAAAGCGCGGCCATCCTGTGGGGCATGGGTGTTACCCAGTTCTATCAGGGCGTGGAAACCGTGCGTTCACTGACCAGCCTCGCCATGCTGACCGGTAACCTCGGTAAGCCAAGCGTCGGTGTTAACCCGGTTCGTGGCCAGAACAACGTTCAGGGCGCATGTGACATGGGTGCGCTGCCGGATACCTATCCGGGCTATCAATACGTGAAAGATCCGGCTAACCGCGAGAAATTCGCCAAAGCCTGGGGCGTGGAAAGCCTGCCGGCACATACCGGCTATCGCATCAGCGAGCTGCCGCACCGTGCGGCCCATGGCGAAGTTCGCGCGGCCTACATTATGGGCGAAGATCCATTACAGACCGACGCTGAGCTTTCCGCAGTACGTAAAGGCTTCGAAGATCTGGAACTGGTTATCGTGCAGGATATCTTCATGACCAAAACCGCTGCTGCCGCAGACGTTATTTTACCGTCTACGTCATGGGGCGAACATGAAGGCGTATTCTCCGCGGCTGACCGTGGCTTCCAGCGCTTCTTTAAAGCCGTTGAGCCGAAGTGGGATCTGAAAACGGACTGGCAGATTATCAGTGAAATCGCCACCCGTATGGGTTACCCGATGCACTACAACAACACCCAGGAAATCTGGGACGAGTTGCGTCATCTGTGCCCGGATTTCTACGGTGCCACTTACGAGAAGATGGGCGAACTGGGTTATATCCAGTGGCCTTGCCGCGACACCTCAGATGCCGACCAGGGTACGTCTTACCTCTTCAAAGAGAAGTTTGACACCCCGAACGGCCTGGCGCAGTTCTTCACCTGCGACTGGGTAGCGCCAATCGACAAACTCACCCCAGAGTACCCAATGGTACTGTCAACGGTGCGTGAAGTCGGCCACTACTCTTGCCGTTCGATGACCGGTAACTGTGCGGCGCTGGCCGCGCTGGCAGATGAGCCGGGCTATGCCCAGATCAACACCGCCGACGCAGAACGCCTGGGCATCCAGGATGAAGAGCTGGTGTGGGTGAACTCGCGTAAAGGCCGGGTCATTACCCGTGCGGCAGTCAGCGATCGTCCAAACAAAGGCGCGATTTACATGACCTACCAGTGGTGGATTGGCGCATGTAATGAACTTGTAACCGAGAACTTAAGCCCGATTACCAAAACGCCGGAGTACAAGTACTGTGCTGTAAACGTTGAACGCATTGCCGATCAGCGCGCTGCCGAGCAGTATGTCATTGATGAGTACACCAAGCTGAAAGCCAGCCTGCGCGAAAGCGCGATGGGTTAAGCTTCCCCTGACGGCCTCCATTCGGAGGCCGTTTTTTTATGCACATAATCTCTCTATACTGTTCATTCCCTACACTAAATCTAAATATAAGATGAAACGACTTTTCGCCTTGATGGTGTTAATGACATGCTTTGTCCATGCCGAAGAGCCCGGTAGTCAGTTTTTGAAAGCCGCCGAGTCCGGAGACCGACGCGCACAATATTTCCTCGCTGATACCTGGTTTAGCTCAGGCGATTTGGGTAAAGCGGAATATTGGGCGCAAAAAGCCGCCGACAATGGTGATGCCGATGCTTACGCATTGCTGGCACAGATTAAGATTACCAATCCGGTCAGTCTGGATTACCCCGAGGCCAAAACGCTGGCCGAAAAAGCGACCCAGGCAGGCAGTAAGGCGGGGGAAATTACGCTGGCGAGAATTCTGGTGAACACGCAGGCCGGGCGCACAGATTACCCCAAAGCGATTACATTGCTGCAAAACGCCTCGGAAAATCTGGAGAACGACTCCACTGTCGATGCGCAAATGCTGCTCGGACTGATCTACGCCAATGGCGTGGGTATTCCTGCCGACGATGAAAAGGCCACATGGTATTTCAAGCGCAGCTCGGCCATTTCCCGCACCGGATATTCCGAATACTGGGCCGGGATGATGTTCTTAAACGGTGAGCAGGGTTTTATTGAAAAGAATAAACAGAAGGCGCTGCACTGGCTGAATCTGAGCTGTACAGAAGGGTTCGATACCGGCTGTGAAGAGTTTGATACATTAACGAACAGGTAATGGTGTAAACATTGTCGTTGTAGGCCTGATAAGCGTAGCGCCATCAGGCAACCCGGAGCAGATTGCCGGATGGCGGCGCAAGCGCCTTATCCGGCAATCTGTCATTACTTACTGATTCGCGGTCTTATCAAATTTACCCAGCACGTCGCGCTCATAAGCCAGCGCTTTCTTACGGTCAAACTTGTGTTCCCACTTGGCGATTACCAGTACCGCCAGCGCGTTACCCACCACGTTCAGCGCGGTACGCGCCATATCAAGAATACGGTCAACACCGGCGATAAACGCCAGACCTTCCAGCGGGATCCCCACACTGCCCAGCGTCGCCAACAGCACCACAAACGATACGCCCGGTACGCCTGCAATCCCTTTCGAGGTTACCATCAGCGTCAGTACCAGCACGATTTCCTGCCACAATGACAGGTCAATACCGTACAGCTGGGCAATAAAGATAGCCGCGATACTCTGGTACAACGTCGAACCATCCAGGTTGAATGAATAGCCGGTCGGCACCACGAAACTGGTGATTGATGCCGGTGCGCCGTAGGCTTCCATCTTCTCAATAATACGCGGCAGTACGCTCTCAGAACTGGCGGTAGAGTAGGCCAGAATCAGTTCGTCTTTCAGGATACGGATTAAGATCCAGATGCTCAGACCACAGACTCGCGCCACGATACCCAGCACCACCAGTGCAAAGAACAGGATGGCAAAATGCACCAACAGCACCAGCTTCGCCAGCGGCCACAGGGAGGCAAAGCCAAAGTTTGCGACCGTGACGGCGATCAGCGCGAAAACACCGACCGGCGCATAGCGCATGACCATGTGGGTCACTTTAAACATGGTTTCGGAGATCGAGCGGAACACGGTAACCAGCGGTTCACGGTGCGTGGCAGGCAGAGAAGACAGACCTAAACCGAACAGCACCGAGAAGAAGATAATCGGCAGCATGTCACCTTTCGCCATCGACGCAACGATGTTGGTCGGCACCAGTGACAAAATTGTGCCCATCAGGCCATGTGCATGACTCTGCACTTCTGCCGTTGTGCTTTGATATTTCGAAATATCCACGGTCGCCAGCTGCGACATATCAACGCCGGTACCTGGCTGGAATACGTTTGCCAGCGTAATACCGAGGATAATCGCCACGGTGGTGATCACTTCGAAATAGATAATGGTTTTCGCGCCAATACGGCCCAGCTGTTTTGCATCCCCCACCCCGGCGATACCCACAATCAGCGTGGAAATCACAATGGGCACGACGATCATTTTAATCAGGTGGATAAAGATATCACCCGCCGGTTGCAGCAGGTTTAACACCAGCCATTCGCGGCTGTCACTATGGTAGTGCAGGTAACTCCCCAGCAAAATGCCCAGCACCATGGCGATGAGGATCTGCCATGCCAGGCTGACTTTCAAATTTTTCATAACAACGGACTTCCTCGATGGAGCGCTATTCCGCATATAAAAATGCGAGAACAGTACATACTGAAAGGGTATGATTTGTGTTGCGTTCGTTTATAGAGTTTTTTAACGCTTATTATCATTATCATTTGCACGCTATCTCGCGCAAGCCTTTCAGAACAGGGGGTTTAGCTGAA
Organism: Citrobacter sp. wls619; assembly: GCF_005281345.1. Lineage (GTDB taxonomy): Bacteria > Pseudomonadota > Gammaproteobacteria > Enterobacterales > Enterobacteriaceae > Citrobacter. The sequence goes on from NZ_SZXJ01000005.1 coordinate 17,383, forward strand.
ATTATGCATAAAAACGCGAGTTTATATCGATAATCATGAATAACTTTTTGTTATAAAAGAATTTTTATTTGATAAAAAATGAAGAAGTTCTTCCGTGAGTTTTTTTTACCCACTTGTTCGACTGCCTGTTTTTTAAACAGGCAAAATGATACAAATCACAAAAAAAACAAATTTATTTTTGCCGATTCTGCAACAATTTCGCCATATTAATGGAGTCGATCAACTGCGCACGATTCACCCTAGGCGAGTTTAAATCCATTACTTTTTGCCACATTGAAATCGCCTGCGCGTAATCAGCCTGCATAAACGCATCAGAAGCCAACAGCATCAGCGCGGTGACTTCGTTGCCGTCCAGCGCCAGGGATTTATCTATCATTTCGCGCGTTTGCGGTGTCATATGCTGTCCGGCCTGGTAATACAATACCGTCGCCAACGCCGAGTAGATTTCGGCGTTTTCACCCCGAAAACGCAGCGCCTGTTCATAGGCCAGCAGTGCATTGTGATACGCATTTTGCCAAAGATAATATTCCCCCAGTTGCGCCCATAACACCCCGTCCTGTGGCGTGGCACGAATCTGCGACTGCAAAGAAAGTAGCTGTTTTTCCTGAATATTTTCATCAGAGAACGCGTGTAATGGATCGGCCAGTCGGGCTTGCTCCTGACGGACAGCCTGCCATTTTGGTGTTAACAGATAACCTCCGATGCAGGCAATAACCATCATCACAACCGCGACAACCAGCCGTTTCACCGGCATCGGACGAAACGCTGCCACGGCGCGTTCGGGCTGACTCATCGCTCATCCTCCTCGGTACGCTGGCGCGATCTCACTCGCCAAATCGCCACGCCCACCAGCAGCAATAACACGCACGGTAGCGCCCATAGCAGCAGCGTTTGCTCATTCAGTGGGGGGTTATAACGAACGAAATCACCGTAACGCGCGGTCATCCAGGCAGTGATCTCTGCTTCGTTTTTACCCTCTTCAACCATGCTATAAACCTGGTGACGCATACTGACCGCCACCGGCGCATTGGATTCCAGTAAGTTTTGGTTTTGGCACTGCGGACACCGCAGCTGGCTGGCAATAAACAGCGCCTTTTCCTGCTGTTGCGGGTTTGCAAAGCGCCAGGTGTCCACAACCTGAGCATGTGTAGCGAAAGAAATGAAAAACAGGACGAGCGTTAAGAGTAAAAACTTTCTGCCGGATGGCGCTGCGCTTATCCGGCCTACGGTTTGCGTACCCTGTAGGCCGGATAAGGCGTTTACGCCACCATCCGGCAACACTGTAATTAATTTACGCATCACGTTTTCTCCCCCGCCAGCCGCTGAGCAGCGCACCAAATACCATCAGCAGCCCTCCCCCCCAAATCCAGCGCACGCCGCTTTGCACATACAGGCGCATGGCATAACGATCTTGTCCGGTTTTTTCGCCCATTACCGCATACCAGTCATGCAGCAAATTCCAGCGGATACCCGGCTCCATCATTTGCTGGCGACGCGCGGCATAGAAGCGCCGTTCGGGTTGAAGACTGCCGATACGTTTCTCATCCTGCCACAGCGTGATCAGTGCTTTTTCACTGGTGTAATTTCCTTTTGCTTCCAGGTCGAGGCGCTCAAAACGGAAGTGATAACCTGCCAGCTCAACCTGCTGGCCCGGACTCAGATTCAGGCTAATCTCCTGACGACTACCGCTGGAAAAGACGATCCCCGCCGCGAAAATCAGTACCCCACTGTGCGCTAACAGGGCCGGAAGCTGGCTTCGCAGCGATCCTTTCCAGCTTCTGATAGTTGCGATAACGATGACCGCCAGCATCAACAGCCCAAACGGCAACGTGGCGCGGTTAAAGTACGGCGCGCCAACCGAGAGTCGCCCCCAGCCAAACAGACCGTAAATCATGGGATAGAGCGTGCCGATCAGCACAATCAGTAGCACCGCACAAAAAAGTAATAACGCGACCAGAATGAGCATCTCGCGTGACCAACCGCCAAAACGCGCATTCTGCCGGACTTGCTGGCCCCGCCAGGCGTATAGCCCGAGCGACGCCAGACTCAACACGGTAAACAGCGCAAACAGCGGCGCGGCGCGGACATTATCCAGCGCGAAAGCGTGTACCGAAACGAGTATGCCGGAACGCACAATCAGCGTCCCCAGCAGCGATAAAATCAGCGTGACGATCGCCAGCAGCAGCGACCAGTGGCGGAAGATTCCGCGCTGGCGCGTGATATACAGGCTATGCAGCAACGCGCTGGCGGAAAGCCAGGGTAATAAGGAGGCATTTTCAACCGGGTCCCAGAACCACCAGCCGCCCCAGCCCAGCTCGCAATAGGCCCACCAGGAGCCGAGGATAATCCCCAGCGTCAGCGCGCACCAGCCGGGCAACGCCCAGCGCCAGCACACCCAGGCACCTTGCGCATTAAAGTCACCGCGCAGCAGCGAGGCCAGCGCCACGCCTGCCGCCACCATCAAACCACCGTAACCCAGATACAGTAGCGGTGGATGGAGGATTAACCCGAGATGTTGCAGCATCGGGTTAAGGTCGCGCCCTTCAATGGCTGGCGGGAAGATACGCACGAATGGATCGGACCATACCACCACAAACAGCAGCAGCAGGGCCGTTATCATTGAAAGGACGCTGAGCGTCAGCGGAAACAGCGCGTCGGTATCACGCCGATAGCGAAGAGCAAACAGTGCGCTCCAGCCGGAAAGAAACAGCACCCACAGCAGCAATGAACCTTCATGACCGCCCCATACCGCCGCCAGTTTTAATCCCCACGGCAGCAGGCTGTAGCTGTGCTGAGCAACGTAGACCACCGAAAAATCGCTGGTCAAAAAGCAGAATACCAGAATGGCAAAAGCCAGCAGCAGCAGGGTAAATTGCGCCCACGTACCCACGCTTGCCAGGCGCATCACCCCTTGCCAGCGCAGGCGGACACCCACCAACACGGCAAGCGGGGTCAACACGTTGACCCCGAGGCTTAATAACAGCGCCAGAAAACCGGCTTCAGGAAGGAGAACGTCCAGATATCACCTTACGCAACGGTTAGCTGACCCGCATAGAGTATAAAAAAGCGCAGCAGCAGTACGCCGGTCAGGCTGGCGCCGCAGACTGCCAGCACGCCATGAAACGTCGAACTGCGGTTGGCCCAGGGTTTTAGCAGCATCGGTAGTATCAGCCCAAGCCCAGCCACGCCAAGCCAGAACCACCAGGTCCAGAAACCGCCGCCCAGTGCCGCCGCCAGCGCGCGCATTTTGCCGTCATCGCCCAGCGCCAGCCCGACAAAGAAAGCCGCCAGCAGGAAGATTTCCAGCCACACCACCGGCGTTTCCATACGGTGGACAAAGTGCGCTTCGGTGCTGTGCGGGTTGCTACGATGGCGTAACGCCATGGCGATCAGCGCCACCGCTGCCCCGGAGGAGATCCCGGAGAACAGGAACAGCACCGGCAGGATCGGGTTATTCAGGAACGGGTAGGATTTCAACGCCGACAGCAAGAACCCGGTGTACGCCCCGAGCAGTACAGCCAGCACCAGCATCACCGTTTCAAGCATCCGGTGGAACGGTGCGATCAACGCCAGCAGTTTCGGCACGATGCTCAGGCGTGGAATGAAGCGCTGTTGTAAGGCAATCACCTCTTTTTCAAAGATTTTTGCCAACCACAGCGCCAACACCACCATGTACAATTGAAACAGCATGACCCCCATCGACATCACTGACGTGAAGCTGTAGTGGAACATCAGCTTCCAGAAAGTCCATGGACGCGTCAGGTGGAATACCAGGATCAGCAGACCAAGAATAATGGCTCCCGGACCCAGTACCAGCGTGGTACGCAGTAACGTGCTGTCGGCACCGCCCGCTTCCGGGTGCAGCCGTCGTAACAATACCGACAGCGTCACCAGCCCGGCAGAGATACCTATCAGAAACAGATAGATGGCAATGGGCCAGTCCCACACCAGTGATTCAAAATGAAATGCAGAAGCGGGTGTCATTGGCTCACCTCCCCATATTTAAAGGGAACGCGGTAGACCTTCGGTTTCGTGCCCAGCGCCAGCTTGTAACGGTAGGTATTTTTCTGGTGCAACAACCGCGAGATTTCGCTGTTGGGGTCGTCCAGATTACCAAACGTCAGCGCTTTCGTCGGACATGACTCCACGCAGGCGGGCTGCTTGCCCGCTTTCAGGTTGGTTTTGCGGCAAAAATCGCATTTATCCGCCGTCTTGCTGACCGGATGAATAAAGCGCACGCGATATGGACAGGCGGCGATGCAATACTGGCAACCGACGCACAAATCCGGGTTCACATCCACAATGCCGCTGGCGGCATCGCGGTACGATGCCCCCGTCGGGCAGACGTCAACGCAGGGCGCGTGATCGCAGTGCTGGCACGAGTGACGGAAGAAACGATACTTCACATCGGGAAACGCCCCCAGCGGTTCACTGCGAATGATCGTCAGACGCGAGACGCCTTCCGGTACGCTGTTAACTTCCCGACAGGCATCCATGCACGCGGTACAGCCGATGCATAATGACTCATCATGTACCATGCCGTAACGCACGCCATTAATGTTTAACGTCTTCGCTACGACGCGTCCCGCCGTCCCGCTAACAGCCACCAGCGCGCTGACGCCGGTGATAAACTGGCGACGAGAGCAACTCATGGATGCTCCTTAAGCAAGGGAATAGACGCTGGGTTAAAGTTTGGATTGTTACGCTGATCGCTGTGGCAATCGACGCAAATCTTGATCCGTCCTTTATCGCTTAGCGTCTGCATCGTGTCTTGCTTCGGATGCAGTGAGTGACAGCTGGCGCACGCTACTTTCGTCACGTGAACATCGTGCGGCCAGAACGCTTTTTGCAACTGCTCAGGCAGGTGACAGGACATACAGACGCTGTTCTGCTGCTCCACGTTGTACATCGGCTCGTTAAAGCGCATCACATCCTTCACCCCTTCACGGTGGTTTGGCGATGGCTGGCCGTGACAGTTGGTGCAGGTAACCGGCAGTTTATTATTTGGGTTGATGACTTCTGCATGTTTACCATGCATGCCTTCGGTATCCGGCTTGTGACAATCGAGGCACGCCGCATCCGGATTACGCTGTTGGGTGACCGTCCAGCGTTGATCTGACTCCTGCGGGGTTGGCGTGGCGGTTATCCCGCTCAGGCTCCAGAACAGACCTGACGCCAGCACCCCAGCAGTTAATAACGAACGTAATACGCTCATATTCACTCCGTTGAGTTATCCGCCCCTTGCGAGGCGGAATGGGGTTATTGGCTTAACAGACCGTTTTTACGCGCCTGATCTTCCCATTGCGGAATCACCGTTTTGATGAAGTCCTGCTTCTCAGCGTTGATTTGCTGCATGTTCAGACCAATCGCCTGCTGGGCTTTCTCTTTGGTAGAGATATCCGGCAGCGGGATTTCATGCGTGATGCCTTTGGTCGCCAGCAGACGGACCAGTTTGGTACGTGCATCAGCGGCTTTATCCATCGCGCTACCCAGCATCCGCAGGCCTTCTTCCGGTGCGTGCATATGGATACCGTGAGAAGCAATCGACAGATCCCAGCGCCATTGTGCGTGGCGAATGTCTTCCAGAATCGGCTTCATTTCCGCTTCCGTCGCACCCGCATCCCACGCAGCCTTCGCTTCGAAGTGCGCATGTACCAGCTGATCTTCAACTTTGATTTTCAGGTCATGAATCGCTTGTTTACGCTCAGCAACCACTTTTTGCAGGGACGCTTTGTCCTGGGTGTGGCAGTTGGCGCAAGTCTGTGGGAAGTTGTCGAACGGGTTACCAATCTTATGGTCGGTGTAGATTTTGCCTTCTGCGTTCTGCACTTTCGGCATGTGGCAGTCGATACAGGTCACGTTGTTTTTGCCGTGAATACCTGCGCTCCAGGTTTCATACTCCGGGTGCTGCGCTTTCAGCATTGGGGTTTTAGACAGAGAGTTGGTCCAGTCAGAGAAAGCTATGTTGTCGTAGTATTTCTCCATGTTCTCGACTTTCATACCGTCATCCCATGGGAACTTAACGGCTTTGTTCTTACCGTCGAAGTAGTACTCCACGTGGCACTGACCGCAGACCATGGATTGCTGATCAAAGCGGCTGGCTTTTTCAAACGGTTTGCCGATGGTTTCCATCGCACGCTCGGCATAAGGACGCGACAGCGTCAGTTCCGGTTTCCCTTTCGCGAAATCTGCTGATGCCGTGTTATGGCAGTCAGCACAGCCGAGGTTGTTCACAATTTCCGGGCCGCCACGCGCCCATTTACCGTGGAAGTATCCATCTTCACCGTCTTTCTGGATCAGACGCGCCACATCCGGGCTTTTACAGCTCCAGCAGGCCATCGGCAACGGACCATCTTCAGCCGTTTTTGGCGCACCGGTACGTAACGTTTCACGCACATCGGTAACCGCATACGCGTGTCCACGCGGTTTGTTGTAATCGCGGGAGAAAGGATATCCCGCCCACAGGATCACCAGACGAGGGTCTTCTGCCAGCGCATCTTCACGGGCTGACTGTTCAGACGTGGCTTTCCAGGAGAGGTATTGATCGGGATGCTGAGGGGCGAAGGTTTCATTCTTCGCTTCAACGGTGACGGTCTTTGCGGGTACAGAGGTTTGCTCAGCGTGAACGGCAGTAATAAATAAAAACGGTAATATCAGGCTGAAGAAACGGCGTACGCGTGATTTTGTCCTTGCCATAGGGGTCTCATCCAGATGTCGCCATTATCTGCAATGGCGGTTCTTTTATTGTTTTCCATAACAGCAACCACACAATACTGTCATGACATTGCTCCACCCTATTTGTAACAAGAAACCACACAAGAAATGTTGTTTTTAATCAATTGTAAGTGTATGTAAAATACCACTTTAGAGTTATTTACCCCCTCTAACCCCTCACTCTTTTGTCTATACCCGACACAGATCACCTTTTCAAAACTCTCTATATAACCGCATGTTATCGCGAGGTTTAATCAATTTTTGCTAGTTCTCTTCAAAATTCAGCTTGCCGCTAATTTGCACAATTCGGTTATTGCGTGATCTGCCGCCCAAATACTAAACAAAACTCGCAAAGCCCCTACATTTAACGTTTGTGCGACATATTATTAACATCCTACAAGGAGAACAAAAGCCATGAGCCAAATACACAAACACGCTATTCCCGCAAATATTGCGGACCGTTGCCTGATAAACCCGGAGCAGTACGAAGCGAAATACCAACAGTCCATTACCGATCCCGACACATTTTGGGGCGAGCAGGGAAAAATTCTTGATTGGATCACGCCGTACAGCCAGGTAAAGAACACCTCTTTTGCCCCTGGCAACGTATCCATTAAATGGTACGAAGACGGCACGCTGAATCTGGCAGCAAACTGCCTCGATCGCCACCTACAGGAAAACGGCGATCGCATCGCCATTATCTGGGAAGGCGATGATGCTACCCAGAGTAAAAACATTACCTATCGCGAACTGCATCGCGATGTCTGCCGTTTTGCTAATACCCTGCTGGACTTGGGAATTAAAAAAGGCGATGTCGTGGCTATTTATATGCCAATGGTCCCGGAAGCTGCGGTTGCCATGCTGGCCTGCGCCCGTATTGGCGCGGTACATTCGGTCATCTTTGGCGGTTTCTCACCAGAAGCCGTGGCCGGACGTATTATCGATTCCAACTCACGTCTGGTGATCACTGCCGATGAAGGCGTACGCGCCGGACGCAGTATCCCGCTGAAAAAGAACGTTGATGATGCGCTGAAAAATCCAAACGTGAAAACCGTTGAGCATGTGGTCGTTCTCAAACGTACCGGTGGAAAAACGGACTGGAAGGAAGACCGCGATCTGTGGTGGTCCGATCTTATTGAAAAAGCAAGCCCTGAACATCAGCCGGCAGAGATGAACGCAGAAGATCCGCTGTTTATCCTGTATACCTCTGGTTCAACCGGTAAGCCAAAAGGCGTGCTGCATACTACCGGCGGATATCTGGTTTACGCGGCAACCACCTTTAAGTATGTGTTTGATTACCATCAGGACGATATCTACTGGTGTACCGCTGATGTGGGTTGGGTTACCGGCCACAGCTACCTGCTATACGGTCCGCTGGCCTGCGGTGCCACCACGCTGATGTTTGAAGGCGTACCTAACTGGCCGACCCCGGCGCGTATGTCACAGGTCGTGGACAAGCACCAGGTCACAATCCTCTATACTGCGCCAACGGCTATCCGCGCCCTGATGGCAGAAGGTGATAAGGCGATTGAAGGCACTAACCGTTCATCGCTACGTATCCTGGGTTCCGTTGGCGAGCCGATTAACCCGGAAGCATGGGAGTGGTACTGGAAGAAGATCGGTAATGAAAAATGCCCGGTCGTCGATACCTGGTGGCAGACCGAAACCGGCGGGTTCATGATCACCCCACTGCCGGGTGCAACCGAGCTGAAAGCGGGTTCGGCAACGCGTCCATTCTTTGGCGTACAACCGGCCATCGTTGATAACGAGGGCAATCCGCTGGAAGGTGCGACCGAAGGCAACCTGGTGATCACCGACTCCTGGCCAGGTCAGGCGAGAACGCTGTTTGGCGATCACGAACGCTTTGAGCAAACCTACTTCTCTACCTTCAAGAATATGTACTTCAGCGGCGACGGCGCACGCCGTGATGAAGATGGTTATTACTGGATAACCGGACGCGTGGATGACGTGCTGAACGTCTCAGGTCACCGCCTGGGTACAGCAGAAATCGAGTCGGCGCTGGTGTCGCATCCAAAGATTGCCGAAGCCGCCGTAGTCGGCATTCCACATAGTATTAAAGGCCAGGCCATTTACGCCTACGTCACGCTGAATCACGGCGAAGAGCCGTCACCTGAGTTGTACGCCGAGGTTCGCAACTGGGTGCGTAAAGAAATTGGCCCGCTGGCAACGCCAGACGTGCTGCACTGGACCGACTCACTGCCGAAAACCCGCTCCGGCAAAATCATGCGCCGCATTCTGCGTAAAATCGCGGCGGGCGATACCAGCAATCTGGGCGATACCTCGACCCTCGCCGATCCTGGTGTGGTAGAGAAACTGCTCGAAGAGAAGCAGGCCATCGCGATGCCATCATAACAAAGTCCTGAAAATGCCGGATAAGACGCGAAAGCGTCTTATCCGGCCTACAAATCTGACCCTACCCTCTCTTCATCCGGGAGGGAAATATAAAAAACCTCCCCCAAAGGATTTCGCGTTGCAGGGCTGCGACAGCAGTCAGGTCATGCCTGCTGCGCGAAAGACGAAGGGGACCTCTGGAGAGCTCTGTGATGAATGACAATATTTATCAGCGGATAGAAGACAGTGCGCGTTTCAGGGAGTTAGTTGAAAAACGGCAACGGTTTGCCACCATTCTGTCCATCATCATGCTGGCAGTTTATATCAGCTTTATATTATTGATTGCCTTTGCGCCGGGCTGGCTGGGTACTCCGCTACACGCGGGAACCAGCGTCACCCGCGGTATTCCGATTGGGGTCGGTGTGATCCTCATCTCTTTCATCCTGACCGGGATCTACATCTGGCGGGCAAATGGTGAATTCGATCGCCTGAACAATGCGGTTCTGCACGAGGTTAAAGCATCATGAAGAGAGTCCTGACGGCGCTTGCCGCCACGCTGCCCTTCGCCGCAAACGCGGCGGATGCTATTAGTGGTGCAGTCCAACGCCAGCCAACCAACTGGCAGGCGATTGTTATGTTCCTGATTTTCGTCATCTTTACGCTCGGCATTACCTACTGGGCGTCTAAGCGCGTACGTTCGCGGAATGACTACTACACCGCTGGCGGTAACATCACTGGTTTCCAGAACGGGCTGGCGATTGCGGGCGACTATATGTCGGCGGCATCGTTCCTCGGGATTTCCGCGCTGGTGTTTACCTCGGGTTATGACGGGCTGATCTATTCACTCGGCTTCCTCGTCGGCTGGCCGATCATTCTGTTCCTGATTGCTGAACGTCTGCGTAATCTCGGTCGTTACACCTTTGCCGATGTGGCCTCTTATCGCCTGAAGCAAGGCCCCATCCGTATTCTGTCAGCATGTGGTTCGCTGGTGGTGGTCGCGCTGTATCTGATCGCGCAGATGGTTGGCGCAGGCAAGCTGATTGAACTGCTGTTTGGTCTGAACTATCACATTGCCGTGGTGCTGGTTGGCGTACTGATGATGATGTACGTACTGTTCGGCGGCATGTTGGCGACCACCTGGGTGCAAATCATCAAAGCGGTACTGCTGCTGTTCGGCGCCAGCTTTATGGCTTTCATGGTCATGAAACATGTCGGCTTCAGCTTCAACAATCTGTTCACTGAAGCAATGGCGGTACACCCGAAAGGCTCCGCAATCATGAGCCCGGGCGGGCTGGTTAAAGATCCGATATCCGCGCTGTCGTTAGGCCTCGGTCTGATGTTCGGTACGGCAGGCTTGCCGCATATTCTGATGCGCTTCTTCACGGTCAGCGATGCCCGCGAAGCACGTAAGAGTGTGTTCTATGCCACCGGTTTTATGGGTTATTTCTACATCCTGACCTTTATCATCGGCTTTGGTGCCATCATGCTGGTCGGTGCAAATCCGGCATATAAAGATGCTGCAGGCGCGCTGATCGGTGGTAACAACATGGCGGCGGTGCATCTGGCTAACGCGGTGGGCGGTAACCTGTTCCTCGGCTTTATCTCAGCAGTAGCCTTTGCCACTATCCTGGCGGTGGTTGCAGGTCTGACGCTGGCGGGCGCATCGGCGGTTTCTCACGACCTGTACGCCAACGTATTCCGTAAAGGCGCTACCGAACGTGAAGAGCTGCGCGTCTCGAAAATTACCGTACTGATCTTGGGTGTGATTGCCATCGTGCTCGGCGTGCTGTTTGAGAACCAGAACATCGCCTTCATGGTAGGCCTGGCGTTTGCCATCGCGGCCAGCTGTAACTTCCCCATCATTCTGCTCTCCATGTACTGGTCAAGACTGACCACGCGTGGCGCAATGCTGGGCGGCTGGTTAGGTCTGCTGACGGCGGTGGTGCTGATGATTCTTGGCCCGACGATTTGGGTCCAGATCCTCGGTCACGAAAAAGCCATTTTCCCGTATGAGTATCCGGCGCTGTTCTCCATTAGCATAGCATTCCTCGGGATTTGGTTTTTCTCTGCTACCGACAACTCAGAAGAAGGCAATCGCGAACGCGAGCAGTTCCGTGCTCAGTTCATCCGTTCCCAGACCGGGTACGGCGTAGAACAAGGCCGCGCGCATTAATCTCTCCCCCTCTTCCCCGGCCACTTTGGCCGGGGTCCTTAAATCCAAACGAGAAAATACACTTCAAATATTCACCTAAACTAGCAATCTTGTCGCCTCATTATATAACGATTTATCGTTAGGGTTCAGGGCGGCAGTTACTAGCGTATCCATACGACTTTTAGCGAGGGCATTAATATCATTCATTGATATAACCTTATTAATAATTGTATCAGTCAGTTATGGTACTCCCTGGAGGGCGTGCAATAACGCACCTTAAAAAGACGTCTCCACCAGGTCTACATTGAACTGGTGAGCCCTAGTATTTTATGCGATTGATTATAAAAGCACCGGGATTAATTTATTCCTTGCATACTGAATACAGCGAATGATTTCAGGAAGAAGATCAATCAAATACTCATCATAATCATCACTCTCACCAAGAGGAAGATTAATTTTATATGTATAGGAAAAAACATTATTCTCAGAAGACAGGCCGATAATACCTCCGTTGGTCGCATCCCAAAGGTGGTTTATCTTCAGTAATGCAATCAGGGTGGCAACATTTTCTGTAGATGTATATTCCGCTACATCTGCCTGAATATAAATCTCGGAGCTATCTTTCTCATCAAAAAAATAGAATGTAATATCATCAATTTCGAGAGTATACTGACCCGTTTCAGATTCGATAAATTCGGGAAAACCATATGCCCGAAACAGGCATTCAAGTAAAAGAACTGTGTTAGTACTCGAATTCATGGCATTTCCTTTAATAGTCAGTGATTGTAGTGCCGCTTTGTACGACCAGTCTGGACTTGCATACAAGCGCGACTTGATAGAGGCAAGCAATCTTTTGAGCAAAGAGCTCTGGCGTTTGTTGTAAAGGGTCCAGACGCAGGCTCAAACAGATAAACCCGGTTTTATCATCAAATCCGAAGATACCTCCTGCCGTATTGGACCAGGCATGATTATCCTTTAGTAGTTGAATGAGTAAATCACAGGACACTTCGTCATTATTCTCGGGCAGAGGAGCAATATGTGCGATACATATCACCTCACGCTGGCAATTTTCATCCTCATCACTGAGGATGAATGAAAATAACATCTCCGATAACAATACAAAAGAACATCCATTTTTATCCAGAGTAAAAACTTTTCCGCCAGTATATTGGCTAAGGCCTTCCAGTAACATATTAGTGTTGTTTATATATTTCATTTAATTCACCTTGAATAACATGCGCTGAATTTAAAATCATCGTGGAATTCATACACAGCATCATAAACAAACGCAGTGATTGATCCCGTGGCATTATCCATGTTAAATCTCATTAATAACGTAAATGAAACATAGTTATTATCAATGCGCTGACCGGTAGGTGGCATATCCATGCCGTTGTTCGAAAAGATCTTGCCAGTAAAATAAGGGCATGAACCCACAAGGTCAACGACAGTTTCCAAATTGGAACAGGAGTGCGGCACAACAGTGAACGCATATTCCGTTCTGTCTGAAACGCCCACATTGATATGTTCTTTTATTTTATCAAAATCGATTTCACTCGTTTCACCCTTAAGAAAATCCCGATTCCCAGATATCATAAGCCCAATGTCTGTTAGAGGGTGTATAGATGTCTGATCACATGAAGAAGCAATGGCCATAGATAGTTTAGATAGGTGCTCAGTATGCTGTTCAATATCAGGATATACAGAGGTTATAGATTTTGATATGAATTTTGTAATTTCTTCGATGATGACTTGGTTTTGTAAATAGCCATTTTTAACACCGTTCTCACCATCCAGAATCCTTTTTCTTTCTGCTACCTTTGTCTCTAAAGGTATGTCGTTGTGGTTCTCTACGGCTAATAACGCCTGTAATTTTGCTGTAACACCTTGAGGAATCCTCTCCCCCCCCACTGTTGCTGACTCTATGAGTCGTTCAAGGCCAACGGTGGATAATAGAGAATTATAAATTTCGGAACCAGTGACGCCTCTGCTGAGCAACTTCTTAGTAGATTCATCTAATTCTTCGATTGAAATTGAATCTTGTGTGCTCTTTATTTTTAGCAATCTCATAAAGTCGCCAACTACAGCACTGTTATTCAGACAATACTGAACATTCTTCATATCATCTGATAACTTGGGATTCATTGAACCTTTTACATAATTGCGAAAAAAATCCTGAAGTTCTAAATTATCATTTAATGCGTCTTTTGGAAAAAAATAGATTGGCTCGTCATTTGTAATGATTATTTCATTGCCAATCCTCAGACGACTATTATCGCGTAGTTGTAATTTCTCTTGCATCTCAGATACGGCAGATAGAAACTTTTCTAAATCGTCTCTGCGACTATCGTCGCTCTCTGACCTTAGCTGTGTGTTAACGTCACTCTCCATCTTGGTTAAATCTTCGATCATATTTTTAATGCCGCCCGTAGTGGAGAGCGTTGCGGGAGAAAGTAATTCATCAGCCGATAATTCTTTATATGAAGCACAAATACCGATATATTTTTCCTTTAATTCAGGAGGAATCCTCTCCCTATTATCGACACCACCATCGCTTTTTACCCTGCCAAACTTCTGCTCCAATAATGTAGGAATGAACGTTATTCCATGCCTAATTTTATCGCTTATCCGAGGGCAACCATGCCCTTCCATTTTAATAAACAACATATTTTTACCGGGAATACCATTGGGCATAGCATCACTTTTTTCCGGCATCCTGGCAAACAGCACTGTCTTACGACCATTTGGTAAGAATATATCTTTTTGGTCAACATCTAAGCCCTGTGAATCATACTCTTTTCCGGCATTTTTAAATTCTTTAAGATGTCTTGACTTTCTTGAATAACTACCAACTTCACGCAAAAAACTTTCTATGTTATGGTTTTTATCTTCAATACTGAAAGCACCCACTTTGAAACTTTGCGGACCACTTTCTACCATCCCTGCAGAAACTGACACTTTATCAGATGCCCGCGCCTGTAAATACCACATTAAGTTAGCAACATTATCCTCAGTCGATTCTACATCACTATCAGTTATCAGTTTTCTATATACCTCCTCACCTTTTTTACACATTAAAATAATATCATCATTATTTACTTTGGACTTTACAGGTAATTTAACATTCCTTCCATGTAGATTAAAATCAACGGATTGAGAACCATTTTCTCTGTGTGTTGTATGCTTTGTACTGGTGACTGTCGGCTGGACTGCATTGGGTAATATATGTGGATCCGCCACAATCGCCCCCTGTTGTGTGACTGGAGCAGTCCGTGCCTCAAGATGCCGCTTCTCTGCATGAACAGGATGACGGATGTGCTGGATGGCGTTGTGAATGACGCACTTTAGTGAATCCATTGGATGTCCTTATAAAATAGAGTGCCTGCGTAAACGTTTAAAATAAGCCGAGATTACACGAGACAGGATGATGAAACTTTCAAAAAGTGCTTCATTTTTATATTTAGCACATGGTAAATGTGAGGAATGAATATTAGGGTTCCTTAACAAATTAATTTTTATTATTAATGAGCCGTTCCTTACGCCGTCACCCTGGCGCGACAAATTAATGCATCGCCCACCCAAGAGAAGATATTGTGCAAATTTACTACTCAATTCATTTTTCTGCGCAATAGCGTCCAGAGCGGACGGGCACTACGTGCTCACGGCTATGCGCATCCGCTTGCGCTGCATATGGCCGAAAATCCTCCGCTTAACACACTCTACCTGGATGCCATGGGAAGGTTTGACGTAGTCTTTAACGGCAGCGAAAGCCGCCTGGAAATGATAATCGTTGAGAAATCCTACAGGAGAGCGGGACAGCGAAGGCTGTTACGGCGATGCTGGCCGATCCGTTGCCGCGCGCCGCCGGCCATCGCGTCGGCGCCATATCGATTTTGACCGGTATCGCCGGGAATATTTCAATGCAGCAATAACAGCCGGTGAATTTTAAAAGAGTTTGTGCTGATTTCACGCTTGAAATAGCACACAGCCGCTGGTCAGAACATCACCCTCGCAACCAGCGGTGCAACCAGAACCATCACCACACCAGACAGCATCATCACCAGACTTGCCACTACGCCTTCCTGCTGACCAAGCTCATACGAGCGAGCCGTGCCCGCACCGTGCGATGCTGCGCCAAAACCTGCGCCTTTTGCCATACCTTCGCGGATGGAAAGCCGTAAAAACAGCACATCGCCGACGGCCATGCCGAATACACCGGTCACCACCACAAACAACGCCACCAGATCTGGCTGCCCGCCCAAGGGTTCTGCCGCTGCCAGCGCAAAAGGCGTGGTGACGGAACGTACCGCCAGGCTACGTTGGATCTCATCAGGCAGCATAAACAGACGCGCAAGCCACACGGAACTGGTGACAGCCACCAGCGTCGCCGTGATTACCCCCGCCGTCAACGACATCCAGTGACGCTTAATCACCGCGAGGTTATCGTAAACCGGAACAGCGAAAGCAATGGTCGCGGGACCTAATAGCCACAGCAGCCAGTGTGATTCGCCAATATAGTTCTGCCAGGAGATATGTCCGAAGACCAGCATCAGCACCAGTAACGCTGGCGTGAGAACCAGCGGCATCAGCGGCAATTTGCGAAAACGGCGATACAGACGCTTGTTGGCAAAATAGATCCCCAGCGTAATCACCAGACACAGCACGCTTAGCTGGAAGTTACTCACGGGTTAACCTGCTCATTTCATAGCGATACACTTTATCCACAACCCACGCGGTTGCGCCGAGAACCATCAGCGTGCTTATCGCAATGACGGCAAAAATACGCCAGCCATCGACCAACAGCAGCTGCGTATAGTTGACGACGGCAACCACCGCCGGGACAAAAAACAGCAGCATTTCAGCCAGTAACCAGCGGGCACCGGCGCGTATCCAGCTCAGCGGGATAATCCGACAGACAATCAGCGCCAACATCAGCACCATCCCAACCAGATTGGCGGGAAGCGGTAAATGCAGCCAGGAGACAAGATATTGAGCAAATACAAATAAACCTGCGTACAACAGTACCTGGACAGGTATCTGGAGTCGGTGAATGACAGCAGGCGTCACGCGGCTTATCGCCACAGCCATGAGGGTATGTCCTTAAAAAATAGAGAGCGCCAGTATAGAGAGCCCCCGTCCAGGACTGAAATGAATTAAACTCATTGCAGGCATAGTCTTAAGGAATAATCATGGATATCAGAACGCTGCGATATTTTGTTGAGGTGGTGCGTCAGCAGAGCTTTACCCGCGCAGCGGAGAAGCTTTTTGTCACCCAACCCACCATCAGCAAAATGTTGAAGAACCTTGAAGACGAGCTGAACTGCACGCTGTTAATCCGCGACGGACGACGGCTGTTGCTGACCGATACCGGACAGGTTGTTTTTGAGCGCGGTCTGGCGATTTTGGCCGAGTTTCGTCAGCTTGAAGCCGAACTTAGCGACATTAACCATCTGAACAAAGGGCTATTGCGCCTTGGTATCCCGCCAATGGTCGGTATGTTGATGGCAGGTCCCATCAGCCTGTTTCGCCAGCGTTATCCCGGCGTTGAGCTTAAAATATCGGAATTTGGTGGCTTAACCGTCCAGCAGGCAGTCATGAGCGGTGATTTGGATGTCGCAATGACGGCTCTTCCGGTCGAAGAAGAGAGCGGACTGGCAACCTTGCCGCTTTTCAGCCATCCGCTCTGCGTGCTGGTTCCGCGCTCGGGCCAGTGGACAACCTGCGAATCCATTTCCCCCGAGGCGCTGGCGGAACACCCGCTGCTTATCTACAACGAAGATTTCGCCCTGAGCCGTCAGTTACTGGAACTGTTTAACCAGCACGATGTAAAACCCCGCATCGCGGTACGTAGCGGGCAGTGGGATTTTCTGGCGGCCATGGTGCAAGCCGGGGTCGGTATCGCCATTTTACCGGAGCCGATTTGCCAACGACTGGACAAACAGACGCTGCGCTGGATCCCGCTGGAGAGCGATTTACGCTGGCAACTGGGCATGATTTGGCGCGAAGGCGTGTATCTGTCGCACAGCGCTCAGGCGTGGCTGACATGCTGCGAAGGGTTCTGGTTAACGCAAGAATCGTAAGTGCCGGATGCGGCTAACGCCTTATCCGGCCTACCTCACTATTACCGATTTTGTAGGCCTGATAAGCGTAGCGCATCAGGCACAACCGTTTATTGATTTTCGATCAACAGTGCTTCCAGCAAGTCCAGATCGTGCAACAGTTTTTGCAGCGTTTCATTGCTGATTTCGCGCGTGGCGCGCAGGTGATAAAGCTCTGCACGTTCTGAACGCAATGCCGCCAGGCGGAAACGTCGCTCGAGGTTCTCTTCCTGTAATGAGCTTTCCACATCGTTACGTCCATCGACGCGACGGCGCAGGTTACCGATTACACGAGAACTCACTTCGGTCAGCAGTTGATTATCAATATTCTCTTCGCTGTCCGCCGCCAGACGCTCTTCCATTTTCTGGATAGCGACAATCGCGACTTCCGCCGTCGCAGCGCGGGCTATCCGCTCTTCTTTCAGTTGCTGCGAGTGATCCGCCACTTCCAGGTGTTGCAGCAGAATCGGTAGCATCACCACACCGACAAACAGCGAGAACAGGATCACGCCCGCGGCAAGGAATACTAACTCGTAGCGCGCCGGGAAGCCGCTGCCATCCGGCAACAGCAGCGGGATGGAGAGCACACCGGCAAGCGTAATCGCCCCGCGAACCCCCGCAAAGGAGGCGATCAGGATTTCACGCGTTGTCCAGGAGCCAAACTCCATCGGCTTTTTCTTCAGGAAGCGCAGACTGAATTTTTTCATCGTCCACAGCCAGCCAAAACGCACCAACATCAGCGCCACGTAAATCAGCACGATATCGGTAAACAGCATCCAGGTTTCAACGTTCGGATCGGCTTCTGCCGCCACCAGCGAAGACTCCAGAATTCCCGGTAATTGCAGCCCTAACAGCAGGAAGACCATGCCGTTAAAGACGAACTCCAGCATTGCCCAGGTGCTGTTAGCACGTAAGCGCATCGCCAATGGCGCACGGCGCATTACGCCTGAACGGGTTATCGTCATCCCGGCCGCGACCGCCGCGAGGATCCCGGAAACACCGATGTGTTCGGCAATCAGATAAGAAGCAAACGGCAGCAGGAACAGCAGAACAATTTGCGTTGCCGGCTCATCGCCGCCCCAGCGGCTAAGAAAGCGCAGAGAGCGTCCATACAACCAGCTGACGACAAAACCCGCCAGGATGCCGCCAATCGCTACCTTAAAGAACTCCACCGTCGCACCACCAACGGTAAACACCATCGTTCCCATTGCCACGGCCACAGCAAATTTCAGCGATACCAGGCCAGACGCATCGTTCATCAGCGCTTCGCCCTGCAGGATGCCCATGATTTTCTTCGGTATACGCCCCTCACCGACAATGCCAGAAAGGGCAACGGCATCGGTTGGCGACAACACTGCAGCCAGCGCAAAAGCGGGGATCAGCGGAATCCCCGGGACCAGCCAATAAATCATAAAACCAATGCCGACCACCGTAACCAGTACGAGCGCCAGTGCCAGACCGAAGATCTCTCGTCCGTGCTCCAGAAACTCCCGCGTTGGCGTCTTCCAGCCATCGGCAAACAGCAACGGCGGGATGAACAGAACCAAAAACAGTTCAGGGTCAAATTCCACATGCAAACCAAATGTCGGCCACGCCAGCAACGCGCCGATGGCGATCTGCATAAGGGGTAAAGGGAGTTGGAAGGGCAATACGCGAGTAAATACCCCCGACAGCGAGACCACAAGGGTCATGATGAGTATGGTAAAAAAGATTTCCATGCGTTCCCTGTTTGCGATGTTTCTTATGATTAGTGATGAGAGGCGTCGTGCCTCAATTCTATCTACTCGAGAGTAACGCAAAAGACAACGAGTGTGTTCTGAAAATAAAAACGGGCGGCAAAAGCCACCCGTTTTCAGGATCAAGAGCGTATCGGGATTAAATAGCCCAACCGCCTGCATAGAATGCAACCAGCGCCACAGCAATCACCACCGTTCCGATATTCAGTTTGCGCCATTCGCCGGAAACAATACGGCCAATAACCAGAGTGGCAAAACCGATCATAATTCCGGTAACGATATTACAGGTCAGCACGATAAAGACGGCGGTAATCAGGCCCGCCATCGCATCGACGAAGTCGGTAAAATCGATTTTCGCCACGTTGCTCAGCATCAGCAGACCAACATACATCAGGGCCGGTGCCGTTGCGTAAGCAGGAACAAGGTATGAGAGCGGGGAAAGGAACAGGATCAGCAGGAACAGAACACCTACGGTGATCGCCGTCAGACCGGTTTTCCCCCCTGCCGCGGTACCCGCTGCAGATTCAATGTAAACCGCCGCCGGAGCTGCCCCTACCAGACCAGAGAACACGCTGCTCAGGGAGTCCGTCGTTAACGCTTTGCCGCCATCGATAATCTGACCGTCTTTATCCAGCAGATTCGCCTGACCCGCAACCGCGCGGATGGTTCCGGTCGCATCAAAGACCGCAGTCATAACCAGCGCCAGCACGCTCGGCAGAACGACAGGGTTCAGCGCCCCCATAATGTCCAGGCTGCCAATCAGAGAGTTACCTTCAGCATCACTCAGAGAAGGCATGGCGAAGATACCGGAAAAATGCACTGCGGGGTCGAAAATCAGGCCAACGACGGAAATACCAATAATGGTCAACAGGATGCCACCCGGTACTTTCAGTTTTTCGAGGCCAATAATCACCGCCAGACCAATCAACGACATAATGACCGGGAAGGTATCGAAGTCACCCAGCGCAACCGGCAGGCCATCCAGCGGGTTCTTAATGACCAGACCAACACCGTTTGCCGCAATCAGCAGCAGGAACAGGCCGATACCAATACCGGTACCATGCGCAACGCCCTGTGGCAGATTGCGCAGGATCCAGCTACGAATACCTGTCGCGGAAATGATGGTAAACAGAACACCCATCAGGAACACCGCGCCCAGCGCAACAGGCACGCTAATATGCTGCCCCAGCACCAGACTGAATGCGGTAAACGCCGTTAACGAAATGGCGCAACCAATCGCCAGCGGCAGGTTTGCCCACAGGCCCATCACAATAGAGCCGACACCGGCTACCAGGCAGGTTGCCACAAATACAGCGGCTGGCGGGAAACCGGCTTTACCCAGCATGCCAGGAACCACGATAACAGAGTAGACCATCGCCAGAAACGTCGTTAATCCGGCAACGACTTCCTGTCGAACGGTACTGCCACGGTGCGAAATTTTAAACCAGGCGTCGAGTGAACCGCCGGTACGCGCTGAAGGCGTAGACATAGAAAACATCCCCTGAGAGTTTATTTTTCGTCATTATGCGTGCTGGACAATCCACTGCCTGCTTAACGTTTTCTCCCTGTGCCAGGTTTGCGTCAGTAGGGGTGTCGCAAAAAAGCAAACGTTTAGCTCCGCGCATAAAAAACGGGTGGTAAAAAAAAGCAAACGATTATCTAGCGATCATGTACCGGTTTTCAACTGAACTTTGCCGCTTTTTACTCATTTCTTCTTATAACGCACAAGAAATAGCCAGTCGATGCGCAAACGTTATCGTCAATGCGCAATCTGGCAACAAATTTCGCGCAGTTATTACAACCCCGGCGGTAATCCTTTACGTTCACTCGCGCAAAAAAATGGATGAAGATGCGGAAAATTTTTCGGCTAAAAAACCATCAATTGACTGGCAAATAGACGGGGGTGGCATACACTTACCTTATCAACACAAGCCGGAACCTCCCCTAATGTGCTCGACTGAGGGGTGTTGATGTCGGGGGAAACCCTCCCGTGAACCAGCGGGATAGAGTGAAAGACAAAGACCGGAACCAAACTAAAGCGCCCTCTGTGGCGCTTTAGTTTTATACCCGTCACATATTTCAAACCCATCAATCATCTTCCAGCAGGCGCGCCCCGGTTCCCTGCTCGCCAAGCTGGTCGCCTGGGTTACGCAACGGGCAATCACTACGCGACAAACAGCCGCAGCCAATGCATCCATCCAGTTCATCACGCAACGCCACCAGGGTATGAATACGCCGGTCCAGTTCTTCACGCCATTGCGACGAGAGCTGTTTCCACTCTTTGGCGCTGAGCGAATGTCCTTCGGGTAGTACCCCTAGCGCGTCGCCAATCGTCGCCAACGGTATACCGATACGCTGGGCAATCTTGATAATCGCGACATAACGCAACACATCACGTTTGTATCGACGCTGATTACCGCTGTTGCGCATGCTGCTGATTAGCCCTTTGCTTTCATAGAAGTGCAGAGTTGATACCGCGACACCGCTACGTTTTGCGACTTCACCTGGCGTGAGCAGCGCTTTTATCCGGGGTAATTTCTTTTCCATAAATCGCTTTACCTCAAGTTAACTTGAGGAATTATACTCGCCCACAGACAAAACGACGAATCGAATACTGAGAAAGAGGCAGCCCTATGTCCCATCAGCAGATAATTCAGACCCTTATTGAATGGATTGATGAACATATCGATCAACCGCTGAACATTGAGGCGGTGGCGAAAAAATCAGGTTACTCGAAGTGGTATTTACAGAGGATGTTCCGCACGGTGATGCGTCAGACGTTGGGTGACTATATCCGCCAGCGCCGACTTTTATTGGCCGCCGTGGAACTACGGACGACCGAACGACCTATTTTCGATATCGCGATGGATCTCGGTTATGTGTCGCAACAAACGTTCTCACGCGTGTTCCGCCGCGAGTTTGATCGTACTCCCAGCGACTACCGTCATCGCCTGTAGGATTATTGCCCGCTCTGCGTCAGTATGGCGGGCGAGCGCTGTAGCCAGTGCATAAACTCCTGCGGCGGTAACGCTTTCGCAAAATACCATCCCTGACAATACTGAACGCCGCGTTCAAGCAGCCATTCAATTTGATCTGCCGTTTCCACCCCTTCAGCAATTGTCTTCAGATGTAAGCTTTGCGCCATCTCGATGATATGTTCGGCAATCAGGTGGCTGGTACTGTTGGTCGCCAGCGTACTAATAAAAGATTTATCAATCTTCAGGATATCCACGTTCAGCGCCGCCAGATTGTGCAGATTGGAATATCCCGTCCCAAAATCATCAAATGCCACTTCATAACCTGCCTGACGGAATGCCTGGATTACCGGAGTCATTTTATGCACATCAATAAATCCACGCTCCGTCACTTCGACTTTAATTTGCTGGGCAGCCACTGAGTAATCACGCGCTTTCTCGGCGAGCAGGGCAATCAGTCGGGATGAATGGAAATCAGAAGCTGAGAGGTTAATTGAGATATAAATCTGGGGATGCGCAGAAAGAAAATACCCTAAATCATTGAACACTTCTTCGACCACATAATCCGTGATCCTTTCAATCATGCCTTCTTTTTCAGCCAGCGGAATAAATTCCGTCGGGCTCATGACCTCACCTTTGCAACCAGGCCAACGCATCAGCGCCTCGGCCCCCACACATTGACCATTCTTGATATCGATGATCGGCTGGTAATGCAGGCGTAGCTGGCGTTTTTCCAGAGCACGTCTTAACAAGCGACGAGGGGAATGGTACTGCTGGCGCGTGCGCCACCACATCAACAGCATCAGAATGCTGCAGATCACCCCAAAGGGGATCGTGAGTGCGGCTTCGTGATAAAAATTTTGATGGACGCGATCGTGGGTAGTCGAAACAATAATCGCGATTGGCCGCTTCTCAGAACGAACGATGGTATAGAACCGATCGTCCAGTTGGAAGGTAGAGGTTTTACCGCGCACCAGCGGCAGAAATTGCTTAACATGCGCCTGATTGCTGGCAGAGAAGAAAGTATCCGTTATCGTGTCATAGACGCCCCACAATAGGCCAGGATCATCTGACATGACTTCGCTGTAAGATAATGGGTTAATGACAGCGACGTAGTTTCCTCTTTGCATATACGTCATGTTGTAGCCAGAGAAGAAAGGCGTATCGCGATAGTAATAGATCGAAACGTCCGGCGTACGTTTATAGTCAGCGGTTGGCATAATATAGGGAACTGACGGCGCCATCGACGTGGAGCACAAAAAATGATCAGCTTGTGCATAAATTAGCTCGCTGATATATAAACGCCCGCGAATAATATTCAGCATACTTTTCTGATGTGCAGGGGTACACATCTTGCCCTGATACAGCTGAGCCATATCACGCGCTAAATCGGCTTGCTGGATCACCAGTTCCGTTTTATTTAACACCAGTTGAGCAAAAGAGCGGAGTTGAGTGCGGGTTTCGGACATCGCCCGGATATGAGCAAACCATAGCGCCAGCACCACGGGGAGCAATACCACCGTGAGCGTGCCGAGGAGCTTCAGCATCTTGCTATGCGCACTGAGATTCATGTCAGCCCTATTTCCCTGTTTCGTATATGCCAGTACCCATCAAGGCAGGATGCTATAAACACCAGCTGGTTAAGTTGCATGAATCTATCAACATTATCAACAGACGTCTCTATGTAAAAGTCTGATAATAGTGGATGATGATATTATTTTCCCGTAAGGCAAACTTAAAGTTACGCTTATTTTGCAACATCATTATCAAGAAGGAGTAATGTTTTACACGCGTTATACTGACGGTACGTATAAAATACATTAACTTTTTTAACGATTAATTTCGGATAAAGAAAACAAGCAACATGAATGCATCTTACATAACGCATAATTAATTATTCGTTTATGAATCAAGATAACCATACAATTGCCATGGATAAAGGCCGGCAAAAATAACGTCAGATACTGGTGAACAAACGAGCAATTGTGATATAGTTCACAGAAATAATGTAAAAGAAACATTGTTTCATTCATGTTATTGCCCGTCGATAGCCAGAGTATCACACCCTCGGTGAACACCCCCGCGCTGTCCTGGGCATCAAGACTTTCTGAGGACGTTTTTCATGGCAACAATAACAACTGGCGTGGTTCTTCTGCGGTGGCAACTACTCAGCGCGGTACTGATGTTTTTAGCCAGTACGCTCAATATCCGTTTTCGTAAATCAGATTATATTGGCCTGGCCGTCATTAGCAGCGGTTTGGGGCTGGTTTTTGCCTGCTGGTTTGCGACTGGATTGCTCGGCATAACCCTGGTGGATATGTCCGCTATCTGGAAGAACATTGAAACCGTGATGGTTGACGTGATGAGCCACACACCGCCAGACTGGCCAATGGTGTTGAACTGATAACAAAATTGCATATGGCTACCCCAGTCTTGAGGTAGCCATTATTTTCAGCGTAACGCAGTGGGATTAGAACGGAATATCGTCGTCGAAATCCATCGGCGGCTCGTTAGACGGTGCTGCCGGAGCGGATTGTTGCGGGCGAGACTGCGCGCCGCCGCTGAACTGGTTGCCACCCTGCGGCTGCTGAGGCTGACCCCAACCGCCCTGCTGCTGACCGCCACCTGCCGGAGCACCACCACCCTGACGACCACCCAGCATTTGCATGGTGCCGCCAACGTTAACTACAACTTCTGTGGTGTACTTTTCTACGCCGGACTGATCGGTCCATTTGCGGGTACGCAGCTGACCTTCGATATAAACCTGAGAACCTTTACGCAGATATTCGCTGGCCACTTCCGCCAGTTTGCCAAACAGCACAACACGGTGCCACTCAGTCTGCTCTTTCATTTCGCCGGTCGCTTTATCACGCCAGGATTCGGAAGTAGCCAGCGTAATGTTGGCAACTGCGCCACCATTCGGCATATAGCGTACTTCCGGGTCCTGGCCCAGATTACCGACGAGAATCACCTTGTTTACGCCTCTGCTGGCCATGATCGTGTCTCCTGAAAAACGTTTCTTAATAAGTGTAAGCGCGGGATTGTAGCATTTCCAATAGCGCTTTTACTACGTTGCGAAGTTGATTCCAGTAAACAACCTCAGCCAGACATTGTTGCACAGGCGCCTGTGTTTTGCATTCCAATACTGTATATCCATTCAGGTTAGGTTGTGTCATAATTAACCGTTTGTGATCGCCGGTAGCACCATGCAGCCAGGCAAAAAAGCGTTTAATCCGGGAAAGATGAATGGATAAGATCGAAGTTCGGGGCGCCCGCACCCATAATCTCAAAAACATCAACCTCGTCATCCCGCGCGACAAGCTGATTGTCGTCACCGGGCTTTCGGGCTCAGGCAAATCTTCGCTCGCTTTCGACACCTTATATGCCGAAGGGCAGCGTCGTTACGTTGAATCCCTTTCCGCGTACGCACGTCAGTTTCTGTCGCTGATGGAAAAACCGGACGTCGACCACATTGAGGGGCTTTCTCCCGCCATCTCAATCGAGCAAAAATCGACATCGCATAACCCGCGCTCCACGGTTGGGACCATTACCGAAATTCACGATTATCTGCGCCTGCTGTATGCCCGCGTTGGCGAGCCACGCTGCCCGGATCACGACGTGCCGCTGGCAGCGCAAACGGTCAGCCAGATGGTAGACAACGTCCTGTCGCAGCCAGAGGGCAAGCGCCTGATGCTGCTGGCGCCGGTCATTAAAGAACGTAAAGGTGAGCACACCAAAACGCTGGAAAACCTGGCAGGCCAGGGCTATATCCGAGCACGTATTGATGGTGAAGTGTGCGACCTTTCCGATCCGCCTAAGCTTGAGCTGCAAAAGAAACACACTATCGAAGTGGTGATTGACCGCTTCAAGGTACGTGACGATCTCACCCAGCGACTGGCCGAATCGTTTGAGACCGCGCTGGAGCTTTCCGGTGGTACGGCAGTGGTCGCTGATATGGATGACCCGAAAGCAGAAGAGCTGCTGTTCTCCGCCAACTTCGCCTGCCCTATTTGTGGCTATAGCATGCGTGAGCTGGAGCCACGGTTGTTCTCGTTCAACAACCCGGCTGGCGCGTGTCCAACCTGCGATGGTCTTGGCGTACAGCAGTACTTCGACCCGGACCGCGTGATCCAAAACCCGGAACTGTCGCTGGCAGGCGGGGCGATTCGCGGCTGGGATCGCCGTAACTTCTATTACTTCCAGATGCTTAAGTCTCTGGCTGAGCACTATCAATTCGATGTAGAAGCCCCGTGGGCCAGCCTGAATCCTGCGGTTCACAAAGTGGTGCTCTACGGTTCCGGCAAAGAGAATATCGAATTCAAATATATGAACGATCGCGGCGATACGTCCGTACGTCGCCACCCGTTTGAAGGTGTATTGCACAATATGGAACGCCGCTATAAAGAGACGGAATCCAGTGCAGTCCGCGAAGAGTTAGCCAAGTTTATCAGCAACAGACCGTGCGCCAGCTGTGACGGAACCCGTCTACGCCGGGAAGCGCGTCACGTGTTTGTCGAGAATACGCCATTGCCTGCGATTTCCGACATGAGCATCGGCCATGCAATGGACTTCTTCAACAACCTGAAACTTGCCGGTCAACGGGCGAAGATTGCTGAGAAAATCCTCAAAGAGATCGGTGACCGCCTTAAGTTCCTGGTCAACGTCGGCCTGAACTATCTGACGCTGTCCCGTTCAGCAGAAACGCTCTCCGGTGGCGAAGCACAACGTATTCGTCTGGCTAGCCAGATTGGCGCCGGTCTGGTCGGCGTGATGTACGTACTGGATGAACCGTCAATCGGTTTGCATCAGCGCGATAACGAACGCCTGCTCGGGACGCTTATCCATCTGCGCAATCTGGGTAACACTGTAATTGTGGTTGAGCACGATGAGGATGCCATTCGCGCCGCCGACCACGTTATCGACATTGGCCCAGGTGCAGGCGTTCACGGTGGTCAGGTTGTGGCCGAAGGGACGCTGGAAGACATCATGGCCGTACCAGAATCGTTAACCGGCCAGTACATGAGCGGTAAGCGTAAGATTGAAGTGCCAAAACAACGCGTGGCAGCCGACCCGGAAAAAGTGCTGAAGCTAACCGGCGCACGCGGCAACAACCTGAAAGATGTCACCCTGACGCTGCCGGTGGGTCTGTTTACCTGTATTACCGGCGTGTCCGGTTCCGGGAAGTCGACGCTGATTAACGACACCTTGTTCCCGATTGCCCAAACCCAGCTTAACGGCGCCACGCTGGCAGAGCCCGCGCCATACCGGGATATCCAGGGGCTGGAACATTTCGACAAAGTGATCGACATTGACCAAAGCCCGATTGGCCGTACACCGCGTTCCAACCCGGCAACCTACACTGGCGTGTTTACGCCAGTGCGCGAACTGTTTGCCGGCGTACCGGAATCCCGTGCGCGTGGTTACACGCCAGGTCGTTTCAGCTTTAACGTCCGCGGCGGACGCTGCGAGGCCTGCCAGGGTGACGGCGTGATCAAAGTCGAAATGCACTTCCTGCCAGATATTTACGTGCCGTGCGACCAGTGTAAAGGGAAGCGTTATAACCGTGAAACGCTGGAGATTAAGTACAAGGGCAAGACCATCCACGAAGTGCTGGATATGACGATTGAAGAAGCGCGCGAGTTCTTCGATGCGGTTCCTGCGCTGGCGCGTAAGCTGCAAACGCTGATGGACGTTGGCTTGACGTACATTCGACTGGGTCAGTCTGCGACCACGCTTTCTGGCGGTGAAGCCCAGCGCGTGAAGCTGGCGCGCGAGCTGTCAAAACGCGGCACCGGACAGACGCTGTATATTCTTGATGAGCCCACAACCGGGCTACATTTTGCCGATATTCAGCAACTACTTGATGTGCTGCATCAGCTCCGGGATCAGGGCAACACCATCGTGGTGATTGAGCACAATCTGGACGTGATTAAAACAGCCGACTGGATTGTCGACCTCGGTCCGGAAGGCGGCAGCGGCGGCGGGGAAATTCTCGTATCCGGCACGCCAGAAACGGTTGCTGAATGTGAAGCCTCACACACGGCCCGCTTCCTCAAACCGCTGCTGTAATAGCGCTGCACTTATCAGGCCTGCGGTATAGGCATCAAGCTTGTAGGCCTGATAAGACGCTTGTGCCGCATTTGGCGAAACGGATCAGGGCTGCGCCAGTATCCGGCGTTTACCTTCCGGCAGCGTGTTCACCGCCTGCTGATAAGAAGCATCGACCAGATAATAAATTTGCGAATCCGGCAACGAGCCGTCCAGATACACCGTACTCCAGTGAGCTTTGTTCAGATGCCGGCTTGGCCGGACATCACTATGCTGCTGACGTAACAACTCCGCCAGTTCGGGGCTGGTTTTCAGAGAGACCGCCGGGCGTTCTTCCACCTCTTTTACCATGGCAAAGAGCACATCTTCGACTTTGATTTGTGTGGCTTTCCAGTCACTGTGCACGCTCTGCTCCGCGCCTGTTTTCGCCATGCAGTATTGCAGCAACTCCGAATTCGTCATTTTTATTCCCCTTACCAGCAAATCGCCTAATGAGAACATCATCTATTCAGTGTGCAGCAAGTCCGCAAAAGGTAAAAGCCGGTAACGTAAATTTGTTTAAAAAATCATCAACCCGCATTCGGTGACCTCAGTACTCTGAGTTTACGATCACCTCTTCGCCAAACCCTCCGGCCTGTGGCAGCGGCTTATAGGTAGAGTTAGAGGCGCGCAGAATACGAATCCCGCGGATACCGACATCGCGAGCGGCAGTGATGTCATTATCGGAGTCGCCGTAGAACATGCGGATATTTTTTTCCTGCAACCACTGCGTTTTGGTGTTCTGCCCAGGCTTGTCACCGGCAAAAATAACCGGGTTCATATTTGCAGACGGGATGTGGAAGTTATCAGACAGCGTTTTAGAGACCGTTTCGGTCTTCGTCGGGCTGCGTCCGGTCACGAAAAAGATGCTGTCTCCACGACGTACGTGCATATCAATCAGCTGGCGCGCCACTTCTTTCGGAATGCTGAATTCATCCCAACCGTTGTTCATTTTCTCCCAAAAGGCTGGATTTTTCAGGTAATCCTCGCTGTCCGGGGAGTACGTTTTTTTACCGCGCCAGAAGCCCGGACTGGAAAAGAGAACGGTATCATCGATATCAAAGCCAACGGCCATCGGCGGGCGGCCCGTCAGACTATTTTCAATTTGTGCAACAGAGACCCAGTGAATGGGGGCCTGCTCAGCAAGTTTTGCAACGTTAGTGCCTGGATTAAGCTGAGAGGGAGAAGAAACGAGTGCCTGGGCAGGCTGATTCAACGTGAACAATAAACAAACGGCACTCAGTGCCAACGTAATCTTGCGCATATTTTTCCCTAAGTAGTCAGTTAGTTATGATTTTTTATTTAACAACTGGTCAAAAAACTATCTGACCTTACCCCCTGGGGGAAGGGAAAGGAAGGATTTTCTCTGGTTTTGTTACAGAAAAAGAGGACGATCACACAGGAAAACGTGCCGGATGGCGCTGTGCTTATCAGGCCTTTGTAGGCCGGATAAGGCATTTACGCCGCCATCCGGCACCTAATTACATTACTGCGGCAAATGCCTTCGCCACACGCTGAACGTTAGCGTGGTTCAACCCGGCGACGCACATACGTCCGCTGGCAATCAGGTAAACACCAAACTCATCACGCAGACGGTCAACCTGAGCCGCACTCAGCCCGGTATAGCTGAACATTCCACGCTGTTGCAGCAGGTAGTCGAAATTACGGCCCGGAATCTCAGCGTTCAGCACATTGACCAGTTCCTGACGCATCGCCAGAATACGGGTACGCATGACCTCAACTTCCGCCAGCCAGCTGGCTTTCAGCTCTTCATCACCCAGTACCGCGGCAACAACCTGTGCACCAAAGTTTGGCGGGCTGGAGTAGTTACGACGAACCGTCGCTTTTAGCTGCCCCAGAACGCGGCTGGCGGCATCTGCGTCTTCACACACCACAGAAAGCCCGCCAACACGTTCGCCATACAACGAGAAAATCTTCGAGAATGAGTTGCTGACCAGAGCAGGCAATCCGGCGCTGGCAATGGCGCGGATGGCGTACGCATCATCTTCCATTCCGCCACCAAAACCCTGGTAAGCAATATCCAGGAACGGGATCAGGTCGCGTGCTTTCAGGATCTCAATAACCGCATCCCACTGCGCGGGAGTTAAATCCGCACCCGTCGGGTTATGGCAGCACGGATGCAGCAGCACAATGCTACGCGCCGGTAAGGTGCTCAATGTTGCCAGCAGATCGTTGAAACGAACGCCATTAGTCGCGTCGTCATACCATGGGTAAGTACTTACTTCGAATCCCGCCCCTTCAAAAATCGCGATATGGTTTTCCCACGTCGGATCGCTGACCCATACGCCAGAATCAGGGAAGTAACGTTTCAGGAAGTCCGCTCCCACTTTTAACGCACCAGACCCCCCCAGCGTCTGAATCGTTGCCACGCGCTGTTGCTGAAGTACCGGATGCTGCGCCCCAAACAGGAGCGGCGCAATGGTATGGCGATACGTGTTCAGGCCTTCCATCGGCAGATACAGCGAAGCGCCATGCGGCTTCGCATTGAGACGAGCTTCCGCTTCTGCAACGGCTTTAAGCTGAGGAATAATCCCATCTTCGTTGTAATACAGACCAATGCTGAGGTTCACTTTGTCGCTACGTGAATCCTCTTTAAAGCGCTCCATGAGCGATAAAATCGGGTCGCCAGCGTAGGCGTCAACTTTTTGAAACACGTGTGGTTCTCCAGGTTTACAGGCAGTGGGATAAGAACACAATAAACCGGAAGCGGAAGAAGATCGAGAGGATGTTGCAGTCGGTGAGAATATTGCCGGATGGCGGCGGTCACGCCTGATCCGGCATATCAGGTAATTAATCGATATATTTCATCGCCACCCTTGAGGTCAGGCGCGTGATAAGTTCGTAAGCACTTACTTTTGTCATTTCAGCGATACGTTCAACGGGCAGCCCCTCGCCCCACAGAATCACCGAATCACCCGCTTTGTCCTGCGCCTCGGGGCCTAAATCGACGCAGATCATATCCATCGCAACACGACCGACAATCGGCACTTCACGGCCGTTAACCAGTACCGGCGTCCCCGAAGGCGCTGCGCGCGGATAACCATCGCCATAGCCCATCGCTACCACGCCAAGACGCGTGTCGCGCTCGCTCTGCCATGTGCCACCATAACCCACTGGCTCACCGGCTTTATGCTCGCGCACGGCAATCAGGCTTGAGGTCAGCGACATCACCGGTTGGCAGCCAAAATCTTCGCCGATGGAGTGATTTTCCAGCGGCGATACACCGTACAGAATCAGACCCGGCCGCGCCCAGTCGAAATGAGACTGCGGCCACAGCAGAATACCACCCGATGCGGCAATCGAACGCTGCCCCGGTTTGCCTTCACAAAAACTGTTGAAAATATCGAGCTGCTTTTCGGTCGCGCCACACTCAGGTTCGTCGGCACGGGCAAAGTGGCTAACGATATTGACCGGCTGGCGCACGTTTTCACATTGCGTTAAGCGCTGATAAAACGCCTCAGCCTGTTCCGGACGTACACCCAGGCGGTGCATGCCCGTGTCGAGCTTCATCCAGACAGTGACAGGTTCAGCCAGATCGGCCGCTTCCAGAGCATCGAGCTGCTCCTGGTTATGTACGGCAGTATGCAGACGCTGCGCGGAGATGGTCGGCAAATCGGAAGCATCAAAAAAACCTTCCAGCAGCAGGATAGGTTGCGTGATCCCACCCGCGCGTAGCCGCAGAGCTTCTTCAAGACGAGCGACACCAAAAGCATCCGCATCCGGGAGCGTTCGCGCGGTCTCTAACAGACCATGGCCGTAAGCGTTCGCTTTCACGACCGCAACCAGTTTACTGGCAGGTGCCAGTTCACGCAGACGTTGCAGGTTGTGTCGCAGAGCGCGGCGGTTAATGACAACAGTTGCCGCTTGCATTTTAATTCCTTAATAAAAGAATCGCCTAAATCATTCGTGTTGCAGAAAGGCGACAAGCCTGAGAATCCCAGGGAGCTTAGTAAACTAAGTGACCAGGGTGAACAGGCGTAGTCAACGCATCTGCAGCATGAAGGATGACGGAGATTTATTCGTCGTCGTATTGTGGGCCCGCATAATTGTCGAATCGTGACCACTGTCCGTTAAACGTCAGACGTACCGTACCGATTGGGCCGTTACGTTGCTTACCAATAATGATTTCTGCGATCCCTTTCAGATCGCTGTTTTCGTGATAAACCTCATCACGATAGATAAACATGATTAAGTCGGCATCCTGCTCGATGGAGCCTGATTCACGTAAATCTGAGTTGACCGGACGCTTGTCAGCACGTTGTTCCAGAGAGCGGTTAAGCTGTGACAGCGCCACCACCGGCACATGCAGTTCTTTCGCTAACGCTTTCAGCGAGCGGGAAATTTCGGCAATTTCCAGCGTACGGTTATCGGAAAGCGACGGCACACGCATCAGCTGCAGGTAGTCGATCATGATCAGTCCGATACCGCCGTGCTCACGGGCGATACGGCGCGCGCGCGAACGCACTTCCGTTGGCGTCAGACCGGAGGAGTCATCAATATAGATGTTTCGTTTCTCCAGCAAAATACCCATTGTTCCGGAAATTCGCGCCCAGTCTTCATCATCCAGTTGACCGGTACGGATTTTGGTCTGGTCTACGCGTGAGAGCGAGGCCAAAGAACGCATCATGATCTGTTCTGAGGGCATTTCAAGACTGAAGATAAGAACCGGCTTATCCTGCAACATCGCCGCATTTTCGACGAGGTTCATTGCAAATGTCGTTTTGCCCATTGACGGACGTGCCGCGACAATAATCAAGTCCGACGGCTGTAGACCCGCGGTCTTTTTGTTGAGGTCGTCATAGCCGGTATTCACCCCGGTGACGCCGTCGTGCGGCTGCTGGAACAGCTGTTCAATACGCGCGACGGTGGCGTCGAGCACATCGGTAATATTTTTCGGGCCTTCGTCTTTATTGGCACGGCTTTCGGCGATTTTAAAGACGCGGGATTCCGCGAGATCCAGCAGGTCTTCACTGG
Organism: Citrobacter sp. wls619; assembly: GCF_005281345.1. Taxonomy (GTDB): domain Bacteria; phylum Pseudomonadota; class Gammaproteobacteria; order Enterobacterales; family Enterobacteriaceae; genus Citrobacter. Next base: position 50,492 of record NZ_SZXJ01000005.1, read on the forward strand.
AGCGCCCTTGCGGATCGAAACCAGCCTCCGCAATTTCATGGGCCACCGAAATCATGTCACGAACAACGGCGCGTTCGCGGACGATATCAGCATAGGCGCTAATATTCGCCGCACTTGGCGTGTTTTTAGATAACTCAGCCAGGTATGCAAAACCGCCGACGCTGTCCAGTTGTCCCTGAACTTCCAGCGACTCTGCCAGCGTAATCAGGTCGATAGGTTTTCCCATCTCCTGCAGGCGATGCATTTCGGTGAAAATATGCCGATGCGGGCGGGTGTAAAAATCCTCCGCCACCACGCGCTCGGCGACATCGTCCCAGCGTTCGTTATCCAGCATTAAACCGCCCAACACCGACTGTTCCGCTTCAATCGAGTGCGGCGGTACTTTCAGCCCGGCGACCTGCAGATCGCGCTCACGAGCATCAGTCTGTTGTTTGTTGAAGGGTTTATTTCCTGCCATAGTGAATGGAGTTACCGAGATAATGATTGGGTCGAAAGATTACCACATTTCTGGAGGAAGCATGGCAACACGTATTGAATTTCACAAGCACGGCGGCCCTGATGTACTGAAGGCTGTGGAGTTTACGCCCGTTGACCCGGCGGAACATGAAATCCAGGTCGAGAACAAAGCGATTGGCATCAACTACATCGATACCTACATCCGCAGTGGACTTTATCCGCCTCCCTCGTTACCCAGTGGTCTGGGCACAGAAGCCGCAGGCGTGGTCAGCAAAGTCGGCAGCAAAGTGACGCACATTAAAGTTGGCGACCGTGTGGTGTATGCCCAGTCAACACTTGGCGCGTACAGTTCTGTGCACAACGTGCCAGCCGATAAAGCCGCCATTCTGCCTAATGCCATCTCTTTTGAGCAGGCAGCGGCCTCATTTCTGAAAGGGTTAACGGTTTTTTATCTGTTACGTAAAACCTATGAAATCCAGCCCGACGAGCCCTTCTTGTTCCATGCTGCAGCGGGCGGCGTTGGGCTGATTGCCTGCCAGTGGGCAAAAGCGCTGGGAGCGAAGCTGATTGGTACTGTCGGCAATGCGCAGAAGGCGCAAATAGCGCAGCAGGCCGGTGCATGGCAGGTGATTAACTACCGTGAAGAAAGTATCGTCGAACGGGTTAAGGAGATAACCGGCGGTAAAAAAGTGCGGGTGGTATACGACTCGGTGGGGAAAGATACCTGGGAAGCCTCACTGGATTGCCTGCAACGCCGGGGATTGATGGTCAGCTTTGGCAACGCCTCCGGGCCGGTAACTGGCGTTAACTTAGGTATTCTGAATCAGAAAGGCTCGCTGTATGTCACGCGCCCTTCTCTGCAGGGTTACATCACCAACCGCCACGAATTAACCGAAGCCAGCAATGAGCTTTTCTCATTGATTGCCAGTGGGGTGATTAAAGTGGGTGTCGCGCCTGGTCAGACATTCGCACTGCACGACGCGCAGCGTGCTCATGAAGTGCTGGAAAGCCGGGTCACGCAAGGATCGAGTTTGCTGATCCCGTGAGACTTCCCTCTTAAATAATTCAAGCAGCCAACACACCTGCGGTTTGAATTATGACGGGGAAAGAAAGAATTAGGGCTTCCCGCAGGAAGCCCTTTCTTTTTTAGTTCGGCTGTATGTAGGGTACAGCTCGATGAATTCGTTAACCACGCAATAGTGACAGATTTGATAATCAATTCCTATTTGGTTCTAAAGGCAATGTTGCAGGTTGTGACGCACCGCTCAATACCTTAGTAAAAGCGGCGGTTATTGCGCTGATACTGTGGGACTTTTGGCGCTTTTATCGCCTTAATCACCCACACCACGGCGACGGCCAGCAGCAGCCAGGGAAGCAGTTTAATCATCAACGCAAACATCCCACCGAGGAACATCACTGCCGTCGCCACCATCAGCGCGGCGAGGATGCCCAACAGTGATATGCCAGTGACCATCAGCATGATAAAAAAGCCAATCACAAAAAGTAGTTCCAGCATGACGCTCTCCCGAAATGAAATTCTCTCCATTGCATTACAAGAAACATGCCAAAATTAATGCATTGATTTATAACGAAAACGCCCCACGATGAAACGCAGGGCGTGGTGAAATTGACTAACTTTTGGTGAGAAATTAACGCTTATCTGCGACCAGTTTCAGCGCATGTTCCAGAACGTTAATATCGGCCCCGGCTTTATGTGCATTTTCACTCAGATAACGACGCCACTGGCGTGCGCCTGGAATTCCCTGGAACAACCCGAGCATATGGCGGGTCACATGCCCCAGATACGTCCCCTGACTCAGCTCCCGCTCAATATAGGGATACATGGCGCGCACCACGGCGACAGGGTCAGCATCCGGAGTAGTCGCAGCAAAAATTTCACGGTCGACCGATGCCAGAATCCCCGGGTTTTGATAGGCTTCCCGACCCACCATTACGCCGTCCATATATTGCAGATGCGTTTTTGCTTCTTCCAGTGATTTAATTCCACCGTTAATCGACATCGTCAGGTGCGGGAAATCACGCTTCAACTGATAAACACGGTCATAATCCAGCGGCGGGATCTCACGGTTTTCTTTCGGGCTTAACCCGGACAGCCAGGCCTTGCGGGCGTGGATGATAAACATCTCACACTCACCTTTACCGGAAACCGTATTGATGAAGTCACACAGGAATTCGTAGCTGTCCTGGTCATCAATGCCGATACGCGTTTTCACCGTCACCGGAATCGACACCACATCGCGCATCGCCTTCACGCAATCGGCGACCAGTTGCGCATTCCCCATCAGGCAAGCGCCAAACATCCCGTTTTGTACGCGATCGGAAGGGCAGCCGACGTTGAGGTTAATCTCGTCATAACCTCGTGCTTCAGCCAACTTTGCACACTGGGCCAGCGCGGCCGGATCGCTCCCACCTAGCTGCAGTGCAACCGGATGTTCTTCTTCGCTATACGCCAGGTAATCGCCTTTGCCATGAATAATTGCCCCGGTGGTCACCATCTCCGTATAGAGCAACGTCTGACGGGACAACAGGCGCAAAAAGTAGCGGCAGTGTCTGTCCGTCCAGTCGAGCATCGGCGCGATAGAAAAACGATGAGCGGGAAAAGCGGTAGACTGAGATTCAGGCAGCATGGCGAATATTCAAGCATCCGGTTAAAAAAGGGGCGCTACTATAGCATAGACCGTTGCGATAGTGAGCCACATCGTCGTGGATAGCGCCCTTCGTCCGCGTGGATCGTCATTTCCGCCCAGGTTTTCCGTCGTGTGGACCAAAAAACTGTGGAGGATGGTCAACCCAGCGATCCTCACGCGTGACCGCATAGACCGGATTGAGCGGATAGTAGATGCGGTTATGCTTCTTGTTCGCCTCACCGACGACCAGCAGCCGCACTTCGTCGCTGGTGTTGTTGATAAAAGTGTGGCACACACCGGTTCCTGCCGGAAAACCGACGCTATCGCCGGGTTCCAGCCTCCATAAGTAACCATTTATCCAGGCTTCCGGGTAGCCTTCCAGCACGTAGATGAACTCTTCTTCATCGCTTTCAGCGTGTGGATAAGAAGTACGACGCCCCGGCGGCAGGCGTTCGTGATGAATACCGAGTCGCCCTAACCCCAACCTGCGGGCCAGCGGCGCGCCAATAGAAAAAAGCTCATCGCTGCCTGGATAGGTGGCGTCATCAGGCCCCTCAACTTCACGCCAGTGGCGAATACAATCGGGTCTTTTCATGTTAATTTTCCAGTGTTGCGATGCGTCAGGTATAGCACACAGCGGTGGATCTCGGCGTTTTAAGCAGAACATGATAAAGTAAGGGATTAACCTTCCACACAAATCGAGGCGCCAAATGGACAAAACCACCACGCAGGAGTTATTGGCTCAAGCTGAAAAACTCTGTGTGCAACGTAACGTGCGACTAACGCCACAACGCCTCGAAGTGCTGCGCCTGATGAGCCTGCAGGAAGGGGCGATCAGCGCCTATGATCTGCTTGATCTGCTGCGGGAAACCGAGCCGCAGGCCAAACCCCCTACCGTGTATCGTGCGCTCGATTTTCTGCTTGAACAAGGTTTTGTGCACAAAGTGGAATCCACCAACAGCTATGTGCTCTGTCATCTGTTCGATCAGCCAACCCATAGCTCGGCAATGTTCATCTGTGACCGCTGTGGCGTGGTAAAAGAAGAGTGTGCGGAAGGCGTGGAAGATATTATGCATACGCTGGCAGCTAAAATGGGATTTGCTCTGCGCCATAACGTGATTGAGGCCCACGGCCTGTGTCCGGCATGTGTGGAAGTGGAATCATGCCGCCATCCTGGCGATTGCCAGCATGACCATACCATTCAGGTGAAGAAGAAAGTCGGGCGGTAAATAAAAGAGCGTACATCCTTGTACTCTCAGGAGGGAGGGGTTAATTACCAGCGGTAATCGTTGCGTTTTTCCCAATCTTTAACTTCTTTCTCCGCCTGATCTTTCGCGTACCCGTATCGTTCCTGGACTTTACCTACCAGCTGGTCGCGTTTACCTTCAATGACCGTCATATCATCATCGGTCAGTTTGCCCCATTGCTCTTTCACTTTACCTTTGAACTGTTTCCAGTTACCGCTGACTTCGTCTTTATTCATCATCAAGTCCTCATCGTTAGGTTGTGAATAGCGAGAGTGCTGCGCCCGGATACATGCTGTTTTTGCCGGGCGTGATAATAAGTGTAGTCAGGGATTCTGGGTTTTATTTACTATTCAGAATTTTTAACCATAAGCATCAGGCAAACCAGGTGTCATTACGCCAGTGACGTCGCCAGATGAAGGCCAGTGAAAGCCCGCGCAGCGCGAGAAAAACGGTTAACGCCAGCCACAAGCCGTGGTTTCCAAGCCACGGTAAAGTCAGTAGCGTTAACGCGAAACCCGCGGCCGCAACGGCCATGCTGTTACGCATTTCCGCGGCACGCGTTGCGCCAATAAACATCCCGTCCAGCAGATAACACCAGACGCCCACCAGCGGTAAAATCACCTGCCAGATGAGATAGCGATCGGCCAGCAGTTGGATCTGCGGCAGCGAGGTCAATAGCGCCACAATCTGCTCGCCGAACAGGGCATAGACCAGGGAAAACAGGATCGCCACGATACCCGACTGTCGGCAAGCTGCCCGCCAGACATCCAGCAACTGGCTACCATCGCGTGCCCCATAGGCCTGGCCAGAGTGCGCTTCTACTGCATAGGCAAATCCGTCCAGCGCGTAGGCGGTGAACGTCAGCAGGGTCATCAGAACGGCATTAACCGCAATGATATCGCCCCCCAGACGCGCGCCCAGCACCGTGATAGCGCCAAAACAGAGTTGCAGCAGCAGCGAGCGCAGCATGATGTCGCGGTTAAGCGCCAGTAAACGGCGGAAGTTTCCACGCCACGCCTGCTTCAGCATTGCCAGTGAAATTCCGCGCAAATGCAGGACTTTACGTACCATCATCAGGCCGATCAGCAAAGTGGCATACTCGGCAATCACCGTCGCCAGCGCCGCGCCCTGCACGTTCATATGCAGGCCCATCACCAGCCACAAATCGAGCGCGATGTTAAGCACATTGCCAACAATCAGCAGGATAACCGGCGCACGCGCATACTGGACGCCAAGCAGCCAGCCAAGCAGCACCAGATTGGCCAGTGAGGCGGGCGCGCTGAGCCAGCGGATTTCCAGGAACCTTCGGGCCTGCTCCAGCACCGCTTCGCTACCTCCCACGATATGCAACGCCAGGCTGATAATCGGTGCGCGAAACAGTGCAATAAGCAATCCGGCACCCAACGCCAGCATCAGCGGCTGAACCAGCGCGCGTGCCAGTGCCTGCGGATTTTTCGCGCCGAACGCCTGGGCTGTCAGACCGGTGGTACTCATGCGTAAAAACAGCAGCAGCATAAAGAGAAAACTGGTCGCTGTTGCGCCAACGGCAACGCCGCCAAGGTAAACCGGGCTATCCAGATGACCAATCATCGCCGTGTCCACCAGCCCCAGCAGTGGAACAGTGATGTTGGAGAAAATCATCGGTAAGGCAAGGTGCCAAAGTGCTTTATCAGAGGAGGTAAAGAAAGGCATGGAAAGGAGCCTGAAAAGAAATTAACGCGTTTTTGTAGACCCGATAAGCGTAGCGTCATCGGGTAATTTGCCGGAGAGCGGCGTAAACGCCCTTTCCGGCCTACAGGAAATCAGCAGATCATTACAGCCATTCACCGTTACGAATCACGCCAACAGCCAACCCTTCAATAGTGAAGCTTTGCTCACGCAGATCAACGATGATTGGCTTAAACTCGCTGTTTTCTGGCAGAAGTTCAACCTTGTTGCCCTGCTTTTTCAGGCGCTTAACCGTGACTTCATCATCAATACGGGCAACAACGACCTGGCCGTTACGTACGTCCTGCGTTTTATGCACAGCCAGTAAATCGCCATCCATAATCCCGATATCTTTCATCGACATACCGCTGACGCGCAGCAGAAAGTCGGCGTTCGGTTTGAACAGTGAGGGGTCAACCTGGTAATGGCCTTCAATGTGCTGCTGTGCCAGAAGTGGCTCACCGGCCGCGACACGACCAACAAGCGGTAAACCTTCCTCTTCTTCCTGCAGCAGGCGAATACCACGCGATGCGCCAGAAACGATTTCCAGCACACCTTTACGCGCCAGCGCTTTCAGGTGTTCTTCAGCCGCGTTTGGGGAACGGAACCCCAAACGCTGCGCGATCTCCGCACGCGTCGGTGGCATACCTGTCTGGCTGATGTGATCCCTAATGAGATCAAACACCTCTTGCTGCCTGGCCGTTAACGCTTTCATTCCGCCCCCTGGGTGTATATACAGTTATGCTGTGAGTATATACAGCTAAAGGCGAATTTGGAACCGCAAACTGCACAAAAAACAGGAGATTTATGAAGTTGTGGAATCTTTATCGCAAATGCGACCACAACAGGATGCCCCAGGTGATCAGAGCGACAAAAATAGACAGCAATACTGCAGCCGATCCCATATCTTTCGCCCGGCCAGAAAGCTCGTGATACTCAGAACCAATTCGGTCGACGACCGCCTCAATGGCGCTATTCAGAATTTCAACGATCATCACCAGCATCACCGAACCAATCAGCAGTACGCGGGTAATCGCGTCAACGTCCAGCCAGCAGGCAATTGCCACCCCCAACAGTACGGCAACGCTTTCCTGACGGAATGCCGCCTCATTGATCCATGCGGCGCGGAAACCTTGCCAGGAATAGCCTGCTGCTTTGATAATCCGAGTGAATCCAGTGGTATTATTGGCCATCAAAAGAACCTTTTTACATTATTAGCGTGAGTATTATTGTCTCGTTACCCTGTTTGTTTCAGGGCATAAGCAAAGCTGCGCGAAGTATGACGGGATACCACAGAAATTCACTAAACTTTCTGATATCCTTGCAGCGCATTTGCATTATTAACCAGAGGCTTTACATCGTTTATGTCCGGCTGGCCACGAATTTACTACAAATTACTGAATTTACCATTAAGCATCCTGGTAAAAAGCAAGTCTATCCCGGCGGAACCCGCCCCGGAATTGGGACTCGATACCTCTCGTCCCATTATGTACGTCTTACCGTACAACTCAAAAGCTGACTTGCTGACACTGCGTGCCCAATGTCTGGTGCACGACCTCCCCGATCCCCTGGAACCGCTGGAGATAGACGGGACTTTGCTGCCGCGCTACGTGTTTATACACGGCGGCCCGCGTGTATTCACCTATTACACGCCAAAAGAAGAGTCCATCAAGCTGTTCCATAACTATCTCGATCTGCATCGCAGCAACCCCGATTTGGATGTGCAGATGGTGCCGGTGTCGGTGATGTTTGGCCGTGCTCCAGGGCGCGAGAAAGGCGAAGTCAATCCGCCACTGCGCATGCTGAATGGCGTGCAGAAATTCTTTGCCGTCTCCTGGCTGGGGCGCGACAGTTTTGTCCGCTTCTCACCTTCCGTCTCCCTGCGCCGCATGGCAGACGAACACGGCACAGATAAAACTATCGCACAGAAACTGGCACGCGTGGCGCGTATGCACTTTGCCCGCCAGCGCTTAGCCGCGGTTGGCCCTCGCCTCCCTGCCCGCCAGGATCTGTTTAATAAACTGCTGGCCTCAAAAGCCATCGCTCGCGCGGTGGAAGATGAAGCACGCAGCAAAAAAATCTCCCATGAAAAAGCACAGCAAAACGCTATCGCATTGATGGAAGAGATTGCCGCGAACTTCTCCTATGAGATGATCCGCCTGACGGACCGTATCCTGGGCTTTACCTGGAACCGACTGTACCAGGGGATTAATGTTCACAATGCCGAGCGCGTACGCCAACTGGCGCACGACGGGCATGAAATCGTCTATGTGCCGTGCCACCGCAGCCATATGGACTACATGCTGCTGTCGTATGTTCTGTACCATCAGGGGCTGGTTCCACCGCATATCGCGGCAGGGATCAACCTGAACTTCTGGCCGGCAGGTCCGATTTTCCGCCGTCTGGGCGCGTTCTTTATTCGTCGTACATTTAAAGGCAATAAGCTCTATTCCACCGTATTTCGCGAATACCTGGGCGAGTTGTTCAGCCGCGGTTACTCGGTTGAATACTTTGTCGAAGGTGGTCGCTCACGTACCGGTCGTCTGCTCGACCCGAAAACTGGCACGCTGTCGATGACTATTCAGGCGATGCTGCGCGGCGGTACGCGTCCAATTACCCTCGTTCCGATTTACATCGGCTATGAGCATGTGATGGAAGTGGGAACTTACGCCAAAGAGCTGCGTGGCGCGACCAAAGAGAAAGAGAGCCTGCCACAAATGCTGCGTGGCTTAAGCAAGCTGCGTAACCTGGGTCAGGGCTATGTCAACTTTGGCGAACCTATGCCATTGATGACCTACCTGAATCAGCATGTGCCGGAGTGGCGTGAATCTATCGATCCTATCGAGTCTATTCGCCCGGCCTGGCTGACGCCGACGGTGAATAACATTGCTGCCGATCTGATGGTACGCATTAACAACGCGGGCGCGGCCAACGCCATGAACCTGTGTTGTACCGCGTTACTGGCTTCCCGTCAGCGTTCTCTGACCCGCGAGCAGCTAACCGAACAGCTCGATTGCTACCTGAGCCTGTTACGCAATGTACCGTATGCTTCGGATACGACAGTGCCGACACAAAGTGCCAGTGAACTGATCGACCACGCCTTGCAGATGAACAAGTTTGAGGTTGAGAAAGACACGATCGGTGACATCATCATTCTGCCGCGCGAGCAGGCGGTACTGATGACCTACTACCGCAACAACATTGCGCACATGCTGGTTCTGCCTTCGTTGATGGCCGCGATTGTGACTCAGCACCGTCGAATTTCACGCGCCGCATTGCAGCAGCATATTGATGCGCTGTACCCGATGCTGAAAGCAGAGCTGTTCCTGCGTTGGGAGCGTGATGAGCTAGCCGGCGTGATTGATGAGCTGGCCAGCGAAATGCAGCGTCAGGGTCTGATAACCCTGCAGAACGATGAACTGCATATCAACCCGGTTCATTCTCGCACGCTGCAGCTGTTGGCTGCGGGCGCACGTGAAACGCTACAGCGCTATGCCATTACCTTCTGGCTGCTGAGTGCGAACCCGTCCATCAACCGCAGCACACTGGAGAAAGAGAGCCGCACCGTGGCGCAACGTCTTTCCGTGCTGCACGGTATCAACGCGCCTGAGTTCTTCGATAAAGCCGTGTTCAGCTCCCTGGTGCTGACGCTGCGTGACGAGGGCTACATCAGCGATACCGGTGATGCCGAACCGGAAGAAACGATGAAGATCTATCAGATGCTGGCCGAGCTGGTCACATCCGATGTGCGTCTGACCATCGAAAGCGCAACGCAGGGCGAGTAAGCATAAAAAAACCGGTCAAAATGAAATGACCGGTTTTTATTTTGCGGGCTAAGCCAAACTCAAAGGTGCCAGTAGCTCATCGCCAGCCCTAAGAACAGCACCAGCCCCACATAGTTATTGTTCATAAACGCTTTAAAGCAGGCATCCCGTTCACGATCGACAATCAGTTTCTGCTGATACACAAACAGCGCGCCCGCCACCAGCAGTGACCAGTAATAGCCCAGCCCCAACCCGTTTAACCAACCCACCGTCGCCATCAGCGCCAAAACACCGACCTGCAGAATGCCAATAATCAGCTTGTCGTTCTGACCGAACAGAATGGCGGTCGATTTAATGCCAATCTTCAGATCGTCATCACGATCAACCATCGCATACTGGGTGTCATACGCCACCGCCCAGAGAATGTTGGCGAGGAACATCAACCAGCAGCTCAGCGGTACAGATTCACTGACGGCGGCAAACGCCATGGGAATAGACCAGCCAAACGCCGCCCCCAGCACCACCTGCGGCAGGTGCGTATAGCGTTTCATGAAGGGATAAACCCACGCCAGTGCTAACGCCGCAACGGACAACAAAATCGTCATCGTGTTAAGAGTCAGAACCAGCAGAAAGGCGAGCAACACCAGCACAACAAACAGCGTTCGGGCCTCTTTCTCCGTGACTGCACCGCTCGGCAGCGGCCGGTTTGCGGTGCGTTTGACGTGTCCGTCAAATTTCCTGTCGGCATAATCATTCACCACGCAGCCGGCGGCGCGCATCAGCCACACACCGGCGACAAACACCGCCAGTATCCACAATTGCGGTACGCCAGGGGTCGCTACCCACAGCGCCCACAGCGTCGGCCAGAGCAGCAGTAAGGCACCGATTGGCTTATCCGTACGCATCAAGCGGTGAAACGCCAGCAGCTTATTCTGCGTCAGACTCCACTCCATCTTTATCTTCCTCTCAGTACAACGGCGATGCAGGCAAAAAAAGCTCGGTAAGCATCAGCGGCTTACCGCTCAGCCGCAGGCGGGAACGACGTCCCCACAGCGCTGCATCGCGGCCAATCTCAATAAAATCGCGGGTCAATGTCGATGATGTAAACAGATAGCGCCCGAGCGGGGTTTTCCCCAGATTTTGTAAAGCCAGTTCGGGGCCGCACAAGGTGGATTCCGGCACGACAGTCCGACCGGCAAGCCACGGCTCACCATCCGCGCATAACAGGATTTCCCGCAACCAATAGCGGGATTCTGCCGGCAACAGCGTCAACTCTTCAGTGACCTCATTTTGCCCAACGAATCCTTCTCGTATCAATGTTACGGTGACCTGTTTTCCCTGCTGCTCAAAACGTTTGGTCATGGAATCTTCCAGTAACAACCAGTCGAGCAATTGGGGGTCAAGCGACGGGATCGCATCAAAATAACGCAGAGCACGCAGTTGCGTTAACGCGGGGTGTGGCATGCCTTACTCTCCGATTCATAACCTGAGGGCATTGTATCGCAGAAAAGGCTTTGCGGGGTGAGCAAACACGATTAAGTGATCGGTAGGGCAACATAAGTGTAACAAGTAGCATCGAAGGATAAAAAAAGGTGCGCCAGGAGACGCACCAGTTGTTGCAAAATCAACAATGTGGGGAGATGGTTACCCCTTGCCTTTTACACTGCTGATAAAGGTGGAACGGGCAGATTTGGATCCCAGACGTTCAGCTTCATCAAGCAGCTTCAGCGCTTTATCAACATCACCTTTCGCCACGGCATCCTTAATCGCCTGGTTAAAATAGTTCTCAGTGTCATTCAGCACCGGTTCACTTTTCTTCACGGGTTGCGGTGCCGGCGCGGCTACCGCGGCAGCCGGAGCCGCATAAGCCACCGCAGGCGCTGCGGTATTACCCACCGTCACCGGCCCCGGGCCAGAGGAACCAAATAACGGCCCAACCAGCACGCTGGAGGTGCTGTTAGTTTTCACCTGTAGTTTCACCAGGCCATCGGTAGTATGGCGAGCAATCGGGTCCGGAATATCCGGAACAGCGTTGCCCACGCCCTTGGCATACGCTTTCGCCGGGTCAAGCAGCGTGGTGGTCTGTTGGAGATCTTTATCAGTAGTAAAGACCAGAACATAAAGCTTTTGTTGTCCCAGTGCAGGCGTCAGACGCATCACCCCTTCCAGGCGATCCGCACTCATTACACCCGGTGCCTGGTAGGTAAAGTAACTGCTGGGGAAGAACGCAGATGGCGTCATGTTCTGATCAAGAATTAAAACGTTTGGCGCAAATACGCTGGTTTGTTTGTTAACTTCACTGCTCAGCGTCAGGGTCAGTTCACCAATGTTGGCCGGTACGCTATAGGCGGCAACCGGGCCGCTAATACCGGCAATGTCCAGACGCTGTCCCGCTGTCGCCAACGGGGTTGACTGGGTTTTCGATTGGTCGACTGGCGTCCAGGTCAGCTGTTGCAATGCAGCCGTCGGAATCGACGGTGCAGCGGCGGTGTCCTGCGGAACGATATTCACATCGGCCAGGCTGATTCCAGGAACGCTGGCAAATAACCCTGCCGATAAACAAAGGGCAACGAGACTTTTCTTCATTTTCATTGTTATCACCTCAGATAGCATGGGTTCAGCGGTGGCCAGGCAATAGCGCGCTAAACCGTAAGTAAGAGGGGCTTACGCCCCTCTTTAGGTCATTACGTCAGGTTAATGCTGGATTACCACCAGATTTCCATCTGGGCACCGAAGGACCACTCGTCGCTATCGCCACGGCTGGTTGTGCTGATACCGGAGTTGGTTGCAGCAGCATATTTAGAGACCGAATCTCCGTTTTTCACGTAGCCCCATTCTTCATCCCATTTGGCATAGGTTGCAAAGACGCGGATTGCCGGACGAGACCAGATGCTATCGCCTGCCTGCCACTGTTGCGCCAGGGTGATTTTGTATTGGCTGTTGCGATCGCCAGTCTGTTGAGATTTGACGTTGTCGTAGCCGACTTCCATCAGGGTGCTCATGATTGGCGTCCATTTGTACATCGGACGAATACCCACGGTGTACCATTCAGTACCCAGGTCGTTATCCATGTCGATATTCTGATACATACCGACGTACATCAGGTCCCACTTGTCGCCCAGAGAGATAGCACCGTGGTCAAGTACGCGCACCAGGCTACCGTTGTTATTGATGTTGTTGTTTATATGATGGATAACGGGATCATTTGGTGTTGCCTGGGTATCGAAGGTTGAACCGTAAGTACCCTGCGAGCCACCTTTACCCTGCGTGGTCATCGCATCAGTTGCATACTGAACCACGAACTTGTTATAGCCCTTCAGCATGCTCTGAGTATGTTCTGCAGTGAACATCCAGCCATCTTTAGACGCGCTATCCGCGTAGCTATAACCGTCAGTTTTATTCGCACGACCGTAGTCAACACCCAGTTCCAACATGCCGTCCGGGTTAATGGCCATCTGCGCTAAACGCATGTCGAATACGTCGTTCGCGGTATCTTTGGATGTGTCGTAGATATTCTGGCTACTGAAGGTGTAAGAACCACCCGCTTCCTGAGAACGGGTTGCGGCCAGAGACAGTTTACCGAAGCCCAGATCGATGTTTTCAATACCGGCACCAGGACCTGAAATATCCCAGTAGTAGAAGTCGATCATATGGACGTCATGACGCTGATAGAAACGTTTACCGGCCCAGATGGTGGAACCCGGCAGCCATTCAATCAGGTTTTTACCCTGCACGTTGGCTTCGCGGAAAGCAGGATCGGTCGCTTCCCAGTCATTCTGCTGTGCAACGGAGTAGGCAACGTTGGTGTCGAAGTAGAAGCTCTTATCGCCCTCTTTCCACACTTCCTGACCTAATTTGATTTCCGCATAGGTTTCACATTCGTTACCAAGACGGTATTTACTTTGGGCACCAGTTGCCTGGAAACACTGTTGTTCACCGCCGCTACCTGTCCAGCCAATGCCGGAACGAGCATAACCATGGAAATCCACAGCCATTGCCTGAACAGACATAATGCCTGCTGCTACAGCAACCGCCAGAGGGAGTTTGCGCAGAGTAATCATCGTTCTATCTCCTGAGATCATTGCTTTTCTTTAAACGCTGCCACCTTCTGCAACTACGAATGGTTTTGCGTTTCGTTTTTTTATGGGGACCTTAAACGCCCGGCTCCTGATGCAACCGACGACATGCAGTGCCATCCTCACGGAACAGATGGCAACGCTCTGGCGGCAGGCCGATAGCGAATGTGGCACCCTCTTCTACCAACACCACGTCGTTCTGGCGGTAAACCAGGTTCTGACGGATGGCGGGGATCTGGATATGGATTTGTGTTTCGTGACCCAACTGCTCGACTACCTGTACTTCACCTTCGAGGGTGACATCAGCAATATCACTGGGCAGCAGATGTTCCGGGCGGATACCTAAAGACATATTGGCGCCGACCTGCACTGCGCGGCTTTCCACTGGTAGCCATATTTGCTGGCGGTTAGGCAGCTCAACCTGAACCTGATCGATCGCCGTTGCCGTCACTTTCACCGGCAGGAAGTTCATCTTTGGCGAACCAATAAACCCGGCAACAAAGCGGTCAGCCGGGTAGTGGTACAGCTCGAGGGGTTTACCGACCTGCGCAACGCGGCCGGCATCCAGCACCACAATTTTGTCGGCCAGGGTCATCGCTTCGACCTGATCGTGGGTGACGTAAATCATCGTGCGACCAAGACGCTTATGCAGGCGGGAGATTTCAATGCGCATCTGGACGCGCAGTGCGGCATCGAGGTTTGACAGCGGTTCGTCCAACAGAAAGACACGCGGCTCTGCAACCAACGTACGGCCAATCGCCACACGCTGACGTTGTCCACCGGAGAGCGCTTTGGGTTTGCGCTCCAGCAGATGGGCCAGTTGCAGCACTTCCGCGACCTGATTAACACGCTGGTTCATCACCTCTTTTTTCGCACCAGCGAGTTTGAGGCCGAATGACATGTTTTCAGCGACGGACAAATGGGGATACAGCGCATAGGACTGGAAGACCATCCCCACACCACGTTCAGCGGGTGGAATGTCGTTCATCCGGGTCTCCCCGATAAACAAATCACCACTGGTAATGGTTTCAAGTCCGGCGATCATACGCAGCAAGGTTGACTTACCACAGCCTGACGGTCCGACAAACACCACGAATTCCCCTTCGTGAATGTCGAGATTGATATCTTTCGATACCACCACGTCACCCCAGGCTTTCGTTACATTTCGCAGCTGTACGCTCGCCATGCCCTTCTCCCTTCGTTACAACCTGTCATCGACAGCAACATTCATTGATGGATTGACTATGCGTTATCCCTTAACGGCGTGAATCCTCCACCCCCCAGCTTTTTTATGGGGGAGGAGGCGGGAGGATGAGAGAGCAGCGTCTGAGACCCTGGCTACCTGCCTCAGAGGAATTTCGTGATGCAGCCTGCAAAAATCAGTGGGTTTTTATGTGCGCCAGTACGCATTACTCACATTTATGTAACACAGATCACATAAAGAACGGGTGGGGCGTAGGGGTAAGGAGGATGGAAAGAGGTTGTCGTATAAAGAAACTAGTAACCGTTAAGCCACCTCTGCAAAATCACCAAACAGGATGGGAACTATGAAAATCAAAACTGGCGCACGCATCCTCGCATTGTCCGCATTGACGACGATGATGTTCTCCGCCTCGGCTCTCGCCAAGATTGAAGAAGGTAAGCTGGTTATCTGGATTAACGGCGATAAAGGCTACAACGGCCTCGCTGAAGTGGGCAAAAAATTCGAGAAAGACACGGGAATCAAAGTCACCATTGAGCATCCTGACAAGCTGGAAGAAAAATTCCCGCAGGTTGCCGCGACCGGTGATGGCCCGGACATCATCTTCTGGGCGCATGACCGTTTTGGTGGTTACGCACAGTCTGGCCTGCTGGCTGAAATCACGCCTGACAAAGCGTTCCAGGACAAACTCTATCCGTTCACCTGGGATGCCGTACGCTATAACGGCAAGCTGATTGCCTACCCAATCGCGGTTGAAGCGCTGTCGCTGATTTATAACAAAGACCTCGTGCCGAACCCACCAAAAACCTGGGAAGAAATCCCGGCGCTGGATAAAGAGCTGAAGGCGAAAGGTAAATCTGCACTGATGTTCAACCTGCAAGAACCGTACTTCACCTGGCCGCTGATTGCTGCCGACGGTGGTTACGCATTCAAGTTTGAAAACGGCAAGTACGATGTGAAAGACGTCGGTGTGGATAACGCTGGCGCGAAAGCCGGTCTGACCTTCCTGGTTGATCTCATCAAGAACAAACACATGAACGCGGATACCGACTACTCCATCGCTGAAGCGGCCTTTAACAAAGGCGATACCGCGATGACCATTAACGGCCCGTGGGCATGGTCGAACATCGACAAGAGCAAAATCAACTACGGCGTCACGCTGCTGCCAACCTTTAAAGGCAAAGCGTCTAAACCGTTTGTCGGGGTACTGAGCGCCGGTATTAACGCCGCCAGCCCGAACAAAGAACTGGCAAAAGAGTTCCTCGAAAACTACCTGCTGACCGATCAGGGTCTGGATGAAGTGAACAAGGACAAACCGCTGGGTGCCGTTGCGCTGAAATCCTTCCAGGATCAATTAGCAAAAGATCCACGCATCGCGGCCACCATGGATAACGCCCAGAAAGGCGAAATCATGCCGAACATCCCGCAGATGTCAGCATTCTGGTACGCCGTTCGTACCGCAGTGATCAACGCAGCCAGCGGTCGTCAGACTGTTGATGCTGCACTGAAAGACGCGCAGGGTCGTATCACCAAGTAGTGCTGTAGCACACGTGCCAGATGGCGGCATAAATGCCTTATCCGGCCTACAACTTACCGTAGGCCTGATAAGCGCAGCGCCATCAGGCACGCTGACCAACAGGTTTTCATTGTTGTTGAGGATTGAACCCCATGGATGTCATTAAAAAGAAACACTGGTGGCAAAGCGACACACTGAAATGGTCAGTGATGGGTCTGCTTGGGCTACTGGTCGGTTACCTTGTTGTTTTGATGTACGCTCAGGGGGAGTACCTGTTTGCCATCATGACGCTGATTTTAAGCTCTGCAGGCCTGTATATTTTCGCTAACCGTAAAGCCTATGCCTGGCGTTATGTTTATCCTGGCGTCGCGGGGATGGGGCTGTTTGTTCTGTTTCCGTTGGTTTGCACCATCGCCATTGCCTTTACCAACTACAGCAGCACTAACCAGCTGACCTTTGAACGCGCTCAACAAGTCCTGATGGAGCGTTCATATCAGGCGGGCAAAACCTATAATTTCGGCTTGTATCCGGCGGGTGATGAGTGGCAACTGGCCCTTACCGACGGTGAAACAGGAAAAAATTACGTTTCCGACGCCTTTAAATTTGGCGGCGAGCAGAAACTGCAACTGAAGGACGCAGATGCACTGCCAACTGGCGAACGCGCGACGCTGCGCATCATCACCCAGAATCGTCAGGCGCTGACGCAGTTAACGGCCATTCTGCCGGATGACAGCAAAGTTATCATGAGTTCACTGCGTCAGTTCTCCGGCACGCAGCCGCTCTATACGCTCGCTGATGACGGCACGCTCACCAATAACCAGAGCGGCGTAAAATACCGCGCCAACAACGATGTTGGTTACTATCAGGCGATTAACGCTGACGGGAGCTGGGGTACAGAAAAACTCAGTCCAGGCTATACCGTCGCCATTGGGTGGGACAACTTCACCCGCGTCTTTACCGATGAAGGCATCCAGAAGCCGTTCTTCGCCATCTTTGTCTGGACGGTAGTCTTCTCGGTACTGACCGTTATTTTGACCGTTGCCGTAGGAATGGTGCTGGCCTGTCTGGTGCAATGGGAATCCCTGAAAGGTAAAGCGATTTACCGCGTCCTGCTGATCCTGCCCTATGCCGTGCCGTCGTTTATCTCGATTCTGATTTTCAAAGGATTGTTCAACCAAAGCTTTGGTGAAATCAACATGATGCTGAGCACACTGTTTGGCATCAAACCGGCCTGGTTCAGCGACCCGACCACCGCACGCTCGATGATTATTATCGTCAACACCTGGCTGGGTTATCCGTACATGATGATCCTGTGCATGGGGCTGCTGAAGGCGATTCCTGATGACCTGTATGAAGCATCAGCAATGGATGGCGCAGGCCCGTTCCAGAACTTCTTTAAGATTACGCTTCCGCTGCTGATTAAGCCGCTAACGCCGCTGATGATTGCCAGCTTTGCCTTTAACTTTAACAACTTCGTGCTGATTCAGCTGTTGACCAACGGGGGCCCGGATCGACTTGGCACCACCACGCCAGCCGGTTATACCGACCTGCTCGTGAGCTACACCTACCGTATCGCCTTTGAAGGCGGTGGCGGGCAGGACTTCGGTCTGGCGGCGGCGATTGCCACGCTGATCTTCCTGCTGGTAGGCGCACTGGCGATCGTGAACCTGAAAGCCACACGTATGAAATTCGACTAAGGAGGGCACGGAATATGGCTATGGTACAACCTAAATCTCAGAAGCTCCGCCTTCTAATCACGCACTTAGGGCTACTGATTTTCATTGCGGCGATCATGTTCCCGCTGCTGATGGTTATCGCCATCTCGCTGCGCGAAGGTAACTTTGCTACTGGCAGCCTGATCCCAGAAAACATCTCCTGGGAGCACTGGAAACTGGCGCTGGGCTTTAGCGTAGAGCACGCGGATGGCCGCGTGACCCCGCCGCCGTTCCCGGTGCTGTTATGGCTGTGGAACTCAGTGAAAGTGGCCACCATTACCGCGATCGGTATCGTGACGCTTTCCACCACCTGTGCTTATGCCTTTGCCCGCATGCGTTTCCCGGGCAAAGCAACGCTGCTGAAAGGGATGCTGATTTTCCAGATGTTCCCGGCGGTACTGTCTCTGGTGGCGTTATACGCGTTGTTTGACCGCCTGGGCCAGTACATTCCGTTTATCGGTCTCAACACCCACGGTGGCGTGATCTTCGCCTATCTTGGCGGTATCGCACTGCATGTGTGGACGATTAAAGGCTATTTCGAAACCATTGACGGTTCGCTGGAAGAAGCGGCCGCGCTGGATGGCGCAACGCCGTGGCAGGCATTCCGCCTGGTGCTGTTGCCGCTCTCGGTACCGATTCTGGCGGTCGTGTTTATTCTGTCGTTCATTGCCGCAATCACTGAAGTCCCGGTCGCATCACTGCTGCTGCGTGATGTGAACAGCTACACCCTTGCGGTAGGTATGCAGCAGTACCTCAATCCACAGAACTATTTGTGGGGCGACTTTGCCGCCGCAGCTGTACTTTCCGCCATTCCGATCACGCTGGTGTTCCTGCTGGCGCAACGCTGGCTGGTCAACGGCCTGACCGCGGGTGGTGTGAAAGGTTAAGTTTCATCAAAGTAGTTGTGTTACCCCGCCCGGCAACGGGCAATGCCACTGCAACCCTCAACTTATGTTATCCCAACCTGTGACTGTTATTCGGCGCTCTACGGAGCGCCCTTTTTTTATGTTATTTTGCATTGCCGTTATGATTATTTCCTTTCGTGCTCTCCATCACTGCAATTCAATTCTCCGCCTGACTGGCAACATATTAAACAGAGCTAAGATCACAGAAAAGACAAAACGTAATTGCAATGTAAAAAATGATAATTGTCTTCCCTGCCTGTTAAATCCACCATCTCCAATACTGATAAAAAGAGCTGTATCGTCTAAGGCAGGTCTGAATGAATACCCAATATAATTCCAGCTATATATTTTCGATTACGCTAGTTGCTACATTAGGAGGTTTATTATTTGGTTATGATACTGCGGTCATATCCGGTACGGTAGAGTCCTTAAATACCGTTTTTGTTGCCCCACAACACTTAAGTGAATCTGCCGCTAACTCGCTGCTAGGCTTCTGCGTTGCCAGTGCACTGATTGGTTGCATCATCGGCGGTGCGCTGGGCGGGTATTGCAGTAACCGCTTTGGTCGTCGGGATTCGCTGAAAATCGCCGCGCTGTTATTTTTTATTTCCGGCATCGGCTCCGCATGGCCGGAATTAGGTTTTACCACCATAAACCCCGATAATGCTGTGCCTGTTTATCTGGCAGGATACGTCCCCGAATTCGTTATTTATCGCATCATCGGTGGTATTGGCGTAGGTTTAGCCTCAATGCTCTCACCTATGTATATTGCTGAGCTGGCTCCGGCTCATATTCGTGGAAAACTGGTGTCATTTAACCAGTTCGCGATTATTTTTGGCCAGTTGCTGGTGTACTGCGTTAACTATTTTATTGCCCGTTCTGGTGATGCCAACTGGCTGAATACCGATGGCTGGCGATATATGTTTGCCTCCGAAAGTATCCCCGCCCTGCTGTTTTTACTGCTGCTGTATACCGTACCAGAAAGCCCACGTTGGCTGATGGCGCGCGGCAGACATGAACAGGCAGAAGGTATTCTGCGCAAGATTATGGGTAGCACTCTCGCCACCCAGGCAATGCAGGAGATTAATCAGTCACTCGAGCATGGCCGTAAAACCGGTGGTCGTTTGTTGATGTTTGGTGCAGGCGTGATCGTCATCGGCGTGATGTTGTCCATCTTCCAGCAGTTTGTCGGTATTAACGTCGTGCTGTACTACGCGCCGGAAGTCTTCAAAACGCTTGGTGCCAGCACCGATGTGGCGCTATTGCAGACCATTATTGTCGGCGTAATCAACCTGAGCTTCACCGTGCTGGCTATCATGACGGTAGACAAGTTTGGTCGCAAACCGCTGCAGATCATTGGCGCACTCGGCATGGCAATTGGGATGTTCAGTCTCGGTACCGCGTTTTATACCCAGGCTTCCGGCCTGGTGGCGCTGCTGTCGATGCTGTTTTATGTTGCGGCATTCGCCATGTCCTGGGGACCGGTTTGTTGGGTGTTGCTGGCAGAAATCTTCCCGAACGCGATTCGCGGTAAAGCACTCGCCATTGCGGTCGCGGCCCAGTGGCTGGCGAACTACTTCGTCTCCTGGACCTTCCCGATGATGGACAAAAACTCCTGGCTGGTTTCCCATTTCCACAACGGTTTCTCCTACTGGATCTACGGTTGTATGGGCATCCTGGCGGCGCTGTTCATGTGGAAGTTCGTGCCGGAAACCAAAGGCAAAACACTGGAAGAACTTGAAGAACTGTGGGAACCCGCCGCAGAGAAAGCCAAGCCCGTCTCTGCACAATAATCCTGACCTGCAACACGCCGCCCCAACGGCGTGTTGTTTTTTTACTCTCGCTTCAACCGCTTCGAATTGCACAGCCACAGGGTGATCACCAGCAGCAGGATCGCCGCAGAATAGATCAGCACATCCATGGGGGCTTTATGATCGACAATGATCAACCGCACAATCGCCGTGATCCCGATATAGACAAAGTAGCGCAGCGGAAAGTGAAACCCTGACTGAAAGTACTTAACAATCAGCGCAATAAATTCAAAATACAGAAAGTAAACCACCAGCCCTTCCACCAGCTCATATTTGCTGGTTTGTTCCGGCGCGAACAGCACATCAGCCAGATGCAGCGTTTCTTTCCCGAGGAATACGACCAGGATCAGGCCCAGACTCAGCAGCCCCAGATTCAACACGGTCTGCAAAATGGTGGCGATAAACTCCACGCGGGGACGAGATAGCGACGTCATAACAGCACCTCTTACTCAGTGGCGAAGTTCCTGTATAACGCAAAAATGTGACAGAGATCTATATTTTTTGTTTAGATTTTGTTCGCACAATGGTTCTTGCCGGATGGCGGCTTTGCCTTATCCGGCCTACCGTAGGCCCGGTAAGCGTAGCGCCACCGGGCGATCAACATGCACATCAACGGAAGTTCTCGCTCCTGTCACTGGTCATATCGTACAAACCAAACTTACGTCCAAGCTGCTGACCACCATCACGCGTTAACGGTGTCCAGCCTATCGCCGCACGACTGCGGGTTGGACCAGAGGAGAAAAGATCCAGCGGCACGGAAACGTACACCCCTTTGGTGAAATCCCCCTCTCCGTACTCGTCCGGCGATGCATTCGTGATGGTCGCATAGCCGCCAACAACCACGCCGCTATCGAAGCGTTTCGCCACTTCCAGCGTGCCGCCTTTATCACCCGCCAGATACTGCCCCACGCTGGCTTTCACCAGAACATCCTGAGCAAACGAAGGATTCCAGTATGCCGTCAAATGCCCGGTCTTCACGCTGTAGTCGGTGAACTTCATCATGTCCTGTGCGCTACGCCAGTCACGCTGTTTCACGTAGTTGGCATCAATGCCAAACGCCCAGTTGCTGTCCAGCGGACGATACAGCACTTCTGCCCCCGCTCCGCCGTACATGGTTTCCAGATAACCGCCGTAAACCTGTCCGTAGAATCCGTTACCGAGAGACTGGAAGTAATTGGCCTGCAGGTTATTCACGTAGACGTCGTTCTGTACATACTCACGCACATGGGTACGCACCCGCGGTAAATGCGAATCCTGCGGTGGGTTAGTGTAGTTAAACTTGTCGTAGTTATTGGCAAGGTTGGCAAACAGGCTACCGGTGGTCAGCAGGTGATCCGTGACCCACAGATCCGCCGTTCCCATCACGCCCAGTTGATACATATAGAAGTTTTCCGGGCCACCCACCGACTGGTTAAGTACCGGATCGATGTGAAAATCGAAACGTGATTTGTCGATATACCAGCCCTGCTCGGTGGTTTTCGGCACCACAGGCTCAACGCGTTTTTGCGCCAGTTGGGTTTCATGGCCCAGCGGTTCGCCTTCCAGATGGCGCTTGAGGCTGGAAACCTCCGTTTCGGTCGTCACCTGCGGTAAGTTCAGGCGATTTTCCGTAATGCGGATCGTACGGATCCCGTCGGGGAGATCGTTCATCACGATCCGGTTGGCGCGTTCGATCCCTTCACGCGAATCACGGTATTTCACCTGTTCACCCGTCACATACAGCGTATCGCCCTGCACCTGGATTTTAGGATCCGCCAGCCCGGCATTGTATTTCAGCAGCGTTAGCTGATTCGCCACCACCGAATGTTGCAGGATGGCATCCTGCGGCTGCGGCTGATATTTCGGGCGGGCATTGTCATTATACGCGGGTCGCAGATCGTTAAAGTTAGTCCGCAGCGTGAAGCCAAACATAACAGTGTTGCCGCGCTCGTAGCTGAGGTTAACGTCGGCCCAATCGGTGACGCGATAAATAGCGCCGACGTTAAACTTGCTCTTCTGATCCAGCTTACCCGCAAAATCCTGCTGATAATTATTACCTTCATACTCCAGCTTCAAACGCAGCGGCTGCCAAGGGGTGTGATATTCCACACCGCCAAACAACGATGCCGGACCATGGAACATCTGGCTTCCATCGATAGAACCCGCCTGTTTGTAGCTATTGTCGCGATAACAGAATTTATCGCTGTAGGAGCACAGCGGGTTGCTGACATTACCGCTGGTCCCAAGGTATCCCCAGCCGAGGCCAAGCGAGAAATCAAACGGTCCCCAGGCTTTACTCGCCACAATGTACTCCGCGTCAAACAGGCCCGTTCCACCAATATCGCGTGCGCCCACCGCCACCTGCGGCAGCCAGTAGCTCTCTTCCCACAACCGCAGTTTGAGATCAAAAGCTTTATCCTTGTAAGTCTGATCGCCAGAAAACGACGCCACGCTGCTGTATTGTTTGGTACGCACATCGGTGTAGCGCAGCGTGGTTTCCAGCCAGGGGAAAAGCTGCACCGACCCTGAGTAGTAACGGTACTGATCGTTATCGCGGTAGTTGAGGCTCATTTCGCCCTCACGCGCCATGCGTGCGGTTGGGGTTTGCAGCAACCCCACGCCGCCAAAATCGGACTGTGATGGTCCTATGGGCGCGGGCCAGGTTTCACCGTGGCAGGCAACGCTTACGCCCAGCGCCAGTAAGCTGAGCAGGTAAGTTTTTCTCATTATTCGGGTATCCGCTGGGTCAGGGTGCGAAGAATGTCGGCATTGATTTCATCTGGGGCGCTGCTCCAGACAGCATCAGAGAGTCCAACAAAAATAATGCTGCCGGGCATCGGCTCAACGTGGCGTTTGTTCCAGTAAGCGACCGAAACTTTTTGCGTGCGTCCGTCGGGATAGATGACCCAGGCGTAGCTGCGATCTGCACCGCTGAGCCGACTTTGCCCATCGAGATAGCTGGCAACATCACGCCCGGGCATAAACGGTTGTTTACCTGGGCGGCTTAGCAGGCCAAACAGCGTGATATCAGTTGGCTGTGGACCGACCCACAGCGTGTAATGGCCCTGCAACGGCGGGTTGCCTCGCTCGCTGACGCGCACCACATCCGGGTCAAGATTAATCATCTGTCTGCCGGTCACCTTCAGCGCCTGAATTTGCTGGCGTAATGCGTTGATAGACGCGGCATCGTCACCGCTTTCTTCAGCGCTCAGCGTCGCCAGGCGCGCCAGTAACGCCTGCTGCTGACGTTGCGCCTCCGTGGTTGCCCGCTCTTCGCTGATAACCGCGCCTGGCCACCAGCTATTGCTCAACAGCGGCTGTCCGACAAGATCGAGCAGATGTTCGGCCCCGGTCAGCGTTTTTGGCTCTGCGCTGGCGGAGGTAAAGACCTTAACGCTGCCCGCAGCAAAAACGGACGCTGTGCTCAGACTTAACAGCAGCGCCAGTACGGCTCGTTTGATCATGATTTTGCCGCCTTAATCAGCGTGGTTTTCACCGGGAAGTAACGTGCGCCAAGATACTGTTCCGACTGGCGAATCTGCCCTTCACTGTCTATCCAGTAGCGGTTATGCCAGCGTGTTTGTTCGGTAGTTATCTCTTCATCGAGGAGCCGTACCGGCGTGTTATCGCTGCCGACTTTGATGGTGTCTGCGCCATCCCATTTGAAAACTGAGCGTGCGGTGGCATAGCGTACCTGCTGATGTTCAGTCCAGCCCATCGTACGGGTCCACGTTGCGCCATCGATTATTTGATTTGGTTTGATGAGCGGGTCTGCCGCCAGATTATTCATCTCGATCAGGTTGTCACCACCGAGCTGCGTTTTCACAATGCGCCCATGCTGCGTGACGAGAATGGCCCGATCCTGAGTCACCCATTTTTGCTGTCCGTTTTCTGCGAACGCGAGTACCACAAACAACTGGGGACCGCCGTTGAGTTGCATGTACTGGCTGGCGTAGGGCATGTTTTGGATTTCATCGTCCGTCATCTGTACGCCGGGAGTACCAAACACGCTCTCCCATAGCGAATGACCCAACCCTTCGGTGGTGGCTGAGCACGCCTGCAGTAACAGGCAAACCATTATGATCGCTGGTCGCTTCACGACGTTTCTCCGCAGCGGCAAAATAACCACACCGAAGTGTGGTTAGAATTAAACGTACCGGTATTACTGGGTACTGGTGGTTGTTGTTGTGGTGGTTCCGGTATTAGAGCCATCGCCACCACCGGTCGCCGCCAGGGCAACCCCCACCGCAGAACTTACGGTGCTCACGCTGGTTGCGGAGGAACTTCCTGCCGAAACCGACGCGGCAGCCGACCCTGCAGCCTCACCCACCTCAACGGGGGCGGCATAGACAGAAGTCGCCGCAAGCGCAGATATAGCCCACAGGCCATACAGAACTTTTTTCATCACAAATTCCCTTCATTGTATGAATGGAGATTTACCCAAAAGAATTTCGGGCGAGATCGAGTATACACAAGCGAAAGTGCGCAAATTACGCCATGCGGGAATTTAGGATAATTAGCCAGCAAGAGAGAAAATAATTATCTGTCGATAATAAAATTAAAATAATCAATCAGTTATTATATATAAATAAAAAATACAATATCCGGCAAATCTGAAAATATCAGAGACATGACAACGTTGAATGAATTATTTTAGGATTAAGCTCAATTAAGAAATGAAACAAAGGCGTAGATATCCTGGAGTAATCTTATAAAAAAAGCCGATATTAATATCGGCTTTTTTATTTCATTAATGCCGGATGGCGGCGAAACGCCTTATCCGGCCTACAAGTGTGCGCCTGTAGGCCTGATTAGCGCAGCGCCATCAGGCACGCCAGGACTTATAACGGTTAATCAAACCGTTGGTAGAACTGTCGTGGCTGCTCACTTCGGAACCATCTTTCAGCTCTGGCAGAATGCGGTTTGCCAGCTGTTTGCCCAGCTCCACGCCCCACTGGTCGAAAGTGAAGATGTTCAGGATAGCGCCCTGAGTAAAGATTTTGTGCTCATACAGTGCAATTAGCGCACCCAGGCTAAACGGCGTGATTTCACGCAGCAGAATGGAGTTGGTCGGGCGGTTGCCTTCAAACACTTTGAACGGCACAACATGTTCGAGCTGGGCCGGATCTTTACCCTGGTCGCGGTATTCCTGCTCAACCACTTCACGAGATTTACCGAATGCCAGCGCTTCGGTTTGCGCGAAGAAATTCGACAGCAGTTTCGGATGGTGATCGGACAGCGGGTTGTGGGTGATCGCCGGCGCGATAAAGTCACAAGGAACCATTTTGGTGCCCTGATGAATCAGCTGGTAGAACGCATGCTGGCCGTTAGTACCCGGCTCACCCCAGATGATTGGGCCAGTCTGGTAATCCACCGCATTGCCGTTACGGTCAACGTATTTACCGTTGGATTCCATATTGCCCTGCTGGAAGTAGGCCGCGAAACGGTGCATATACTGGTCATACGGCAGAATCGCTTCGGTTTCGGCACCGAAGAAGTTGTTGTACCAGATACCGATCAGCGCCAGCAGCACTGGCAGGTTTTTCTCAGCCGGCGTGGTGGAGAAGTGTTTGTCCATCGCGTGCGCGCCGGAGAGCAACTCAACGAAGTTGTCGAAGCCCACGGACAGAATGATGGACAGGCCAATGGCAGACCACAGGGAGTAACGACCGCCAACCCAGTCCCAGAACTCAAACATATTGGCGGTATCAATACCAAACTCGCCAACCGCTTTACCGTTAGTGGAGAGCGCAGCGAAGTGTTTGGCAACGTGCTTGTTGTCGCCTGCGGTCGCCAGGAACCAGTCGCGCGCGCTGTGGGCGTTGGTCATGGTTTCCTGGGTGGTGAAGGTTTTGGAAGCGACCAGGAACAGCGTGGTTTCCGGGTTCACTTTCTTCAGCACTTCGGCAATGTGCGTACCATCGACGTTAGACACAAAGTGCATGTTCAGGTGATTTTTGTACGGACGCAGCGCTTCGGTCACCATGAACGGGCCGAGGTCAGAACCGCCGATACCGATGTTTACTACATCAGTGATGGCTTTACCGGTATAGCCTTTCCAGCTTCCGGAGATGATCGCTTCAGAGAAGGATTTCATCTTCTCCAGCACCGCGTTCACTTCCGGCATGACATCTTTGCCGTCAACGATGATAGGCGTATTGCTACGGTTGCGCAGCGCCACGTGCAGCACGGCACGGTCTTCGGTGCGGTTGATTTTCTCACCGGAGAACATGGACTTGATGGCACCCGCCAAATCGGTTTCTTTCGCCAGATCCTGCAGTTTAGCCAGCGTCTCCTCAGTGATGCGGTTTTTGGAGAAATCCACCAGCATCAGATCGTCAAACGTCGCGGAAAACTTAGTGAAGCGATCGCTATCTTTCGCGAACAGATCCGCGATAGTAACGTCTTTCATTTCTTCAAAGTGTTTTTGTAATGCCTGCCAGGCTGAGGTCTGCGTTGGATTGATGTTTTTCATTAGCAATACTCTTCTGATTTTGAGAATTGTGACTGAGATCGATTGTAACGCCAGTCACAGAAAAGTGTGATTGTTTTAATGCCATTGCCAGGGCATCCGCCAAACGTGGCTAAAAAGTATAGCGGTTATCAGCGTTGTTATTAGTACCGTTACTCAACGCAGTTGCAGCATGAAAAATCCGCATAATCCCAGCGTTGACAGTGCAAGCTACACATTTTATTTATAAATACGGTATTTGCATTTGCGCCTGCACCGGTTTCCGTTCTGCCTTATGTGCCATGGTCGCTCTATTCATTCCCTGACACGAGGTAGTTATGACTGATGTAGTTGTCTCCAAGTTTGGCGGTACCAGCGTGGCGGATTTTGACGCCATGAATCGCAGCGCTGATGTAGTGCTTTCTGATGCTAATGTCCGTGTAGTGGTACTTTCCGCTTCCGCAGGCATTACCAATCTGCTGGTTGCACTGGCAGAAGGGCTGGAGCCGACTGAGCGCTTCGAGAAACTCGACGCCATTCGTCAAATTCAGTTCAATATTCTGGAACGCCTGCGTTATCCGAACGTGATCCGTGAAGAGATCGAACGTCTGCTGGAAAACATCACTACGCTGGCCGAGGCGGCCTCACTGGCGACCTCAACCGCGCTAACGGATGAACTGGTCAGCCACGGTGAACTGATGTCTACCCTGCTGTTTGTTGAGATCCTGCGCGAGCGTAACGTGCAGGCCCAATGGTTTGACGTACGTAAAGTGATGCGCACCAACGATCGCTTTGGTCGTGCTGAGCCAGATGTGGCGGCGTTGGCCGAACTGGCAGCCATCCAGCTTGCCCCGCGGCTGAGCGAAGGTCTGGTCATTACTCAGGGCTTTATCGGTAGCGAAAGCAAAGGCCGCACCACCACACTCGGACGCGGCGGCAGCGATTATACGGCCGCCCTGCTGGCCGAAGCGCTGCACGCCACGCGCGTCGATATCTGGACCGATGTTCCTGGCATTTACACCACCGATCCGCGCGTTGTTCCCGCAGCGCAGCGTATCGATGAGATTGCCTTCGAAGAGGCCGCGGAAATGGCAACCTTCGGTGCGAAAGTCTTGCACCCGGCAACCCTGTTACCTGCCGTACGTAGCGATATTCCGGTATTTGTGGGCTCGAGCAAAGATCCAAAAGCAGGCGGCACGCTGGTATGTAATAAAACCGCGAATCCACCGCTGTTCCGGGCGCTGGCCCTGCGCCGTAAACAAACGCTGTTGACGCTGCATAGCCTGAATATGCTGCACTCTCGCGGCTTTTTAGCGGAAGTATTCGGCATTCTGGCACGCCACAATATCTCGGTAGATTTGATCACCACATCCGAAGTCAGCGTGGCGCTGACGCTGGATACCACCGGCTCCACCTCCACCGGCGATACGCTGTTAACACAGTCTCTGCTGATGGAACTGTCTGCCCTGTGTCGGGTTGAAGTTGAAGAAGGCCTGGCGCTGGTCGCGCTGATTGGTAATGACCTGTCGAAAGCCTGCGGCGTCGGCAAAGAGGTGTTCGGTGTACTGGAGCCATTCAACATTCGCATGATTTGCTACGGCGCATCCAGCCACAACCTGTGCTTCCTGGTGCCGGGCACCGAAGCCGAGTTGGTCGTCCAGAAACTGCACCATAATTTGTTTGAATAATATTCCATCACGCGATAAACAATAACTATAGCCGGGCTCGAACCCGGCTTTTTTATAACAACACAACACATTTCAATCGCAAGGAATATAACATGCTCGCTACTCTCACGCGGCTGTTCCCGTTATGGGCGCTGCTGCTCTCTGTTGTTGCGTATTACACGCCCTCCACCTTTACGCCCGTCGGACCATTCGTGCCATCATTACTGATGCTGATCATGTTCGGCATGGGCGTTCACCTGAAGGTGGACGACTTTAAACGCGTACTCTCACGTCCCGCACCCGTCGCGGCGGGTATTTTCCTGCACTATCTGGTGATGCCGCTCGCCGCATGGATTTTAGCGCTGGCATTTAATATGCCGCCGGAATTGTCCGCAGGGATGGTGCTGGTCGGGAGCGTCGCCAGCGGAACGGCATCAAACGTCATGATCTATCTGGCAAAAGGCGATGTGGCGCTCTCTGTGACTATTTCATCGGTTTCAACGCTGGTCGGCGTTGTCGCCACACCGCTGCTGACACGGCTGTATGTCGATGCGCATATCCAGGTAGATGTGATGGGTATGTTGCTGAGTATCCTGCAGATCGTGGTCATTCCGATTGCGTTGGGATTGGTCATTCACCACCTGTTCCCACGCGTCGTAAAAACCGTGGAACCGTATCTTCCCGCATTTTCTATGGTGTGCATTCTGGCAATCATCAGCGCCGTCGTAGCGGGTTCTGCCGCGCACATTGCGTCCGTCGGTTTTGTGGTGATTATCGCCGTAATCCTGCATAACACCATTGGCCTGCTCGGCGGCTACTGGGGCGGAAAACTGTTTGGTTTCGACGAGTCAACCTGCCGTACGTTGGCTATCGAAGTGGGCATGCAGAATTCAGGGCTTGCCGCTGCGCTGGGCAAAATCTACTTTGGCCCGCTCGCTGCCCTGCCCGGCGCGTTGTTCTCCGTCTGGCATAACCTTTCTGGTTCGCTGCTGGCTGGCTACTGGTCCGGTAAGCCGATTGAAGAGAAACCGCAGACAGTAAAACAACACTAATCTTCATAATGGAGGAGGCATCCTCCATTTCTCCCTACCCGCATTTGAACCTCATCACAAAACAACAAATATCAACATAAAACAAAATATTTATTTAATCTTTAAATTTCAATTAATTGAATAAACATATTCGTTTTATATCCAAAATTAGCGCCCCTTCAAATGTTGATTTGTTTTGTTTTAATTGGGAATATGATTTCACTACAACACAGATAAACCCTTACCCTATCTTCGAGGCCGCTATGAAAAAAATTGCGATTATTGGAAGCAGTGGAGGCAACCTCTACAACCTGGGTGGTGCTGAACCAGAAAAGCTACTCCAGGAAATTTACCAGCAGTGCGAAGCCGCAGGCGTGGACGTTGCCGCTGTGCAGTTCATTGCGGCAGAAGCCTCAATGGACGCAGCCAAACCGCACACGCCAGCGTCGGTATTTGCACTAACCACAGAAAACCAACAAAAACCACAAAGGATATTTCAGGGCAAACTTTCAGAAGTGAACGACTCGGTCGTTGAGAGCGATAACAGGATTGCTGAAATGATCCGTAACGGTGAGATCGATGGGATCATCGTGATGAGCGCCGATCCGGTGAAGGCCAATCAGGCTGTCTTTGCCGCAGCCGTTGAGATGAAAA
Organism: Citrobacter sp. wls619; assembly: GCF_005281345.1. GTDB lineage: Bacteria > Pseudomonadota > Gammaproteobacteria > Enterobacterales > Enterobacteriaceae > Citrobacter. Next base: position 81,320 of record NZ_SZXJ01000005.1, read on the forward strand.
CACCGATTGTTGGCACCGGCGGCACCTCAATGGCGCTGGTCGCGGCAAAGGGGGCAAATGTCGTCGCAACCTCGGGTACGACCGGTACCACCAGCCGAACCCGCGCAGTCTCCTTCATCGCATCGCTGTGTAAGCACTGGGGCGTTAAATATAAACCACAGTTGGGCAGCGCTTCTCCTGCACAGGGCGGTTCCGGCAAAAGCCTGCTTAAGCGCTTCAATATTCGCAGCATTATGATCCCTGCGCTACCGGGCTTTATCGCCATGGCAATCGTGCTCGCACTCAGTCACATCCCAGGCCTGGAAAAACTCAACGATATCTTTGAAATTCTGCTGAAAGGCCTGCCGGTTTTAGTTGCGGTTCTCGCAGCGAAACAGATTTCGGAACTGGATGAAGTCTCTATTGTTGCCGGGGTGGTCGCCGGGGTGCTTTCCGTCGAAGGCGGTCTGATTGGCGGGATCATCGGTGGTTTGATGGCGGGAATTTTCGTTCGTTGGCTGTTTGAATTATGCCTGAACTGGCGCTTTCCGATGACCACCGTCAACATTGTTGCGGGTGGGATCTCGGGCCTTGCCGCTGGGTTAATCATGCACTATCTGCTGAGTCCGCTAGCGCTGTCAGCAGGTAATTACATCAAACTGGCTATCGAAAGCACGCTGGCCTTCAGCCCTATCCTTGCAGGCCTGCTGGCTGGGTTGGTTATCTGGCCAGCTATTCTGGGCGGCGTCTATCACGCGGTCATCCTGCCGCTGGTACTGCTGGAAATGGAAAAATCCGGTGTCAGCTTCCTCGGTGCTGTCGATATGGTGGGCCTGGTGATGGTTGCAGCAGGAATCAACCTGGCTAACGTCATCGCACCACGAGAAAAAAGCGAAGCAGCCGTCGCGACGCCCGGCCTGCTTATCAACCTCGGCTTTGGGACCTTCGTTGAGTCGGCCTATCCGTTCATGTTTGCCAACAAAATTGTCTTTGGTTCAGCGATCGTTTGGGCCGGTCTGGGCGGCATGATGCTGGGTTTCTTTAACGTCAAAGGCGTGGCGTATGTCCCTGCTTTCGCCTCCCCGTTTTTGTCCAGTAATGCGCTTGAAATGGCCATTGTGATGGTTACCGTCATGGGCCTGACCTGTATTTCCACCATTATTGCCAACCGTTTTAAGGCTGTCGCACAGAAAGACTCTACCGCGTCGGCCCATTAATTAATGCACCAACACCAGAGGTACACCATGTTTAAAGGCGATATGAATAAAAAACGCGCTAAAGCGTTACAGAAAGTGAAAGATGCCATCACGCTGCACGGCGGGCAAACCATCCTCAGCACAGGGATAACCGGCGATGATGCGCGCCTGGCGAAAGCAGTATGTGAGGCGGGCGTTAAGCTGCTTGAACCGAACCATCCCGCACTGGCGCTGGCGCGTGGGCATAAGGGGGTGAGCAACATGCACGCGGCGGAACAAATCCGCCACGAAATCACTAACAGCCAGATGGCCGAAGCAGTACATGGCGTGCGTAATGTGGTTCCTGACGATATCTTCATTACCGTCGGTATCGCCGGTGGCTTTACCGAAACGTTACCGGTCCCGCTCACGGAAACAGAGATCCTGGAGATTGCCCGTGCGGGTGCCGATGGCTTACACACCCACAAATCTGACTGGGACGATCTACAGGACATCGTTAATCTCGCCCATCAGTATGGGCTGACCGTTGATGCTTATATTGGGCATCCGGATGACCTGCATACCTTCGGTATTCCTGCACGCACGCCAGAAGAGGTCGCCAGCGTAGCAAAACGGATGCAGGAGATTGGCGTCGACATGATTGGTCTGATGACCGGCATGAGCTACGAAGGCGTAGCAGCGGGCGATATTCCGCAGGCCATCAAAGATCGCCTGTGGGCACTGGTCGGCGCGGTAAGCGTGCCTACGCTGGCGGAAGGCGGAATTAACCTCGCCAATGCCAAAGCGTTTAAGGATACCGGGGTCAATATTCTGGTCGTCGGTACGGCAATCGACAATATGGTCTGCAACGCCGCCAAAGAGGCTGTCACACCGTTTATTGCGCATTGATATTAAGGGAAAAGCAACATGTTACTGGTCACCGATCTGGATGGAACGCTACTGACTTCGCAAAAGACAATCAGTCCACGCACGCGTCAGGCACTCATTGAATTCCACCAGCGCGGTGGCCTGCTGGCCGCTTGTTCTGCCAGACCGGTCTCCTCTATGATGCGCCTGCTACAGCAGCAGCAGGTTAATACGCTGTTTGACTGGTGCGCAGGCTTCAACGGAGGTCAGATCCTCGAGATGGCGCAGCAGCGCAATATTCATTCTGCGGCGCTCTCTTGTATGAATCTTCGGGATATTGACCGACATATTGCGCTTTCCCTCTGTCCTCATCATTTTTTTAGCGCCGATGCTATTTATCATCGTTGCGACCAGCAGGTAGCACCATGGACAACGTATGAAGCCCGTTTATTTGAATTACCCCTTATTTCGGCAGCGCCCGGAAACATTATAAATCGGCAGGATATTTATAAAATAACGCTCGTTACCGATCAGTTAAAAATAAATGCACTGTGTACAGAAGTGAACAATAAATTGCCTTATGGCTATACAGCGACTGTCACTGGAGAAAATTACATTGATATCCAACGTAGCGAAATAAATAAAGGTTATGCTATTAGCATATTAATGCGCCAGCTAAATATAGCAGCAGAAAAGGTTGCGGCGATTGGCGACCAGCAAAACGATATCAGTATGTTTTCCGCCGCCGGCATTGGTATTGCAATGGGGAATGCGCCTGAGGCAGTAAAACGACAAGCCAGCTATGTAACGGCCTCTAATGACGATGAGGGTATTGTCTGTGCGTTGGAGTGGTTGCGTTGCTCTGCACATCCAGTTACCATGCGCCAAAGCACGACGTTGGCGGAAAATAATGAACCCGATTAAAAGAAGAAAACATATCCTCGATGAATTAAATAAATTCGGTGAAGTGACGGTTATCAAATTATCGGAAACGCTAAACGTCACATCAGAGACCATTCGCCGCGATCTCTCCATTCTGGAGTCTGAAGGGCAAATTACCAAGATTCACGGCGGCGCCGTCAAAAAGCAGGTTGTTCAGGAGGATGAATTTGGCGCGCGGATTGATATACACCGCGAAGAAAAAATGGCAATTGGTAAACTTGCCGCCGGGATGGTCAGCGAGCACGATACTCTATTCATTGATTCCTGCACAACCAATCTTATTCTGGCCGAACAATTACCTCCCCTGGCCTATTCCGTTATTACCAATTCAGCCTTAATTGCCGATAAAATCAAAGAACATAATCTTAAAGCGCGGGTTTATGTATTAGGTGGTGAATATGACTACCATTTCCGCGCCAATCTCGGCGTCTCCGTTTGTCAGCAAATAAACACCATTCACGCAGATATCTGCTTCATCGGCGCGGGTGGCATTTCGCCTCAACATGGTGTGCTGGTGAAAAGCTTTGACGAAGCGTATGTTGCCAAATCAATGATTGCTATGAGTAAAAAGTCGGTAATTCTTGCCGACCATACAAAATTTGGCCAGGACGGTGTGATGTGTATCGCTACGTTAAAAGAGATCGATAACATCATCACAGATAAGCGATTCAGAACAACGGGCTATACACAGCAGGACTTCGACGGAAAATTACGTATTGCTGAATAATACAATGCGTGACGCTATCAGCAGGTTCCGGATTACCGTACACTGAGGATATCGGCTAACAGAGGGCACCCTTATGGCACTCCCCCGCATTACCCAAAAAGAGATGACCGAACGCGAACAGCGTGAACTGAAAACGCTGCTCGACCGCGCGCGCATTGCGCATGGTCGACTACTCACCAACGCAGAGACCAACAGCATCAAGAAAGAGTACATCGATAAACTGATGGTTTTGCGCGAAGCAGAGGCAAAAAAAGCCCGCCAGTTGAAGAAAAAGCAGGCTTATAAACCGGATGCGGAAGCATCGTTTTCCTGGTCAGCGAATACGCCGACGCGCGGCAGACGTTAACGCCCTTTCTTCTTACGCCCCGGCGAGGTAAAACGCTTACCGTTTGCCGCCGGGCGCGATTTCTCTTTCTCCGCCGATTTTTCGATTTTCACCACCGGACGCTTAATGCCTGCGGTTTTTGGCTTTGCTTTGGCCTTCGGTTTGGCTTCTGAGGACGAGTTCTCAATCAGCTTGAACAGACCGATCAGTTCGTCATCCGTCAGATCGCGCCATTCACCCAGCGGCAGACCGGACAAACCCACGTTCATGATACGCGTACGCTCAAGCTTAGTAACTTCATAACCAAAGTGCTCGCACATACGACGGATCTGACGGTTCAGCCCCTGAATCAGCGTAATGCGAAACACAAACGGCGCTTCTTTCTTCACCTTACATTTTTTGGTGACGGTGCCGAGGATTGGCACACCGGCCCCCATCCCACGGATAAAGTCATCAGTGACTGGTTTATCAACCGTCACCAGATACTCTTTTTCGTGATCGTTACCGGCGCGCAGGATTTTATTCACCAGATCGCCGTGGTTGGTCAGGAAGATTAAGCCCTGAGAGTCTTTGTCCAGACGGCCAATTGGGAACACGCGTTTACTGTGGTTAACAAAATCAACAATGTTGTCGCGTTCGCTGTCTTCGGTGGTGCTGACAATCCCTACCGGCTTATTCAGCGCAATAAAAACCAGATCTTCCGCTTCACGCGGCTCAATCAACCGACCATTTACTTTTACGACGTCGCCAGGCATCACCTGATCGCCAATGGTGGCGCGTTTGCCATTCAGGAAGACATTCCCTTGTTCGATAAAGCGATCTGCCTCGCGACGCGAGCAGATTCCGCTTTCACTGATGTATTTATTTAATCGGATGGATGAGTCGGGCAGCATAATTTCTCCTGTATACACGTCATCCTTCAGGCTGTCTCTGCGTTGGCGGCCCTCACTCACCCAGGTCACATAGCACTCTATGCTCCCAGGGATTCGCTCCCTTGCCGCCTTGATACAACTTGAAGGACTTTGTGTATTAAAAGCGAAATATACCCTACCTTGCGGGCGATAAAAAATAATCGTGTTCTCACGCCCGGGCGCTATTTGTGATCCGTCACACCTTTCGACACAAAAGTGTCCGCAACCCATGCCTGCAATTTTGTTGCACGAAAATACACAGAATCAAGGCATTACATCAATAAGCACATATGTGCCGACAACGCGCTATCGGCACATCAAATGTGCAACACAAACTGCCAGTTCATGGCGCTGAAAGAAGAGAAAATTACTTTGAACTGGGCCATCGATGGGGTTATATCAGATCAAGAAGACAATATAGTGATTTGCACAAATGTGCAGGAGCCCAAAGATGGCAACGGAAAACAGCGATGATATCCGCCTGATCGTAAAAATAGCGCAGCTCTATTACGAACAGGATATGACGCAAGCGCAAATCGCCCGCGAGCTGGGAATTTATCGCACCACGATCAGCCGCCTGCTCAAACGTGGCCGCGAATCAGGCATCGTTACCATTGCCATTAATTACGACTTCAACGAGAACCTGTGGCTGGAACAACAGCTAAAACAGAAATTTGGCCTGAAAGAAGCGGTGGTGGTCTCCTGCGACAGCGAACAGGAAGACGAACAACTTGCGATGATGGGTGTGCACGGTGCACAGCTGCTGGAGCGCTTACTGGAACCCGGCGATATTATCGGCTTCTCATGGGGGCGCGCCGTTCGGGGGCTGGTCGAAGGGTTATCCCCCGCTAGCCAGTCGCGCCAGCTGATCTGTGTGCCGATTATCGGCGGCCCCTCCGGCAAGCTTGAAAGCCGTTACCACGTCAATACGCTGACCTATGGCGCCGCGGCAAAGCTCAAGGGTGAATCGCACCTGGCCGATTTCCCGGCACTGCTGGAAAACCCGCTGATCCGTAACGGGATTATGCAGTCCCGGCACTTCCGGTCGATTTCCGCCTATTGGGATAATCTGGACGTCGCGCTGGTCGGCATTGGCTCCCCGGCGATCCGTGACGGTGCCAACTGGCACGCCTTTTACGGCAGTGAAGAGAGTGATGACCTGCATGCCCGTCATGTCGCCGGAGATATCTGCTCGCGCTTTTATGATATTGACGGCGTGACGGTAGAGACCAGTATGAGTGAAAAAACACTCTCGATCGAAACCAATAAATTAAAGCAGGCGCGTTACTCCATTGGCATTGCCATGGGGGAAGAAAAACTGAGTGGAATACTTGGTGCATTACGTGGAAATTATATTAACGGTTTAGTCACTAACAGTCATACCGCTGAATTGCTGTTGAAGTAAATATATTCGAATTGATCCTGACATAATTTACTTTATGCAGGATCCCCTTATCTGAAATTGGGAGTTGATTATGAAAACGTGGTTAAATCTGCAGGATAAAGTCATTATTGTTACCGGTGGCGCATCAGGAATTGGCCTGGCCATTGTTGAAGAGTTATTAGCGCAAGGTGCTAACGTGCAAATGGCAGATATTCATGGTGGCGATGGTAAATATACCGACCACAGCAAATATCATTTCTGGCCGACGGATATTTCCAGCGCCAAAGAAGTCAGCCACACCGTTGCTGAAATCATCCGGCGTTTCGGCCGTATTGATGGGCTGGTGAATAACGCGGGGGTGAATTTCCCACGTCTGCTGGTCGATGAAAAAGCCCCGGCCGGGCAATATGAACTCAATGAAGCCGCTTTTGAAAAAATGGTCAACATCAACCAAAAAGGCGTTTTTTTAATGTCACAAGCGGTAGCGCGCCAGATGGTAATACAGCATGACGGCGTGATTGTGAATGTCTCTTCAGAAAGCGGACTGGAAGGTTCTGAAGGTCAGAGCTGCTATGCCGCGACCAAAGCCGCGCTGAATAGCTTTACCCGCTCGTGGTCGAAAGAACTGGGCAAACACGGCATTCGCGTGGTGGGTATTGCACCTGGCATTCTGGAAAAAACCGGGCTGCGCACCCCCGAGTATGAAGAAGCGCTGGCCTGGACCCGCAACATCACCGTCGAACAGCTGCGCGAGGGCTACACCAAGAACGCGATCCCGATTGGTCGCTCAGGACGCTTAAGCGAAGTCGCTGATTTTGTTTGTTATCTTTTGTCTGAACGTGCCAGCTACATCACCGGAGTAACCACTAACATTGCGGGCGGTAAAACGCGCGGCTAAGGAGGTTTTATGGTCCATGCAATCTTCTGCGCCCACGGCAAACTGGCCTGCGCCATGCTGGAATCGGTGCAAATGGTCTACGGCAATGCCAACGTTGAAGCGGTAACGTTTGTCCCCGGCGAGAACGCCAGCGACATCGTGGCAAAGCTGAAAAAGTTAGTAAGCGCTCACACCAATGATGAATGGCTGATTGCCGTCGATCTGCAGTGTGGCAGTCCATGGAATGCCGCCGCGACGCTGGCAATGCACAATCCGGCGATACGCGTTATTAGCGGGTTGTCGCTGCCGCTGGCATTGGAACTGGTTGACAACCAGAGCAGTATGAATGTGGATGAGCTGTGCGAACACCTGACGACCATTGCGCAACAAACCTGCGTTGTCTGGCAGCATCTGGCAACAACCGAAGAGGATTTCTGATGAACATTACCCTTGCCCGTATTGATGACCGCCTGATCCACGGCCAGGTCACTACCGTCTGGTCGAAAGTGGCAAACGCCCAGCGGATTATTATCTGCAATGACGAGGTATATAACGATGAAGTACGTCGAACATTATTACGTCAGGCCGCCCCGCCGGGAATGAAGGTCAACGTCGTGAATATCGAAAAGGCGGTCGCGGTTTATCATAATCCGCAATACCAGAACGAAACCGTTTTTTATCTCTTTACCCGCCCGCAGGATGCTTTAGCAATGGTAAAACAAGGAGTAAAAATCACCACGTTAAATATTGGCGGCATGGCCTGGCGACCGGGTAAAAAACAATTAACCAAAGCCGTTTCTTTAGATGACAACGATATTAATGCTTTTCACCAACTGGATCAGCTGGGAGTGAAACTGGATTTACGCGTCGTTGCCTCCGACCCCACAATTAATATTCTTGAGAAAATAAAAGAGCAGTCCGTTAGCGAATAATAAATAGCGCCTGTAGAAATATGCCGTAACAGGCAGGGATCGTTATACCCTTAAGGTGACAAATTATGGAAATTAGTACCCTACAAATTATCGCCATATTTATATTTTCCTGTATTGCCGGAATGGGCAGCGTGCTGGATGAATTCCAGACCCACCGTCCGCTGATCGCCTGTACCGTTATCGGCCTGATCCTTGGTGATTTAAAAACCGGGATTATGCTCGGCGGCACGCTGGAGTTGATTGCTCTGGGTTGGATGAACGTCGGTGCCGCGCAGTCCCCCGATTCGGCGCTTGCCAGTATTATCTCCGCCATTTTGGTTATCGTCGGGCAACAGAGTATCGCCACCGGTATCGCCATCGCCCTGCCCGTCGCGGCGGCAGGCCAGGTACTGACGGTATTCGCCCGTACCATTACCGTGGTGTTCCAGCACGCGGCGGATAAAGCCGCGGAAGACGCACGCTTTCGTACCATCGATATGCTCCACGTTTCCGCGCTCGGCGTACAGGCGCTGCGCGTTGCCATTCCTGCATTAATTGTCTCACTGTTTGTCAGCGCCGATATGGTCAGCAACATGCTGAACGCCATTCCGGACTTCGTCACCCGTGGGTTGCAGATTGCCGGTGGTTTTATCGTGGTGGTCGGCTACGCCATGGTGCTGCGCATGATGGGCGTGAAGTACCTGATGCCCTTCTTCTTCCTCGGTTTTATCGCCGGGGGTTATCTCGATTTGAGCCTGCTGGCTTTCGGTGGGGTTGGCGTGATCATCGCGTTGGTCTACATCCAGCTGAACCCACAGTGGCGTAAAGCCGAACCGCAGGCGCAACCCGCCTCTTCTCAAGCTCTCGATCAGCTTGATGACTAATGGAGCCAGCCATGGAACAGAAAAAACTGACCAAATCCGACCTGTTTAGCATGTTTGTTCGCTCCAACCTGCAACAGGCGTCATTCAACTTTGAACGCATTCATGGGCTGGGCTTTTGCTACGACATGATCCCTGCCATTAAGCGCCTGTATCCACTGAAAGAGGACCAGGTTGCAGCACTCAAACGCCACCTGGTGTTTTTCAACACTACACCTGCCGTTTGCGGCCCGGTGATTGGCGTGACCGCCGCGATGGAGGAAGCTCGCGCCAACGGTGCGGAAATTGATGACGGGGCCATCAACGGTATCAAAGTTGGGTTAATGGGTCCGCTGGCCGGTGTTGGCGATCCGTTGGTCTGGGGAACATTGCGCCCGATTACCGCCGCGCTCGGTGCATCGCTGGCGCTGTCCGGAAACATTCTCGGCCCACTATTGTTCTTCTTTATTTTCAATGCAGTACGTTTGGCAATGAAGTGGTACGGCTTACAGCTTGGCTTTCGTAAAGGGGTCAATATCGTCAGCGACATGGGCGGAAACCTGCTGCAGAAACTGACCGAAGGCGCATCGATTCTCGGCCTGTTTGTCATGGGGGTGTTGGTCACCAAATGGACCAGCATCAACGTGCCGCTGGTGGTGTCGCAAACGCCTGGCGCAGACGGCACCACCGTCACCATGACCGTGCAGAACATACTCGATCAGCTCTGCCCTGGCCTGCTGGCGCTGGGTCTGACGCTGCTGATGGTGCGGCTACTCAACAAGAAAATTAATCCGGTGTGGCTGATCTTCGCCCTGTTTGCGCTGGGGATTATCGGCAACGCGCTGGGCTTCCTGTCCTGATTTTTCCGCCCCGGCGATGCTGGGGCTACTTCAACAAATTGTCCTCGAAAGAGGAAGAGGTGGTAACAATGCAAACAACAACAGCTTTACGCCTTTATGGTAAACGCGATCTGCGTCTGGAAACCTTCGATCTTCCTGAAATGCAGGACGATGAAATTCTGGCCTCAGTCGTGACCGACAGCCTGTGCCTTTCTTCCTGGAAAGAGGCTAACCAGGGCGAGAACCACAAAAAGGTGCCGGACGATGTGGCCACCAACCCGATCATCATCGGTCACGAGTTTTGCGGCGACATTATTGCCGTAGGCAAAAAATGGCAGCATAAGTTTCAGCCCGGCCAACGCTATGTCATTCAGGCTAACCTGCAACTGCCGGATCGCCCGGACTGCCCCGGCTACTCCTTCCCGTGGGTAGGCGGTGAAGCCACGCACGTTATCATTCCTGATGAAGTTATGGAGCAGGACTGCCTGTTAGCCTACGAAGGTGAAACCTATTTTGAAGGCTCGCTGGTTGAGCCGCTGTCCTGCGTGATTGGCGCATTCAACGCCAACTATCACCTACAGGAAGGCACTTATAACCACAAGATGGGCATTCGTCCGCAGGGGCGCACGTTAATTCTCGGCGGCACCGGGCCAATGGGACTACTGGCGATCGACTATGCGTTGCATGGCCCGATTAACCCGGCGCTGCTGGTGGTAACCGACACCAATAACGACAAGCTGAGCTACGCCCGCAAACACTACCCATCAGAACCACAAACGTTGATCCATTATCTCCACGCCCAGGATGCGGGTTATGACACCTTGATGACGCTGAGCGGCGGGCACGGGTTTGATGACATCTTTGTGTTTGTGCCCAACGAACAGTTGGTTACGCTGGCCTCTTCCCTGCTGGCTGCCGATGGCTGCATGAACTTCTTTGCCGGTCCGCAGGATAAGCAGTTTAGCGCGCCGATTAACTTCTACGACGTGCACTACGCCTTCACCCATTATGTTGGGACGTCTGGCGGCAATACCGACGACATGCGCGCGGCGGTAAAACTGATCGAAGAGAAGAAAGTTCAGGCGGCAAAAGTGGTGACGCACATTCTGGGATTAAATGCGGCAGGAGAAACAACGCTGGAACTGCCGCAGGTCGGTGGGGGTAAAAAACTGGTTTATACCGGAAAAGCATTGCCGTTAACTGCGCTCACCCAGATTGACGATCCGGCCTTGCGCGATATCCTGGAGCGTAATCAGGGGATCTGGTCGCAGGAAGCCGAACAGTACATATTGTCTCATGCCGAGGAAATTTAACATGATTAACCGCGACACCCAGTTGTGCATGTCGCTTGCCGGACGCCCCGGCAACTTTGGCACACGCTTTCACAACTATCTGTATGAAAAGCTAGGGTTAAATTTTATCTACAAAGCCTTTACTACGCAGGATATTGAGGCCGCAGTGAAAGGTGTTCGCGCACTCGGAATTCGCGGCTGTGCGGTCTCTATGCCGTTTAAAGAGAGTTGCATGCCGTTTCTGGATGCCATCGATCCCTCCGCAAAAGTCATTGATTCCGTCAACACTATCGTCAATGACAACGGTAAGCTGACAGGATTTAACACCGACTACATTGCGGTAAAAAGCCTGATTACCAGCCACCAGCTTGATACCCACGCACGCGCCATGATCCGCGGCAGCGGTGGAATGGGTAAAGCGGTCATTGCCGCATTTCGCGATGCCGGTTTTCACGATGTCATCGTCGCCGCCCGTAACCGGGAGAGCGGCCCGGCGCTGGCAAAACAGTACGGTTTTCAGTGGCAACCCCAGCCGGAAGGGATTGCCTGCGATATTCTGGTCAACGTGACGCCCGTCGGCATGGCGGGCGGTAAAGAGAGCGACGAACTGGCCTACAGCGAAGCGATGGTCGCTGCCGCCAGCGTGGTGTTTGACGTGGTCGCCCTGCCGCCAGAAACACCAGTGATTAAGCTGGCACAGCAGTTGGGTAAAAAGACCATCAGCGGTGCAGAGGTGATTGCCTTACAGGCCGTAGAGCAGTTCGCCATGTACACCGGCGTACGCCCGGATGACGCGCTAATCGCCGAAGCGGCAGAATTTGCGCGGGCGGAGTAACGAAGCAGGAACAGAGCGCCAGGGATGGGCGCTCTGTTTATTTTAGGTACTATGCAACAGCAAACAATTGCTGGTCAGCTTTCGCTTCCAACTGCGCCAGCGCGGGAATCAACTGGCTGATGTTTACCAGACTGTGTCCTAACTGGCATATGCTCTCATACGCAAAATGTTCCTGACCTTCACCCGCCATGGTCAGCAGGCTTTCGCCCATAAAATTCAGCGTCTGGTACAACCCCGCCAGCGCCTCTTCACAGCCAAACGATAGCGCCAGATTTTCTTCGGTGGTGAGATGGCTACAATCAAGATGGCGGAACGCCTCGGCGAGTGGAAAATAAAGCAGATCGGCCTGTGAAATGAGAGAAGAAGACGCAAAACAAGCGTTAGTGGTACTATTAGCATCAGCCATAGCATTACCTCGTATAATGTTGTGGTTAGAAGCTCGGTATGTGTTCGCGCACTGCCGGGCTTCGTTGTTTCTGTAAGACAATTGACTTACACTTGTCTTACGATTATCAATGTAAATCAGGTGTCAGACACATGTCAACGGTAGAGTTTAAAAAGAAAGGTAACAAACAAATCGCGTTACGTGTCGAGCCAGAGCTGGAAGCAGGGATTCAGAAAGCGCTTTCAATGGATGGTGACGCTTCAATATCCGCATGGATTAAGCGCATTATCAGAAAAGAGCTGAAGCAGAAAGGAATTGAAGTTTAGAAGCTGGAATTTATGACATGTAAGAGTAGTGTGTCATCACACATCTCATGTAATTAAGGTGTCAACACACATGAACGAAAGAAGAGGCAATCCCCCGTTTCAATTCCGTCTGGACCCGGAACTGCGCAAAGCGATGGAAGAAGCACAACGGCAGGATGGCGACGAATCGTTGGCAGCCTGGATTAAACGAGTGATTAGAAAAGAGCTGAAACAGAAAGGAATTGAAGTGTAAGAGGCAGTACTTTATATCGCCTTTCTGAAGGTCTGTTTAGAGCGAAAAACGGACGTTCACATAATTGTTTATATAGTGAATTTTCCCGTTTTTAGCTGGGCAAAATTAGCTTTTTTCATTACTGAACCCCACCTCTGCAATTAACGATATTGTTCATTTTCAACGGCGTTGCGTACTTTCAATAATGCTTTGTGCAAGTTCTCAATCGAGACAGAGCCAAGCGCTACCCGAATAGCCTGGGGAATGGTCTGTGAGGTGCAGAACGGTTCGGCAGTTGAAACAGAAATATGGCTATCCATCAGAACCTTAACGACACGATCGGCCCGTGATTCATCGGAAAGTGGCAGCCAGGCAAAATAGGAACCTGGATGTGTAATACAGGGAATATCGCCCAGAGCATCTCTGAGCACCGTTTGTCTCTGACGGGCATCCTGTCGCTTAAGTTCTTCAAAGCGTTCAACAGTGCCATCCTGTATCCAGTTGCACACCAGCGTGGTCATTACTGACGGGGTATTCCAAGTTGTTGCCCGAACGGCCCTTTCGAGAGCGGGACGGTATGCTTCAGGGCACACAACGGCACCAACCCGAAGACCGGTTGCGACATTCTTCGAATAGCCGGTGACGTAAACCGTACGCTCAGGTGCGTAAAATGCAATCGGTGGCGGGGGGCGTCGGATTAGCCAGGAATAGGCGGTATCTTCAATAATCAGTAAGTCATGTTCACGGGCAATGGCCGCCAGATCCTTTCTCTGACGATGTGTCAGCACCCATCCCAGGGGGTTATGTAAGGTCGGCATGGCATACACTGCCTTGATATGTCTTTTCTGACATAACTGCCTGAGTACGCTGAAATCCGGCCCATCGATCAGTGATGGGATCGCGATGAGTTCAAGATGGAACAACTCGGCCAGGACTTTAAACCCCGGATAGGTAAGTGCATCCACAGCGACAACGTCTCCAGGCCTCAGCAGGCCCATTGCTGTCACCGTCAGCCCATGTTGTGCGCCATTCACAATCACAACATTATCCGCTGTCGGTTTAAACCCCCTTCCTGACAGGTGTTCTGCAATGATCTCTCGCTCAGAGAGCCTGCCTGCATGAGGCTGGTAACGCAGATGTGATTCGATATCCCCGGCGGTAGATATCTGCCGGAGTGCGTCGCGCAGCAGCTCACCTTGCCCTGGCAGGGCGGGATAGTTGAAATTCAAATCCAGCACGTCCGTTGCCACGGCAAGCTGGTCGATACCATGGCCATAAGGCAACGAAATTTCCCGGACAAATGTCCCCCGACCGGTCTCACCGCTGACAAGACCCATTGCTTCCAGTTCGCTGTAGACCCGTGTCGCCGTAGCCAGCGAGATATGTTCCTGAGCAGAAAGATCGCGGTGAGTCGGCAAACGGCTACCAGCTAGGATTTTCCCGCTGCGAATCATCTCCGCAAATTTATCCACGATGGCTTTGTAACGCGCTTTCATCAAATGTATCCATGACAATAATTTGATTGTATCAGATTACTGAGATTACCATCTGTCTGACAAATGCTCAAGCCTGCGGGCAAAACGTAGATAACGAGGTCAACGTGGTTAATTCAGTGGTACATAAAACCGATCCCAGCTCAGTTTCCGGCTGGGTTAACGGCCTGTTGGGAGTCGTGATTTTTAGTGGCTCGTTACCTGCCACGCGTGTCGCCGTACTTGATATGGATCCGTTTTTCCTGACATTCCTCCGGGCGTCCATTGCCGGAATACTGGCAGTCATGTTGATCTTCGGTTTCCGGGAAAAACGCCCACACGCATCGCACCTCATCCCACTTGTCATCGTGGCTCTGGGCGTGGTGATTGGCTTTCCGCTGCTGACGGCGATGGCCTTGCAACATGTCACCTCTGCCCACTCGATCGTCTTTCTGGGGCTTCTGCCCCTGACAACCGCGACTTTTGGCGTCCTGCGGGGTGGCGAACGACCTAAACTGGCCTTCTGGATCTTCTCAGTGATTGGCAGTCTGCTGGTGATGGGATTTGCTCTCTCGCAAGGTGCCTCCGTTTCGCTTACCGGTGATTTACTGATGCTGTCGGCTGTGATTGCCTGTGGTCTGGGTTATGCCGAGGGTGCCAAACTGACCCGCGTACTGGGCGGATGGCAGGTTATCAGTTGGGCACTGATTATTTCTCTGCCCTTCATGCTCATCGCGTCCTTGCTCACCATGCCAACCACATTTTCCGGCATCGGAACGTCAGCCTGGGTCTCGCTGGGGTATGTGTCGATCTTCAGCATGCTGATTGGTTTTATCTTCTGGTACAAAGGGCTGGCAATCGGAGGCATTGCTGCGGTCGGCCAGCTGCAACTTCTGCAGCCTTTCTTTGGTCTGGGTCTTTCGGCCACGCTCCTGCATGAAACCGTCAGCCCCCTGATGGTGCTGATCACACTGGGAGTCATTCTGTGTGTGATCGGTTCCCGTAAGTTCGCCCAATAGGAAACGCTCGCCGGAAATCATCCTGGTCCGGGGAATAATTATTTCTTTTATAAGGAAGCAAACATGTTTACTGGTCTGAGTGCATTTCCCCTCACGCCCCTTGCCGATGGTGAAATAGCAGAAGCTTCATTTGTATCGTTGATTGAGAATCTGGCTGGCGCAGGAGTGAATTCTATCGGCGCGCTGGGTTCGACAGGCAGTTATGCCTATCTGACTCGCGAACAGCGGCTCAGAGCTACAAGGCTGGCGGTAAACGCAGCTGCAGAAATCCCGGTAATGACCAGTATTGGGCATGTCAGTACTGATGAAGTGATGAGGCTCGCGGAAGATGCACAAAACGCCGGTGTCAGCGGTGTGCTTCTGGCACCGGTGTCCTATCAAAGACTGACATCCGATGAAGTGTTTCGTCTGTATGACAGAGTATCAACAGAGCTGTCTGTACCGCTTTGCATTTATGATAATGCGGCCACCACAGGGTTCGAGTTCACGGATGAATTGTTGGTTGCACTTTCCTACCTCAAGAACATTGGCTCGATTAAAATCGGCGATCTTCCAGCTGACTGGAATGCAGCCCTGGGGCGTGTAGGAAGCCTGAAAAGCAGGGTTTCTGAAGGCGTTACCATTGGGATCAGCGGTGACGCACAGTCTGCCTTCGGTATGATTGCCGGCTGTGATGTCTGGTATTCAGTACTTGGCGGGCTGTTCCCTCACTATTCCCTGAGTCTGGCGCAGGCTGCGCTAAGTAAGGATGAAAGTGAGACACATCAGCTCAATACGGCACTTGAACCTCTGTGGGTGTTTTACCGCCGTCACGGCAGCCTGAGGGTTATCGCCACGGTCGCTGAGCTCCTCGGTACCGTTCCAGTTCCTTGCTTACCCTTCCCGCTTCAGACACTGATTGGGAAAGAACGATCGGCCCTGGAAAAAACATTGGTGCGCTTAGACTTCCTGGCATGAACCGTCATTATCATGAATTCACGGGTAACTGATATGAATAACTTACTCGCACGCATCGAAGCATCTGTCGAAGCACTAGTCTCAAAAAACGGGGAGGCGGAAACTATTCTGCCCTATATGCACATTCACCGGTTCAATACGATGCATATCCCTGTTCCTGATCCCGGAGAGCCGTTTCTGTATATGGTTATCAGAGGCCGTCTTCTGCTTTTTAATGCCAATGGCATCAGTGAATGCAGACAGGGGCAATATTTTATTTCCCCTGTCGATGTTCCCTCCTCTGGCGTTTTTCCTGAGGCAAAGGAATCAAAGCCTTTTTTAGCCTTATCAGTGAATTTCTCCCTGGCAGATATCATTGGCGTCATTCTGGATACTGAAGGAGATACACCTTTTGAGAGTTCAGCAGGCAAGAAAAATCACGATGATATTGAAAATACTGAGTATTTACTCTCCATTCTGGAGCGTATGTTGTCGTTGAGCAGCCACCCGTCAAGGGTTGGCTTTATGGGGAATCACCTTAAACGGGAATTGATGTTTGCCATTCTTACTGGCCGTTTTGGTGATGCTTTGCTTAAAGGCGTGATGAATATTCAAAATGCCGGGGATATCTATCAGGTTAACAGCTGGATAAAACAGAATTTCAGAGATGTTTTCAGTGTACAGGAACTCGCAGATAAAACCCGGATGAGTGTTTCACGCTTTCATCAAAAGTTTAAAACAGCAGTCGGTATGGGGCCGCTACAGTGCCAGAAGCAATTACGTCTGAGCGAAGCAAGGCGACTTATGCTGGTACAAGACCTGTCCGTCACAGAAGCCGGCATGGAAGTGGGTTACGAAAGCCTTTCGCAGTTTATACGGGACTATCGCCGCCAGTTTGGGCTCACCCCTCTCAAAGATATTCAGCAACTGCGTAGCGCAACAAAAAAATAGCCCGCTTAAGAGCGGGCTGCGGTAAGAAATGCTAACTATCAGGCATTCATGCTGAGAACTGCACGGAAGTGCGTTTTGGCTGCCATCATTTTATCAAACGCTTCTTTTGCGCGTTCGAGAGGGAAAACTTCTGTCATTGGGCGAACATCCGTCAGCACGCTGAATTTGATTGCGGCTTCCATTTCGTTAATGTCGGTGAATGTCCCTTTTACCGCATTTGGCCCCATCAGGAAGTCCATTGCAGACCAGTCAAGTTTTTCATCAGAAACGGCAGCAATAATCAGTTCACCGTCTTTACCCAGGCCTTTGATTAAGGGATTGATGGCACTGGCAACGGGAGCTGTTGCGATAATCACTTTAGCCCCCCCCATTGCCTGCAGCGCATTAGCAATATCGGTGGTCTGAGTATCGATGTACTCATGAGCGCCTAACTCACGACACAGCGTTTCTTTATCAGTCCCGCGTGAAATTGCGACGGTACGGAAGCCCGATTTTTTAGCGTATTGAATGGCCAGATGCCCCAGGCCACCAACGCCAGAAATGGCAACCAAATCGCCGGGACGAGCCTTACTGTTTCGAAGCGCACTGAAAACAGTTTCGCCAGCACAAAGTAGCGGTGCCGCATCTGTGGAGGAGAGATCGTCAGGGATAAGAATAAGGCCGTCTTCATAGGCCACCATATATTCTGCATATCCCCCATCGATGGTCAGAGCCGTCGTATGCCCGTGACCGCCATGCCAACCAGCCCCTACTCGCTGACCTGTTTTCCACTTTGAGGCTCCAGGGCCTGATTTTTCCACAATGCCCACCACTTCATGACCGGGAATACGAGGGAAGGCGGAGGACATGCCTTCGCTGACTTTAGCGTCTCCGTGGCACACGCCGCAGGCTTCAACCCGGATCAGAACCTGTCCTTCCTGTGGTTCCGGGATGTCGATCTCAACAAGTGTCATCGGCTCGCCTTTTGCCAGAACCTGAATCGCTTTCATTTTTGCCATGTCAGGGCATCTCCTGTATTGCGTGTTTTAAAAGTACGGTCAGATGAACAATTCATCAGATGACCGAAGTGACGCTTATTTTAGAAAGGTGTTTTCAGAGAGGCTTGCCCGAAACAGTGAGAAAAAGACACGATCCTGCTTCCTTCATTTATCGCCGCATGTCACTGACGCAGTCATTCCACTGGCGAAAGGAACGTATTAAAAAACGCGATGATTGAGCAAGTAATCAGACATCAGCCGGCCTGATAATAACGACCTGAACCGGTTGGGCGGTCAGTGAGTCTGTAGAACCACTGCCTGATATATTTGATGAGGAATCAGAATGTTAAATATTAGAAATACAGCAATAGTATTGTCTTTGTCTATTGCAAGTGCAGTGACTTATGCTCAGGACACATCAGTACTGAACCCGCAACTCATCAATGCCATGAGCACCGCAGCGCACGATGAAGCACGTAAGCTGGGCGTTGATATCAGCTTTTCCGTAGTAGATGAAAAAGGGTGGCCGGTATTTTTCCAACGCTACGATAACAGCCATGCTGTTAACGACCGTGCTGGTGCCCAAAAAGGCTTACACCTCGGCTATTACCCGCTTGCC
Source organism: Citrobacter sp. wls619 (assembly GCF_005281345.1). Classification (GTDB taxonomy): domain Bacteria; phylum Pseudomonadota; class Gammaproteobacteria; order Enterobacterales; family Enterobacteriaceae; genus Citrobacter. The sequence continues at coordinate 100,140 of NZ_SZXJ01000005.1, forward strand.
TTCGGGTGAACTGGAAAAACTGACCGCGCCGGGTGCTCCGCTTTACGGCATAAACACGGCAGATCCAAAACTGATCCTGATCGCAGGTGGCTATCCTCTGACTTATAAAGGTAAGGTGGTCGGTGCGCTAGGGGTTGGCGGTGGTAGTTGGGAACAGGATGAGCAGATGGGGCAGGCAGCCCTAAAAGCATTTAAAACTGTAGTAGAGAAATGATCGACTAACTGTTAGCCTTTTCTCCCGGTCGCTTCTCGGCCGGGAATGCTTATCAAAGACGTTATAGCTGGCTAGTTTACAAACACTTATGTTTTCAAAAGCTATGACGATAATTTTCACTTTGGCCTCGTTTTCTCAAGCGTCGTTTCCTTTGTATTGTCCCCTTTTCGTTGTGTGCATTTTTTTGGTACTTGTGTATATCACTGTTTTAACAGTGGAGCACGTATCCCAAAGGTCCGCTTCTGGCACAAATCCGACGCTGAAAACCACGCTGGCAATGATGAAGGCGCTGGGTATTGGATTGACCATTTAAGCTTGAATGGGGATATCAGCCAAAGCTTACTTTCAGCGTGCCCTGCACATTACCCTCTTTTCCTACCACAATCTCCACATCGCGGCCCAGTTTCACCAGACACTCCAGCATCTTTGCTTCACTGATACCGCGAAACTGCCCGCGTAATAAGTTGGAAAGCTTGGGCTGCGTCATCCCCAGCATCTGTGCAGCCTGCTGCTGTGTTAACCCTTTGCATTGCAAAATCTCACCAATCACCATTGCCAGTTGCGCCTTCAACTGCATCTGTTCCGCGTCATACTCACCCAAATCAGCGTAAACGTTGCCGCTACTGGTTTCGACATCATGTGACATATCCACTCTCCTGCGCATGCCGCTGTGCAGCCTTAAGCCGCTGGTAAATCAAATTAATTTCGGGTTTGGGCGTTGCCTTCCCGGAAACAGATTTTTTCTGAAAAACATGCAGAACATAAACTGCATTTTTCAACTGGATAGTGTAAACCGCCCGCCATGTGTTGCCGTGATAATCCTCTACAACTTCCAGAACCCCCGCCCCACCAAATCCTTTTAACGGTTTAGTCTGTGAATGCTGCCTACCCTGCTGCGCCAGCCAAAGAGCAAACCCAAACATATCCCGAACATGTTCTGGCATTCCCTGTAGATCTTTCCTGGCATGCCCAACCCAGTAAAGTGGTTTCGTCATCCCTCCCCCTTGATTATATCCATATAGGTATAAAACACCATCACCCGCCAGAAGAATAAATCAACAATCTCGCTTTCAGCCGAATTAAAACGCCAGTCTGCGAGCCGCTTTCCAGAACCTCACTTCCAACATCGTGAGCCATATCAGTGAGGCGTTATACTGACGGTGGTAACATGACTGCGGTTGGTAATTTTCTGATTACATGGAGAAATGATGGAACTGCTTTTATTGAGTAACTCGACGCTGCCGGGCAAAGGCTGGATGGAACATGCGCTGCCGCTAATTGCTGAGCAGCTGAATGGTCGCCGTACGGCGGTGTTTATTCCGTTCGCTGGCGTGACGCAAACCTGGGATGAGTACACGGCGAAAACGGCAGCCATCTTTGCGCCAATGGGCGTCAACGTTACGGGTATTCATACCGTTGTCGATCCGATTGCCGCTATTGAAAATGCAGAGCTGGTGATTGTCGGCGGGGGTAATACCTTCCAGTTACTGAAAGAAAGCCGCGAACGCGGACTGCTGGCGCCGATTGTGGATGTCGTCAAACGTGGTGCGCTGTACATCGGCTGGAGCGCAGGTTCCAACCTCGCCTGCCAGACCATTCGCACTACCAACGATATGCCGATTGTCGATCCAAAAGGTTTTGATGCGCTGGGTCTGTTTCCGCTGCAGATTAACCCACACTTCACCAACGCGCTGCCGGAAGGCCATAAAGGCGAAACGCGTGAACAGCGTATTCGCGAGCTGCTGGTGGTAGCACCAGAGCTGACGGTGATTGGCCTGCCGGAAGGTAACTGGATCAAGGTGAGTAACGGTCAGTCCGTGCTCGGCGGCCCGAACACCACGTACATCTTTAAAGCGGGTGAAGAGGCGGTTGCCGTTGAGGCCGGTCACTGCTTTTAGTTGATGGGTTGTCTGATGCCGGATGCGGCTTCGTCTTATCCGGGCTACCACTGTAGGCCGGATAAGCGCAGCGCCACCGGGCAACATTTCACCTGTCCTCGTTAGTACTCACGCTCGTCATCTTCATCCGGCTGTTCCAGCACACTGTAAGCCACGGAGCAAAACAGTGAATTCAGACGCTGCATATCGCCCAGCAATGCCAGATGCAGGGAGCTGGTCTCAATGCTCTGCACGTTCTGCTGATGCAGGCGGTCGACGTGCGCATGCGAATAACGACGATTGAGAATACGGAAACGGTGCTTGCTGCGGCGCAGACGGCGGGCGCTGGTCACATCACCAGAGAAGAACACCGACATCGCCAGTTGCAGGTTACTGAGCAGCAGATCGTAGAGCGCATCCAGCTCTTTCAGCCCTTCGACAGAGAATGCCCGCCGCGCCGCCAACGACTTATCGGCTATCTCGCTGCCCATACGTTCAACGATATCGGAAGCCTGCTCGAGGTTGAGCGACATTTCGATAATCTCCGCCCAGCGACGCGACTCTTCTTCCGCCAGTTCATCCTTTGGCATCCGCGCCAGATAGAGCTTAATTGCCGTGTACAGCACGTTAATGTCGTCCGCCATCCTGCGCAGCTCTTTCTCTTCGCGCGGTTCGCCATGCATCACCTTTTTTAGCCCATCCATCATCTGCTCCATCGCATCGCCAATACGCAGAGCTTCGCGGGCAGCATTCGCCAGAGCGAGCGTAGGCGTGTCCAGCGCGCTGACATCCAGATGCTTGGGCTTCAGATGCGCGTCCAGTTCCGGCTCATCGCGGATGATACGCTTACAAAAACGCGCCATCGGTTCGGCAAACGGTACCATCGCCACGCAGCGCACCAGGTTGTAGAACACGTGGAAGTAGATAACCAGTTCGGATTTCGGCAGCGGTAGCTCATCCATCAAATTCGCCAACGGATGAACAAATGGCAGGATAATCAGGCTGCCCACCAGCTTAAACAGCAGGCTGCCGAGCGCCACGCGACGGGCAGCGGCATTCGCAGCGCTGTTGTTGAGCATCGCCAACAGGCCAGAGCCGAGGTTGGCACCAATCACCAGGCACAGCGCCACCGGGAACGAGATAATGCCCGCTGCGGTCAGCGTTGCCGTCAGCAGCACCGCTGCCAGACTGGAGTAACTGATAATCGCGAACATGGCGCCGATCAGCGCATCGAGCATGATATCGCCGGTTAGCGAGGCGAAAATCACCTGTACACCATTGGCCTGAGTGATCGGCGTTACCGCCTGCACAATCAGCTCCAGCGCCAGCAAAATCAACCCCAGACCAATACCTACCCGGCCCAGCTGTCCGGCACGAGACTGCTTGCGCCCAAGAAAGAAAATGACGCCGATAAAAATCAGCAAGGGCGACAGCCAGGAGAGATCGAAGGTCAGGATACGCGCCATCAGCGCGGTCCCCACGTCGGCACCCAGCACAATGACTAACGCAGGGGTAAGCGCCACCAGGTCCTGCGCGACGAATGAGGTCACCAGCATAGTGGTAGCGTTGCTGCTTTGCACCAGAGCAGTCACGCCGATCCCCGCACAAAAGGCGAGCGGCTTCTTTTCAACACTACGGCTGAGCACAGTGCGTAAACGGGCACCAAAGACGCGCATCACGCCGGTACGCACAATATGCGTACCCCAGACCAGCATAGAAACCGCAGAAAGCAGGTGTAACAGAGTCAGCACGGAATCAGGTTCTCCTTATCGTTATATGTTCCTGAGGTTCATCGCCATGACATACCGCCTGATGGCGCTACGCTTATCAGGCCGACAAAAATGTGCCATCCGGCAAGCAGTAACGATGAACGTTCTTTCAGTATAAGGGTTTAAACGTAAGAAAGAGACAGGGCACTCATTGAGCGCCCTGTTTGTTGTAAAGAAAGATGACAGTTTTGTGAATCAGTCAGCGTCGTAGCCGAGGTTTGGCGCTAACCAGCGCTCCACTTCCGCCACGCTCATCCCTTTACGGAAGGCATAATCTTCAACCTGATCGCGCTGGATTTGCGCCACGGCGTAGTACTTGCTGTCCGGATGGCTGAAATACCAGCCGGAGACCGACGCGCCTGGCCACATGGCGAAAGATTCGGTGAGCTTCATCCCGGTGTGCGCTTCCACATCCAGCAGTTCCCAGATGGTGGCCTTTTCGGTGTGTTCCGGGCACGCCGGATAGCCTGGTGCCGGGCGAATCCCCTGGTAGTTTTCGCGGATCAGCTCCTCGTTACTGAGGTTCTCATTCGCCGCATAGCCCCAGTAGACTTTACGTACGCGCTCATGCAGATATTCCGCGAACGCTTCCGCCAGACGGTCGGCGATCGCTTTCACCATGATCTTGTTGTAGTCGTCGTGCTGGGCTTCGAAGGCATCCGCCAGCGCATCTTCTTCCAGACCACCGGTCACCGCGAAAGCACCGATGTAATCCGCTTTGCCGCTCAATTTCGGCGCGACAAAGTCAGACAGGCAGTAGTTGGCGAAACCGACTTTTTCCGTCTGCTGGCGCAGATGATGACTCACGTTGATGACGTGCGTACGCGTCTCGTCACGGTAAATCTCGATGTCGTCACCCACGCGGTTGGCCGGGAATAAACCCACCACGCCGCGCGGATTCAGGGTCTTCTCAGCGCTGAGTGTATCCAGCATGTCGTTGGCGTCTTTGAACAGGCGCTTCGCCTCTTCTCCTACCACCTCATCTTCAAGAATGCGCGGATATTTCCCGGCCAGCGACCAGGTCATAAAGAACGGCGTCCAGTCGATGTAGTTGCGCAGAGTTTCGATGCTGGCTTCCACTTCCTGTACGCCCAGGCGATGGGCCACCGGCGGGGTATAACTTTCCCAGTCAAACGCCAGATCGTTTTCACGCGCCGCGGCCAGCGTTACCGGTGGGGTGCGCGGTTTTTTACGCGCATGCTGGATACGTACGGTTTCGTACTCTTTACGCGTACGGGCAACGAAGTCGTCACGCTGAGTATCGGAAAGCAACGCGGCAACGACGCCAACGGTACGCGAGGCGTTCTGCACGTACACCGTCGGGCCGCTGTAGTTCTGCTCGATTTTCACCGCTGTATGCGCTTTGGATGTGGTCGCTCCGCCAATCAACAGCGGAATGGTAAAGCCCTGACGCTCCATCTCTTTCGCCACGTTAACCATTTCATCCAGCGACGGGGTGATCAGCCCGGAAAGGCCAATCAGATCCGCATTCACTTCGCGTGCGGTGCGCAGGATTTTCTCCGCCGGCACCATCACACCCAGATCGACGATTTCGTAGTTGTTACATTGCAGCACCACGCCGACAATGTTTTTACCGATATCGTGCACGTCGCCCTTCACGGTCGCGATGACCATCTTGCCGTTGCTGGAGCCTTTCTCTTTGCTGGCTTCAATGTACGGCTCAAGGTAGGCCACTGCCTGCTTCATTACGCGGGCGGATTTCACTACCTGCGGCAGGAACATTTTTCCCTCGCCGAACAGGTCGCCGACCACATTCATACCGTCCATCAGCGGTCCTTCGATAACTTCGATCGGGCGGGCAGCCTGCTGGCGCGCTTCTTCGGTATCCAGCTCAATAAATTCAGTAATGCCTTTCACCAGCGAGTATTCGAGGCGTTTTTTCACGTCCCAGCTACGCCATTCCGCCAGTTGGGTGTTTGCGGTGTCGTCAGTTTTACTGCCGCGGTACTTTTCGGCCAGCTCCAGCAGACGTTCAGTACCATCGTCGCGACGGTTGAGGATCACATCTTCAACCGCATCGCGCAGTTCTGCAGGCAGGTCGTCGTAAATTGCCAGCTGTCCGGCGTTGACGATCCCCATATCCATACCGTTACGGATGGCGTAGTAGAGGAATACCGCGTGGATAGCTTCACGCACCGGGTCGTTACCACGGAACGAGAACGACACGTTGGAGACGCCGCCAGAGATCAGTGCATGCGGCAGTTCACGTTTAATATCTTCGCACGCGCCGATAAAGTCCTGAGCATAGTTGTTGTGCTCGTCGATACCCGTTGCAACCGCAAAGATGTTCGGGTCGAAGATGATGTCTTCCGGCGGGAAGCCCACCTCTTCGGTAAGAATTTTGTACGCCCGACGGCAGATTTCGATTTTACGTGCGCGGGTGTCGGCCTGCCCTTGCTCGTCAAAGGCCATCACCACCACCGCAGCACCGTAACGACGCAGCAGCTTCGCGTGATGGATAAAGGTCTCAACCCCCTCTTTCATCGAGATGGAGTTAACGATGCCTTTACCCTGAATGCACTTCAGGCCTTTCTCGATGACGTCCCACTTCGAGGAGTCGATCATAATCGGTACACGGGCGATATCCGGCTCCCCGGCGATCAGGTTGAGGAAACGCACCATCGCCGCTTCGGCGTCGAGCATCCCCTCATCCATGTTGATATCGATGATCTGTGCGCCGCTTTCCACCTGCTGGCGGGCCACGTCCAGCGCTTCGCTGTATTTCTCTTCTTTAATCAGGCGCTTAAATTTGGCAGAACCGGTGACGTTAGTCCGTTCACCGACGTTGACGAATAAACTGTCGTCGCCAATGTTCAGCGGCTCAAGGCCGGACAGACGACAGGCTACCGGGATTTCAGGCAGCTGGCGCGGCGGCAAGCCATCCACCGCGCGGCTCATGGCGGCAATATGTTCTGGCGTGGTGCCGCAGCAACCGCCGACGATATTCAGGAAACCGGCCTCAGCCCACTCGCGAATCTGCGCCGCCATGGTATCGGCGTCGAGATCGTACTCACCAAAGGCGTTTGGCAGCCCGGCATTCGGGTGTGCGGTAACGTAGCATTCGGCAATGCGCGACAACTCCTGCACATACTGGCGCAGCTCGTCCGGACCTAAGGCGCAGTTCAGACCAAAGGTCAGCGCATCGGCGTGGCGCAGCGAATTATAAAACGCTTCGGTGGTCTGGCCGGAGAGCGTACGTCCGGAGGCATCGGTTATCGTGCCGGAGAGCATGATCGGCAGCTCAACGCCCAGCGCTTCAAATTCGGTTTTCACCGCAAAAATCGCCGCCTTGGCGTTGAGGGTATCGAAAACAGTTTCAATCAGAATCAGGTCACTGCCGCCTTCCACCAGCGCTTTGGTGGATTCACGGTAGGCGGCCACCAGCTGATCAAAGGTAATGTTGCGATAAGCCGGGTCGTTAACATCAGGCGAGATAGACGCCGTACGGTTAGTTGGGCCGAGCACGCCCGCAACATAGCGCGGTTTTTCTGGTGTACGCGCTGTCCATTCGTCAGCCGCCGCACGCGCCAGTTTAGCTGCCGTAAAGTTGATTTCCGCCGACAGGGATTCCATCTGGTAATCCGCCATGGCGATAGTCGTGGAGTTAAAGGTGTTGGTTTCGATGATATCCGCGCCGGCTTCAAAGTAGGCGTTATGAATCGCGGTGATCACCTCCGGTTTGCTAAGCACCAACAGGTCGTTGTTGCCTTTCAGATCGCACGGCCAGTCGGCAAAGCGTTCGCCGCGGAAATCCTCTTCGCTCAGACGGTAACCCTGGATCATGGTGCCCATACCGCCGTCCAATACCAGAATACGTTCTTTTAACTGCTGACGTAATTGTTCAACTTTGCTGCTCACACTCGCTCCCGACAACGCTCAACCAGACCGAAAAAAACTCAACAGGTCATACTGGCACAAACCTGAGAGACGGAAAAGCAAACAACGGGCAACATGAGACATGTTCAGCTTCACTCATCCGATCAGTGCAGGAATTCTTGCATTATAATCGAATAAAACGAAAATGATTTCCACGATACAGAAAAGGAGTCTGCTATGGTTGCCACTGTCCCCGCGAAACGCGGAAGAAAACCCGCCGCCACTACTACGCCTGCAACCGGGCAGGTTCAGTCTCTGACCCGAGGCCTGAAACTCCTCGAGTGGATTGCGGAATCTAACGGTAGCGTTGCGCTAACCGAGCTGGCACAGCAGGCTGGCTTGCCTAACTCCACCACTCACCGATTGTTGACGACCATGCAGCAGCAGGGTTTTGTCCGCCAGGTGGGTGAATTAGGCCACTGGGCCGTCGGCGCACATGCGTTTATTGTTGGCAGCAGCTTTTTGCAAAGCCGCAACCTGCTGGCGATTGTCCACCCGATTCTACGCAAGCTAATGGAAGACTCTGGTGAGACGGTAAATCTGGCCGTGCTGGATCAGAGCGACCATCAGGCCATTATTATCGACCAGGTGCAGTGTACCCAGCTGATGCGTATGTCCGCGCCCATCGGTGGCAAGCTGCCGATGCATGCCTCCGGCGCGGGTAAGGCGTTTTTATCCCAACTGAGCGAAGAACAGGTTACCGGTCTGCTGCACCGCAAAGGACTACACGCTTATACTCACGCCACGCTGGTTTCCCCCGTCCATCTGAAAGAAGATCTCGCGCAAACACGCAAACGCGGCTACTCATTTGATGATGAAGAACATGCGCTGGGTTTGCGCTGCGTGGCATCGTGCATCTATGACGAGCACCGCGAGCCGTTCGCCGCCATCTCTATCTCAGGGCCAATCTCACGGATTACCGACGACCGCGTTACCGAGTTTGGCGCACTGGCTATCAAAGCAGCAAAAGAAGTGACGCTGGCGTACGGCGGGTTTCGTTAAGATGGGATGCCGGGTGGCAGCTACGCCTTACCCGGCCTACAGAGAATCATGCAAACCTTACGCTAAACCGTTGCTTTCGCCGATAAGCGTAAACATCTTCCACATGTCCTTCGCGGATCCGCGTTTGCAAACCCCGCCAATAGTCGGCGCTAAACAGCTCGGCGTGCATCTCTTCAAATAGCGGCCCGATACGCGGGTCGGCACAAAGCCAGTGACGAAATTCTTCCGGGAAAACATCTCCCGGCGACACGCTATACCACGGCTCTGCGCTCATCTCATCTTCCGGGTAACGCGGTGGAGGGATGTGGCGGAAATTCACTTCCGTCATGTAGCAAATTTCATCGTAATCGTAGAACACCACCCGTCCGTGACGGGTCACGCCGAAGTTCTTAAACAGCATATCACCGGGGAAAATATTGGCCGCTGCCAGTTGGCGAATCGCGTTGCCGTACTCTTCAATGGCATCACGCAGTTGCTGGCCTTCAACCTGCTCCAGCCAGATATTCAGCGGTACCATCCGCCGTTCGATATACAGATGGCGAATCACAATCTGATCGCCGAGGTCGGTAATTTTTTCCGGTGCTTCCTGTAACAACAGCGCCATCAGCGCCGGGTCGATTTGCCGTTTATCCAGCACAAAGTTCTCGAATTCCTGGGTATCCGCCATCCGACCGACGCGATCGTGCTCCTTTACCAGTTGATAGCAGGCGCGAACATGGGCAGCCGACATCTCTTTCTGCGGTGCAAATTTGTCTTTGATAACTTTAAAGACCCGGTCGAACCCCGGCAGGGTAAACACCAGCATCACCATGCCACGAATGCCCGGCGCTTCAATAAACTGTTCATCGCTCCCGGCAAGATAGAGCAGATATTCGCGATAGCTTTCCGTTTTCGCGTGCTTCTGGCAGCCAATCGCCATGTACAGTTCAGCGGTGGTTTTGCCGGGTAGGATCTCACGCAACCACTCCACCGTCGCTGCAGGCAGTGGCGCATAAACCATAAAATAGGAGCGGGCGAAGCCGAACACGATACTGGCTTCCGCCGTCGTGGTCAGGCAGGTATCGATAAACAACTCGCCTTCATCAGTACGGTGTATCGGTAATAGAAAGGGCAATGTCCCCGAAGGTGTAATGAGCTTCCCGACCAGCCAGGCGGCTTTGTTGCGATAAAACAGCTCGTTTGCCGCCTGCAAATGACAGCGCGACAACACCTCCCCGCCAAAGGTTTCCGTCAGGTGTTCGATGATGTAGTGGATATCTCGCTGTTTGTTTTGCCACGGCAGACGCAAAGGGAGATCGCTGAGGACACGCGTCAGCAGCCATTCCCAACCAGAGTCGGGGAAAAAGTCTTTCGCCAACGGGCGTGGGATAGTGCGAAATCGACGTTCCGGCTGAGAGCTGAAAATAAACAACCGCTCGGGAGTCAGCGAGCGGTGGTCAAATAACCGACAATACACGGAGTTAAAAAAGCTCTCCGCAATCTCGAAGCGAGGGTAGTCCGGCAATAGCCGGGTATAGTGCTCTTTCACGCGAAGTAAAAAACCCGCGTCGGTGCTTTTACCGTCAGTAATACAGCGCAGTTGTTCCACCACCAGACCCACATGATGATCGTAAAGGTGGATACGACTTTTCATCGCCTGTTGAACAGCATGCCAGTCGGCATGTTCAAAACGCTGTTGCGCGCCGGAGGTAACTTCCAGAAATCGACCATACTGCGCGTCGAAACCTTGCAGGATGGTTTGAGCTATCAGTAATTCCAGGCCACGCGACATCGATTTCTCCCATCCGGCACAACGTCATGCCGGATGGCGCGTTCGCTTATCCGGCCTACATTCTTTTGTAGGCCCGGTAAGCGCAGCGCCACCGGGCAGTGATCAGAACTGCGATTCTTCGGTAGAGCCCGTTAATGCGGTCACTGAAGAGGCACCACCCTGAATGATGGTAGTCACTTTATCGAAGTAGCCTGTCCCCACTTCCTGCTGGTGGGAAACGAAGGTATACCCGTCTTTGGCTGCAGCAAATTCTGGTTGCTGAACTTTTTCAACGTAGTGGCGCATGCCTTCACCCTGCGCATAGGAATGTGCGAGGTCGAACATGTTGAACCACATGCTGTGGATGCCCGCCAGGGTAATAAACTGGTATTTATAGCCCATGTCAGACAGCTGCTGCTGGAAGCTGGCGATGGTTTTATCGTCCAGATTTTTCTGCCAGTTAAATGACGGCGAGCAGTTATAGGCCAGCAGTTTGCCAGGGTACTTAGCGTGGATCGCATCGGCAAAACGCTTCGCCAGTTCGAGGTCCGGCGTGGAAGTTTCACACCATACCAGGTCCGCATACGGCGCATACGCCAGACCACGGCTGATCGCCTGCTCAATACCCGCATGCGTACGGTAGAAGCCTTCACTGGTGCGTTCACCAGTGATGAATTCACTGTCGTACGGATCGCAGTCGGAGGTGATCAAATCTGCCGCATCGGCATCGGTACGGGCAATCACCAGTGTCGGTACGCCCATCACGTCAGCCGCCAGGCGAGCGGCTACCAGTTTCTGGATAGCTTCCTGGGTCGGCACCAGCACTTTGCCGCCCATATGGCCGCATTTTTTGACAGATGCGAGCTGATCTTCGAAGTGAACGGCCGCTGCACCGGCCTCAATCATCGACTTCATCAGTTCGAACGCGTTCAGTACACCGCCAAAACCCGCTTCAGCATCGGCTACGATCGGCAGGAAGTAATCCACGTAGCGCGGATCGTTCGGCTCAATACCGGTTGACCACTGGATCTGATCCGCACGACGGAAAGTGTTGTTGATCCTGTCCACCACTGCCGGGACAGAGTTCGCTGGGTACAGTGACTGGTCCGGGTACATGCTGGACGCCAGGTTGGCATCCGCCGCGACCTGCCAGCCAGAAAGGTAGACCGCCTCAATACCTGCTTTCGCCTGCTGCAGCGCCTGACCACCGGTCAGCGCACCGAGGCTGTTGATATACCCTTTCTTCGCTTCGCCGTGCAGTAAACGCCACATTTTCGCTGCACCAAGCTGCGCCAGCGTACATTCCGGGTTGACCGAGCCACGTAATTTCACCACTTCCTCCGCGCTATATGGACGGGTGATGCCTTCCCAGCGCGGTTGAGTCCATTCTTTCTGTAATTCTTCGATTTGTTGAGTACGGGTTTTCATGTGCAGATGCTCCATATTGTTATGTGGTGGATTACGCCAGCAGGCGGTAGCCTGGCAGGGTCAAGAAATCGATCAGTTCATCAGAGGTAGTAATTTGCTCCATCAGGCGCGCGGCATCATCAAAACGCCCGCTGCTGTAGCGGTGCTCGCCCAGCTCGTCCTGAATCACCAGCATCTCTTCGGCCAGCATCTGACGGAACAGCGGCTTGGTCACCGGCTTACCGTTGCTGAGCGTTTTCTGGTGGTGGATCCACTGCCAGATGGAAGTACGGGAGATTTCGGCGGTGGCCGCATCTTCCATCAGACCGTAAATCGGTACGCAGCCGTTGCCTGAGATCCACGCTTCGATGTACTGCACCGCGACACGGATGTTGGCGCGCATGCCTTCTTCGGTACGCTCACCTTCACAAGGCGCCAGCAGTTGTTCTGCGGTAATCGGTGCATCTTCATTGCGGGTCACAAACAGCTGGTTTTTGTTATCGCCCAGTACCTCATCGAAAATCGCCATCGCGGTATCAGCCAGCCCAGGGTGTGCAACCCAGGTCCCGTCATGACCGTTATTTGCTTCCAGCGATTTATCGGCTTTTACTTTGGCCAGAACCTGGTTGTTACGCTCGGCGTCTTTACTGGGAATGAACGCGGCCATGCCGCCCATCGCGAACGCGCCGCGTTTATGACAGGTTTTAATCAGCAGACGCGAATAGGCGCTGAGGAAAGGCTTATCCATCGTCACCACCTGACGGTCAGGCAGCACGCGGTCTGGGTGATTTTTCAGCGTTTTGATATAGCTAAAAATGTAATCCCAGCGGCCGCAGTTCAGACCCACAATATGGTCACGCAGGGCATGCAGGATTTCGTCCATCTGGAAGACGGCCGGCAGCGTTTCAATCAGCAGCGTGGCTTTAATGGTACCGCGCGGTAGGTTAAAGCGGTCCTCTGCATAACTGAATACTTCGCTCCACCAGGCGGCTTCTTGCCAGGCCTGTGTTTTCGGCAGATAGAAATAGGGGCCACTACCTTTTGCCAGCAACGCTTTGTAGTTGTGGAAGAAATAGAGGGCAAAGTCGAACAAGCTGCCAGGGATAGATTCGCCACGCCATGTGACGTGTTTTTCCGGCAGATGCAGACCGCGCACACGACACACCAGCAGGGCCGGGTCAGGTTTAAGTTGGTAAATTTTACCGGCTTCGTTGGTGTAGCTGATGGTGCCATTGACCGCATCGCGCAGGTTGATCTGCCCGTCGATAACTTTGCTCCACTCAGGTGCCAGCGAATCTTCAAAGTCAGCCATAAAAACTTTGACGTTCGCATTCAGTGCGTTGATCACCATCTTGCGCTCAACGGGCCCGGTGATCTCTACGCGGCGATCCAGTAAATCATCAGGAATTCCGCGAATTTTCCAGTTACCTTCACGAATGGAAGCTGTTTCCGAAATAAAATCAGGCAACTTACCGTCATCAATATCCTGCTGCTGCTGGATACGGGCAGCGAGAAGTTTATTGCGCTTTGGCGTAAATCGTGTCACCAGTTCAGTCAGAAACTCAACCGCCTCTGCAGTCAGAATTTGCTGTTCCTGCTCGCCATGCGGCCTGGTAAAGACCAGCTCATCGGTTGTTGTTGCCTGTTGATTCATTGCGTAGTTCCTCGTCATTGATCCAAACACATCCCCAATGCGAACGAAGGATCGTTGTGCGGTTTTCGTTCAGCACAACTAAGACTACCCATTTAAATTTCAAAATCAAAAACAATTTCCATTTTTGATTTAATTATCAATTAACTTATTGATAACAATAAAAATAAAAATTAATTACACTGTGAGGTGCATTTCGGAAATAAAAAAGGCACCCGAAGGTGCCTGATTCAACATGCTGAAACGCTTAAGGATCGTTTACCGCAGAAGATTAATCCAGCGTTGGATTCATGTGACGCAGATCATATGGCGTGATCTGGTAGACGTAATAGTTGAGCCAGTTGGTAAACAGCAAATTGCCATGGCTACGCCAGGTCGCTCGCGGTTTGTTTTGCGGATCATTTTTGGGAAAGTAGTTATACGGTACTTCCGGTGTTAAACCCGCTTCTACATCCCGAAAATACTCACTACCCAATGTGTGGGCATCATATTCCGGATGACCCGTCACGAAGGCAATACGCTTATCTTTGCTGGCAAACAGGTAGGCATCCCCTTCCTCTGTTTCCGCAAAGATCTCAAGATCGGTGTAGTCCCTGATCAGTGCAGCAGGGAAATCTGCATAGCGAGAGTGCGGAGCCAGAAACGCATCATCAAAACCACGCGTCAGCAGCGCATGAGGATGCAGAATATGGTGCTCATAAACGCCAGAGAGTTTGTCTGTGCGGGTTTGCTTTGGAATGCCATAAAGAATATTCAGTGCGGCTTGTACCGCCCAACAGACAAATAGCGTCGATGTGACGTGATCTTTCGCCCATTCAAGCACCTGCTTAATCTGCGGCCAGTATGCCACATCGTTAAACTCAACCAGGCCCAGTGGCGCACCGGTCACGATCAGCCCGTCAAAGTTCTGATCGCAGATATCCTCGAAATTACAGTAGAAGTTATTCAGATGTTCCGTTGGCGTGTTGCGTGACTCGCGGGCATCAATGCGTAACAGCTGAACATCCACCTGCAGGGGGGAGTTTGACAGTAAACGCAGGAACTGGTTTTCCGTTTCAATCTTCTTTGGCATCAGGTTGAGGATAAGCACCTTCAGTGGACGAATTTCCTGGCCGGAAGCGCGGGATGTCGTCATGACAAAGACGTTTTCCTCACGTAAGAAACTGACGGCGGGTAGCTCGTCCTGCACGCGAATTGGCATAACCTGATAACCTCACTACATACGTTTAAACGTTTAGACATCCAGATAGCTGAAGATACCCAGGAATCATATGAATGTCGAGCTTGCATGTTCAAGTTGAGAAAGTTTCACGGTTCCTTGCTGTAGAATAGTGCAGTTAACATAAAAGGAGAATGCTATGGCCCTGACCATTCGTCGTTCACGCCGGGATGAAGGCGAGAAGTTAGTTTCTATCTGGTGTCGTTCAGTCGATGCCACGCACCATTTTCTCTCACCTGATTACCGAATTGAGCTGGAAGAGCTGGTACGTTCGTTTTTGCCAGAAGCTCCGCTCTGGGTTGCGGTAACGGAAAATGATGAGCCAGTCGCATTTATGCTGCTGACCGAACAGCATATAGATGCTCTGTTTGTTGATCCGGATATGCGCGGTAGCGGTGTCGGTAAGCTGCTGATTGAACATGCTTTATCGTTAACATCGACACTGACGACTGACGTTAACGAACAAAATGATCAAGCGGTGGGGTTTTATAAGAAGATGGGCTTTAAAGTGACGGGACGCACGGAAGTAGACGATCTCGGACGACCGTATCCGCTACTGAAACTGGTGCTCGGGTAATGATGTAGACAGTTGTAGGCCGGATAAGGCGGGACGCCGCATCCGGCGGTTTTTATCCCGCACAGACGCAAAAAAGCCCATCCGTC
>NZ_SZXJ01000002.1:0-98 GCF_005281345.1 Citrobacter sp. wls619
ATTACGAAGGTTGAAACCCGCCATCTGGCACAGCTTGTAAAATCCATCGATGATAAGGGCGTGCATGATGTTGCCGGGCGGGTGCGCCAGCATCTGAC
>NZ_SZXJ01000002.1:317-731 GCF_005281345.1 Citrobacter sp. wls619
TATCTGGACGGTGCCAGCACAGCGGGAAGCAGTTAAGGGGGTGAGATTTTCATCGCGTGGCGCAAAGATGAAGGATGAGCATCTCGTGCCGCTATCTGCGCAGGCTGTCGCCCTGCTGGAGCAGATAAAGGAAATTACCGGAGATTCCGTTTTTGTGTTTGCGGGTGCGCACTCCATGAACAAACCGATGAGCGAAAACACCATCAACAAGGCGTTGCGCGTTATCGGCTACGATACAAAAACCGAAGTCTGCGGTCACGGATTCAGAACGATGGCCTGTAGCGCCCTGAACGAGTCCGCACTGTGGTCTAAAGATGCTATTGAGCGTCAGATGAGCCACAAAGAGCGCAACGGTGTGCGGGCGGCGTATGTGCATAAAGCGGAACATCTGGAAGCCCGTATGGAGATGATGCA
>NZ_SZXJ01000003.1 GCF_005281345.1 Citrobacter sp. wls619
TGCATCATCTCCATACGGGCTTCCAGATGCTCCGCTTTATGCACATACGCCGCCCGCACGCCGTTACGCTCCTTGTGACTCATCTGACGCTCAATGGCATCTTTTGACCACAATCCGGACTCGTTCAGCGCGCTACAGGCCATCGTGCGGAAGCCGTGGCCGCAGACTTCGGTTTTGGTGTCATAGCCAATCACGCGCAACGCCTTGTTGATGGTGTTTTCACTCATTGGCTTGTTCATTGAGTGCGCACCTGCAAACACGAAAACGGACTCTCCGGTAATTTCTTTAATCTGCTCCAGCAGGGCAACCGCCTGTACAGATAATGGCACAAGATGCTCGTCCTTCATTTTTGCACCACGTTCTGAGAATTTCACACCTTTAACGACTTCACGCTGTGCAGGCACCGTCCAGATGTGGGCTTTCAGGTTGAACTCATCCCAGCG
>NZ_SZXJ01000042.1:0-550 GCF_005281345.1 Citrobacter sp. wls619
GGGTGTGTTTCGGTGGGGATCGTAGCCATGATGGCGGCCTCCAGTATGTGATTTTTAAACCACCACCGGAGAGGTCAATCTCACGGGTGGTGGACTGAACGAGGTTGACCTTACCGGCCATACTGGATACCGGCGCACCTTGCGATGCCCTCGTCCAGCCCACCATTGAGATATAGCCGAACGTACAACACAAAAAAGACGCAAGCGCGTCATGTGTCGCCAGTATGTGATATTTCAGGAGGTCAATCCCGGCACCTGATTTTGCAGATGCCAGCAGAAGATACCGCGATTAGCGCCTGACATCAAGAGACACTCTGGAAGGCCGATCGCAGAAAATAAAAAACCCTGCTGGTGAGGCAGGGTTCTTTATTTTTCGCTCTCAGGCTGCGGATGGCGGCCTGAGCGGCGTTGCGTGATAATACAAACTCAACGGTGTGATTTTAACCCGCTTTATTCCCCATTGCAAATAAACGCCCCCGATCTTTATAATGTCGATGCTGAGTTTATCACGTTTCAGATCTGACCGATTTCAAGCCCTGACTGCCGGACG
>NZ_SZXJ01000042.1:640-1114 GCF_005281345.1 Citrobacter sp. wls619
TGTTGACGCGTAAGCTGATTGTGCTCATCGCCGTACTGGAGTTTTTACTGGCTCTGTTACGGCTGATTGATCTGCTGAAATAATTCACGGATTGAAACGCACCAAAGGGGAAACACCCGTTTCCCCTTTTATAAACCTTTTACATTACGATACGTTTTTCAGAGGCGCGGCGTACTGATAAGGGGAAATATACCTGTCGAGATTCGCATCCAGATAATCCGCCCACCACTGCATCATCGCGATCCGCTCCTCCAGATATTCAGCCTTATGAATATAGGCCGCACGGACGCTGTTTCTTTCCTGATGGCTCATTTGCTTTTCAATGGCGTCTTTGCTCCACAGCCCTGACTCACTCAGCGCGCTGCACGCCATCGCCCGGAAACCGTGACCGCAGATCTCTTTTTTAGTATCGTATCCCATCACGCGCAGCGCCTTGTTGATAGTGTTGTCGCTCATACATTTATCCTGATCGTA
>NZ_SZXJ01000042.1:1255-1857 GCF_005281345.1 Citrobacter sp. wls619
CACCCATAATTTCTGCTGCCAGTCGATTTCACTCCAGCGGGCAAAGCGCAACTCGCTTGAGCGCACGAAAAACAACAGCGACAGTTTAAGGGCGTACCTTGTCAGCAGCCTGCCGGAGTAGGTGTCCGTCCGGGATAACAGTTCTGGCAGCTTATCAAGTGGCAGAGCCGGGTAGTGTTGCGTTTCCGGTGGCGTGAACTCACCGTCCAGATCCAGCGCCGGGTTTGACTTGATTAACTGCTTTTTCACCGCATAGCGCATGATCTCGGTGACGTAATTTTTCAGCCGCGCGGTGATCTCCAGAAAGCCTTTGTTTTCCACCTTGCGTAATGTGAATAAAAGCGTCTCCGTGGTGATCTGATCGATAAGGCTGTCCCCGATATCCGGGAAAACATACATTTCCAGCCTGCGCTGGATGGTGTTTGCATAATGCGCAGACCAGCGTTTGTGCTCACCGTGCCAGTTCATGGCGATCTGGCGGAAGGTATGTCCGTTTTTCTTTTTCTGCTGGGCGATCTTTTTATCCGCAGCAGGGTCGGCCCCTTCACGCACTCTGGCGCGAGCGGCACCGCATAGCTGACGCGCCTTAAACAGAGAAACGT
>NZ_SZXJ01000042.1:2386-85448 GCF_005281345.1 Citrobacter sp. wls619
GGGCGAATATTAGCGATGCCTGTCTGCGTTGTCAAAGCCTGAATGGATATTTGCGATCGTTTGCTGAAATATTCTTCATTTCGTCGCTTATTCAGACGCAGACGGTTGTTTTATACACTTTTCACGTTCAGGACGAGGGTATTTCCACAGCCAACGGCCTGTGACCATACGCCAGTAAAATAACGCGGCCCGTACTGCCCAGTCGAAGAACATCCCCATCCAGACGCCAACGACACCCCAGCCTAATACGATCCCGAGGGTGTAGCCGGCGACAACACGACAGCCCCACATCCCCAACATGGAGACCCACATAGCGAAACGGGCGTCACGTGCACCTTTAAATCCAGCAGGAAGAACCCATGATGCTGCCCATATCGGCATAAATGCCGCGTTCAGCCAAATCAGGATGACAATGACCTCTTTTACATCCTGATCGTGGGTATAAAACGAAGCCATCAACCCAGCAAACGGGGCGGTTAGCCAGGCGATGGCGGTTAATCCGATTGTGGAGAGCCAGAATACATGTCGCAACTGGATTTCCGCCTGAGCAATCTGTCCATTTCCCAGACGCCTGCCGGTAATGATGGTAGACGCGGAACCTAAAGCGTTTCCCGGCAGGTTGATCAGTGCCGCTATCGAAAAGGCAATGAAGTTACCGGCAATGACGCTGGTACCCATACCCGAAACAAACATCTGCGTAAGTAACTTGCCACCGTTAAACAGGACTGACTCTATACTGGCAGGAATACCAATCCCCATAACTTCCCAGATGATGGCAAGATTCAGCGGTTTAAAATAGCTCTTCAGGGGAATGCGCAGCGCGGGGTTAAATCCAATCATCAGCACCCCTATAATGGCGATGGCACCAATGTAACGTGAAATCGTCAACCCCAGACCTGCGCCGACGAATCCCAGCCCTTGCCAGGAAAAAATGCCATAGATCAGGATGCTACTGATGATAATGTTCAGGATATTCATACCACCGTTAATCAATAACGGTATTTTGGTATTTCCGGCACCGCGCAGTGCGCCGCTGCCAATTAACGCAATTGCCGCCGCAGGGTAGCTGAGCACGGTTAATTCCAGATAGGTTAGTGCCAGCGCTTTTACATCAGGGGTGGCTTCTCCTGCCACGACATCAATAATCTGCTCACCGAAATAGTGAATCACCGCCGCCAGTACGACAGCAAATATCGTCATGATCACCAGTGATTGTCTGGCTGCGGCTCTGGCGCGTCGGCGATCGCGCTTTCCGAGACTAAAAGCAACCACCACCGTCGTGCCAAGGTCGATGGCGGCGAAAAATGCCATGATGACCATGTTGAAGCTGTCGGCGAGCCCGACACCTGCCATCGCTTCTTTACCCAACCAGCTCACCAGGAAGGTGCTCAGTACTCCCATCAAGAGTACACAGGTGTTTTCCAGAAAAATGGGGACAGCAAGCGGGGTAATTTCGCGCCAAAAGAGAACTTTATAACGCTTGCGTTTGGCATACCAGGGCGTGCGGGATGCGACCTGGCGTAAGGCTGCGGAGACGTTCAAAGTGGACCTTAATGAAGAAAGTTGAAACCTCATTTCAAATGATGAGGGAGAATCAAAAAAGCTGCAAAGTTTTTTCTATTTAAAATGTCTGTAAATGCAACAAACTGTCGAGAGAAGCATCAATTGCTCCTCAATGTAGGAATTGGGGTTTGACAAAAGTTTTTTCGCCGCTAAGATAAGCCTCCACAACGATTCCTCTGTAGTTCAGTCGGTAGAACGGCGGACTGTTAATCCGTATGTCACTGGTTCGAGTCCAGTCAGAGGAGCCAAATTCTTGTTTTCGTGCAGCTTCATTAATGCCTGTATGGTTTTAATACAACAGCTTAGCGTGAAAACTTCTCCTGATGCATTTTGATTTTATCCTCCGCATCGGGAAAAATTGGTGGTCAAATCTGGGGTCCGGTTCGTTCTATTATGGAGTGACCCCATATGTCTCTTACTGACACCAAAATCCGCAGTCTCAAACCATCTGATAAACCCTTTAAAGTTTCCGATTCCCACGGTCTGTATCTCCTGGTCAAACCTAGCGGTTCACGTCACTGGTATCTCAAGTACCGTATTAAGGGTAAAGAATCCCGTATTGCACTCGGTGCCTACCCAGTCATCTCCCTCTCAGACGCCCGTAGTCAACGTGAAGGTATTCGCAAAATGCTGGTACTGAACATCAATCCAGCAGAGCAGCGAGCAGCTGAACGCAGTTCTCGTATACCAAAGAAAGTGTTTAAAAACGTGGCACTGGCGTGGCATAAGAGCAATAAAAAATGGTCACAGAACACCGCCGACCGTCTGCTCGCCAGCATGAATAATCATATATTCCCGGTCATTGGTACGATGTCAGTTTCAGAACTGAAACCCCGTCACTTCATCACTTTATTAAAAGGAATTGAGGAAAAGGGTCTACTGGAAGTTGCATCCCGTACACGCCAGCACCTCCGGAATATCATGCGCTACGCCGTGCATCATGGATTAATCGATTTTAATCCGGCAGCAAACTTGGACGGAGTGACGGCTCCGCCAGTAAAACGTCACTACCCCGCTCTACCGCTGGAGCGTCTTCCAGAATTGCTTGAGAGCATTGAGAGCTTTCAGCAGTGCCGTGAACTCACCCGCCTTGCCATCCTGCTAACACTGCATCTATTCATTCGCTCGAGTGAATTGCGTTTTGCCCGCTGGCATGAAATTGATTTCGTAAACCAGGTCTGGATGATACCCGCCACGCGCGAAGCTATTGAAGGCGTGCGTTACTCTGGTCGTGGTGCCAAAATGCACAGGCCTCATATCGTCCCCCTCTCACAACAATCGATCGCGATCCTGAAAAAGATTAAAGATATCTCAGGAGATAATGCACTCGTGTTCCCCGGGGACCATAACCCGTATAAACCGATGTGTGAAAATACAGTAAACAAGGCGCTACGCCTGATGGGCTGGGACACGAAAGTGGAAATCTGCGGTCACGGTTTCAGGACAATGGCATGCAGCGCCCTTATGGAGTCCAGTATATGGTCACAGGATGCTGTTGAACGGCAAATGAGCCACCAGGAACGTAACTCCGTGCGCCAGGCATATATTCACAGAGCAGAGCATCTGGAAGCCAGAAAGGCAATGATGCAGTGGTGGTCGGATTATCTGGATACTTGCCGCAAATCCTATGTACCACCCTATATTCTAGGGAGAGGAATAAAAATGCCTCTATCTCACTAGAGTCATTTAATTATGCTAACAAATCAAAGCCGTATCAGTCCAGACTGATACGGCTTTTTTACTTTGTTCGGCAATCAATAAAACAGGAGCGATGATACGATACAAATGGTGTACTTTACCGTGTAAATGAGCGTTATGAAATTATTCAAAGTTAAATCTAATACCTGTCAGAACTGACAGTTTTATTCTTAGCAAAAAGGTATTTAATAGTTTTAATTTATCGAAAGCATTGTGATCATCATGGTTATTGGAGATATACAGAAACCTTTCTACATATCATTTTTCGGCTAATGATAAATTCTTTAGTAGCGGCAAAGGGGTTCCGTCAAACGAATCGAAAATCGATACGAAGAAATATCGGAGGACAATTCTGCTTAGCTAAGCACTACGTGTGTAAGCGGTTTCCTCTGAATTTAAAAGAAAGTTCAACATCATGAGGAGTGGGTAGATATGAAATTAATAAATGTAATAAAGCCAACCCACGTTTGTAATCTCTCGTGTTCATACTGCTATAACGATGATGAACGCCGTCCATTTATGGATATAGATACACTAGAAAAAGTAATAGAGCAGACATTTTCACTAGCAAGATTTATCGGCAAATACAAGTCGGTTGAATTCATTTGGCATGGAGGAGAGCCACTTCTAGCACCGTTATCATTTTATGAAAGAGCCATCGCCTTCCAGGAAGAATATGCAGATAAGATACCTTATTCAAATATTGTACAGACAAATGGCACAATAATTAAAAAGTAACATTTGAAATTTTTTAAAAAATACAAATTCCAAGTTAGTTTATCCATTGATGGTATAAAAGAATCACATGACGCAAACAGAGTATTCAAAAATGGTAAAGGTAGTTTTTCCCGTGTTTTGGAGAACGTAACAAAGCTAAGGAAGAATGGTTTTAGAATAGGTTGCGTTCTTGTATTAAACAGAAAAAATAGAGAAAACATTAAAGAGTCATATTCTTTTCTCCGAGAGAATAAACTTGGACTTAACATCATCCCCCTAATGAAGGGAGGGAATGCAACTAATATATTCAATGAAATAGCTTTAACGCAGGCAGAGTATTTTGAAACATGGTCATTACTTTATGAAGATTGGCTTTCAGCAGGTAGTGAAGATTATGTTGATGT
The DNA here is from genome assembly GCF_005281345.1 of Citrobacter sp. wls619. Taxonomy (GTDB): domain Bacteria; phylum Pseudomonadota; class Gammaproteobacteria; order Enterobacterales; family Enterobacteriaceae; genus Citrobacter. The sequence goes on from NZ_SZXJ01000042.1 coordinate 6,769, forward strand.
ATCTAGCTTTTTACACACAACACGCTCTGTAATATCAGGCTCATGTTCATCATGCATTGGGATGTCACAATGCGGTAAAGCTAATCTTTCAACGGACCCTCTTGGTAATATTTATCCCTGTGCTAGTTTAACGGGAAACATGGATGTTTGTTATGGTAACATCAATGAACATTCCCTCATTGATCTTTTTTATTCGGATACAGCAATAAAATGGAGACATAGATCTTCTACAGAAAAATGTTCTAAATGCAAATGGTTTCATTTATGCCATGGTGGATGTCCATCACGTTCATATCATTATTACAATGGAGAATATAATACACCTGATCATTATTGCAAAAGTATCAAAATGATGTACGACCATGTTGAATCACAACTTCTAAAATTCGGTATAACACCCGGAAATGTAAAGCCTAGCCATCTAAATGATGGTTTCATAAATGTAGATGAGTTAATTTTGAGGAAATAGATATGGATAAGAAAATCTGGACTAAAGCTTTACTCGCGAGCGTAAAAGCCCCAGTGACACTTACTGGTAAAAAGATAGATGAAAAAATCATTGTCGAGTTTACGAAGCAACCGAACGATGCTTCATGGATTATAATGTACACCAATGGAGTTATAATGATGAATAGCAATAAAATGCTATTCATTAACCTATAGATGTATATTTTCGAAGATTATTCAATCGCACAGCGTCTAGGAATATAGAACTAATTCCAGGATTGGCCAAAATTACTGTGCCACTACACGAACGTTTCATCCTGAGGTTCCCATTCACCGCCCTGCCGTCGTCAACTGTTCTGATACAGCAGAATTACCCGATGAGAAAATCGTCTTGCCGGTATCCCCAGCATCACGAATGCATTCCTGAAAGACATCTTCCTGAAGCTGGGAACTGGGGCAGAAACTGCGGGCACCTCTCCCCGGTTTTGTCTTCTCAATTTTGATAGCTGGCTACGACTCAACGGCAGCTATTTAGGTATGAGGCAGGGTATTTCTTAAGTTTCAACCAGCCTTAAAGAGCGGACAAACTCGATCAGTTCCCTGCTTTTCCTGAATTCCGGCCGCAAAGCGTTAAGGTCGTTGTAGTCTCGGGAGCGTGCAGCAGGCAGTAGCAGACATTAGGCAACGTTACAGAACGCTGGGTTTCTGGCACCAGCGTGACTCCTATTCCCATCGACACCATGCCAATAGCTACCGCAACATCGCGAGTAAAATAGATTTTTGGCGGGATACTTACAACCCGACCCCGGGCGGATCTTTCTGGATCATTAATGTATCCCCGGACAGCGCCTCCAGTTCGATTTTGTCAGCCCCCGCCTTCGGATGCGAGTGCGGTGCTGCGGCGATGAGTGACCTCGTGGCGATATCCACGAGGTTGGCAAAATGCTGAACAGACGATCGGAGCAGCCCCATATCGTTCCCCTATCGCGTCAGACCATCACTATTCTTAAACAAATACGGGAAATCTCCGGGCATCAGGAAGTAATATTTCCCGGAGATCATAATCCGTATAAGCCAATGTGTGAAAATACGATCAACAGGACTTTACGCCTAGTGGCGTTATGACACAAAAGATGAAATCTGCGGTCACGGATTCCGGGCAATGGCATGTAGCTCCCTGATGGAATCCAGTTTATGGTCTCAGAATGTAGTGGAGCGCCAGATGAGCCATCAGGAAAACAATAATGTTCGAGCAGCTTACATCCATAAAGCAGAATATCTTGACGCTCGTAAAGCGATGATGCAGTGGTGGTCGGATTATTATAGATAAATGCAGGAAAAATACCTCCCTTCCTATGTCTGGGCCAGGCTGGAGAAAGCTTAAAGCTATCTAGTCAGCAATAACTTTAATTTATCAGTAAAGTATAAGCAGAACCGTTCTGAAATAGATCTGCTTTTAAAATTTTATCAGGCAGCAGTATTTTCGCTTTATCTGTAGGTGATTCCTTATCCGGGCACAACTATTCTTAATTATACCATCCAATACTATTGCAATTCACGAGGTTACTGTAAACAGTTTTTCCCGTACGTTTTAAGTTTGTTCTCTGATTTATCTCAGTACCGATATTGGGGGCTCAAAAATACGAAGATCTCTGATCTAGCATTGTGCTGACTTTGGACAATCGTCACCGAGATATTTCTCTATAAATTCTTCTGGCATTACATTGAATTTCAGGTTAAATCTATGCCTAAAGTAAGTGACAGTTCTGAAATTATATTGTTTACTGATGGTAATGAGGTCATTCGAAGTGATCAAAAGGTCTACTGCTGCCATTTCTAGTTTTTTATTAATAATATAATTCATAATAGTTACTCCGCATTCTTTCTTAAAAAAGGCATGTAAGTATTGCCTGGATATTTTAAAAAAATACGCAATATCTGATATACTTAGGTTGCACTTTATATTTACAAAAATGTACTGTTTTACTTCATTGATATTTGTCATATAAATATATATTTAAGAGTGTTTAATACATAGTAACAGAGCAAAGAAAATAACAAAATAATCAATATAACAAAAAAAAATGATAACAGCACAACAAAAGACCATGATGAACGAGAGGTCTTTTGTTGTACAATAAATATGATTATCCTTAATCATAACATACTGAACGCATCAGCAGGCTGGGATTATATAGATAGCGGATTCTCAGTGTATAAAATCACATTTTGGCACAGTACAGTAATAATTATAAAATCGCTGAAGGATCAACCTTGGCCATGTTGGTAAATTTTTTCCATCTGGTAGATGGTCGATAACCTCATTATTCCAGAGACAGGCTAACATAACATCCAGCGAAAACTCAGGATGAAACTGTACCGAAAATGTTGTGCCACTATACCGAATGATTTGACAACTATCCTGTGTCGAAAATGCCAGTATGTTAGCCCCTTGAGGTGCTTCCAGGACGGTTTGCTGATGTGAGAGCCATGCCGAAAGACGTTTAGGCATATCCTTCAATAAAGGATCATTTTGATAATCTCCACTTAGTTCGATCAAGTGTAGCCCACACTCTCTTCCTGTTGGGTTATCTCCAACCCGCCCTCCAAGCGCATGCGCAATTAATTGATGCCCAAAGCATACACCCAGTAAGGGAAGTGAGTTGCTATGCGCGCTTCTAATCCATTCCGCAGTAGACTCACTCCATGGATGTAAATCAGTCACCATTGCCCAAGAGCCCGTTAGAATAGCCCCTGAAAAGTTGTCCGATGAAGGTATTTTTTCACCCATGTCAGGCCTGAATATTTTGATATCATTATGAACCGGAGGCAAAGCATCTATAAACCAGTCGCTCTGTTGTCCAATTGCCTTAAATATTGGCTCTGGTGGTTCCCCCAGCTGAATAATGGCTAAAGGTTTGAGCATATTAATCCTAAATGTAAAAATCATCTGTTGAATTTAGTACAGGTCGGATAATTCCATTTCGTATTGTAAAATCACCAAAATCTTCATTATCATTTCTGTTCACTGCCCATGAACTAATTAATGAGTCCAACTCACTAATAATATCATTTAAATGCCAGTTCTCCTTATAAAGCCGCGGTATACGGGTGCCCTCTTTATTTCCCCCCACGTATAAATCATAACGATCAAGTGCTCGACCTACCAAGCCCACTTCAGCTAGCATGGCACGACCACATCCATTAGGACATCCCGTCACACGGAAAATGAACGATTCGGTGGGTATCTGATTGCGCACAAGGATAGCATCCAGCCTGTCAATTATACCGGGTAAAACACGCTCTGCTTCAGCCATTGCTAGTGGGCAGGTTGGATAAGACACGCAGGCCATAGACTGCTTTCTCTGCGATGAAACAGAATCATCGATCAAACCATATTGACGAGCAAGACTGTCAATAAGTTGCTGATCTTTCTCCGGCACACCAGCGACAATAATATTTTGGTTTGGTGTGAGCCTAAAATCGCCTTTATGAATATTAGCAATAGCTGCAAGTCCAGACTTAATCGGTTTTCCGAGACTATCAATAAGACGACCACTAGGAATGAAGAGGGTCAGATGATACTTATTGTCGTTACCACTCACCCAACCGATGCGATCACCACGTCCCGTAAATCTATAGGTTTTAATTTCCTGGAATGTCATGCCCGCGCGAAGTTCTACCTCAGCCTTAAAAGCGTCTACCCCCACCCGATCGATCGTATATTTTGTTTTGGCGTTTCGACGGTTTTTTCTATTTCCCCAATCCCGCTGGGTAGACACAACGGCTTCAGCCACTGCCAGAGTGGACTCAAGCGGGATAAAGCCGAGCTCGCTGGCGAGACGAGGGTAGGTACTTTTGTCACCATAAGTCATTGCCAGACCACCACCGACAAGAACGTTAAACCCTTGAAGTCTACCTTTATCACCAACGGCTACAAAGTTCAGGTCATTCGCATGTAAGTCAACATCATTTTGTGGCGGGATAACAACAGCCGTTTTGAATTTTCTTGGTAAATAGCTATTGCCAAGAATAGTCTCTTCTTCAGGTTGCTTAACTTTTTCACCATCAAGCCATACTTCTGCATATGCGTTAGTTTTTGGCAAAAGGTGCTCAGATATTTTTTTTGCCCAGTCATAAGCTTGCTGGTGTATTTCTGATTCTACGGGATTAGATGTGCAAAGTACGTTTCGATTCACGTCCCCCGCCGTGGCACGCGAGTCAAGCCCCAACCTGTGCAATAGCTGATGAACAGGCTTTATATTTTTTTTTAGTACTCCATGGAGTTGCAATGCTTGTCTATTAGTGATTCGAATACTGCCATACTGAGTATGCTCTGAAGCAAACTCATCGATCCCGGCCCATTGCATTGGTGTGATTATTCCGCCCGGTAAGCGAACTCTAAGCATTACAGTGTGCAGAGGTTCCAGCATCTGCACCGTACGCTCTGACCGAATATCCCGGTCATCCTGCTGATACATACCGTGAAACCGGATCAACTGGAAGTTATCTCCAAGGAAACCACCGGTTAAATCATTCGTTAAATCTTCTTTAATTGTCCCTCGTAACAATTCACTTTCGGATTTAAGTCTCTCATTATCTGATAGTTTATCATTGCTCATATTATTTATTCCTAAGAGTATTGCATTAAGTTTCCTTAAACATTTTCATCTCTAGACACCAATAACGCTATGATCAGTCATGTTTTTTTTACTATATCAGTGCTAGTTAAGATGTTATATGTTATTCTAAAATGCTATTTGTACGTCAATAAAACCTCACTATATTATAAAATAGCATCATTTGCTTCCAGTTAATTTTAGATTTATCATGATATATGTGCGCATATTAAGAAATTTTCATTAATCAACGCTTAAATAATAAAGAAAGCTTGATGCAACCATTAATTGCAATAACCATTACATCCATTGGTTGTTTATCAAATAGTTATCATCTATAATTTCAAGGGGCAATATCATTTTCAACAAAACGATTACAAGATTGCATTTATTCATGAAAAAGCTTTTATTGCTGACTAGGCATATGAGTATTTTTAATCTACATCTGAAAGGGGTTACACATTCATCCTCGATCATTACTCAAACTATATACCCATATCCAAAGAATTTTTCTTGCGTTCTGATTCGGTGATATGCACAGGTTAAACCAGTAATTTTTCTACGAGGTTGGTTGAATCGCCACAGATGAAAAATCAACAATAAAAACAAAGAGTGATTTTTAATAATAATTACTATACCTATTCCCGCCGTATTTTTTCATTTTAGGTGGTTATGCTATTTAAACTCAGAGATAATTTTATGGTAATGGTGGCATGAGAAAAACATAAAGTATTAAAGTTAGCACGAACCAAACTGGTAAGTTCGTATATGCTATTTATATCAACGACTGGACGAAGTTGACTTCTACACACAGATTATTCTTCTCAATTTCATTTACTAATTTGAGAAAGTAATCTGTTTTCTCATGTTGGTTCAGAATATCACTCGATACCCTCTCTTCAACAAATGTCACACCTAACTCTCCGATGAAAGCATCATAGCGGACACATCCTCATTCCATACGACTTTTTGTTATCAGATCTTTTAGGACTGGTTTAATATTTTCAACAACCTTAACATCAGCTGTTAATAACTCGACAATGGAAATCCTCATAATAACCTCTTTTACAAATGGAAGCATTGACAATCAGCAACCACTCAAGAGAAACATTAAAATATAGGTGTTGCATATCCATATTTTAATGATAATGTAACTGCAAGCTACTTACGATTTACGCCAAAGGAAATCTCCGCTCTAGAATATAATATCATCTAAATAGTGTAAGAATATAATCTCTGACATAGGAAATAGCTTTATTTTTAAGTCCACGTTTATTCCATACTAGATACAAGTTGTTAGTTGGGGCATCAGTAACTGAATTGGCGGCCAGTAACCTACCGTCAGATAACGCATCCTGGCAATGATAATCTGGCAGAACACTCCAACCGTAGCCCTCGATTACCATGTCCTTAATAATGCGTAAATCGGGAACGGTAAATGCTGCTTTAATATCTGGAGATACCTGAAAAAGAGACAACCAGAGGTTCCTAACTAGGGGTAAATCCTCATCGTAGGCGATTAAGGGTGTCTGGTTTAACGACTCTTTCGTCGGTTTTCCTACTGCTCTTGCAAGAGCCGGTGCAAAAACAAGCATCATACGTTCAGTCAATAGATGTGCGAACGCGTACTGATGTTCATTCGGTATTGATGCCGTAATTGCTAAATCAATGGTGCCTGAATCAAGTAGGTTATAAATTAGCTGTTTATTGCCAGTATGTAAGCGAAAGTTGAAACCATCTGGCATCAGGGCCGCCAAAGAAGAAGCTAGTCTGTTATGAATAAACTCGGAAGGACCGACAATATGAACGGTTCCGCCCTCAGTTTGTCCTAGTCGATAAGTAGCCAATTTCATCTCGAGGCTATCAAGATGTGGCGCAATAGACCGAGCCAGTTCATCAGCTGCACCTGTTGAAGCTACCCCTCTTGGCTGACGAATAAAAAGAGGTTTTCCGACAAACATCTCGATTGCCTGGATGTGCAAGGACGCCGTTGGCTGGGTGATCCCCAAATTTATCGCAGCCTGAGATATGGATCGGACACGATAGACTTCAAGAAATGTTCTCAAATGCGTCAGATGGCTCATTTGGAAGTTCCCTCAAAGAAGTTTATTTCAGAAAATATGTTACATACCAAGAATTGCTAGTGATATATCTCTTTATTTCAACTTACATTCGCATAGTAACGGAGAATCACTCTTCAACAAAATGGTTCGCTGAAAAAAGTTACTGCTAATTTAGGACTGTTCATTTATAGATTTCCCCTGTAAGAACTCTATTTTGGTTATGTTGGGTGATGGTTCGCAAGGATTCCGACACATCGGCAACATAACTGTCTTTGATATTCCAGGAAGAGAGGGTATGTTCTAGCTGGTAAACATAATCCGCGTTACTTCCGATAGAACCGTGAGCTTGAAGTATTATCGGGGATACATCTTCAACCGAGCTGTTACTGATGTATAGGGAATGGTACCTATCACTAACAAATGTGATGGCGTCGACTTGCTCCCCTGAATCCAAATTCACCTGTAGCCAACGAGGTTGATACAAGCCGGTGATCATCTCGCGAATCCAAACCAGTAACAGCTCTTCCTCAAGCCCATTTTCAGACAGTTTTAATGCAATCCCCTCAGCGTCACCGTCTTTTTCCAGTGACAACATGCGGCCTGGTTTTTCCGGAATAGCCCTGCCAGATATTAGCTTAATACAGAACCGACGTTGCCAGCCAGGGAGAGTTGCTTTGCGTATCTCTTCAACAGCAAGCAACGGATTCCACATCAGCGAACCATAAGCAAAGATCCAGACTGGAGCGCCAGAAGGGCGCTCCTTTAATGCTGTCAGCATCGAGTCTGTGATTTTTTCGTAATCCCAGATCATATGACCAGGGAGTGTTAATTCATGCGCCCGGTGGAATTCTCCACTCAGAATGTAGTCACGAGTTAACATTAATCCTCCCCATTAATTAACGCTGTGCTTTACTCTTGGCGATCTGAGAAATAAGCAGCAGCAGACCCAGAAGGGAAAGCACAGCGCCTGCCAGACCAGTGTATATAATCCCCATACTGGTGATTGTGAAAGCACCAGTCACGGAGCCGAGAGCGATCCCGGAGTTAAACCCGGCGATATTCAGACCAGATGCCACCCCAGCTGCGTGAGGAGCTTTCTCGGATGCTACACTGATCAATCTGGCCTGCAAAGCAGGTACAGCCCCGAAGGTAAACATCCCCAGAAGAGCCACAAGAATCCCCATCATTACCGCTGAACCAGAGAAGGCCCACATACCCAGCGAAATAATGATGATACCGCCGACAATCAGAATATTTGCCCGGTTCACACCCAGTGAGTCCGTAATTTTTCCGCCCAGAACGTTACCGATAGCAGCGAATACACCGTATACAAGCATGAATATCCCTACACTGGAAGTTGCAACGCCCGTTAGCTGTGTCAGCATAGGTGCAATGTAAGTGTAGGCAGTAAAAGAACCGGCATACGACAGTACGGTAACGAGTGCTGCGCTGAGTAAGGTCGGATTAAGTAATGCCGTAATACTCTTCAGGGCGGAAGCACTGTGATCACCATGTAATGCACGAACAGGATCTTTCATACCAAACAGTAAGCCTGCGAGACCGATAGCGCCAAATACGCCAATAATTGCTAATACAGGTCTCCATGCCATTACACCACCAAGCCAGGTACTCAGAGGTACACCAATAGCCATTGCCAGAGTGAAACCACCGAAGACAACAGCGACGGCTCGTCCTTCTTTACCTGGTCCCGCGAGTTTTGCCGCAGTACTTGCAGCTACAGCCAGGAACAACCCATGACCAATACCCGCTACAAAACGTGCTGCTACCATTGAGGAGAGCGTAGTGGAAAAAGCAGCTACAAAGCTTCCCAGAGTGAATACCAGCGTTGTCACCAGCATGACATTTTTTCTGGACCAGCTGGCTGTAAGTGCGGTCAGGATTGGTGCAGAGAATGTAGCACCCAGTGCATAGGCAGTGACGGTCGCTCCTACTTGTTCCACTGTGACATTGAGGCTTGAGGCCATGACGTCACTGAGACCAATAGGTACAAACTCCGCCAGGCCAAGAGCAAATGCGCTCAGGGTGAAGATATAAACAACAAAAGGCATGATAATTTCTCACATCATTTAAGGTTAGATGCGAGTTTAAATAATCAATAGATATGTTTAAAATAATGCAATTTATACATGGTATAGGATTTTTTATGGCAAATGAGTGCTACTGCAAAGATTTTTTCTTATGATTTACCCATAAAAAAATCATGGCATTAGTGCAGAAAAAATCATTTCAGTCATAGGTAGCGACTCCTTATCCTCAGTTCATCGGCACTTTCATCACCTGACTCTCAACCAAGAGCTCTCTTATTAAGAGTCGAGTGTTCAGGCTAAAGGTGTCGGACAGGTTTATCCATGTAAACGGAGGAAGGAAAGAATGAGTAAACAACTTCAGGCCTTGATCATAGGTGCTTCCCGGGGAATTGGACTCGGACTAAGTAAAGAGTTACAGCAGCGGGGATGGGCGGTTTCAGCAACACGCAGACTGCTAGCAGGCGCAGAGGAATCACCGGAAATTAAATGGTTAACTCTTGATATTAATAATCTGCAGCAAAGTACTACATTTGGGCAGATGCTACCACTAGAGCAGTTTGATGTCATTGTGGTAAATGCTGGAGTTTATGGGCCGGATCACCAGTCGGTCAGTTCCACAACACAGGATGAATTGCTGTCACTATTCATGACTAATACCTTTTCACCTATCCGTATTGCGAATGCCGTTCTCCCCTCCTTAAAAGCGAATACGGGAGTCCTGGCATTCACAAGTTCAAAGCTGGCAAGTTTGAATGAAAACCCCCATGCTGATATGCCATTGTATTCAGCAAGCAAATCCGCTCTGAATATGCTCACACGTACATTGCTCCCAGCCACGGAGTCTCGCGGACTCACTCTCCTTTCCCTTCACCCGGGTTGGGTTCAGACCGAACTGGGTGGCGCTGCTGCACCTTTAACAGTCCAAGAGAGTGTGCAAGGGTTGGCAAATGTCTTGGACAATTATCAGGGAAAAGGTGGGCATCATTTCGTTGATTACAGTATGCAAAATTTATCCTGGTAGACTCAAGGTTTCTTAAAAGAAACTGCCTGAATTCGAAAGCAATTTTTTAACCCGATTTTGCGTTTTTAAATAAGTTTCTATTTACAGCGGATCTCAGACATGAGGATTAATTATGAATCACAATGTAAGAGGCCTAGATCACATTGCATTGACAGTGCCAGATATGGAAAAAGCAACGCTCTTTTTCAGGAATGCATTTGGTACTCGTCTTGCCTATGACCTACATACACCTGAAGAAGAGTCGCTCAAAGGGCCTGAAATTGAAGCCATGCTAGGATTAAGGTCTGGTGCAGAACTTGTACATATGCGTATGTTATCTCTAGGCGAAAGTACGAGTATTGAGCTCTTCTGCTATCATGAAGACAATCAGAGGTCTGCGGCCATTTCGTCAGACTTCGGTTTGCAACATTTTGCGGTGTATGTTGATGATATTGACAATGCTGCTGAGAAATTTGTTTCAGCAGGAGGGACTCTGTTTACCGAAATTAATCAGATCTTTGGAGAAATTGAAGGTGTGGACGAAAGGAATCGCTTTGTTTATGGCAAAACCCCCTGGGGGACAGTCGTTGAACTGGTAACGTACCCGGCCGGGATAAACTACCCTGATTACAGCGAATCAAACCGATTTACGCCACCAAAAAGCTAAGCACTTATGTATTATTAATAATGTAGAATTCTACTTTACTAGTCCATACATCCAAAAGGGGTTACTCCAGTAGATCCTTTTTTCATACTTTCCACCATAATATTTGACACTATATGATACACTAGATTTATAGCTACAATTATAAATGGCAAGTGCGCCTGCGGTTATTATAACTTAGGGGCTATGGAATTATAAAAACCCATCTGATAATCCAATAGCTTTATAATTCCCATGCGTTCCAGTTCAATAAATATTCACTGAGCAATCAGTAATCGTATTGCTGTGATTTTTTATTTATGGAATATACTTCATTTCACGTAGTGTAGTTAGCACTTCAATAATCATTTCTTCACTATCAATACACTCATTGAAGCCGTGCTTGCGGGCTTTAATCGTACTGGTGATATTATCGAACGTAGTTTTAAAAATAAAGCCACCGAACCCCCATGCCACAATTTTATTGTATGGATAGGGAATAAGATTATGCTTTTGTGTCAGTTTATCCCATAAAGACCCTTTATCTGCCATCGTATCCTGTAAGGAAAGTGGGAAAGGCTCCCCTGGCGAAACATCAAAAAACGCTGCTACACGTGGCCAGATAGAGGACCAGCGGAAGTAATCACCATTGGTGATATAAATATCTCACCAGGAAAGGACATGGGGACATTCAATGCTTTTGCTATCGCCCCATACACTACAATATTCATGACAAGTTAATGATGATATTAAATAATTAATGGGAGGCATGTTTAATTTTATGGATCCAAGGTACATTTCTTTATCACCTTATTTATAAAAACAGATTTAGCCATTTAATATCCGTTAAGGATGTCTTGTCTTCATTCACAATAGTAACGATCTTTTGAAACTTTCAGCTCCGGCAACTGAGCTTATCAGGAATTTGACAAAAATTGGCGCAACACATTAAAGCGACGCACCATTACAATCAGTCATCAAAATTTAACAGCAGAAATAACTGATTCCTGACTTCCCTTATGGCTTAAACAAATTTCGATATATCCCAGGCTGGCAACACAAATATTGTCTGGCAGCTTTGACTTCAGCATTCAAAGCTGCTGCGGCATGCCATGGCCATTGAGGGTCATAATGAGCTGCGCGAGCAATACAGTTAAGGTCAGTATCTCCATTTGCAATAATTGATTCCACATGAGCAGGTTTACTAATCAGACCTACGGCAACAGCCGGAGTCGTGACTTCTGTTTTAATAGTGCGAGCTAGAGGGGTCTGATATCACGGTGATAATCTGGTCAGGATGTAAGCCGCCACCGGAAACATGGATAGCATCAACACCATGATCTTTTAACTGATCCCGAACCATCTGCAGACCATCTCTAGACTGCTCAGTCGGAATGGTGTAAACGGCATTATAAGGAACAGCAGAAGGGGCAACTGGCTGCCCCCCAACGACCTGGTCAGGGGGATCTGCTCACTTTTTTCCCAGGGACGGTAAGTTGACGCCTTGCGTTCGGCGTGAGCGAGTTGAATGGCAACAGGCATATCTGACCATCAATGAACAGAATCCAGCACTTTGGCCATGGCTTCTTCAGTCTTATCATCGTAAAGACCAACATCTGCGTAAGTAATTCACTCTTCTGGGGAGACCGCTGTAACGTCAATGGTCAACAACCTGGGATCTGATTGAGCCAACTGACCAAGGTGCGTAAGATGCCAGTCGTTTATGCAACCATCGATGGCTGAATACTGGCACATTAGCACAATCACAATACGATTACTCAGCCCAAGATTACGAATCCATAATGGTTTAAACAATCAAGAATCAGGCATATCTACATCTCCATAATTAAATCCACCAAATCATAGTATTTCTGTAATGCTTGCAGATTTTTATAAAAACTAAGCAAAAACGATCTTTGCAATCTTAATCACCACTCAAAAACCGAGAAATAGTAATTCATATGATATATATAGAAAAGAAAATAGAGCCAATGAAAGCGTTATACTCTCATCTCTCTGCAAGCTCAAAGGATGTTTGCCCTGTTTTTTATCTTTATTTCATAAAAATACTCCTCGCGTAAACTATACAATTGTTAAGTTATCAACGATACAAGAAGTTTTCCTTACTTATTAATCGTTATCAACTACAGTGATATCACTAATTAAATGACATTACCATTTAAAAAAATAAAGAGTTCGTCCATTAAGACTTATAACCCGTATGATTCCTTGCAGTATGATGCAACGAGACATTATTCGCTGCTAGCGGAGGCTTTTGTATCCACCTATGCGACCATTCTTAGTGAGCGTAAATTGCCATAACTGAATATCTCTAGACCTGAATGCACCAGCACAAGACAGCAGGTAGTAGCTCCACATCCGATAAAAACGCTCCCCCATACGTTCAGAGAACTCAGGCCATGAATTAACGAAGTTTTTATACCACATCAATAATGTTTTATCATAATCAGAGCCAAAATTATGGACATCCTCAATCACAAAAAGGCCTTCTGCTGCATTAACGATGTCATTCATAGCAGGAAGAATTCCATTAGGAAAAATATATTTATTGATCCACGGGTCTGCTGGGGTTCCCTGAATATTTTTACCGATAGTATGAAGTAAAAATATACCATCATCAGTTAAACACCGTTGAGCAACACACATATAGGTATTGTAGTTTTTTTGTCCTACATGCTCGAACATTCCGATACTAGCAATTCGGTCAAATTTTTCATTTAATTCACGATAATCAGCGAAGCGGAACTCGACAGGTAAGTGTTTATAGCGTTCACGTGCATACTCAATTTGCTCTTTAGATATAGATACGCCAACACATTCAACGCCATAATGTTCAGCAGCGAATCCTATAAGACTCCCCCAACCGCAACCGATATCCAGTAAACGCATTCCGGGTTTAAGTTCAAGTTTTTTGCATATTAAATCAAGCTTTGCATCTTGGGCATCATCAAGAGTGGTTGCACCATTACTCCAGTAGCCGCAGGTATATGTCATTCTTTTATCAAGCATAGCAGCATAAAATTCATTTCCAATGTCGTAATGTTGCACACCTACCTGCCAGGCACGCTTATGCGACTGCAGGTTGAATAACTTTTCCTTAATAATATTTATTTTTGTCATTAACGGTACGACTTGCTGGTCAAGTTTATGTCTGAGAAGATGACAAAAAAATTCATCAAGTTCCTGACTATCCCACTTTCCGTCCATGTAAGCCTCACCAAGAGCCAAATTACCTCGTGTGAGAATTTTTGAGGGAAGGTTTTCATCAAATATTTTAATATCTTGTGGCCTTTCACCATTAACGGCGACATCAGCGGTGGCAAGAAGGTTCGCGATGAGTTTTCCTGCCGATGTGCGGCTAATATCAACCTCACACCATATTTCATTCAGTTCTTCAAATGATGAATTTGATTTTTCTCTTATAGCTGCCATACACTTAATTCCTGACTTCTGTTAATTGAGTAGTGTTAGTATTTCATTATCAGTTAAAATACCACGATGTTTTACAATGACAAACATTATTGTTTCTATATCAAACATATGATTATTTATGACTGGCAGGAATATAACTGGCACATATTTAGTGGGAATGCACTTTCATACATAAAATCATGCTACTGTGTAAATTTCCATCAGACAATCTTGAGACATACATGATACCCCCCTCTTCTTATATTTCGGTCCTGATAATAAGTAGCGGCACAGACTATTCTTCTATTCTCCCCAATAGCTTTGGCTTTAAGAGTACTATCAGCAAGCGTTTCGTACCTGACGGTAAAATTGATACCCTCGCAGACTAAGTCTACAAATCCATCCGTTAATGTTAAATCAACAGATAGATCCGGGTGGCAATCCTGAAACTGAACGACGCTTCAGACAGCAGTAGGCAAACCCCTTCAAGCAGTAAGCATACTTGGTGCTGCAATCTATCTGAATGAGAAAGATAACTTACCTCTACCGACTGGAATGATGTACCTGAGTTCACTGAAGCATACAGACAGGATATCCCTGCTCGCTTCACTTTCCCTATCATCGTTTCTGGTAAATTGGATCAGAATAGGGCTGACAGGGTACTGAACAATGGTTATGCAGATCTAGTCACTTACGGTGACCCGTTTGTTGCAAATCCTGTTCCACCTCGTCGTCTTGCTGAAGGTCTGCCGCTGGAAAATTTTAACGGTAGCGCATTATTTGGTGTTCCCGAGCAAGGTTACAATGATGACCCCGCCAGGGGATAAATAATTCATGATATCAAATGTGGTCGGGATGCGTGATCGGGTATCTCTATTCCTACGATCAGAATTCAGAACACTATTCAGCTGATAATATTTTTCAAACGGAAGATGTTTTTTGCAATCATCCAATATTGCAACATTAAGATGCATTTTTCTCCTTTTCATAGCATAATGAGTTAATTTTTTATGAATCATTAAAATCCAACAATGAAAATGGATGAGATTGATAACCGCATTTTGCGGGAATTACAAAAAGACGGGCGCATTCCAAACAATGTGCTGGCCGAAAAAGTCGGTCTATCTCCCTCCCCTTGCCTGCGTCGGGTGAAACAACTAGAGGAAAGCGGCGCTATAGATCGGTATGTCGCTATCGTCAATCCCACCACGTTAGGGCTCAATTTATCAATCTTCGTTCGCATCTGGCTCGACAGCCAGGGTGAAGAGGCCGTGGAGCATTTCTGCCGCGAGATCAAGCTACTGCCGGAGGTTGTAGAGTGTCATCTGATGGTGGGAGACTGTGATTTTTTATTACGGATCGTCGCAACGGACCTGAAAGCATATCGGCAATTTCAGATCAAACATTTGGCGCGCATCAAGGGAGTTCAAAGCATGAAAACAGAACTGCCAATGCAGACTATTAAACACACCACCGAACTCCCCATCCGTTAGGCCTGTTGCGGGCTTACGCCCGCAAAATCACGGTTTAGCATCAGTTACGATTCTGTATATACCTTCAATCCCCGGCATTCCACACCTCAGGTAGAGTCCATTACGCTTCGGGGTAAGCTCAGGTTTCGAGAGCGGCTGGCGGCATATCATCTTGATAGACTGGGGCGTCAGATACGCCATGTTATCAACATAGCGTGTTTGCGAAAGTATTGACGGATAGCTGTCAGACCAGCGCCATATCAGGCCTTCTGCACAACATGCAATCACCAGAAACATGCTGCACACGCAAGGATAAAAAACAGCTCTCTGGACCCGTGTCATACCCATTATTGTTGCCATGAGGTTTCACGATTGGCTGATTTTCTTCTGTCAAACAGTGACGCAATAACCGTCACCACCAGAACAGGCATCAACCAGCCCAACCCCAGATTAGTTAACGGCATCAGTCGCAGAAGGGACAGTGGCCAGACATTGAAACCCACAGCATCAAGAGCATCGGCTAAACCGAATATAAAGGCGATGAAGGCTGCCGGGGAAATGACCCTCCCCGGAGAGCGAAATTTTGCGCGAACAAACCAGGTTAAAATCAGCACGACAAAAACAGGATAGATAGCAGTCAGCGCAGGTACGGAGACATTAATCAGCGCCGTCAGCCCCAGGTTGGATACCGCCATGGAAAATAAGGCAAAAATCCAGACCAACCCGGCATAACTTACCGGTACAAGAACGGTGAAATAACTCGCACAGGCGCAGGTTAACCCTATCGCTGTGACCAAACAGGCAATGGTGATAAGTACACCAAGGAAAACAGAACCGGAGGCGCCATAACTAAAAGCAACATAGGCGCTGAGCACTTCAGCACCATTCGTTGCATTGCTCACCAACCCCCCACTTCCCATTCCCAGACGGAAGAGGCTCAGATACACCAGCATCAACCCTACGCCCGCGATCAAACCAGACAACACGGCATAGCGCGTAATTAATCCTGGAGAACTTACCCCTCGCGATTTGATGGCATTTACCATAACCAAGCCAAAAGCGAGTGCGGCTAGCGTATCCATAGTCAGATAACCATTGGTCAATCCCTGAGAAAAAGCGGATGTCGCGTAAGCCCCCACAGGCGATTGTGCTGTTCCTGCCGGTAGCACCAGCACTGTCACAGCAAGCACAATCAGAGCGGCGACTTTTATGGGAGAAAGGACTTTACCGACCGTATCCAGCAATTTTCCTGGGTACAACGAGACCAGCGCCACAACCCCGAAATAAATAACACTCCAGGCGAACAGCCACTTTTCACTCTTAACAAAAGGTTGCAGCGCAAGTTCATACGAAACGGTTGCCGTTCGTGGTGTGGCAAAAAGTGGCCCAATGCAGAGATAGCATACAATGACCAGCAACAGCCCCACCCGCTTGCCGACAGGCTGGGTAATTAACGCCATTGAACCAGCTGCACGCGCCATTGCAATGGTGGTAATAACAGGAAGCCCGACACCAGTCATTAAGAATCCAAGCGCGGCGAACCAAACGGATGTCCCGGCCTGCAAACCAATAAAAGGTGGGAAAATAATATTCCCAGCGCCGACGAAGAGCGCGAAGTTCATAAAACCTAAAACGATAATGTCTGTGATACGGAGTGTTTTCATTTTTATATCAGCGTTGTGTTTGTTGGGGGAAATCAGTTAGAGCATAAAACGGAGTAAGGCGGTAGCCAGTACACTGATAAGCACCACCGGCAGCAGCGAAAACCGCATGGCTGCCAGCAGCGCAATAACCAGCGCCAGCTGATCGGCTACATTGGTGGTGACAAAATGGGGTGCGATAACGGTAATCAACACACAGCCAGGAGCCGCTTCCAGAACGGCCTTCAGCCTCGGACCAGGTTGTCTCCCATGTAGTACGGCATAGCCAAGAATGCGCGTCAGATAGGTCGTCAGCGCCATCAATAAAATGGTCAGTAACGTCAGGCTCATCACTTTTTCCCATTCATCAGCAAGATAGTAACAATTCCTGAGAGTGCGCCGACGGGAACATAGGCTGCTCCCGGACACAGATGCCACGTCAGGCCTGCACAAACAAGACTCACCAGCCAGGGGATTGCTGGCCGAAATCCTTTCCACATCCCTTTCAGTAACACCAGGAATACGGCTGGAAATGCCATATCGAATCCCCAGACAGTGATATCACCTAGCACCGGGCCAACGACAACGCCAATACCCGTAGACAGAACCCAGATCAGCCAAAGTAAGATAGCTACGCCAGCGTAGAACCCCATACTAAAACCCGACATACCCTGCTGCCTGCGCTTTGCTTCATCAGCAATCCCCATTGCCCAACTTTCATCACACATAAAGAACAGTGCGAGGAATGCCTGCCTGCGTGGAAGATGCGCTAAAAAAGGCGCAAGTGAAGCCCCCATTAACAAATGCCGGCAGTTCACGAGAAGGCTGACAAGCACAATGGTCAGTACATGAGGTGGCGAGGTCCAGAGCGACAAAGCGGCAAACTCTGAACCACCGCCAAAGTTAAGACCGGTCATTAACATTAACTCCGCGGCCGTCATCCCTTTTTGGGCAGCCTGCGTACCCAACAATAATCCAAAGGGAATAAAACCAATCATGACGGGGACAGCCGCCATAGCACCGCGGCTGATTTCACGACGATTAGCAGAACGGAAAAAGAAGGAAACTGTACCGAACATAAATACTCCTTTTATGAAGGTGTATTATAAGTTTTGGGGACTGGCATCGGGATGCGTTTTCGTCGTAATAAGCGCCTTATTTGGCGTTGGATTCCAATAATTCACTCATTTATGAAATCCAGCGTCATTGAGGGCCACATCTCTGGATTATGCGCCAGCGGGAGAACCAGCCACAGCCAGTTCTCCTCTTTCATTACGTTAGGATGCCGCATTATCCGAGGCTACGGAGAACGAGGGCAGAACATCCTCAATCAACTCCTGTAACACCTCTTTCGCCGGTCGCTGGCTTGGCTTGAGGTTAAGCGTGATATGCGATACGCCTATACTCTCCTGCTGCTTCCAGAATTCCATCAAGGTGTTACGCCCTGCGCGCATGAAAATATTGTTGAACAGGCGTAAAGGCTCATTCGGGTTTTCACTTAACTCAAGGAAGTTTGCGTAGCCAAAGGGATGCCAGGTCTGGCCATCACCCAGCTCAGCAATTTCCTTCACGATATCGCCAGCGCGTTTAGGATCAACACCGTGCCAAATCCAGGCATCGGAGTGATTCGCGATCCAGGACATATCCTGGCGAGCACGGCCAATGGTGATCATTGGCAGACGTGGAACAGCGGGTTTCGGCACCAGATCAATCCCGCCGTTGAAATTGCCGTAATATTCTGTCGTGCCTTTTGGAAAACGGTTCTCCGTGAGCAAACGAATAACATCCCACGCTTCCCTGAACCGGTCGGCACGATTGTTAAACTCATAACCAAACGCCGGGTACTCTACAGGACGGTCACCGCTCGACATACCCAGCAGCAAGCGGCCACCTGACAAGCGATCCACGCTTGCCGCCTGTTTTGCCGTGAGGACCGGGTTTCTCAGCGGGGAGACTATTCCGGCAGTACCTAGGGCAATATTTTTGGTCACGCCAGCGAGGTAACCCAAATCAACCATCGGGTCATACACCTGGCCTGCATCACCAAAGTTGGGGTCATAGAACGGAACGTCGCGTAACCACAAGGCAGAAATTCCGCCTTCATCGGCCATTTGCGCTAATTCACGGTGATCGTCCATATCCGGGATCGGGCCTTCCGGATAACCCTTAAACGGCGCGATAAGCCCAAAAGTCAGTTTTCCCGGCTGGAATACACGTTTGAAAGCGGCATGCTGCTGAAGATGCGAAGGTAATGTGAGTTGAGTCATTTGAATTCCTGCTGATTAATTTAATTAGGTCTGTTGCAATACAGTAAAACAAATATTCGGGAATGTGCTTCCCATGTGATGGGACGAATTTATTCAGGGGAGTAATGAGCAATAAAAAGCCCGCGACTGGAGCGGGCTCTGGGGGATGATAATTAAAGATAGGTGACGTTATCTATCTGTCGTTTTGAATCGTCATTGAGGCCAAGAATATCAAACCCTGGCATGTCGCGTATAAACTCCAGGAATGGCGGCTTGATCCCTAAATCATCAAGGTCGGCGGCGTGAAGCTGGTAACGAATAGCCTCTTCATCGCCGGAGATAACTTTTTCTACCCAGTTAGGTTCAATAATAAGCTGGTGTCCCAGCGCAACAAAATCAATATCAGCCTGTACCACCTCCTCGGCTTGCTGAGGCGTGCGAACATTACCAACGGCGATGATCGGCTTTCTCGGGCTGACTTTTTTCAATTGGGTAATAATCGGTTCAATGTTCTCTTTATCACGCATTGACGTACGCCATACCGAGCCCATAGAAACGTGAATATAATCAAGCTCTGTATGCTGAAGCTCCCCAATGAAATATTTGGTGTCGTTCAGCGTAATGCCGGGTTCTTCCAGCTCTTCCGGCGATAAACGATATCCAACAATAAATGACGGCGAAGCGTATTTATTTTTTACCTTCATCACTTCGTCAATCACCGCCAATGGCAGGTTGAGTCTTTTATCCAGGCTGCCACCCCATTCATCAGTACGACGGTTTGAGTGTGGAGAGACGAACTGCTGTAACAGGTAGGTGTTTGCGCCATGAAGTTCGATGCCATCAAATCCTGCCTCGATGGCGCGCCGAGTAGCCTGGGCGAAATCGTTGATGAGGTTGACCACTTCATCTGCACTTAATTCTCGCGGTGTTGCAGCCCCGCTACGCGGCGCAGCAACCGCACTGGCGCTTACCGGCTGCAGGCCACGGGTGATCCATTGATTGGTCATGCGTCCCGCACTGAAAATTTGCAAAATGGCCTTGGCTCCGCGCGCTTTAATCGCATGGGCAAGTTTCGCCAGTCCCGGGATTTTGCTGTCGTCATCGGCACCTAATTGCCCTTCAAAGCCTTTTCCTTCTTTATTAATGTAGGCCACCGGCGTAATAAACAACCCAACACCACCTGCGCGCTGCTGCATATAATTAATTTCTTCGAGCGTCACCGTCCCATCCTCAAATGACATTTGCTCTGTCATTGGTGGTAATACAACACGGTTTTTAATGACAACACCATTAGGCAATGTAAAAGGTTTTAAAAAGCGATAATCCTTCATTTCAACTCCAGAATGAATTTGAAAACAACAACGTGATTTATCAAGTTTTCACATACTAGAGTAAATATTCGGGAATGTGCTTCCCATAACCGGGGAATATAAAGAGCAGATTGCGGCAAATACATCACAATATTCGCCGCAGCGCTGTCTGGTTCAGGAGATCTCAGCAATATCTCGCATCACTTCAGCGGCCACAATATGAGATCGCTGACGGGCCAGTGGGTCATAGATACGGCTGTCGATAATCAGTTCGTCAACCCCCGTGCTCGCGATAACCTCACGTAACCACGTGCCGACTCGCTGCTTATCACCCGCAGCGGTAAACGCCATCACCTGGTTCAACACCTGCCGCTCGTGCGATGGCAGGCTGGGGATATAGTTATCTATCGGCGGCTGAAGCAAGCCTGGGCGTCCCATGTGTAAGTCCAGCATCCATCGTTGATGTGAACTGGCGAGGTACTCTGCTTCCTCATTCGTGTCTCCAAGGAACAGATTTACCCCCGCCATAACGTAGGGTTTGGCCAACTGCGGTGACGGCTTGAAATTGTTGCGGTAATGCGCAATCGCCTGCATTAAGAAGCGAGGTGCAAAATGCGAAGCAAAGGCATACGGCAACCCAAGTTTAGCCGCCAGATCGGCACCATGAAGGCTGGAGCCAAGTATCCAGACAGGTACATCGTGCGGTTCCGGTACGGCTCGTACGGGGCGTCGATGATTATCGGCCAGATAATCCATGACCTCCACGACATCCTGATTAAAGTCTCGCTCTGGCGTTAAACCGCGCAAAGCGCGTACCGTGGCACCACCACTCCCAGGCGCACGACCGACACCGAGATCAATACGACCAGGATAGAGAGCATCGAGCGAACCAAACTGCTCTGCAACCACCAATGGCGCATGATTTGGCAGCATGATGCCGCCGGAGCCAACCCTGATAGTGTGAGTTGCGGCGGCAAGCTGAGCGATGATAAGAGCGGTGGCCGCCGAGCCAATACCCGGCATATCGTGGTGTTCGGCAATCCAGTAGCGGCGGAAACCGTGCTGCTCGACTGTTACCGCCAGTTCACGGGATTCATGAATCGCGGTGGCCAGGTCCTTGCCTTCACCGATCATGACAAGATCTAATACAGATAAAGCGGTCATTGTAACTCCAGAATGAATGTTAAAAATAATAAGCAAATGTTAATTTTTCACATACTAGAGCAAACATTCGGGAAAGTGCTTCCCATTATCAGGGAAGCACTGGAGCAGATTAAGTCAGACATTAATGTCTGAATAATTAAATAACAGATTAAAGACTAATTTTTTGGCCTCTTCCAGGGCACGCCATTTGCCATCCAGTCTTCGGCAATCATGTCGACAAATCCGCGTATTCTGGGTGATAAATGGCGTTTGCTGGGATAAATAATTCTCACGGGTTCAGGGTCAACTTTGAACTCCGTCAGAATGGCGGTTAATTCACCGCATTCCAGTGACTGGAATGCCAGGTAATCAGGCAACTGAATGATGCCAAACCCGGCGATAGCGGAAGAAAGCATTGCTTCTGAACTGTCGATATCCATTCGCCCCGGCCCGTCGTAGAGATAGTATCCCTCAGGAGTTTGATACCGCCAGACACGGCGTTTATCGGCGCTGCGGAAAAAGATGGTGTCGTGCCTGGAGAGATCTTCGGGCACAACGGGTACGCCGCGTAAAGAGAGGTATTCCGGTGAAGCGCAGGTCACCATGTGCTGAGTGGCAATGGTTCGGGTTAAGATCCTGGAGTCATCTTTTGGCTCGCCAATACGAATGGCGATGTCAAATCCCTCCTCGATCAAATCAACATAGCGATCGCTGAACACGATATCGGCTCGTAATTCTGGCCATTTTTTTAAGAATCTGTCGATCACCGGAAGTATATGCCGCTGCCCAAGAGACAGCGGCGCGGTAAGGCGAAGCGTGCCCGTCGGTTTTTCCCGCCGCAGCGCCATAGTGGCATCGACCTCTTCCAGATCCTCCAGAATCTGTTTGCACCGGTCATACATAATTCGCCCTTCTTCCGTCAGGCTGAGCTGTCGTGTTGTTCTGTTAAGAAGACGCACACCCAGTTGCGCTTCCAGCCGCGTAATGCTTTTGCCAATCGCCGACCGTGACAGGCCAACGCTTGACGACGCACGGGTGTAACTTCCCGAGTCAACAGCCGCGACGAAGGCGGCAATATCACCAATACGGTTCAGTTCCATCAGCTCACTCTCTTCATGGAAGCGCCTGCTTCCCGTGATATGGGAATCACATTCCCCAAATTTTCGATTACTCTTCGCATTAGCTTAACAACAAGCCATTAACAGAGAAGCTTTATTTTTCGTACATCTGCTATGCAGCACGTTTAACTAACCGACTTCCCACAGAAAAAGTGGCGAAGTCATACTCAGGAAGTGAAAAAATTCATGATGTTAAAAGAATCTGACGCCATCCTTGATGAAGTGATTACCGCATGGTCAGGTAAACGCCACTGGCCATCATTTATGGGCGATAATATCGTCTACGAAAGTAATCACCAGGGAAGTGCCACGGGAGAATTTGCCGTCAGGCAACTGTTTGAAGATAACTTTCCGGGTGGAATGACCGTACATGTAAACACCACCAATAAAGTTGTCCGGTCACAAACCCAATCCAGTACTATCGCCGCCTATTTTTACGGGAGAACCACTGATACACGTTTGCAGAATAACGACGACGTGAATTTCGGCGGAATGATTGTGATTAATACTTTCAGCGGATCTGTCGAACGCGTACGCGTCCATATGAACTGGCTAAAAGGTAACAAGAATATTGTGCATCACTGGCACTTCCCCTATGAACGCCAATGGCAGCCAGGGGACAGTGTTTCGCCTCTGATCAGTGAAATTGACGCTCCGTGGCACGCCTACAAGCAAGCGCATACACCTTTAAGTGATGAAGACGCAATTTCTGAAGCCTGGTTCCAGTACGCATGGGCGCTGGATATGGCGGATTATAGCTTGTTTAACGGCGCATTTTCCGACGATGCGAGCGCGGACTTACCCCCTATGGGAAAACTGAAAGGGCGTCGCATGCTGGTCTCAACACTAAAAGCCTTCAGAATGCCCTGGCCCTGGATTCAGCATTACGGTGTTCCATTGCAAATCGACATCGCTGAAGACCGCCAGTCTGCCTCATTTTTACTTGGCCGAATTATTCCGGAGCAAGATAAAACGGCTGACGGCGAAGCATTGTACGGCGCACATTATAAAATTGAGCTGAAAAAAGAGGGCAGCGAATGGAAGATGTCGCGCATGGATTATTTCCCAGGATGGTTCACCGTCAAAAATGAGGGCTAATATTGCGTTATGCAGGGGCATCTATCATGAATAAGATAATAGGTTTAACTGGCGTTTTAAATACCCCCTCAAGGACAGAGGGACTGGTCAGTCATTTAACAGAAGCATTCGTTTCCGGAACTGGATTTACGCATTCTGTTATCACCCTGAATGACTTTGGTGAAAGCCTGCCATTAGCAAGAAAAATCGAGGATCTCGACCAGAATGCTGGTGTTTTGGTTGATGAAATCGTCAACGCAGATGCACTTATCATCGGCGTACCTACCTGGAACGCGGGTTATCCGGGGATGTTCAAACATTTATTCGATCTCATTCCTCCGGATGCCATTGCCGATAAACCCGTAATATTATCTGCAACGGGAGGTTCCGATCGTCACGCATTAATGCCCGAGTACCAGTTGCGGCCATTATTTACCTATTTACGGGCGCGTGTCGCAACAACGACGTTGTTTGCCACTACGAATGATTTTGATGGCCATCAACCTTCTCCGGAATTTGAAAAAAGAATGCTTCGCGCAGTGGATGAATTAAAAGCGCTGGTTTATTGATTCCAAAGCAAAGATTCAGGAACAGAAACAAAGGTAAATTTATGCTCAGCAGACAGTCAATGCGAAACGGCAATTTTCTCCGTTATCACGAGGAGTTAGTTGCCAGCAAAGGATACTGGAGCGCTGAGATGCTGAGAGCCTCAATGCAATCCATCCTTGAAGAGCGCCCCGCCGGGGCGCCCGTCTGGCTATTCGCGTACGGTTCTTTAATGTGGAATCCCACCATTGCGATAGAAGAAATGCAGCGAGCCAGAATCGAGGGTTGACAACGATGTTTCTGCATACGATTACTGACCGGTAGAGCAACGCCAGAGTACCCGGGAAGAATGTTGTCTCTGGATGAAGGCGGCATGACGGAAGGTATGATTTTCAGGCTCCCGGAATGCTCGATGGAAAGTGAGTCCAGCATTAGCTGGATGCACGAAATGATAACGAAAAGCGCCATAAATCAGGGCGCTCCAAGCTACTTATATTGCTGATAGAAAAGGATAATCAATATATCCTTTTTCGTTCCCATCAAAGAAGATTTCACTGTCAGCAATATGAATTTAGCATCTTCCTGTATTACTAAAAATGCGAGCCTCTTGGAGCCTTAAGAACTGTCAGAGGAAATTGGTAGGATGGCCAAATCATTCCCGACAATGCCGCGTAAGTATTCCTGCAAAACAAACCATCAACTTTTAGAGAGCCTCTGGCACTCCAACGTCCGTTCCTGGCACAGAGCAGATTTTTTGACGCTCACCCTGGCTACCCATCCTTCATATGTAGAGTTCGCCATAAAACGATCAATACGTGAAGCGAAGCGTATAAGACCGTTTTAAGTAATCGGCAACGATGGGTGGTCATTCTAGCGGTCTTGACAGAAAGGGAATTCAGGTTTAGCTTATTTATTATACAGTTACTGGCAAAGGCGATCCCAGTCAGAGCAGCCATATTTGAGAAGCCTGCTTAAGGAAACTTGAGCGGGCTTTTTGCTTTTCTACGTTTGTTAATCACACCGAAAGCCTCAGCTTAGAATGGCTTCCAGTCGGGCCAGTACTTCATTACGACAGCGTCGGGTATACGTTCCAGACACTTACCGTTCCGGGCTCCCATATCAATCGTTCTGGGTTGGTCGCAGCGAATAACGCCCGTTGTTTTGGTTCCCGCCCCGTCCAGGGAGACGGTAAAACCGGCTACGCGGGCGAAGTTTTCGCCGCTGGTGACGGGAACGACAACGAGTAGCCGGGTGCACTTATTAAATGATGTCTTCGATACGATAAGCACCGGACACTTTCCGCTTTGTTCATGTCCGGCTGTAGGTTCCAGTGAGACGAGCCAGATTTCCCCTCTGTCCATTTACAGGATCTCCTTACCCACCGCAGGCGCATCAATCCATTCCCGACCCTCTTCACTCATTTCGGCGTGCGGATCGCACTGCGCCATCAGATTCACTCTTTACTGGCTTTTTTACGCAATTCGGTCACCGGTACGCCACCAATCCCCCAGTTATCCGTTTCGACTTCGTCAATAACCACAATAGTGGTGTTAGGATTTTTGTTAAGCACATCCACCAGTAGCTGAGTAACCCCTTCCATCAGCTGTTTCTTTTGTTTATCGGTAGCACCTTCTTTGGTGATCTTAATATTTACGTAGGGCATAAAAACTCCTGTAAACCAGATAATTATGGGAAATGCGCACAGATAGAAGAACGCAAACCCGTTAAACAGCAGAACAGAGCCATACTGCTTTTGAAAACGAATTCTGCCGGAAGAGTTATTAAGGTTATTAGCTGAAATATAACTAATATCATTATTTTCCAAAACAACCAGAATATTTACCTTTGTTGTATTGCAAATAACTCATCGCTGCTGCGATAAATAACGAGACGGCGCCCAGCAATATGGAGTAAGTCATGCCATTTTTATTACTCTGAAAGACACTGACGACTAATGGGCCAAGGATCTGCCCCACCCCATATGTCAGCGTAACAAGACCGAGGAGATTAATCTTTTGGGGCGCGCTTATTTTTCTAGCCAGCGGCATGACTAATGAGCTTGTACCCATAAATGTGCCACCAAATCCAATGCAGCTAATGGTTAACAGCAGTGGCGAGTTAATAAATATGGCCATGACTACGCAACTCGCTTGCACAATTAAGTTAATGCTCAGGCAGAATAATATATTCCATTTGCGAGCCGCCCATAGCCAGCCATAGCAGCCAGGAATAACGGCAAGACCGACAATAGACCAGATATGGTCGGCTAAAAAATTGTTGCCAACACCCCGGGCCATTAACGGCAAATACGTGGCGACAATGATATAACCGAATCCCGCCAGGCCATACAGTAAAGCTAAATTCCACCACTGGATATCCGACTCCGCACCTGCGGCAGTTTTTACGGGGGAGATCATATGCTTATCTTTCGGCAATAACATCGTCAGTATGACAAAAAGTATCGCTGAAATGATGGCTGCACCAATCCACAACACATGTGAATTTAAGGCGTAGGATACGCCAGCAATGACATACTCATTGCCGATAAAAATACCCATTCCTACGCCCGAAAACAAAGAGGCGATAACAAAAGGGTTATGGGTATGTTGAAGGACCAGCATTGAACCAAATATCATCATTCCCGCGCTTGCCACACCGGCGAGGAACCTGATTAACAAAATAATTTCTGCCTGGGTCACTTTTGCCATCAAAAAAATCAGCATGACGGTAAGTAGTGCTGAGACCAGTAACGACACTCTTAACTTATTGACCGCGCTAAAAATACCAAAAGAGAAAAGAAGGCTGCCAACAAGGTATCCTGCGTAGTTGGCGCTGGCAATTATTGATAATTGTGAAAAGGTAAACAGTCCTTCATGCAGCATAACCGGGAGCATAGGCGTATATAAAAAGCGCCCAATGCCCATTCCTAAGGTCAGGACGATCATACCAAATACAGCAGTACGCAACTGACGGAGGCCAACAGCACTGTGATTGAGATCCATATTTTGGCCTCAAAAGACGAATTAAGTTTGATTGTTATATTACACAAGTAAATGATGATAAAAAGTTAATAAAAATGACGAAAACATTCACTTTGAGTGATGCCTCTATGAACAGTACCTCTCTGAACTTGTTTAAAACGGTGGCGGAAACGGGCTCCATATCCGCTGCTGCACGTAGTCTGCACTGCGTGTCTTCGAATGTCACAACCCGCCTTAAACAGCTGGAAGCCAGCCTTGATGTCTCTCTGTTTGTGCGCGAGAAAAATCGACTTTACATTACCCCTGAGGGCGAGCTGCTTTTGCGCTACGCCAACAAAATTCTGGCGTTGTTAGAGGAAGCGGAATTGTCGATGCTGGGAACAAAAGTGGCGGGGCCATTGCGTATTGGTGCCATGGAAACGACCGCAGCGGTACGTCTCCCTTCGATACTGGCGGATTTCCATCGCGAAATGCCTTCCATTGAGTTAAACCTAAAAACCTCCCCTACTGAGGCGTTGGTGCAACACATTCTGAACAATGAACTGGAAATCGCATTCGTTGCCGATCATCAGGGGCTGCATATGGAAAATTCGCCCCTGCAATCACACGTGTTATGTCAGGAAACGCTGGTACTGGTAACGGCAGCAGAGCACCAGAATGTCATTACTGGTGCTGACCTCCAGGTGACAAGGCCGCTGGTCTTTGTTAAAGGGTGTAACTATCGCTCCCGCCTGGGAGAATGGCTGCGCCTACAGGGGGTCGATTACGCCGATCCTCTGGAATTTGGCTCTTTTCAGGCGATCCTTGGCTGTGTGAGTGCCGGGATGGGGATTGCGCTGTTGCCGGAGAGTGTTGTCAGACAGTATGAGAATAACTTCCCTATCCGCAGCCATACGATTACGCCACAGATAGGTAACGTGAACACCATGATGATATGGCTAAAAAGCCGCGAAGTCAGCCGGGTACTTAATCACTTTGTCTCGTTTATTACACGGGCTTAAGCGATTGCGTCGGGTCACGCCAGGCAGCCGGCAACCCAGTGCATTCATGGATGCTAAATATCTTATCCATCACAGGGACAGGCCGCTTCACACCGTTGATTAAAGTTATGTAAATGTAAATTATTTACACTTTGCAATGATTGTAATTGCTAGTGATTATCATTTATTGTACGCAGGCAAAAAATGAGCCCCTGCTCGGGTCACTGTACGTTCCAATTACGCTGGGATATAAACGATGAATGCTCTGCCTCGCACTGGACTGCGCCGTATCACGCTTGCTTCTGCTCTGCTCCTCTCTGTCAGCCTGCCGGCTTTCGCCCAGGATGCGTTAACGCTGTATACCACCCGTGAACCGGGCCTGATTCAGCCCCTGCTTGATAGCTGGACGAAAACCAGCGGTATAAAAGTCAGCACGGTCTATATCAAAGACGGCATGCTAGAACGTGTTAAAGCGGAAGGTAAAAACTCCCCTGCCGACCTGCTGATGACCGTTGACGCCGGGAACCTTATCGATTTAGTCGAAGCGGGTGTGACACAACCCGTAGAATCAGAAGCACTGAAAGCGGCTATTCCGGCCAATCTCCGCGGTGCAGATAACCAGTGGTTTGCGCTGTCTATGCGTGCGCGTGTGTTGTACGCCGAGAAGTCAATGCCAATTGATAACTGGCATTACGAGCAACTCGCCAACCCTGAGTACAAAGGTAAAGTCTGTATCCGTTCCGGACAACACCCGTATAACACTGCATTGATTGCCGCCATGATCGCGCATCACGGCGAAGCAAAAACCGAAGAATGGCTGCGGGGCGTGAAAGCGAATCTGGCACGTAAAGCGACTGGCGGCGACCGTGACGTTGCCCGCGATATCCTCGGGGGTATTTGCGATATTGGCCTGGCGAACTCCTATTACGTCGGCCATATGAAAAATGCCAAAGAAGGCAGCGATGCGCGTCAGTGGGGCGATGCAATTAAAGTCGTTAAGCCAACCTTTGAAAATGGCGGCACGCACGTCAATATCAGCGGCGCTGCAGTAGCACGCTATGCCCCCAATAAGGCCGATGCCGTTAAGCTGATGGAATATCTGGTTTCCGCACCTGCCCAGCAGCAGTACGCGAAAGCGAACTTCGAATACCCGGTACTGAAAGGTGTCACTCTCGACCCAGTGATCAACGCCACAATTGGTGAGATCGACGTCGATAAAATTCCGTTAACCGAAATCGTGAAATACCGTAAACAAGCAAGTCTGCTGGTAGATAAAGTTGGATTCGATCAATAAACCTCTGCAGTTTCCGACGTTACGCGGCCTGGTTTCCGGGCCGCAGTCATTATTAACGCCGTTGCACCTTGGGGCGCTTTGCATTGCGCTTGGCGTCCTGACTCCCATCATTGCGCTTATCTGGCAAGCTACCCAGTCGGATTTATCGCACTGGGACAATCTCATTACGTTTGTGCTACCTGCAGCATTAAAAAATACCGTACTGCTGTTAGCCGGTGTGGCCGTGTTGGTTGGCGTGATTGGCGTAGGCAGCGCCTGGGCCGTCACAGCATGGGACTTTCCTGGACGTAAGATCCTCAGTTGGGCGTTACTGCTGCCGCTGGCGATGCCAACCTACATCGTCGCCTTTGCCTGGCTCGATCTGCTGCATCCGATCGGCCCTCTGCAAACCTTTATCCGCTTCCTGCTGGGCTTTGACAGTCCACGGCAGTTCCGACTACCGGATTTGCGTTCGCTTTCCGGCGCGATTATTTTGCTCGGTTTAGTGCTCTATCCTTACGTCTATCTGACGACCCGTGCCACCTTTATCAGTCAGCCGGCCCATTTACTGGAGGCTGCCCGCACGCTGGGATGCAGCGCTGCCGGGACGTTCTTCCGGGTCGCCCTGCCAATGGCGCGCCCGGCACTGGCTGTCGGCATCAGCCTGGCACTTCTGGAAACGCTCAACGATATTGGCGCATCGGAGTTCCTCGGCGTACAAACGTTAACCGTTACCGTCTACACCACGTGGATCTCTCGCTCTGATTTATCCGCCGCCGCTCAAATCGCCTGCATGATGCTGATGTTTATCTTCTTCATTCTGACGCTGGAATTTTACGGACGCAGAAAGCAAGGATTCAGCAGCCGCAGCCTGCGGGAAATCCAACCTACTCGCGTGCACGGCTGGCGTGGCTGGCTGCTTGGCGCTGTCATTTCGCTACCGGTTATATTGGGCTTTGTGGCCCCGGTTCTCTTTTTGATGTGGGAAAGTGCCAAACGCTTAGGAGACACGAGCCCGCTGTCCGCCTCGTTGCTTTCAGCATTACAAAATACGCTCTTGCTGGCAGCAGGCACCACGCTGGTGGTGATTTGCGTCAGCTTGCTGGTAGCCTGGAGCGCACGCCATAGCGCGGCAGATAACGCGATGCCAGGCTTTCGTCGTGGCGTGATGCGTCTGGCCTCCCTCGGTTATGCGGTGCCCGGAACGATTCTGGCGATTGGTTTTTTGCCCCCAGCGATGGCTGTCGATCGTTGGCTGGCCGACTTACTGGATATTCGCGGGTTGCCGCTGATGTCTGCCGGTATTTTATTGGTCATTTGCTGTGCGATGCGCTTCCAGGCAATTGCCATCGGCGCGCTGGACTCCGGTCTGGGCCGCATCCCGCCGTCACTCGAACAGGCTTCACGCTTGCTCGGCGAAAACGGTGCCGGAACATTTGCCCGCGTTCATTTTCCGTTACTGCGTCCGGCATTAGTGAGCAGCGCATTGCTGGTTTTTGCCGATGCGATGAAGGAACTGCCAACCACGCTGCTGTTGCGCCCGGTAAATTTCGAAACGCTGGCCACTCTGCTGTATGCAGAAGCAGCCCGCGGAACCTATGAAGAAGGCGCGATAGCCGCGCTGCTGATTGTTTTAGCAGGTACACTGCCCGTTATATTGTTGGTGCGTCATCAGATGACTCGCCGTGGTTAAGAGAGTAACAATGTCAGAAATCGCATTACGACTCCAGGACGTGCACGTTGCCTACGGCAACAGCCAGCACCCGGTCCTGAGCGGATTCTCAATGTCGGTACGCAAAGGGGAAATTGCCTGTCTGCTTGGCGCTTCAGGCTGTGGGAAAACAACGGTGTTGCGTGCAGTTGCCGGTTTTGAACGACTGCAGTATGGAGAGATCTATGTCTCAGAGCGGCGTATCGCTGGCCCCGGCGTTCATTTGCCACCGGAAAAACGTCATGTCGGCATGGTCTTTCAGGAATACGCCTTATTCCCTCATCTGACAGCGCAACAAAACGTGGCCTTCGGTTTACGGCGTATGCCACGCGAAGCGCAACAGGCCAGAGTGACAGAGCTGTTGAAAATGGTGGAATTGCACAGCCATGCTAACCACTACCCCCATGAGCTTTCTGGCGGGCAGCAGCAGCGCATCGCGTTAGCCCGCGCGCTGGCGCCACACCCGGAAATTTTACTGCTGGATGAGCCCTTCTCCAGCCTGGATAAGCGCACACGCGAACGCCTTGGTAATGAGGTTCGGGATATTTTACGGGCTGCCGGCCAGACCGCGCTGCTGGTTACCCACAGTGAGCACGAAGCTCAGTTGATGGCGGACCATATCGGTTTTGTGAAAATGGGTCAGTATCAGCTTAAAAAAGCGGCCCACCAAAGCCAGGGCTAAGAAAGAGCCGCGTAGTGACATCGCTAATGCGTCTGCACCAGACTGATATTCACCGGCATCCCGGAACGGCGTTCCAGCGCCTGATTCCCACGATTCACATCCACGTCATTCCCGCTGATAAACGTACGCAAAACGGGGGTGACGGGCAGCGGAACCTTTCTGTCAGATTCATATTCGGAGCGATTGCGGGACAGCGGTTCATGAACCTCAACCCAATGGCTACCGTCTGGCTCGGTGCTGAATTTTACCGGTCGGTCAATAATCTGAACACGCGTGCCAACCGGCACAGTATCAAACAGGTATTTGATGTCGTCATTACGCAGACGGATACAGCCCTGGCTCACGCGTAGCCCAATACCGAAGTTGGCATTAGTACCATGAATGGCGTACAACCTGCCGATATAGATAGCGTACAGTCCCATCGGATTGTCTGGCCCGGCAGGCACAAACGCCGGTAAGCTTTCCCCACGAGCAGCATACTCCCGCCGGGTATTTGCCGTGGGCGTCCAGCTTGGTGCTTCCTGTTTACGTTCGACCGCCGTGACCCAGTTGCGCGGCGTTTCCCTCCCGGCCTGCCCAATACCAATAGGTAACACCTCTACCGTATTGGCGCCCTCAGGGTAATAGTACAGCCGCATTTCCGCGACGTTGATGACGATGCCTTCACGTACGGTATCAGGCAATATCAATTGTTGTGGCACCACCAGTGTGGAACCCGACTTTGGCAGAAACACATCCACACCAGGATTGGCTTCGAGCATGTTGCTCAATCCCTGTCCATACTGTGCGGCAAAAGCCTCCAGAGGCTGAGTGTTACCAGCGGGTATTGTTATCGTCAAAGGACTTCCCACCAGGCGGCTGCCCTCAGGAGGCAATGGGTAGCTCACCGCCTGCGATCCCTGACTCGCGAGCAGCATAACAAGAGCACACAGCAGTTTTACACGACGCATCTTTTTCCTTTCCTTCGTCGCAGCAGACATCCGTTAAGTATAGCTTTTTTTATCTGTTTTAGGGGGTTACGACGAGAATGCACAGAAAAAACCCCGCCTTAAAGCGGGGTCGTGGGCGGCTACGCTTCTTTGCCATCCGGTAATACAATATTACTGGCAGCTAACTGCCCCATATTGCTATACATCGCGCAGGCAGCTTCAACAATGGGCATCGCCAGCGCGGCACCACTGCCTTCGCCTAAACGCATTCCCATGTTGAGATACGGCTCCAGTTCCAGGTGCGCCAGTGCAGTACGAGCGCCCTTCTCGGCGGAGAAATGCGACGGGATCAGATAAGGTTTAATCTCCGGCGCTATCTGACAGGCAGCCAGCGCCGCTGAATAAGACAGGAAACCATCCAGGATGACCGGCAGACCACAAGACGCCGCACCCAACATCACCCCCGCCATACCGACAAGATCAAAACCACCCACTTTTGCCAGCACATCAATACCATCACGACTGTCTGGCTGGTTGATGGCAATGGCCCGGCGAACAACATCGACTTTATTTCCTACCCTTGAGAGCGGAAGGTTAGCACCAATACCCACCACATCCTCGGCATCGCTACCGGTTAACACACTGACAATCGCCGCCGCAGGCGTGGTGTTTGCCATGCCAAGCTCACCGACACCAAACAACGTTACACCATCATCCGCCAGTTCTCGGGTATACCGAATCACTTCCAGCAGCAGCTCTTCGGCTTGTGAGCGGCGCATTGCCGGCCCTTGTGCAATATTGCCGCAACCGCGCGCGACGCGCATGTTCACTACGCCAGGAATGAGTTCGGCGTCAATTCCCACATCAATCACATGCACCTTTGCACCAGCCTGAGCGGCCAGCACGCAGACGCCGGTCGTTCCGCGCGTCATATTGGCCGCCTGAATCGCCGTCACGATCTTAGGCGAAACAGCAACACCTTCATCCCACACGCCGTGGTCGGCGCACATCACCAGCATCGCTTTCCCCCCGACATGCGGCACGCCTTTCAGGCCTGGCATACCGGCCAGTTGCACAGCGAGAGATTCGAGTCGCCCAAGGCTTCCCGGCGGCTTAAGCAGGCCATCAATATGTTGCTGCGCGCGCAGCATTGCAGCGCTATCGGGTGAAGGGATCGCGTGAAGTAAAGAGGATAAAGTCTGCATAAGGGTTCCAGTATGTTGACTGACTCAAAGCAGAGCCAGCAGGAAAACCAACTCGCCAAGTTCAATGGCCGCACCCAGCGTATCGCCGGTTTGCCCACCTAACGTGCGTTTTAGTAACTGCCCAAGAATGAAGATCGCCACCAACGTAACGACCAGTGCTGCCACACCGCGCATGCCAGGAAGCAGGACGGCCGCAAGGATCGCCGTGAACCCCAACGTGACACAGGTTTGTCGCCCACTCACTTTGCCAATAAAGACATTTCCCAGCCCCTCTTCTCGGGCATAACGGTGTCGATACATCAGCAAAACAGCGCTACCCCGCCCAGCAACGCAGGCTGCAGCCAGTGCCGCCAGCATCGGCGTCCCGCGCAGCGCCAGTTCGCTCACCACCAGCACTTTGGCCAGTAGC
This sequence comes from Citrobacter sp. wls619, assembly GCF_005281345.1. Lineage (GTDB taxonomy): Bacteria > Pseudomonadota > Gammaproteobacteria > Enterobacterales > Enterobacteriaceae > Citrobacter. The sequence goes on from NZ_SZXJ01000042.1 coordinate 41,743, forward strand.
ACGAAGATCAGCGCCAGTCCGCCATGAGTCCCGAGTCGACTGTCGCGCATGATTTCCAGCATCCGCTCGCGTCGACGTGCAGAAAAAATGCCGTCACAGGTATCCGCCAGTCCATCAAGGTGAAAACCGCCGGTCAGCAGCGCCAGCGCCAGCACGGCAAACAGGGCGGCCAGAGGAATACCACACCAGGGTTGCAGCACCATAAAGACCAGCCCCGTTAGTCCCCCCAGCACAACACCTATAAGGGGGAACATGACGATACCGCGTGAATAATGCTCAAAATCCAGCCCTTGCGACCAGCGCGTTGGAACGGGCAACCGACTGATAAAAGAGAGCATTGCCCAGAACAACTTACTCATTTAATTTTGACTCCAATTCCTGATACCACCAGCCAGACCTCATCCGCTGCCGCCGCCAGGCGTTGGTTAACACGTCCGGCAATATCGCGAAAATGCCGTGCCAGACGGTTCTCCGGAACGATCCCCATTCCCACTTCGTTAGTGACCAGCACCACCTTTGCCGGGCAGCACTGACAGGCTGCGATCAGCGAACGGATTTCATCTTCGATGGACTGCTCCATCGCCGCATAATCCCAACTGTCAGGATCGCTGTCACCGCCCAGCGCAAACAACTGGTTGGTCACCATCGTGGTGATACATTCCAGCAGAATGGCTTCCTGCGGATCGTTCGCCGCCGTGATCAGCTCATCAAGATGTTGCCAACGCTCAGCAGTACGCCAGTGTGCGGGACGCCCATCGCGATGGTGCTGAATACGTGCTGCCATCTCCTCATCAAAAATCTGCGATGTGGCGATATACAGCACCTGGGGGAAATCGGCAATTAACGCTTCCGCATGTCGACTTTTTCCGCTGCGGGCACCGCCAGTCACCAGAATCATCATAATGGCTCCTGGTGCTGCTGCATGATGGTATAAATTTTCTCAATATCGATGTGTTGTCGCATCGCATCCGCCAGCAGATCAAACTGCTGCGATTTATATTGCGCGTATTGGACGGTGGAATCCAGCGCGGTTAGCCCTTTGCGTTCACGCAGACCGTTGACCAGCGCACGGGTGAATTCATCACTGTCAAACAGACCGTGCAGATAGGTACCCATTACCAGTCCGTCTGAGCTCACCGCACCATCAGCCATAGCGCCACCGTTTTTATGCAGCGTCATGACGGGCTGGCAGTTTTCTGTTAATTGCGTTTCACCCATATGAATTTCATAACCGCGTACGGATAGCTCCGCGACACCCGCCAGCCAGTCCGGCAGCGTAGAAGACATCACCCCTGCCACCTGGGTCGTCGTTTTATGCTGGGCAAAATGGGTCACGATATTCAGCAGCCCGAGCCCCGGCAGCGTGCCGAGTCCTGACTCCACATCATCAATGATGGTGTCTCCGAGCATCTGGTAGCCACCGCAAATTCCGATCACCGGTACACGCTGACGGTGTAATTGCAACACGCCGTGGGCTATACCGCTTTCACGTAACCAGACCAGATCGCCCAGCGTATTTTTACTGCCCGGCAGGATCACCAGATCGGCTCCCGCCAGCTCCTCCGGGTGGCGCACATAGCGCACACGAACATCCGGTTGAGCGGCAAGCGCGTTGAAGTCAGTAAAGTTAGAGATATGCGGCAGTTGGACTACGGCTATCTCAATATCTCGCTTATCCGTGCGTACGTACTTCCCTTTTTGCAGTGCGACGCCATCCTCGTCTTCGAGATCCACGTCCAGCCATGGCATCACGCCCAACACCGGAACGCCGGTCAGCGCCTCAATTTGTTCAATGCCGGAATACAACAACGCCACATCACCGCGAAACTTGTTGATGATGACGCCTTTGACTCTGGCGCGTTCATGGTCGTGCAGCAGCGCCAGTGTGCCGTAAATGGAAGCGAATACCCCACCACGATCGATATCCGCCACCAGAACGACCGGGCAGCGCGCCATCTCCGCCATCCCCATATTGACGATATCGCGATCGCGCAGGTTGATTTCTGCCGGGCTGCCCGCCCCTTCCAGCACGACAACGTCAAACTCCTGCGCCAGACTGTTATAAACTGAAATAATCTGTTCACGCAGCCGCGGTTTGTACTCGTGGTAACTGACCGCATCCATATCGGTTGCCACTTTGCCCATCAACACGACCTGTGCTTTACGATCGCTGGTCGGTTTAAGTAGCACAGGGTTCATACGCACATCCGGCGTTATCCCTGCCGCCTCCGCCTGAAATATTTGCGCGCGCCCCATTTCCTTTCCTTCCGGCGTAATGCCAGAGTTCAACGCCATGTTCTGCGATTTGAACGGCGCGGTACGCAATCCATCCTGATAAAAAATACGACACAGCCCGGCGACGAGTACGCTTTTGCCAACATCAGATGCCGTTCCCTGCAACATTATTGCCTGCGTCATGACGCCTCCTTCAGCGCGTTCTTTCGCATACAGCTAAAAAATTCAGCCTCTGTTTTACACAACGGGAAACCCAGCTCGGTGTGCAATTTCACCAGCCATGGCGGAGTTAGCCCGGCTTGTTCAATAAGATCGGTACGGGCGAACACGTCACCCGGCGTACCGTGCGTCAGCACTTCTCCGCGACGTAAAACGTACACCGCATCGCTGACTTCATAGATGAGATCGATATCATGGCTGGAAATAACCACATGATTTCCCTGCGCCACAATGCGTTTGATAATCTCGATCATCTGCGTACGCCCTGATGGGTCGAGACCGGCGGTGGGTTCATCCAGTAACAGATACTGCGCTTGCAGCACCAGCGCCCCCGCAATCGCCACGCGTTTTTTTTGTCCGTGGCTGAGACACTGAATGGGCTGATGGCGAAAATGTTGAGCATTGACCAGCGTCAAGGCATCGTCCACCCGACGGGCAATTTCAGCCTCGTCCACGCCCAGATTACGCAGGCTAAATGCGATGTCACTGTCGATATCGGTATAAAAGATTTGCTGATCGGGGTCCTGAAATACCGTTGCCACCTGCTGACGTAGCGCCAGCAGGCCGCGCTTGCTGTAATCCAGTGGTTTTCCTTGCCACATCACTGCCCCCTGTTGTGGGCGCAGTAAACCGCTCAGGTTCATAAACAGCGTGGACTTCCCGCAGCCATTGGCCCCCACCAGTCCGGTGACGGCATGTTGAGAAAAGTCCAGCGTTAGCCCTTTGAGAATCGGGTCATCCTGGTAGCGAAACCAAAGCGCTGAGGTGGCAAGCATACTTTTCCTTACAGGTGAAAATCACCCTGATACAGTTTGATATCCAGTGTGGTGGTCATTTGCTGATAACGGATCAACACGCGGGTAAACAATAATCCCACCAGCATCGCCAAAGAGCGATAGCCCAACGGCAAGCTACGATAACCAAAACGCAGCGTTTGTGCGCGATGAATGGCGAGTGCCTCGTCTAACAGGATAAAAATAAATCGCCAGGTCAGCAGAATCAGCTCGGTCATCAGCCGTGGGACATGTGCACGTTTAAGCAAGATAATTAACTGCGGAAACGGTAAATTCAGCACCAGCCAAAACGTTGCCGCCAGCGCCGCAAGGCTGCGCCAGAAGGTTTCATTGGCGGTGACCAGCCCTGGCGCGCTCACGCCTAACCAATAGCTTCCCACAGGGATGCTAGCCAGCAGCGTCTGCGGATCGCGGCTAAAACTAAACAGAATGGTCACCACGCCAACCGTCAGAAAACCAAACGGTAATGCCATCCAGCGGCACCAGCGCCAGAAAGAAACCCGCAGTAGCCAGCAACTGAGTGCCGCTATCAGCAACATCTCAATACCCTGCCCCAGCGGGGGCAGAGTAAAGGCCAGAATCATCATCACCAGCCAGAGCAAGAATTTTCGCTGCGGTGAGACATGAAACCAGCGGCTCTGGTAGCTCAGCCTGTCAAGCCCGGTCATCACGGCGCTGCCTGCCCTTGGTATAACCCAGGATATAGAAAATCACGGCAGCCCCCAGCGAACCCTGTAGCGTAAACAGCAGGCTTTCAATTTCGCCGCTTGCAGGTTCATACAATGGCTGGAACCACGGCTCATAATGTGGCGCGATAGCCTGAATCTGGCTTTCCGCTTCACCGTCCGAACCGCCGTATTCTCCGCCGTGGTTGATGAAAAACGGCAGGACCACCAGCGCAACGACCATCCCTAATAAAATCAGCGTCTTTTTCATCGTTAATGTCCTTGTGCGGTAATCAACTGGCGTTTGGTTAACTGGTCATAAATCATCACGGTTAGCAGCCCCTCAGCGATCGCAATTGGAACCTGCGTCAGACAGAAAATACCCATGAATTTGATAATTGATCCCATCGCCCCCGCAGAGGGATCCGGGAAGGCGACGCCCAACTGCACAGAGGTGACGAAATAGGTAACGAGGTCTGCCAGCATGGCGCACAGGAAGACGCAAACATCACGACGCAACCCCGCGCGACAGGCCATCTTCCACACCATATACCCAACAACCGGGCCGATTACCGCCATCGACATCCCGTTCGCGCCAAGCGTTGTTAAACCGCCGTGAGCCAGTAACAGCGCCTGGAACAACAGGACGATTGCACCGAGAATAGCCACCACACCCGGCCCGAACAGGATAACCGCCAGCCCCACCCCTGTCGGATGTGAGCAGCTCCCGGTAACGGAAGGTATTTTTAGCGCTGACAGGACAAAAATGAAGGCTCCGCACAGAGCTAACAGGACTTTTTGGTGGTTATCTTCCTGCACGATCTGGCGCAGACGCACTAACCCGTACCACAGACAAGGCAGAAACAGCAGCCACCAGGCCAGCGCCCACATCGGTGGCAAAAAGCCTTCCATAATGTGCATCGCAAACGCCTGCTCAGGAACAATCATCAGTAATAGTGCCGCAGCTAACCCGCTGAAAGACAGCTGTTTGAGCTGTTGTTCAAGCTTCATTGTGCATACTCCCACTGTTTATTAACCAGAATGGTTGAGAAATAAGGCAGCTGCTGATCGTCGCTCACTTCATTCAGATGGCGCCAGCACTGCTCACCTGGCAGCGTGGCTTCAGACATCATCAATGCGCAGTCCAGCAAGCCTTTTTGTTGCAGCAGCGCTTTGATGCGCGCAAAACGACCGTACACCTTCATCAGCACCAGGCTGTCATGCTGTGTTAAAGCATGCTGGATTTCACTTTCCGGCGCGGTACAGGAGACCACTGCCAGGGACTGTTGCTCCATAGCAAGCGGCGTTTTTGAACGTGCCGCAATCGCGGCAAACGAGGTTACACCCGGTACAATTTCCAACCAGTCAGGGCAGCCAATACGCTGGAGTAAAAAGACCCAGGTGCTGAACAGCATGGCGTCGCCGAGCGTGATAAAGCCCACCTGCTTACCGGCTTCGACTTCCTGAACCAGCGCGGCAGCAACCTCATCCCATACGGCCTCTTTTTCAGCACTGTCGGCACTCATCGGGAAATGGCAGCAGCGGACTTCGGTCTGCTCACCGATATACTCCCGCACAATCGATAACGCAAGGCTGTCGCCACCTTTACGTCCGGCAGGCGCATAGAGAATATCGAGATGACCCAGCGTGCGTGCGGCCCGCACGGTGATAAGATCGGAAGCACCGGGTCCGGTGCTCAGCGCATACAATTTGCCACTCATGCTGCTTCCTCCAGCGCGACATTAAGCGCCTGCTGTAAATGTGCCACAAACATGGCACGAACCGCCGGATTCTCACCCAGACCGCTGAGCCACGGCGTAGCCGGAATGCCTGCTGCGTTAAACAACGTTTTCCACGAATCCTCTTCATCGGAGGCCATATCATTGATAGCGTGGTCGCCTGCAACCAGCATTAGCGGCATAAGATGAACCGCCGTCACGCCTTCCTGACCTAAGCTTTCGATCAGCACCTCAACTTCCGGGTAGCTTTCCACTGCACCTACGCGAGCCGGGAAGCGCTGCGCTGTCATCATGTGATCGAGACAGGCATAAGCAGCAAAGGCGTGATGACTGGCGCCGTGGCCCATAAACACGACTTTTTCACGCTCACCTAACTGCGGCATCTGCTGTTGCAGCGCCAGCATCAGTTGTGCGTAATCATCGTGACTGCTCAACAGCGGCACCCCCAGAGTCAGACGTGAAAACAGCGGGCGCATACTTTGCACTTCACGAACAATTTTCTCGTATTCGTCACCATTAATGATGTGCAGCGACTGAATAGCTACATCCTGATACCCCTGCTCCGCCAGCTTTTGCAGCGCCTGCAGCGGCGTATCGATCTCAATGCCGTCCCGCTGTTTGAGCTTGCGGATGATCATCCCGGAGGTAAATGCCCTGAACAGATCTCGGTCGGGGCAACTGGCCGCAAGATCGCGCTCGCAGGCCACAATATTCTTCTCGCAGGTGTCGTGATAGCTGGTGCCAAAGCTGACCACCAGAAGCGCCTTTTTCATCTCTTACTCCTTAAGCAGCGGCCAGCCAGCGCGTTAAACGCGCCCCAAATGCGGCCTGACTTTCCAGTAATTCTTCTCCCGTCACCAACGGTGCCGGGCGTGTAATCACGATGCAGGGAATACCTGCATCCAGACAGGGCTGAACTTTTTCCTGATAACCCCCTTCCGCGCCTGACGCTTTGGTGATCATCACATCCGCCCGACACTGGCGATAAAACGCGGCATTGAACTCGGCGCTAAACGGCCCACACAGCGCGAAGATCTCACCGACGCCAAACCCCAGATCCGCGCACTGTTGAATCACCTCTGGCACAGGCAGTACACGTGCCAGCAGCGTTTTTTCAGGCAACCCTTCGCGCCAGATGGCCAAATCTTTACTGCCGGTCGTCAGCAGCACCCGCTCGCCAAAACGACGTGCTGTTTCACATGCTTGCTGGATGCTCTGTACGGTGTGCAGATGCGGGTGAGTTAAATCACTCAACTGTTCAGGTCGCTGATAGCGGCTCAACAACACGCCGGCCGCTTCACAGGCGTTCATGATGTTGCGGCTCACCACTTCGGCATACGGATGCGAGGCGTCGATCACCCAGCGCGTCCGGTTTTCCTGCAACCAGGCAATCATTTGTTCGCGCTCCAGACGCCCGCAGCGAACCTGGCCTTTGATGTCACCCGCCAGTTGCTTACCTGTCGGCGTCGCCACCGACAGGGTATAAGCGACATTTGCCGCATCCAGTTGCTGGCACAGCATGCGCGCATCGCTGGTGCCGCCCATAACCAGCACGTCACCGTAATTCACAGCACATAACCCCGTGGTGTAATCATCAGCCCATCCTGTACGTAGGTGGTTTTGTTGCCGACAATCACCAGACTGGTCATATCCACCGGCTCAAAATCCATATCACCGAGCGTAGTCAGCCATTTTTCCTGCTTTTTACGACCGGCCGACTTCACGATACCTACGGGTGTTTGGGCGCTCTTGCTGGCGGAAAGCAGTTCAAATGCACGCGCCAGATGTCCTTCACGACCGCGACTGCGCGGGTTGTAGAAACAGATAACGAAGTCAGCTTCACCGGCGGCAATAATGCGTTTTTCAATTACCGGCCACGGCGTTAGCAGGTCACTCAGGCTGATATGGCAAAAATCGTGCATCAGCGGTGCGCCAAGCAATGAGGCGGCGGCAATACTTGCCGTCATCCCAGGGATCAGCCGAACCTCAACATCCAGCTTTTGCTTGCTGACCAGCTCAAGTACCAGCCCGGCCATACCGTAAATCCCGGCGTCGCCGCTGCTAATCAGCGCCACGTTGTGGCCAGCCTGCGCCAGTTCGATCGCGGCCTGGCAGCGTTCAATCTCTTTGCACATCCCGGTTTTGATCACCTGCTTATCGCCGGTGAACGCCTTTACCAGATGGGTGTAGGTTTTATAGCCAACAATGATTTCCGCCGCCTGGAGCGCTTCAACGGCTTCCATGGTCATCATTGCCTGCGAGCCAGGGCCAATTCCAATTACGCTTAACATCAGTGTGAAACTCCCAAAGTGATCGTGACGCCCTGTTCGCGCAGGGTCTCGCCTAACAGTTGTCCGTGGCTCAGCAGCCAGGCTGCAGGACCGGAAACGCTTCCTGTCCCCACCGTTTTGCGAACAAACGATGAGGCCGGAAAACGGTGTTCATGCTCACGCAGCGCGTCAGCGGTAAAGGTTTCGAAAGGCACGCGGCAACAGGAGGCCAGCTGGATAAGCCCCTGTTCGTCTTTTTTCAGCGTGATGCTGCCAATTGCTTTTAACGCCAGCGGGTCGAGGCGCTGGGCTTCGAGTTGGCGTGCCAGCAGCGCAGCTAACAGTGGGAACGGCGTATCCCGACGACAGCCAATTCCGGCAACCACTCGCTGCGGTACCAGCTTCCAGTGCACAACGGGCAGTTCCGGCAGGTTGTTGCGCAAGGTAATACAAATCAGCGCATCCAGTTCAGGCAGCTGATTGAGATCGGTCACCGTGATAAATCCACGGCGGTCGCAATGGCTGACGTCCTGTGCCAGTTCGTCGTCCCACCACAGACCAACCCGTTTGTTGCTGACCAGCATCTGGTTAATGATTTTGACCGCCGAGCGGAAATCATTCATACGGGCATTTAATTGAAACGCCAGTGTGTCCAGCGCCGCCATATCGTTAACATCCGTCGCGGTAGTAATGACCGGGTCAGCCCCCAGCATTCCCGCCAGATAACGCGCCAGTGCGTTAGCGCCCCCCGCATGACCGGAGAGCAGGCTAATGACATGCTGGGCACGTTCATCGATGACCACCACCGCCGGATCGCAAAATTTGTCGTTGACCAGCGGAGCCAGCACACGCACGGCAATGCCGGTTGCACCGATAAAAATCAGCGCTGAGTAATTCGCAAACGCATCGCGCGCGGTGTTAGCAAAACCGTTGTCGAAAGGAATAAATCCCTCCTCCAGCAGTTTTTCACTGGTGAAACAGGTTACCGGCAGCATCGCCGCCAGACGTTTAGCAAGCACAACGCCGCCGGGGGTCAGGCAAAATAGCGCGAGTGATTCAGGCTTTACGGTATTCATGGCTAAAATCCGCCGCATAGAGTTTGGAGTAGTGATACTCCGAGCCCAGGAAGTTACCGACCAGAATGAGCGCCGTTTTACGGATCCCTGCGTCGCGAACTTTGTCGCCAATATCTGCCAGGGTACCGCGCACGGTCTGGCTTTCCGGCCAGGTTGCCTTGTAGATCACCGCCACTGGCGTGGCCGCCGGGTAACCGCCTTCAATCAGACGCTCAGCAACCCGGTGGATGCGTTGGACGGAAAGATAAATCGCCATCGATGTCTGGTGGCTGGCAAACGACTCCAGTTGTTCACGTTCCGGTACCGGCGTGCGACCTTCCAGACGGGTAATGATGAGACTCTGCGATACTTCCGGTACGGTATACTCGACACCCAACTCCGCAGCCGCCCCCAGGAATGCGCTAACGCCTGGCACCACCTGCCAGTTGATCCCGCGTTTGGTCAGCTCTTCGCCTTGCTCACGCACAGAGCCATACAAGGAAACATCACCGGTTTGCAGACGCACGACGGTTTTACCGGCCTTCACACCGGCTTCCATCAGATCAAGGATCTGCTCCAGATGCAGTTCGGCGCTGTCATGGCATTCCGCTCCGGCCGGGCAATATTCCAGTAATTCAGTGTTAATCAGCGATCCGGCATAGATAACCACCTGTGCCTGCTGGAGCAACCGGTAACCTTTGAGGGTAATCAGCTCGCGATCGCCAGGACCTGCGCCAACAAACCACACACTACGGGGATCAAAAATCTCAGACATGGGTTCCTTCCTTCTGACAGGCGATAACAAATACGGGGTTATTCGGTTTGAAATAGTGACCACTACCCAGCGTGGCAAGTGAGGAAACCTGCAGTTGCAGGCAATCCACACCCTGAATGCCAAGGTGGTCCAGATGAGCCAGAGCGGTGTTGAGGTTTTCCTGAAGGATAAACGTCATCACCAGTCGCCCTGCGGGATGTAACTGACGCATTGACCAGTCGATTAGATCGGTCAGATGGCCGCCGCTACCGCCCATGAAAATGGCATCGGCTTTTTCCGCAATCGTCATCGGCGCGATACCGGGAAAAATATCGATGTTTGCACAGGCAAAATGCTGACGGTTTTCGTCCAGCAGCCTGAGTGCATCCGGATTACGCTCGATCGCCGTGATACGCAGCCCTGGATATTGCAACGCCGCCTCAATCGACACGCTGCCGGTTCCCGCGCCGATATCAATCAGATGGCTGGCGCGGTGTAATTCAAGTTTTGAGAGGGCGAGTGCACGTACCGCTTCTTTGGTCATCGGCACTTTCTCTCCACGTAGAAAAAGCTCATCTTTCATCGAGGATCACCACTGCATTCATGTCATAGTCGGCTGTAATTTCGCTCACAGGCAGGCAGTGGATACGCTCATTGTCCATCGCCAGGTTTTCGCCAATCACCATCCAGCGATGTCCTTTGCCTCTGGCCACCAACTGCTGTGCAATTTCACGCGGGCCACACAGCGCGTCGGTCACCATCGCCACCTTGTTATGTCGCGCCAGTTCATCAAAACAGACACTGCGACCATGGCTACTGGTGAGCCACATGTCGTTCATATCAATACCAGCTTGCGCACACAGATACTGAACGGCGCTAATACCGGGAATAATGCGCACATTTTCAATACCAAAATGCGCCACCATCCGCGTGCCAATGCCGTAGAACAGCGGGTCGCCGGAGGCCAGTACCACCACGTTTCGCGCCTGATGTTCGCCGATCCAGTGCAATAGCTCCGGAATATTGGCGCCAAGAGCAAACCGTTCACCGGCAAAATCCGGGAACTGCTGCAGATGTCGCTTGCCACCGACCAGCACGTCGGCCTTTGTAACCGCGTCGCGCGCCACCGGCGTCATCAAATGCAACCCAGCGGGCCCCATCCCTACAACGGTTAACATTCCATCTCCTCTGCGATCTCCGCGACCGGACGATTGCTGCCGAGGACCTGATTATCAAAAGAGAACATGATGGCGTCGCAGGTCGGGGGATTTTTCGTAAAACGCAGGGTTTGCAGGACGCGCATACAAATACGCTTCGCCAAGTGGTTGTAAATGTGTTGAAAACCGTATGCTTCGATATGTTCCATCGCAGCTTCGGTCGTGTCACAGTCGCTGACCAGCGTCAGCAGTTCCAACGGCGCGCCAAGTAATGCGAGGTGAGCCACCAGCGTTTCCATGCGGGCATCAGCGATATGACTGTGGGTATGGAAGATCCCTGCCGCGATTTTGATAAGTTTGCCGGGATGGCCCACCAGCACGATCTGGCGGAATCCCAGGCGCACCGCTTCTTCAATCATGTAACCGACAAAGTTGCTCATAGTGACCACAACCTGTGTGTCGATCCCCATCTGTTCACGCACAAAACGTTCGCCGTGATTACCCGGTACCAGTACGACGCGATCCAGCCCTGCCGCACGTTTGATCTCCAGCTCCAGCGATAGCGAACGTTTCCAGCTCTCTTCCGACATCGGCGTCACAATGCCCGTGGTACCAATGATCGAAATACCGCCCAGAATCCCCAGACGCGAGTTGTAGGTTTTTTGCGCCCGTTCTTCACCTTCAGGGGCAAAAATCTCGATGTTTGCCCCGCGATTTGGTCCAATCGCTTCACGTACTGCGGACTCAATGGTCTGACGAGGTGTCCGGTTAATCGCCGAACTGCCCACCGGTAAACCAATTCCTTTACGGGTCACCGTACCGACACCTTCACCGCCCTGTAAGACGATCTCTTTGCTATCGTCTAACGTCACGCGGGCAAAGATCAGCATCCCATGCGTGGCGTCCACATCATCACCACCATCTTTGCGGATGGCGGCAATCGCCTGCTGCCCTTCGATATGCGGTGACTCCACGTTCAGGCATAACGTCACCCCGGAAGGAGTCACAATGGAAACCTGATGGATCAGATGCTGGCGCAGCACCATCAACGCAGCGACTTTTGCCGCCGCCGTCGCACACGATCCCGTGGTGTACCCTTTACGCAGCGCTTTACCGTTGTGCCACACTGGCGTATCGAAGGACTGGTCGCTCATCGCGCCCCCTGCATGTGATAAAGCATGGCATTGACAATAGCGGCAGCGACGTTACTGCCACCTTTGCGACCTAATGCGGCAATGGCGGGCAGATGACTTTGTGTCAGTGCGTCCTTCGACTCCGCCGCGCCAACAAATCCTACCGGTACGCCAACCACACCGCTGACAGGTGCATCATGCTCCAGCAGGCGGAACAACGCGGTTGGCGCGTTGCCAAAGACAAACAGTTTTTCGCCTTCTTCCTTCACGGCAATGTCGACTGCAGCCATTGAACGCGTGATCCCCTGTTCTTTTGCTGCCCGTACCACACGTGGGTCGCTGATGTAACAGCGGCATTCGCCACCGAATTTTGCCAACAGGGTTTTGTTGATCCCGGAAAGCGCCATCGTGGTATCGGTATAAATCACGCTCGGGCGACTCAATGCAGCGCAAAACTGTTCCAGCACATCACTGGAAAACCACAGAATGTCCAGCCAGTCGAAATCCGCGGTGGTGTGGATCACCCGCTTGATGATGGCTTCATGCAACGGACTGGCAAACTGATAATCCGGGCGGGTTTCACTGATAATCTCGCCAATGATGTCGAAACTTTTGGCCTCAATTGCTTGAGGTTGCTGGATATAGTGCATTTTGTTGTCCTCAGGCGACACCGAACCACAGCCAGCGCAGCGCCATAAAAAGCGCCAGTGCCAGGGTCGATGCTACCCACATCAATCGAATCGTTTGGGAAATGTCGTCTACAGAAATGTCTCGTTGTTGATCGCCAATCCACGGTTTCTCAACGCGCTCGCCGAAGTAGTCATTGGGTCCCCCCAGGCGAATACCTAATGCGCCAGCCACAGCAGCTTCCGACCACGCGCAGTTTGGGCTGCTATGGTTGTAGCGATCGCGCCAGCCAATCTGCAAAGCGCGTGCGCCGTCCTGGCGGCATAAAAACGCCGCAACACCCAGCAACAACCAGCTCAGTCTTGCCGGAATAAAGTTAGCAACATCGTCCAGACGGGCGCTGACCATGCCGATAGCACGGTACTTTTCATGTTTGTACCCCACCATTGAATCGAGGGTATTCACCGCTTTGTAGGCCATCGCCAGCGGCGCACCGCCCAGAAAGAGGAAAAACAGCGGCGCGATGATGCCGTCAACGGTGTTTTCCGCCACGGTTTCTACCACGGCGCGGTTGATCTGTTTTGGTTGCAGCTGTGAGGTATCACGTCCCACAATCCAGGAGAGTTTTTCCCGACTTTCGGCGAGATTATTGGCACGCAATGGACGCTCAACATCCAGCGCAGCATTCGCCAGACAACGCCCCGCCAGCACGGTAAAGATCATCCACACCTCTACGCCCCATCCCAGCCACGGGTGAATGGAATTCGCCAGCGTCAGCACCCCCCAGGAAACGCCCCATGTCACACCGACCACCACGATCCACATTACGGCACCGCCGATTCTCAGCGTGCTATCACTATGGCAATAACGCCGAATGACTCGCTGGACTGCGGAGATAAGGTTGCCAATCCAGCGCACCGGGTGAGGCCAGTTCTGCGGATCGCCAATGATAAAATCCAGCAGCCAGGCAACGCACCATGCGAGTATCGTCATAGCGCGTTCCTCGCAGCGGTCAGCCAGTGATTGAGCATTTCGGGACGCTGGGCAAAATGAACGTGCAGATAACTGGCGAAGGTATTTCCGACCTGCCATCCACCTGACCAGGCCTGCAGCGTTTTGCCATCACGCACCTTGCGGCAATTCATCACTGCCGGGATTTCAGGGGTAAAATCGGAATAGTGGAATTCATGTCCGCGCAGGACTTCACCAGCCGTTGCCAGCAATGTTTGCTGTGTAGCTTGTGCCTCGCAGTAGCCAAACCGGGTCAGCCGTTTGCCCATTTTGCTGTGCCCAGGAATGATATCCGCCATTAGCCAGCGCTCGCCGTTGCTGTCCTCCAGTGAGCTACCGAGATACATCAACCCTCCGCACTCTGCATAAATAGCGACGCCACGCTGATGCGCCGCTCGCAGTTGCTCCAGCATGGTGACATTACGGGCCAGGGCCGCAGCATGCAGTTCCGGATACCCACCGCCTAACCAAATCATCTGGCAGTCCGGTAAGCAGGTATCGTGCAGCGGGCTAAAACGAACAATGTTGAGGCCTGTACGCGCCAGTAACGTAATGTTATCCGGATAATAAAAGTTGAACGCCTCGTCATCAGCAATGGCCAGCGTTAACCCTGCGCCTGCGTCTGCAGCAGGCAGTGCGGGCCATTCACCGACAGGAAGATTGTTTGACGCGCTTAAGGCCAGCAGCGCGTCGATATTCAACGTCTGTTCCAGCGTCGCGGCAAAATCCTGCCACGGCTGCTGGTTGATAACTGACTCACGAGCGGTAACCAGACCCAGATGACGTTCAGGGAGCGCGACACCCTCCATGCGGGGAACGTAGCCTAATACAGGCACGGAGCAGTAACGCTCAATCGCAACTTTGAGTAGCTGGTAATGTGTTTCGCTGTTGACCCGATTAACAATCACGCCTGCAATGTTCAGACTCGGATCAAAATGCTGGAATCCCATCACCGTGGCGGCTATCGAAGTGGAAACCGCCTTACCATCAACCAGCAAGATGACCGGGCAACCCAACTGTTTCGCCATCGCCGCAGTACTGCAGTAATCAGGGTCTGTGCCATAGCCGTCATATAACCCCATAACGCCTTCGATAACGGCAATATCCGCGTGCTGCATCTGCTCGCAAAATAAGGCATTCAGTGTAGAGGTGGGTAGCATGAAGCTATCAAGATTGCGGGAAGCTGTGCCGCACACCGCGGTGTGCCAGCCAGTATCAAGGTAATCAGGACCGACTTTGCATGGCTGGACGCGTAAACCGCGCTTTTTCATCAGGCTCAACAAGCCCAGTGTCACCGTGGTTTTGCCACAGCCGCTACCGGTACCTGCAAGAACAAATGCGTGAAAACTGGCCGCCATACCCTGATCCTGTTCAGGGTGGTAGGGGTGTATAGATACCCAGTCTCTCGACTGTATGCATCTGCGCAACCCACTTCCCACCGAAGTTGTTGGTAGTCACCGACAGGCAGGTCTTCTGGCTTAGCGTCGTCCTCGCCCGTCCTTCCCAATCTTGCGATCAGTGGTCTATACGGGGTCGTCAGCATCACAGCAGCGGGGGCTGCGGGGGATTCTCACCCCCTTCCCTACCACAAATGTGGCAAACCTGTCAGTTCAAGAGCCGACTTAATTTGGCTCTTTGTCTTGAGGCAAATTCACGACCTCATGACAATAATTCAATTTAATATCTTGCCGGGTACATTCAACCAATGTTATGGCCTCACCCCGTTTATTCATATGTTCATTTTTTGAATGAAAGCGTCATTAAAGAATAAAGAAAGTCTTTCACACAGACACTGTATCTCATCACAAAAATAAAAACTGGTGCAGTTTATCCCTCAAATACTATTATTTTGTTGCGCTATGACAATTTATTGACTGCTGTAGTTATTTTTCATTTTATAATGACTGACATAGCGTACGATATCAAAAATCGGCAATAGCAAATTATTGCTATTTAAGCTGTCTCTTCAGATGAGATGACATTTATTTGCTGACGGAAAGCCTGCGGCGTAACCTGGTACGTTTGACGGAATACTTTGCAAAAATAACTGGTTTGTGAAAAGCCTAAATTTCGCGCAATACTGGCGATGCTCCAGTCGCTATGACAAAGTAACTCTTTGGCGCTCGCCATTCGCTGTTGATTTACCCATGCGTTAAACCCTATCCCCTGATATTTTTTGAACAATTTGCTGAAATAGTAAGGACTGAGATAAACGTGAGAGGCAACATCTTCCAGACGCAGCTCGTCTGATAAATGCGCATCAATATAACGCAAGGCTTTCTTCATTTTACTGTCATGAGGGTTCGGGCTACGATTAGCCCGCACCGGCTCTGACTGTTGCGGATTGTCTTTGATTACGACGAAATTCAGTTGTTTTTTAAGACAATTTTCCACAATGAGCTTTAGCAAATCCGCGGAAGCAATAACCCGCGAATAGTCCATTTCCGGTACATTACGAAACTCACTCACCAGTTCGGGATCGGCTTGCCAACGGTCGTCCACGTTCAGAATATCCACCAGCCCCACGTCATTACTTAAGCGCACCTGACCACATAAGACAAACCCTACCAGATGTCCCGCAATGACCAGCGGAATGGAGAAGTCGGTAAGTCCGGCATGGCAGCGATAAATGCAGGGTTGATCGGATTTTGAAGCTTCCAGTCCCCCACAGCGATCGCTCATACGACATCGCGTACTATGTTGAGGATGCTGGCGCATCAACTGGCAAAAAGGGGTGAAATTAAAAAGCTCAGAAATTTCATCACCGTGAATATTGACAACCACAACAGCCAGACTGGTGGCCTGCGCAAAATCCTGTGCGATTTTATTAATGAGTTCTGAGTTCAGGGCACTCGCAGAAATCATGATAAAACCTCTCAGTTAATTTATTGTTATAAATAAAACATATTATTTACATCCGCTTTTCATCTCGCTATCCAAAGCAATGATAAAAGGCGTATTCGAACATAACAAAAGTCTCCCATTCTTGGGAGACTTTTTAAGCGGTTCAGGAAACCTGATCACGAAAACAGTTATTACATTTCAAAAATAAACATTTTCCGTGAAGCTAACGCTCATTTTCCTCCAGCTTACAGCTATTACACGGTAAGTTTTTGCCAATAAAGTAACGATAAATTGCTGCCCCCGCACAAGCACCAATGATAGGTGCCACGATCGGGACAATAAAGTAAGGAATATCACGCCCCCCAGTCATCGCGACATCCCCCCAGCCCGCCATCCATGCGAACAATTTAGGCCCAAAATCACGAGCCGGATTCATGGCAAATCCGGTAAGCGGCCCGGTAGAAGCCCCTAGAACAGCAACCAGAATACCGATCAGTAGTGGTGCTAACGGCCCCCGGGGAATCCCATTGCCATCATCGGTGAGCGCCATGATCATCCCCATCAGAATGGAGGTAATCACAACTTCCACCAGTGCAGCCTGCCAGACGCTGAGTGCAGCGGCAGGATAAGTACTAAATATGCTGGCAAGCTGCAAACTTTCGAGGCTGCCCCGCACCATGTGGTGGGCGGTTTCGTACTCGATAAACAAACTGCCATACAACAAATAGGCGAGCAGAGCGCCACCAAAGGCGCCAGCCACCTGAGCAATGGAGTACGGCAACACTTTACGGCCAGGAAAACAGGCAAACAGCCACAGTGCGATGGTGATAGCGGGATTGAGATGCGCACCTGAGATCCCGGCAGTCAGATAAACAGCCAGTGAGATCCCCAGCCCCCATATAATGCAGATCTCCCACAACCCTAAACTGGCACCGGCTACTTTCAGGGCGCTCAGGCATCCAATGCCAAAAAACAAAAATAATCCGGTACCCAAAAACTCGGCAATGCATTGCGCTTTTAGTGAATCGTTCATTGTGACACCTTCTAAGCAGAGTTCGTGTCTTTACCAGCGGTCTCCTTGCTGGCTCGTAGAATACTTCGAGACTTACTATAAAAAGCGGTGTCGGCAAATTGTTGGCAACCTGAAGGCGGTATGTGCGTCAAAATCGTGTTGTGATAGCAAATTCTTGCCATCACCTTTATAAAAACACGCCGCCGAATGGGCCGAATCCTTATTAAAAGCGCATTTATAAAATAATAAAATATTGCCTATAGCAGATTTTAATTTTCAAACAACCATCACAATTTCATTTTCATCGCATAGCAAATGATATTTATCCTGTCACCTTCAAAAGTGTAAATATGGAATTAACATAACTAATTTGTCATATTAATAACTTTTAATAAATCATTTAAAAACAATGTATTATGACAGATCGTAGCAATTTTATATCACCCTATCCTCACTATTTTTTCACTCACACTTTCAAGTCAGCCATTCTTTTTCCTCGCTTCTTTTTATAGTCATGAAAATCGGGACAACCCAGGCGAGGTCTTTATGCAACAAGAAGCGTTAGGAATGGTAGAAACCAAAGGCTTAACTGCAGCCATAGAGGCCGCAGACGCAATGGTGAAATCAGCCAATGTGATGCTGGTCGGCTACGAAAAAATTGGTTCAGGGCTGGTAACAGTCATTGTTCGCGGGGATGTCGGCGCGGTTAAAGCAGCAACAGATGCCGGTGCCGCCGCCGCACGCAACGTGGGAGAAGTGAAAGCCGTACATGTGATCCCACGCCCTCACACCGATGTCGAAAAAATCTTACCGAAGGGAATTAGCTAATGAGCAGCAATGAGCTGGTTGAACAGATCATGGCGCAGGTGATTGCTCGTGTGGCAACGCCGGAACAGCAGGCTATCCCTGAAAATACTCACCCAACACGAGAAACGGCTATGGCAGAGAAAAGCTGCAGTTTAACGGAGTTTGTCGGTACTGCGATTGGCGACACCGTCGGTCTGGTGATCGCCAACGTAGACAGTGCCTTACTGGATGCGATGAAACTTGAAAAACGCTATCGCTCCATCGGTATCCTCGGCGCGCGCACAGGCGCAGGCCCACACATCATGGCAGCCGATGAAGCGGTAAAAGCCACCAATACTGAAGTCGTCAGTATTGAGCTTCCTCGTGATACCAAAGGCGGCGCGGGTCACGGCTCGCTGATTATCTTAGGCGGTAACGACGTTTCTGACGTGAAGCGCGGGATTGAAGTTGCGCTGAAAGAGCTGGATCGCACCTTTGGCGATGTCTACGCCAATGAAGCCGGACACATCGAAATGCAATACACGGCGCGCGCCAGCTACGCGCTGGAAAAAGCCTTTGGTGCGCCAATTGGTCGTGCCTGTGGCGTTATCGTCGGTGCCCCGGCCTCCGTTGGTGTACTGATGGCCGATACGGCGCTGAAATCCGCCAATGTTGAAGTGGTGGCCTACAGTTCCCCCGCTCATGGCACCAGTTTCAGCAACGAAGCTATTCTGGTCATTTCCGGTGACTCCGGGGCTGTGCGCCAGGCCGTCATCTCAGCCCGTGAAATCGGTAAAACCGTGCTGGCGACCCTCGGCTCAGAACCCAAAAACGACCGTCCGTCCTATATCTGATATCAGTGAGGCTGATTCATGAGATCGAAAAGATTTGAAGCACTGGCGAAACGCCCTGTGAATCAGGACGGCTTCGTTAAGGAGTGGATCGAAGAAGGCTTCATTGCGATGGAAAGCCCGAACGACCCTAAGCCGTCGATTAAAATCGTCAACGGAATGGTCACTGAACTGGACGGCAAATCCGCCAGTGAATTTGATCTGATTGACCACTTCATCGCGCGCTACGGTATTAACCTGGCTCGCGCTGAAGAGGTGATGGCGATGGACTCGGTTAAACTCGCCAATATGCTTTGCGACCCCAACGTCAAGCGTATGGACATTGTTCCTCTGACCACTGCAATGACGCCAGCGAAAATTGTGGAAGTGGTTTCGCACATGAACGTCGTTGAGATGATGATGGCAATGCAGAAAATGCGTGCCCGCCGTACCCCGTCTCAACAAGCGCACGTGACTAACGTCAAAGACAACCCGGTACAGATTGCCGCCGATGCGGCAGAAGGTGCCTGGCGTGGATTTGATGAGCAGGAAACGACCGTTGCTGTTGCGCGTTACGCGCCGTTTAACGCGATTGCTCTGCTGGTAGGTTCGCAGGTTGGACGCCCTGGCGTGTTAACTCAGTGTTCTCTGGAAGAAGCCACCGAGCTGAAACTCGGCATGTTGGGCCACACCTGTTACGCAGAAACCATCTCCGTCTACGGTACTGAACCCGTCTTTACCGACGGTGACGACACGCCATGGTCAAAAGGTTTTCTGGCCTCTTCTTACGCTTCACGCGGCCTGAAAATGCGCTTCACTTCTGGTTCCGGTTCAGAAGTTCAGATGGGCTACGCCGAAGGCAAATCGATGCTTTATCTGGAAGCGCGCTGCATTTACATCACCAAAGCAGCTGGCGTTCAGGGTTTGCAAAACGGTTCCGTAAGCTGCATTGGCGTACCTTCAGCCGTGCCATCAGGTATTCGCGCGGTGCTGGCAGAAAACCTGATCTGTTCGTCACTGGATCTGGAGTGCGCCTCCAGTAATGACCAGACCTTTACCCACTCCGATATGCGTCGTACTGCTCGTCTGCTGATGCAATTCTTGCCGGGTACAGATTTCATTTCATCTGGTTATTCCGCTGTTCCGAACTACGACAACATGTTCGCCGGTTCCAACGAGGACGCCGAAGATTTTGACGATTACAACGTCATCCAGCGCGATCTGAAAGTCGACGGTGGTCTGCGTCCGGTGCGTGAAGAAGACGTTATCGCCATTCGCAATAAAGCGGCTCGCGCGCTGCAGGCCGTTTTCGCCGGGATGGGATTACCGCCAATCACCGACGAAGAAGTCGAGGCCGCGACCTACGCCCACGGTTCAAAAGATATGCCTGAGCGTAACATCGTTGAAGACATCAAATTTGCGCAAGAGATCATCAATAAAAACCGTAACGGCCTGGAAGTGGTTAAAGCCCTTGCTCAGGGTGGGTTTACCGATGTGGCGCAAGACATGCTCAACATCCAAAAAGCCAAGTTAACCGGAGACTATCTGCATACCTCCGCCATTATCGTCGGCGACGGACAAGTGCTTTCCGCAGTGAATGACGTCAACGATTATGCCGGTCCGGCAACAGGTTATCGCCTGCAAGGCGAACGCTGGGAAGAAATTAAAAACATCCCTGGCGCACTTGATCCCAACGAGCTTGGCTAAGGGGTGAACAATGGAAATCAATGAAAAACTGCTGCGTCAGATAATTGAGGATGTGCTGGCTGAAATGCAGACCAGCGATAAACCTGTTTCTTTTCGCGCTTCGGCCGCGACCAGTGCACCGCAGGCTGCAACAGTACAGGATGACAGTTTTCTGACCGAAATTGGCGAAGCCAAACAAGGTCAGCAGCAGGACGAAGTCATTATTGCCGTAGGCCCGGCGTTTGGACTCTCACAAACCGTCAATATCGTCGGTATTCCGCACAAGAATATTTTGCGCGAAGTGATAGCCGGTATTGAGGAAGAGGGAATTAAAGCACGCGTAATCCGCTGTTTTAAATCTTCCGATGTTGCGTTTGTGGCTGTGGAAGGTAACCGCCTGAGTGGTTCCGGGATCTCAATTGGCATCCAGTCCAAAGGCACCACGGTTATCCACCAGCAAGGATTACCGCCGCTTTCTAACCTGGAGTTGTTCCCACAGGCGCCGTTGCTGACGCTGGAAACCTACCGTCAGATTGGTAAGAACGCCGCACGTTACGCCAAGCGTGAGTCTCCGCAACCGGTCCCGACGCTGAATGACCAAATGGCGCGTCCGAAGTATCAGGCGAAATCAGCCATTTTGCACATTAAAGAGACCAAATACGTCGTGACGGGCAAAAACCCGCAGGAACTGCGCGTGGCGCTTTGATAAAGGATAACTCCATGAATACCGACGCAATTGAATCGATGGTTCGGGATGTGTTGAGCCGGATGAACAGCCTGCAAGGAGAAACAACCTCTCCCGTTACGGCAGCAGCTCCAGCACATACCGCAAAAGTCACGGATTACCCGCTGGCGAATAAGCATCCTGAGTGGGTCAAAACCGCAACCAACAAAACGTTGGATGACTTCACGCTCGAAAATGTTCTGAGCAATAAAGTGACCGCGCAGGATATGCGTATCACGCCTGAAACGCTGCGTATTCAAGCGGACATCGCCAAAGACGCCGGCCGTGACAGACTGGCGATGAACTTCGAACGTGCAGCCGAACTGACTGCTGTACCTGACGACCGCATTCTTGAGATCTACAACGCGCTACGTCCTTATCGCTCAACGAAAGACGAGTTGATGGCCATCGCCGACGATCTGGAGAGTCGCTATCAGGCGAAGATCTGTGCCGCGTTCGTTCGTGAAGCAGCAGCGCTGTATGTAGAGCGTAAGAAACTTAAAGGCGACGACTAACGTCAGGGTGAAACGATGCGATATATAGCTGGCATTGATATAGGAAACTCATCAACGGAAGTCGCACTGGCAACCCTGGATGAGACTGGCGCGCTGAGCATCACCGGCAGCGCACTGGCGGAAACCACCGGGATTAAAGGCACATTACGTAATGTGTTTGGCATTCAGGAGGCACTTACGCTGGCGGCAAAAAACGCCGGTATCAATGTCAGCGATATTTCGCTCATCCGTATTAACGAAGCCACTCCGGTCATTGGTGACGTGGCGATGGAAACGATAACCGAAACCATCATCACAGAATCCACCATGATCGGCCATAACCCTAAAACGCCGGGCGGTGTCGGGTTAGGCGTGGGCGTCACTATTACGCCGGAAGACCTCCTCAGTCGTCCGGCGGATACGCCCTATATTCTGGTCGTATCATCGGCTTTCGATTTTGCCGATGTCGCCACGATGATTAATGCCTCCGTCCGTGCCGGATACCGGTTAACCGGCGTTATTTTGCAGCAGGACGATGGCGTGCTGGTCAGTAATCGTCTGACTCATCCCCTGCCCATCGTTGATGAAGTCCGCCATATCGATCGCATCCCGCTGGGCATGCTGGCCGCCATTGAGGTCGCTGTTCCAGGTAAGGTTATCGAAACCCTTTCTAACCCGTACGGAATCGCGACTGTCTTTAGCCTTAGCGCAGAAGAGACCAAAAATATTGTCCCCATGGCCCGCGCACTGATTGGCAACCGTTCTGCGGTAGTGGTGAAAACGCCGTCAGGTGATGTGAAGGCTCGTGCAATACCAGCCGGAAACCTGGAACTGCAATCGCAAGGACGAACCGTGCGCGTCGACGTCGCGGCAGGTGCCGACGCGATTATGAAAGCGGTTGGCGAATGCCCGAAGCTGGATAACGTCACCGGAGAGGCGGGAACCAATATTGGCGGCATGCTGGAGCACGTTCGCCAGACAATGGCCGAATTAACCAACAAACCCAGTCATGAAATTTTTATTCAGGATCTGTTGGCCGTTGATACTTCAGTTCCCGTCAGCGTGACCGGGGGACTTGCCGGCGAGTTTTCACTGGAACAGGCCGTTGGTATTGCTTCGATGGTGAAATCAGATCGTCTGCAAATGGCGATGATTGCCCAGGAAATCACGCAAAAACTCAACATTGACGTGCAGGTTGGTGGTGCTGAAGCCGAAGCCGCTATTCTGGGCGCCTTAACCACACCGGGTACCACACGCCCACTGGCTATTCTGGATCTTGGGGCCGGATCGACTGACGCCTCTATCATTAATCCTAAGGGCGACATTATTGCCACACACCTGGCGGGTGCAGGCGATATGGTCACGATGATTATTGCCCGCGAACTGGGTCTGGATGACCGCTATCTGGCGGAAGAAATCAAGAAGTACCCGCTGGCGAAAGTGGAGAGTTTATTCCACCTGCGCCACGAAGATGGCAGCGTCCAGTTCTTCCCAACGCCTCTCCCGCCGACCGTCTTCGCTCGCGTATGCGTTGTAAAACCGGATGAACTGGTGCCACTGCCCGGCGATCTGGCGCTGGAAAAAGTGCGTGCCATTCGCCGCAGCGCTAAAGAGCGTGTTTTTGTTACCAACGCGCTGAGAGCGTTGCGACAGGTTAGCCCAACCGGGAATATTCGGGACATTCCTTTTGTCGTTCTTGTTGGAGGTTCCTCGCTGGACTTCGAAGTTCCGCAACTGGTTACTGATGCACTGGCTCATTATCGCCTGGTCGCGGGTCGCGGCAATATTCGGGGCACGGAAGGCCCGCGCAACGCGGTTGCGACGGGGTTAATTCTCTCCTGGTACAAGGCATTCGCTCATGGAAAGTAACCTCACGGCACCCGCTATCGTGATAGTCGCCATGGGTGACTGCGCAAACATCTGGAATGACGTTCTGCTGGGCATTGAAGAAGAAGGTATCCCCTTCGTGATTCAACAGACTCACTCGACTGACATTATCCACAACGCATGGCTGGCCGCCTGTCAGTCACCGTTGCTGGTCGGCATTGGATGCAGCCAGGAAAAGCTGGTTGTGCACTATAAGAATCTACCCACCTCAGCGCCACTTTTTACGCTGATATATCAACAAAATAGCCACGCTCGCCGGAGCATCGGTAATAACGCTGCGCGACTGGTAAAAGGCATCCCCTTTCGGGACTGCCACTCATAATCCACAGGAGAAAAGCAGTATGAATAACGCACTGGGACTGGTTGAAACAAAAGGGCTTGTCGGCGCTATTGAAGCCGCTGATGCCATGGTGAAATCCGCAAATGTGCAGTTGGTTGGTTACGAAAAAATTGGCTCAGGACTTATCACCGTGATGGTCCGCGGGGATGTCGGTGCCGTAAAAGCGGCAGTAGATGCAGGAAGCGCAGCAGCGAGCGCTGTTGGAGAGGTGAAATCCTGTCACGTTATTCCACGTCCACACAGCGACGTTGAAGCCATTTTACCTAAATCCGCATAAATCGCCGTAAACAAGGAGCACAGCGTGAAGCAATCACTGGGATTACTTGAAGTTAGTGGTCTGGCATTAGCCATCAGTTGCGCGGACGTCATGGCGAAAGCCGCTTCCATCACGCTGGTGGGCCTCGAAAAAACCAACGGCTCAGGCTGGACGGTGATCAAAATCATCGGGGATGTGGCCTCCGTTCAGGCGGCTATATCCACCGGTGCTAATTTAGCAGAACTGCGAAATGGACTGGTCGCGCACAGGGTCATTTCCAGGCCGGGAGAAGGCATTCTTTCCCACAGTGTGCCCGTGCAGCCTGAGCCAACGCCAGCAGCGATACCTGATGTATCGCAAGAGCAAGAAGAGATGGCTACAGAAATTGCATTACCTGAAGCCGCGCAACAGGCAGAGTTGATTAGCTGCAATCTGTGTCTTGACCCTGCCTGCCCTCGCCAGAAGGGCGAGCCACGCGCTCTCTGCCTGCACTCGGGCAAACGAGGTGAAGCGTAATGGATAAACAGCAACTGGAAACAACGGTCAGTAAAGTACTGGATGAAATGCGTGAACGCCCTATTCCTCTCGGGATTTCGAATCGCCACATCCACCTTTGCGCCGAGGACTACACTCGCCTGTTCCCTAATCAGCCGATTAGCGAGAAAAAGGGCCTGTTGCAGCCCGGACAATATGCCGCAGATCAGACCGTCACGCTGGTCGGACCGAAAGGTCAGTTAAAGAATGTGCGTTTGCTTGGTCCACTGCGTAGTACTAGCCAGGTGGAGATATCGCGTACCGACGCCCGCACATTAGGTATCGCAGCACCGCTGCGCATGTCAGGTAATATTCAGGGAACGCCTGGCATTCGTCTTATCAGCCCCTTTGCTGAACTGGAGTTACCCTCCGGGGTTATTGTTGCCCAGCGACATATCCATATGTCGCCGCTGGATGCGCTGATACTGCGTGTCTCTCATGGAGATAAAGTTTCCGTGGCTATCAATGGCGATGATCGACGACTGATTTTCGATAATGTCGCCGTACGCGTTTCACCGGATATGCGCCTTGAGATGCATATCGATACAGACGAAGCCAATGCCGCAGGCGCTGATAATCCGCAGGCATTTGCCACATTGGTGACTCCACGATGAACAACGAACTGCTGCAACGCATCATTGAGGAAGTTGTTTCCCGGCTCAAAAAACGCGCGGAAAGTACCATCACGCTGAGCGTCGCACAGTTACGGGAAATCGACTCCCGGACATTATGTTGTCAGTACTCGTCACTGCACCTCCTGCAGGCAGACCTGCCCTTGCTGGAGAAAATTGCCGATTGCAGTCCGTCCAGTGTCGCGGTGGTAACAATCCACGAGGCGCTGGCATGCGGGCTTCACGTAAAAATCTCTCTACAGCATCGGCTGCTACCGGCACTCCCCGTGAAAAAGCTCGCGCGACTGCCGCTGGAGTTCAGTAATGAACTGGGGCACATCGTCATGCTGCATCCTGAAACACTCTTAAGTTATGCCGATGTTGCCCAACTTAACGGTGGCATCCTGGTGTTGCGTCGTTGCTGTGTCGTGACGGCACTGGCTCGGGAAGCGATTAGTGCGCGAAATGTTCAATTAATTAAGCAGGAGTGAACCATGTATCTGGCAAGGGTTACAGGCGTTGTAGTTTCTACGCAAAAGTCGCCATCACTGGTGGGGAAAAAACTGTTGCTGGTACGTCGGGTGAGTGCTGACGGAGAGCTTTCCGCGTCCCCGATAAGTGGAGATGAAGTTGCCGTTGATTCTGTCGGCGCAGGAACCGGTGAACTGGTATTACTCAGCAGTGGCTCCAGTGCCAGACACGTATTTTCCGGCCCCAATGAAGCCATCGATTTGGCGATTGTCGGCATCGTCGACACGCTTTCTCGTTAGGAGGAACTATGGCGATTTATACCCGCACTGGCGATGCCGGCACGACAGCGCTTTTTACCGGACAACGCGTGAGTAAATCGCATCCACGCGTTGAAGCCTACGGTACGTTAGATGAACTCAATGCCGCATTGAGCCTGTGTGCCTGCGCGGTAAAAAGCCAGCAACATCGTCTCTTACTTGAAGATATTCAGCTGCAATTGTTTTGGTTCAGTGCCGAACTGGCCAGCGAAAGCGAACAGCCCTCACCCGATCAGCGATACATCAGCTCGGAAGAAATTGCGGCTCTGGAAGCCGCCATCGATACCGCCATGGGGCGAATTCCTCCACTGCGCAGCTTTATTTTACCTGGCCGCAGCGAAGCCGCCAGCCGACTGCACTTCGCCCGCACGCTGGCTCGCCGCGCAGAACGGCGGCTGGTCGAACTCTCGGCCAATGTCTCCATCCGACATGTGTTGATGCGTTATATCAACCGCCTGTCCGACTGTTTATATGCGCTTGCACGCGCCGAAGATCATGACACTCATCAAAACGACATCATTCATAAAGTCGCTGAGCGCTATCTTGCAGCCACGCGCACAGCAGTCACCAGGGAGTCGGCTATGTCTCTGTCTTTTCAGGAGCTCCATCAACTCACTCGCGCTGCGGTAACGAGAGCAGAAGAACTTCAGGTTCCGGTCGTCATCAGCATTGTCGATGCGAACGGGACCCAAACGGTGACCTGGCGCATGCCTGACGCATTACTCGTCAGTAGCGAACTGGCGCCGAAAAAAGCCTGGACCGCCGTGGCGATGAAAACCGCCACGCATGAGCTGGCATCGGTGGTACAACCAGGCGCCGCGCTTTACGGTCTGGAAAGTCATATGCAGGGAAAAGTCGTCACCTTTGGCGGCGGCTACGCATTATGGCGAGAGGGTTTACTCCTTGGGGGTCTTGGCATCAGCGGAGGAAGCGTTGAGCAGGATATGGACATTGCAGAAACGGCCATTGCGGCGATTAACGTGAGAACACATCAATGAATACTTCAGAACTTGAAACCCTTATCCGCAACATTTTGACTGAGCAACTCGCACCGGCAACATCAGACGTTAAAGGAAAGGGTATCTTTCCGTCCGTCGGCGAAGCCATCGATGCTGCTCATCAGGCTTTTCTGCGCTATCAGCAATGTCCGCTAAAAACCCGCAGTGCCATCATTAGCGCCCTTCGGGAAGAGCTGACGCCTCATCTGGCTTCTTTGGCCGCAGAAAGCGCAGCGGAAACGGGAATGGGAAACAAAGAGGATAAGTTTCTTAAAAATAAAGCCGCGCTCGACAACACCCCTGGCATCGAAGACCTCACCACCACTGCACTTACCGGTGACGGTGGCATGGTGTTGTTTGAGTATTCCCCATTTGGGGTGATTGGCTCCGTTGCGCCAAGTACAAACCCCACGGAAACCATCATCAATAACAGCATCAGTATGCTGGCCGCGGGAAACAGCGTTTACTTCAGCCCGCACCCTGGCGCAAAAGCGGTATCACTGAAACTGATTGCCATGATTGAAGATATTGCCTTCCGCTGCTGCGGGATCCGGAATCTTGTCGTCACGGTCACAGAACCTACTTTTGAAGCTACCCAGCAGATGATGGCTCACCCTAAAATCGCAGTTCTGGCGATTACCGGCGGCCCAGGCATTGTAGCTATGGGTATGAAAAGCGGGAAGAAAGTTATTGGTGCGGGCGCAGGAAACCCGCCCTGTATTGTTGATGAAACTGCCGACCTGGTTAAAGCAGCTGAAGATATCATCAACGGTGCATCGTTTGATTACAACCTGCCCTGTATTGCTGAGAAAAGCCTGATTGTTGTCGATGCTGTTGCTGAACGACTGGTCCAACAAATGCAGTCTTTTGGCGCGTTACTTCTGCACAACGAAGACATCAACAAACTGCGCGCCGCCTGTCTGCCTGAAGGCATAGCCAATAAAAAACTGGTTGGAAAGAGTCCAGCAGCCCTGCTTGAAGCTGCGGGCATACCGGTTCCGGCAAAAACACCTCGCCTGTTGATTGGCATCGTCAATGCTGACGATCCATGGGTCACCAGCGAACAGTTGATGCCAATGCTGCCCATCGTGAGCGTAACGGATTTTGACAGTGCACTGGCGTTGGCACTGAAAGTTGAAGAGGGACTGCATCACACTGCCATCATGCATTCACAAAACGTGTCACGTCTGAATCTTGCTGCCCGCACCCTTCAGACTTCTATCTTTGTGAAAAATGGCCCCTCTTACGCCGGTATTGGTGTCGGCGGTGAAGGCTTTACCACCTTTACTATTGCTACGCCAACCGGTGAAGGCACAACGTCAGCGCGAACTTTCGCCCGCTCTCGTCGTTGCGTGCTCACCAACGGTTTTTCTATTCGCTAATGAGGCCGTTATGAATAGCTTTTCACTGCAAACACGATTGTTCAGCGGCCAGGGAAGTCTGGATGTGCTTAAGCGTTTCTCCAATAAGCATATCTGGATTATCTGCGACGGTTTTCTCGCACGTTCTCCCCTGATTGAAAAGCTGCGAAATACGCTGCCCGCGGATAATCGCATCAGCATTTTCAGTGATATCACCCCCGACCCAACCATCAGTACGGTAGTCCGGGGGATTGCACAAATGCAGTCCCTGCAACCGGATGTGGTGATTGGCTTTGGTGGTGGCTCCGCACTTGACGCCGCCAAAGCTATCGTCTGGTTCAGTCGTCAGTTTGGTATTGAAATTGAAACCTGTGTGGCCATTCCCACCACCAGCGGTACAGGCTCGGAAGTGACCAGCGCCTGCGTGATCAGCGATCCGGAGAAAGGTATTAAATATCCACTATTTAATAACGCCCTTTACCCTGACATGGCCATTCTTGATCCTACCCTGGTTGTCAGCGTCCCTCCTGCCATTACTGCGAATACCGGTATGGATGTCCTGACACATGCGCTGGAAGCCTATGTATCGACAAAAGCCAGTGACTTCACGGATGCGCTGGCGGAAAAAGCCGCGCAAATTGTCTTCCAGTACCTGGCTGTTGCGGTTAGTAAAGGAGATTGCCTGGCAACCCGGGGGAAAATGCATAATGCCTCTACATTGGCAGGGATGGCATTTAGCCAGGCGGGGCTGGGTATCAATCACGCCATTGCCCATCAGCTCGGTGGTCAGTTTCACTTACCCCATGGGCTGGCTAACGCACTGTTACTCACTTGTGTCATTCAGTTTAATGCACGCGACCCACGGGCGGCAAAGCGCTACGCCCGTTTCGCGAAAGCCTGCCATTTATGCCCGGATAGTGCGAATGATACGGCGGCACTCAATGCGCTCATTCATCATATTGAACAACTCAAAAAACAGTGCGCATTACCGGCATTTATTGATGCACTGAAAGACGAGAAGCATACCTGGTCGCAACGTATACCGTCGATGGTTCAGGCCGCGCTGGCTGATGTCACGTTGCAAACCAATCCCCGCGTAGCCGATGCCAGTGCCATTCAGGAACTGCTTGAGGAATTATTATGAATACAGCCATGACGGCAGAACATGTTCTTTATGACGCACAAACGATACGCGATCGCGTGCGTGCAGCAGGCGTGGTTGGGGCCGGTGGTGCAGGGTTTCCTGCACACGTTAAACTCCAGGCGCAGGTTGATACGTTTCTGGTGAACGCTGCAGAATGCGAGCCAATGCTGAAAGTCGATCAACAATTAATGGCAGTTCAGGCGGCGAGGCTGGTACGTGGCGTTCAGTATGCCATGACGGCAACAGGGGCCAATGCCGGCATTATTGCCCTTAAAGAAAAGTATCAGAAGGCCATCAATGCGTTAACACCGCTTTTACCGACCAACATCAGGATACATATTTTACCCGATGTGTATCCGGCAGGTGACGAGGTGCTGACCATCTGGATGGCAACGGGACGGCGGGTTCCTCCAGCCGCGCTGCCCGTTAGCGTAGGCGTGGTGGTCAATAACGTCCAGACCGTGCTCAATATCGCCAGAGCGGTTGAACAGCAGTACCCCGTTACCCGTCGCACGCTGACCGTCAACGGTGCGGTCGCCAGACCGTTAACACTGAGTGTTCCCATCGGTATGTCTTTACGCGAAGTCCTGGCACTGGCGGGTGGCGCCACCGTTGACGATCCCGGTTTTATCAACGGCGGTCCGATGATGGGTGGCCTGATAACTTCGCTGGATACCCCCGTGAGCAAGACCACCGGGGGGCTACTGGTATTGCCCAAATCCCATGCGCTGATTCAACGACGAATGCAGGACGAACGCACCGTGCTTGCGGTTGCAAAAACCGTTTGCGAGCAATGTCGTCTGTGCACAGATTTATGCCCAAGACACTTAATCGGCCATGAACTATCACCGCATCTGCTGGTTCGCGCAGTGAACTACCAACAGGCAGCCACCCCGCAGCTGCTGCTCACTGCCCTGACCTGTTCAGAATGCAATGTCTGTGAAAGTGTGGCTTGTCCGGTAGGCATTTCGCCGATGCGCATCAACCGTATGCTCAAACGTGAACTACGGGCGCTTAACCATCGTTATGAGGGACCACTAAATCCCGAAGACGAAATGGCAAAGTACCGTTTGATTCCGGTTAAACGACTCATCACCAAACTTGGCCTCAGCGACTGGTACCACGACGCGCCCCTGTCTGAAGCCGATTACACCACAGACGAAACAACACTGCTGTTACGCCAGCATATTGGCGCCAGCGCTATCCCCTGCGTGCAAAAAGGTGAGCGTGTTGTTCGCGGCCAATGTGTTGCTGATGTACCCGAGGGCGCGTTAGGTGCACCTGTCCACGCCAGTATTGACGGTCTTGTCAGCGAGATAACCGGGCAATCCATCACGGTAATAAGAGGTTAATCATGTCTCAGGCTATAGGGATTTTAGAACTCACCAGCATCGCCAAAGGGATGGAAGCCGGTGATGCGATGCTAAAAAGCGCGAATGTGAATTTGCTGGTCAGTAAAACCATCTGCCCTGGAAAGTTTTTACTGATGCTCGGGGGTGACGTAGGTGCAGTGCAGCAGGCCATTGCAACGGGGACGTCCCTTGCAGGCGATATGCTCGTCGACAGTCTGGTGCTCCCAAACATTCATGCCAGCGTTCTCCCGGCAATTAGCGGACTTAACAGCGTGGATAAGCATCAGGCCGTCGGGATTGTTGAAACCTGGAGCGTAGCAGCTTGTATCTGTGCCGCCGATCGTGCTGTTAAAGCGTCCAATGTCACGCTGGTACGGGTGCATATGGCATTCGGTATTGGTGGTAAATGCTACATGGTTGTCGCGGGCGATGTTTCCGATGTCAATAACGCCGTGACCGTCGCCAGCGAAAGCGCCGGGGAAAAAGGTCTGCTGGTTTATCGCTCCGTCATACCACGCCCGCATGAAAGCATGTGGCGGCAAATAGTGGAGGGATAATGGACAGACAACCGCCGACGGATCGCATGATCCAGGAATACGTACCCGGCAAGCAGGTCACGCTGGCGCACCTTATTGCTAATCCAGGTAAGGATTTATTCAAAAAACTGGGGTTGCAGGATTCTGTCTCGGCCATTGGTATTTTAACCATTACGCCCAGTGAAGCCTCGATTATCGCCTGTGATATTGCCACGAAATCTGGTGCAGTAGAGATTGGTTTTCTCGATCGTTTTACCGGCGCAGTCGTACTGACGGGTGATGTTTCAGCCGTTGAGTACGCGCTGAAACAGGTAACCAGAACGCTTGGCGAAATGATGCGTTTTACTGCGTGTCCTATTACCCGGACGTAACCACATGAAACGCATCATGCTAATTGGCCCCAGCCAGTGCGGTAAAACATCACTCACACAATGTCTGCGTGGAGAAGCACTTCATTACCAGAAAACTCAGGCGATTATCTGGTCGCCAACGACAATAGACACGCCGGGTGAATATCTTGAGAACCGCTGCTTGTACAGTGCGTTGCTGGCCAGCGCCTGTGAAGCCGACATTATCGCTCTGGTACTGAATGCCGACGCCCCATGGTCACCTTTTTCCCCCGGCTTTACTGGCCCAATGAACAGACCTGTTATCGGCCTCGTTACCAAAGCCGATTTAGCTAACCCCCAGAGAATTTCACTCGTAGAAAGCTGGTTGGTGCAGGCAGGAGCGCAGAACGTGTTTATCACCAGCGCGCTGGAGAATACCGGGGTCGATGAGATGTTCATTTTTCTGAATGCAAAGGAACCGTCATGTCTCACAAAATAATGGCCATAAACGCGGGTAGCTCTTCACTTAAGTTTCAGTTACTGGCGATGCCGCAGGGTGAAATGATCTGCCAGGGGCTGATTGAACGTATCGGGATGTCTGACGCGCAGGTCACGCTTAAAACACCCGTACAGAAATGGCAGGAGACGTTACCCGTTGCCGATCACCGTGAAGCAGTAACGCTGTTACTGGAAAAACTGCTTAGCCTGAACATCATCAAGAGTCTGGAAGAGATCGATGGCGTCGGTCATCGCGTCGCACATGGTGGTGAGTCCTTTAAAGACTCCGCCCTCGTCAACGATGAAACACTGGCCGAAATCGAGCGTCTTGCAGAACTGGCGCCACTGCATAACCCGGTTAATGCACTGGGGATCGCAGTTTTTCGTCAGTTATTACCCGAGGCACCCGCCGTCGCAGTTTTTGACACTGCTTTTCATCAGACGCTGACGGAGCCTTCTTTTGTTTATCCTCTGCCCTGGCGCTATTACTCAGAGCTGGGAATTCGGCGTTACGGTTTTCATGGTACCAGCCACAAATACGTCAGTACCGCGTTGGCTGAAAAGCTGGGCGTCCCGCTCAGCGCACTGCGCGTCGTATGCTGTCATCTTGGTAATGGCAGCAGCATCTGTGCCATCAAGGGCGGAAAATCGGTGAATACCTCGATGGGCTTTACACCACAGTCAGGCGTGATGATGGGTACACGCAGCGGAGATATTGATCCGTCTATTTTGCCGTGGATTGCCCTGCGCGAAGGCAAAACACCGCAGCAACTTAACCAACTCCTCAACAATGAATCGGGATTACTTGGGGTTTCCGGTATCTCATCAGACTATCGTGACGTTGAACGCGCCGCAGACGAAGGCAACTCACAGGCTGCTCTCGCACTTACGCTGTTTGCAGAACGAATTCGCGCCACTATAGGCAGTTATATTATGCAGATGGGCGGTCTGGATGCTTTGGTATTTACGGGTGGGATTGGTGAAAACTCAGCCCGAGCACGCGCTGCGATTTGCCACAATCTGAATTTCTTAGGTCTGGCTGTTGATGATGAAAAAAATCGGCGCAACGCAACCTTCATTCAAACTGAAACTGCGCTGGTCAAAGTGGCCGTTATAAATACCAATGAAGAGTTGATGATCGCGCAGGATGTTATGCGTATAGCGATATCAGAAACTGTGACATTGGGCATTCCTGCTTAATCCTGCTGCACCGCAAATTGCGGCAAATCATGGTAATAGCGCGATCGCCATGACACTATGCGCCGAGGATTGCTGATCACAAAGGTGAAGACGTGGCTGTTGCGCAATGTCCCGCATCGTGCGGAGAACTTATCCAGGGCTGGATTCTGGGCAGTGAGAAACTGGTCTCCTGCCCGGTTGAATGGTATAGCACCGTCGAGGTCAGTTCAGGTTCACCACGAGTGGATGAACGCCCACTTTCGCGAGCGATGGTTGACCGGTTATTGCAGCACTGGCACTACCCGGCGCATATCAGTCAGGGTATTCGAATAGATATCCAGTCAACGATTCCCATTGCGAAAGGAATGGCCAGTAGCACCGCGGATATTGCCGCCACCGCGCTAGCCACCGCTCATTTTCTGGGTCATCAGCTAGATGAACCTACTCTGGCGCAGCTTTGCGTTTCTCTTGAACCTACCGACAGCACTGTTTTCCATCAGTTAACCCTTTTCGATCATAACGACGCCTCTACGCAAATTCCCTGTGAAGCGCAGCCCCAGCTTGACCTGTTGGTTCTGGAAAGCCCGGAAACACTACGTACCGCAGATTATCACCGCATTCCGCGCCAGTCCGGACTACAGGCCGGCGCTCCCGCGCTTAAACGCGCATGGGAAAAAGTACAGGAAGCCTGTATTAGCCAAAATCCCTATCGGATGGGAGAGGCTGCCACACTTAGCGCAATCGCCAGCCAAATGTTGTTGCCAAAACCAGATTTCGATTCGCTATTGGCGCTGGTAGAAGAATGTGATTTATACGGGGTGAACGTTGCGCACAGCGGCAGCGTGGTGGGTCTGATGCTGGACAGAAAACGTCATGATGTTGATTACATCAAATGGATGCTGGCACAGAAAAAACTGACAACTCACTGGCCTGAGCAGCATTTACTGCGGATGGTTACAGGCGGGGTAAAACTACAGTAGGGACCGCCGCTTAGCAGCGCCCCCCTACTGCCATAAAACGTTACTCTGCTTTCGCTTCGCCGTTTTTCACTTCACCCATGGCTTTCAGCTTTTTAGAGATATCACGACGTTCTTTAGAGATCTCTGCATTTTTGATGATGTAATCATCTACACGATCTTCATAGTCGCTTTTCATGCTGGCGATGATACCCTGGATAGCATCAACGCTCATGCCCGGCTTGATGTAGTCGCTCAGGTTGTCCAGCAACAGGACGCGTTTCTGGTTGTCACGGATCTTTTTCTCAACGTCCTGGATTTCACGTTGCAGTTTGTTTTTACGACGGAACAGACGAACAAATTCCAGCACGTCCTGGAAAGAAGGCTTGGTAGTTTCCATTTTTACACCCCTGATAATGTGAGATTCGGATTCGTTAAAACAACGGCTAAAGTGGGTCAACATTACTTTCATGCCCGCCATACTTCAAGTTGCATCTGCATTGATAATGCCTGGCTGAAACCTGAATTATCGAGGGTAAAGCCATTGTAGTTACCAATGGTTTTAGCCTTTTTCAATATCATACCCTTAATCTTTGCTGAATCGAAGCAGCAGTAGAACCAATCCCCTCATCTGCTCTTTATTTGCGCAGCGCGCGACAAATTAAATGTGAGAGCAATTCCAGCTGCCGCGCCATCTCCATATTCAACCAGACATAGCCGTGAATAGGTGTTTCAGCAACATTATCGCCCTTATGCTCAGCGATGAGTTGGCGCAACTCTTCCACGGTGTCATTGAGTTTTTCCGTATTGGCGAGTATCGGCTGTGGATTACCTTCATATAGCGCATGAGTGATCGTCAGTAGCGCCTGTTGCGTTCTGAGCTGAGTTTCACGCAGGGTATGCGCGTTCAGCATCACAAAGTGGCTGGTACGCGTCGCCCACAGCGCGTTGATCTGCAGCTCAAGCATGCACACCAGATTGCGGTTAACCGTCTGAATAGCTTCAAAGATTGATTTTTGGATGTGGGTCTCTTTACTGGCAGGAACAATTAGTCCACGCATTTTGACAACGTCACTCAGTAGTTGTTGTAAATGCTTCTCCAGTCGGGGCTGTTCGAGCAAGTTAGGTGACAACGCAGCCTGATACACCCGGTTATACCCCGTGACACAATGCGCCAGTTGAATACGCCAGTGAATAAATGCCCGCTGCGGCCAGATACCGGTAAACAGCATCGCCAGTAACGATCCCAGAATCACGTCGCCACCGCGCCACAACGCTGTATTCATGTCACCCGCGGGAGCCCCGACGACGACGGCAAGCGTTATGCCAATCAGCAACGCCTGATAGGGTTTTTTACCTAATGCCAGCCAGCCGCAGAGAAACATCGCTACTGCGCACCATATCAGCATAAGCGGAAGTGACAGGAGTTCGAGACGCAGAGCAACCAGCCCAAGTACTGAGCCCAGAATCGTCCCGCCAATGCGTTCAAGCGCTCTTGGGACGACGTTACCCCAGAATGAAATGGGCCCCATAATCACCACCAGCGTGATCAGAGGCCACGTACCTTCAGGAATATCCAGCAGGCGAACCAACAGAAAAGTAAGAAGAAACGCCAGCGCAATGCGAATACCGTGCACCACGCGATAATGACGATACAAACGAATTTCAAAAGGACTCAGCGACTTATCGGCACGCACTCATCCACTCCGTCAGGGAATAGCAAAGAACAGAATTGTACCTGCTTTTTTAGTGAAAACATCACCGTTATCAGCAGGACTTTCACCCTGATTTACGCAAAAAACAGCTACTTCGGCTGTACTGGCACATACATTTCGATGTCCCAGTAACCGTCTTCCATGCCATTATTCATATAAATCTCAAAACAGGGTTTGGCTGCTATCTGGTATGTTGCGTCCTGCAACAGAAGATTAAAAAATTGATACCATGGCGTCGCAAAGTCATGATTTTCAACACGAGCAACAGCAATAGCATACTCACCACCGGCCAGTTCAGTCAGTATCACTCCTTCGCTGTTCTCTGGGATCTCGAAATTCTCTGCGACGGAAACCACAGTATCGCAGCGCAGTTTGTCAGCAGGCACAACATCCGGGTTGTCGTAATAAACGGCGATCCATTCCAGCGGCACTATCTGCTTGTCATCCACCCACATGACTAACTGCTCAAAACCCTGCTTTACCGTTTGCTCCCACGGTCCAACCATATGAAAACCGGCAATCCTGCGTTTATCGACCTGCTTTATCTCGTACTCCATATAACCTCCGTTATTACACTGTATTTATATACAGTGTAATTTTTGTATATTACGGCCACAAGGAAATAGTGATTATTATGTGAGCAGTTTCGCACTCTTGCCAGTCAGTAGCATGGGTGAAAAATTACACCTTATGGTGGAAGTAATCGCTCAGACGCGAAAATACGCCGCCTTTACTGACCGATTCCAGGGTGACCAGTGGCCAATGCGCCACCAGCTTATCCCTGTCATAGAGTTCAATTTCCCCCACGCGTTGATGCGCGGCAATAGGCGCTACCAGTTCTTTCTTATCAAGAACATATTTTGCTTTGATATTCTGGACTTCAGCCTTAGGTAGCGCCATCCAGAAATCCTGCTCGGTGCCGAGGCTAATGTTTTCTTTATCGCCATACCAGATTCGTTCGACGCCGACTTGCTTACCGCTACGCAAAACCTGCACCGTATCAAAATTTTGTTGCCCCCACTGCAGCAGTTTGCGTGCCTGATCCTCGCGTCCTTTCGCGCTCTCGGCGCCCATGACCACGGCAATCAAGCGACGCTGTCCGTCAACGGCGGAGGCGATCAGGTTAAATCCTGCCCCGGATGTGTGCCCGGTCTTCAGGCCATCAATGTTCATCGTTTTATCCCACAGCAGTCCGTTACGGTTTTGCTGCGTGATACCGTTCCAGGTAAGACT
Organism: Citrobacter sp. wls619; assembly: GCF_005281345.1. Classification (GTDB taxonomy): domain Bacteria; phylum Pseudomonadota; class Gammaproteobacteria; order Enterobacterales; family Enterobacteriaceae; genus Citrobacter. Next base: position 79,495 of record NZ_SZXJ01000042.1, read on the forward strand.
CTTCTCACTGTACATGTGGTAGAACTCAGGTTCCCCGTGAATAATCGCCCGGGACAACACGGCCAGATCGTAGGCCGAGCTATGCTGGCCTGGCGCGTCCAGCCCATGCACCGTTTCGAAATGTGTATCTTTAAGCTTCAGCTTCTCAACGTAACTGTTCATCATCGCAACAAACTGTGGCTGTCCACCCGCGATGTAATCAGCCAGCGCGACGCATGCGTCATTGCCGGAATCAACAATCAAGCCGCGACTTAAATCACGTACCGAAACGCGATCGCCTTCTTTCAGGAACATTAATGATGAGCCGACAAACACCGGATTATCTTTCGCCCATGCGTCACGCCCGACAGTGACGATATCCGTTGGGCTAATGCGATGGCTATCAATCGCACGATCGACAACATAGCCGGTCATTAACTTGGTCAGGCTGGCGGGGTTGCGTTGCTGGTGTTCATTACCGGCAGTCAGAATTTGGCCCGTGGTGTAGTCCATAAGCACCCACGCGCCAGCATTAATGGCGGGAGGCCGGGGTGCAAAACTGGCGACATCAGTCGCATAAGCGGACGAAAAACTTATCGCGAATAGCGAAGCGGCAATAAACAAACGGCGTTTCAACAGCATGTCCTCATAACCAGGAGAAATAGCCGTTCTTTTTACGGAAGTTCTGCCGAACAAACATGGATAAATTGCAAGAAAATGTGACATAAGGCACATTTTCTTGCTATTAAAGAAAGAATGTCAGACGGGCTTCCCCTGCAAAATCCGCGCAGGATTAGCCTTTATGTGATGCTGTTTCTGCATGATGGCTGCGATGACGGTGATAGCCGTCAATCATGCTGCGAAAGATTTGCCCCGGCGTATCACCCAATGTGCACAGGTAAATATGTGCGCAAATGAACAGAATGCCAACAATCGCCAACACCATATGCAGCACCAGTACCACCGGCCCGGCGCCTATAATCTGCGGGTAAAGACAGAGCAACCCGGTAATGATTAACAGCGGAACCAACGCATACATGATGGCCAGATAGGCTAACTGTTGCAGGGGGTTAAATTTATTCTCCGCTGTTGCCGCAAACGGATGTGCCTCACCTTTCATTATCCCATACAGATAAAAACGCGTTTGTAGCAGGCAGCGCTTTATCAACCCGCTGAATTGCACACGATAGTGGCAACCGTTGCCGCTGGTGGCATTGATCATGACGAAGCCAATCCAGAAAGCCAGTAATGCGAATCCACACCAGGTGTGCACCTGCACCATCAGCGCTACCGGTCCGATAGAAAAATGGCCGAACAAACCGCTGAGCAGAAGCAGGATAAAAAGCAGCGCATTTCCCCAGTGCCAACGGCGGACAGCCAATGAGTAAAGATAGTCACGGTGCTCTTCACCGGCTGCCGTTTTGGGTGCCAGCATTCGACGCAGCAGCGCATGTACCACCAGACCGGCAATCATCAACAGAATGACTACGCCTGCATAAATGAGCCACAGCGGCCAGTAGTCTGGCGCATAGTGAAGCTCTGCTCCCCAGATAGAATTCATACTTTTCCCTCCTGATGAATCTCTTTACGCCGGAAAATACTCACCGCACCGCTACGCGTATCCTGCTGACGGTAAACCTCTTTTTGATGAATCCAGTGCTGAATTTCAGGGTCATCACGGCGACCAAACTTCAGCGCATCCGTAGGGCATACGGAAACACAGGCAGGCGATTGTCCAGCGTCCAGACGGGTGTCTGCACAAAAGTTACATTTATCTGCAATTCCTGTTTGTGGGTTCAGGTAGCGCACATGGAACGGACAGGCGGCAACACAATAATCACAGCCAATACAGCGGGACTTGTCCACCTGCACAATGCCGTTTTCGTCCCGAAACGAAGCGCCAGTCGGACAGACGCTGACACAAGGCGCATCTTCGCAGTGCTGGCAGGAGACGCGGACAAACTGGAAGTGAGACAGCACCTCAGGTTCGTTTTCCGGTGAGCGGATCTGCACCTGCAGCCGGCTAAAACCTTCTGGCACGTCATTCAAAACTTTGCAGGCAACCGTGCACGCCTGACAACCAATACAGCGTTTCTCGTCATGCAGCATGACATACGGATTTGTTGACTGATTCATGATGTTCTCCTTTCTCATGCCCGACGAAGCGTAACGCCAGCGGTGTGGACCACCGTGCCGGATACCGGACTGGTCACATGTGGAAGCAAGTTTCCACAGTGGATCCCATGCGTTGTCGCCGCAGTTTTTGCGCCTGCCTTGGCGCCGAATCCCATATAGACGAACAGCGTATCGGGTCGAATACCGGCAGTGACCAACGCTTTGCCTTTCTCCTTACCGGTTGCATTTTCCAGCCAGATGTCATCACCGCTTTTAATCCCTTTTTCTCCAGCCGTTTTCGGGTGGATCCACACCGCGTTATCCCACATCAGCTCGCTGAGCAATGGGACATATTGCGTCGCGCCATTGGTGTGAACTGCGACTTTGCCTTGAATGAAATAGAGTTCATTGTCGGCCTTGAGCGCAAAATTGCGTGCGCGCGGAATACCATAGCCCGGCAGGAGTGTTTCCAGTTCTGCGGAATAAAGTTCGATTTTTCCGGATGGGGATTTGAAGCGCAGTTGTTCGCCATACGTGCCGTCATTGTCAACGGCCACTGCTCCCGGATACTGCGCAGTAAACTGGCGTACCGATTCAGGCTCACGGAGTAACAGCGGTACGCCCCACTCCCGATACCCTTTCTGGCGCAGTTCAGCAGATAACGCATGATCACCATTGAGCTGATACAGCTGGCGTACCTGCATATCTTGCCACGGATAGTACTGCCCAAGACCCAGTTGCTCGCCCAGTTCTTTCCAGATTTGCCAGCTTGGGCGCGCATCACCGATAGGCTCAACGACCTGCTGGCGCAGCGCATAGGCCGGATTCAGCCCCGACATATCAGAGACTTCTTCATCGCGTTCGAGATAGGTGCATTCAGGTAACAGGTAATCGGCATAGGCCGCGCTTTCACTTAAATAGACATCGCAGCTCACCACCAGATCCAACTGCTCAACGGTTTTGACCAGATCCGGCCGACAGGTCACAGTTTGAAAAGGATTATGCCGGGACATAATCCATCCTTTTACCGGATAAGGCGTCTGGTTTAACACAGCATCGATAATGCTCTGCACCACCCCGCCGCCCGCAGCGATGTATTTGAATTGCGGCGCGACCAGGTCAATACGCTGCGCCGTTGGCTTAGGGAGTTTAGCATCCGGTTTCGCCAGCACCGGAGCCACCTTCTCTCCCGCCAGCTTATTGTAGGTTGCAGCGGCTTTTTTCTGGTACATGCCGCCTTCGCGCTCAATATTTCCCAGCAGCACGTTGAGGGTGAAAATCATGCGCCGCATGTCAATCTCTTCCTGCGAAAAAGTCGCACGGTGACCGGGGCTGACAATCGCATGGGGGGCGCAGGCCGCCATTTCGCGAGTCACCCGGGTAATGACATCCGCAGGTACGTCGGCCAACTTTTGTGCCCATTCTGGCGTGGCCTCTTGTACCGCCTCTGCCAGTTGGTCGAAACCTGTTGTATAGCGTTCAACGAATCCCACGTCATACAATTTTTCAGTAATCATGACGTGGCACATCGCCATCAGCACCGGTAAGTCTCCCCCTGGTTTAATCGCATGCCATTCATCCGCCTTGCTGGAAAATACCGACAGCCGGGGGTCGAAGCTGACCATCTTCGCGCCCTTCTCTTGTGCGGTCATCAGTTCATGAGTATCGGCAACCTCAATTCCTTCATAGAGGTTATGTCCAAAAGAGACCATGTAGCGGGTATTGGCGATATCCATTGCTAAATCCCCACCCATCATTACTTTGGCGGCAATGGCTTTACCTGCTGGACAAGTTGAAGCGTGCGTGAAGGTATTTGGTGAGCCAAAAGCCGTCGCCAAATGAAATAAATGGCCCGAAAGCGAACCGGATTTAGAGGAGAAGACAACGCCCTGCGGCCCGTATTGATTTTTTATTGCCGTCATCTTTTCGGCAATTTCTTGATACGCCTGTTGCCAGCTAATGACCTGCCATTCGCCACTGCCACGCGGCCCGGTGCGTTTCATCGGTTTCACAATCCGGTGCGGGTCGTTTACCAGGCTAACACCGCTGCCCCCGCGAGCACAAACGCGCGTGCCTTGCTGAGGGGCATTAGGGTTTCCCTGGATAAAAACTGTTTTATTATTAATCACCTGAACCTGAATTGGACAGCGAAAGGAACACATTTCACACAGACTTGGCGTCAGGGATGTTTTCCCTTTAATACTCTCTGGCGAATTTCGCGCCAGTGCGCCAGGTGGGAAACTGCCTATTGCACAGGCCGAGCAGCCAATACCCACGCCCCGCAAAAAATTACGCCGACTAATGCTCATATAACCTCCTGTTATTAGATATATCCAATGATTATATGGCCTTTAAATTATTAATTTTTAACCTTACTCACATTTCATTACAATGAAACTCCGTTAACTGGCAAGAATAAAACCCCATTGTTTATAAAAGAGTTTTAAAGTTTCCAGAATGCGCCGACAAACGTAAAAATAACAATAATGGTTCTCAGTTAGCTTATTTATAAACTCAGAAGATAACGCCTTCTTATTTCATGAAATATCTTTAAAACTCCAAATCTATTAATTCATTTTATTTTAATCACGTTCACCGCAATTTTATTGCGGCCACCGCCGAGCATTGATAATCCCGTTGCTGATTACCGCGCTATTTTTTGGTATTCTTAGATAAGCGCTAAATTGATCCCGGACATAACTGAACAATGAATGACGGCAAGCAGCAACCTGGTTTCCTCTTCCACGATTACGAGAATAATTCCCCAAGCAATTGATTTTAGTCGGATTCAATCCCGTTTCATTCAAAGTATGTACTAAAAACTGTACTCAAACCTCTATGCTTTTAATTTGACTGGCTGCCACCTTTCGCATAATACTGTATGTAATTACAGTATTTAAGGGATTCAGTTATGTTTGTTGAATTGATATACGACAAGAGAAATGTTGAAGGTTTAGCTGGTGCCAGAGAGATCATCTTGGCTGAACTGACGAAGCGGGTGCACCATATTTTCCCTGATGCCGAAGTGAAGGTGAAACCGATGCAGGCGAACGCCTTGAATAGCGATGCCAGCAAAAGCGATCGGGAAAAGCTGAACCGCATGCTGGAGGATATGTTTGAAGAGGCCGATATGTGGCTGGTGTCTGAGTTCCCGACAGTTCGCCAGGTTGGGCTCTAAAGTTGTGCTGGCTGCCAGCATTAATCTTTACCGGCGGCCTGCATCATGTCTAAGCCCTGCCTACAGGGAATTTTCGGTATAGTGTTGACACTCCTACATCGTAAATTATTGCTACACGCTGACGCGTTTCCCCAGCAGAGATTAGTCTCCCTGCCTGCGCCCACTGCTCATCCGTTAGTTTTGGCCTACGGCCACCAATGCGACCTTCCGCGCGCGCAGCCTCTAAACCCGCCCGGGTGCGCTCCACAATAAGCTCCCTTTCCATTTCGGCCAATGCGCCCATTACATGAAAGAAGAACCGCCCCATAGGCGTACTCGTATCGATGCTATCCGTCAGGCTCCGGAAGTTAACACCTTTCTCCCGCAGTTCCTCCACTAACCCAACAAGATGTCGCATGCTTCGCCCGAGCCGATCCAGTTTCCACACCACCAGCGTATCGCCTTCCGATAGTGTCCGGAGCACCTTTTTTAACCCTGGTCTGTCGGACACCTTACCGCTGATCTTATCTTCGAAAATCAGCTCACATCCTGCACACTCGAGCGCGTTTCGCTGAAGTGCAGTGTTCTGGTCATTAGTTGACACCCTCACGTAGCCAATAAGCATGAGTTTCCTTCCTCCAAAAGGCCGGAAGCATGCCACCTGAGCGATAAATGATCATTATTTAAAACGTTGGTTTGGGAG
>NZ_SZXJ01000062.1:0-79 GCF_005281345.1 Citrobacter sp. wls619
GTGAAGTGGTCCGGGCGCAGAAGCTGAGCGTCTGGGGTAAAGCGGAGCACTATCGCTTCGGCGGGCCAGGCGCGGCTAA
>NZ_SZXJ01000062.1:162-1369 GCF_005281345.1 Citrobacter sp. wls619
TGAGACAGGGCAGTATGTTTCGCCTGACCCGATAAAACTCGCTGGCGGTATCAGGCCATACGGATATGTTCATAACCCTCTAACATGGATTGATTTTTTTGGTCTTTCTCCCAGCGGGGAACTAAACAAAGCCTTAGGTGGCGTTGTTGGAGATGGATTACAGGCTCACCATGTTATTCCCGTTGACGTCTGGAATAATAATGCATCATTTTTTAATGATATTGGAATGAATGGAATGCGTGATACAGTGGGCAACGGAATATTGATGCCAGGCTCCCAAACTGGCTTTCTGAACGGTGATGGTAAGGGGATGGCTGTTTATCACAGTTCAAGACATGATTATTATTCATTAGAGGTCGATGATCTAATTAATGATATAAAAAGAGAGTTTTATGGAGGAAATATTTCTAAAGATGATGCTCGTCGTTCCGTGAAAAAATTACAAATGAAACTGAAACAAAAAATCTGGTCAGGTGATGTCCCTCAAACATGTTGTAAAAGGATATGGTGATAGAATGAACTTCCATATATTAATGAACGATTACTCTCAGCCATCTACTCTTATTTTTTTACACGGTATATTCGACACCATAGTAACAAACCCACCAGCACCATCCAAGCATAATTTCCCTTATTATCTCGCTGAAAAAGAATGCCCAGCAACCATAATAGTAAACATGACAGAAAATCAGTCAATTGAGTTTGATTACAGGCATAATCAAGGATATATTGTATCTGAAGATTTTTTATTTATTTTACAAGAGGCTATTACCCCTCCTTTTTTTATAAAAAAACTTTCATTTTATTTTTCAGGGAAAATAAAAGAAATCGGCAACAAAAAATACTTTTTACTGTACTTCCCCAGTAATAAATTCATTGATTATAAAAAATCTTTATTCTTTAATATAGAATCTGGTTCAAAAATACCTCGAAAGATATCATTCATTGATGAAGCATTTAACTATGATATATTCGAACTCGACTCAAGCATCAGATATGGATGTCGATTAGTTGTCAATGATAAATTTAAAAATAAACTCAAGAACAGTGGATTACATGGATTTAAAATAGTTCCTGTTGATGATGCTCTACAACACTATTGCAAAGATTATCGGTTTGATTTGAACAGTGCTATTAAAAAAGAAAAGAGAAAGTTACCTTAATTCTATGACGTGACGGTGCAGTTCACCCACGGCGTGATGGGCCG
>NZ_SZXJ01000062.1:1542-1743 GCF_005281345.1 Citrobacter sp. wls619
GTCACCCGTATCAGTGACAACCGCTGGGGAACCACCACCTACCACCACGACAGTAACGACCAGATTACCCTGGCCGAAGGGGGCGTCCGCCAGCTCCCCCGTCAGGAGCGTTTCGACTACGATGTTAATCTGAATATCAGCCACCACGGTCAGACCCGCAACCTTCCGGATGCTGTCATGCAGTTCACTGCTCAGGAGCAG
>NZ_SZXJ01000062.1:1860-2168 GCF_005281345.1 Citrobacter sp. wls619
TGAACGCTGGCGCTATACCTACGATGCCTTTGGCCGCCGACTCAGCAAGCGCCGCGAAAAAACAACACGTGGTATTGCCGGTTATGACTACCAGTGGAGCGGAGACCTGCTGGTGGCGGAAACCCCGGTTTACGCTGACGGCACCGCCGCCGTGGAAAGCAGCGTCTACTGGCTGTATGAACCCGGAGCCTTGACACCGGGGGCCAGGTATGAGAACGGACGACTGCACTATGTTGTACACGACCAAATGGGCACGCCGAGAGAGCTGCTGACAGAAGGCGGTGAAGTGGTCCGGGCGCAGAAGCTGA
>NZ_SZXJ01000062.1:2286-3601 GCF_005281345.1 Citrobacter sp. wls619
GCCAGACCCGATAAAACTTGCCGGGGGTATCAGACCATATGGGTATGTTCATAATCCGTTAAGCTGGATTGATCCACTGGGTCTGGACAGAACGCCGATTATATTTTTGCCTGATGGTGGTGATGTTTTACATCCAGGAAGTATCTCTCCTGAAAATCCTGAAGGAATATTTACCATAAGAGCTACAGGAAGCCATGTTGGTGACAAGGAATCATTGCTGAATGCAATAAATATAAATGAAAATTCTGCTCGAGGATGGACTGGGCATCACGTTGATTACAACCCTGCCACAAATGAAATGCGGATGCAACTGGTCAACCCAGACTATCATGGAGGTTATGGACATATAGGAGGGGTGAAAGATTTTGAAGATTACACCGGAACCGCTTATAATAAAGAATCAGGCATTACACGTGCTCAAGAAATAAATAAATTATTGGATGAATGCCCTTAATCAGGACTTGGAAAATGACGACACAAAGAGAATTTCATTTGCAACTAGAACAATCTGCACCTGAAATTTCAGAGGACTCAATTAACTCTATAATTGCCGAAGAGTTTCCGGGCAAAAAAGAATTTATACAATTTTACCTTGACCATAACGGTGGGTATTTACCATTATCTGACGCGCACTATTATCGAGACCGGATATATACAATCTCTAAAGACGATTATAATGCAATGCATGTGGAAGGGTTTTATTTTATACCCCATCATCGAGATGAATATAAATTTGAGATGCTGCTATCTATCCCAAGAATGAGATGGCATTACTCCAATTATTCCGAGCAAGCCAAAAACTTTGCCATGACACATATCCCTTTCGCCTTTGATGCTGGTGGTAATGTCTATTGGATTGATAAGGAATCAGGACGAGTTCAGTTCATTAATCTAGAAAGAGAGAATGAAATTATCGATAATATAGCTCCGTCATTTGGTGATTTCATTGAAAACATTGAACCCACGCGCAGGAAAAGTAAATAATTGTAGCTGTATCTCACATTATTCCTCGTCGAGATCAGAAACTTGTAATCTTCTCCATCTCAGTCCAAGCACGATGCGCTGGGATGGGCTCAACGAAACAGATAGCGGAAGCCTGGACAGCCCCAGTGATATGCCCATACCCGCATCAGTGACAGCCGCTGGGGTAACACCGCCTACCGCTATGATAACAACGACCAGATTACCCTTGCCGAAGGGGGTGTCCGCCACCTCCCCCGTCAGGAGCATTTCGACTACGACGTTAATCTGAATATCAGCCACCACAGTCAGACCCGCAACCTTCCCTGTCATGCAGTTCACTGCTCAGGAGCAG
>NZ_SZXJ01000062.1:3766-15563 GCF_005281345.1 Citrobacter sp. wls619
TGCCCTAATGCAGTTTATTGCACAGGAGCAGGAACATGACCGTGTCACAAAACGGGGCGACAACCGCTACCGGTGGGATGGCATTGACAATGGATGGAGAATGGTTCCGTTTTCTGGAGCGGGACGCAAAAACAATCCGTTTTACCGAACATAAAGGCATCACGCTGATCTACTCCCTCACTCATGATGGGTAATTAAGAGCGTCGGCGAGTAGAAGTAAATTTCAGTGCGATAGTAGAGGGATAGCATTTTATATCCCAATCAGAATGATGATTTTTTATGGGTATACATAACATAAGGAGAATAATATATGTCTGGTCGCACATTAACTTCTGGTGAAATCACTTTAGCTAAACAACTCTATAAAGACAGCATTGACTATGATAAAGTAAAAATTCATAATGAAAGTTATTTACCATTTGACATGCAGCGAGATAACGTTGCCATGACACCAAATGGAGAAATGTACTACATGAAAAATACTTATGAACCAGATTTTTCATTAGCAGGAATTAACCAGCAGCATTTATTCATGCATGAAATGATGCATGTATGGCAACATCAGAAAGAATATATGGTGAGAACCAGAGGCCTATTTTCCGGAGTTGTGAGTTACTATTATGACCTGGATGGTTCACTTTTAAAATCCTATCCAATGGAACAGCAGGCCTGTATAGTGTCTGATTATTGGTTGCTTAGCAACTACACAATTAATGATTGGATTAACTATAGAAATTATAAAGGAAAATTTTCCTTAAGTGATATTGAAGGGTTAAAACAAAAATATGTTAAAATTCTCGGTAAGTTCCCTTATAGCGATTAGTTTGTTATCTGGGTGTGTTTCTGGTGATAAACCATCCTATCCATACAAGGGTAAAGTCTCGATTGCAGAAAAATCCGTTTGTATACACGCTGATGATCTTGCAAAAGGAGATATGTACACAGGATATTTGATCTATGAAATAAATTCGAAATCAGAAGATCGGGCTATGAAGCATGAAATATCCCCGGCTTATGGTCATTGCCTGCCTAATAGAACATATATTTCAGGTAAGAAGTATGCTGCTATATTTATGGTTATGACCCCATCAGGGGCAGTAAAAAGATATTCTGTGGATTTTACTTTTCCCTAACTCGGCACCCATAGTTACAAGCTTTTTAGCAATGGCCAAATGACTACACCCTTTTCTGTAGCTGTTTTCCAAAACCGTACGATTCAGGCACCATTTTGGCCCATCCCCATTATAGCCAATTAAAAATTGTTGCCTGCAGCAATATTCAAATGGTACGAACAATATTTCCCCCGCGCAACATAGTTAAATAACTACTCAGACTAGCCGCACAGGGCAATTAAATCTGGTAGGGGTTTTAATAACCAAAGCAGTATGCCAGCCTGAACTCCAAAATAATCGACAAACAAAAATTTTCCAATCCAATAAATGAAAAGACATAAAAACAGAAGGTACCGCACTATCTGGACATTCAAGGAATTTAAGTTTGTAGAAGAAAACTACGGTATTATACCAACGACACTAATTGCAGAAACGCTTGGACGAACGGTGGATGCAGCCAGATGGGTTGTACGCAACCAAGAAAAAAGGTTGAGGGATCCATACCAGCCCTGGACAGAGGAAGAAAAAGCAATCATCCGCACTCATTTTACGGCAGGCTGCGGAATTGCACAGATAATGTCACTGCTGCCGGGACGAACACGAAGGGCGATTTACCTCATAAAAGATAAACTGAATGTTCACAGCCCTCGCCACTGGAATGAGCAGGAACGTCAGGTTCTGGTACAGTATTATCCTGTGGAAGGTATGGCTGTAGCAGAACGCTTACCTGGCAGAACTCGAGTATCCGTAAGACAAGCGGCATACTCACTGGGCCTAAATTTACCGGGTAGTGAAACAAGACCTGTACAGCAAAAATGGACTCAGAAGGAACTGCTACGACTGGAAGCAAACCAGAGCCTACCTCTGGCTGAACTGGCGGTATTATTTCCAGGACGAACACCTGTGTAAGGCCCGTATCCGACTGGAAAAGCGCCAGCAAAAGGTATCTTAAACATTGAAGTACAATACGTAATCAATGCTCACTTACGATGATGTAGCTGAAATATAACAATAGTCACTCCACTCATCCATCAGAGAAACTCATTTCGGCCATAAAGTCCCCCGCTGGTAAGCAGGTTCCGCCTTATCTGCTAACTGATGTGCCAGAGCGTGTTCAATAACTTCCCGCTGGTATAACGTTGTCTCCCCTACCCATTCACGAAACGTTGAACGGAAACCATGTTATGTTAGATCTTTACGGTCCATACGTTTTAAGACGGCTGTTAATGACATATCTGAGAGCTGCCCACCACGAGGGGCCGGAAAGACAAGATTATTATCCTTAAAGCGTGGTAGCGCCTTTAACAAAGCCACCGCAGCGTCAGATAAAGGAACGCGATGCTCTTTACTGGCTTTCATTCTTTCCGCCGGGATAACCCATGTTTTAGCCTTCAAGTCAATTTCATCCCATTCAGCACCACGAATCTCACCTGAACGGGCAAACAGTCAGGATGGAGAACTCCAGTGCGCGGGCTGAAATCCCTGTTCTTGTACGAAGTTCTGCCATAAACATACCCAATTCGGCATATGGCAGTGCAGCATGATGCTTTTTATTCTGTACCTTACCAGGCATTGGCAAAAGTGGTTTCAGCATCCCTTTCCAGGCCGCCGGGTTATCCCCCTCGAAATATTCTTTCGCTTTGGCATAATCCAGAACGGTTTCAATACGGCCACGCACACGGCTGGCGGTTTCATTTTTAGTTAACCAGATAGACTCAGGTATCGCCAGAAGACGGATATAACATAAGACACTGATCTATCGAAACTAATATTTATTCAGCATGTTGTAACTAATTACATATTTTCGTACAGATAAGGACATACGGCCCAGATTAAAACTATCAAGCCTGTGTTATTCTGTTGTCATTAATTTCAGGGAGTTGAGCTGAGCAAGGCACTATCAGAATAATGAAAAATTCCTCTAAAGATATCCTCTCTGCATGGCAGGATTATTTGAAATTCAGCGGTGCGGAAAAGAGTAAAATACCGGCCAGCCAGGTACATGAGCATCATCAGCTCATGCTCGGTAAAGATAACTGTGAAGAAAACCAGAGCGGCATAGTACTCCGCGTTACGCCTGAAATGCGCGAAAACTGGCGCAGGCGTTTCGTCAAATATGGTGAAAAGGGTGAGATTACCCATATTGAGCCTGTCAACCTGCTGTTTCCGGTGTTGCGCTGTATCGAAAATGAGCGCGGCAGGGCCAACGTAAAGTACCTGCCCCTGTTCTCTTTTCCACTCCCCAAATCTTTCTTTGAACAGGGTAATACCTCACTGTTGGTTCCCGTTAAAGACGGACAACTGGTCAGCGCATTCCCCTTCGCTTTTCGCGAAATGTTTGGCATCCAGCTGGATGAGCTGGGTGAGAACCGCCATATGATGAGTATCGTCAGCGCACTCACCGGGTGTAAATATGACACCTTCCTTGAGGCGTTTGACGCTCTTCAGGTATGGGTTGCTCAGCAATCAAACCGCAAATATCAGGGACTGGAAACTGCGTTTAACGCCCTGGTGGCTCCACTGCATAATGAAGATTACAACCTCAAGCGTGATGCGGAAGATTTTAGCTGGCTGTGCGATAACACGGCTGGTGACTTCCCTCTACTGGAGCAGTATCTCAACCATATTCACCATGATGAGAATGCCCCTGACATATATGAAGTGGTAACCGGCGGTTTGTTTGAAACACAATACTCGCTGGGTCATGGACAGATGGCGGCAATACAGGCCATTAATCAGGATGAGCGCCTGATTGCCGTGCAGGGCGCGCCGGGTACGGGTAAAACAACGCTGTTCAAGTCACTCATTGCACAACAGCTGGTTGCCAGAGCACTGGCAATCGCTGATGGAAAGGACCAGAACTTCGGCATGCTGGTAACGTCCACCGCAATAAAAGCGGTGGAGAATATCATTGACGATCTGCGCAGTGACCCTGCAACCCAGGATCTTGACTGGTTATGGTTTCATAGCGGATCGAACGAACAGGTTCAGCATGAGCTTACCCGGCTTGAGCAGTTGATCAGCCGCTGGCGACAGGAAAGCTATGACGAACAACACCAGCGCGATTTTTTAGCTGTTCTGCTCAGGCATCGCGACGAGTTGAACTCCTGTTACCGGGCGTATCTGAATGAAAAGGCAACCGCGATACAGTCTGTTGTGGATTGTGGTCTGAACACCACCAACGCAGAAGAGCTTCCGGCACGCTTCATGGCAAAAATCCCCCTGGTAGCCGCTCATGCACAGCGCCTGGGGATTGACGTGTCACTGCATCATCCCGACGATCTGGACAACTTAACCAGCCAGCTGGAGCAACGCCTGCAGGAACTTCAAGAGATAAAAACGCAGCGTTTGCAGGCCAGCAGAATTTACCAGACATTGCAGGCGACATGGCCGCAGCAACATGATCTGGCACAGATACTGCGCTGGATGGATTCACCACTACGCCCTGCTCTGGAAATGCACTATCGCGACTATCCCCGTAAAGGGATAAAGCGTCATCTGGCCCGCCTGTTCGAGGGAAAATATCCGGCACGGCTGCAACAAATGAATCTTGCTGCGCCGGAGGACTTTCAGCATTTCAGCCTTTCTTCCCTGCCCCATCGCCAGTTAGCGGCTCTGGCTGATGCGGGAGAGATGCTGTCACATCAGCCAGACAATCTGGCCCTGCTGGAACTGCTCATGCAGGACGAACCCGATGCGCTGCAGGAAGAAAATCTGGTGAGCCTTTGTGCTGATATCGCAACACTCCGAAAAGAATGGCAGCGGGTCATCCGAGCGCAACAGGTTACAGCGCAGTATCAACAGCATTACCCCGAAGGTAACTGGTGTGACATTTTGCGTAAACGCTTCATCAGGCAGCACCGTGAAATGTTTGAAGCTGCTATCGGCTATCTCTGGCAGGAGCAACTGAAGCGAAAAATTGAGCTGGAAGAGGTGCTGACTCACTGGCGGGCTCTGATGAGTAATCGCCGCAGTACGGGCTACTATCGCTGGCTGGATAAGCTGGATGAATTCTATCGCGCACTGTCACTGGTATATCCGGTAATGGCAACCACGCTGGTCTCCGCGTGGAAAGTGGCGGGTTATCGTAAACTTGATGAACTCAGGGGGCACAAACCCTGGCATCTGGCACTGTGCGATGAAGCAGGCATGATTTCGCTTGAATCTCTGGTGCCACTATTGAGTCGCAGCGAGAAAGCGATGATTGTCGGAGATCCTCTGCAAATCGAACCCATCAGAAACCTGTCAGAAAACCTGCAAACACAACTGCGCGAACGTCATTTTGCTGACAATAATACGTTATATGAACGGGTTTCACCTGCAAGCGTTACAGGCTGGCACCGCGCGGCAGGAACACTTTCTGGACGAGTGGATGATACCGGCAACGGTATTATTCTCGATGAGCATCGCCGGTGCCAGAAACCCATTGCCGATCTCTTTATCCGGCTGGCGGGCTATCATGGCGTCAGCGTGGAAACGGCCTCCCCTTCCGACCACATTGCCAGCGCCTTTGAGAAGTCTGGTGGGCATCATTTAATGTTCTACAGCGTAGAGGGCCAGAAAGGCGATATGGTTAACACCAATCTGGATGAAGTCGAGGCTATTGAGCAACTGCTGAATAAGCTGGAAGAAGCCGGTTACGATCTGACTGCCGATGTGGGCATCGTCACTCCCTATAGCAATCAGAAATCATTACTGATCAAGCACCTTGCCCAGCGTATGAATCACTGGCAGAAAAACTGCATTGGTACAGTGCATCAGTTCCAGGGCGTGGGTTTTGAGGTCATCATTTACAGCCCGGTAATTTTTCATCCTCTTGATAATCCAAATTTTCAGAACGATGCGCCTAACATGCTGAATGTCGTGGTTTCACGGGCGAAACAGCAGTTTATCGTGGTAGGTAACCACCACCGATTGCGGCAGGCAGGTGGATACCTGAAAGTTCTTGCGGACAGCGTTGCTGAAGATTTCCTTCTTGAACAGGGTAGCCAACATCCAAGTTTCGACAGCCTGAGCCAGACACCGCGTCTACAACGCTATTACCGCGACTGTGAACATATCGCCGCATTCAGTGCGCTGGTGAGCCAGTGTGAACAGGAGCTGGTTATTATCACTCCATGGATCCGTCGGGGTGGTAAACAATATCAAAGACCGGAACTGGCGCAACTGGTAGCAACACAGCGGCGTGGTGTCAGCGTTAAAGTCTACTACGGTTACTACCATCAACGTCTGGACCGTGCAGAGGATAATGATGAAACTCTGATTGCTGAGTACCGCGAACAACTGGGAAAAGACAATGTTATCCGCCTGACCGAAGGTACTCATGAAAAGGTGCTGATGATCGATGGTCGTTACATTGTGCTCGGGAGCTGGAACTGGCTGTCACATGGTTATCATGATAGCTGTGAGCGTAGCGAGCAATTCAGTAATGCTATTCGTCATGAGATTAGCGCGGAGCTGGATGATGTGACGCTGGTGAAGGAGCTTAGGGACAGGTTGAGACTGGAGTAACAAGACTGATAAAAAAGGCCTTAGCAGAAATAAACCTCATCATGTAGGTGAGGTAATGTTCCACTATCAAACTTGGATCCCAATGTATTTGAGGTCCAAAAATAAATCGACACTAATTTTGGGGAGATGACTTATGGATTTTATCACAAGCACAATTTTGTCAGGTGTACTTTATGATGGTTTAAAAGCAGGCGCAGTGATGAGCGTAGACCACCTTAAACATTCACTTCAAAAATGGTTTATAGATGATGCTGCCGCTCAACTTATTCTTCGCAAAACGACTGATCTTGAAATCAATCGAGACATGAGTGAGTCAGCAATTCAAGCCAGGATTGATTCTGACAGCGAATTCATAGGACAGTTAAAAAATATCCCTTTAATGCCTCAAGTTATCAATAATATCAGTACGCATAATGGTACTGGCGATATTGTTAACGGTAATAAAATTGTCTACAATAAATAACTGAACTATAAATTTATGGATACTTATAACTCCTCACATACAGGTTCTGGTGATATCGTTAATGGACCTAAAATAGTACATAACCATTATCCGCCAGAATTTACGGCTGACAATATTTACCGTTATGCAGAAGATATATTCAGAGATCTTCGTAATAATGACATCACCGCAGCTAAAATTGTTATTCAAACATTAAATAAATCACCTGCAACAGATCTTGCTAAAAAAATCATAGACACATTAAACATTGCCATATTACACTCTGAAGGTCAAAGTACTACGTTGCAAAATAGTTTATTATTTGATCTTGCCAAGAACAATGAGTTATCTGAAAAAATAAAAGATATTGTGTTTGCAATAATAATATTGACTGAGCAACAAAGCAAATCTGTCAGTCAGCTCAACTCGATATATAATAGCTCACCAAAACAAAAATATAGCAATTTATTTTTCTATCAATTTATAGCCAATAATACAGAAATTACAGATTACTGGAATTCAAATAAAGAGTTATTCGGTGAGGATGACTTATATTGTCTATCAAGAGGATCCAGCAGGGAAAATAACTGGGCTTTAGCAAAAGAAATTGCAGATGATTTAAACCATAAATTTCCTTCAATAAATAATCAAATTTTTTCGATCTATATACAAGTTACTGAGTTAGCTACAGTCTACAAAGACAAAGATATTTTTTCTTTAAACAAAGACATATATGATGGAATATATCATAACTCAGCAGATATTTTGAGGCTATTTAATGATTACGCTGATAACAGATATCTTCTATGCGGACTCGCTAACCTCATATCACTAACAAGAACAAATGACGTACAGCTCATTCATTTAGCAATGAAGCATAAAGAAGAATTGTCAAAAATACATCCCGACATGGCTGTTTTTATTAATTCTATAATTCCTGTGGATGATAAAAGCATCAAAAAAGAACTAAATAGGATAGACCCGATCAGAGGGCTAGCGCGTGAACAACTGATCGTTTTACTCGAGGCAAAAGATCGTGGTATCTATATTAAAGATAACTTAAGAAAAAAAATAATCGATTTTGATTTAAAAGAAAACATTAGCAATGAAAATTTAGAGTTCTCTTTCCAATTTATCACTCTCAAAGCAAAATTGCTGACAAATGAAAAGAGCGATTTTTTATACAAAATAAAATTAAAGGCCGAGTTGAAATTATTACTTGCACTTAGTGATATTTATAAAGTTTCAAGCAGTGCTATTATTAATTTGTGTCAACATTTAACATATATAGGCCTTGCTACCGAAAGCTACCAATTCGCAGAAATACATCTACCTAAAATTCTATGGCCTTCTCCTCTCGTTCTCACCTATTTTGACTCGCTTATTTTCGCTGAACAATTATCAGTACTTTCTCAGTGTCTTGAAAAGATAGAGAAAAAATATTGGAACTGTCAAATTTGGTTTTACCAAGCAAAACTCTATTATGCTGAATACAGATGGGAAAGCGCACAGCATGCATTAGAAAAATCGATTGAGCTTAATCCTCTATTTATTGAAGCATGGTCTGTTCTGATACAATGTGTATATAAAATAGATGCTTCGAGCACTCCAAAAATTCTATCTAAAATTCCACGGGAAGTTTTCCATTCTTTAGATGAATCCATGCATCTGTTATTTACTATCGCAAATCTTATTGACTATCACTATGCTGAAAATATCTTAGCTGAATTTTTCATTACAAATCCTAAAAAATATGCCTCATCTATTTTACGGTTGCATTTTTCTGCTCAATTACAAAAATCAATCGCAGTAAAAGAAATAAAAAATCCGTACTCCATCGTCAATATAATCCGCGCTATTAAACTAAAAAAGAATGATAGAACGCAAGAAATTATTATTGCTGATATAGCGCCAGAAAATGAACAGGAGGCATTGATCTCTATCTATTCATCATATGGTGAACTATTAAAAGAATTGATCATTGGAGAGAAAAAACGGTATTCACTGGACGAAATTGAAGTTATTGAAGATATAGATCCTTATGCTGCTATCTTTCGCTATGCATTAAAAATCACAAATGAACATCCTGATGAAACATTTCCCATAAAAGCAATAGAAATACCCTCTGATCCAGAAAAGATGCTCGATAAATTGAAAGATGAACTACTGAAGTTTTCTCATAACGAAACAATTGAATCAATTATCAACAACGATCACCTACCGTTATATATAAAAGGGAAAGAGATTAATAAAAGCAACCCAGTAAAAATTGCAATTCAATTACTAGAAGACCCAGCAATAGCTAAATCGCTTGCATTTCCAACAGGTTCAATAGAAAATACCAATTCAATATTGACTGATATTTATGGTCTAGTTTATCTGGCACTTATGCAGTTGGATGCTGGTATACAAAGAAATTCTATAAAAATTCACATTACTCCAGAAACTCATTATTATATCCACCAATGGCTTCAACATCTTGAAAACCCAGAATATTTATCAATTGGAGTACAAGAAGATAGCCTCTATAAAATCACGGCAAAAGATATTCAGAAACAAACAGAATTAACTCGCCATTCATTAACTAATTTATTAAACCATTGTGAAATAAAAACCATACCTATACAAGACACCCCAAACCACTTGAATGAAATGAGAGACTTCTTAGATAATTCCGTTTATTCCACCATGAAGTATGCATTATCTACATCGACTCCATATTTTATAACCGATAATTATCTATCTATATTTATAAATAAAGTCAAACCAAATACCACGATACTGAATTCATCTGCTTTCATTTCAAACCTATTATCTACAATGCAGCTTGACGAAAAAAAACACGCCTATGCAAAACATATTTTTACCTACTTACCAATACCTATAAGTTATAATGACACAATAGAATTAGCTCATTCAGGTAAAAAAGAGCATATAATATTATCCATTGAATTATTAAAGCGATACGGACATACATTTCATAATTATGATTCATTATCTAAATTTCTTGTTATCACATTAACGACTCCATTACTTAAAATGTACCTAAACATACAGAATAACAACATTACTGAACAACCATCTTTCAATGATAGCATTACATTGTTGTTTAATACTTGCTGCCAACTCATTATCGATCAATCTGACAATCGTTTTGCAGAAGATAAAATTGTAGACTTTACAAAAAAACTTATCTCAAACCCGATATTATCACAGCACCCTCAATATATTAGATATATTTTCACATTATTTAGCTCATTTATTTGGGGGCATTTCCTTGACATTGATTATATGAATTCGCTACTAAAATAACCATGTTCCAAGAAGAAACAGAGCGACCACGATACAAATATCAAGACACTCTGTTTCTGGACTTACTTTTAACTATCGTAGAGCTCTCTAATAACGATTATATGCAGATCATCATAACGATTCACAGTAACAACTCCAGTCATCCATAAGAGAAACACGTTTAGGCCATAATGTTCCCCGTTGGTACGCGGCTTCTGCCACCGGCATTCCGGCCTCGACTTGCTTCAGGATGGACATGATCTGGCTGTCAGTGAAACGTGATTTTTTCATAGAGATCTCCGGTTCAGATTACGAGAAAATTCTACTTATGAACACACCGGTTTTTAGAGGGGATTACCATTATGCTTGTAATTTGAAGTCTCATTCAGATATTTTCATATTGTACGTAATAAATATTTGAGTCTCTGACATCATAATCTTCTAAACTGCCTGACTTTTCCTCACCTTCATATAAAGCAACTATCCATCGAGCATTTTCTTGGATGCTTTTATTTATTTCAGCAAAGTATTCACCGTCCACTTCAGAAAGCGAATGTCCTAAAACAATGACCTCATCCACATTTTTAAGCGACGAGAAAAAAATGCTCTCTTCTTTAATTATGTCTTCGCTGGGCTTGAATGTATTACCGAAGTATTTGTCTATGCTGTCGTATGCCTCTGCTATTCTTGTATCTTGATCCGGTCCTATATATGGATTTAGTGATTTTTCCACCCTAAAACTGTGACCCAGTATGAGATCGTCATCGTAACTACAATTGCCGTGAATATGTATAATTCGCGCGTCTGGAACGGCATAGATCTGC
The DNA here is from genome assembly GCF_005281345.1 of Citrobacter sp. wls619. Taxonomy (GTDB): domain Bacteria; phylum Pseudomonadota; class Gammaproteobacteria; order Enterobacterales; family Enterobacteriaceae; genus Citrobacter. Next base: position 14,947 of record NZ_SZXJ01000062.1, read on the forward strand.
TGCAAGGTGTTTGTATAATTAAATGAAAAATATAGACTTTCTCTTGGTATAGGTGGGATATATTGCTCAGAATTGTAAGCATCGGCTATGTTAATCCCTTTAACCCAATCAGCGAATTGCCCCTTCAAGCGAGCTGACAGCATCCGTGTGATTTTATCTACTTCATATGGGTAATCGTGATGATAGGCATCGCTCCAATCATCGGTATTGTACGAAGCCAAAAACATCTCACTGTTTTGAAGGATAAGCTCATAATCAATGTTACCTAAAGCACTTTCTAACTCGCCCCACTCGTCTCCAGTAGGAATGTATTCTTCTATTGCGTCATATAATGCTTGGTCATTTTTTGCTACATACGACTTAAAGTGCTTGTATTCTGTTGGTAAGCCATGTCGAATGTCAAATCCGTTCCCTATTATGTAAAGCCTCATCATTTTTCCCTTAGTCGAATTGTAAGAAGATACTAACCTGACCGGCTCCACGTTGACTACCCTCCTTTAAGTAATGCCTTCATCAGATGTAAAAACATCTGCGAACTTCCATAGTTCGCTCAAGGCGGGCCTTCATCTCAGCCAAATCGTCTGCTTAGTGCTGTGAGTTCAATGGGTCGATGCAAC
>NZ_SZXJ01000061.1:0-232 GCF_005281345.1 Citrobacter sp. wls619
TCCTGAACGGGGACCCGGACCAGCCGATAGTGATGGGCAGGACATACCATGAGGACAACCGTTCGCCGGGGAGACTGCCCGGCACCAAAACGCAGATGACCATCCGTTCAAAAACCTACAAAGGGAGCGGGTTCAACGAGCTGCGGTTCGAGGACGCGACGGATAAGGAGCAGGTCTATATCCATGCGCAGAAGAACATGGACACGGAAGTGCTGAATGACCGGACGACGAC
>NZ_SZXJ01000061.1:502-3150 GCF_005281345.1 Citrobacter sp. wls619
GTGAAGGGTTCGGTGGGAATAAAGGTCCAGGGTGACATTGTCCTGGAGAGCAGCAGCCAGATAAGTCTGAAGGCGGGCGGCTCGTTCATCGTTATCCATCAGGGCGGTGTGAATGTGGTCGGGCCGAAGATAAATCTGAACGAAGGCGGGAGTCCGGGAACGCCGGTGGGGACGCTGCAACCGGGTGTACTGGAGGCATTGAGGGAAGAAGAAGATGGTGACAGTGATGATGCGGGAGACGGGAAGGGTAACGGAAGTGGCGGAGGTGATGGCGGGGGCGGCGATGACCAGGACGACCCAGAAAAATATTATCTGAGGTTCCATTTCACAGATGATGATGGTGTTCCGTATACGAATACTAGATATGCTGCACATTTTGCAGATGGTACACAGAGAGAAGGTGTGACAGATGATGAGGGATATACAGAGGTATTTATTAAAAATAATGAGGAGGAAATAAGGACTCATTTGTTTTTTTAATATTTTTTTAGGTTGTTGAGGTAATAAGATATCGTTATGTATTTGACTGTTTAGACATAAATCTCATAAAGGAATGTATACCATGAACGATGCTGATCAAATAACGGTAGGTTCCACATCTACAGATAAAAATAATATAAAACAACAACAAATTACAAGAGTAAAGTCTTCTGTTGAATACCATATATATAATGATGGTAAAATAAAATACAAGCTAATTGATGAAACGGGCAATGGAACAACGAAAACTGAGCAGGCATTAAAAAATGCACGAAGCAAAGCGAAGTATATTTATCATGATTCATCAAATAATGAACACGAGATCGGAACATATAATATTGTAGTGACAGAAGATACATATGCTGATAGTAGGTATAAAGATAAACTAGGTGGTAGTATGATTTATCTCATAAATATAAGCGATAATGTAAGTAGCTACTCAAATGGTGATGTTCAGTTTGAATTGGCAATAAATACAGAGCGTCCTTATGCCAATGACGTTACTACAGCTTCTTTATTAGGGGCGATGTTAAATACTGGCTATACTGATTTCAACTATAATGGTGGTAGTAACGAGAAAGGTATATCTCCGGCTCCTAGTTCCAGTCATAAAAATGGAATGAATTTAGATATGCGCTATTTAAGAAAGGATAAATCAGGTGATGGGATTCACCTCGATTTAAACGGCGAAACAGGAAATCCTTGTGGCTGGAAAGGGTTAGATATCGAAAGGCAAAATAAATTTATTGAGGAATTAAACCGATTTGGCTGGGGTACTATTCTGGGGTGGAAGTACTGGGATAGTACTAATAGTCCTAATACTGGTCGTACCTGGGATGAATGGTATGCTGTATGGCAAGGTGAACATCCTGGCGAAACTGAAAAGCCAGTGTTAAAAAATATCACACATGCTATAAATCACAATCATCATACTCATTTTCAAGGATATAATCCGACATTGGAGTTAATGACTGATTAAAGGTGATTAATTATGTGTCAAAAATTAAAGCTATTTCTATTGAGGTTGATTTTACTGTGTGTTGTAATTTTAACAAGTTCTGGATTTGATGGGAAAATAAGTAAGAAATTAATATTGCCTATTGATTCTACTCGGTCTGCGCAGTTGGCCTGTTATTATAAAGACATTAAAATCAATAGTGATGTGACAGAATTGAAACTGCCTGAAAAATATAACAAAGAAACAAATTCGTTTAATCAACAAGAAGTTAAAATTCCTGTAAAGGGTGAGAATTTTCTTTCTCCATATGTGAGCGGGAATGTTCATTATTATGAGCTTGGCTATTTTGCATATGAAAAAAACACCTATAAATTAATTATTTATAATAAAGTGGGTGAAGCAGACACATTATTGCTTAATGTGCAAATAAATAGTTATGATGCAAAAGGTGATTTAGTTGATGCTTTATTGCTTAGTAGCTTTTTTGGTTATGAAGATATAGTTCGTTTCTCTGATTTTGTTATTCAGCCTGATTATACAATAAATATCGACAACTATGTTATATATAGATATGAAGAAAATGAATATGGTATTTCAGATAAGCTAATTAAAAATCCAATTCCTCAGGTTTATTTAAAAGAAAAATATCAAATAGAAAATGGTCGATTTAAGTTGATATTTCGGAGTGAAACATCCCGAGGAGAAATGTCTCAGGGGGGAAATAAAATCAAGAATTAAATATACTCTGTTCGGGGGGGGGGATCTATCAACGGTAAACGCCTGCCGCCAGAACCAGTGAACTATTTATTTGATTTTTTATTTTTGGAGATTCAACATGCCCACAGCCGCCCGACTTAACGATAAAGGCACCCAGCACGACGGTTATTACGAGACCGTGATTATTGCAGGTTCCCCCACGGTATTTATCGACGGATTACCCGCCGCCCGGATGGGCGACCCGCTGACACCGCATTCCAAACCTGAACATCCGCCTCATCCGCGTAAAATCGCGGGCGGTTCTGCCACGGTATTTATTGACGGCCTGCCCGCCGCCAGAACCGGTGATGCGGTGGACTGTGGCGGGGTGGTTATCGGCGGCGGTACGGTGAATATAGGCTGAGCATTCAGGGAGGGCGGATATGTCCTTAAAGGGTTTGCGTTTCACACTGGAGGTTGACGGTCAGGAGCCGGACACCTTTGCGGTGGTGAA
>NZ_SZXJ01000060.1:0-260 GCF_005281345.1 Citrobacter sp. wls619
TCGATAACCGAGTCCCAGCACACCGTCATCCTGACTGGAAGCGCCTTGCCAATATTAAAATTGGCTGAAAAACCGCCTACGCGCTGGCTCCATTTCCCCACACTGCTCTGGCTGGGTTCCGTCGGATCAAGTCGCCGGAAAATACTCTCCCGGATATCCCCGTCCTCCAGATACACCATTGTCACCAGTGCCGGCAGGTTTTTCGGGTGAAAAAAATTAAACTGCCAGTGGTCGTAAGGCAGCGTCTTTCCCCACTGCTC
>NZ_SZXJ01000060.1:442-89474 GCF_005281345.1 Citrobacter sp. wls619
TGTCCGGCGGTCATGGCAGCCGGCAGTCAGCATAACGCTCAGCACAGCCACCATCAGCGGGAATCGTCTCCTCCTTGCCTCCTCAAACAGTCCGTCCAGCGCATCCGCGTTCACCCGCGCCCGGGCTTCCCAGTGCTGCTGATCGTCCATCCGTCACACCGCCCTCACTTAATATTCCATCATACCTTAACCTAAATCAACGCGCTGTCTTTGGTAGATGATGCAGTTGCCATGCTCAAATGTATGGTGGAGAACGTATCCGGTAAAGAGTAGTCCTGTTCCGCCAGGCATATTACCGTCGGGTAATGCTGAATAACGCGTGGCGTTGCTGGCGCAGGTTGACGTTCCTGGGTTTGATTCTGCCCCTATCATTATGGTGACTCATCTCGACTGGCAAAAAGAACCCACCATGCGTACTGACCAAGCCCGCTATCTGTTAGATATTAGCCTTGGCGACGCTACATCAGATTTCCAGGATATCGCATCCTCAATTAAGATCCTGGCAGGGGACTTCAATTCGACCCGGGATGAGCAGCCACTTAAAGAAATACGTTACTTTTTCAATGAAGTGACGAAAGAAGGAGTTGATATGCGCGGTTGACCAGCCGTTAACCCTGTGATCGATATAAACTATATTTTTGCGTTTAAAGATCAGAAGTAGAACGTCAAAAATTCTGGAAATCGCACATAACTCACCCGAATTTACGTGGTCTACGGCGAGCGATCACCTACCGGTTATCGCTGAGCTTGAACTTTCAGAGCAGTAATTACATACAGTATTTCGTTCATCGAACGCTTAAAATTGCCCGACGACAGGATCGCCGCCGGGCAAACCGTCAGATAGAAGTACGACGGTAGTCGCGGTATTCCGCCTGCCAGAAATTCTCGTCGATTGCCTGTTGCAGGGCTTCGGCGGAGGTTTTCACCGCCACACCTTGCTGCTGGGCCATTTTACCGACGGCAAAGGCAATAGCGCGGGAAACGGTCTGGATGTCTTTCAGCTCCGGTAACACCAGCCCTTCGCCGTTGAGTACCAGCGGTGAATACTGCGCCAGGGTTTCGCTGGCCGACATCAGCATTTCATCGGTGATGCGTTTGGCGCCTGAGGCAATGACGCCAAGGCCGATACCCGGGAAGATATAGGCATTATTACACTGCGCAATCGGGTAGATTTTATCTTTCCAGGCGACCGGGGCGAACGGGCTACCGGTGGCAACCAGCGCATTACCTTCGGTCCAGGCAATGATATCCTGCGGCGTGGCTTCAACGCGCGAGGTCGGGTTAGACAACGGCATGACGATCGGACGCGGACAGTGCTTGTGCATCTCACGAATAATTTCTTCGGTAAACAGCCCCGTCTGGCCGGAAACGCCGATCAGGATGTCTGGCTTGACGTTGCGAACGACATCGAGCAGTGACAGCACATCTTCTTGCGTATCCCAGTGTTGCAGGTTCTCGCGCTTTTGCACCAGCTTAGTCTGGAAGGAGAGCAGGTTTGGCATTTTATCGGTTAACAGGCCAAAGCGGTCGACCATAAACACGCGTTGACGTGCGGCTTCTTCGCTCAATCCTTCACGCTGGATTTGTGCGATGATCTGCTCGGCGATCCCGCAACCTGCGGAACCGGCTCCAAGGAAAACAATGTTCTGCTCGCTCAACTGGCTGCCGGCCGCACGGCTGGCTGCAATCAGCGTTCCCACAGTGACCGCCGCGGTGCCCTGAATATCATCGTTGAAAGAGCAAATTTCGTCGCGATAGCGGTTGAGCAGCGGCATCGCGTTTTTCTGCGCGAAGTCTTCGAATTGCAGCAGTACGTCCGGCCAGCGATGCTTCACGGCCTGAATGAACTCATCGACGAATTGGTAGTACTCATCATCAGTAATGCGCGGGTTACGCCAACCCATATACAGAGGGTCGTTGAGCAATTGCTGGTTGTTGGTCCCCACATCCAGCACCACGGGCAGCGTGTAAGCCGGACTAATTCCACCGCAGGCGGTGTACAGAGAGAGCTTACCGATCGGAATACCCATGCCGCCGATACCCTGATCGCCAAGACCAAGGATGCGTTCACCGTCGGTGACAACGATGACTTTGATATTGTGGTTCGGGACGTTTTGCAGAATATCGTCCATGTTGTGACGGTTCTGATACGAGATAAACACACCGCGTGCACGACGGTAGATCTCGGAGAAACGCTCACAGGCCGCACCCACCGTTGGGGTGTAGATGACCGGCATCATCTCATCAAGATGATTATGTACCAGCCGATAGAACAGGGTTTCGTTGGTGTCCTGGATGTTGCGCAGGTAGATATGTTTGTCGATTTCTGTTTTGAATCCCTGATATTGGATCCAGGCACGTTCAGCCTGTTCTTCAATCGACTCGACAACTTCCGGCAGTAACCCCAGCAGGTTGAAGTTACGGCGTTCTTCGATGCTGAAGGCACTCCCTTTGTTCAGTAGGGGAAACTCAAGCAGTACCGGGCCAGCGTAAGGGATGTAAAGGGAACGCAGTTTTTTAGTTTCGTTTTCCATGTCACTCACTCTTTTTTGAATAACCGTCCCTGGCACTCTTTATGATCGTATGTGGCCTGTCTGCCAGGGAAACGGGCGAAGTATAAAGCATTGTGAATGGGTTAAGGGGTTTTATAAGCAAAAACACCACTGCGGTTGCAATGGTGTTTATCTCGTTAATCAGTATGTCGTGCGGGAAACTACTTGCTGTCAGCGCGGCGTTTTCTTCCGGTAGGATTGTTGACCACGCTGGATTTGTCGCCTTCGGTCACGACTTTACGTTGATTGGAGATTTTGTGGTCCAGTCCAAGAATATGACGGGCCTGACGGTTCGATTTCATTCTAACTCCTTAATCCTGTTACTGGTTTCAAGGGCGAGCCCGCGTAAGAACGGACGAAATACAACCTGACAAAAAGCCGATAAGTGAATCAACGGCTCTTTGGATGGTCGGTCATTTTATCTGAAAGGTCAATGCTTAAGCAGGAAATGCAGAACTTTCCATTATGAGTCATGCATTTTCCCATGAGGCCTATACTTGTTACTCCGATGACAACACAGGAGAGCGGTAATGACTATCCATAAGAAAGGTCAGGCCCACTGGGAAGGCGACATTAAACGCGGCAAAGGGACCGTGTCGACAGAAAGTGGCGTACTTAACCAGCAACCGTATGGATTTAATACGCGTTTTGAAGGCGTCAAAGGCACTAACCCTGAAGAGTTGATTGGCGCAGCACATGCTGCCTGCTTCTCGATGGCACTGTCGTTGATGTTGGGCGAAGCCGGTTTTACACCCGATGCTATTGATACGACTGCCGATGTTTCTCTGGATAAGGTGGATGCCGGTTTTGCGATCACCAAAGTGGCGTTACACAGCCAGGTGAGCGTGCCGGGGATAGACGCCGCTACGTTTGACGGGATTATTCAGAAAGCGAAAGCCGGATGCCCGGTATCGCAGGTTCTGAAAGCGGAAATTACGCTGGATTATCAACTGAAATCTTAGTGCTGGCGTGCCGGATGCGACCGCGTCTTATCCGGCACCCGTGGGTATTACTGCGCCACCCAGCCGCCATCCATATTCCACGCAACGCCGCGCACCTGCGCCGCGCCGTCTGAGCACAGAAATAGCGCCAGCTCGCCCAACTGTTCCGGCGTGACAAATTCGCGCGACGGCTGCTTTTCTGCCAGTAAGGCATCGCGTGCCGCAGCGGGCTCAGCACCCTCAGCAATACGTTTGTCGATCTGCTGCTGGACCAGCGGGGTCAACACCCAGCCGGGACACAGTGCATTACAGGTCACACCGGTCTGTGCGGTTTCCAACGCAATCGTCTTGGTTAAACCCACCACGCCATGCTTGGCTGCGACATACGCCGATTTGTCTTTTGACGCGACCAGCCCGTGCACCGAAGCGATATTAATAATGCGTCCCCAGTTACGCTTGCGCATCCCGGGCAGGGCCAGGCGCGTAGTGTGAAAAACGGAAGACAGGTTGATGGCGATAATCGCGTTCCATTTGGCTACCGGAAATGTTTCTACCGGTGAAACATGCTGGATCCCGGCGTTGTTAACCAGAATATCCACACCGCCAAACTCATTTTCAGCGTAACGCATCATATCGGCGATTTGCGCTTCATCGCTCAGATCCGCCCCATGGAAACCTGGCGTTTTGCCGTACTGCGAAACCGCGTCTTTCGCGGCCTCCACATCACCGAAACCGTTAAGGATCAGGGTGGCTCCTGCTTGTGCCAGTACCTGGGCGATACCTAAACCGATACCGCTGGTCGATCCAGTAACCAGAGCGGTTTTACCCGTTAAATTCATGATAATTCTCCTTAAACGATTCCGGTGGTGTAGAAGACGCCGATAACAAACAGCACGGCCAGGCTTTTGATGACGGTGATGGCAAAAATTCCGCCGTACGCCTGACGGTGGCTGAGGCCGGTAATCGCCAGCAGGGTAATGACCGCGCCGTTATGTGGCAGGGTGTCCATACCGCCGCTCGCCATCGATGCGACGCGGTGGAAGACTTCAAGTGGAATATTGGCGGCATGTGCGGCAGCAATAAACGTATCAGACATTGCCGCAAGCGCAATACTCATCCCGCCGGATGCCGAGCCGGTTATCCCGGCCAGGGTGGTAATGCTGATCGCTTCATTGAGCAACGGATCGGGAATGGCCGCCAGTGCTTTTGATAACACCAGGAATCCCGGCAGGGCGGCGATTACCGCGCCAAAACCGTATTCTGATGCGGTATTCATCGCCGCGAGGATAGCGCCGCCAACCGCCGTTCTGCTGCCTTCAGCCAGGCGACCTTTGATGTTGCGGTAGCCGAATAGCACCACCAGCAGGATCCCCGATATCAATGCGGCTTCTACGGCCCAAATAGCCGTAATTTTCCCCACTTCAGTGGTAATCGGTTTGGCAAGTCCCGGGAGCTCCAATTGGTGCGTCGCGCCATACCACTGCGGGATCCAGCGGGTAAAAAGCAGGTTAAACACCCCCACCAGGATCAACGGAGAAATAGCGATAATCGGGTTTGGCAGGTTAATGTTATCCGGCGTTTCCGGCTCATTTAACAGTTCAGTGCCATAGCCCTCATTTTTAGCCTGCGCTTTCCGACGCTGGCGCTCGAGATACACCAGGCCAACAAAGATAATAAATAGCGAACCAATTAGCCCCAGCCACGGCGCGGCCCAGGCGTTAGTCCCAAAGAAACTGGTTGGAATGATGTTCTGGATCTGTGGCGTCCCCGGCAGGGCATCCATCGTGAAAGAGAATGCCCCCAGCGCGACGGTTGCCGGGATCAAACGTTTGGGAATATTACTTTGGCGGAACAGTTCAGCCGCGAACGGATACACCGCAAAGGCGACCACGAACAATGACACGCCGCCGTAGGTCAGGAGCGCACATACCAGCACAATGACCGGGATTGCATGGCGTCGCCCGAGAATATTAATGGCAGCAGCAACGATTGAACGGGAAAAACCGGATAACTCGATTAACTTGCCAAACACCGCTCCCAGCAAGAACACCGGGAAGTAAAGCTTTACAAAACCGACCATTTTTTCCATAAACAGACCGGTGAAAGCGGGGCCAACGGCGCTCGGTTCCGTAAGCAGAACAGCACCTAATGCCGCGATGGGGGCAAACAGGATAACGCTGTATCCGCGATAGGCTGCCAGCATCAGCAAGCCCAGCGCTGCCAGGGCGATTAATACACTCATCATGACTCCTTATTATTATAGTGGGGTACAGAAAGAGACGTTATGGCTTCAGGGCAAAGCGCAGTTGATGTTCACGGCGTTGCTGGATGTATTCCTTGCGCGAATCATCCCAGCGATAAAAGCCCTGACCACTGCGCAAGCCGGTGTCGCCGTTGGCAACCTTGTCAGCAATAAGCGACATCATGTCGCTGCCGGTGGCGAGTGTTGGGAGCAGATGGCGGCAAATGTCCTGCACGGTGGACAGTCCGGTCATATCTGCCGCTTCCAGCGGGCCGACCATGGCATAGCGACGCCCGAGGGAGGCGCGCATCACCTGGTCCACCACTTCCGCGCTGGCGATCCCGCTTTTGACGATATGCAACGCCTCACGCAGCAATGCGAACTGCAGGCGGTTGCCGACAAACCCGGGTGCGGCACGATCGAGCACCACCGCTTCCAGTTGCATCGCGACCAGCAATTGCTGCAATTCGCTGAGATATTCAGGTTTGGTTGCCGTGCCCGGCACAATTTCAACCAGCGGAATAAAGTGTGGTGGATGCCAGAAATGGGCGATCAGCAACCGTTCGGGGTGGGTGAGTTTTTCTGCCAGCGCATCCGGCGGCAGACCGCTGGTATTACTGGCAATCACCGCATCTGGGGCGATTAATGCTTCCAGTTGTGCATACAGTGCGTGCTTAAGCTCGAGTCGTTCCGGGATCGCTTCAATCAGTAATCCCGATGCAGCGATATCCGCCAGCGAGGTTGTGCCGTGTAGTCGCGCGAGAACCGATGTTTTTTCCTCTGCATGAAACTGGTCCGTCGCGATCAGCTCATCGAGAATGCTCCCGGCAACGGCGGTAATTTCAGCTATCCGGTCGCTATCGGTATCAAATAGCCAGATATTGTGGCCAAAACGGGCAAAATGGGTGGCAATGCCAACGCCCATTAAGCCCGCGCCGAGGACGCTAAAGTGATTATTTTGCATGCTGTTCTCCTGTTGAACGCTCTACCGCCAGTGCGACACCCTGACCACCCCCAACGCACAATGTGGCCAGTCCTTTGGTAACGTTGCGGCGCGCCATTTCATGTAACAGGGTCACCAGAATGCGGCAGCCAGAGGCGCCAATCGGATGACCCAGCGCAATCGCACCGCCGTTGACGTTAACGTTGTTGCTGTCCCAGTTCAGGGCTTCACCCACCGCCAGCGCCTGTGCGGCAAATGCTTCGTTAGCTTCGATCAGATCAACGTCATTGAGTGTCCACCCGGCGCGTTTCAGACACTGGAGCGAGGCTTCTACCGGGCCAATCCCCATGAAAGCCGGGTCGACACCGGAAACGGCGTAACCCGCGACGCGGGCCAGTACCGGCAGGTTGAGCGCTGCGGCTTTGGTGGCGCTCATCAGCATCACCGCCGCCGCGCCATCGTTGATTGATGAGGCATTCCCTGCGGTGACCGTGCCATTACCAGGGCGAAATGCCGGTTTCAGTTGTGCCAGTTTCTCAGCCTGAGTATCCGGGCGAGGCTGTTCATCACGCTCAACCAAACGTGGTGGCTTTTTCCCTTGTGGAACGCTGACTGGCGTGATTTCCGCATTGAATCGACCGGATTCAATTGCCGCTGCGGCTTTCTGCTGAGACTGCAACGCAAAGGCATCCTGTTGTTCGCGGCTGATAACAAACTTATCTGCCAGATTTTCAGCAGTAATGCCCATGTGGTAGTCGTTAAACGCATCCCACAGTCCGTCGTGTACCACGCTGTCTTTCAGACTGGCATGCCCCAAACGCAGGCCCGAGCGTGCGCCGTCGAGAAAATAGGGCGCATTGCTCATGCTTTCCTGGCCTCCGGCAATGACGATGTCTGCATCACCACAGCGGATAGCCTGCACCGCCTGTTGCACTGCTTTCAGACCTGAACCACATACCAGATTGATGGTTAGCGCAGGGACCGTCACCGGCAAGCCTGCCCGTAATGCTGTCTGTCTGGCCGGATTCTGGCCGCTGCCCGCCGTCAGAACCTGTCCCAGGATCACCTCGTCAATGTGCTCCGGCGCGACGGCGGTTTTTTCCAACAAAGAGCGGATCACCACTGCCCCCAGTTCCACGGCACTGAGCGGTGCCAGCGCCCCGTGAAAACTGCCAATGGGTGTGCGCGTTGCCGCGACAATAACAACATCCTGCATGGTCAGATCCTCAGTTGAATTGCATTTCGGGCACGGTGTCGGGAACGATCAGTTTTCCAGCGGTCCTGGCAACAATCTCCTCGACGCTGATGCCCGGCGCACGTTCGCGCAGGATGAATGCGCCGTTGGCGATCTCCAGTAGCGCCAGGTCGGTAAGCACGCGTTTAATGCAGGCCACGCCGGTTAATGGCAGGGTGCAGGCGGGGAGCAACTTGGACTCACCGTTTTTGGACGCATGCGTCATCACCACAATGATGTTTTCAGCCCCGGCCACCAGGTCCATTGCGCCGCCCATGCCTTTCACCATCTTTCCAGGGATCATCCACGACGCAATGTTGCCATTGGTGTCCACCTCAAATGCGCCAAGCACCGTCAGATCAACGTGACCACCACGGATCATGGCGAAAGACTGGGCCGAATCGAAAATTGCCGCGCCTTTACGTGCCGTCACGGTCTGTTTCCCGGCGTTGATCATGTCGGCATCCAGTTCGTCTTCGGTCGGAAATGGGCCCATCCCCAGCAGACCGTTCTCCGACTGCAGCATCACGTCCATACCCTCGGGGATATAGTTAGCCACTAAGGTTGGAATACCGATCCCGAGGTTGACGTAATAACCGTCGCGCAGTTCCCGGGCGACACGCATCGCCATTTGTTCACGTGTTAACATAGTCAGGCTCCTTTCTGGCGCAGGGTGCGTTGTTCAATGCGTTTTTCAAACTGCCCCTGAATGATGCGGTTTACGAAAATTCCCGGGGTATGAATCGCCGCGGGGTCCAGTTCGCCGGGAGGAACAATTTCTTCAACTTCCACGACGGTAATGCGCCCGGCGGCGGCCATCAGCGGATTAAAGTTCTGGGCAGTGTGGCGGTAGATAACGTTGCCGTACCAGTCGGCTTTCCAGCCTTTGACCAGCGCAAAATCACCCGTAATCGCCTGTTCCATGATGTAAGGACGGCCGTCAAATTCACGGACCTCTTTGCCTTCGGCGACGGGGGTACCGTATCCCGTGGCGGTGAAAAACGCCGGGATCCCTGCGCCGCCAGCACGTAACTGCTCTGCCAGCGTGCCCTGCGGGGTCAGAATGGCTTCCAGTTCGCCGCTCAATACCTGCTTTTCAAACAGCGCATTTTCGCCAACATAGGACGCCACCACTTTACGGACCTGGCGTGTTTCCAGCAGCACACCGAGGCCAAAACCATCCACGCCGCAGTTGTTTGAAACGACGGTCAGTCCCTGAACCTCCCGACGGCGTACTTCCGCAATCAAGTTTTCAGGAATGCCGCATAAGCCAAAACCGCCCGCCAGCAGCGTCATGTTGTCGGTCAGCCCAGCCAGCGCCTCTTGATACGTGGCGACACGTTTATCCAGTCCAGCCATACACTTGTCCCTCCAGTTGTCCTTGCCGACATCATTGGGGGTGAAAAATGATTTGTTAATTTTAAATTTGTGACTCACTCATTGGGTTTTTTTATCAATTTAATGTTAATTAAAGGTATTCAATAGGTTAAAGGAATGCGAAATGGGAATGAGCATCAAACAGTTACGCGCGTTTTTAGCGGTAGCTCACACTCTGAATTTTGCTCATGCCAGTGAACGACTGAATATGTCGCAGCCTGCGTTAAGCCTGGCGATTAAAGGGCTTGAGGACTCGCTGGGCGGGGCCTTACTGCTGCGCACGACGCGCAAAGTCACCCTGACACAGGAAGGCGAAACGCTGCTGAATATGGGGCGACAACTGCTTGCTGACTGGGAGAATACTGAAGAAGCGATGCGCCAGCGCTTTACGTTGCAACGCGGTAAAATCTCCATTGCTGCCATGCCTTCGTTTGCGGCTAACGTCTTGCCACAGGTACTGAAAACCTTTCGGGATTGCTATTCCGGTATTAACGTGACGGTTCACGATGTCATAAACGAACAGGTCATTGAAATGGTGAGTGAAGGGCGGGTGGAGATGGGGATCGCCTTCGAGCCTGATTATTCAGGGCAACTGCACTTCACGCCGCTCGGTGTCGATCGTTTTGTGGCGATCGTCCCGCCAACGTCCAGGCTGGCGGGTCGAGAGCGTATTGCGTGGCGCGAATTGCTGACGCTGGATTTTATTACCCTGCAACGTCCATCTGCCGTGCGCCTGATGCTGGAAGAACAACTGGTGCAAAGCGGACATACGCTGGAGGTGGCGCTGGAAAGTCATCAACTGGTGACCGTTGGCCGTATGGTGGCAAATGGGTTGGGCGGCAGCGCAGTTCCCGCACTGTGTCGAACACAAATGACGGAACTTGGCGCAACCTGTATAGAGCTTGACGGTCCCGTGATCCAGCGGCGGATCGGGGTGCTGCGTTCGGCACACCATAAATTATCAACCGCATCGGGAATGCTGGTGGATGCGCTGAAAAAGGCGTATCTCGCCTGAAAATGCGCAGTCAGCAGATATCAATGGCCTGCCAACAGCGAACTTCCCGTCCGGCTTCATTTTTCAGTAATACCTGTTTTTTTTCACATCCGTGGGTTGCCAGCGGGCATCTGTCGCGGAAAAAACAGCCTTGCGGTAGCGTCCTGTTGCCGGGGAGTTCGGTTTTACGCAGGACCAGGTCTTCAGCCAGTGGCGTACCCGTTTTAGGTACCGAATCCAGCAACAGACGGGTATAAGGATGCGCCGGATGCGAGAGAACCTGCTGCGCATCGCCCAGCTCGACAATTTGCCCAAGATACATCACCGCCACTCGGTCGCTCATATGCCGGACGACCGATACGTTATGCGATATCAGCACAAACGTCAGATTCCGCCGAGCCTGCAATGCAACCAGCAGATTGAGGATTTGCGCCTGTACCGAAATATCCAGTGCCGACGTCGGCTCATCAAGGACGATCACATCCGGCTCTGATGACAGCGCACGGGCGATGGCAATACGCTGACGCTGTCCGCCGGAAAAGGCATGCGGCAGGCGATTGAGGTATTCCGGACGAATCCCTACCTGTCGAGCCAAATCCTCGGCCAGGGCGCGACGTTCGCGTTCAGGGCTATGCTTTTGGATCCATACCGGCTCAGTGATTATTCGCCATACCGGCAAGCGCGGGTCCAGGGACGAAAGCGGGTCCTGAAAGACCATCTGCATACCGTTGTGCTGTTTGCCACCGCCGCAAGAATAGCGCCCCTGGCTCGGTTTGAGCATCCCCATCAGCAGTTGTGCCAGCGTACTTTTACCGCAGCCAGATTCGCCAACAATCCCCAGCGTTTCCCCCTGGCGGATTTGTAAATCCAGACCGTTGAGTGCATGCACCCGCTCTGTTACTTTGCCGAGCCAGTTTTTTCGCGCGGGGAAGTTGATATGAACATCCTGCAGGTCCAGTAAAATATCAGACATGTGTTGTCTCCAGTTGTGGATACCAGCAGGCGGATTGCTGATCCGCACCGCCCTGGCTGCATAAATCAGGTGTTTCTTCACAGCGAGGCCCTGCGGCAAAGCAGCGCTCGCGGAATGCGCATCCGACAGGTAAGCAGGTTAAATTCGGTACGGTACCCGGAATCGCGGGGAGCAAAGCACGTGGTTCACCGTGCTCAGGCGCACATTTCAGGAGGCCAATAGAGTAGGGATGCGTGGGGTGCTGAATAACGGTTTGCGTCGGGCCGCTTTCAATCACGCTCCCGGCATACATAACGTATAACCGGTCACACAATTGCGAGACGACGGCCATATCATGGCTGATAAACAGCACGGCGGTACCGCTGGCCCGCGCTTTAAGCTTCAGCAATCGCAGTACCTGAAGCTGTACCGTGACATCCAGCGCGGTAGTGGGTTCATCGGCAATGATCAGGTCTGGCTCACAGGAAAACGCGAGCGCAATCATCACACGCTGACGCATCCCCCCTGAAAGCTCAAACGGGAAGCGGGACATCACTTCCGGGGCATCCGGGATTTGCATTTCTTCCAGTAACGCGATGGCTTTCTGCCGGGCATCCGTGCGGCTCAATGCCTGATGATGACGAATGACCTCCACCATTTGTTGGCCGATTCGTCGTGTTGGATTCAACGCCGTCATCGGCTCCTGGAAAATCATCGCCACGCGCTGGCCGCGCCACTGGCGCATTTGTTTTTCGCTGGCAGTTAAAACATCTTCACCCAACAGCGTAAGGCGCCCCTGATGGATACGATAGCTTCCTTCGGGTAACAGACGCATGGCGAGCATGGCCGTGACGGATTTCCCTGAGCCAGACTCACCGACCACGCCGACAATTTCACCCCGGTTGATATGTAGCGACACATGATTCAGCGCATGCACATCCGCTTTATAACCGGGGAAGCTCAGGTGTAAATTCTCGATCTCCAGGACAGGTTGTGTCATGACTGTTTTCCTCCGGCTTTCGGATCCAGCAGATCGCGAATACCATCACCAAAGAGATTAAAGCCCACGGCGGTAATCAGAATGGCGGCACCAGGAAATGCGCAATACCACCACTGGTCAAGCACGTAGTTTCTACCAATCGCCACCATCGCGCCCCATTCAGCGCTGGGTTGTTGGGCGCCGAGCCCAATAAATCCGAGCGTGGCGGCCATCAGGATCGCACTGCCAATATCCAGTGATGCCTGCACAATCAGCGGGGGAAGTGAATTGCGTAAAATATGCCAGCTGATCAGATGCCAGCGTGATGCGCCATAGGTTCGTGCGGCCTGTACATAAGTAAACTGACGAACGACCAGCGTTTGACCGCGCGCGAGACGTACATAGAAAGGAATACGCACAATCGCAATCGCCAGCATGGCGTTGAACAGGCTTGGCCCTAATGCGGCGGCCAGTGCCATTGTCAGTACCAGCGAAGGAATGGACAGCATAACATCCATCAAACGCATGATGATCGCATCGGCACGTCCGCCCATCACGCCAGACAGGCATCCCAACAGCGAGCCCAGCCCGCCAGCGATACCAACCACCACCAGACCGGCGACAATTGACTGCTGACTTCCGACCAGGACGCGACTGAACAGATCACGACCCACTTCATCGGTGCCAAACCAGTGGGTGGCTGACGGAGGCAACAGGCGTGCGGTCAGATCGATGGCGTTAGGATCGTAAGGGGTGATCCACGGAGAGAGCACCATTAACAGTAGCATCAGTACAATAATGACGCCGCCAATCAGCGTCAGCGGACTGCTCTTCATCATCCAGAATAGTTTTGCCCAGTCAACACGGCGGCGGATCGCTGGTGATGGGGCGGGTGTTTCTTGTGTGAGCATCACTGTGCACCTCCACGTCCGATTCGCGGGTCAATCCACAGGTAAAGGAGATCCACCACCAGGTTGACCAGCACATACGCAAAAGAGACCACCACGGCAAATCCCATGACTGCCGGGAAATCGAGCGCCTGAATGGAGGTCACAACCCAGGCGCCCATGCCTGGCCAGGCAAAGACCGTTTCGGTCAGTACCGCGCCATAGAGCAGATCGCCCAGGGCCAGACCCAGCACGGTTATCGACGGAATCAACGCATTCGGCAGCGCATAACACAAAATGATGTACCAACCCGGTAAACCACTGGCCCGCGCGGTGCGGATATAATCTTCGCTCAGTTGTTCCAGCATGGCGGAGCGAATCTGTCGGGCAACGATCCCTAAGTGCACAAAGGCCAGCGTCAGCGACGGCAGGATCAGGTGCTGCAGGGCATTGAAAAAGACCTCGGCGTTACCTTCCAGCAGCGCATCAACCAGATAGAAACCGGTAACGTGCGTAGGAGGATCGAGCCAGTCATCAAGCCGCCCGCCGCCGGGTAAAATCTGCAAGTGGCCATAAAACAGCACGATAACGCCGAGGCCCAACCAGAATGCCGGGGTCGAAATACCGGTAATAGCCATCAGGCGGACGAGGTGGTCGAGCCAACGGTTGCGCCAGACAGCAGACAGAATACCCAGCGGGATACCGATGATCAGCGCCAGCAGCAGAGAGCAGAAGGCCAATTCAAGCGTCGCAGGGAAGAATACGCGCAGTTCATCCAGCACCGGACGGCCGGTGCGAATGGAGGTGCCTAAATCACCCTGAAAAATATCGCTGACGTAACGGAAAAACTGAATATACAGCGGCTGATTCAGTCCCAGCTGTTGGCGAATATTTTCGACAATTTCATCGCTGGCGCGATCGCCGGCCAGCAGCCGTGCGGGGTCGCCCGGGATCAGGTGCGAAATAATAAAAGTGATTACACAGACACCGGCAACCACCAGGATAAGTCCCCAGCATCGCTGGCGTAAAATGCTCCAGAACGTCATTGGCTTCCCCTTGCGGAGCCAAATCGGCTCCGCATTAACGTGGCTTATTTGCTCATGGTGGCGATGTTGAAGACCTGTTCCAGCATGGGGTTGAAGACAAAACCTTTGACGTCTTTATTCATCGCCAGCTGGTAGTTTTTCTGGAATAAATAGACGTAAGCCGCTTCATCAATGACGATGGTTTGCGCCTGCTGGTAATCATTAGTTCTGGCAACCTGGTCGGTGGTGGCCAGCGCGCTGCGCAGCAACTTATCGACCTCACTGTTTTCATAGAATGAACGGTTACCCGGCAAGCCTTTCTTATCCGACTCGAACCAGTAGTTCATGAACATGTACGGGTCAGCAAAGTCCGGGCTCCAGTTACCGATGGCAATGTCATAGTCACCTTTACCGACGCGGTCGCGCATGGTGGCATTTGCCAGTTTTTCCAGTTTCACCTTAATGCCTAACTTGCCGAGGCTGGCCTGAGTGGAGAGAGCAATCGGCTCCCAGTTCGGATCGTTATCGGAATACAGGAAGCTCAGGGTTTCGGGTTTGTTGGCAACGTTGCCTAATGCTTCTTTTGCTTTCGTTTCATCAAAGCTGTACTGCATGGCTTTGTCATCAAAACCCCACATTCCCTCAGGAATAGGACCACGCATCTGCTTGCCGTTACCGCTCAGGATCCCTTTCACCATCCCCTTATAATCCGTGGCCCATGAGATGGCGCGGCGCAAATCCACCTGATTGAGCGGCGCCTTGCTGTTGTTCAGGTATAAATAGGTCACACGCAATGATGGGTAATCCGCCACGTTCACTTTACCTTCCTGTTTGAGGGCAGCAAGCTGGTCAACAGGGAGTGCATCGGCGATATCAATATCGCCACGGGAGAGTTGCAAACGACGGGAGGCGCTTTCTCCGATGATTTTGACCGATACGCGTTTAAACGTGGGTTTAGGGCCGGAATAATGTGGGTTGGGTACCAGCACCAGTTGTTGTCCTTTTTGCCAGCTCTTCAACATGAAGGGACCAGACCCAGCCGTATTTTGTGCCAGGAATCCACGAGCATCATCCGCGGCATGCTCTTTTAAGATCGCCGGGTTGATAATTGAGGCACCGTCATTGGCCAGCGTATATAAGAACGGCGCGAATGGTTGGCTAAGGGTAAATTTCACCGTGTTGTTGTCGATGGCATCAACTTTCAGATCTTTCGGAAATGCCTCAGCCGGCCCTTGACCGATCTTGAGCAGGCGCTCAAAAGATTGTTTTACTGCATCAGCGGTCACTGGCGTGCCGTCGGCGAATTTAGCATCGTTTTTCAGGGTAAAGGTCCATTCTTTTTGGTCATCAGACGCTTTCCAGCCGCTGGCCAAATCACCTTCAACTTCCGTGGAACCTTTGCCGCCCTCTGTTTTGTACTGAACCAAACGTTGATATGAGGGATAAGTCACCGTCCAGTCGTTGTTATCGATTGTGACCGCAGGGTCGAGCGTTTGTGGATCGGCGGCTTTACCGATAACCAGCATGTCTTTAGGGACGGCGGCCTGCGCGGCAGGCAAGGCGACCGCCAGCGCAACGGCTAACAGAGCGGGGCGAAAAAACGCGGTTAACGCAGGTGTAGTCTTCATAACCAGGCTCCAGAATTAAAGGGGATGTTGTGTTGTTATAGACGTGACAGTGTAACAAGCTATTTGATCGTCAAGCAGTGGGTAACGCGCGGCATTCGGCAGTTCGAAATGCCACCACTCGCTGTTGATGCCGACAAAACCGCCGCCGAACATGATGGCATTGAGCAGCAGTCGATTACGCTGCGCAGCCGGAGGAACTGAAGGGTGCCAGGCATGGGAACGGTCATGCATTTCATCAAAACCGGCCCCCATATCGAGCACATTACCGCGAGCGTCCATCAGCGTGACGTCAATGGCCGTACCCCGGCTGTGATTTGAGCCGATCGCCACATCCACCACATACTGCGGATCCGGACAGGCATTCCACAGTATCGCCTGCGCCTGCTGTGGGCGGTACGCGTCATACACCACCAATGACAAACCCGCCAGCTGCGCGATGCTGATGCTTTTGGCCAGCGCAGTGACGGCCTCGGAATGCAGCAGGCAGCGCGCTTCCTGGTAGATAGGCGCGCCGGTAATGTTATCGGCTGTAGCGTATTTCAGATCGATATGCAGTGACGGGAATATCACCGACAAATCGACCAGTTGTGGGGTATCTGACATAGCACGTTTCCTGTTTATTGTTCGAATTGACCAAATTGTTGTTGTAACTGGCGATTAGTTTGCAGGCGTCCCGCGAGGGAGTCGCCCAGCTGCGCGACCACCGCGGAGAGTAATAGGTTGAACAGGCAACTTACCGGCGCAAGCGAATCCCAGAAGTGCCCGGTGTCCGTTTTCACCTGAAGTAAATCAATGGCATAGTCTCTGGCCCAGGGGCACCAGACATCCGTGATTAACGCGAGAGGAATGCCGCGCTCACCGGCAACGCGGCAATATTGTCGGGATGTCGCCGAGTAAGCGCGCGTATCGGTGATCACGACATAAGGTTGATTAAATCCCGAGTTCAGCGACTCAACCCAGCTACCGGAAAGCCCTTCGGAGTAACTCACTTTCGGGCGCAGATATTCCAGATGGCTAAAAAAGGCGTTGGCGATCCCGCGGGTGGACTGGATCCCGAGAATATAAACGGCTTCTGCCTGCGCTAATTGCTGCGCAATACGTAAAAATGTCTCGCTTTGCGCCAGTTGGTAGACGTGGGTGATGGCGTCAATTTCCAGCAGCAGCGACTGTTGCACGCGATCAGGAAGATTTTGCTGCTGGTGCCAGGAGTCCAGGCGCTCGTTCATTCCCCAGGGCTGATAGGGGATTGCAGGGATTTCACGCAGGCTGGCTTTCGCATCTTCCAGGTTACGAAACCCGAGTTTACGCAGGTAGCGCCCGACGGTAATGCCGCTGGTTCCTGCTGCTTTTGCGATGCCGTCTGCCGTTTCAAAAGGGATCTGTGCAGCGTGCGCTAACAACCACCCGGCAACGCGCTTTTCGCTGGGCGTTAACTGGCTAAAGGTCTGTTCTATGCGGGTAAATAACTCAGGTTTTGATGTCATTACCATCTCGCTGTTAGTTGTTTGTCAGATACCGCTTCACTGTTACCGGATTAACAATGCAGGACGCGTGCCAGGTCGGCGACAGCGCTGCGTCGGGGCTCTTTGTTAAAAAACATAAATTTCCATTAACTAATGATCAACATTTGTGCAGCGTAGTTCAGTTTTGGTGCAACGGTAGGGGAAGTGAGGGATGAATCTGCTGATTTCGTCGTAACGATCACATTGTGTGCAACATTTCTTATCAGACATCAGAATCAGTAATGTGAAATATAAATTTCAGCCATATCGATAGCCGTAATCTTTATTCTTTCGACGGTGGGAGTATTATTTTTTGCGAACTACATTAACGGTTTAAAGCGCAAGTGTAGATATTATCTGGATTTTAAATGGAGTACTACAATGAATAAATTCTCCCTTTCTACAGCAGGCATCCTGGTCGCAGCGCTGTTAACCAGTGTAAGCGTCAATGCAGCAACTGATAACGCTAAAACTGAAGTCACTCCGAAAGGCATGAGCTGCCAGGAGTTTATTGATTTGAACCCGCAAACTATGGCTCCGGTTGCTTTCTGGGTGCTGAATGAAGATGAAGACTTCAAAGGCGGCGACTTCGTTGACTATAACGAAACCATCACTACAGCTGTGCCTCTGACCGTTGAACTTTGCAAAAAACATCCGCAAAGTGAATTAAGCAAAATAAAAGAAGAAATCAAAAAAGAATTATCTAAATAAGATTAACTATGTATTAAAACCCAGCCAGAGTGCTGGGTTTTGCTATTCGTGACAATGTCACTTATTTATTTCGTAATACTTAAGAAAACGTTATAAAGATATAAACTCCTGTGCCGATACTGGGTAAAAGTTAGCCTTTTGCAGAAGGAGTTTGTATGGCCTGGTATCCTACTCGTATTTCAACGCGGTTAACCATTGGCGGCATCCTGCTGCTTGCGGTGACCACCCTTGTTATTGTTGCAATTATGCTCTGGCGTGGTCAGCCACGGGTCGTTGAAATCAATACCGCCCTGATAGAAGAGACAGGGCAAGGTTTAACCCGTCAACTGAGTACGGTGCTTTCTCGTATCGAGGGCGAAACCGTCAGTCTGTCACGACTGGCCGAAGTACTGCCTAATGATGAGTCTTTATATCAAAGCGTGGTTCCACACCTGATTGGCGAAGACAGCCACTCAATTATTACCGGCGGCGGGATCTGGCCGGAGCCAAACGCGTTTACCCCGGGAGTCGAGAAACGTAGCTTTTTTTGGGCGCGCAATGCTGAGGGCAAGCTTGATTTTTCGAATGATTATAATGCCGAAGGATCTGCCGGTTATCACAATGAAAGTTGGTATCAGCATGCGAAGGGTCACTCACAAAACAGTTGCCTGTGGTCTGATGTTTACCAGGATGCCAGTTCCGGCGTGAACATGGTGACATGCAGTATTCCGTATCAATTAGCCGGTAAGTTTGCCGGTGTGGCCACCACCGATATTCGTCTGGATAACGTTGCGACCTTTATGCAGCAGCAGGGCAACAGTACCGGTGGCTACGCATTTGTGGTTGATAAACAGGGTCAGATCCTCTATTTCCCCCAGGCCGATCAGACAAAATACAAAACCTTTAGCGATCTGGCGCAAAGCGCACACTGGCTGGCCCCGGTAGAAGCCGGGCTGAAATCGCTTCGCGCGACTGATGGCGTGAAAACCATCACGCTGGAAAGCGACAGCGTACTGAATGCCCCGTCACGCGTCATGTTGTTCCCAATGGCTGATACTGGCTGGGTCGTGGGGCTGGTGACACCGGAAACGCGCATCGTTGGCCTCGCCAAAGTCATGATGCAGGATGTGCTGGAAGTGCTGATCCCGATTATGACCGTGTTGCTGGTAGGGTCATGGCTGGTGGTGCGTCGCTTGATCTCTCGTCTCGATGATACTCGTCGCGCGCTCGATGATATCGCACAGGGCGAAGGCGATCTTACCCGACGTCTGGATGTTCGCGGTAAAGATGAGATTTCAGATATTGCGGAAGCCTTTAACCTGTTCGTCGATAAAATTTCCGCCATTCTGATCACCGTCAGAAGCAGTAGCGTGGTGGTAGCTAATAACGCCGTCAGCCTGGCCGACAGTAACATGGAGCTGTCTTCACGGGTTACTCAGCAGGCGGCCGCGCTGGAAGAGAGCTCGGCGGCGATGGAACAGTTAAATGCGACCGTTCATCAAAATGCGAGCAACACGCAACTGGCAGATGAACTTTCCGACAACACTGCGCAAACGGCGAATCGCTGTGGCGACGTGATGCAGGGTGTGATTTCGACAATGGATAACGTCAGTGCCTCGTCCGGTAGAATGGTGGAAATTGTCGCCGTCATCGACAGTATTGCATTCCAGACCAATATTCTGGCGCTGAATGCCGCCGTTGAAGCCGCCAGAGCGGGGGATGCAGGCAGAGGATTTGCGGTTGTCGCATCAGAAGTTCGTACCCTGGCACAGCGCAGTGCCACTGCTGCCCAGGAAATCAAAGCGTTGATTGATGAGTCCGTTTCACATGTTGGCAGCAGCAGCCAGCAAATCCACAATGCAGGTGAGCGCCTGGAAGAGCTGGTCAACAACGTGCGTCAGGTTAGCCAACTGATGGGGGAAATCCGTGTCGCGGGTGACGAGCAGCGCAAGGGCGTTTCCGAAGTCACCCTCGCCGTCACCGAAATGGACAGCACCGTGCAGCAAAACGCATCGTTGATTGATGATGCCGCCACACGAACCCAGGTGCTGAAAGAAGAGGCGGAACAATTAGCGTTACTGGTTTCCTCATTCAAATTGCCGGAGCCTTCAGCGGCCTAATCCCCACGTAAAGTATCCGGGTGCATCGTCTGCGCCCGGACAACACCAGGCTACACTTAACGTGGTTAACACGTCAGGAGCCAGAATATGGCTGAGTTTGTCGTAGCGATGCTGGTGCACACACCGGTGTGGGTATATGTCTTGTTGGTCTTCCTGTTATTTCGGGGGATTAAAGCCAGGATACCCGCAACGGTTACGCTGGAAAAGCTGGCACTGATCCCAGCGCTCTTTCTTTTTTGGGATATTTACGATCTGGTCACTTACCGCGATCGGTCCATCAGCACGTATCTACAGTGGATGGTTGGTATTATTAGCGGCGTGATTGTGGGCTATATGTTGATAAACCCCAGCCGTCTGGCACGCAGTACCACACCACGCAGCATTCATCGCCCGGCAGATTACTCTGCATTACCGTTCATGATGTTGGCCTTTGGCATCAAATATGTACAAGGTGTATTGAATGCTATCGCTCCCGATATTCTACGCCAGCCGGTAATGAGCGCGTTGGCAATCATTACCGGTGGCGTGTTTGCCGGGGTGTTTATCGGGAAGTTTATCCGTTACGTCAGCGTTTATCTCCGCTCACCAGCCCCCGGCAGCACTTAGCGTCCCCAACGTTCACGAATATAGGTCACGGCTTCCTGGGTTTGCGGTTGGTTAAGATAGTCCTCCCGAAACAAGATAGTGCCATTAATATGCGGTTCGGACTCGTTCAGATCGAGTTGCTTTTTCAACTCCGGCACACCGCCTTGTACCGTCCAGTCTGGTTCTTTTCGTGACGGCTCACCCACTTTATACAGCGCAACGCCTATATACAGGCGGGTATGGGTGGATTTCACCACGCCAGCCCACCATTTTGCCAGTACATCATAACGCGCCGCATCACGGGCGAAAGGCCAGTACAGTTGTGGTGCAATGTAATCCAGCAGACCTAATTGCACCCAGCGCCGGGTATCGGCATACGATTCATCATACGCGGCCGCCCCTCGGGTGTCGGAGCCTGCCGGATCGTGGGATCGATTACGCCACACGCCTGCAGGACTGACGCCAAACTCCACGTCAGGCTTAAGCTTTTTGATGGTCTGTGAAACCTGTTCGATCAGCCGTTGCGTGTTATGACGTCGCCAGTCTGCTTTTGAATCAAAACCCTGACCATACTTTCTGAAAGTCTGGCTGTCGTTTAGCGTCGAACCCGGCGATTCGGTATAGAAGTAGTCGTCAAACTGCACGCCATCCACCGGGTAATTCTCAACAACTTCCGCCACGATGCTGGTTATCCAGTCGCGCACGTCAGGAATACCCGGGTCCAGTACAAAACGTTCACCCGATGTGCGGATCCAGTCGCGATGCAGCACGTAAACGCTGGACGGGGTCTGCGACAGCGTGCGGTTTAATTCTGCGACCGTTGACGGTTTCGTATTGACGGAGACGCGGTAGGGGTTAAACCACGCATGAACTTTCATCCCGCGTTTGTGCGCCTCATCGAGCATAAATTGCAGCGGATCGTAACCAGGATCCTGGCCGATGGTGCCAGTCAGGGTGTCTGACCAGGGAAGAATTTTGGATTGCCACAGCGCAGTGCCGTCCGGTTTTACCTGGAAAAAGACGGTATTGATCCCAAGACGTTTCAGATTATCCAGCTTATCCGTCAGCGCTTTTTGCTGCTGGCTGATGCGGATGGCGGGTGAACTGATGTTTACAGATGAGATTGGCGGCCAGTCCAGACGGGAAACCGTTGCCAGCCAGATACCACGAACCGGCTCTTTACTCTGTTGCGGAGTAGTGACCGGGGGATGAGGGGTATCCTTCGGTCCTAGCGGTTGTGAAGAGCAACTGCCAAGTAACAGCATACTGCCAACCAGTACGGCAAACCATTTCACATTGGTTAGCGGTAGCGTGTTGCGGGAACGGGCGAGGAGAGTCGCCAGTTTTTTCTGATAATGACCTGAAAAAAAACCGGATGCTGACATCGGATTTTGCTCTTATTTTTTCTTGTTGCGGCTGTTAGCCCAGGGATCAATAGCTGGAGCGGTGGGTTCTGGTGCAACGTCATGCAGAGAATCAAGATACAGTGCTTCAACTTCTGCCCGCGCCCACGGCGTACGACGCAGAAACTTCAAACTGGATTTAACGCTCGGTTCATTTTTAAAACAGTTGATGTTTATCCGTTGGCCAAGTTCAGCCCAACCATAACGATCAACCAGGGCATTGACCTGCATTTCAAGCGTCACACCATGCAAGGGGTCTTTAGAAATATGAGCATTCATATGAAGTCCAGTTCGGTGGTTCCAGATTTTGTCAGTCGCGCGAGCGAAAGGTTACAAGAAAGCAAGGCGACCAGCAATGGTATAAACCGGCATAGCACTGCGAATGAGCACCATGCCAGCAATGTGCGCTCAGTACTCCTTAAAGGCCAGTTCCAGACGGGCGATCAGCGGTTTAAACAGGTAGCTTAAAAACGTTCGCTCGCCGGTCTTGATGGTCACGCTCGCGGGCATGCCCGCTTTAATCTTGTAATCGCCCAGCAAACGGGCGCCTTCTGCGGAAACCTGCACTTCGGCGAGATAATAGGGCTGTTGCGTTGCTTCATCAATTAAACGATCGGCTGAGATGGTCAGAACTCGGGCTGGTACGGAAGGTAACAGCGCATGGTTCAGGGCAGGAAACAGCACGTCAACGGTTAAACCTGGGGCCAGTTTATCAATGGCGTGCACCGGTATCCTGGCGTCGATTTGCATCGGCTGTCCAGCGGCAACGATATCCATGAGATGCTCACCGGGCTGAATCACACCGCCGACGGTACTGACTTTGACATCCAGAACGACACCGTTGATTGGGGAGCGAATCTCCGTGTTATCCAGTTCATGGCGGGTAGAAACCAGTTCATCCTCCAGCATCGCCACTTCTTTTTGGTTTTCAGTTAGTTCGGACTCAACTTCGCGTAAATACTGATGCCGTACCTGATACGCTTTGATTTTTAATTCGTTTTGCTGGGATTTGAGTTTAGCAATGTTCAAAATATCTTCGGACACACTGCCGGATATTTCGGCCGCCTCGCGCTCCAGCACCAGTAATTGCGCCTTGGGGTAATAGTTTTTTTCACTCAGCGCCCGAATCGCGCCCAACTCCCGATTAATCAGGTTGAACTGGTGATCGCGGTATCCTTTTATTTTATTAAGATTGTCCGTTTGCCCGACCAGGCCATCGAGCGTTTCCTGAATCATGGACAATTCATCCTGCATCGTTTTGCGCCGTGTATCGAACAGTTTGGCCTGTAGATTCCTGACTTCTGCCAGCCGTTTATTACCGGAAAACTGCTGCGTCAGCATGGAATTAAATACGATTGCCTCCAGGCCATCTCTTTCTGCTAACAAACGATCTTCAATGCTTTTGGCGGAAATATACTGTGCGTTTAACGCGCTGTAGCGCATGTCGAGTTGCATCTTATCCAGGCGGACAAGCACCTGATTTCGCTTAACCAGGTCACCCTCTTTAATAAAAATATCCGTCACTCTACCGCCGCTAAGATGCTGAATAGTTTTTCGGTTACTGGATACGGTTACCGTACCGTCCGCAACGACACCCGCATCTAAAGGGGCTTGCACTGCCCAAAATAAGAAACCACCCACCCCCAGCACAATGACAACGACACCGCGAACAATAGGGGACCAGATGTTGGTATCCACACCGGTGACGTCCGCGTTATTGGGATTCTTTTTCATCTTCATGCCTCGCGCTGCTGTTCGTTGATGGATGAAGAGGGTGTTGCCACTGGTTTCAGCACGTTAGCCTGGCGCAGATGGGCGAAGACCTGATCGCGTGTGCCGAACTCCTGAATAGCGCCGTCATTGAGCAGTAAAACTTTATTGACCGCACCGAGCAGAGTAGGACGGTGCGATATAATCACGGTCGTTTGTCCCTGTGTTCGCAGCGTGTTGATGGCTTTAATGAGAGCAAACTCCCCGGCATCATCAAGATTGGCATTCGGTTCATCAAGGACGATAAATGCGGGGTTGTTGTAGACAGCACGCGCCAGCCCAATACGCTGGCGCTGCCCGCCGGACAACTGGTATCCACCTGCGCCGAGCGGTGTATCGTACCCCTGCGGCAGGCGCAGGATCATCTCGTGTACACCCGCCAGAAGTGCGGCCGCCACGATCAGTTCGCTGTCATTTTTCGTAAAACGCGCAATGTTCTGTGCGATAGTGCCGTCAAACAGTTCAACATCCTGTGGCAGATAGCCTATCGAGGGCCCCAGCAGGGCTTTATCCCACTGGCAAATATCTGCACCGTCCAACCTGACTTTTCCTGATAACGTCTTCCAGACACCGACCAGTACTTTCGCCAGCGATGTTTTTCCGGATGCAGAAGGACCGATAATCCCCAGCACTTCACCTTGTTCGAGTTGAAAGGAGATATTACGCAGCAACGGGGCGTGTTGTCCGGGAGCTGTCGCAAACACGCCTTCAACGCTGATGTTGCCTTGCGGACGCGGCAGGGTCAGCACATCTTGCGGGGCCGGATACTCCTTTAGCAGTTCCGATAACTGATGCCACGCGCTACGAAACTGGACAAACTGCTTCCAACTGCCAATGACTTGTTCTACCGGGTTCAGGACGCGTCCAAGAATAATCGAGGCGGCGATCATCAGGCCTGGGGTAATATGCCCACCAATTACCAGCAACGCCCCGGCGCCCAACGCGACAGATTGTAGCAACACGCGAACAAATCGGCTCAGGCTGCTTAACCCCGCCGTTTTATCGGCGATCTGTGTTTGCAATGCCAGCACTTTATTATGCTGTTCCTGCCAGTTTGCTTTTAGGGTAGAAAGCATACCCATCGCCTCGATAGCATCTGAGTTTTGCAGCTGTTTATTCAGCCTGCTGGCATTATTGATGGTTAAGGCATGGGCTTGTTGAATCGGGCGCTTAGTGGAGAACTCTGAAACCAGTGTCAGAATGAATAATAGAGTGATTCCGCCCAGAGACAGGTATCCCAACAGGGGATGTACCAGAAAGGCAATAAACAGATAAATCGGCGTCCACGGAATATCCAGCAATGAAAACAAGCTGTTCCCGGAGAGAAACTGGCGGATCTGATCGAGCTCGGCTAAAGATTGTGCCGGGTTGTTATCACCGGTGGACATTTTTCTTCTAAAAGCCGCATTAAAAACTAATTGGCTGAGCTTTATATCCAGCCTATTTCCCAGTCTTACCATGACCTGTGCGCGAGCAGATTCAATCATGGCAATAATAATGTACAAACCGACAATTAATAAGGTGAGCATTAGCAGCGTCGTGGTGTTTTTACTCACCAGTACGCGATCGTAAACCTGCAACATATAGATTGCCGGCGCCAGCATAAGCATATTAATCACACAACTAAAAAACAGCAGCATCAGAAAAGTAGGTTTCGTTCCTTTTAATGCATCATTCAGTTCTGTTGGCGTATGCTGGCGCGACATAGTCTTCTCCTTATACGATCAATGAACTATTGCCATTGTTGCTGGCAAGGGTAGTCGGCATTTCCAGATAAAAATCACCCATATTAACGGTGGTCGAATTGACGCCAACTAACGTGATAGTGTCAGTGCCGATGGTCACGATAGTGTTGCCGTTATTTCCGGTGATAGAGACGCTGCTGGCAAAGTTCTCCGCGTTAATGCCTAGCAAAACGAGGTCAAGGAAGTCCTGTCCGCCATTGGGATTACTGTCGAAACCCGTGATACGGTCCTGGCCGAAGTTGGCTCCGAAGGCGAAAATATCACTTCCGGTTCCGCCATCCAGGATATCGTTTCCTTCCTGACCATTGAGAATATCGTCGCCATTACCGCCAGAGAGGGTGTCGGCACCCGCGCCGCCAATCATGACGTCGTTACCGTTCCCACCCTGCAGGTTATCGGCGCCATCGCCGCCATCCAGGAAGTCATTTCCGATACCGCCAAACAACTGGTCATTGCCGCCCATACCGAACAGATAGTCATTACCGCTACCGCCCGTGATGATGTTGGCGATTGAATTACCAGTACCGATAAAACTACCGTTCCCGGTAAAGACCAACTCTTCCACGTTATCGGTCAGGTCATAGCTGCTGAGAGTCGTGCGGACAATATCCGTCCCGCCGTTAAGATCTTCGATCACAACATCACCAAAATCATCAACGATGTAGGTATCATTCCCTGTGCCGCCGGTCATACTGTCAGCGCCAAGACCACCGTCCAGGATATCGTTACCCGCGTCACCTTGCAGCGTATCTTGTCCCGCCTGGCCGGAGAGAGAGTCATTACCTGCGCCGCCGACTAACAGGTCATCACCCGCGCCTCCCAGTAAGGTGTCATTGCCGTTTTCACCGCGCAGGATGTCACTCCATGCGGTGCCGATGAGCGTATTGGCACCATTATTACCCACGATCAGATCGCCAACAGGCTGCGTGGTTGTCGACGTCAGGATAACCGGGGGGTTACCTTCATCATCGACGACAGTGACGACCACCTGCAACGTGCGGCCGACCATAGCCTGGCCAGGCGTGAAGGTGGCAGATGTTGCGCCGTTGATGTTGACGAAGCCGGTCGGTGAACTCATTCTCCATTGGTAGCTGAAATTTCCGCCACTCAGGCCATCAGCGTCGGCGATACCTGAAACCACCGCCGTCAGCGTCAGACTTTCCGTTGGCGTGAGGTCATTAATCACCGGCGCACCTGTTGTCGCCTGATTACGTGGCAGGACGGCCTGAGTTTGTGCCGATACTAAGGTCTCGGCATCGCCCATTCGGTCATTGAAACTGGCGACAACACGCAGCGGAGCGCCCTGGATTGAGCCGGGAACGCTGAACTCCACGCCGGTTGCCTGATCCTGCCATTGTCCGTTAATCAAAGCCTGCCATGTCATGGTGATTGCGACATCTGCCGCAAGACCGTTGCCATCGAGCAGGTTTGCTACGTTAACCCGTAACAGGTCACCCACCGACGGGTTTGCACGACTGATTGCCAGGTCGCCCGTCGCGTGTTGCGCCGTGACCCACAGCTGTTGACCATCGCCAAATTCCAGTTTTTCGATATTCAACAGGCGGTCAACGCCATCATTCAGGTTCAATGCGGCATTAGGGGTGGCGTGATCGACTCTGAGGCTACCATCTGCCATTCGGGTAAAGGCATAGTTGCTACTGGCATCGCGATACACTGCCACGTCAGTTTCCGTGCCATCGCCCTCATGCAGGATTTCGCGCACAATCGACAACTGGTTCGGTTTCAGCGTACCTGCCAGCATGTACGATTTCAGCTCAGCCATGCTTTCGGCGCTGGTGAGCCCCGGCATACCTGAAACAGCAATACGCACGTTCAGCCAGGCGTCGCCATCAATGATGTCATTGCCGGCTTTACCCATAATGCGGTCGCTACCGCCGCCGCCGAGTAGAATGTCACTACCATCGTCCGGATTGAGTAACACCGCATCCGGATTGGCTGAACGCGCAACACCGAGAATAGCCTGCAGACCGTCGATTCTGTCGGCACCTTCCTGGGTCAGATTATTAGAGAGGGGGACACCCTGAACCGGTGCAGTACCGATCGGCTGTTCCGTACCGGTCAGGATATCATTGTGTTTCCAGCCAGACAGACCTTCGACCAGGTCAAAACGGTCGCGCAGAATAAACTCCTGCTGGTTGACGAAAATCGGGATACCCAGGTCAGAGTTAGCGCCATTAGGATCGCCTTTATGGATCGCCCAGTCGAAACCGGCCATACCATTATTACGCTGGATCCCCGCGCCCTGAACCATGATGTCATCACCGGCTTCGCCATCGTAGTCCGTATCGTTACCCTGACCGTTCAGGACATCGTGACCAATAATGGTGCTGTTGAAGAACAGCTCAGAGTTATCACCCGCGAGTGTGTCAAACCCATCACCGCCTTCCAGCCAGTCATCGCCCTCATTACCCATCAGGAAATCACCACCCGATCCCCCAAGCGCAAAGTCGTTGTCCTGCCCAGCAAAAACCTCCTGGGCATCTTCACCGACTACGACGAAGTCACTGCCCGTGCCGCCAAAGACCAGATCGTTTCCGTTACCAGAGAAGATGACATCGTGCCCGGCATCACCATGGAGGAAGTCAGCATCGCCTACGGGTGTACCAGTGTCCGTAATGATGTCATCGCCATCACCACCGTGAACCACATCCGCTTCATCGCCGCCGTCCAGACGGTCGTCACCACCATCTCCCCACAGGCTGTCGATACCTTTCCCTCCGATGAGCGTATCGTTCCCTGCGGTACCGCCAAGCACCACATGACCATCGCCGGTATATTTCAGATAACCACCATCGGCGAAACCGTCACCGTCCACATCCACCCCAGGATCGCGCCGTACCAGCAACGGCGAGAGCAGATCTTTCAGCGGATTCCCCCATTTAGGGTCGATTTCCGTTTGCAGCACGCGGTTTACTTCGAATATATGGTCTGGGGTCTGAAACAGGTTAGCAGGCAGGTGAGAAGAACCCTCTTCACCGAGATCGCTGTTGCGCATAACCAGGGCAGAAAACGAGTTGGCTTCCAGTTCGTTCAGTAAATTCAATCCTTGTACCCGGCTCAAATAGTAGAAACGGTCGCCGTCCTGCAACATTTCCATCTGTGTTTCGAAGACAAAATTGAAGGTTGATCCGAGCATGCCGCCAAATTCATTTTTGCGTTCAGCAAGCCCTCCAATCCAGAAATCGACCTTATTCAGACCCGTTTCTTTGCTGGCCCATGCGCCGGTACTGTTGAAGAAATCCATTGCGTCTGCTGGTGGAGCGTTGTTGGCATCACCAAATAACAGGAAATTAACCGCTGCGCGTTTACCCTCCA
This sequence comes from Citrobacter sp. wls619, assembly GCF_005281345.1. Lineage (GTDB taxonomy): Bacteria > Pseudomonadota > Gammaproteobacteria > Enterobacterales > Enterobacteriaceae > Citrobacter. The sequence continues at coordinate 29,348 of NZ_SZXJ01000060.1, forward strand.
GGCTGGTGGCATTGAGGATCAGTTCGTGCTGACCATAGGCGGCCATAAAGTTGATTATGGAGGCCGGGTTCTTCAGATATGTGGTGAAGTCGGCCCAACTGGTGTACGGCCGAAGCTGGCTATCTCCGCTTAATGCAAAGAACTGTTCACGGGCCTGGTTCAGCGACGGCATAGCCGTATCACGTCCACGGGCAATGTTAAGCGCCCCCAAATCAAGCGGCAGGCCAATCAGGTTATTACGCAAGGCGTCAGTAATAAACTCATCAATCTCGTTACCGACTTGTCGCGTCATACCCCGAACAATCGCGCCGATTGCCTGTTCATCGGACACGGTGGCACCGTTAATTTCATTAAATGCCACCGGATTGAGGAATGCGGCAATCAGACCAATATCACCGCTTTGCATGTCAATGTCGGTACGCGCTACGGTTTCTGTGAGCATTGAATGCCCGAAGCGATAAACCACGTGCGCAAATTCAGCAAAGATCTGCGGGTTGATATCTGCCGTGTTTGAAAAAACAAACGGATCGACGGCAGGTTGTACGGTGCGAGCAAACTCCTCGAAAACGAGGTGCTGGTACTGCATTTCCGTGGAGAATCGCCCCGCCTGGAAGAGGTATTCACCGTTCCAGACCAGCGTACTGGTGTCAGCGGGTAGCTCAGTGATTTGATGTGAGGGCATCAGCCACTGGTTGATAAGGTCAATATCACCGGTTTCCAGCAGGGTGGTTTTATATTGCTCAACCAGGCGGTTATGTTCACTGTGAAATACGGCATGAACGGCAGTTAGCCCAATGTTTTCATTACCGCGCCCGTCACCGGTGATAAAGTGGCGATCCAGGAGTTCATCATCGTACGTGCCCGCTGGCTGTTGCCCGCCAATAACGTCGTCATCATCTGCCAGTAAACCCGCTTTTGGCGCGGCAGTATGCGCAATATCATCGAGAAAAGCATGCCCGGTTCGGAAGGTGCCCTCAGGTAACAGACCGCCATTGGCTTCTACCAGCCCGCTCGTGGTAACAATCTGTACTTTTCCATTTTCACTTAAAATCAAATTACCGTAACGATCAGTCGCCAGAAGCGGCACATTAAACACATCCTGATCGGTCAATTTGATGCCGAGTAGCGTTTCCGCCTGATTCTTGACGTCAGCCCAGGTTGCCAGCCCACCGTTAGCCCCACCTAATAAATTACCCGTCGGCTCAGGTTTACCGTCAATTAATACATATTCACGGATAAAGATCTGATGCGACGGATGAGAGGTGTAGGTTTGGTTCTGGTCGATAAATGGGGTTGTAAGGTTAACGGTTTCTCGATTTTCATCGACCGTTGCCCGGGTTAATAACATAAAGTTGGTCGACGAACCTTCAACATATAAAGGGTCGTCGGGTTGTAATGGAATGAAGACGATGCCGTTTCCTCCTTTAGGGATGAGGTCCAGACCATGGTCAAAAAACTGACCAAAGAAAGTCATCCAGCCATTAAACGCCGGAGAAAGGCCAATGTCAGGGGATTGGTTGGGAATAGATAAACTGCCATTTCCAGTAGTCGTCCCCCCCCCGGGAGCATCTTTTAAGGCGTTAAATGCCTCCAGCGCGGCCGGATTGGCGGCAGTTTGGTCCGAAATTAAGTTACTAATAACACGAGGATCGGCATCAATAACCGTCCCACCAATCTGGATATAACTGGTCATTTCATCCGCATCCTGCCAGTTCAGTGCCGTTAATCTTGGCATTGTCTGATCGGCCGAACCGTATAATTCCTGACCGGGGAGGAGATTATTCCATGAACCATCTACAGTACGCAGTCCGTAAGGTAACAGTGGACTGGAGACTAATTCCCGTAGCATATCAGCGTTGATGCTACCATCCGGGTTAGTCGCCGTTTCGGATATTTTTATCTGCTTAAGAATAAAAGCAAGATCGTGGAGAGTGACAGTAAAGTCATATTGTGAGGCCATACGTTATTACCCCTATCTTTACCTGTATTAGCTATCATCACCCATTTTCTATTTACAAAAACTGACAGAAGAATAGGCAGTATCAGATACCTGATTGTTATTACATGCTTAGATTCCATTCCGAAAATACAGAAGATACCCACAGCGTATTTAGAGTTGTTCTCCTGAACTGTACTTCGCACAATGAGGTGCTCACCTCATTTATATAAAGGTTTGGGCGGATAGCGGATACCGTGGGCCATTGCATTAAAAGGTTTACTCATGGCGCACAGTTTTGAGAAGGGCAAGTCTTCTCAAGGCTTAAACGTGTTAGGGGGGTTGTAACCTCATATTACATTTCTGTTATGATCATAACTATGGTTTTTCCTTTGCCGACTTCACTCATACTTTTCTATCAAAAGATTAAATTTTCATTTCTTTACATTAAAATTTATTACCATGCTAACGTGTTTTATAATAGTAACGTCGTAGTGTGGAATATAAAATTTAATATTGGATAAAATTCAACAAGACACCATTCCTGGTCAATGATTATGATGTTGCGAAAATCAATATAACAATCTTTGTTAAACAGAGAGGAGACTTTATCGTTTTACAGGGAAACCACAACGTTCCTCTGGCAATAAAGATTACCCTTCCAAACAGGTAACCCAATGAATAAAAATATTATTCTCATCTCCGGGATGCTCTTTTCGACTGTCGGGCATGCCAGCGCACTCTATTTCTATGAAACAGGCACCGAGGATACCGCACTGGCGGGGGCAGGCCAGGCCGCGCGCGCTCAGGATGCCGCAACCTTGCTCACTAATCCCGCCGGAATGACACGTTTACCCGATCACAAGGTGACTACCGGATTGCAGGCAATGGGGGGGGATATTCCTTACACACTCAACAACGCTTCTGTTGAACAGCAAAGTCCCGGCAATGCCATGAAGGTATTTCCTAATGCCAGTCTGTTTTACACCCAACATCTGAACGATACCGTTTCTGCGGGAATTGGCTTATATAGCAACTATGGCCTCGGTATTGATTTTGGTGACTGGGCAGGCGATCGACTTATTAAAAAAAGCACGATGGTTGCGATGACGCTAAGTCCAGGGGTAGCATGGAAACTGAGTGATAGGGTGTCCGTTGGTGCCGCAGCCGGGCTAAACTACGGTTTTCTATCTCTGACCCGGAATAATGATGGCAATGATCGGACGCAACACGACCATGACTGGGCGATGAACTATCGTCTTGGCCTATTAATGGATTTAACCGATCAAACCCGTGCAGGTATTACCTGGACCAGCAAGACCGACTACCATTTCAATATTGATGGCAAGGTACGATTCCCGAACCAGCCCAATCTCGAGTATGATTTGCCGTTATCTACCCAGGTGCATGCACCACAGCAGGTAATGTTTAGCCTGGTTCACGATATTAGTCAGCAGTGGTCGCTGATGGGCGATCTTGGCTGGCAGGACTGGAGTCAGTTTGGTAGCCCGCAGATACAGGTTAATGGTCATACAAGTGACCGGACAAACCGTCTTCAGGACACATGGCATACGGCGTTGGGCGTGCAGTATCGTCCCGATGAGCAGTGGCGAATAAATGCAGGTGTCGCATTTGACAGCTCACCGTACAAAACGCAAAGCGATGTTGCACTTTCATTACCAACCGGCGATGAATGGCGTTTTGCCACCGGAGCGCAGTACCAAATTACCCCAGCCAGCAATATCGGGTTTGCAGTCGAATATTTGCATATGCAGTCGGCGAACGTAAAATCGGATCCGTTTGCCGGAGAATACAAAAATCCGTGGCTATGGTTTGCCAGTGTTAACTACAGCTATCAGTTCTAGTATTTGGTTGCTTTCCGCTCATTATTAATAATCACCACGTTGAACTATCTCCCGTCATGTTGCCGTCCAACACGCGCGGTATGGCTGCATTTTTACCCATATCAGGCTACCTGCTGGTGGCCTTTTTCATTTGTTCTAATTTAAATAAAAACTCATTTCTGCTTTAAGTATCGGGCAACATATGATTTTAATAGGCTTATGAGCTATCTTCATGGAATAACCATTGATTCACGCCACTCAATCAATTGAAAGAATACAGGTTTTCTCATGCAAATTTTACCCCCGGTACGCCCAGAGCAAAGCATACAGCGTTTGACGCAAGCGCTTGAACCTATTGCCGAAAAATTCAATGTTGTTCCGCGACGACGCATCATGTGGAAATACAAAAATCAGCCTCAGCTCTACCTGTTTTTGCAAGGCGAGCTCTCTATTTTACGTTCTTCCGATGGTCTGTTGATTGTGACTGTCTATGAGCCTCATTTGTTTGGTATTGCCGAGATGATCCAACCCGTGCACGCTCACTTGCTACGTGCAGAAGCGGAATCAACAATATTACGTGTTGATGCCCATAAAGCCAGGGAACTCTTCCATCAACAAGGGTTGTGGGAGGATGCAGCTGCATTACTTGCCTATCATACCGGCTATTTATTTTACCGTGACGATTTAGTGGTGCAACAGCGTACCTATTCAGTGATACGAAATCATTTAGAGGAAATGAATCTGTTACCACAAGAGACCCGACTGCGCGTTTCTATCCTGGATTATATTCAGGAACGTACGCATTTATCGCGCAGTAGTGTTTTAAATGTTGTCTCTGCGTTAAAAAAAGGGGGATATATTGACTTTGAACGGGGAGGGTACCTAACGTCAATCAATAAATTACCTGAGGGGTTTTAAATAAGTCCAAAAATAAATTAAAAACCAATTATCAACGTAGTCTAAATACCCTATTGTAGCGACACTTTATTTGTTCCAAACATAACTCTATGTCCACGATAGGAAAGCTATGAAAAAGACATTTATTACACTCATTATTGCTAACGCTTTTACCGCAACAACCGCTTTTGCTGCTGCCGATGTCGGTACCTGGTACGCGGGGGGTAAATTTGGTTGGTCACATTATTTTGACTCCAGCACGACGCAACAAGCCAATGACCATGGGGATAAATACGGTAATGTTGGCTTTGATAGTGATAATGTGGGTGGCGGTGTATTTACCGGTTATCAAATTACACCATGGCTTGCCGTAGAAGGTGGTTACGATTACTTAGGTAATATGCAATTCAATGGTCGAAATGGTGCATCAGGTTCGCAAATGAAAAGCCAGGGGTTGCAAGTAACGATGAAAGCAAGTTATGGTCTGACCGATGCCTGGGATATTTATGGTCGGGCAGGGGCGATGGGATATCGCGCAGAATCTGATATTAAAGGAAGTAACCATTTTGACACGGGTATACGTCCGGTAGTCGCGGTGGGTACAGAGTATGCTTTCAATAAGAACTGGGCTGGACGCCTTGAATATCAATGGGTAAGCAACGTGGGTAACGAAAACCAGATTGGTGCCAGCAGCGATATCAGTTCAGTAACGGCAGGGGTATCCTACCGTTTTGGCCAGCATGACTGAGTAGATTAGTCGAACGCAGGACAATGCTTTAATTACGCAATGTAGAAAAAGCCTCCTCATTATTACTGAGGAGGCTTTTTTATTACTCAAATAATGTGGTAACAGTTTGATTGATGCTTAACAGCCCAGTTTTATTCTGCTCTTTATAATAGTAATCGTTCATCTGTTGCATTTGCTCAAGCTTGGTTAAAGAGATATATACCTGGTGAGTCTCACTGTGAACATCAAAAATATCACGCGATTTAACATCCTGAAGATACTCACTTTTTAGCGACATCGCAATATTGTCAATTTGCCGTTTATTTTTTTGATATAACGATCTGTACAGTTCAGGATTAGCAGGTGGTGATGAGGCTTCCTGTTGTACAACTGGGATAATTATGTTGTTAATTTTGCTCACCGGTGCCGAATTACAGGCAGAGAGTGTGCCAATGAAAAAGATAAGGTAGAGTTTGCGCATGTGCTTTATATAGACAGTAAATGGATGTCTGCCATTATCTTTTTTAACAGGTATGCGTCCACAACTATGATGTTTAAAAATAAATTGGTCGAAATTTAAAATTAAACACTGTTTTATTTTTCGGTAGCCGATGAGCGTGTTAGCCTTTGATTATTGAATTACGTTTATCGTCAGCATACAAAAATTTTAAAACCAATCAGCAATCAAATATGCAGAACGTCTTTCTGCACATTGTTATATTATTAGCCGAGGATTTATGAAACTTAATAAAGTAGTTGGTTATATGGTTATGGCAGGGGTGTGTTCTGCATCGTTAATATCACTTCCTGCGATGGCACAGGAGGTGGCGAAAGAGGCCACGGCACAGACCAAAAGCGCGAATGATGCGTTGTACGGACAACTCCCGTTCACGGATAAAACCGATTTTTCTAATGCTCACAAAGGCTTTATTGCGCCACTGCCACAAGAATTGATTAAAGGGAAACAAGGAAATACCGTCTGGAATCCGCAGCAGTATGCCTTCATTAAAGAGGGTGATAAAGCGCCGGATACGGTGAATCCGAGCCTGTGGCGCCAGTCACAATTGATCAATATCGGCGGCTTGTTTGAAGTCACTGATGGCGTTTATCAGATCCGCAATCTGGATCTTTCGAACATGACCATTATGGAAGGTAAAGAAGGCATTACCGTTATTGACCCGCTGGTCTCGGCAGAAACAGCCAAAGTAGGAATGGATCTCTACTACCAGAATCGGGGCAAAAGACCTGTTGTTGCTATTATTTATACCCACAGTCATGTTGACCATTACGGCGGTGTGCGTGGTGTTGTCGATGAAGCAGATGTGAAATCCGGCAAAGTAAAAGTATATGCACCGGCGGGCTTTATGAAAGAAGCCGTGTCGGAAAATATTATGGCAGGTAATGCGATGAGTCGCCGCGCCAGCTATATGTATGGCAACCTGCTGAAGCCCGATGCAAAAGGTCAGGTAGGCGCGGGCCTTGGTACGACAACCTCCGCCGGCACGGTAACGTTGATTGAACCCACTAACTACATCACTCATACCGGACAGAAAGAAGTTATCGATGGTTTGACCTATGACTTTATGATGGCCCCGGGTTCGGAGGCACCGTCGGAAATGCTGTGGTATGTGGAAGAAAAGGGGATGATTGAAGCGGCGGAGGATGTCACGCATACCTTGCATAACACTTATTCACTGCGCGGCGCGAAGATCCGCGATCCGCTGGCATGGTCGAAATATATCAATGACGTCATTACTCGCTGGGGGGGTAAAGCCAACATTATTATTGCTCAGCACCACTGGCCAACCTGGGGGAATGATAATGTGGTGAAGTTAATGAAGAGTCAGCGTGATATGTACCGCTACATTAACGATCAAACTTTGCGCATGGCAAACCAGGGGCTGACCCGCGATGAAATCGCCGCCAATTTCAAATTGCCATCCGGTCTGGCAAAATCATGGGCCAGCCGAGGGTATTACGGTTCAGTGAGTCATGATGTGAAAGCAACGTATGTCTTTTACTTAGGCTGGTTTAACGGTAACCCGGCAACCCTCGATGAACTTCCGCCTGTTGATGCAGCGAAAAAGTATGTCGATTACATGGGGGGAGTGGATGCCATCATGCAAAAAGCAAAAGCTGACTATGCTCAGGGGAATTACCGCTGGGTGGCACAAGTGACTAACAAGATAGTCTTTGCCGAACCACACAATAAAGACGCGCGCAACCTGGAAGCCGATGCACTTGAACAGATGGGGTATCAGGCAGAGTCCGGCCCGTGGCGCAATTTCTATCTGACCGGTGCACAGGAATTGCGTAACGGAGTCGTGAAAGGCGCGACACCCAATACGGCCAGTCCGGATACGGTTAAAGCTATGTCGCCGGAGATGTTCTTTGATTATCTGGCGGTACATATCAATGGTGAAAAAGCGGCAAATGCAAAAGCAGTTTTTAACGTTGATTTGGGGAGCGATGGCGGAAAATATAAGCTGGAACTGGAAAATGGAGTGCTTAACCACAGCGCTAATGCACAGACCAGCAATGCGGATGCTTCCATTGTTTTGAACCGTGTAACCCTCAACAAAATCATTCTTAAGGAAGAGTCGCTGAAACAAGCGAAAGAGAAGGGCGAAGTGACCATTACCGGCAACCAGGCTAAAGTTGATGAATTCCTTAGTTATTTAGATAGCTTTGATTTCTGGTTTAATATCGTAACACCATGATTTTAGGGATTAATGATAAGGCCCGCTATAACAGGCGGGTTTTTTTATTCTCTGATGCTGCGCTTGATTCAGGTTCGTTAGCAATGGGTGTTCAAATGTTGCATAGCAATTTGCTACCATTTGAGCTAAGGAGTAGGAATAATGGAGGGGGACCCGTAGAGAGTCATGAGTCAGGTACGCATTGATTGTATTTAACATAATATACATTATGCGCACCAATGTAATAATGGATAAAATCTGGCATATTGGGTTCATCATTGTGCTGGTCGTTGATAACGCCTGACAACGCAGTTCCTGGATTCATGCTGGTCACCGACGACCATTCAAACCTTACACTTTACGCATACGTCAAATCGTTGACGTTGTCATTGCTCACTCAGTCCTTTTCGCGTACAACCAAGGTACGACACAAACCTGTGCCTATGGAATTTCACAGCAACGGACCCTACAGCACAATGCAAAGAACTATCCATGTTCATCAAAATGACAACGCTATCTTACGCGTCGCTTTTTTATTGATTCTTTCATTCACCCTGACTGGTTGTGCGTTGACCCGCGTCTCTGCCAGTTCACATGACAAAGACGTCGATGAGCTAAATGTTATTGGCTTGAATCTGGATGCTGCAAGGCAAAAAGCAATCGTGGACGGTTTTGTGTGTAGTAAGGATGCAAACCTCAATCTGGTACAAACCGAAAGTGGCAGTCATAAATGGTTACAAACGGAATGCAGTAAAAAAAGCCTGGAGCTGTTCTGTCCACAAATGCGTTTTATAGTACTCAATGTTGACCCCGATACAAATAAAGTTGTTGCTGTGGGAAAATATATTAATCAGCATACTTGTTTCTGAATATGACACTGGTACCAACACCAGTAGGTCCTATGTGATATTGATGTCCCCTTCTGTCTCCACCTCGATTCAAGAGTACCGGATTGTATTGATCCGATGAAAATAATATAATATCTGCATATTTTTAATGATAATCGTTACTGTTTAACGGACAGTCGACTGCTAAATAAAACTTAACCTAACCCAAAGTTTTATTTACATTAATAACCTGGAGTTATGATGAATGATTTAAACCGTTTTTACTTTGACTTACCACAATGGCTAGGTAAGAGTGAAGGCATTCATCGACAATTTATTGGTAATTTTATATCTTGTCTCCATGATGAACAATTACAAGTAATACTGAATCCTGCTAATTTTCCTTGTTATGGTCTAAAAAGACTGGCAATTAAAGAATCTATTACATTCTCCTTTCACTCATATAATAATGACAAAAATGTTTTCTCGATAAAAGAATCACCTATATATGGACTGTACTCTGTAGATAAAAATGGATATTCGGGGTGGGCAGATATTTGTGTCAACTTCAGTTCATATGTCGATAAAATAAATAAAATAGATAGTATTAGTGCCAAAAATATCATCAGCGAGAAACGGGATTTTTTTAGGGCGACAAAACTCTCCAAGCATCAACAGCCACAGAACCACGTCGCTCTCCCCTCGGACTACCTGTTTTTCCCCATGCAGGTCAACTCTGACTCGGTTACCGATCATGAGAACATCAGTGCCATGGAGGCATTAGACTATGTTGCAGCATTGGCTAAGAAGACAAATCGAACGTTGGTAATCAAACGCCACCCAATGTGTAAATCCAGAGGTATTGATGCCAAGATTGCGTATCTATTAGCAAGCAACGAGAATGTTTTGTCTGTTGATGCTAATATCCACGAATTAATTGAAGGGAGTTCTGCCGTTATCGCATGTAATTCTGGCACAAGCATTGAAGCCTTAATTTTAGGCAAGCCAGTTTATTGTTTTGGTCGGAGCGAATGGTACGAAGCCACACATAAAATTGAAGTCTTAGACGATTTCGATGCCATATTTTTGAATGATAAACACAGTGCCATGTCTGCTTTTCAGGAAAAGTTGATAGCATACTTATTATCTGAATATTGGATTCAATTTGATGATATTGAGTCTATTAAGGCAAAAATAAAAGACTGCATAAGCCTCTATGAGAGTAACTACGGTGATGACTTCATCGACAATCATAATGATGGTGAATGTTACGTCAGGAGTTTTTTGAATGCCCAACGAGAGATCGCGATCCTGAAGAGAAAGCAAAAGAAGTATAAGAAAGATTATGAATTATTATCTTTTGTAATGCGATTTGTCCTATTTTTACCCTTTAAAGCTACACTTACTATGCTGGGAAGGAACAAGAATCATTGATTCTGAGGGCGTGATGGAAATTGCTGGCTCAGAATCATACTATTTCATCGCATACAGGATACTGAAACATGGCTGACTGGAACCCTTCGCTCTATCTGCAATATGAAACCGAACGTTCAAGACCTGCAGCTGAATTACTCAGCAGAGTCGCGCTGGAAAATGTCCGCTCAGTCGTCGACCTCGGTTGCGGCCCGGGTAACAGCACCGCGTTGCTACATCAACGTTGGCCATCAGCACAAGTAACAGGCGTGGATTCTTCTCCGGCAATGCTGAGCGAAGCGCGTAACGCGTTGCCTGGCTGTCATTTTATCGAAGCGGATATTAGCGCATTTCAGACAGAAAAGCCTGTCGATCTGCTGTATGCAAACGCATCTTTGCAATGGGTCCCCGATCACTATCAGTTGTTTCCCCACCTGGTCTCTTTGCTGGGGAAAGATGGCGTTCTGGCCGTACAGATGCCGGATAACTGGCTGGAGCCAACGCATGTTCTGATGCGTGAAGTCGCCTATGAACTGGGCTACCCCGATCGCGGCCGCTCGCCTCTTCCCGGAGTGCATGCGTATTATGATATTTTGACTGACATGGGCTGCGATGTTGATATCTGGCGTACAACCTACTATCACGTGATGGATTCACACCAGGCAATTATCGACTGGGTGAGTTCGACGGGGTTGCGTCCATGGTTGCAGGACCTGAGTGAAAGCGAACAACATCGCTATCTGGCACGCTATCATGCATTGCTGCAGGAGCAATATCCGCTGCAAGAGAATGGAAAAATACTGCTGGCGTTTCCGCGGTTGTTTATCGTTGCTAAACACAATTCATAAGCACTGACCGCCAATTATCAGTCTCTTTATACCAGGGGCTGATAATTATTATGAATTCCTCATGCGCGCCCTCGCCTTTTTACGATGAGGATCTAGTGATGAAGCCAGTCATCTGCTAGTGTCTGAGAACGTTTACTGACGGGGGTTGTCATGTCTAAAGTCTACATTGGCGGTTGTCTGTGTGGCTCTATTCGCTTTACCGCGACGAGCCCTACTAATTCGCATACCTGCTCGTGCGATATTTGCCGCAAGCATACCGGTGCACCGACCGTCGTCTGGATTGAATTTAATGCTGAAAATGTAGAATGGACGGGAGAAGCGGGTAAACCGACGACCTGGCGTTCTTCAGAAACATCCAGTCGCGCTTTTTGCCCTCGATGTGGAAGTTCAGTTGGTGCCATTGATGACGCTCCGGTAATAGCGCTATTAGCGGGCGTTTTTGATGATCCCAATGATGAAGATCTGGCCCCCGAGTTTCATTCATTTACCGATATGCAGCCTGCATGGTGGCAAAGAGAATTCGGCTAAAACCGCACTACCCGGCGCATCAAGTCTTACCTATTCTTTCCGTGAAAAATAAGAGCCGGTCGTGCTACCAGCTCTACCGGACGTTATGTCAGCTGGTAATGCTTATCTGGCATATGTTTCGCCGGCACAACGGTTTCATTATTCATCTGCAGCAAATCGATTTCAATCGCATTACAAATCGCATCGAGTGGCAGATCATTATTCTCTGTACCAAACGGATCTTCGAGCTCTTCGGCTAGCGTATCGAGCGAGATAAAGGTATAGGAAATAAGCACCGAGATGAATGGTGTCATATAGTGTAAATCTACCACTAACGCGAACGGCAACATAATACAAAACAGATATACCGTGCGATGAAGGATTAAGGTGTAAGCAAACGGAACGGGCGTGTTCGCGATACGCTCACAACCTGCCAGCACTGCCGACATATCATTTAACCTGTTGTTTAAACTGTGAAATAATATATCAGATAGCTGTCCATTTCGTCTGCGAACGGCCAGCCAGTCCCCCATCAGCAGCAGAATGCGGTTGGCCGGTGATTGAGACGCAAAAACGGTCTGTAAATCGCTTTCGCTGAGGTATTTTGCCAGGGGTTCCGCCTGCGGTTGTCGACGTAAAGTCATTCGCAGGCAATGGGCAAATGCGATTTGCAAACGAACGAACTGCCCCAGTTCAGCATCGTCTGGTAAGGTCGTTTTCACCTCGCGCAGAAGTGAACGGGAAGCAATCATCAGCTGCCCCCACAAATGTCGGGCTTCAACATAGCGCGAATAACAGGCGTTGTTACGAAAGCCTAAGAAGATTGCAATTGCGACACCGAGAATGCTGAACGGCGCCAGGGTAAATTTGATACCCAGCATCGTATACCATGGCAGCATGATGATAACGGCAATGGAGAGCAGGAAATTCAGCAACAAGCGTGAAAAGATTTTGGATAATACCGAGCCATGCCAGACGAATATCAGGCGTAGCCAGTGTTGTTGGGGGCGAACGATCATGGTTATCTTCGGAAAATGTGAAAGCCGGGACATTAAACGTGATCGCGATCAATGTTGCAAGCTTATAGCAACACTATCTCAACATCTTTTCCTGCTGACCCTACTCTGCACTGAAGCTACAGATGAGTGGTATTTTAAAACAACACATTGTATGTTGTAACTAAGTAAGAGTGATCAAAAACCCGGCCTGAGCCGGGTTAACGTATTAGCACAGTGGCTTAACAGCTTCGCGCATGCCTTTTGCCAGGATAGAATCCAGATCGGCGGAAACCTGCTCTACCAGGCCGGAAACCTGTGTCAGATCCTGTTCCCAGTGCTCTTTTACGGCCAGGACCGCGATGACCAGCGCTTCGGTCGTAATCTGGCGGTCACGATGCTGAGCCCACAACACCTGGAAACGCTCCATCCAGTGCGCATCATCCTGAACCGGATAAGATTCACCGTTACGCTCACCGCGGTAGAAAGCAATCAAGGCTGCCAGGGCGAATGTCAGACGCGGCGGCAGTTGGCCGCTGGCCTCCTGCCCTGCCAACAGCTGTGGCAGAATACGGGTGCGGAATTTGGTCATGCCATTAAGCGCAATCGACAATAGCTGATGCTTAATGTACGGGTTGCAGAATCGGCCAGTCACCGCACTGGCAAATGAAGCCAATTCATCACGCGGTAGATCCAGCACCGGAATAATCTCGTCATAGATAGCTTTCTCAACGAAGGCGCGGATTTCAGCATCATTCATTGCTTCACCCACGGTATCAAGCCCTGCCTGCCAGGCGACCGGTACCAGAGCAGTGTGCGCACCGTTGAGAATGGCGACTTTACGCTCTTTATACGGCTTGATGTCATCGACAATCAGAACATTCAGCGGGTATTTATCGAGGCGAAGTTCAGTGGCTAATGATTTTGGCCCCTGAATAACAAACAGATAGAAGTGTTCTGCGGTATCAAGAAACGCATCATGATAACCCAATTCAGCTTCAAGCTTCGCAACTTCGTCACGTGGGTAGCCGGTAACAATACGGTCCACCAGCGTAGAACAAAATGCGTTTGCCTGGTCCAGCCACTGTACGAATGCTTCCGGCAACGCCCATTCCTGAGCATAACGCAGAACCAGTTCATGTAGCGCTTCACCATTGTAATCAATCAGCTCGCAAGGAATGATAATCCAGCCTTTATCAAGCGCACCGTTGAAATGGCTATAGCGTTCGAACAGCAGTCGGGTCAGTTTGGCCGGATAGCTCACTGCCGGCGCATCATCAAACTTATCACCCGCGTGGTAGCTGATACCCGCTTCCGTGGTGTTAGAGAAAACAAAACGCATTTCAGGATTATGCGCCAGCTTCAGGAACTCATCGTATTCGCTATAGACGCTGATTTCGCGGTTAACCGAACGAATTAAACGGGCATCGCTGACGGCCTCGCCCTTTTCATTCAAACCACGAATGATGGTGGTATAGAGACCATCCTGGGTACTCAGTGACGGCGGAAAAGTACTTTCGATAGGACGAACAATGACCACACCAGCGTTTAGATCGGTATGTTCATTCAGCAGATCAACTTGCCAGTCAACAAAGGCGCGCAGGAAGTTTCCTTCACCAAACTGAATAATGCGTTCAGGATAGTGAGCACCGGGAAAATCGCGACGATTTAGTGTTTGCACAATGGGTTCCCTTTTTGATTAGTCATACAACCCGATTGAATTGGTCCAATAGGTTAGCAAACTTTAATACAATGAAACCCTGTTTTGATCAATCCCCGGTGACAAATTAGAGCGTTTTATAAAAAAGTGTGGTCCCGGCCAGTGTTTCATCAGGCATTTTTGCATAGCCAGGGATTACCCCTGCTTTTTGCCATCCACAATTGTGGTAGAACAACTCAGCGGCGCTGCCTGTAGAGGTATCAAGAACCAGGAGGGTTTTCCCTTCATGATGTGCGCAACTTTCCAGTGTATTCATCAATTCCCGGGCGATCCCACACCGCCGTGCAGAGGTATGAACCAGGAGTTTGGCAACGTCTGCACGATGAGGCTGGTTTTCGGGTTGCTCGATAATGAGCTGAACGGTCCCAACGAGCGTCCCTTGCGCATTTTCAGCCCCCAGAACAATGCGTTCTCCACAAGAGACACTGTGTGCAACACGCGTCCAGAAAGGCCGTGACTTATCGCGGTTAAAAGGAAGCATAAAACTGACAGATGCGCCATCGTTCACGCACTGTTCAAGGACATCACTAAGCTCGTCGATTCTCGACAGGATCTGTTCCGCACTGAGTATAAAGCAGGGGGTGTGGGTAGCCATTTGATCTCCTTAGATTGACCCCTTCATACTGCAATTAACAATTACATAACACAAGGAGTCGGATCATAGGATTATGTTATCTATGGCTTATTCATTTGCAGCACTAACCAGTGGTAGATAACAGTGACAACGTAACGTTGCTGTTGCTCGCTCAGCGGTTGCCCCTGAGGAATATCATGCCATTTGGCCAGACATCCCCTACAGCACGTCGCCGTGGCATGCTGAGCGATAAACACCGGATGTCCACGCATCGGCGTTTGCTTTCCGTCATTGGACGGGAACGCGGGAGCCAATCGCTTAGCAATAAAATCGGCCGCATGTTGTTCAATAACCGGCGCACCTTTTTCCAGACAATATTGTCTTTCTTTCTGGCCGAGACGAAACCGCGATCGAAAAGTCGATTTCGCCAGTCGGGCAAAAAGCGGGTCGAGCGTGTTCATCAGTAAACCGAGCGCCCTAACTGTTGAGTTAATTGTTCCAGTACCGCAATACCCGCCAGCGAGTTCCCTGCGGGATCCAGCTCCGGACTCCAGACCGCAATCGCCATCTCATGCGGCACGATCGCCACAATGCCACCACCGACACCCGATTTCGCCGGCAGACCTACCCGCCAGGCAAACTCCCCGGCATTTTGATACATACCGCTGGTCGCCATTAGCGCGTTAATCTGTCGCGCCTGCATCGGCGTGACCACCGGTTCGGTGAGGTGGAAAGCGTTCCCTTGATTAGCCAGAAACACGAAGGTCCGCGCCAGCTCCACGCAACTCATTTTCAGCGCGCAGTAGTGAAAGTAATTTTGCAGAACGGTCGTCACATCGTGATGAAAATTACCAAAGGACTTCATCAGCCAGGCGATTGCCGCGTTGCGGGCGGAATGCTCAAACTCAGAGCGAGCAACCGTCGCATCATAAGCAATATCAGAAACGCCGCTTAATGCACGTACCACTTCCAGCATTCGTTGCCGTGGCGCGCTCAGGCGACCTTGCAGCATATCGCAAACCACCAATGCCCCGGCATTGATAAAGGGATTACGCGGTATACCCTGCTCCATTTCCAGCTGCACCAGCGAGTTAAATGGATGACCGGAAGGATCTTTGCCAACACGTTGCCAGATTTCGTCTTCCTGGTAATGACGCATTGCGACAACCAGGCTAAGCACCTTTGAAATCGACTGAATAGAAAAACGTTCTTGCGCATCCCCCGCCTGATAGTGCTGACCATCAACGGTGCAAATGGCAATACCCAGTTTTGAGCCATCAACGGAGGCTAATGCAGGAATATAATCGGCGACTTTTCCCTGACCAATCAGCGGACGAACCTGCTGCACAATGGTCTCTAAAATTGAATTGTCCATGGCCCTGGCCACAACATGCTCCTTGCTCGCAGGTATGAAAGGCCTGCGAGTATAACAGAGCTGAATACACAGCGTCAGGCCGGAAGACGGAATCTGGCAACGGCCTGCATAAGCTGATGAGATTCATGATGTAACTGAAGGGAGGAATCAGATGCGGCGTTCACCAGATCGCTGGTCTGTCGGGCTTCGTTATTCAGAGCCTGAAGCTGACTGGTCAACACGTGAATACGCGTTCCTTGATTCATCGTCGCAGCAGAAATGTCATTCAATAAGGCGCCAAGATTTTCCACCAGCGATATCACCTGCTGTAAGTTATCATCCAGTCCGTTCACCGCATGAAAGCCCTCATCAATACCCGCTAAGGAATGATGAATCAGCGCCTGAATATTCTGCGTGGACTGACTGCTTTTCCTCGCCAACAACCCCACTTCTTTTGCAACAACCGCAAATCCACGCCCTTGTTCACCAGCATGCGCAGCTTCAATCGCCGCATTCAACGCCAGAATATTGGTCTGAAACGCGATGCTGTCAATCAGTGAGATGATCCCGCGCATCTCTGATGAACGGGCAACAATCGCCTGCATCGACGCATTTACCGTTGCCATCATCCGGTCGCCACCTGCAGCAATATCCCGCGCCTGAACGGCGCGTTGATTCGCCAGTTGAGCAAAACCGCTGTTATCTTCAACATGTGTTTCCAGAAACGAAATATGTGATGTCACCGTATTTAGCTCATCGCTCTGTTTCGCGGATTGCTGATACAACTGTTTATTGCTTTGCGTAAGCTGAGTGATATTCCCCACCATTGAGGTAGTCGCGTCATTCACCTGCTGCACCAGCATACTTAGGCCCTGCTGCATCGCGTCGATACGGGAGCTCAGTTGTGTCACTTCGCGATTAAACTGGCTCACCTGGGGTGCGGGGCGGGAAAGATCGCCAGCCGCTAATACATCAATATGATCGATCAGTCGTCTCAGCGGCGCGATGACCCAGCGGGACATACTGCGCCAGACCAGTACCGCAATCACCACCAGCACAAGAGGAATAAATAAAAAGAGCTGCTGTAAACGTTCAAGACTGGTCAACAGCTGCTCTCGCCCTTTTTCCGCCTGCTGGCCACTGTCTTGCTGAAAACGTGCATAATTGTCATTAAAGTCTGTCTGAAACGCCTGCACAGGCACGGCAAAAAACGCATCAATGCTGTTGGATTGCATTAATCCATCGGCCTGTTCCTGAATACCACTATAAAAGCGCTGATAGCTCTCCATCAAACCGGGATCCTGATACGGATCCATTGCAAGCCAGGCATCCCATGCCGTTTTTGACTGCGTTAACGCATGCTGGGCTTCTTCCATCAACGGACGCCAGCTCCCTTCCGAGCCGGTAGCCGCATCCTGCATAAAGTACACGCCGGCGCGATTAAGTAAATCGCTGGCTGATAACAACGCCACCCTTGCTTCATCAACCTTCGACTGTTGCAAAAGCACCTGCTGATTATGCTGTTCATTAATCTGCGCGTCTCTGACAGAGGTTGAGAGCATAAGCGAGGATGCAATCTGCAAAACAGAGAACAGCGCAATAATACAAATGATACCGGTTAACAGACCAAACTGACGGGGAATAAGGCGACGAAAAATTTGCGTTATGTTCATATTACTCTTCTGTATCAAGGCGTTAGACGCGAGTGTACGCAGAGTAAATGACAAATTTATTGCAGAATTAAGACGGGTGCCCCTGCAGAGGCACCCGAGCTATCAGAGACGGTTTTTCCAGACAGTTTGCACATTGCAAAACTCATGCAGACCAAAGTGAGAAAGCTCACGACCAAAACCGCTTTTCTTCACGCCGCCAAAAGCAACACGAGCATCACTGGCACTGTAACCATTAATAAACACGCCACCACACTCCAGGCGGGCCGCCATAGTTTGCGCCAGCGCCTCATCCGCGGTAAACAACGTGGCCGACAAGCCGAACTCGCTGTCATTAGCCAGTGCTAATGCGTGTTCAGCATCCTTCGCGACGGTAATCGCCGCAACGGGGCCAAACAACTCCTGACGAAATGCCGTCATTTCCGGCGTAACATCACCCAGCACCGTCACGGCATAGTAATTACCCTGACCGGCGATCTTTTCCCCGCCGAGGAGTAAGCGCGCCCCTTGCGCCAGTGAGGCTTCAACCTGCTGATGCAACTCATCCCGCAGATCAAAACGTGCCATTGGGCCAAGATCGTTCTCTTCATTTAGCGGATCGCCCATTTTCAGTGCGCTGGCTGCCGCCACAAAACGTTGGGTGAATTCTGCGGCAATCCCCTCTTCAATAATAAAGCGCTTCGCTGCGGCACAAACCTGCCCGGTATTCTGATAACGCCCTGCCACTGCTGCTTTAACGGCTAAATCAAGGTCTGCATCATTAAGTACGATAAACGGATCGGAACCCCCTAACTCAAGCACGCATTTCTTCAGCGCAGCACCGGCCTGAGCGCCAATCGCAGCCCCTGCCCGCACGCTGCCCGTCACGGTTATCGCTGCGATACGCGGGTCATTAATCATCTGGCTAACCCCGGCGTTATCGGCATTAACCCAGCCATATACCCCAGCCGGTATTTCCGCATCGCTAAACACCTGGGCGATAATCGCGGCACAACCGGTCACATTCGGTGCATGCTTTAACAGATAGCCATTTCCGGCCAGCAAAATCGGTACCGCGCCGCGCATAACCTGCCAGAGCGGAAAGTTCCACGGCATGATCGCCAGAATAGTTCCCAGGGGACGGTACTCAATCACGGCCTGGTTATTCTCAACCTGCGTTGCCTCGGTACTGAGCATCGCTGGCCCATGTTCGGCGTACCAGTCACATAAT
The DNA here is from genome assembly GCF_005281345.1 of Citrobacter sp. wls619. GTDB lineage: Bacteria > Pseudomonadota > Gammaproteobacteria > Enterobacterales > Enterobacteriaceae > Citrobacter. Next base: position 48,569 of record NZ_SZXJ01000060.1, read on the forward strand.
GCCGCAGACTTTGCCACTTCCGCACGAGCCTGCCTGACGGGCTTACCCATTTCACGCGAGATACACTGCGCCATTTCTTCGGCGCGTTCACGCAGCGCCTGTCCGACCCGGCGCAACATCTGTGCGCGATGGGCGACGGTCGTGTGTTTCCATGCGTTGAATCCCGTCGCCGCCAGATTCAGCGCGTGGGTAATCTCATCGGCGCTGGCCCACGGCATTGCCGTCAGCATTTCGCCACAGGTCGGGTCAACGGAAATAGCATGTGTTGCTGCTGTGATGGTCATAAGTGCCTCTCTTTCTCGCAAGGTATGGTTATATCATGCGCAGGTTTACTCTTTCTGAAAAATGAATAATATTAACCATACCATTCACGAATAGAGAAAATTATGGACCTGACGCAACTGGAAATGTTCAATGCCGTCGCAGAGACTGGCAGCATCACGCAGGCAGCGGCGAAGGTGCATCGCGTGCCGTCCAACCTCACCACGCGTATTCGCCAGCTTGAAGCGGACCTTGGCGTCGATCTGTTTATTCGTGAAAATCAACGTCTGCGACTATCTCCCTCCGGGCACAATTTTTTGCGTTACAGCCAACGGATCCTGGCGCTGGTAGAAGAAGCGCGGATGGTGGTCGCAGGAGATGAACCACAGGGATTGTTCTCTCTGGGGTCGCTGGAAAGTACAGCCGCCGTGCGTATTCCGGCCACACTTGCCGAATATAATCAGCGCTACCCTAAAATCCAGTTTGCCCTGGCAACAGGACCGTCCGGTACCATGCTGGACGGTGTGCTGGATGGTACGCTGAACGCCGCTTTTGCCGATGGCCCTATAACTCATCCAGGTCTTGAAGGTATGCCGGTGTACCGTGAAGAGATGATGATTGTCACCCCACACGGGCACCCGCCTATAAAACGGGCCAGCGATGTGAATGGTTACAATATCTATGCCTTTCGCGCCAACTGTTCATATCGCCGCCATTTTGAAAGCTGGTTTCACGCCGATCGTGCGATGCCGGGCACAATCCATGAGATGGAGTCCTACCACGGCATGTTGGCCTGTGTGATTGCGGGGGCGGGGATCGCGCTGATTCCGCGTTCTATGCTGGAAAGCATGCCAGGCCACCATCAGGTCAATGCCTGGCCGCTCAGTGAAAACTGGCGTTGGTTAAATACGTGGCTGGTCTGGCGTCGGGGGGCGATGACGCGACAGCTGGAAGCATTTATTGAGGTACTGGAACCTCAGCTGTCGCAGAATGCAGATTAACTGGCGAACGTCAGATGGCAAGGCAGTTGCTCAAGCTGCTGCCGTACCTCTTCATTGAGTCGGGCATCGGTCACGATATCCGTCAACGCATCCAGATGTGTGACGTTGAAAAGTGACCATGCACCGTATTTTGAACTGTCTGCCAGCAGGACGCGACGTTTGGCGTTTGCAACCAGGTCACGCTTCAGACCAGCCTTTTCTTCCGTCGGTGCGGTGATCCCGCGGGCCAGGTCCCAGCCGTTACAGCTTAGAAACGCGATATCCGGCCACACGTTTTGCAGCAGTTTACGCCCGTGCTCGCCGATACAGGACTGGCTGGAGTCATCAATGCGCCCGCCAATGATCGTCACTTCAATTTGCTTGAACTCAGAAAGAAATAGCGCAATGTGCAAATCGCTGGTGATGACGCGCAACGGCAGATGGGTAAGCTGGCGCGCCAGTTCAATCATCGTCGTTCCCGCATCCAGGACAATGGCGTCCCCGGCTTTCACCAGGCTTGCCGCCGCGCTGGCAATAGCCTGTTTTTCCATCAGGCTACGCTGCATTTTCTCATGCGTGGTCGGTTGCGAAGGGATAAACCGGTTAAGCGTCACGCCGCCGTGAGTACGGCTGATAACACCTTCCTGATCGAGTTTAATCAGGTCGCGGCGAATGGTCGCCGGCGAGGCCTGAGTCACAGCAACAAGCTGTTCAACCGTTGCCAGATTATGCCCTTTCAGATAATCCATAATCTGTTCTAACCGATTATATCCCTTCATTTTAATCCCGCGTAATTTGCATTGCTAACTGGATGGACACGGCCATGCTCTCAGACTTGGCTTTACCTGTCCAGGCAATATCAAACGCCGTGCCGTGGTCTGCAGAAGTGCGAATAAATGGCAATCCGGCGGTGATATTCACCCCATCATAGAATCCCAGCAATTTTAGCGGAATATGGCCCTGATCGTGATACATCGCCACCACCATGTCATACATACCTTCGTGGCACTGCATAAAGACCGTATCCGGTGGGCAAGGCCCGGTAACATTCAGCCCCTGCTCCCGCATAGCCTGTACCGCTGGCCCGACTATGGTTATCTCTTCATCACCAAACAGACCGTTTTCCCCGGCATGGGGATTAACACCCGCTACCGCAATACGTGGATTATCAAACCCGACACGACGCAGGAAATCATCTGCGACCTGAATGACTGTTTTCACACGCTGTTCACTGAGCGTATCAAGGAATTTACGCAGTGCAATATGCGTGGTGACATGGATCACCTTAAGCTGTTCGGTATACAGCACCATCGCGTAGTCTTTGCTGTTCGTCAGTTGCGCCAGTAATTCGGTATGGCCGGGATAATGATGTCCCGCCATGTGCAGTGCTTCTTTATTCAGCGGTGCCGTGGCAATGGCTTTCACTTCCCCACTGAGCGCCAGCGCGGTGGCGCGCTTAATACAGCGGTATGCCAGATCGCCAGCCTGTGCCTGGACCACGCCCGGTTCAAGCGCAGCAGGATCGGCAAGGGGTTCATCAATTACATTGATAACTCCGGGGGCGAATTGTGCCTGGGTGACGTTATCAATCACCCGGAGTTCCGCAGGCGGCGTGACGTTTAATGCCTGGATGCGCCTCAGCGTTTGTGCACAACCCACAACCACGACCGGCGCGCCAGACAAGTCTCCCTCCACCAACGATTTAATAATGATCTCCGGTCCAATACCTGCCGGGTCGCCCATGGTTACCGCTATCGTGTTATTCACTCATTTTCTCCTCGATATAATTCAAAACCTGACGCAGAGTGGTTTCGTCACCGAATCCCCCTGCTTTTGTCATAACCGGGCGTTGCCAGTAGCTACCGGCAAGATGACCGTACGGTACACACTGGGCCACACGGTCGGTAATACGGAATCCTGTTGCCTCCAGCGCATCGGCGATCGCCATCGCGACATCACCGCCGGAAAGATACAGCGCGCCAGGTGAGACTTCGTGCAGCACCTGGCGGGTAAGCTGTCCAAGAAACTGGCAAATTGTTTCACCGAGCTGCGCGCGGCTCATCTGCAGGTGCGCACACAGTATTGGAATGTGATGACGAGCTTCGCTGTCGGGACAGGTGTGAACGATGCAGTGTTTGCCTGAGATGAGAACCCTGGCGATACGCTGCACATACTCTGTCAGGCTGCCACTGAAGATATTTGCGATATCAATGAATACAGTCTCCACCCGCGGGTCCTGACACACTGCAGCAATCTGCTGTTGAGCGATTTCACTCATTGAGCCCACTACCGCCAGTAAACACTGTGAGGACGGTGCCCGGACATGGCGGGCCAGCGCGTCACAGATCCCGGCAGACCCCACCAGCAGCGGCGGTTCCTCCTGCATCAGCGCTTCCGTAGCAATGACATCAAGATCGGTCTGCGTGCGGGCATCCACCACCCAGATTTGTGGCGTTTTCGCAACAGGCTCTCTGAGGTGCTGCAGATAGTCGTTCAGGGACATGGCCCGACACGTAATGGCGGTTTGCGCCTGTAACACCTCACAGATATCGGCGCTAATGACCGGCGTTTTCGGATCGCTGGCAAATTCAGTCTGCGTTACCGGAATACCGTTAACGAGGCACTGCCCCTGCTCAGTGGTACGCCCGGCTGAGGGACAAGCCAGTGCCACGATGGCCCGCTTTTTACCTGTAATCCGCATTAACGCGTCCAGTTCGGCCCCTGGGTTTCCGCGCAATGTTGAATCCATTTTCTTAAGCCACTGCGTCTGAGGGCCTGCCTGACTGGCAACAGCCAGCTCACGTACTCTGGCGGCGGCCTGCCCTGTCTCCAGCGCACGACTGTCCGTGTTGATGACCAGCACATCTGCATCATCGGCACAGGGCAATGTGAAAGCGACATTCACCGTCATACCCGTCAGTGCCAGACTTACCCCCGCATCATTACCACCAGTAAAGTCGTCGGCAATCACCAGTACCTGCGGCCTTGCTACCTGTCTACTCATCCATGCTCCGGGTTGTTGTATGTTGATAATGATTATATTCAATCACATTTGATTAAATGTGAGCAAGTTCAAGTTATTCGGTTCCGAGATAAATTATAAATTTAGCCCATGATGCAATCGTTCCTGAATCTCAGTGAGCGAATTCAATCACTCGAACAACAGGAGAATGTTGTGGCAACAATCAATAGCACCGTAATTAGCGGTTCGAATGCCATCCCCGCACTGGAGCCGTTACTGGCGGGGAAACGCCAGCTGTTACTGGTGACGGATAGCAATATTGTCCGGCTTGACGCGGTAACACAGATCCGCAACTTACTGGCCAGCGATGGACGTCATGTGGCTCTGATTGACAATGTGCCTGCAGAACCCGGGCATCACGATGTCAGCGCACTATTAAAAAACGTACAAGATCTCAACGTAGAAATGGTTATCGGTATCGGCGGAGGCAGCGTACTGGATGTGGCGAAACTGCTCTCCGTCTTATGCCATCCTGAATCTCCGACGCTCGACGCCATGCTGGCAGGAGAAAAACCGCTGCAACGCGTTGCTTCTGTGTTGATCCCCGCCACGGCAGGTACAGGGTCTGAAGCAACCCCGAATGCCATTCTGGCTATCCCGGAGCAAAACACCAAAGTCGGTATTATCTCTCCCGTGCTGTTACCGGATTTCGTGGCCCTGTTGCCAGAACTCACCACCAGCATGCCGGCGCATATTGTCTCGTCCACTGGCATTGACGCGTTATGTCATCTGATCGAATGCTTTACCGCTACCGTCGCCAATCCGGTAAGCGATAACGCGGCACTCATTGGCCTGCGTAAGCTACTCAACCATATCGAAACCTCCGTCAATGAGCCGGAAAACCTGCTGGCCAAACTGGAGATGCTGTGGGCATCGTATTACGGCGGTGTGGCGATTAATCATGCCGGTACTCACCTGGTTCACGCGCTCTCTTACCCGCTTGGCGGTCGATACCATCTCCCACATGGCGTCGCTAACGCCATTCTGTTAGCACCCTGCATGCAAGTGATTCGCCCTTTTGTGGTCGACAAGTTTGCCCTGGTATGGGATCTGCTGCCTGACGCTGACCTCACACTCAGTGCCGAAGAAAAATCCTGCGCCCTGGTGGAGTACTTCTCCACACTGGTGAAACGCCTGAACCTACCCGATAACCTGGCAACGCTTGGTGTACCGTCTACTGATATTCCCGCACTGGCCGATGCCGCACTGAACGTAAAGCGCCTGATGAATAATGCTCCCTGCAAGGTGAGCCATAACGATATTCAGGCCATTTATCAAACTCTGTTTCCAGAACTGATGACAAAGGAGTGAATAATGAGTAGCAAAATCCGAGGAGTACTGACGGCAATCGTTACCCCGTTCAACCACGACGGCGGGCTTAACCTTAAAGAACTGAGAAACCAGGTAAACCGCCAGTTAAACGCCGGAAACGGTATTTTCTGCGGCGGGACCAACGGCGAATTCTTTGTACTTAACGAAGATGAAAAAATCGCCGTCACGCGGACCTGTGTAGAGGAAGTGGCGGGTCGGGCACATGTAGTGGCACACATTGGCGAAATATCTACCCGTGAAACCATCCGCCTGGGTAAACAGATTGAAAAGCTGGGTGTCGATGCGGTGTCGGTCATTACCCCGTACTTTGTTCCTCTAAAACAGCCTGAGCTCATTGCCCATTACACCGCGATTGCCGATGCGCTCTCCGTCCCGGTATTTCTCTATAACATTCCGGCGCGGACGGGAAACACCATTGAGCCTCAAACTGCCAGAGTGCTGGCGGCACACCCGAACATTATCGGGATCAAAGACAGTGCTGGCAGTTATGAAAGTCTTAGCGGCTTCCTGGACGCAGTTAAAGATATCGAGGGATTTGATGTGCTGAATGGTCCAGATTCACTCATTCACCAGGGGTTTGTTGATGGCTGTTCCGCCTGTATTTCGGGGCTGGCTAACGTCGCACCACAAGAAATCAACGCGATCTGGTCTCGCTTTAACGCCGGTGACGTTGCCGGGTCGCATCAGGCTCAGGAGAGCGTCACGGGTCTGCGCACCGATCTCTATAAAGTGGCCTTCTCTCCGGCTGCGGTAAAAAAAGCATTACAAATCATGGGCCATGACGTGGGCGCAAGTCGTTACGCTGTCACGTTTGATGCGCATCAGGAACGCCAGATTCAGCAAATTATCAATAACTATTTGCGATAGACATTTTTACAGCGGCGGCAACGCCGCTTAACTAACAGGATTGTGATATGAACGTCATCTGTACATCACCTTCATTTGCCAAATACGATCAGCAGCCGATCAAACGGCTTAACGACGCAGGACTTGAATTAATCATGCTACCTGCAGATGCCGGTTTAGAAGCACTTGCGCCTCATCTGGAACAGACAGTGGCAATGATCGTCGCTTTTACCGATGTTAATGCCGGACTAATCGCGGCGGCACCGAATCTGAAAATCGTCTGCAAACACGGCGTGGGCGTCGATAATATCGACCTAGATGCCACGCGTGAAAAAGGTATTTTTGTTACCAATGTGCCGGATGCCAATAAGCATGCCGTCGCAGACTTTGCGTTTTCCCTGATCCTTAACTGTGCACGTCAGCTCCCCTACGCGATTGAACAAACCCGCACAGGAAACTGGCCACGGATCTTCGCCTCCGATGTATATGGAAAAACGATTGGCATTATTGGGTTAGGTAACATCGGTAAACAGGTTGCACTGCGAGCCCGCGGCTTTAATATGCGCGTACTGGCTCACGACGCATGGCAGGATGCACAGTTCGCTGCAGATAATCACATTGAATACGTGTCGCTCGATGAACTAACAGAACAAAGTGATTTCATCACGTTACACACTCCGCTGACGCCAGAAACCAAAGATCTCTTTGATTTAGCGCAGATGAAAAAAATGAAGAGCAGCAGTTATCTCATTAACGTTTCACGCGGTGGTGTCGTTAATGAAGAGGATCTCTTACTGGCTCTGACGCAGGGCGTCATTAAGGGCGCTGCCGCCGATGTCTTTCTACAAGAGCCGTGCAATTCACATCCCTTATTTTCGCTCGATAATTTTATTCCTACGGCACATATTGCAGGATATACCGAGGGCGCGGTCAGCAATATCGGCGAGCAATGTGTTTATAACATCATTGAACATGTCATTCATCAGCGTAAGCCTCAAAATATCATGAATGGATTATAACATTGTGGAGATAACCCTACTCTTTCCACAATAATAAAAATGAACATCTACCATGGGCCAGATATATGAATAATTTTGCAGAAAAATCCCGAATTCGCTGGTGGATTGCGGGATTAATGTGGCTTGCTATTGCAATTAACTATATTGACCGGACGGTATTATCTGCTGCTGCACCTCACCTCATTGATGAGCTAAAACTCGATCCTGAAATGATGGGGTTTATTATGGCGGCATTCTTCTGGTCATATTCTTTACTGCAAATACCGGCAGGTTGGTTTGCAGACCGCTTTGGTCAGAAAAAAGGTCTGGGTTTTGCCGTCGCGTGGTGGTCAATCGCCACCTCAATGATGGGTTTAGCCACTGGATTTAAATCTCTACTCGCATTAAGACTTGCTCTGGGCGTCGGTGAAGCCGCCGCCTATCCAAGCAATGCAGGGATCGCTGCACGCTGGTTCCCGGATCGGGAGAGAGCCACCGTCTCAGGATTATTTGACAGTGCCTCTAAATTTGGTGGTGCCGTCGCGATGCCGCTTATTGTCTGGATGATCTACCAGTTTGACTGGCGGATGACATTTCTGATTATTGGTGGCGTAGGCATTTTTTGGGTCATTGCCTGGTATTTTATTTATACAGAAAACCCGGAAGACCACAAAAAGATCAGTACAAGCGAAATTAAACATATTCGCGAAGGGCAAAAGCAAAAACACGGCGACAAATCCGTATTACCGATGCGTTGGTATAAACTGTTGCGCTACCGGAATATTTGGGCAATGTGTATCGGTTTCTTTACCATCAACTATACATCCTATTTCTTTATTACCTGGCTGCCCACCTATCTGGTAAAAGACAAAGGAATGGATTTTATCAAAATGGGGATGGTTGCCGCCCTGCCATTATTATGTGGGATGGTGATAGAAGTCTTTGCCGGCTGGGCCTCTGACCGTATGGTACATAAGCGAATCCTGTCGCTGACCGCCACAAGAAAATTATTCCTGACAATCGGTCTGTTAATGGCTTTATGTATTGGTTTTGCCCCTTTCACTGATTCCGTATTTATGACCGTATTTTTACTGTGTGTGGCGAAATCAGGCACCACGGTTGCCGCCTCGCAGGTCTGGGCATTACCGGGTGACGTTGCGCCTAAAAACAGCGTATCGATTGTTGCAGGGTTACAGAATACTGTCTCTAATATGGGGGGCGCGGTAGGACCCATTATTACCGGTGCCATTGTTGCAGCCACTGGCTCCTTTACCTGGGCGCTGGTGTTCTCTGCCGCACTGGTGGTGCTGGGAATTTTGAACTATCTCTTTTTGATGGGTAAAGTTGAGCCAATCATCGACAGCGAACATGAAGCGTTGTGCATGAAAGAAGCGCAACAGCACTAAATTCGCTCTGGCAACGGTATTCTCCGGTCAGTCAGTCGTACTGACCGGCTTTATTTTTTCTCGTAACACACCCCGTTATCATCCGCAAAGCTGCGTGATCTTAATCACGAAATGATTGTATTTTCACCAGTAAACGTTTTAAGATCGCCACCTCTCCTTTTTGCAGCTAACCCGATTTATACATATGACAACAAACACTGTTTCCCGCAAGATCGCGTGGCTACGGGTAGTTACGCTTGCTATTGCCGGTTTTATTTTCAATACCACTGAGTTTGTCCCGGTCGGTTTGCTGTCCGACATCGCGCAAAGCTTTAATATGCAAACCGCGCAGGTTGGGATCATGTTGACGATCTACGCCTGGGTGGTGGCCCTGATGTCGCTGCCATTTATGCTGCTCACCAGCCAGATGGAACGACGTAAGCTTCTGATCTGCCTGTTTGTGGTGTTCATTGCCAGCCATGTTCTCTCTTTCCTCGCATGGAACTTCACTGTACTGGTTATGAGTCGCATAGGGATTGCCTTTGCCCATGCCATCTTCTGGTCAATTACCGCGTCACTGGCTATTCGCATGGCTCCTGCCGGGAAACGCGCACAGGCGTTGAGCCTGATTGCCACCGGTACCGCGCTGGCGATGGTATTAGGCCTGCCTATCGGGCGTATTGTTGGGCAATATTTTGGCTGGCGTACCACCTTCTTTGTCATCGGTATGGGGGCGTTAATCACGCTTCTTTGCCTGATTAAGCTGTTGCCTAAGCTGCCAAGCGAGCATTCAGGTTCATTAAAAAGCCTGCCACTGTTGTTCCGTCGCCCTGCGCTGATGAGTTTGTATTTGTTAACGGTGATAGTGGTGACCGCACACTACACGGCTTACAGCTATATCGAACCGTTTGTCCAGACGGTCGCCGGGCTGAGCGCTAACTTTGCCACCGTGCTGCTGCTGGTTCTCGGTGGCGCGGGTATTATTGGCAGCGTTATTTTTGGCAAATTGGGTAATCAGTATGCCTCGGTGTTGATAAGCGCGGCTATCGCCCTGTTGACCCTGTGCCTGGTGCTGCTACTGCCTGCTGCCGATAGCGAAATGCACCTTGCGATCCTGAGTATTTTCTGGGGCATTGCCATTATGGTGATCGGTCTGGGAATGCAGGTGAAAGTACTGGCGCTGGCTCCGGATGCCACTGACGTCGCGATGGCGCTGTTCTCCGGTATCTTTAATATTGGTATTGGCGCGGGGGCGCTGGTGGGAAATCAGGTAAGCCTGCACTGGTCGATGTCGACGATTGGTTACGTCGGTGCACTCCCTGCCGTTGCCGCGCTGATCTGGTCAGTGACTATCTTTCGCAAATGGCCGGTAACGCTGGAAGAACAACCACAGCAGCAATAAGATAAGGGCCCGGTAGACATACCGGGCCCTTTGTTTAATGGTAGGTTTGGATGATTTCCAGCACGCCGTTAATAATAAACTGTACACCCATACACACCAGCAGGAAGCCCATCAGACGGGAAATAGCTTCGATTCCGCCTTTCCCCACCAGCCGCATAATTCCGCCAGAACTGCGCAGACATCCCCACAAGATAATCCCGACGACAGCAAAAATAATGGGTGGCGCAACCATGATCACCCAGTCCGGAAATTCGGAGCCGTGACGCACGGTGGAGGCCGAACTGATGATCATTGCAATCGTCCCCGGGCCGGCAGTACTCGGCATTGCCAGCGGAACAAAGGCAATATTAGCCGTTGGTTCGTCTTCCAGCTCTTCGGATTTGCTTCTCGCTTCCGGAGACTCATGCGCTTTCTGCTGGGGGAACAACATACGAAAGCCGATAAACGCAACGATTAACCCGCCCGCAATGCGCAATCCGGGAATCGAAATCCCGAAAGTATTCATCACCAGTTGCCCGGCGTAGTACGCAACCATCATGATGGCAAACACGTAAACAGACGCCATTAATGACTGACGGTTACGCTCTGCGCTGTTCATGTTGCCGGCTAACCCGAGAAACAACGCCACGGTGGTTAACGGGTTGGCTAACGGTAACAGGACTACCAGCCCCAGTCCTATCGCTTTAAACAAGTCCATCATAATGTCATCTTTCCTGTGCGTTAATCGTCAACGGCAAGTATAAGGTGAAATCGCTGAGATAAGCCATTTTAGCGATGTAAGGATTCATTTTTCATCCTGGCGGATAAACCAGAATTATCAAAACGTTAAAAATAGATGCACCATTCGCCGGGCCTGGTGATTTAGCAAAACGTGGCATGCGGCGACTCATTCATTTGACTTATATTTGCCTAAGCAATAATATCAGCCGTGACTAACTACTTGCCAGGGCAACCATTGTGAAAAGCACCAGTGATCTGTTCAATGAAATCATCCCACTGGGTCGTTTGATCTACATGGTTAATCAGAAAAAAGATCGTTTATTAAACGACTATTTGTCACCGCTGGATATCACGGCATCGCAGTTTAAGGTGCTCTGCTCCATCCGTTGCGCGGTGTGCATTACCCCTGTCGAATTGAAAAAAGTGCTGTCTGTCGATCTTGGCGCCCTGACACGGATGCTGGACAGACTGGCCTGTAAAGGCTGGATAGAAAGGCTTCCGAATCCACATGACAAGCGCGGCGTGCTGGTGAAACTCACCGAAGACGGCGCAGCAATTTGCGAGCAGTGTCATCAATTAGTAGGGCAAGACCTGCACCAGGAACTAACAAAAAACTTAACGGCGGAAGAAGTAGCAACACTTGAGCATTTGCTTAAGAGAATCCTGCCGTAAACAGAAAGAGGTATGACGATGTCCAGACGCAATACTGACACAATCACTATTCATAGCATTTTGGACTGGATCGAAAATAACCTTGAATCGCCACTCTCGCTGGAAAAAGTGTCTGAGCGTTCAGGTTACTCCAAATGGCACCTGCAGCGGATGTTCAAAAAAGAAACCGGCCATTCATTAGGTCAATACATCCGTAGCCGTAAAATGACTGAAATAGCGCAAAAATTGAAAGAGAGTAACGAACCGATCCTCTATCTTGCAGAGCGTTACGGTTTTGAGTCTCAGCAAACGCTGACCCGGACATTCAAGAACTATTTTGATGTACCGCCGCATAAATATCGGATGACGAATATGCACGGCGAATCCCGGTATTTGCTACCGCTCAATCAATGCAATTGCTAATCGCCAGTTAACGACGTAACCGAGGAAATCATGAAACTTCTGTCTTATGCGATGCTGGCCCTGCTGCTTGTTGTATCGGGCCAGAGCATGGCGGAACAGACCCCGCAACCGACAACGCAAAATAATCGCGACGCGATGATTATGCCTCCTGCGCACGATCAGTCCCCGTTCGATTTTAACCATATGGGTGCCGGCAGCGATAAATCCGATGAATTAGGTGTGCCTTATTACAATATGCACAGCCTGTAATTTTTTGCCCCGTCACTGCGGGGCTTTTTTTTAGCCCCTCGCCTGTGCAATCTTGCGCAGTCGAAAACCGAACACATTGATATACAACCCCGCCATGATCAACAACGCACCAATCAGTTGCAGCCCGGTTAACGTTTCATCCAGCAGCACGGCTGCACTGGCCAGCCCCACCACGGGTACCAGCAACGACAGTGGCGCAACACGCCAGGTTTCATAGCGCCCCAGCAGAGAACCCCAAATGCCATAGCCCACAATGGTCGCCACAAAGGCCAGATACACCAGTGACAGAATGGTAGTCATATCGATTGCCACAAGGCTCTGCACGATTTGCGTTGGGCCATCAAGCAATGCCGATGCCAGAAAAAACGGAACGACAGGAATTAATGCGCTCCACACCACCAGCGACATGACCGCTGGACGCGAAGTATGCTGCATAATTTTCTTATTAAAGATATTGCCGCAGGCCCAGCTCAGTGCAGCCGCCAGCGTCAACATAAAGCCAAGCATACCGACATGCTGTCCATTCAGACTCGCCTCAATCAATACCAGTACACCAAACACCGCCAGCGCGATACCGACCAGTTGCTTCCCCTGCAAACGCTCGCCAAAGGCGAGCGCCCCCAGCACGATGGTGAAAAACGCTTGCGCCTGTAAAACCAGCGATGCCAGACCGGCAGGCATCCCAAATTTGATGGCGCTGAACAGAAAAGCGAACTGACCGAAGCTGATGGTCAGGCCATAGCCAAGTAACAGCGAGAGCGGGATCTTCGGGCGGGCAACAAAAAAAATCGCGGGAAACGCCACCAGTAAAAAGCGCAAGCCTGCCAGCATCAACGGCGGCATATTGTGCAAGCCCACTTTGATGACGACAAAGTTAAGCCCCCATACCACGACAACCAGTAACGCCAACAACCCATCTTTACGCGACATAACACCGCCCCTGCAAATATTAAATTTTTGTAAACAAGTTAAGGTAACGGAAATCGTTGTACCGTAACAGATCATTAATTCAGGTAGGCCACACAGGGCATTTTCAGACAACTTATTGAGTGTACATCACACTTTTAGCATGCTATTTGTTTCTGATATCTAAAAAAAACATAACAACATGCACTGTCGGGCAAAAAAATGAATATCTCGCTGAGAAGGTCGACCCTTGCATTACTCGCGTCATCATTACTATTAACCATTGGACGCGGAGCCACGCTACCATTCATGACGATTTACCTCAGTCGTCAGTATGGCCTGGGTGTCGATCTGATCGGTTATGCAATGACAGTAGCACTGACTATTGGCGTCGTTTTCAGTCTTGGATTCGGCATCCTGGCCGATAAATTTGAAAAAAAACGCTTTATGCTGCTGGCGATTGCGGGCTTTGCTTCCGGCTTTATCGCGATTCCTCTGGTGCATAACGTGGTGGTGGTGGTTCTGCTCTTCGCACTGATCAACTGTGCCTACTCCGTGTTTGCAACCGTGCTGAAAGCCTGGTTTGCCGATAACCTCTCAGCCACCAATAAAACAAAAATTTTCTCACTTAACTACACCGTGCTGAACATCGGCTGGACCGTGGGTCCGCCGTTGGGCACGCTACTGGTTATGCAAAGCATTAACCTGCCGTTCTGGTTGGCGGCCATCTGTTCAGCCTTCCCGCTGGTGTTTATCCAGACATGGGTAAAACGCTCCGCAATCCCCTCTGAAGGTTTGAACGCGACAGTATGGTCACCCTCGGTTCTGCTGCGCGATAAAGCATTATGCTGGTTTACGTTGTCTGCTTTTCTGGCCTCGTTTGTCAGTGGGGCATTTGCATCCTGTATTTCTCAGTACGTGATGGTGGTTGCCGATGGCGATTTTGCTGAGAAAGTGGTGGCGGTCGTACTGCCCGTCAACGCGGCCATTGTGGTATCGCTGCAATATGCTGTCGGACGCAGACTGACGTCTGCAAACATCCGCCCGCTGATGGCCGCAGGTACACTGTTTTTTGTTATCGGTCTGGTCGGTTTTACCTTCTCTGGCAACAGCCTGCTGTTCTGGGGGATTTCAGCCGCCTTTTTCACCATTGGCGAGGTCATCTACGCGCCGGGTGAATACATGCTGATCGACAACATTGCACCGGCAGGCATGAAAGCCAGTTACTTTTCCGCCCAGTCACTGGGCTGGCTTGGCGCGGCGGTAAACCCATTAGTCAGCGGGGTCATCCTGACCACACTGCCCCCCTGGTCGCTGTTTGTCGCGCTAATGGTGGCGATTATCCTTGCCTGGGCGTTAATGATAAAAGGCATGCGCGCCAAACCCTGGAGCCAGCCGGCAGTCTGCTGAACATTACGGCGACAGTGCCAAAACGGCGCTGTCGCCTGATTCAGATGGCAACCAACCCACGCACCCCTTCTGCTGCCATGTTTTCACCTGATCCGCGTTGAATAATGCTTCCTCGCGACATTAACAGATATTTGTCCGCAAGCTGTTCGGCAAAATCATAAAACTGCTCCACCAGCAATATGGCCATGTCACCACGATGGGCCAGTTGGCTGATAACCAGGCCAATCTCCTTAATCACCGAAGGCTGGATCCCCTCTGTTGGTTCATCGAGGATCAACAACTGCGGGCGACTGGCCAGCGCCCGGCCAATAGCTAACTGTTGCTGTTGCCCGCCCGATAAATCACCGCCCCGCCGGTATTTCATCTCCTGTAATACCGGAAACAACGCATAAATTTCTTCCGGTACACGTTTTGCCTGTTGTGCTGAAAACCGGGAGAGTCCCAACAGCAGATTTTCTTCCACCGTCAGGCGAGGAAAAATATCGCGCCCCTGCGGCACATACGCTACGCCTGCCTGCACCCGCTGATGTGGCTTACGGTGAGTCATGTTTTTACCCTGCCAGATAACGCTGCCGCTGCGGGTTGGAATCAGCCCCATCAGGCACTTCAGCAGTGTCGTTTTGCCAACCCCATTACGCCCCAGCAGACATGTTACTTCACCGATACGCGCCTCAAAACTCACGCCGCGCAGGATATGGCTGCCGCCATAGTATTGATTTAGTTCATTTACCTGTAGCATCAGCCCCCCTTAGCGTCCGAGATACACTTCAATCACCTGCTCGTTGGCCTGAACATCACGCAGGCTCCCCTCGGCCAGCACCCGCCCCTGGTGCAATACCGTGACGTGATCGGCAATGCTCTCAACAAACCCCATATCGTGCTCAACCACCATCAGAGAATGCTTTCCGGCAAGCTGGCGAAACAGTTCAGCGGTGTATTCCGTCTCGGCATCCGTCATCCCGGCAGCCGGTTCATCCAGTAGCAGCAAATGCGGCTCCTGCACCAGCAACATACCAATCTCCAGAAATTGTTTCTGTCCATGGGAAAGGCGTCCGGCACGACGGGCGCGTTCGTTACTCAGTCGCAACAGCGTCAACATGTCATCGATGCGATCCCGTTGTTCTCCCGATAAACACGCGCGTAAGGAACCCCAAACGGATTTATCATTTTTCATCGCCAACTCGAGGTTCTCCTCCACCGTCAGCGCTTCAAATACGGTCGGTTTCTGAAATTTGCGACCAATGCCCCGGCGAGCAATGCCGATGGCGTCGAGTGCTGTTAAATCAATGGATTGATCGTAAATCGCCTGCCCACTTTGCGGTTTTGTTTTGCCGGTGATGACATCCATCAGGGTGGTTTTTCCCGCGCCATTGGGTCCAATAACGCAGCGTAACTCTCCAACCCCAATATTGAGCGTCAAATCCGTTAGCGCCTGGAAACCATCAAAGTTAACGTTTATTTTTTCCAGTTGGAGCACCGGATCGGTTTGATTGCGAAAACGATCGCCTGGCATATGGCGGGTAAAAAGCCCTTCATCTGGCTGCATTATTTGTCTCCCTTGCGAAACAGACCAATCACGCCGCGAGGCAAAAACAGCGTAACGCCAATAAAAATCAGGCCGAGAAACAGTTGCCAGTATTCCGGCATGATGACGGTAAACCAGCTTTTAGCGCCGTTCACCAGCACCGCGCCAAACACCGGGCCAATCAACGTACCGCGCCCACCCAGTGCGACCCAAATCGCGGCTTCAATTGAGTTGGTGGGTGACATTTCGCTGGGGTTAATGATGCCCACCTGCGGAACATACAACGCCCCCGCCAGTCCGCACAGGACGGCGGAGAGCGTCCACACCAGGAGTTTGAAGCCCTTTGGGTCATATCCGCAGAACATCAACCTGTTTTCAGCGTCGCGAACGGCAGTCAAAATACGGCCAAATTTACTGCGAGCCAGCACCCACCCGAGCCACAGCGCCACAACCAGCAGCACAACGGTCGCCAGGAACAACGCGATACGCGTCGTGGTCGCCGTCACCGAAAATCCCAGAATGGTGGTAAAACCGGTAAATCCGTTATTACCGCCAAACCCGGTTTCGTTACGGAAGAACAACAACATGCCGGCAAAAGTCAGCGCCTGTGTCATGATGGAAAAGTAGACGCCTTTGATTTTTGAGCGGAAGGCAAACCAGCCAAACACCAATGCCAGTAAACCAGGCACCATAACAACCAGCGCCATCGCCCAAAGAAAGTGCTGCGTTCCCCACCAGAACCACGGAAGTTCAGTCCACGACAGGAACGACATAAACGCGGGCACCTCTTCACCAGACGCCTGGCGCATCAGGTACATTCCCATCGCATAACCACCCAGCGCAAAGAAAATACCGTGGCCTAGCGACAGCATTCCGGCATACCCCCACACCAGATCCAAAGCAACGGCCACAATGGCATAACAGAGAATTTTCCCGACCAGTGTCAGCGTCCAGACAGATATCGCCAGCGGATGATCCGCAGGCAGCAGCGCGAGAAATGGCAGAATAATCAGTGCCAGCAGTAAAGCCAGCCCCAGCACACTGGTAATACGCGGCGCTTTGCGCGCCAGCGTTAATGTCATTGGCATCGTCATCAGTCAATGACCCTCCCTTTTAGCGCAAACAGCCCCTGCGGACGTTTTTGAATAAACAGAATAATCAGCACCAGAATCATAATTTTGCCGAGAACGGCCCCAACCTGCGGTTCGAGGATCTTGTTGAAAATCCCCAACCCAAACGCTGCCGCGACGCTCCCGGCAAGCTGTCCAACGCCGCCCAGCACCATCACCAAAAATGAATCAATGATGTAGCTTTGCCCCAGTTCTGGCCCCACGTTGCCCAACTGCGACAGCGCCACGCCTCCCAGTCCGGCAATGCCGGACCCAAGACCAAATGCCAACATATCCACGCGCCCCGTGGGAACACCGCAGCAATCTGCCATGCTGCGGTTTTGTGTCACCGCCCGCACGCGCATACCCAGACGGGTTTTATTCAGCAACAACCAGGTGAAAAACAGCACCAGAATGGCAAATCCCAGCACCACAATCCGGTTCCAGGACAAAATCAGATTGGCATAGACCTGAATACCTCCCGACAGCCATGCCGGGTTGGCAACCTCAAGGTTTTGCGCACCAAAGGTCATACGCACCAACTGGATCAGCATCAGGCTAATCCCCCAGGTTGCCAGTAGCGTTTCAAGTGGGCGTCCGTACAAATGGCGAATCACTCCGCGCTCCAGCAGCATTCCAATCGTGGCGGTCAGCAAGAAGGCAACCGGCAGTGCAATCAGCGGATAAAAGGCTAACCACTGCGGGAAAAACTGGCTCATCAGCTGTTGCACTATCCATGTACAGTAAGCGCCAAGCATCAGCATTTCACCGTGCGCCATATTAATGACGCCGAGCAGCCCGTAGGTAATGGCCAGCCCAAGCGCTGCCAGCAATAAAATAGACCCCAGCGATAATCCCATAAACGCCTGGCCAAGCAGCTCTCCAATTTTCATTCGATGTCCGATGGTATTCAGGCTTTCGCTGGCGGCAGCGCGTACGCGTGCATCGGGTTCATGTTCCAGCTGGGTGAAGGGCTGTAATCGCGCCTGTGTTTCAGGATCATTGGATGCACCCAGCAATTCGATGGCCTGGCGCCTGACATCGGGCGAAGTACTGCTCAGTTGCAGATTTGCCAGAGCAGCCGCCAGGGCGGATTTCACGCCAGCATCCGTCTCCTGCATTAGCCTGTGCTGCAAAAATGGCAACATGTCTGGCAGTGCCTCACGTTGTAATGTCCGGGCGGCAGCCACTCTCAAAGTGACACTGTCACTTAAAAGTTGATGAATAGCCAATGTGCCAGCCACCAGATTACGCAGGCGGTTAGTCAGGCGGATTTTTTTTAATTCGCCACTGGGCGCGCTGGCCGCCCCCAGTGATTGCACATGCGAACCGTTCATCGTGAATGCATTTTTAACGCCATCGGTCAGCAGGTTTTCGCCACTCAGGGCCTTCAGCAAAGGTAAACGCTGCACATCGGGGTTAATCGCCCATTGTTCCAGTAATGTCGCCTGCTGTGTCCGACTGGCCGCAGCGAAAGTATCGGCATCTGTTGCCTGCGCTATCCACGGCAAAAGCCACGTCAGCAACAACACGCCACGAATAAAGCGCATGGCTTTCATGATAGCGTTCTCCAAAATTGGGCCCTCCCACAGGAGGGCGTAAGATCAGTTGCTGGCGGTTTTGACGGGTTGTTCAGATTTTTTATCATTCCCGGCGATATACGGACTCCACGGTTGGGCACGGACCGGGGCATCCGTTTGCCATACCACGTTAAACTGACCGTTACTTTCAATTTCGCCGATCATGACGGGTTTATGCAGGTGATGGTTCGTTGCATCCATTGTCAGCGTAAAGCCAGAAGGTGCAGCGAATGATTGCCCCGACATGGCTGCGCGAACTTTATCGACGTCCGTCGTTCCGGCTTTTTCAACAGCCTGCGCCCACATGTGCAGGCCAACATACGTGGCTTCCATCGGATCGTTTGTGACCACAGAATCAGCATTCGGCAGTTTGTGCGCTTTCGCATAGGCGCGATAATCAGCGATAAATTGCTTATTGGTGGCATTATCAACGGATTCAAAATAGTTCCAGGCCGCAAGATTGCCTACCAGAGGTTTGGTATCAATACCGCGTAACTCCTCTTCTCCAACAGAGAACGCAACAACCGGAACATCGGTCGCTTTCAGGCCCTGGTTTGCCAGCTCTTTATAGAACGGAACGTTAGAGTCGCCATTAATGGTAGATACCACCGCCGTTTTCCCTCCGGCGGAGAATTTTTTGATGCTGGCGACGATGGTCTGGTAATCGCTGTGGCCAAACGGGGTATAGACCTCTTCAATGTCTTTATCCGCGACGCCTTTTGAATGCAGCCAGGCACGGAGAATTTTATTGGTTGTTCGCGGATAGACGTAGTCGGTGCCCAGCAGGAAGAAACGTTTTGCACTGCCACCGTCTTCACTCATCAAATACTCAACCGCCGGAATGGCCTGCTGATTGGGCGCAGCACCGGTATAGAAAACGTTAGGTGACATCTCTTCACCTTCGTACTGCACGGGATAAAACAATAGACCGTTTAACTCTTCAAATACCGGCAGGACAGATTTGCGCGAAACTGATGTCCAGCAACCAAAAACCACCGCCACTTTGTCCTGGCTTAGCAACTGACGGGCTTTTTCGGCAAACAGCGGCCAGTTTGACGCCGGATCAACTACTACCGGCTCCAGTTTTTTTCCCAGTACACCGCCTTTGGCGTTGATCTCATCAATGGTCATCAACGCCACATCCTTCAGCGGTGTTTCAGAAATAGCCATTGTCCCGGACAACGAATGCATGATGCCAACTTTAATGGTGTCGGCAGCCTGAACGCTAAAACTCATCCCCATAGCCACAACAGAGGCCGAAAGAGCAAAGGCTTTTAATAATGTACGACGCTGCATAGTTTCACTCCTGAAAGTAGACTTGCTGAAAGCTCCGGTGCAGCCGGACAGACAAAACGGTGCAAATTAAGGGTGTTCAGAAGGGATAAGGCAAAAACGGTGCCAGATATAAAAACAGCAGATAATTCAATAAATTATAAATATCGCCAATAAAATGCAGATAAAAGAATGCGTCGTCATAACGGCAAGAGAGAAAAATTGAACCACCATGACGCGGTGTTGCATTATAAACGTGCAACATCATGTGTCCGGACAACCTGGCAGCTACAGCGGATGACAGGATAAAATTGTGATTATTTGCCGATGGAGACGCCTGTTTGGTCACTATTATTTATTTTCTTCGACGAGAAAAAGCCATAACTTTACATTTCAGACGAAATAATCACACAGTTCACTCTTTGTTTAAGTTCGAATTGCTACTATAGTCATTAACGAGGTGAAATTAAGGTAAGAGAGGAAACTCATAGATAAAGGAGCATTTACTATGCTAGGTAATATGAATATTTTTATGGCTGTTCTGGGAATTATTTTATTTTCCGGTTTCCTGGCCGCGTATTTTAGCCACAGATGGGATGATTGATGAACGGAGATAATCCTGCGCCGAACCGGCCCCTTGTCGCGTAACTGCACAAGGGGCCATTTTTTTACCTGCTTCCCTTCCCTGAATCATTTCTCTGAATTACAGGTAAAAAAAACCGCCGGAAAACCAGCGGTAAATGCTTGCATGGATAGATTTGTGTTTTGCTTTATACGTTATCTGGCAATTCCCTGCGAAGATAACGAATAGTCGGCTAACATATCACCGACAACCACAATGGAAGTTAAACGAAACGTAACTACAGCCGATCTGCGCTGATAAAATTCACGCTCTGACGAGCAGTGTCGGTTGATCATTGATGCCAACTAACGTGATTTTCTCTTTTTCATTCATAAATATGCAGCGATTTCTGCCGGTCTGCTTCCCTTCATACATGGCTCTGTCAGCACGCCCAAGACCGTTGTCCAGCGTTTCACCCTGTTGAACTCTGGTAATGCCAGCCGTTACCGTTATGCCGATTTCGCCTTCTGGATAAGGGATTTTTTTCTGGCCAATCAGATGACAAAGACGCAACCCTGCCTGGCATGCCTGCTCGTCCGTTTTGGTGCGGATGATGACAATAAATTCCTCACCACCATAGCGATAAGCAACCTCATCATATCGCGTCCATGATAATAAATTTGACGCCAGACTGCGCAATACCATGTCACCAACCAGATGCCCGTAGGTATCATTAACATGTTTAAAACGATCGATATCCAGCAACAATATGTACAGGTTAAGCGGCTCAGCATCGAGTAGCTGCTGGTCAAACGACTCATCGAGCATTCTTCTGCCAGGCAAACCTGTTAGCACATCAATATTACTGCGAATAGTCAGTAAATATATTTTGTAGTCCATGACCGCAGACGTAAATGCCAGTAACGCATCCTGGAAACTGTCGAAATGCCATGAATGGCTACGCTCTTCCACGATAGCCAAGAGCAATTCCTTGCCTAACAAATGCATTTTCTCATGTGTCGAGTTAATCTTACTGACATAACTACATTCATCATCATCGTGCTGTGGATGGTCTTTGAGCCACTGGCCAAATTGACAAACAACGTGAGAGTCGTCGCCAGAAATATCAGGCTGAGTAACGTCTGATGACACCACACAGCGGAACATTTTCACTAGCCACTTATAATGAGCATCAATTGATTTGTTAAGTTCGATTAAAATTGCATCTATTTCCTGTGTTCTTCTGATCATCACGGTTTCCTTCCCTGTATGAACATTTAGACATGGGTATTTTAGCGCCCAAAAGGAAAATTTATGTAAATTTTTTAATAGAAATTAATATTAAGGAAAGAAAATAAAGATTACTTCGCATGATAATAAATTAAATTGAAATAAAAATAACCATGATAATCAATGCAATAGAATGAATGTGATTATTCTTATCTTATATTTAATGAAACAAAACACGTCTAAGTCAAATCGCAAAAAAGACGATAATATTAACCGCATGAAATGTGATTAAGAATCAACCATTACCTTAACGGTGTTAGAGAGAAATTACTGCTATGGTTTCCAATTAATCAGCATCGGTTCCAGGAATGTTCCCAAAATAGTTGCTTCATTCGCTACATTGTGTTCTCGTCTGCTGACGGTTCAGTTTATTTGGTGCTATGTTGGCGTGAGCTGCAATCAGGAGATGATATGTTTTCTTTTCTCAAAACCCTTCACCGTCTCATCACCACACAACAAAAGACAGAAGAGTCGAACGATCAATACTCGAACGAGCAACTCATTCAATGGGCTACAGGCTGCATGCTGGAAGGGCTTCCCGATGATTTTTATCAGGCCCGGCTATTGTGCATAAAATCCCCTGACCCTAAAAATCCTGAGGGTTCGATAGTCAACGTCAATCATGACGTCATGCTCACATCTGAATCCGAATATGAACAATTTCAACCTGCTGATTTTCTTTACCCCACACAATGTCTGGAAATGATCCTTGATGGTAAGGAATGGCATCAGGCCACCATCATTTTCAACAAAGATAACGCATCGTTTAAATGGGAGTAGCTTCGCGGTAAAGAATCTGCCCGCCCATACCTGAAATCAGCTTACCTACCCGAATATAATCCTTATAGAATAAAGCGGGCGCATCATCCCAGTGGCAGAGCGCGATTTCGCGCTTCAGATATGTGTCATAGTAGATAATCAGTTATCAATCCGTTTTTTTTAAAGAAATTTCTCATTCTGCCGATTTAACATTAGGGTCTGTATATATGGCCGGGTCGTGTATGCCGCCACCCAACGGATTAAAACGGATTAACTTCAAAGGATTCTGCATGTCTGCCGCTATTGAGACCTCCGGACAGGTCTACAAGAAAATCTCACAAGAAGTTGGACGCATTCTCGATAATCTTACTAAGCCTGTAACCGACACTGCGCTAAAGAAAGCCAACGACCAAGCCCGTCTTCAACTTGAAAGTTTCCAGACACGGTTAAATGAAGCCATCGAAAGCTTGAGCGCGAATGCTGAGTGGGAGACGTTTACTATCGCCTTCTACGGCGAAACAAACGCCGGAAAATCAACCGTTATTGAAGCACTGCGCATCCTGCTTAAGGAAGAATCTAAACTCGCCAGACAAGATGCTTTTCGCAAGTTTCAGCAACAACATAATCTCTCGCCTGAGATTCTTGAGAACAACGAACGGCTGTTGAAAGACAATGAGACCCGGACCGAGGCCCTTAGCCGGGCTATAGCAGAATTACGAGGAAGCTATGCTGCGCGGGAAGCTGAACTTGAGAAAGAATTGTCGCTACTGAGCACGCTTATTGAAGATCAGAAAAAGCATTGGTCCGCAATACGTCGGCTGATAGCCCTATACATTCTATCCCCAGAGCAAAAACAACAACAACAGCTGAGGAAGCGACAACTGGCATTGGACGCTGAAATTAGTCAGGCAACACAGTCCTTAACAAGCCAGCAAGCGGAATGCGACAGAGAGCGGCAGACGATTATAGAGCTACGGGCAAGAGTGGAGAACCAACTTGGCGAACTAAACGCGCTGGCGGATGGTGAAATCATCGGCACTGGTCTGTCAGACTTCACTCTGGACGCCACTCTTTATCCTTTCGAAGCACATGGCCAGCGTTTTGCTCTACTGGATATTCCTGGTATTGAAGGTAAAGAGAGCAAGGTGCTCGAACAAATTAAGCGAGCGGTCGAGAAAGCGCATGCGGTGTTTTATGTAACCAGCAAAGCAACTGCACCGCAGAAAGGTGATGAAGAAAATCCCGGAACACTGGAGAAAATTAAATCACACCTTAATGCGCAGACCGAGGTCTGGACATTGTTTAATAAGCGTGTGACAAATGCGATGAGTCTTAACAAACCCTTGGTGAATGAGGATGAAGCGCAGAGTATCAAGGATCTTAATGAAAAAATGCGCGAACAACTGGGTGACAACTATCGAGATACGCTGGTTGTCAGCGCCATGCCAGGGTTTCTCAGTGTGGCTGAACATTTGGTGCCTGGCGGGTCGTACATTAAAAGCCGCGATAAATTTCTAAAATCCTTTACCAGAGAACAGTTACTTGAGAAAACGGGCGTTGCGGAACTTGCGCGCGTATTAACACAGCAGCTCGTGACCGACAGCAAAGAAAAAATTACCCGCTCAAACACCCAAAAAACTCGCGTTGTGCTGGATGATATTGCAGCACAAGTGACTACGCTGCAACAGGACACCTATGCCGGGCTTGCCAGTCAGTTCAGTGATAAAAAAGACAGTGCGCATAAGCAGCTTGACCTTGCTCTGAAGTCACTGTACCAGCGACTGATTGACCGAGCTGATGAGGGAATTAACCAGTTCCGTAATCAGGCACGGGAACAAGTTTATCAGGCCATTGACGGTGACATTAGCACCGACCGTTTTAAAAGTGAGCTGGAGTCTGCCATCAGCAGGGAGCACGGCAAGCTTGAAAAATCCCTCCCAGAAGCACTGAAAAAAGAGCTCGAACGTTTTCAGCTTGAGACTAGCGACATTATTGAGCAATTCCAGCAGCACGCTCACGAGATACTCGACACCTTCGCAAGCCTGCAAAAACATCAGTTCAGTAGCGAGTTTCCACTCACCATTGATATTGATAATGGCATCAAGGTCTCAGGGCTATTGGCATCGCTTGCAGGAGGTGCGCTGCTATTTTGGAACCCTGCGGGATGGCTAGTCCTTGCCCCTGCACTCGCAAGCCTTGCCTTTGCGGCTTACAAGGCGGTGCGCAGCTTTTTCAGCTCCAACTACAAAATGTCGCAACAGAAGCAGTCAGCTGACAAAAATCTCAGCAATGTGGCCGCTCATATGAATGGCGCAATCTTAGAAGGTATCGAAAAGGCCTTCCCTGAACTGAAGAAGAAAATAGCCGAACTCAAAGTAATGTTGGAAGCACCGGTACAGCAGGTATCAAGCATAAATGAGATTTTGACTCAGGCGGCAGCAGCGTTGCGCCTGTTATCTAATGAAATTGATTTTTCTGGAGCTAAGTAATGGAAAAAACGCTTGAGGCTTTTAAAGCGCAACAGTTACGCAATATTTACATTTTGGATGAACTGACTGCATTTCTCGAGCAGGGGGAAAAGGTCGGTGTCCCGGTCGATGTACAACTTATTCATAAAATTGAGGCGGCCAAAGAGAATGCTGCGAATGGGAAATTAAAAATCGCTCTGATCGGAGGTTTTTCCGAAGGTAAAACCTCCATTGCAGCGGCATGGATGGGGCGTCTGGATAAAGCTAGCATGAACATCAGCCATCAGGAGTCATCCAACGAAGTCAAAGTGTACGACGTGGGTTCTGATTTTGTTCTGATCGATACGCCTGGGCTGTTTGGTTTTAAAGAGCAGTTCAATGAGGACACCCGAGCCGTCGAAAAATACAAGGACATGACAAAAAAGTATATCAGCGAGGCACATCTGATCCTCTACGTCATGAACTCCACCAACCCGATTAAAGAAAGCCACAAGGCCGACCTTGAATGGTTGTTCCGCACACTGAACCTGCTCGACCGAACGGTGTTTGTGCTTAGCCGTTTCGATGAGGTAGCTGACGTAGAGGACGAAGAGGATTACACGTCTAATATGCTGGTGAAACGCCAAAATGTGAGTTCTCGCCTTAGTGACCTGATTGCGCTGACCCAGCAGGAACGTGATGCGCTCAGTATTGTTGCTGTTGCGGCCAACCCCTTTGATATGGGAACGGAATATTGGCTGGAGAATCCTGACAAATTCCAGGCCCTTTCCCACATCGTCGAATTGCAGGATGCGACAAGTTACAAAATCGAGCGCAGCGGCGGTGCACTGGCACTGAGTGAAGAGACGAAAAAGAGCGTAATAAAGGATATTTTGTTCCGAAAACTTCCTGAGGCGATCGCTAACGATGATCGAATTAAGAAGGAGGTTGAAGGTCTTTCATCGATGCATACCCGGCTCTCTAAAGAGCTGCTCATGATGCAACGCGACATCACTGACGCCCGCATCAGTTTGAAAACCTTCGTTACTGATTACTTTAAAGATTTGATTTTGAGGGCCAAAGGCCTAAGTCTCGAAACCTATGTGGAATTTTTCGAGAACGAAATAGGCGAAAAAGGCATCGTGATTAATACCCGTCTCGAAAACGAGTTCGATCGTCGTGTCCAGTCCGTTAACAATGCTATCCGGAAAATGCATCTGGGCTACAGTGCGGAGATTAATCATTACAACGGTAATATTGCAGCCATGGGTAAGCAAGGGCTCAATTACATCGTTAAGAGCAATTTCATCAACAGTACAACCGTGATTGCGGCGCGTGATGGCGTGGTAACGGTTGGCAAAATGGCCGGATTAGAACTGGGCAAATTTCTGAAATTTAAGCCCTGGGGTGCCATAAAATTTGCAAAAGGCATGAACGGCGCGCTGGTATTTGTCGGCGTTGCGCTTGAACTCTGGGATACCTATAACCAAGCGAAACGTGAAGAAGAGTTCAAGAAAATGATTGAATCCATGGTGGGAAATTTTAATCAGCAGCGCGAGGGGTTGATTAATACGCTGGAAGAGAGTGATTTTGACCGTAAGCATTTTACCGGCTTCGCAGAGATGCAGGACGAAATGACCAATCTTGAGACAACGATGCAGGCGATCCGCGAGCAACAATCCCTTTTTTCCCGCTGGCGCGCGGATGCGGAAGCGATTGACGCTGAATACACGCGTGCGAACGACTGAGTCTGGAAGAAACCTGGATGGGCACGGAGGGTTGTAATGTGCCTGGCCCAGATACGTATTCAAATGATGCCTTGAAGATGGCGCAGGACTTATTGCTTTAACTTTTAAATGTCTAAATGGATCCTGGCCTTCGCCCTCGCCTTTGCAAGAGGCAGTCGCTAACCACGTTCGCTTCTGGCACAGAGCGGAGGAAGGCCCCCCTGCAAATTTTGCAGAATTTAAGGATTCATTTTAGGGAGGAATTTTGATGAAGAAAAAATCCAGCTAAAAACCGGGCATCGCGCCCGGTTTAACTTTTTGGCTGACAATGTCTTAAGCGCTCAAACCACGGTGTTTGAGCATTGGCTCCATTTTGGGGTCGCGGCCACTCCACTGGCGATAAAGCTCAGCTAAATCAGTGCTGTTACCACGGGACAAAACCGCTTCGCGGAATTTCTGTCCGTTTTCACGAGTCAACCCGCCCTGTTCTACAAACCACTGATAGCCGTCATCGGCCAGCATTTGCGTCCATAAATAAGCGTAATACCCTGCGGCATAACCACCGCCGAAGATATGGGCGAAATAGCTACTGCGATAACGCGGCGGTACAGCCTGCAGATCCAGTCCTTCCGCAGCCAGGGCCTGTTGCTCAAATTCATCGACTGACAGTGATGACACACTCTGCTCCAGGCTGTGCCAGCGCATATCCAGCAATGCAGCGCTGAGAAGCTCCGTCATATCATAACCTTTGTTAAACAAGCTGGCCCGTTGCATCTTCTCCAGCAATGGCTGGGGCATTTTTTCACCCGTTTCAACATGGCGAGCATAACGCGCAAAAACCTGCGGATCACTCGCCCAGTGTTCGTTAATCTGCGACGGGAACTCGACGAAATCACGCGGGGTATTCGTGCCTGACAGCGTTGCATACCGTTGGCTGGCAAACAGACCATGTAACGTGTGTCCGAACTCATGGAACAACGTGATGACATCATCCCACAGCAGCAAGGCGGGTTGGCCCTGAGCAGGTTTCTGATAGTTGCAGACGTTGTAAATGACCGGTCTGGTTTCATTTTGCAGCGATTGCTCAACAAAATTCCCCATCCAGGCACCACCACTTTTTGAGTCACGGGCAAAGAAATCACCATAAAACAGCGCCAGTCCTACGCCATCATGATCGAAAATTTCCCAAACCCGTACATCCGGATGATAAACAGGGATGTCAAAGCGCTCGATGAATTTAATGCCAAACAGTTGGTTTGCTGCCCAGAAAACACCTTCATTCAGCACCGTATCAAGGGCAAAGTAAGGTTTAAGTAGCGCTTCATCAAGAGCATATTTTTCACGGCGTACCTGCTCGGCATAGAATGCCCAGTCCCAGGCCTCAACCTCGAATTCGCCCTGTTGCTGGTTAATCGCTTTCTGAATTTCAGCCTGCTCATTCAGCGCACGTTGACGTGCAGCAGGCACGATCGCCCGCATAAAAGAGAGTGCCGCTGCTGGCGTTTTCGCCATCTGATCGGCAATTTTCCAGGCTGCAAAATTCGCAAAGCCCAGTAATGTTGCCTGCTCTTTGCGGATCTCCACCAGCCGTTTAATGATAGCGCGGGTATCGTTGGCATCATTTTTTTCCGCCCGCGTCCATGCCTGGGTAAACAGGTTTTCTCGTGTCTGTCGATCGCGTAATGCAGCAAGCGCCGGTTGTTGTGTGGTGTTCAATAGTGGGATAACCCAGCGTCCCTCAAGTCCTTTGTCACTGGCGGCTAGCGCCGCAACGGCAATTTCCTCTGCACTAAGTCCGTCAAGTCGCCGGACATCATCCACGACCAGTGCACCTGCTTTGTTCGCCGCCAGCAGACGCTGATTGAACTGACTGGTTAGCGTCGCCGACTCCGTATTTAGCGCTTTCAGGCGCGCTTTGTCGGCGTCATTAAGACGCGCACCTGCCAACACAAAGCGTTGGTGAACCACCTCCAACAGACGCAATGACTCACCTTCCAGCTCCAGCGAAGAGCGTTGCTGCCAGACGGCATCTATACGCGCAAAAAGTGCGTCATTGAGGTAGATATCATTGGCCAGCGCAGCCAGTTCGGCGGAGAAGGCCTCGTCAAGCCGCTGCAGCTCATCGTTGGTATGCGCCGCCGTCATCGCAAAAAAAACGCTGGTGACGCGCGTCAACAACGCCCCACTTTGCTCAAGCGCCAGCAATGTATTTGTGAAATCAGGAGCCTGTTGGTTTTGCACAATCGCCGCTATTTCAGCGCGTTTTTGTTTCACACCTTCATCAAACGCGGGCCGATAATGGCAATCTTCAATCTGATCAAATTGCGGTGCCTGGTAAGGTAATGTGCTGTGGTGCAAAAAAGGATTTGTTAACGACATCTTTTCCTCCTGAAAACGATTTGTTTACTAGAGTAGGCCTCCCAGGATTCGACCGCAATCTCGTTAAGCAGGAATAGCTCTGAACAGAAATGACGTGCTATGGTAGTACTACATAAAAAGCGTTGAGGAACAGTGAGATGATCGTTTTAGTAACCGGAGCAACAGCAGGTTTTGGTGAGTGCATTACGCGTCGTTTTATTGAGAATGGGCATAAAGTTATTGCCACCGGACGCCGCCAGGAACGTCTGCAGGAACTGAAAGATGAACTGGGTAATAATCTGTATACCGCCCAGCTTGACGTACGCAATCGCGCATCCATTGAAGAGATGCTGGACGCCCTGCCCGCCGAATGGCGCAATATCGATATTCTGGTCAACAATGCCGGTCTGGCGCTGGGTCTTGAGCCAGCCCACAAAGCGAATGTTGATGACTGGGAAACCATGATCGATACCAACAACAAAGGCCTGATTTATATGACGCGTGCCGTTCTGCCTGGCATGGTCGAGCGTAACCGCGGCCACATTATTAATATCGGCTCTACCGCCGGTAGTTGGCCTTATGCTGGCGGGAACGTGTATGGTGCAACCAAAGCGTTTGTTCGTCAGTTTAGTCTGAACCTGCGTACAGATTTACACGGCACCGCGATCCGCGTTACCGACATTGAACCCGGACTGGTTGGCGGTACCGAGTTCTCTAATGTGCGTTTCAAAGGCGACGATGATAAAGCAGGTAAAACCTACGAAAATACCACTGCACTGACTCCGCAAGATGTCACTGAAGCCGTATGGTGGGTTGCTTCGTTACCGGCTCATGTCAACATCAATACCCTTGAGATGATGCCAGTCACCCAGTCTTTTGCCGGGCTCAGCGTGCATCGAAGCTAAATGAGATACCCGGCCTTGTGCCGGGTATAGAAAGCGCGCGATAAGTGATAAAATAGCCGGGTTAACTCTCTAATAAGTAAGAATGAATGACCGTAGAAACGCAGCTCAACCCTACACAGCCGGTAAATCAACAGATTTACCGTATTCTTCGCAGCGATATCGTGCATTGCCTGATTGCACCCGGTACGCCATTGTCGGAGAAAGAGGTTTCCGTACGCTTTAACGTGTCTCGCCAGCCGGTACGAGAAGCATTCATCAAACTGGCAGAGAACGGTTTGATTCAGATCCGTCCACAACGTGGCAGTTACGTGAATAAGATCTCGCTGTCGCAGGTGCGAAATGGCTGTTTTGTACGTCAGGCCATTGAGTGTGCCGTAGCCCGCCGCGCCGCCTCGATGATCACCGACAACCAGTGCTATCAACTGGAACAAAACCTGCATCAACAACGCATTGCCATTGACCGTAAGCAGCTCAACGATTTTTTCCAGCTTGATGATGAGTTTCATCAGAAACTGGCATTAATCGCTGATTGCCAGCTTGCCTGGGACACCGTCGAGAATATTAAAGCCACGATTGACCGTGTGCGCTATATGAGTCTGGACCATGTCTCCCCACCTGAAATGCTACTTCGTCAGCACCATGATATCTTTGCAGCGCTGGTAAAACATGATGGCGATGCCGTCGAACACGCAATGAAGCTGCACCTACAGGAAATTAGCGAATCTGTTCAGCTTATTCGTCAGGAAAATAGCGACTGGTTTAGCGAAGACTAATACGTAGCTCACCTCTTACTGAGGTGAGTTTCCCCGAACGATTCCCTCTCCTGCATATCCCCATAAAAAAAGCTGTGATTTTGATCGAAAACAAAAAAAATCATTAACGAGAAGCGTATTTATATTGCGCCCGTTACGTGGGACTAAAAGCCCACGGGCTTTGACGGTAAGTTGGAAAGGAGAAAACACCATGAAAACATACGATCGTAACCGCAACGCAATCACCACTGGCAGCCGTGTCATGATTAGTGACACCGGACTCACCGGCCGCATTACAGCCATTGACACCGATGGCCTGACCGCTGAGCAAATCCGCCGCGGTAAAACAGTGGAAATCGAAGGATGTGAAGGCAAATATGCCCCCCTCGAACTGATTCGTTTAGGCATGAACTAATTGGTGTGAATGCCAAAACAATGCGCCATCTGGCTGTCGTTAAAGCCGGATGGCGACATAAAGCGTTATCTTACTGACTGTAATTTCGCCGCATATTTCGCAACCGTTGCCTTCGCACCTTCCGCCAACAAAGTCAGGTACGCTTCTGTAACCCGCTTTTTAAACAGTTCAATCTGTGGCAGTTCGTTACCAAAAATAGCGTCAATAGCCAATAGCGCCTGCACGCGATCTTCACCTTCGTGACTGTTCTGTACCGCTTTCTGGATCACTGGCAGCAGTGGATCGCTAATTTCAATGGCTTGTCCCTGCTCATCCACACCCCCGACATAGCGCATCCAACCTGCCACACCGAGTGCAAGCAGATCAAAACCACTACCGTGCACGATGTGCCAACGCACAGAGTCAAGCATACGTTGCGGCAGTTTCTGACTACCGTCCATGGCAATCTGCCAGGTACGGTGGCGCAACGCCGGGTTGCTATAGCGGTCAATCAGTGAGTCGGCATAATGCTGGAGATCCACCCCTTTCACTTTTAATGTTGGCGCTTGCTCCTGCAGCATCAAGGCGCGGGCGGCGAGACGATAGTTCTCATCCCCCATGCAGTCGTTGATGTGTTGATATCCTGCCAGGTAGCCGAGGTAAGCAAGGAAAGAGTGGCTGCCGTTAAGCATACGCAACTTCATCTCTTCGAACGGGATAACATCTGCCACCAGTTCAGCCCCGGCTTTTTCCCATTCTGGACGCCCAGCGACAAAGTTATCTTCAATGACCCACTGACGGAACGGTTCGCATGCCACACCCGCCGGATCGCGCACCCCGGTAAGTTGTTCAATTTTGTCCAGCGTATCTGCGGTTACCGCCGGGACAATACGGTCAACCATTGTTGACGGGAACGTCACATGTTGTTCGATCCATGCGGCCAGCTCAGCATCCACCGCGCGTGCATATGCGGTGACAACATTGCGCATCACATGACCGTTTTCGGGCATGTTGTCACAAGACATCACAGTAAACGCACCTAAACCTGCGGCTTTACGGCGTGCAAGTGCTTCAACCACCACACCCGGCGCCGTCTTCGGCTGTTTTGGATTTTGCAGGTCGGCGGCAATCATCGGGTTATCCAACATCAATTGCCCGGTTGCCGGAGAGTGGCAATACCCCTTCTCAGTAATGGTCAGGGAAACGATCGCCACCTGCGGTTCGCACAGCGCGGCCAGTACTGCTTCCAGTCCATCAACCTGCGCATGCAACGCCTTTTTCACCACGCCAACAACTCTTGCGGTCCAGGCATCCGCAGACATTTCCGCAACGGTGTACAGGTTATCTTGCTGTTTCAAATCAGCAATCTGCTGCTCTCCGCCAATCAGGTTTACTTCGCAGTATCCCCAGTCACTATTGTGATCTGCTGCCAGAATGTCAGCGTATACCCCCTGGTGTGCGCGGTGGAAAGCACCGAACCCCAGGTGAACAATACGCGGAACCAATTTTGTACGATCGTAGCCAGGAAGTGCAGCCTTTGCCGCTAAGAGCTTGTTTTGCATTGTATGACCTACTTATCAATGAAATCAGGACTGTCTCAGAGTAACGCCTGTATGGTTGTATGTTTTGATTTGCATTAAACTTTCTATGATTGGTATGACATCATTTATTTAGTTGTGTACCAAAGTCGGTGAATTTGGCGGCATACTGCCGCCAAAGGATATTAATGTTTCTGCCACTGCTGGTATTCGCGCTTAAGTCTTTGCGGAGCGGTTTCCGGCATCATCAACAAACCAATAATTGAGATAACGCCAAGTACAATCACATAGGTTGCAAGTCCATAGTAATGTCCACCTGTTACTTGCAGAATTTTTACTGCTACTAAGCCAAGAATCCCACTGCCTATTAGCGACCCCAGTTGCCAAATTAATGCTATTCCGCTACAGCGAATATGAGTTGGGAAAAGCTCTGGGAAATATGAAGCCTGAGGTGCATAGCACATACTATGCCCAATACTCAGCACCATGATCATTACTATTTGTGTAAGCCAAAAACTATCCTGATTAATCGCAAGGAAGAAAGGAATAATCATAACGACCTGCAGCAACGCACCGATAATATAGACTGGTTTACGTCCAATTTTATCGCATAGCGACCCCATCAACGGTATTGCAATGATTTCTAATATCACCGCAACGATCATTGTCTCCATCAAGATATTAGCATCAAGATTATTTGCCTTACCGTAAGCCAAAACAATCACGGTGAACATTGCAAATGTGCAAGCTTCAATCAGTTTCGCACAGACTCCCTTGACAACAATGCCAGGGAAATCACGGATAACTTCAACGAGTGGACGTGATTCTTCTGCTTTTGTCTCCCTAATCTGAGCAAAGACAGGTGACTCATCAATTTTTAAGCGGATAAACAGCCCAACAATAACCAGTAACAGACTCAACAGGAACGGTATACGCCACCCGTAATCCATCATTGCCTCTGGAGAAAGTGTGGCATTTAACAACGCAAAGAGTGCTAACGGCAGAAGGAAACCAACCGGGGCACCGATTTGAACCCAACTGGAAAAAAATCCACGATGCTTGGGTTCAGAATATTCAGCCGTCATCAGTACTGCGCCGGCTTGCTCTCCTCCGACCCCAAATCCCTGTAATACACGAATAAAAATAAGTAAAGCTGGAGCCCAGACGCCTATTTTCTCATATGTAGGTAATAACCCGATACAGAACGTCCCCAAACCAACAATTAAGATGGTAATAACCAGTGCTTTTTTACGCCCAACCTTATCGCCAATATGACCAAAGACAATTCCTCCTAATGGTCTAGCGAGAAAACCAACAGCATAGGTTGCAAAAGCAGCGAGAGTACTTATTAACGGATCTTCACTTGGGAAAAATAAATGACCAAAAAAGAGTACAGCTGCTGTCCCGTATGCAAAAAAATCATAATACTCAGCAGCAGTACCAATTGCGGATGCTGAAGCTACTCGACGAATAATGGGCTTATTATCTACGTTATTTTTAATATCGACTGAACTAACCATAAGTTTAACCTTCTGTAGGGTATTGGGTTAATCAACATCTTTCGTACGTAAAATTTACACTTACCAGTTCCACAGCGTGCCATCTTCAAGACGGGCGACCGGCAGATATGCGGGATCGTACGGATATTTCGCTGCAAGTTTTTCGTCAAACTCAATACCGAGACCAGGTTTGTCTCCTGGGTGCATATAGCCGTTATCAAAGGTCCAGTTATGCGGGAACACTTCCAACATCTGTTCTGAGTAACCCATATATTCCTGCACCCCGAAGTTTGGTACCCACAGATCGAAATGCAGCGCAGCGGCCATGCAGACTGGCGACAAATCGGAAGGTCCATGAGAACCCGTGCGTACCTGATAAAGTGAAGCAAAATCAGCAATACGACGCATACCGGTGATACCGCCTGCATGGGTAATAGTGGTGCGGATATAGTCAATCAGCTGTTCTTCAATAAGCTGCTTGCAGTCCCAGATACTGTTGAAGACTTCCCCTACGGCAATCGGCGTGACCGTATGCTGGCGGATCAGGCGGAAGCACGCCTGGTTTTCAGCTGGGGTTGGGTCTTCCATCCAAAATAAACGGTATTGTTCAATGCTCTTGCCAAAACGGGCCGCTTCAATTGGCGTCAGGCGGTGATGCATGTCATGCAGAAGATGTTCATCAAAACCAAATTTGTTGCGAACGGCTTCAAACAATTTCGGTGTGAAATCGAGATATTTCTCCGTCGACCACAGTTGTTCTTCCGGCCACTGGCCTTTGGTCGCAGGTTCGTAGGCCAGACCTTTACCTTTAGACATACCGTAGGTGGTCTTCATTCCCGGTACACCACACTGCACACGGATCGCTTTAAACCCCATCTCTTTATGACGCGCGTAATCCTCCAGCACATCATCAATGGAATGACCCGTTGTGTGACAATACACCATGACACCTTCGCGTGATGCGCCACCCAGCAACTGGTACAACGGCATATTCGCCGCCTTCGCTTTGATATCCCACAGGGCCATATCCACCGCAGAAATCGCCGACATCGTTACCGGGCCGCGACGCCAGTAAGCCCCCTTGTAGAAAAACTGCCAGATATCCTCAATTCGATGCGCATCACGCCCAATTAGCTGTGGACACACATGATCTTTCAGGTAGGACGCCACGGATAATTCACGCCCGTTCAGCGTGGCATCCCCTAATCCAGTGATCCCATCGTCTGTCGTGATTTTCAGCGTGACAAAATTACGCCCTGGACAGGTAACAAAAACTTCAGCCCCGACAATCTTCATTTTTTAATCCTTACATCTCTTCTTGTGATGCAGGAAATTTACCCAACTGAGCCACTACCATACAAGTATGAAGATCAAAAAAACGCTCACTGATCACAAAAAAGGCGCTATGCGCGCCCCCATCCAGCCACGATGATCAACATCCCACACAGTGCCACTAACGCGCCGGACCAGTCGTACAGACTCAGTTTTACGCCATCGACAATGCGTAACCAGAGCAATGCAGTCACCACATAGACACCACCATATGCGGCATATACCCGCCCACTCGCCGCCGGATGTAGCGTCAGCAACCAGACGAACAGCGCTAATGATACCCCAGCGGGAACCAGCAACCAGACCGTCGCTCCACGCTTAAGCCAGAGCCAGGGTAAAAAGCAGCCAATGATTTCGCATAACGCGGTGACGAAGAAAAGTAATGTTGTCTTAAGCATTGAAGTTATTCAGTTACCTTCGGTTTAACCATGATACGACAGAATATGTCCAACGTATCCATATGCGCCCAGTGGGTATGCCCTCGCGCAGGAATAGTGTAGAATTTAACCCTGTTTTATCGTTTTTTTCCCTTTCTCATTAAAGGAATTCGCTATGAAAATTACACTGACCAAACGCCTGTGCCTGACGGCGATGCTGACGCTGGCGGCGGCTGTGTACACCTCTTCCGCATTTGCTGAAACCAGTAAACTGGTCATAGAGTCCGGGGACAGTGCGCAAAGTCGTCAACAGGCCGCAATGGAAAAGGAACAATGGAACGATACGCGTCAGTTGCGTCAGAAAGTCAACAAGCGTACAGAGAAAGAGTGGGACAAAGCCGACGCTGCTTTTGATAGCCGTGATAAATGCGAACAAAGCGCGAACCTGAATGCGTACTGGGAGCCTAACACCCTGCGTTGTCTCGATCGCCGCACTGGCCGCACCGTTGCCCCATAATCATTGTGCTCACCAGAAGATATTGAAAGGATACGATATGGCAAGCGCCCTCAGTGTAAAGTTGCGCCCGCTGGAGCGTGAAGATTTACGTTTCGTCCATCAGCTTGATAACAACGCCAGCGTCATGCGCTACTGGTTTGAAGAACCTTACGAAGCGTTTGTTGAGCTGTCAGACCTGTATGACAAACACATTCACGACCAAAGTGAACGCCGTTTTGTGGTCGAGTGTGACGGTGAGAAAGCCGGGCTGGTGGAGCTGGTTGAAATAAACCATGTGCACCGCCGGGCTGAATTTCAGATCATCATTTCCCCGGATTACCAGGGCAAAGGTCTGGCAACACGCGCGGCAAAGCTGGCGATGGATTACGGTTTTACCGTGCTTAATTTATATAAGCTGTATCTGATCGTTGATAAAGAGAACGAAAAAGCAATTCACATCTACCGCAAACTTGGCTTTATGGTGGAAGGTGAACTGATTCATGAGTTCTTTATTAACGGCCAATACCGTAACACCATTCGCATGTGTATCTTCCAACAGCAATATCTGGCCGACCACAAAACACCGGGTTCCAACCTGTTACAACCTACCGCTCAGTAAAAACGGTTAGTAGTAATCAATGGTGTTTTCAATCGAGTAATGATGCTCAACTGCCGGCTTTACGCTTTCGTCAACGATAACCAGCTGGCAGTTGACCGGATTAGCATACGAATCATACTCACAGGTTTGTTTGACGTTACCTAAAGGGCGATCGTTCAGCATGCTTACTGCCGTGTAATCCAGTTTTTTCAATGGATCGGCTGACGGTTTAGCCTCAACCTGCAGCGTATTGTCCTTACTGATGGTGGTTTTGCCGAGCGGGTAGCCTTCCGCGTCATACCGGTACTGCACTTTCATCTCTTTTCCCGTGGCGGACACAATAAAACCGTTATCGTCGGTATCCCACACTACGCCCGCCGAAGGCAGTTCTGCCAGTTGGCATTTCCCCTGTAAACGGATCCGTTTTTCCAGCGTTTCGGCATCCCGATAGAAGTTCGCATCCAGCACTAATGCCATACCCGTATTGTTTTCGACATCATGCAATTCCAGCGTATCAAAACAGCCTTCCTGCGAGAGCGTACCTGTAACGCGCTTAGTCACTTCGCCTTTGTCATTAAGCAGTGTCTGACTAAAATCTTTCACCGGGCCGCGTAGCGGATCAAAATCAAACTCATTGGAGAAGCTGGCCATTTCCGGCGTAAAGGACACCAGCCCTTTGGCGTTATCACACCCAACCAACACGATACACAGGAAACCTAACAGGGTCTGTTTCTTCACATTTTTCACCGGGATAAGAAGATAATTCTCAATCATATTAGCAAATACAGTTATTTACACCAGAAATGCTAATCTTAGTTTATGTCGATCACGAAAGGAGTTGATGATGAAATACATAGCAGGAATTGCCGCGAGCTTATTATTGGTCGCTTCCCCGCAGATCCTGGCGGCACCCGCGTCCTGTGAGCGCGTGAAGAGTGATATCGAACAGCGCATTATGAATAATGGTGTCGCGGAATCCAGTTTCACGCTGAATATTGTTCCTAATGACCAGGCCGATCAGCCTGATTCACTGGTGGTCGGTCATTGTGCCAATGATACGCACAAGATCCTCTATACCCGAACCCACAGCGGTAACGCGCCCGCAAACAGTAGCCCTTCTCAGGACGGCCACGTGGCTGAACCGCAATAAATTTTTACCCTCCGTTCGCGGAGGGTCACTCCTGTTTGATATGCATTAATAAGATTTACCTATAAATAGGTAGACTCAACTTCATTGTTAGCAAGCTAGTTATTTCGTTATAAAACAATATATATAACGACAATTACAATGGAGTGGGTTATGTCTGAAGATGAGCAATATGGAGGTATTAGCCGCAGGACGTTAGTGAAATCCTCGGCTATAGGTTCACTGGCACTTGCTGCCGGAGGCCTGTCACTACCCTTTGGTATTCGTGCCGCTGCTGCTGCCGTACAGCAATCAGTGCAACCTGTTGAAGATAAAGCTGTCTGGAGTTCCTGTACGGTTAACTGCGGCAGCCGTTGCCTTTTACGTCTGCATGTGAAAGATGATGCAGTCTACTGGGTTGAATCTGATACGACCGGCGATGATATCTACGGTAATCACCAGGTTCGCGCCTGCTTGCGCGGTCGTTCGATTCGCCGTCGTATGAACCACCCTGACCGCCTCAAATACCCGATGAAACGCGTTGGTAAACGCGGTGAAGGTAAATTTGAGCGTATCAGTTGGGATGAAGCGCTGGATACCGTTGCCGGAAACCTGAAGCGTATTTTGCATGATTACGGTAATGAAGCCGTTCACGTTCTTTACGGTACCGGTGTGGATGGCGGTAATATCACGAACTCCAACGTCCCCTACCGTTTGATGAATTCCTGTGGCGGCTATCTAAGCCGTTACGGGAGTTACAGCACCGCACAAATCAGCGCCGCCATGGGATATATGTTCGGTGCTAACGACGGTAACAGCCCCGACGATATCGCCAACACAAAGCTGGTTGTGATGTTTGGTAATAACCCAGCCGAAACGCGTATGAGCGGCGGTGGCGTAACCTGGTATGTCGAGCAGGCGCGTGAGCGGTCAAATGCCAGAATGATCGTTATCGATCCACGCTACAATGACACCGCCGCAGGTCGTGAAGATGAATGGCTGCCTATTCGCCCAGGGACGGATGCTGCACTGGCCGCCGCAATCGGCTGGGTGCTGATCACAGAAGATCTGATTGATAAACCTTTCCTTGATAAATACTGCGTCGGCTACGATGAAACCACTCTCCCCGCCAGCGCACCGCGTAATGCGCACTACAAGGCCTATATATTAGGTGACGGCCCGGACGGAATTGCCAAAACCCCGCAATGGGCATCTCAGATTACCAGCATCCCCGCAGACAAAATCATCCAGTTAGCGCGTGAAATCGGTTCGGCAAAACCGGCTTACATCTGTCAGGGCTGGGGACCGCAACGCCATTCCAACGGTGAACAGACAGCCCGAGCAATCACCATGCTCTCTGTTTTAACAGGAAACGTGGGAATTAACGGCGGTAACTCCGGTATGCGTGAAGGAACCTGGGATCTGGGCGTTGAATGGTTCTCCATGTTAGAGAATCCGGTCAAAACACAGATATCGGTGTTCACCTGGACGGATGCTATCGATCATGGCGCAGAAATGACAGCCACCCGCGACGGTGTACGCGGCAAAGATAAACTGGATGTGCCTATCAAGTTTATCTGGTGCTATGCCAGCAATACGCTCATCAACCAGCATGGCAATATTGCTCATACTCATGACGTTTTACAGGATGACAGTAAGTGCGAAATGATTGTCGGCATTGAGCACTTTATGACCGCATCGGCGAAGTACTGCGACATCCTGCTGCCGGATCTGATGCCTACTGAACAAGAAGACCTCATTTCACATGAGTCCGCCGGGAATATGGGCTATGTGATCCTCGGACAGCCCGCTACCTCACCTAAATTTGAACGAAAACCCATCTACTGGATGTTAAGTGAAGTCGCGAAACGCCTGGGCCCGGACGTCTATCAAAAATTCACGGAAGGCCGCACCCAGCACGAGTGGGTGAAATATCTGCATGCCAAAACCAAAGAACGTAACCCGGAAATGCCGGATTACGAAGAGATGAAAACAACCGGTATTTTCAAGAAAAAATGCCCGGAAGAACACTATGTCGCCTTCCGTTCATTCCGCGAAGATCCTGCGGCAAACCCATTGAAAACGCCATCAGGGAAAATTGAGATTTACTCTGAAAGGCTGGCCACCATTGCCGAGACATGGGAACTCAAGCAAGACGAGATTGTGCATCCGCTACCGGCTTATGCGCCAGGCTTTGACGGCTGGGACGACCCCAAACGCAAAACGTATCCGCTACAGCTCACCGGATTCCACTATAAGGCGCGAACTCACTCAAGCTACGGCAACATTGATGTTTTACAACAGGCATGCCCACAGGAAATCTGGATTAACCCCGTCGATGCTCGTTCACGTGGCATTCATCACGGCGATACGGTGCGGGTGTTTAACAGCAATGGTCAGATGCTGATCGCCGCGAAAGTCACACCGCGTATTTTGCCCGGCGTGACAGCCATCGGCCAAGGCGCATGGCTCAATGCTGATATGTTTGGTGACCAGATCGATCACGGTGGCTC
This sequence comes from Citrobacter sp. wls619, assembly GCF_005281345.1. GTDB lineage: Bacteria > Pseudomonadota > Gammaproteobacteria > Enterobacterales > Enterobacteriaceae > Citrobacter. The sequence goes on from NZ_SZXJ01000060.1 coordinate 89,313, forward strand.
TATCAACATTCTCACGTCACATCGTCCTTCTCCGTTAGCGAAGGGGAATCCATCCCACAGTAATCTCGTTCAGGTTGAAAAGGCGTAAGGTGTAACCCATGACGACTCAATACGGATTTTTTATCGACTCCGCCCGTTGCACCGGTTGCAAAACTTGCGAAC
>NZ_SZXJ01000059.1 GCF_005281345.1 Citrobacter sp. wls619
TGCTCACGCAGGCAGCCTGTACCGCGTACAGTCTGAAACTCCCTATACCTCAGCAAGCTGCCACTCCGGCGTGAAGGTATCGTTCTGGCGCAGCCAAAAAGCATACGCCGGAGACTGTTTGTGTTCTCAAAATCAAGGGGGAGTGTATGAGTAAGTTAGGCGGTGAAATGAAGGCACAGGCAAAACACTGCGGCGGTAGCCATAAAACGGTGAATGATCGTATTCATATTGTGCAGCGTTTCGATCACCATTTACGGGCGCTAAATGTCCAGATCCAGCACGTGGCGCAAATCAAGGTTCGCCACATTGAAAGTTACATTCATGAAAGACTGGCGCAGGGGATCGGCAAGCGCACGCTACAGAATGAAATGGCCTCGCTGCGTGCTGTGCTGCAACAGGCCGGACATAAACAAGTGGCTGAGCATGAGCGGCTGACGAATAAATCGCTGGGTTTATCCGGTGCATCGCGCAACGGTACGCGACAGGCTATTACGCCGGAGCATTATCGTAATGCGCTGGAAATGGCCCGTGTAAAAGATCCGGGGCTGGCTGCGGCGCTGGAACTGGCGCGGCTGATGGGCTTACGTTCGCAGGAAGCGGTACAAAGCGCACAGTCGCTGAAAACGTGGAAACAGGCTGTTGAACGGGGCGATACACGCTTAACCGTGGTTTTCGGCACCAAAGGTGGACGACCTCGTGAAACGGTGATTCTGGATTCTATAGCTGTCAAAAAAGCGCTGGATAATGCGCTGGCTATTGCCGAAAGCCGTAATAATCGGCTGATCGACAAGCCGGATCTGAAAAGCGCGATGGACTACTGGCACAACCAGGCGGCGCGTATGGGTTTGACTGGTGCATATTCCCCGCATTCGCTGCGTTATGCGTGGGCGCAGGATGCCATTCACCATTACTTGGCGCAGGGGTTCAGCAGGAAAGAGGCACTGGCAATGGTGGCTATGGATTTGGGGCATGGTGACGGACGTGGGCGGTATGTGGCACAGGTGTATGGGCGGCTAAACAGCTGCACGGAATAGTGCTACGCTTTTTGCTAAACCGTTCAGGATCAACGAGTGGGGCTAAGTGGTATTACGCCGGGCCATCTATGTGTTGCTCTTGCATAGTTGTCACATGTCAATAAATGGCAAGTGTAGCGGCATTAGGCGCAGCTATTTAGATGGTAGGTTCTTGAAATTATAAAAAAGCTATAAATCAATTAGTTGAAGTATCGTTTAGATAAGAAAATATTTTGATAAGGAGAATCGTGCAAAGAGAGATAATAAATGATGTGAAATTATCAAACGAAGCGTTAACATACACTTATATAGTTAAATCCCAAACAATATCAGGAAGATGCCACTATGGCGACTAAACGAGCGTTCTATGGGCAAGATGGTGACCGAGACTATTTCGAACGAGTATTTCAGTCTGCAAATATTAACTTCCTCATTGGCTCAGGAGCATCGCTGCCAGCAATAAGTATTTTGGGCAATATTGAGAGCGAATTGCAGAAGTTGATTCATTTGGAAGATGAAGAAGGTTACTTTGATAAGGCTGCCGAATTTCTTCACTCAGTCTGGATACCACATGAACATATCCTCGCAAGACACAATGCCGCTCCTACCCCACCACTTATTATAGAAAATATAGCGATTGTCAGAAGAAATTACTCTGAATTCCTGTCTGCACTTGAAAAAATACTAACTAGGCGGCGTACTGGCCTACTACCAAAACGTATTAATATATTTACCACTAACTATGATCTGTTTGTTGAAGATGCAGCAACAAGAAATAATAACATCATTATTAATGATGGTTTTCGTAAACGAGTCAATATATGGGGTGGAACCATTTTTGATGCTGCCTGCTTTCATCAAACCATTTATGCAACAGGAAATTTATATAACTACAAAGTTGAGCTCCCTACTGTCAACTTGATAAAACTTCATGGTTCTTTGTCATGGCGTAAATATAATAATGACATTTATTACAATATATTAGATGCCAAACCATTAATATTTAATACCATCGAAGAGAAAAAGTCATGGGTACTATCTCACTCACTTATATTACCAAGGAAAGAAAAATTTAAAGAGACTGTGCTACAAAATATATATTATGATCTGCTTAGAAGCTATGCAAATGAGCTAGATAAGGAAGCAACGCTACTGATAGTTTTTGGGTTCTCATTTGCAGATGAGCACTTAGAAACACTGACAAAAAAAGCTTTACGTAATGCAACATTGAAAGTAATTATTTTTGCATACGATGAGGGTAGCGTTCAGATCTATATGGATAAGTTCCACGATTATTCAAATGTTGAGGTTGTCTATACCCCAGGAAAGTCACTCGATTTTATAGTACTAAATAATATTATTACCTGTTATCTGGGAGGTATACGATGAGCGAGCATTTTATGGATGAAGAAGCAGTTTTACGAATAGGTGAAGTTTGTGAGGTATCAGGGCGAACTGTAAGCATTCTCGTCGATAAAAATAAAAACCTCAGTGATCTTTTTTATCGTGGGAAAGTACTTCGTAATGTTTCCGTCGGTAGTTTTATCGAGATTAAGAAAGGTTTCATGAGTCTTATTGGTAAGGTCGAAGCCGAAAAGATTATTGAAGAAAAATATCCTTCTGGTAGCGGGAGCGATACTTTCCGATATCATCGCTATCTCTCAGTGTCACTCACCGGCTACATTGACCGGTTGGGAAATTTTATCGCTGGCTCACGTGAATTGCCACTGATAGGAAATGAGGCTTTTATTGTTACAGAGCACCTTATTCAGATGGTACATCGCATTGCGAAAACTGACGAGGCTGCTATGAACTTTACCCGAACCGATCTTGAAGATATTGAAATTTCCCTTCCAATTAATGGGCTCATTAACTCTCATATCGCAATATTCGGAAATACTGGTAGTGGTAAATCGAATACACTAGCTGCTCTTTATAAGGCAGGTACATCAGAAGTAGAAAAAATACTAGGAAACAGATTCAAAGAACGATGCAAGTTTATTTTATTTGATTTTAATGGAGAATATGTAACTGAAGAATGCATTACTATTAATAAAACCGTATATAATTTGAATACACATAACGGCAATGGGGACAAACTCCCACTTCCACAGGAAGTATTACTTGAACATGACATGCTTTCTGTTCTAACTGATGCAACAGACAAAACGCAGAAACCATTTCTTAAACGAACCCTTGAGTTTCGTAATCATATAATGGACTCTGAAGACCCCCTTTTTTATATGCGAAATATTCTTAAAAAGAGGGTGAGACAGAATCTTTTCAGTGGTGATAAAGTAAGAAGTGATGCAGTTCATCTTCTATTTAGTCCAATCTTCGATGATGACCAAGACATGATCTCTGATCTTGAATTTCACTCAAAGGCAGGAAAATGGATGACTAGAAATGGATTGATCTTTAATAATGAGATTGATACTGAAAACTCATACTTATTTGGACTTGCTTCTAATTATACTTTTAAAGAAGATCTTATTGAGAATATTTTACATTTTATGTACCTTCAATTAATTAATGAATTTATGTCTAATAAATCTAATCCTGAGCATATATCACCTGTAATTAATAGAATGAATTCCAACAGAAAAGATATTGCAAAAATATTCGATACGTCAGGTCGATTAGATTTTTGGAATAATGAAAATTTCACAGTAATAAATCTTAACATGGTAAATATAACCATGAAGAAGACGCTACCTCTACTTATAGCAAAATGGGCATATAATGTTAAGAAACATTCCATAGAAAATTCCACTTTGCATATTATTATCGATGAGGCTCACAATATATTATCAAATACTTCGTTCAGAGAAACGGAAAGTTGGAAAGATTATCGACTAGAAACATTTGAGGAAATTATTAAGGAAGGTCGTAAATTCGGTGTTTTTGTCACGATCTCAAGTCAACGCCCCAACGATATTTCTTCAACTATAATTTCACAAGCACATAACTACTTTATTCATAGGCTGATCAATCAAAATGACCTCTATGCAATTGAGAAATCAGTATCATACATTGATCGACTCACTGAGGAATCAATCCCCACTCTTTCAACCGGCACCTGCATTTTTAGCGGAGTAATTAGTCCTATGCCACTAAAGTTAAGGATCGCCGAACTTGATAGCAAACACAAACCCAAGAGCAAAACTATTTGCTTTACAGATCTTCTTGAGGATTTTCCGCAAAACAACGTAGACTTAGCAGTCGACATCAACAAGCCCCCATTTTAGTAACTCACATATCTATGAAAGTCACTTTGGGATATGGCCAAACCTTAACCAAGGTTCATGTGATGGCGTGAACCTCGGCAGGAGGATGTGGTTGTACTCTTGTTTCTATGATGGGAGATGAAATGCTTGTATAGCCAGCTGCACTTCTCTGTTCCTATCACCATTAATATGAAATCGATACTGATACCATCCAAGATGATGTGTCGATACAGCCCCAAGATAATTTGAATGTTCCTTTGTTTCGTTTTCGATAATATTTAAAACTGGAGAAAATTCTTTATTCGAAACAAACATAATAATGGCGGCTTTAGAATCACGCCAAGTTAAATAAGATAAGAGCTGTGTTATCGTTTCCAGATAGGCCTTCTTACCGTGCCAATATTTCAACTCAGCGATAAACACATTGTTTCCATCATATCTAAGAAGAATATCCGTTTTACCTTTTTTGTTAAAAGTTTCTCCTGTTGCACTACCTTCAAAGTTTGGCTCAAGAATTAACAAAAAATGATCACGTAGATGCTCTTCTTCTTTTCCTACATATGTACTAGGTAATCTTTCAAATTGTTTTCCAACCTCATGTGTTATCTTCAATATTTGCTGATAAATCGCGTTATCCAAGGTCGGCTCAGGTTTGTACCCCCTATCTGAAACAATAGGCTTAGGTATTGCTTGGATCGCAGGAGTACGCTTGGCGGGGATCGAAAACGTGGATGGTGTGTTAGTTGATTTCCTGATGGGTACACCCAACGCCAACAACATGTCATTCTTCTTAAGCAATTGTACTTTTCGAGCATCCAGCGTCTGATTAGCGAGTAACTCAATTGAGTTGTTAAACGCAGTAAGGTCTTTAGTCAAATACGAATTCTGAGATATAAGCTGTGAAACAACCCTGTCGGCTTCGCGTTTCATTGATTGGGGGTCTGCATTAAAATCAATAAATTCAAAAACAATCTCTTGGCCTTTAACCTCGATTTGGGGGGCGGACATGCTGAAAGTACTTGCTCTAACTTTAAGCAACGCCACCTCCCCGGTAAAAGGTAAGTGAAACATGTACACATCTTTAGAATACGATTTGCCATCGTGGACGTAATAGGAACTAGGGTGCATTTCGGCAGGGATCATTCGCTCTTCAGTTGAAACATTCAACTGGTCGGAATGTAGCTCGATTGGGCTTATCGTAAACTTAGTTATGAGGTGGGCTATGTACTCAAACTTATTTACGTTGAGAATATAATTGTCGGATTGACTATTGATATCAGCTATGAGTTTCTGTTTCTGCCCCTCAATTAATGCAAAACCGTCATACTCTGAGAACGCAATAAATCCTCTTCCACCAAATCTACTCATGTACTCTCTCCATGTTTAAAAATGCAAAGATTAAGAACCTATCCCATTAGGCTATCTTATTTGCCATTTTGGCCCTGAGTAGTACTCAAAATCCTCACGTAGTGCGTGTACGTTCCGGTTTTTTCGCGCTGTCCGTGTCCAAACTGGCTGCAACAATATACACCAACTGGGATAGGTTCTAAGTGCGTCGGAAACTTACCCGATGGCAATTTTCAGCACATTAAATGCTCTTGGGTTAATAAGTGCATATCTGCCGTGTAACATACTCTCCTCAAACTTGTACACAGCGATGGTTCGTATTGTCTGCCTGCTATTGGAACATGCTGATTCCGAAAGGAAAAGGTATAAAAGTAAAAGGTTTGATAAGGGTAACAACACTTGACCTGAAAGGACTCCCTACCAAAAGGCCGATTCTGAAACAAATCAGTACGCCGCAGTCAGGATCTTATGCAAATTCCTGTCTTTGTATATCTCATACTATCCATCATACAACCAGAAAAGCAGCCTCACTACGATTATGAAACTGTTAAATGAGAATCTCAAAAATATGATTTAAATCAATATCTAAGTCATTAGTAGTACGTGGGGCTTTTTTGAGGGCCTCATTTAAATTTTATTTATTAAAATCATTATAATTCAATGTAATACGAATGTAATCGCATCCAGTCAGAGGAGCCATATTTAAGAAGCC
>NZ_SZXJ01000058.1 GCF_005281345.1 Citrobacter sp. wls619
CGCCGGAGACTGTTTGTGTTCTCAAAATCGGGGGGATAAGTGTATGGGCAAGTTAGGCGGTGAAATGACGGCGCTGGCAAAACATTGCGGCGGTAGCCATAAAACGGTGAACGATCGCATCCACATTGTGCAGCGTTTCGATCATCACTTGCGGGTGCTGAACGTCCAGATCCAGCGGGTGGCGCAAATTAAGGTTCGCCATATTGAAAGCTATATCCATGAAAGGCTGGCGCAGGGGATCGGCAAACGCACGCTACAGAATGAAATGGCCTCGCTGCGTGCGGTGCTGCAACAGGCCGGGCGTAAGCAGGTGGCAGGGCATGAGAGACTGACAAATAAATCCCTGGGGCTCTCTGGCGCATCCCGCAACGGTACGCGGCAGGCAATTACACCGGAGCATTACCATTATGTGCATGAGTGTGCCCAAATGAAAGATCCGGGGCTGGCTGCGGCGCTGGAGCTGGCGCGGCTGATGGGATTACGTTCGCAGGAAACGGTACAAAGCATGCAGTCGCTGAAAACGTGGAAACAGGCCGTTGAGCGCGGCGATACGCGCTTAACCGTAGTTTTCGGTACCAAAGGCGGACGCCCCCGCGAAACGGTGATTCTCGATGCTGGCGCAGTTAAAAAAGCGCTGAATAATGCATTAGCTGTCACAGAAAGTCGTAATGGCCGGTTGATTGACAAGCCGGATCTGAAAAGCGCGATGGACTACTGGCATAACCAGGCGGTAAGGATTGGCCTCACTGGCGCATATTCCCCGCATTCTCTGCGTTATGCCTGGGCGCAGGATGCCATCCGTCACTATCTGGCGCAGAGGTTCAGCAGGAAAGAGGCGCTGGCAATGGTAGCGATGGATCTGGGGCATGGTGATGGGCGCGGACGGTATGTGGCGCAGGTTTATGGGCAGCGGGAAGAGGAGTAATTTTCTGTTCTGGTGCAATCATGAAGCGAAAGACAAAGGTGCGCTAAGGATTGCAGCGCCAGACCGGAAAGAGCTACACCCCAAAGGGCCGGAACTGGCGCAACTTTATGTATTTTTTCAGTATTTGGTGCAGTCAGGAATTAAGGTGAAAACATGTGACTTTATGCAAATTTACGGATGAGTTTCCCATCAGCTTTTTTAAAAGCACACATCGTATATTTTTCGCCCACCAACGCTTGTACCAGTACATCTTCTTCCTCAGAAGTCGCAAATATAATTTGTCCACCATCAACGGAGGAACGTGCTGCATCCTTCAGAAGTTCGGAGAAACTAAATTTATTAGTTTCCTGCTGTCTTGGCTCATCAAATATGACAATACCGGGATGATTAGTTCCAAATTTTTTCCCAACCATAAACAGGCTTATTAGGTAACCCCATATCATTCTAATACCATCACTGGCCGACACCTCAAAGCCTATATCAAAACCTTCTCTCGTCGGTAAATAGTTCTCATCGGAAATTTCAATTTGTTCAACCTTAAAACTGGAGAAAGTATATTTTTCTAAACGACTTTTCAAGCTTTGATTTAAAAATTTAACTTTTTCAAAATCTTTGACAGAAAGAACGCTTGTTGGTAATTTTTTTCGTTCCCCGGTTAATTGCATATATCTTTTGAATAAAGTCTCCAAATCTAGTTTGATTTGTAATAATTCATTCAATGCTTCATCAATATCATTAATTCCATTCTCCAAGTTTATTTTTTTTCGCAAATAATCTTCTTGGATTGCAATGCTAGGGTTTTTATGACTCTTTAATCTTAGGATATTGCTTCTAAGATTGGCTATTTCAGTCTCTAATTGCTTTTGCTCTGCTTGTTTTATCTGAAGTTGTTTATCACTATCATTTAGTACGAACTCAAATGCTTTAATTTGCTCCTTAATAAAGGATAAGCTATCTTCATATGTCATTACATTATCTTTCGCTGAAAGTTCTAAAAGATTATCTGAAAAACCCGCTCCGCACGTAGGACACTCGTTTATTAGAATACTACTATTTTCAAATGTATTCGAGTCAGCAACTTTCCGAATATCTTCATATTTCCTTTTATCATCCAATAAATTTGAAATTCTTCTTTTCGTTGCAGATATCTGATAATGTATATAACTTCTTTCATCACTGACATTTTGCAACAATATTTCAAGATCTTTTATTTTATCAGTATGTTCACGTATTGACTCAAGAGTCGCCAACTCTAATGAATAATTATCACTAATAGTTTCCTCTAAAGGAGAATATTCTCGTAGTTCATTTTCAAGAGAAGATTTAACATCTATTATGGAAATAACTCTTTCTTCTGTTTTAATCACTATATCAATTTTATAATTATCAAACTTGCTTTCCGGTTGTTCAGGTATACCAGTAACAACTCCCGATACCTTTGCAGAGATAAGATCCGCCTTGCGTTTAATTAATTTCCACTGATATACTATATCGTCGATTTTCGATTTCAGTGAATTTCTTTTCTTAATATTTTCATTAACGTCAAGAGAGAGAACAAATTCGACAGCTCTTTTTTTAGGTTCTTTAATGTTAAAATATGTTGGAGTCGTAGCTTGAATAGAACTCCATCCTTTTTTTTGCTCAACAAACCATGTAGGGAAAATAACAGAAGGGTATAAAGGTGATTCACCTCCATTATGATTTGGAACTAAAGGAATATTCCATCCAGCGAATTTACCAAACCAATAATAAAACCCAAGATCCCGACTCGTATCCCCCTCTCTATGTAAGTAAAGAGGTTTAGGTGAATGTAATGGTACTAGATCAAGTGGAGCCTCAAATACATTTATAATATTATTATCAGTAGCTCCAACTATAGCCCTTTTTAAGGTAACCATATTTTTATCATTTTTTATTTGTAATAATACATATGAAGAAATAATTGAAACTTCTTTACCCTCCTTAGTTAATAACGATTTGGTTAATGATGCTGGAAATGGAGGTCTCGTCCCTGATTGACCCAATGCTCGTTCCATACCCAAAGCATAAGCAATAGCATTCATACATGTTGACTTTCCGTGGGTATTTTCGACCCTTAACAAGAACAATCCAGTTTTAAAAGGAATATCGACTCCATAAACACCATCATTTGTATTAGCAACAATTTTCAGCCTAACTATTTCGATACTCATATTTATCTCACTTGGAATATTTTATTAACATTGGCATCTGTTAATGATTTTTTAAATTTGAGGAGTACGATCTTTTCCAATTCAAAAGCATTAATTAATGTTAGTTTTTTGCTAACTTCCAAGCCCTTATCATTAATTGTAAACTTATCCTCATTCTTAGAAATCATCCCATCTGCTATTAATAACGCCAAGGCGCGATCTAATGTTGGATCCAACCTTACTTCTGGCTTTATACCATGTTGATTTAAAATCCAGAATTCAAACTCAGAAGAGTTCTTTTCAGATTTTATTATCCAATTGATGACATGTATTTTCTTTAAAGAACACGAACCCGCACGGCAAGCTAAATGAATAGAAAGTAATATGAGACTGCATTTCCATAGTGGTCTCATCTCGCACGGAAGTAAGTCAGGTCTACGAGTAAATGTAAAAGGCCGATCAAGAATATCAGAAAGTTGAATAGTTATTTTTTTATTCATTTTAGAAATCCAAAGGGCAACGAATAAGCCAATCAGAAATGACCCCCCATGTAATCTTATCAAGATCACTTTGTTTAAACGATGGTATCTCTTCTGATATCTCATCCTTTAAACCTTGTATTTCATCCTTTATAATCTTTGAAGGAATTGCATCTGGGGAAATCATAAACATGCCAACTAAGTTTTCCTCTCTTCTTTTTATGCTTTTATAGACCACTTGGTATATATCAACCCAATCACGTTTTAAAACATCAAGTAGATTCTGGTACTCAAGATATTTTTGGACCATATAACTCTTATAATGATCGTGTTGACCACTATTTGCATTAATTTTCGGTATTTTTAAGTTCAACTTTTCTAGAAAAACCAGATTGCCATCAATAAAATCTTTTGCTTTTTCATCGGTAATAGAGTCAAAATCAAAGCTTAGTTGAAATTTATCTCTACGTAAAATAGATGCTTCTTGAATATAGTCATGCTCAGTTTTGACCAAAATTTGAAAATCATCATCTATATAGGGAATATTCATCCCTCTGACTTCAAGCGTTTTCTTTGTGCAAAATTGAGCAAGCTTTGCAGATTTATTGTATGGCGTAGCGAGTATCCAGCGTGATATTTTCAACACGCCGAATAATTTTTTGAAATTATCAACATTATCTTCAGTGAATTTTTTAATATCTTTTGATATTTTATTTTTCTGTGCAGTGTATAATTTATCCACATCGCTATACTGCTCAGGTCTATAACACTGAAATACATGACCATTTAATGTATAGCACTCAATCCCGAAATCTCCACCATGTGTATCTGGAATATCACAATAGTTTTCAGTCTTATAATGGAGTTTCACAATATTCTTGAAATACTCTTCCCATGCTTTCGGGTCATTGTGCGGATCTAGTAACATATTTTTTCTCATCCAAGAAAAGCTATGCTCAAGAGTATAACTCTTTGTTCTTTCTGGAGTAAATATCAAAATTATGTGATGAATATCACACTTAACAAGCAGAAAGTATTTTAAGTCGTAATGTTCCACCCAGTTAATATTAGTAATCATTCACTAGCCTCATGAACTGTTTATTTATACAGTATAATCAAGGATAGTATTATCATGTCAACTCCAAAATATGATTATGCACCATAGTGTCGTTATGACAACGTCTGGCATTAAAGCCACCAGACTTGTCTGTTTACTGCCAAAACAACATACTAAAACATGACAAAAATCACATTTTCAATCAGCAATAATATGAGGGGCCTTATTGAGGGCCCCTGTTTAAATCCTAAAAATAAAACCAATATAATTCAATGTGATACCTTAAAATCCGCATCCAGTCAGAGGAGCCAAATTTAAGAAGCCTGCTTAGGAAACTAAGCAGGCTTCTTGCTTTATATCTGATAATCAATCATCACTTCATCAGGCTCCATTGCCTGGCGTTTAATCTCTTCCACAGATAAACCTGCGTTGCATAGCTCGATAAATCGCCAGACGTAATTGCGCTGCAACTGACCGCGCTTGAGTCCCAGCCAAACGGTGTTCGCATCAAATAAATGCCGGGTATCAAGGCGGGTTAACGTCCCCTCCTCCTGCTCGCCACTGGATTGCTCCGCCACCAGCCCGATTCCCAGCCCCAGCGCTACATACGTTTTAATCACATCCGAGTCCTGCGCACTGAGGATAATATCCGGCACCAACCCTTTACGCGCAAATGCCTCATCAATACGTGAGCGCCCCGTAATACCCTGCCGATAGGTAATGAGCGGCCAGTGAGCAATAGACTCAAGCGTAAGCGGGGAAGCCTTAACTAATGGATGATCGTGTGGAACGAGCAGGCTGTGCTGCCAACGAAACCAGGGAAACGCCACCAACAGCGGATCGCTGCTGAGTCGTTCACTGGCAATACCAATGTCAGCGCCACCATTTTGCAGGAGAACGTCAATTTCTTGCGGCGTCCCCTGAATAAGCTCCAGGCGAACCTCCGGGAAGAGCTCTCGAAATGCTTTGATCACCGCAGGCAGACTATAGCGTGCCTGCGTGTGCGTGGTCGCAATGGTCAGCACACCAGACGTGTCATTGGTAAACAGGTCCGCCAGTCGGCGAACATTGCTGGCTTCATTAAGAATACGCTCAGCGATCACCAGCAACGCCTTCCCCGGTTCGGTCATGCCAAGTAAACGCTTACCACGACGAATAAAAATTTCGATGCCAAGTTCATCTTCAAGTTCGCGAATATGCCGACTTACCCCCGACTGCGAGGTATAAAGAATATTCGCGACTTCCGTCAGGTTGTAATCCTGACGGGCCGCCTCGCGGATTATTTTAAGTTGCTGGAAATTCACTTTTCGCTCCGGGTACATCAGACATTACGCTATTGTTAAAGTCTGATGCCCGGCATAACAAATAATAAAAACCTGCATCTTATTCCTGGCTGGAATAAGGTCTAACTCACCAGCTGTAGCTCCCGATTTTCCAGAGCCGGACGGCTAACCAGCGACAACAGGATCTCTTTCACCGCCTGAGCCTGTGGTGTCAAACTGCCCCTGGCTGACATATTAAGCGAGAGGGGCAGATTCATGGAGGGCGTTGTAATCCGCGCCATCCAGCCATTCGCTGCATGACATAATGCCCGGGCTGCTGATTCAGGTAAGACTGTCACCCCCATACCACTGGCAATCGCGGCCGTTAAGGTGGAGATAGAATCAATTTCACCTATTACTTTCGCCGTTAAGCGGCGCAGTGAGAAGGCTTCGTCAACACGGAGACGAACCGCACTGTAATCCCGTGGCAGAAACAAATTCATCTGCGCGACTGCCGTTAAATCGACACTTGGCCCAGGACATTCACGCGTCCCCACCAGGAAAAGATCCTCTTTGAGTAACGGTTGACTGGAAATACCCGCGATCGGCGAGCGCTCGTAGAGCACCGCCATATCTAATTGACCACTGAGCAGTTTATCGTTCAGCACCGCCCCGCTGTTTTCATGCAAATAGACCAGTACATCGGGCAGCTCGGCGCGAACGGTCTGTAATAGCGGCATGGTAATTGATGATGCCGCCGTGCCAGGCGCCAGGCCAATAGCGACGTGTCCACTCAGGGTCTGCCCTACATTATTGACCGCAAGCTGCGCCTGCTCACACTGACGTAATATCGTCCGGGCGTGCGTATACAGCACTTTCCCCGCTTCCGTCGGCGTCACCCCGCGTTTGGTGCGGATCAACAACTGTTGATCCAGTTCCCCCTCCAGCGTAGCAACCTGCTGGCTCAGCGCGGGTTGAGCGATATGCAATACTTCCGCTGCCTGGGTCAGGCTACCAATATCGACGATTTTTACGAAGTATTTCAGTCGTCTGAAGTTCATTTTGCCTCCTGTCGGAATACCAGAACCCATGCTGGCAGTCATGAAACTCAGGATTGCAAGATGCTTGCCAGTTTCATCTGTAGACGAGTATTTAATGTTAAGCTCCCGTTAAGTAAGGGATGGCGCAGGAAAGTGATAGCGTCTACTGATTCCACCTTTTTCCAGGCTGCCCCACAAGAGGTAGACGCGCACCAGAATGGGGCAAATGTCTAAAAAGCATGAAAGATCGCCGCTTTGTTGAATTTGTCAGCAAACGAACACACAATTTCATTTACCCCTTTGACAACCCCCATCACCCTCGCTAATATGCGCCTCGTTCACACGATTCCTCTTCAAAGCAGTCATTCAATACTGATTTAACAAAATACTATGAGCGATTAATGCTTATACTGAACTAGTGATATGCCTGCGTAGCCACCGATGAGCGTGGTTACGGTGTACTCGTTCAGACCAAATCATCTGAAATGGGTTTGTTGGCTGGTAGGGATCAAAATTGGTGGTCATTTTGGTGGTCTTGACAAGCAGGGAATTCAGGTTTAGTTTACTTATTAGTCATTTATTGGCTAAGGCGATCCCAGTCAGAGGAGCCAAATTCCTGTTTTCAGGCGTGCTTATAAGTCCTTATTAACTTAGACTTCAATAAGTTAGCGTGAAAATCTTTCCCNTTTGCTTTCAGACTAACTTATGAATACTGATATGGTCAGTTTTCCATAAGTTAGCGTGAAAAATCTTCCCGCTTCTGATGGTCTGCAGCTACCTGCCAACCCAGCTGGGTTCACGCCTTCGGTATCTCAAAATAGCGCTTAATCAAAAAGAATCCCGTATTTCGCTAGACGAGTATCCGTAATCATCCGGCCGCAGATAATGTGACGCATGAGATTATCTGCGCTGATATGTCGTTCAGCGGTATGACTGCGTGGTGGAAACCCACAAGTACTGCAAAATCGTCACGGGTAATAGCGTTACGGTTACAGCATAATTCCCTTCTGAAACCCGGTAGTCGTTTTGCTAATGGATTACGCCCTCTCCCGCTTGCCCCTCTTATGCATTCTACTAATAAATAGAATTATCAACACCAATAACACATAGATATCATTTTCAACAAATCGATCGACAAAAGTTATTAATTACATTCCGCGTGACATCCATCACAAAATGGGGTCGCTCAACATTTATTATTTACTGCACAGCAAAAGCATATAGTTCTGTTAGGAAAAAACAATCTCATCGACTCTATGCACGACTAACAATAGTGCATTTGCAGAATATATCGATGCTACCGTTGGGAAATCTGTTTTATCTGTCTTTGATAATAGATTGTGTCTTGATACAGATGGAAATCCTATTGTCCGCCCGATCAATGACAATGCAACAACCGATACCTATGTAACAGCTCCAGCTCGCATGCTGTTCTATGCTGTAGACTTAGCAGCAAAAACGGCTGTGTAAATTCAGGCACCTATTGAACTCCCCACAACACCTATCGTCCAATGGACTGATTTTATGGGAAGTGTGTTTGACCATGATGATTATTTCGTTATTTTTACCTGCCATGCCCGTTCATTCTTTATCAGTGATGTGAACGGTAATATGATTGCCACTATTTACGATGTCATTTCTATACCTGATGGTGCGCCTCAATACCCTGGGGAGGGCTATTGTGCACGATTATTTAACGAAACAGAGCTGACTGAATTAATCACTACAGCCTCAATCACTGCAAATTAATATGTCACTATAAAATACAGAGCAATTAACTTAACTGCATATGTATAAAGGGTTCATGTAACTACATGAACCCTTTATAATATCGACCAGCTATGGAGGTCGTGACATCATGACTGGGAAGATTTAGCCGGTACTCATCGCCAGAAGCCGCTATTTAAAGTTTATCGTTATAGTCATGCGCCAGGGAAAGTAAAATTTGCATTACACGTCCTGCAGAGAATTGAGCACTGTGTATAAACTTCGTTTGCTTATATAGCCAGTGGGTAAAATGCCTGCTGGCCGTTAAAGAGAGCATTTTAGCATCACTGATATCACCACCTGTTAACGAGCAAACCATCTTACGGTTTTTTCCCTGTACCCAAAGCGACCACTGACTTTTCCACCAGCCATGGTGTGTTTTCCCCTGAAAATACCAAGGTGTATTCGTATCACTTTCGCTTATATCCTCCTCTACAAACCAAAGTTCAGCCTGTCGTTGGCGAAACAGCTCAGCCCAAACAGTAATAACTGCTCCCCGAAGAAAGCATTCGTGAGAAACAACATGTGTCTTTATATCAGGAAAGAGGATATTCAGTACCCGAAAATGCCCATGGGCCGCGATAACCGGACGCAGAATAACACCTTTGCCGTTACGTTTGAGTACAGCACTTCCATACTGAATTTCATCGAACTGACTGCGGCGTAGAAACTGCATTTCACGCATATCAACGTGTTTTACAATATCACGGCGGTCCAAATCAGGCTCGATATTTCCTCGCCAAAGATAACATAAGCTTTCCCCAACCGGATGCTGAGTAAAATTAGTAGATAAATGAAGAATATTACCTTGTATAGCATCGAAACTGAGCAGGACATACAATTTCTGCTCTGCTTCTCCACCCTGGAACGGCACAATTAAAGGAACCGTTTCAATCCATTCTGGCGATATTAGTTCTCGTGGTAATTGCTGTTTAGGTGTCCAGACTTTTTTGCAGGTGCGGCACTGAACACGCTGTGTACCTTGTGGATTATAACCATAACGAATGATATCTTTGTCATAACATACAGGACAAAAATGGCCACTTTCACAGGCATAAGTGCTTAAGTGAGCTGACAACCATTCATTAAATTGTTGCGCTTCAAATAGAGGGGGATAACTCCCGCATGCCCGGCAGTGCAATGCCGGATAACCCAACCTATAGTTCGGCCAACTGTAATCTTCAGATGTAGCCAACCCTAAATTGCGACACCCAAACGTCTTGCAGGTATTAATTGTAAATAAAGTCGACATGAGCCACCAACGATTTCTAAAGGTTGCTGATTTTGAACTATAACCTCGATTTGATTGTGTGAACAGACGCACATATCAATGCCTTTCGGAATGTAAAATACCCAAAAAAAATGTGAATAAAGGAACGAATTATGAAATTAAAAGTGATTGCTGCGGGTATTTTGTTGACATTGCCATTCTGGGCCTGTGCCAAGGATGTCACCATTATTTATACCAATGATCTCCATGCTCATGTGGAACCTTATAAAGTACCCTATATTGCAGACGGTAAACGAGATATCGGTGGCTGGGCGAATATCACCACCATGGTAAAAGAGGAGAAAGGGAAAAACAAAGCAACATGTTTTTTTGATGCCGGTGATTATTTTACCGGCCCATATATCAGTAGCCTGACAAAAGGCAAAGCAATAATTGACATCATGAATACCATGCAATTTGATGCTGTCACAATGGGAAATCACGAGTTCGATCATGGTTGGGACAATACGTTATTGCAACTTAGTCAGGCGAAATTCCCTATTGTGCAAGGTAATATATTCTATCAAAACAGCGACAAGGCATTCTGGGACAAGCCTTACACCATCATTGAGAAAGATGGTGTGAAAATCGGCGTTATAGGTTTACACGGTAAGTTTGCATTTAATGATACTGTTTCCGCAGCGATGCGCGTAGGTATTGAAGCGCGGGACGAAATTAAATGGTTGCAGAGCTATATTGATGAACTGAAGGGCAAAGTCGATTTGACCGTTCTGCTGGTCCATGAGGGAACGCCTGCCCGTCAGTCCAGCATAGGGGGCACCGATGTGCGTCGGGCGCTGGACAAGGATATTCAGACGGCAAGCCAGGTGAAAGGACTGGATATTCTGATTACCGGACATGCCCATGTTGGCACGCCGGAGCCGATTAAAGTAGGTAATACGCTAATTCTCTCCACCGACAGCGGCGGTATTGATGTGGGGAAATTGGTACTGGACTATAAAGAGAAACCACATCACTTCACTGTGAAAAACTTCGAGCTTAAAACCATTTATGCAGACGAGTGGAAACCAGATCCAAAAACGAAGTCGGTGATCGACAACTGGAATAAGAAACTTGATGAAGTGGTGCAACAAACAGTAGGACAGTCGCCAGTTGAATTGACACGCGCATATGGAGAATCGGCCCCACTGGGGAATCTGGCTGCGGATGCTTTGCTGGCGGCAGCAGGCAAAAATACACAACTGGCTTTAACTAATTCAGGTGGTATCCGCACTGAGTTACCAGCGGGCGCGATTACTATGGGTGGAGTCATCAGTGTGTACCCGTTCCCCAACGAGCTGGCAACGATGGATCTCACCGGTAAACAATTGCGTGGTTTGATGGAACATGGTGCAAGTTTAAGTAATGGAGTGTTGCAGGTCTCAAAAGGCCTGGAAATGAAATATGACAGCAGTAAACCCGTTGGACAGCGGGTCCTGGAACTGACACTTAATGGTAAAGCGATTGAGGATTCGGCGGTTTATCACATTGCTACCCAAAGCTTCCTTGCTGATGGTGGTGACGGCTTCACTACATTTACCGAGGGTAAAGCGCATAACACAACAGGTGGGTATTACGTTTACAACGCAGTGATCGATTACTTTAAAGCAGGTAACACCATCACCGATGAACAACTTAACGGTATGCGCGTTGCTGACGTAAAAAAATAATTTTTTTGCCGCATTGTGTTCTGTAACGTTGTCATCAGCCGAATATGGAGGCATTTGTGTAAATTAATAGAAACATGCAAACATCTGCATGAGCTCTTGACTGAAATATATAATTTTTCATAAAACTGAAAGGATTTTGTTATGAAGAGAAGAATAAAGTGTAGTTTGATTACATTGTGCTTGTCTGCAATGTTATCCCCATCAGTTACTGCAAAGGATGTGACGATCTATTACACCAATGATTTACATGCTCATGTATCTCCAGGGAAAATTCCGGCCGTCGACAAAGAACGTATGGTAGGTGGTTTTGCGAATATAGCAACCATCGTTAATGATGCTAAGAGAAAAAGCAAAGATGTATTTTTCTTTGATGCAGGCGATTATTTTACCGGGCCCTATATTAGCACCTTAACAAAAGGTGAAGCAATTATTGACATCATGAACACCATGCCATTTGATGCTGTCTCTGTGGGGAACCACGAATTTGACCATGGTGTTGATAATATGGTTAAGCAGTTATCCAAAGCGAAATTCCCCGTTTTACTGGGTAATGTTTTTTATACCAACAGTGACAAACCCGTCTGGAACAGACCATGGACGATTATCGAAAAAGATGGCATAAAAATTGGCGTAATAGGTATACATCAGAAATTTGCGTTTTATGACACTGTTGCTGCTAAGGCTTATGCGGGTTCAGAAGCCCGTGATGAAGTCCCTTATATTCAAAAAGGTCTTGATGCTTTAAAAGGTAAAGTGGATATCACTGTGCTGCTTATCCATGAAGGTACGCCAGCGCGTCAATCAAGTTATGGCAATAAAGACGTAGCCAGAATGCTGCAAGCCGATATCGATACCGCAAAGAAATTTAAGGGTATCGATGTGTTAATTACAGGACATGCTCATGTGGGCACACCTGAGCCAATTAAAGTTAATGACACGCTTATTGTTTCAACGGATGCGTATGGTACTGATATCGGTAAATTAGTATTGGATTTTAACCCGCAGACTAAAAAAATTGACGGCTATGACGGTAAATTAATCACTGTATTTGCAGACGAATATAAACCAGACCCTATAGTTCAAGCCAGGATTGATGAGTGGAATGCTAAGCTGAAAAATATCACCGATCAAATCATTGGGTCAACAACCGCACCCTTCACCCGCTCTTATGGTGAATCATCACCTGTTGGTAATTTAGTTATTGACGCTATGATGGCCAAAGCGCCGGACGCCGTCTTAGGATTACAAAATAGTGGAGGCTTGCGTGCTGATTTGCCACAAGGGAATTTACGATATGGTGATGTAATTACTACCTTCCCATTTAATAACGAACTTGTTGAAATGGATCTCACCGGTAAAGACCTCATCAATTTAATGATCCACGCAACTAATCTCACCAATGGGGTTTTGCAAGTGTCAAAAGGCGTTCATGTTGAATACGACAGTAAAAAACCCTTGGGTGAGCGAATCATTAACTTCACGATTAATAATCAAGAAGTAGTTCCAACCAAAACATATCGGGTTGTTACACACTCATTTTGTGCGACGGGTGGTGATGGATTTGACGCGTTCTTAAAAGGAACGAATGCCAAAACTATCAACAGCACCACCTCTGCCGAGTCAATTATTGATTATGTCAAGACTCATAACCCATTGGAACCCGACCTTGAAATGCGAGTGGTCGACGTAAGCACAGCTAAATAGTTTTAACTTTATATTTTAAATTGTATGAGTTGTCTTTATTAACAAATCTCTGTGGAAGGAATCCCTACGTATGAAAAAAATAACAAGTATACTATCTGGCGTATTTATGCTGTTACCCACGGTAACATTGGCAGACTCTTTAGATAATGACTATCTCTCAGACTGGTGGCACCAAAGTATTAATATTGTAGGCAGCAACTCAACTCGTTTTGGGCCGCTAAAAAGGGCCGACTTATATCCTGAGTATCGCGCATGGGCTCATGTAGATTGGTTTGATTTCTATGGCTACGCGGACTTGCCTAAGTTTTTTGGTATCGGCAATGATAATGATATCGGTATTTGGGACAACGGTTCTCCGTTTTTTATGGAGATAGAACCGCGCTTTAGCATCGACAAGTTAACGGGTCTCGACCTAAGCTTTGGTCCATTTAAAGAATGGTATTTTGCCCACAACTATATTTACGACGCGGGTACAAATTCCGGACAGCGTCAGAGCACCTGGTATATGGGACTAGGAACAGATATTGATACCGGGCTACCGATGACATTATCTGCTAACATCTATGCTAAATATCAAGGGAATAACTATAACGCTGCCAATGAAAACGAGTGGGATGGCTATCGCTTCAAAGTAAAATATGTCATACCTCTTACAACATTGTTTGGTGGAAAACTAATTTACGTCGGCTTTACCAATTTTGACTTTGGTTCAGACCTAAAAGAAGAATCAGGCGGAGAGCAACAATTTTACTCCCGTACAAATAGTTCGATAGTTTCCACCAACGTGCTCAGTCTGGTTTATTCTCACTGGAATTATGGTGCTACTCTTCGTTATTTCTATCATGGTGGGCAATTTGAGGAAGGTAGTAAAGCATTTAACAGCGATGGAAATATCACCACTATCGACTCAACGGGGTGGGCATACTATTTAACTGTTGGTTACACTTTTTAAATATAACTACAAGGAACTGGCCATGAAAATAAAATTGATTTCCGCAGGTATTCTGTTGACGTTACCTCTATGGACGAGCGCCAAAGATGTCACTATTATTTATACCAATGATCTTCATGCTCATGTTGATAGTTACAAACTCCCCTATGTCGCAGACGGTAAACGTGCAATTGGTGGATTCGCTAATATAACCACTTTAGTCAAGCAGGAAAAAGCACAGAATAAAGCCACATTTTATTTTGATGCCGGTGACTATTTTACTGGACCCTATATCAGCAGCCTGACTAAGGGTCAGGCCATTATTGATATTATGAATACCATGCCTTTTGATGCAGTATCAATAGGTAATCATGAATTTGACCATGGCTGGGATAATCTCTTGCGGCAGTTGAGCAAGGCGAACTTCCCTGTTCTGTTGGGGAATGTATACCATAAGGACAGCGAGATACCATTCTGGAACAAACCCTATACCATCCTGGAAAAGGATGGCGTAAAAATTGGCGTTATTGGGCTGCACGGTGTGTATGCGTTTAATGACACCATTTCAGAACTCTCGATCCAGGGGCTCGATAATGATAAAAATAACCGCTTTGATAAATCAGCCGCTGCCCTCAAGAACCAGGGGATTGAAGCTCGCGACGAGGTGAAATATCTGCAGCATTATCTGGATGAGTTGCGGGGTAAAGTTGATGTCACCGTTGCGCTCGTTCACGAAGGCGTTCCGGCACGTCAGTCCAGTATTGGTACGACAGACGTCAGGCGTGCACTGGATAAAGATATTCAGACCGCTAGTCAGGTCAAAGGGCTTGATATTCTCATCACCGGACATGCTCATGTTGGAACACCGGAACCTATCAAAGTGGGAAATACGCTAATCCTTTCTACTGACAGTGGTGGTATCGATATCGGAAAGTTGGTACTTGATGTTGAACCAGGGGCGAATACCAAAAAAGTAAAAAGCTTCGAGCTGAAAACACTTTTTGCTGATGAGTGGAAACCTGATCCAACAACACAAAAAGTTATCGATGGCTGGAATAAAAAACTCGCGGATATTGTGCGTCAGCCAGTTGGTGAGTCCCCGATCATGTTAACCCGTGCCTATGGCGAATCATCGCAACTCGGCAACTTATTTACAGATGCAATGCTCGTCGCTGCACCGGATGCACAGATCGCACTGATTAACTCCGGTAGTTTACGTGCTGATCTCAACGCGGGTCCCATTACCTTTGGTGACATTACCAGTACTTTCCCCTTTAAGAATGAGCTTACTGAGATGGATCTTAACGGTAAAGATCTGCGCAATCTCATGGAACATGGGGCATCTCTCACCAATGGCATACTTCAAATGTCAAAAGGTGCTGAAATGCGTTACATGCCGCAGAATCCAGTCGGGCAGCGCATAGTATCGTTCACAATCAATGGCAAAGCGATTGATGATACGCAGACTTACCATGTTGCAACCACGACCTTCCTTGCTTTGGGAGGCGATGGTTTTCTGGCATTTAAAGAAGGGAAAAATGTTCAAGTCCGCGCCGGGAATAATATGTCTGATGTCGTGATTAATTATCTGAAATCGGGGCACAAAATCGTTCCTCTGGAAGTTAACGAAATGCGTGTTGAAGTGAGTAAAAAATAAAAAATTCAGGTGACGCCATTTATTTTATAGATGGCATCACCTGCCTCTCACATATTACAAAGAAATAGCATAATAAATTTATGAGGGTAAATGATAATGAAAAGTTGCCATGTGAAGATGAAAAACACAATTCCATTATGTCATTTACATTGTAAGGGTTGTTTTTGCATTAATAACGCGGAACGCTCCCCAGAATGCAGTACGTACTGTATGGACGATACAACACTTCAGCAATTTATTCGTCGAAAAATTGATACTGATGAAGCTAGCGATGTGGTTTTTACCTGGCATGACGGTGAATCAATGCCTGGCAGACGTCATTTCTTTGAACGAGTCATCGAGCTACAACAGCAATATGCGCAAAGTAAAAACATTATTAATATATTTCAAACCAATGGAATTCTGTTAGATGACAACTGGTGTGAGTTCTTCAAGGAAAACCAGTTTATGATTTGTATTTCAGTGGATAGCGATGTTTCACTACATGACAATGTCCGCGAAACGATTTCTGGAAAATCAACAAACTATCAGATTGAAAGCACTGCGAGATTATTGCGAAAATATGATATTGAATTTAGCACACTGACGGTCGTTAGTGCCGTGAATAGCCAGTATCCGCTGAGGATTTACCATTATTTAAAAAGTCTGGGTAGCCGCCATATGCAGTTTATTCCCTTACTTAAACCGCTTGTACAAGGTGGTGTAGATGAACGAAGTCTTGGGCCCGCCGCACTGGGAATTTTTTTGAAAACAATTTTTTATACCTGGGTGCGTCTGGACATTGGGACGATTAAAATCCCCATCTTTGAGCATGTGTTTGCTGCATGGTGCGGGTTATCTGTGCCAACATGTGTTTATGCTTCATATGATGATAGCGCGTTAGCGCTGAAAATAAGCGATGATAATTATCATTGTGACCGTTTTGTTAATTCGAAATATTATATGAGTGACAGCAATCAGACTATTGCAACCACGATGCAGCAAAACTCAACGAACCAGAAAGTGGCACTATCCAAACCGACACTGTTAGAACCATGTGCGAGTTGCAAAGTAGAATTTGCCTGCCACGGCGGTTGTGCAAAAGATCGCATAGTACTTTCCCAATATGGTGTTCCGCAGCTTAATTATTTTTGCGAAAGTTATCAGGCTTTTTTTACTTATGTTGAACCCTATATGTTGATGATGAGGGCGTTGTGGGAACATAACTATGCGCCTTCCGATATTCGTCAGTATTTGACCTGACATAGTTCTCCGTACAAGCTAATGAATAAATTGGTCGCGCCGATTGTCGCTGAAATACCAAGACTATTTTAGTAGTCTGAGATTTGGACACAAAAATCAATAGATTCGTTGCACGACGCAGCTCGTTGCGCTTTACCTGGCATTAGCAGCATTCTTGAGATCTCGAGTAAGTCTCGTGAGCCACTGGGCATCGCGCTCAGTGCGCTTAACCTCTCATTCATACGCGCAAGCATTAGCGTACATTGACGGTAGAATGTGCCTTTCAAGGGCACTAAACAGGATTTTAAATTTCTTCAATCGTCTTATTTTTCATCTTGCCCTCCCGTAAGGGATAAAAACGTTTTATCTTCGCGTCTGTCGCGGTAGTCTCATTACAGTCGTTTATATCTCGACTGCAATGTGCGTAACCTAACTCCAATACTAATAATTAAAAAACAGTACAGACAGGATAACTATGGATTCCACCCTCACCTCCACGGGTCCCCAGCAGGACACCACATCGCTTAACCGTGCCCGACGCGCCGCTCTCGGCAGCTTCGCGGGTGCCGTGGTCGACTGGTATGATTTTCTGCTTTATGGCATCACCGCCGCGCTGGTTTTTAATCGCGAGTTCTTCCCGCAGGTCAGCCCGGCGATGGGTACACTTGCCGCATTTGCCACCTTTGGCGTCGGATTTTTGTTCCGTCCGTTAGGCGGGGTAATCTTCGGCCACTTTGGCGATCGCCTGGGCCGCAAACGTATGTTGATGCTTACCGTCTGGATGATGGGGATTGCCACTGCGCTGATTGGTATCATTCCCTCTTTCGATACCATCGGCTGGTGGGCACCTGTCCTGCTGGTGACGCTACGTGCCATCCAGGGTTTCGCCGTTGGCGGCGAGTGGGGTGGCGCGGCATTACTCTCTGTTGAAAGTGCCCCAAAAAATAAAAAAGCCTTCTACAGTAGCGGCGTTCAGGTCGGTTACGGCGTCGGGCTACTGCTCTCTACGGGGTTGGTGTCGTTGATTAGCTCGCAAACAACCGATGAACAGTTCCTGAGCTGGGGCTGGCGTATTCCGTTCCTGTTCAGCATTGTGCTGGTTCTGGGCGCGTTATGGATGCGCAACAGAATGGATGAATCGGCTGAATTCGAGCAGCAAAAACAGGAACCCCAACTGGTGAAAAAACGGCTGCCGGTTATCGAAGCACTCACCCGTCACCCGGGGGCATTTCTGAAAATTATCGCCCTGCGTCTGTGTGAGCTCCTGACGATGTACATCGTTACCGCGTTTGCTCTCAACTACTCCACGCAAAACCTGGGGCTGCCGCGCGAACTGTTTCTGAATATCGGGTTACTGGTGGGTGGGCTGAGTTGTTTGACCATCCCCTGTTTTGCCTGGCTTGCCGACCGCTTTGGCCGTCGGCGCGTCTATATTACCGGAGCGCTGGTCGGCACACTCAGCGCCTTCCCGTTCTTCATGGCCCTGGAAGCGCAGTCTATCTTCTGGATAGTCTTCTTCGCGATTATGCTGGCCAACATTGCGCACGATATGGTGGTCTGCGTACAACAGCCTATGTTTACCGGCCTGTTTGGCGCAAGCTATCGCTACAGTGGCGCGGGCGTGGGTTATCAGGTTGCCAGCGTTGTCGGCGGTGGCTTTACGCCTTTTATTGCCGCTGCATTGGTGACTTTCTCCGGTGGCGACTGGCACAGCGTTGCCATTTACCTGATGGCCGGATGCCTTATTTCGGCCGTCACCGCAATGCTGATGAGAGATAAGCAACACGCGTAAACCTTTATGCGAAGGCCATAGGGTCTTCGCATAATCTTCCTCAACGTCTGACTTTTGTTTCACATTCCTGTGACATACTATCGGGAGAGCAGTACATCTGTGGAACAAGGAGACAGACATGAACAATAAGGGCTCCAGCCTGACACCCGCTCAGGCGCTGGATAAACTGGACGCGCTGTACGAGCAGTCGGTAAAGGCTCTGCGTAGCGCCATTGGTAAGTATATTGAAACAGGGACGCTCCCTGACGACATCGCCCGCCAAAACGGTCTTTTTGTTTACCCATCGCTTTGTGTCACCTGGGATGGCAGCGCCACAAACCCACCGAAAACGCGCGCATACGGACGTTTTACCCATGCAGGCTGCTATACCACAACCATCACCCGCCCGTCGCTTTTTCGCCCTTATCTTGAAGAACAACTGACGCTGCTGTATCAGGATTATGATGCGCATATTTCTGTCGAGCCATCACAGCATGAAATCCCCTATCCGTATGTGATTGACGGTTCTGAGTTAACGCTTGATCGTTCGATGAGTGCCGGGCTAACGCGCCATTTCCCTACTACCGAACTCTCACAAATTGGTGACGAAACGGCAGATGGTACCTATCATCCGGCGGAATTTTCTCCGCTGTCGCACTTCGACGCCCGTCGGGTTGATTTCTCGCTGGCGCGACTGCGTCACTACACGGGAACGCCGGTTGAACACTTTCAGCCCTTTGTGCTGTTCACCAACTACACCCGCTACGTCGATGAGTTCGTACGCTGGGGCTGCAGCCAAATCCTCGACCCGGACAGCCCGTATATCGCGCTGTCATGCGCGGGTGGGATCTGGATCACTGCAGAAACCGAAGCACCGGAAGAGGCCATCTCCGATCTGGCGTGGAAAAAACACCAGATGCCCGCCTGGCATTTAATTACCGCCGACGGTCAGGGGATCACGCTGGTTAATATCGGCGTCGGCCCCTCTAACGCCAAAACCATTTGCGATCATCTGGCCGTGCTGCGTCCTGACGTCTGGTTAATGATTGGCCACTGTGGTGGCCTGCGCGAAAGTCAGGCAATTGGTGATTATGTTCTGGCTCATGCCTATCTGCGCGATGACCATGTACTGGATGCCGTACTGCCGCCGGATATTCCGATTCCCAGCATCGCCGAAGTTCAGCGCGCACTGTATGACGCCACCAAAGAAGTCAGCGGCATGCCAGGCGAAGAGGTTAAACAGCGGCTGCGTACCGGCACCGTCGTCACCACCGACGACCGTAACTGGGAATTGCGTTATTCCGCTTCTGCGCTTCGTTTTAACCTCAGTCGTGCCGTCGCTATTGATATGGAGAGTGCCACCATTGCAGCCCAGGGCTACCGCTTCCGCGTCCCATATGGCACGTTGCTGTGTGTTTCCGACAAACCACTGCATGGCGAGATCAAACTGCCAGGTCAGGCCAACCGTTTTTATGAAGGGGCCATTTCTGAGCACCTGCAAATTGGCATCCGGGCTATTGACCGACTGCGTGCCGAAGGCGATCGGCTGCACTCCCGCAAATTACGTACATTCAACGAACCGCCGTTCCGTTAAGGCCTGAAGGTAACTATGCACAACTCAACTCCCCTTTCCGCTCTGCGCAGTCTGCTGTTAGCGCAGGGACTGGATGGCATGATTGTCCCCCGCGCCGATGCGCATCAGAGCGAAGATTGCACACCGCACGACAATAAACTGGCCTGGCTCACCGGCTTTAGCGGTTCCGCGGGCCTTGCATTGGTACTTCGCGATCGCGCGCTGATGTTTGTCGATGGGCGCTATCAGGTCCAGGTGCGTAACGAAGTCTCTCTCGATGATTTTGAAATCCATCATTTGCACGATGAACCTCTGGCCGACTATTTGCAGACTTACGTCACCTCTGGTGCGCGTATCGGCTTTGAACCTCTGCTGATGGTCAACAGTCAATTTGAAGCTCTGTCGGCTACTCACTGCAAACTGGTTCCGATGGAACGCGATCCCTTCGACCAGATCTGGCTCGACCGTCCAGCTGCCCCCTGTGGTGTTATTCGTGAAATGCCCATTGAGATAAGCGGTGAAAGTAGCGCGCATAAGCGCGTACGAATAGTGGAGCAACTGACTCAGCATCAGGCCGACGTGCTGGCGATCACGCTACCGGATAACATCGCCTGGCTACTCAATATACGTGGAGCCGATCTTGCGATGGTTCCGGTTCCTTTTTCGTT
Source organism: Citrobacter sp. wls619 (assembly GCF_005281345.1). GTDB lineage: Bacteria > Pseudomonadota > Gammaproteobacteria > Enterobacterales > Enterobacteriaceae > Citrobacter. The sequence goes on from NZ_SZXJ01000058.1 coordinate 21,167, forward strand.
TGCCCTGCTCCATCGCAGCGGCGAACTGGAGTGGTTTGTTGATAATAATAAGACGCAGCAGCTGCCTGCCTCATTGCTGGAGACGGTCACGCTGGCTCCGCAAGAAAACTTTCTCCCTCGCTGCCAGCAACTTGCCCAAGGAAAGCGTTTCCTGGTGGATAAAGACTATGCGCCAGTCGCGCTGCGGTTCGCCATTGAACAAAACGGGGGAGAGGTTATTTGGGCCCCCGATCCCATCACATTGATTAAAGCTCATAAAAATGATGTTGAACTGGCAGGGTATCGGGAATGCCATGAACAGGATGGCACCGCATGGGTAAACTTTCTGGCCTGGCTGGCGCATGAGGTCCCGCTGCGCGAGGCAGCAGGTAATCCCGTCACTGAACTGGAAGCCCAAGCCAAACAGCTGGCGTTTCGCCAGCAGCAGCCAGGATTTATAGAGCAGAGTTTCAGTACTATTTCCGCCTCTGCCAGCAATGCAGCGATGTGCCATTACCATTCCAGCGAGAAAACAAACACGCCCATCACCACACAGGCAATGTACCTGAATGATTCCGGCGGCCAGTATCAAAATGGTACTACGGATACAACAAGAACACTCGCCTTTGGTCCACAGGATCCGCAGCGACGACTGCATTACACCGCCGTGCTGAAAGGGTTTTTATCACTGATCTCATTGCAATTCCCCAGCGGCACGCAGGGTCATCAATTGGATGCGTTTAGCCGTCGGGCACTTTGGGAGTTGGGTCTGGATTTTGATCACGGCACAGGACACGGCGTGGGCCACCAGCTACTGATCCATGAACAACCCCATCGTATTGCCAAAAAAGTAAATCCCTGGCCTTTGGTAGCGGGTAACATTATCACCATCGAACCGGGCTATTATCTGGCTGGGCAATATGGGATCCGTATTGAAAATCAGGTGGAGATTATCAACAGCCGACCCGGTTTTTGCCGCTTCTCTAGCCTGACGCTGGTCCCCATCGATCTGAACCTTGTTGAATTGCATCTGCTGAGTGATGCAGAGAAACAGTGGATTGATGATTATCATCAACAAGTAAGAGAAACGCTATCGCCACGCGTGGGCAGCGACGCACGTCCGTGGCTGTTCGCTGCGACGGCGCCGATTCGCGTTCAGGCTAATTAAGGCATAAAAAAGGCAGCCCGCAGGCTGCCTTAGTTCTCCCCAACATCTTACTGCTTAGCTGTTACGGATGTACTCATCCATTTCAGTTTTCAGGTTATCGGACTTGGTACCGAAGATCGCCTGAACACCAGAACCCGCGACCACAACGCCCGCCGCACCCAGTTTCTTCAGGCCAGCCTGATCCACTTTGGCAACGTCAGCAACGCTGACGCGCAGACGCGTGATGCACGCATCGAGGTTAGTGATGTTTTCTTTACCGCCGAACGCGGCAACCAGGGCCGGAGCCATTTCGCCAGTCGCGCCCGCTTTGTTGTCTTCAGTCGCATCTTCACGGCCCGGCGTTTTCAGGTCCAGCGCTTTGATCAACACACGGAAAATGGTGTAGTACACGATCGCATAACCGATGCCGACAATCGGGAACAACCACAACTTGCTGCTGTTACCGGACAGAACGATAAAGTCGATCAGACCGTGGGAGAACGATGTACCGTCACGCATACCCAGCAGAATACAGATTGGGAATGCCAGGCCAGCCAGAATCGCGTGGATGATGTACAGGATCGGCGCCACGAACATGAAGGAGAACTCGATCGGCTCGGTGATACCGGTCAGGAACGAGGTCAACGCAGCGGAGATCATGATACCGCCCACTTTCGCGCGGTTTTCCGGTTTAGCAGAGTGCCAGATTGCAATAGCAGCAGCAGGCAGACCGTACATTTTAAACAGGAAGCCACCGGACAGTTTGCCCGCAGTCGGGTCACCTGCCATATAGCGAGGGATGTCGCCGTGGAATACCTGACCCGCAGCGTTGGTGTATTCACCGATCTGCATCTGGAATGGAACGTTCCAGATATGGTGCAGACCAAACGGCACCAGGCAGCGTTCGATGAAACCATAGATACCGAATGCAACGACTGGGTTCTGGTACGCCGCCCACTGGGAGAACGTCTGAATAGCAGTACCGATCGGCGGCCAAATGAAGGACAGGACCACACCCGTGAAAATGGCAGCCAGACCAGAAATAATAGGAACAAAGCGCTTACCGGCAAAGAAGCCGAGGTACTCAGGCAATTTGATTCGGTAGAAGCGGTTGAACATATACGCTGCGATCGCACCGGAGATAATCCCCCCGAGAACACCCGTATCTGCCAGGTGTTTCGCTGTGATCTCTTCAGCAGGTAAATGCAGAACCAGCGGCGCAACAACAGCCATGGTCTTGACCATGATGCCGTAGGCAACAACTGATGCCAGAGCAGATACGCCGTCGTTGTTGGTGAAGCCTAACGCAACACCGATAGCGAAAATCAGCGGCATGTTCGCAAAAACAGAACCGCCTGCTTCTGCCATTACGTGCGATACAACGGCTGGCAGCCAGCTGAAGTTAGCGGAACCGACACCCAGCAGGATACCTGCAATCGGGAGTACGGATACCGGCAGCATCAGCGATTTACCGACCTTTTGCAGGTTAGCAAATGCATTCTTAAACATAATTAGGAGTGCTCCTGAGTATTTGTGCTTTTATACACTTCATCCTGCAAACCGCCTCGGCGTTGGCTGCGTTCATTCACCCCAGTGACTTACCCTGGCGATTCACTCACTTGCCATCGTGACGCAGCTTGCATGATATTGTGTATTTCTACGTTCTCACGCATTGGCGAGGGGGGAGAACCTCGCCGTGGACAGGGTATCTAAGTACCCTTTATTTATTACACAGAGTAAAATAATTCAGCTCATTTTTGTTTGACGGCTATCACAATTCAGCTGCGGATGGCCGAAAAACTCGCACATTCCGATTAAATGAGTATCTGAATGTTTCCAACTGGTTATTCACCGCCCATTTAATGGCGGTGAACTTTACTCGCTTTATTTATTAATTACGAGCTTTAAAAAAACTCAGTTAGCGGACTGATTGCAGGCGAGAAGCGTCGATGTGAAACAGGCGGGCAAAGTTATCTGTGGTGATTTGCGCCAGTTCTTCAACGGCAACACCTTTCAATACGGCCATGTACTCTGCGACATCACGAACCATGGCTGGCTGATTCTCTTTTCCGCGATGCGGCACGGGCGCAAGGTATGGGGAATCAGTCTCAACTAACAAACGATCCAGCGGAACATAACGCGCAGCATCACGAAGCTGTTCGGCATTACGGAACGTGACGATGCCAGAAAAAGAGATATAAAATCCGAGATCCAGCAATTTACCCGCGGTTTCCCTGTCCTCTGTAAAACAGTGTAGTACGCCGCCACAATCCGTCACTTTTTCTTCGCGCAGAATCGACAGCGTATCGGCACGCGCATCGCGGGTATGAACGATAACTGGCTTGTGTAACTCACGGCCAATCTGGATATGGTGGATGAATGATTCCTGCTGGCGAACTTTCGTTTCCGGGGTGTAAAAATAGTCCAACCCCGTTTCACCCATCGCAACGACGCCCTCTTCGGCGGCAAAACGACGCAAATCCTCGACATCATAGGTTTCATCCTGGTTTAGCGGATGAACACCACATGAGAAAACCACATTGTTACGCTCACCAACCAGTTCGCGCATACTGCGGTATCCCGGTAGCGTGGTGGCAACGGCAAGACAGAACTTCACATCACGCGCGGCCGCTTTCGCCAGCACGTCATCCACGTCCTTATGCAGAGATTGATAATCCAGACCATCAAGATGGCAGTGTGAGTCGACTAAGAACATAATGTCTCTCTCAAAGATGGGGAACAGGCAGTATGGCGCCTGGTTGCAGATAATGCTCAGTACGGAGAATAAGATCGGTTAATACCAGTTCACGGTTTACGCCGGTCACGTTAAGCAATTGCTGACGACAGTGACAAACATCACCGAGTATCGCCTGTATCTGCGCGACGGATAACCGCTCAGCGATTGACGATATCAACGCCAGCGCATCAGGATTAGTTAAATGGGTCACACCATACGGGCGTTTGAGGGCATCTGTAAGCAGCGTTGCCAGCCAGTGTAAACGGGTCGCAGCTTGCTCATGATTGAGTGCCGCCAACAGGATATACCCGTCGTCGGATTGCAATGTGTTCGCCAGTGCCGTACAGAAGTCGGTTCGGTGCGCCCAGCTTTCGGCTTGTAGCAACGTTAATGCCGCACCAGGCGATCCGGCACTCAGCCGTAATGCGCTCAGTAGCGCCTCCTGAGATGCCGTCACTTCGCGGGCAAGCCAGGAAATGGCATACGTTTCAGGCGGGGGAGCAAGATGATGTAACCGACAACGGCTACGTAGCGTCGCTAACAATCTAGCCGGTTCTGTGCTGGCGAGGAAAAACCAGGTCTGCGCCGGTGGTTCTTCCAGCGTTTTTAGCAAGGCATTGGCGGCGGCATCGGTTAACTGAGCGGCATCCGGGATCCACACCACCTTTGCCCCTCCCAGACGTGAGTGCTCGTAGAGCTTCTCACTGACTTCACGTACCGCATCAACACCCAGCGTACTTTTGCCTTTTTCCGGCAGCAATGAATAGTAGTCAGGGTGTGTACCTGCCTGCATCAACTGACAGCCACGGCAGTGCCCGCAGCTTTTGTGTCCTTCCGGCTGCTGGCACATTAAATAACGGCTAAGCGCATAAATCAGCGCGTCGTCACCCATTCCGGGTAACGCCTGAATCAGTAGCGCATGGTGACCACGACCCGCCTGGTAGCTGGCTACCAGTTTTTCAAAATCCGGTCGTAACCATGGGTACCATTTCATGCGCCCTGCTCCTTCACCCACTCGGTGATGGTATTGCGGATATCCGCCATCACGACATCAAGCGGCTGTGTTGCATCAATTGTACGAATGCTGGCGTCTTTGGCAGCCAGTTCAAGGTAGCGTGCGCGGGTGCGATTGAAGAAATCGAAAGACTCCTGTTCAATACGATCCAGTTCGCCACGTGCTCGAGCGCGTTTTAACCCGACCTCAGGCGTCACATCCAGATACAGCGTCAGGTCAGGGCGAAAATCGCCGAGCACGGCATCACGCAGTGTTGCCAGCATGTTTTGATCGATGCCACGGCCGCCGCCCTGGTAGGCCTGGGTTGACAGATCGTGACGATCGCCAATAACCCAGCGGCCTTTTGCCAGCGCTGGCTTAATCACGGTTTCAACCAGTTGTACGCGTGCGGCATAAAACATCAGGACTTCGGCTTTATCGGTAATCACTTCATCGCCGACCGATTTGATGTCCAGCACCAGACTTCTTAATTTCTCCGCAAGCTGGGTCCCACCGGGTTCGCGGGTAAATACCATGTCGCGAATCCCGAGTTGCTCAAGTGTCTCAACCACTACGTCACGCGCAGTGGTTTTTCCGGCGCCTTCCAGGCCCTCGATGACGATGTAATTACTGCCCATTTTTTTCCTTAAGCACTTTCAGATAATCCTGCACGGAGCGGTTGTGGCTGACAAGATTAGTGTTAAACGTGTGACCGCCTTTACCGTCAGCCACGAAATAGAGATACGGGGTCTTTGCCGGATGTGCGGCCGCCTGCAGCGAAGCCTCACCAGGCATGGCAATCGGACCCGGTGGTAAACCTGTGATGGTATAAGTGTTATAGGCGGTCGGCATTTCCAGATCCGCACGCGACAATTTGCCATTATACCGTGTCCCCATACCGTAAATCACGGTCGGATCGGTCTGTAAGCGCATACCAATACGTAAGCGGTTAATAAAGACCGAGGCCACCTGGTCACGCTCGCTGGCAACGGCGGTCTCTTTCTCAATAATTGAGGCCATCGTCACCAGTTGATTTTTGTCTTTATACGGCAGGCCGTCAGCACGCCCTTCCCAGACCGTATCCACGGCTTTAACCATCTTTTGATTCGCACGCTTCAGCAACGCCACATCGGTAGTATTCGCGGTATACATCCAGGTATCTGGCCAGAACCAGCCTTCCACCCATTCCGGGTTTTCCAGCTTCAGTGCCCTGGCGACGGTTTCGTAGCTATCATCGCTCAGCGTATGCTTGATATACGGCGCATCGCGCAATTGTTTCAGGTAATCGCTCAGGCGCATCCCCTCGACCAGACGTAACGGAAACTGTGCTTCTTTGCCGCTTTCCAGCAATTGCAGCATCTCGCGCACGGTCATATCAGGCGTTAAACGGTAGGTTCCGGCTTTGAAATGCGAAAGTTCGGGTTCAACACGTAACAACCACTGGAATACCCGCGGACGATTAATAACCTTGTCCGTATACAGCTGTTCCCCCAGCGCCAGACGGCCCGTCCCCGCTTTCAGCGTAAAAATCGTCTCTTCTTTGATCAATAACTTACTGTCCGCCAGATGGCGAACTTTCCACATTCCCACTCCCGCGGCAATGCCCAGCACAACCAGCAATAACAGGACAACGAGTAACAATTTTTTCATGACTAATTTGGGTGCTCACAAAGTGGGGCTAAAAAATTGAATAACAAACGTGAAGACAACGGCCTGTCGTCACAGGTACGCACGGGGAGAACAGGCATTAATGCATTGCAGACGACGATTTCCTCAGCCTGCATAACCTCCTCCAACCCGGCATACACTTCGACAACCCGGAAAGGCGATTGTGCCAGCATACGTATACAGAATTGTCGCATAATGCCATTCACACCAGCCTGATCCAGCCGCGGCGTATAAACCACGTCGTTTTTTCGCCAGAACAAATTAGCCGCACAGCATTCCGTAACCCATCCCTCGCTGTCAAGAACCAGCGCCTCATCGGCGTCCGTCTGTTCAAGATGAGAGCGGATCAGCACCTGCTCCAGCCGATTCAGATGTTTAAGCCCGGCAAGCATCGGATTGCGCCCCAGACGAACAGGACTTAACGCCAGCACGATGCCTTGCTTTCGCCAGCTATCATAATGTGCAGGGTAAACAGAGACGGAGAGGATACGAGTCGGCTCATGACAGCTTGCCCCACTGTAACCACGACCGCCACTACCACGACTGATAATCACTTTCAGTACGCCACGTGCATGCCCTGCAGCCAGTTTTTCCATTTCAGCTTGCAGTTCTGACCACTTATCGAAGGGGATAAACAATGTTTGGCATGCGTCCTGTAAACGCTGGAGATGCGCTGCAAAAAAGCAAATTTTGCCATCGGTTATACGCGCAGTGGTAAAGCAGCCATCACCAAACTGCGTCGCCCGATCGCTTGCAGCCAGCATTTCCTGCTCACGGCCATTAATTAAGAACATAGTGGCTCCTTATTCGTGGTCCGCTAGTTTGGCAGGATGAGTCACCCAGGACAAGGACTGAAAACTGAATAAAAAAAGACCCGACAAGCGGGCCTTTTCTCTTAGAGCCTGGTAAGTCACCTGCTGGTGTTTAGATCTTTTTGAAGATCACCGAACCGTTGGTGCCACCGAAGCCGAAGGAGTTGCACAGTGCGTATTCCATGCCGCTAACCTGGCGCGCCTCGTGCGGAACGAAGTCCAGGTCACAACCTTCATCCGGGTTATCCAGGTTGATGGTTGGCGGAACTGCCTGATCGCGCAGCGCCAGAATAGAGAAAATAGACTCTACCGCGCCCGCAGCACCCAACAGGTGTCCGGTCATGGATTTGGTTGAACTGACCATCACGCTACGTGCAGCATCACCAAACACCGATTTCACGGCCTGGGTTTCTGCTTTATCACCTGCTGGAGTGGACGTCCCATGCGCATTGACATAGCCAATACGACCAGGTTCAATCGCCGCATCACGCAGAGCATTGACCATCGCCAGTGCAGCACCTGCACCATTTTCCGGAGGTGATGTCATATGGTAAGCATCGCTGCTCATACCAAAGCCAACCACTTCAGCATAGATTTTTGCGCCACGTGCTTTCGCATGCTCGTACTCTTCCAGTACCACCATACCAGCGCCGTCGCCCAGCACAAACCCGTCACGCTCTTTATCCCACGGACGGCTTGCCGCTTGCGGGTTATCGTTACGCGTAGACAGCGCACGTGCTGCGCCAAAACCACCCACACCCAGCGGTGTACTGGCTTTTTCTGCTCCACCCGCAACCATCGCGTCTGCATCGCCGTATGCAATGATACGCGCGGCATGACCGATGTTGTGCACGCCTGAAGTACAGGCCGTGGCGATGGAGATGCTTGGCCCTTGCAGGCCGTACATGATGGTCAGATGACCCGCCACCATGTTAACAATCGTCGACGGAACGAAGAACGGGCTGATCTTACGCGGTCCACCATTTACCAGAGAGGTATGGTTTTCTTCGATAAGACCGAGACCGCCAATACCGGAGCCGATAGCGGCGCCAACACGGTGAGCGTTCTCTTCCGTAATTTCGAGGCCAGAATCCTGCATGGCCTGAACGCCAGCGACAATTCCATATTGAATGAAGGCATCCATCTTGCGCTGTTCTTTGCGCGAGATAATGTCGTCACAGTTAAAATCCTTTACTAAGCCAGCAAATTTCGTTGCATAGGCGCTAGTATCGAAATGGTCGATCAGGCTGATGCCACTCTGACCGGCAAGGAGAGCTTTCCAGGTAGACTCTACGGTATTGCCGACAGGAGACAACATGCCCAGTCCGGTCACAACTACACGACGCTTAGACACGGTTGTCCTCCAGGGAGGGAAAAATAATTCAAGTGGGAAAAAAAGATAAAACTCAGGCGGTCGAATGACCGCCTGGAGATGTTCACTTACGCCTGGTGGCCGTTGATGTAATCAATGGCAGCCTGAACGGTAGTGATTTTCTCAGCTTCTTCGTCCGGAATCTCAGTATCAAACTCTTCTTCCAGAGCCATTACCAGCTCAACGGTGTCAAGAGAATCCGCGCCCAGGTCTTCAACGAAGGAAGCATTGTTGGTAACTTCTTCCTGCTTAACGCCAAGCTGTTCGCCGATAATTTTCTTAACGCGTTCTTCGATAGTGCTCATACTCTTAAATTTCCTATCAAAACTCGCTTTCGCGATGGTTTTCGTAGTGTATAAAATGTTGAAAAATTTGCAACTAAATCCCGGCAGGTCTTACCACGATTTTACGTTATTTTGAGGCCATTCGCCCTAATAACGCAAATATTTTTCAATCGTGGTTAAACCATGTACATCCCGCCGTTGACGTGCAAAGTCTCACCAGTGATGTAACTTGCTTCGTCGGAAGCTAAAAATGCAACCGCGCTGGCGATTTCCTGAGCGCCACCAAGGCGACCCGCAGGAACCTGCGCCAGAATACCCGCACGCTGATCATCAGACAGCGCACGCGTCATGTCCGTTTCAATAAAGCCCGGAGCAACAACGTTTACAGTAATACCACGAGACGCGACTTCACGCGCCAGTGATTTACTGAAGCCGATCAGACCCGCTTTCGCCGCAGCGTAGTTAGCCTGACCCGCATTTCCCATGGTACCAACCACAGAACCGATAGTGATAATACGACCATGACGCTTTTTCATCATAGCTCGCATTACCGCTTTTGACAGACGGAAAACAGATGACAGGTTGGTTTCGATGATATCGTTCCACTCGTCATCTTTCATGCGCATTAACAGGTTATCACGAGTAATCCCGGCATTATTGACCAGGATATCGACTTCACCAAATTCTGCACGAATATTTTCCAGAACAGATTCGATAGATGCAGGATCGGTCACATTCAACATCAGACCTTTGCCATTTGCACCTAAGTAATCGCTAATGGCCTGCGCGCCGCTTTCGCTGGTTGCAGTACCGATAACTTTCGCGCCACGGGCAACGAGTGTCTCAGCAATTGCGCGGCCAATGCCACGGCTTGCACCGGTAACCAGCGCGATTTTTCCTTCAAAACTCATGGTTTTCCTCTTTTATTGCTCTAGCGCCGCAGACAACGCCGCCGGCTCATTCAGTGCCGAAGCAGTCAGGGTGTCAACAATACGTTTCGTCAAACCGGTGAGAACTTTACCCGGACCGACTTCATACAGGTGCTCTACGCCCTGAGATGCCATAAATTCAACGGTCTTAGTCCACTGAACCGGGCTGTAAAGCTGACGAACCAGCGCGTCGCGGATAGCATCGGCGGTGGTTTCGCACTTCACGTCAACGTTGTTCACAACGGAAACAGTCGGCGTGTTAAAGGTAATTTTCTGCAGTTCAACAGCCAGTTTCTCGGCTGCAGGCTTCATTAGCGCACAGTGAGATGGAACGCTAACCGGTAACGGCAACGCACGCTTAGCGCCAGCAGCTTTACAGGCCGCGCCTGCACGCTCTACCGCTTCTTTGTGCCCGGCGATAACCACCTGACCCGGTGAGTTAAAGTTTACCGGTGAAACCACCTGACCTTCAGCAGACTCTTCGCACGCTTTCGCGATAGCGGCATCATCCAGACCGATGATAGCAGACATGCCACCAGTGCCTTCCGGAACGGCTTCCTGCATAAATTTGCCGCGCAGTTCAACCAGGCGCACGGCATCAGCAAAATTGATAACACCTGCACACACCAGCGCAGAGTATTCACCCAGGCTGTGACCTGCCATCAGCGCAGGTGTTTTACCACCCTGCTGTTGCCATACGCGATACAGCGCGACAGATGCCGTTAACAGCGCTGGCTGCGTCTGCCAGGTTTTATTCAGTTCTTCTGCCGGACCTTGCTGAGTCAGAGCCCAAAGATCATAGCCCAGCGCCGCTGAAGCTTCAGCAAAAGTTTCTTCAACAATTGGGTAGCTTGCTGCCATATCAGACAACATTCCAACGGTTTGAGAACCCTGACCAGGGAACACAAATGCAAATTGCGTCATGTTAAAATCCTTATACTAGAAACGAACCAGCGCGGAGCCCCAGGTGAATCCACCGCCGAAGGCTTCAAGCAATACTAACTGCCCTGCTTTAATTCGCCCGTCGCGGACGGCTTCGTCCAACGCGCACGGTACGGAAGCAGCGGACGTATTGCCGTGTCTGTCCAGCGTGACGACGACATTATCCATCGACATACCCAGTTTTTTCGCTGTTGCACTGATAATGCGAAGGTTTGCCTGATGCGGCACCAGCCAATCCAGCGCAGAACGGTCGAGATTATTTGCTTCCAGCGTTTCATCAACGATATGAGCAAGTTCGGTAACCGCAACTTTAAAGACTTCGTTACCCGCCATCGTCAGGTGAATCGGGTTTTCCGGATTCACGCGATCGGCATTAGGCAGCGTCAGCAGTTCGCCATAGCTACCGTCAGCGTGCAAATGGGTGGAGATAATACCTGGCTCTTCTGATGCACTCAGTACAACCGCACCCGCGCCATCACCAAAAATAATGATCGTCCCGCGATCGGTGGGATCACACGTGCGCGCCAGCACATCCGATCCGACAACCAGCGCATGTTTGACTGCGCCAGATTTTACATACTGATCGGCAACGCTAAGCGCATAGGTAAAACCAGCGCAGGCAGCTGCAACATCAAACGCCGGACAGCCTTTGATCCCCAGCATACTTTGGATCTGGCATGCCGCGCTTGGAAATGCGTGGGTTGATGACGTGGTAGCAACCACAATCAGACCAATTTGTTCTTTGTCGATGCCGGCCATTTCAAGTGCACGGTTAGCGGCGGCAAAGCCCATCGTCGCAACGGTTTCATTTGGCCCAGCAATATGGCGTTCGCGGATACCTGTACGAGAGACGATCCACTCATCAGATGTCTCGACCATTTTTTCCAAATCGGCGTTAGTACGCACTTGTTCAGGCAGATAGCTGCCAGTACCAATAATCTTCGTATACATGTACGCTCAGTCACTTTTTGGTTATATACCGCCACGAGCAAATCACTGGTACGTTGACAGCACCCTCAGTCGCACTGTTACCTGTGCACTCGTGAGTTGATACTTTCGTCACCGTCCAGCAGTTCGAATCCAGCTGGGTATACAGATTCCAGGCGAGCGGCAATTCGCTGAGGAACTTGTCGCTGCACCGCCTGCACTGCCTGTTCAATCGCGACTTCAAATGCTCGCTGATTGGCAGCACCATGACTCTTAATCACCGTGCCGCGCAATCCTAACAGACAGGCGCCATTATACTGGTCGGGGTTGAGGTGACTAAATCGCCTTGTCAGGCTTTTTTGTAACCAACGTTTTAATAACAGCAGCCACCACGACCGTTTTTTGCCCTCACCCTGAGATTTCAGCAGTGAAAGGAACATTCTGACAACACCTTCCATCGTCTTTAATGTGACATTACCTGTAAAGCCGTCACAGACCAACACATCCGTTTTGCCAGTCAGCAACTCATTGGCTTCAAGATAGCCGATATAATTGATAGAAGGGATTGTTTTTAGCACAGCAGAAGCATCCCGAATACTGTCGAGACCCTTAGTTTCTTCTTCGCCGATATTGAGTAACGCAACGCGAGGATTGGCAATCCCAACCACCTCTTCTGCCAACACGGAACCCATGACGGCAAATTGCACCAACATCGTACTGTCGCAATCCACGTTGGCACCCAAGTCCAGTACCACCGTTTTGCCCTTTTGCTGATGCGGTAGAACCGTGACCAGCGCAGGACGCTCAATACCCTCAAGGGGTTTGAGCAAGAGTTTCGCAAGACCCATTAGTGCGCCCGTATTACCAGCGCTGACACAGGCTTGCGCTCGACCTTCTTTCACGAGCTCCAGGGCGACACGCATTGAGCTTCCACGACTGGCGCGGATTGCTTGCGAGGGCCGGGCATCACTGGCAATAACTGACTGAGCAGGGATAATCTGCAGACGTGAACGTTGTTCGAAGTCAGCTTTGGCAAGTGATGGCGTGATTGTATCGGGATCCCCGACTAAAAGAAGAGTGAGTTGCGAATTAGAATTCAGTGCCTGCAATGCTGCAGGCACTGTCACGGTAGGGCCAAAATCTCCCCCCATGACATCTAACGCCAGGGTTAGACGTGTCAAGGTATCGTCGCTGCCCGGTTAGGTATTTCCCCAGTTACCCGGGGAAAGCCTCACTAAGCTTCATCACGCTTGTACTCTCTGTCTTTCTCACCGAAGTGGGAAATCCATTGAGTCATGCGTGATTACTTAGCGATTACCTTACGGCCACGGTAGAAACCGTCGGCAGTGATGTGGTGACGCAGGTGTTGTTCACCAGAAGTTTTGTCTACAGACAGGCTGGTGACTGCGGTCAGAGCGTCATGAGAACGACGCATGCCACGTTTGGAACGGGTTGGTTTATTCTGTTGTACGGCCATGGACCTTACTCCTCAATTACTTACGCTTTAAGCTGGCTAATACGGCAAATGGGTTTGGTTTTTGCGCTTCATCAGGCAATTCGCCAAAGACCATGTCCGCCTCGGACACTTCACAGTGTTCAGAATCATGCACCGGAACTACCGGCAAGGAGAGGATAATCTCATCTTCAACCATTGCAAGCAGATCGATTTCACCGAATTCGTTAACCTCAATCGGCTCATACGCTTCCGGGAGTGCTTCAGCCTGCTCGTCAGAACGGACAGGACTAAAACAATATGTTGTGTGAACATGAAGTGGGAACGGTTTCCCGCAACGCTGACACGCGAGCGTAACCGAAACCTTTGCATCACCGGTTATAACGGCAAGGCGCTGGTTATCGATAGCGAACGACATGGAGCATTCCACATCACTGTCCACACTGACTACAGAATCGGCGACGCGCTCAACCAGATCAGAAGTATAGATACCTTCATAATCGAGGCGTTTTTGAGCCGTACGAACCGGATCAAGAGTCAGGGGTAATTTTACCTTTTGCATAGGGCGCGCATATTAACTTTGTAACGTCATAGAGTCAAAGAAAAAGGCAGCCTGTGGTTGCCTTTTGCCAATAATTCGCACACATTGCGGGTCATCGACTTAAAATCGATCACGACAAGCCATCGCAGCCAGCTTGAAGGACGAAGTCCATAGTTTAAAATGGCTCTCATCATTACGCTATATGCGGGGGAAAAAATATGCCTCAACTTATTCTTGCGTCCACCTCTCCCTGGCGTCGCGCTTTGCTCGAAAAATTGGCCATCCCGTTTGAATGCGCAGCCCCAGAGGTCGATGAAACCCCCTTACCCGGCGAAACACCCCGGCATTTAGTGTTACGCCTGGCACAGGAAAAAGCGCAATCTCTTGCCCATCGGTTTCCAACACATTTGATAATTGGGTCTGATCAAATTTGTGTTCTTGATGGTGAAATAACCGGCAAACCGTTAACGGAAGAAAACGCCAGACAACAATTAACGAAAGCCAGTGGCAATATTGTCACTTTTTACACCGGACTGGCGCTTTATAATTCAGCGAACGGTCACCTACAAACCGAAGTTGAACCGTTCGATGTCCATTTCCGCCATTTAAGTGAAATGGAAATTGAAGATTACGTACGTAAAGAACGCCCGTTACATTGCGCTGGAAGTTTTAAAAGTGAAGGATTAGGTATCGCGCTCTTTGAGCGTCTGGAGGGCCGCGACCCGAACACACTGATTGGCTTGCCGCTGATCGCGTTGTGTCAGATGTTGCGCCGGGAAGACATGAACCCGTTAAAAGCCTAGTTAATTTTCCTGATGGCGACGCGGGGCGTCTTACCAGGCCTACGGCGCATTGCGCGATGGTAGGCCTGGCAAGCAACGCGCATCAGGCTTTGCTGCGTAATACCTCAAGGCAGCGTTTCAGCTGATTATCCATCGGTGCTTCAATACGCATAACCTCACCCGTACCGGGATGGGTAAACTTCAACGCAGCAGCGTGCAGAAACAGACGGTTCAACCCCGTACCCGCCAGTTGCTTATCGAACTCACGGTCGCCATAGCGGTCATCAAATGCAATCGGATGCCCGGCAAATTGCGTATGTACACGGATCTGGTGAGTACGACCAGTTACCGGGCTACAACGTACCAGCGTGGCAAACGCATAGCGTTCTTCCACTTTAAAACGGGTTTCCGACGGTTTCCCTTCCTGATTCACCCGCACGATACGCTCACCGCTTTGCAGAATGTTCTTTAACAAAGGAGCCTGCACAGTTTTGACATGCGATTGCCACTGACCCCTTACCAGCGCCAGATAGTCTTTTTGCATCCCTTTTTCACGCAATTGTTCATGCAGTGAACGCAGCGCCGATCGTTTTTTGGCGACCAGCAGCACACCGGAGGTATCGCGGTCCAGACGATGCACCAGTTCAAGGAAACGCGCTTCCGGACGTAAAGCACGTAAACCTTCGATCACACCAAAGCTTAATCCGCTTCCGCCATGAACGGCAGTGCCAGAAGGTTTGTTAAGCACCAGAATATGGTCATCTTCATACAAAATGACATCAGTCAGCGCAGCGACCTTCTGCAAATTCGGAGAAATCGCTTCTTCTTCACGCTCAGCGACACGCACAGGCGGAATACGCACAATATCCCCGTCTTCGAGTTTGTACTCGGGTTTGATGCGTTTTTTATTCACCCGCACTTCGCCTTTACGCAAAATGCGATAAATCATACTTTTCGGCACGCCTTTGAGCTGGGTGCGCAAAAAGTTGTCGATGCGTTGCCCTGCTTCATCGGCAGTAATGGCAACTATTTTTACGGCTGGAGTCTCTGTTTTCATGGGGGCCGATTTTAAATAGCCATCAAGATTCGCGCCACACATTTTTCTATGCTTATATTAACTGCTATACCCGATGACTTAAGTTTGACATAACCGATTTGGTGGTTATTAAAGCAATCACCAGGCGGAAGTGTAAAAACTGTGAGTAACCGGGTGATAAATGGCAAAAGTCATCTTGCTATAACAAGGTTAGCAGTGGAATAATGAGCTTGTTTCCGTGTTGAATCTTGTTAAAACAAGAACTTTTCCGGAATGACCCAATTTTGCCCGACCGATCATCAACGCAGCAATGGCGTAAGACGTATTGATCTTTCAGGCAGTTAGCGGGCTGCGGGTTGCAGTCCTTACCGGTAAGTGCTCTATGGATTTCGCGTTGTAGGAAGGCGGCAAGTCTGGGAACCCCCAGAAGCTTACTCCTGTAAGTGTCTGGGGTGAGAAGATGAAGCCAACGCACCAACAGCGTGAAAGACGACAAGCACAATGGAAGCTTCTCTGGAGAGTAATACCCAGACTGTTCCCCTGATAATTGCGCTGTGTTTCCGTATGAAATACAGGCAACCGACACTCTGCGCCTCTTTGAGCTGACGATAACCGTGAGGTTGGCGACGCGAATAGACACGAGGCCATCGGTTCACACCCGGAAAGGCATTTCTCTGCCCGCAGCTTAGTCGTCAATGTAAGAATAATGAGTAAGTTACGATGAAAAGAATGTTAATTAACGCGACTCAGCAGGAAGAGTTGCGTGTCGCCCTTGTAGATGGGCAGCGTCTGTACGATCTGGATATCGAAAGTCCTGGACACGAGCAGAAAAAAGCCAACATCTATAAAGGTAAAATTACCCGTATTGAACCGAGTCTGGAAGCTGCTTTTGTTGATTACGGCGCTGAACGTCACGGTTTCCTCCCGTTAAAAGAAATTGCCCGCGAATATTTCCCCGCAAACTACAGTTCCCACGGCCGCCCCAACATTAAAGATGTGTTGCGTGAAGGTCAGGAAGTTATCGTTCAGATAGATAAAGAAGAGCGCGGAAATAAAGGCGCAGCACTGACAACCTTTATCAGTCTGGCTGGCAGCTATCTGGTTTTGATGCCAAACAACCCGCGTGCGGGCGGCATCTCTCGTCGCATTGAAGGCGACGACCGTACCGAATTAAAAGAAGCGCTGGCAAGCCTCGAACTGCCTGATGGCATGGGGCTTATCGTGCGTACCGCGGGTGTCGGCAAATCCGCCGAAGCGCTGCAGTGGGACCTGAGCTTCCGTCTGAAACACTGGGAAGCCATTCAAAAAGCAGCTGAAAGCCGCCCTGCCCCGTTCCTGATCCACCAGGAAAGCAACGTCATCGTTCGTGCTTTCCGTGACTATTTACGTCAGGATATTGGTGAAATCCTTATCGATAACCCGAAAGTGATGGAGATGGCGCGTCAGCACATCGCCGCGCTGGGTCGTCCGGATTTCAGCAGCAAAATCAAACTGTACACCGGTGAAATCCCGCTGTTCAGCCACTACCAGATTGAATCGCAGATTGAATCCGCCTTCCAACGTGAAGTGCGTCTGCCTTCCGGCGGCTCAATCGTTATCGACAGCACTGAAGCGCTGACTGCTATCGATATCAACTCCGCACGCGCAACCCGCGGCGGCGATATTGAAGAAACGGCGTTTAACACTAACCTTGAAGCTGCCGATGAAATTGCGCGTCAGCTGCGTCTGCGTGACCTTGGTGGCCTGATCGTCATCGACTTTATCGATATGACCCCGGTTCGCCACCAGCGTGCGGTAGAAAACCGTCTGCGTGAAGCCGTCCGCCAGGACAGAGCGCGTATTCAGATCAGCCATATTTCTCGCTTCGGTCTGCTGGAAATGTCCCGTCAGCGTCTGAGCCCGTCGCTGGGTGAATCCAGTCACCACGTCTGCCCGCGTTGCTCCGGCACCGGTACCGTGCGTGACAACGAATCGCTGTCGCTCTCCATTCTGCGCCTGATCGAAGAAGAAGCGCTGAAAGAGAATACCCAGGAAGTTCACGCGATCGTCCCGGTACCCATTGCGTCTTATCTGCTCAACGAAAAACGTACTGCGGTCAATGCCATTGAGACGCGTCAGAATGGTGTACGCTGTGTGATCGTGCCAAACGATCAGATGGAAACGCCGCACTATTCCGTACTGCGTGTACGCAAAGGGGAGGAAACGCCAACCCTGAGCTATCTGCTGCCGAAACTGCACGAAGAAGCGATGGCGTTGCCGACGGAAGAAGAATACGTCGAGCGTAAACAACCTGAACAACCAGCACTCGCCACCTTCGCGATGCCTGATGTTCCGCCTGCCCCGTCGCTACAAGAACCCGTTGCTAAACCTGTCGCTGCGCCAAAAGTTGCCGCAACAGCTGCCGCAACAGCCGCACAGCCTGGTTTGATTAGCCGTTTCTTCGGCGCGCTGAAGTCTATCTTTAGCGGAAGCGAAGAAGTGAAACCGGTGGAGCAACCTGCACCGAAAGCCGAAGAAAAAACGGAACGTCAGCAGGATCGTCGTAAGCCGCGCCAGAACAATCGCCGCGACCGCAACGAACGCCGTGATAACCGCGACAACCGTGGCGATCGTGACAACCGCAACGAACGTTCAGAAAACGGCGAAAACCGCGATGAAAATCGTCGTAATCGTCGTCAGGCGCAGCAGCAGAATGCTGAAACGCGTGACAACCGCCAGCAGTCCAGCGATGTGGCAGATAAAGCGAAATCCGGTGACGAGCAGCAGGCTCCACGTCGTGAGCGCAACCGCCGTCGTAACGATGATAAGCGTCAGGCGCAGCAGGAAGTTAAAGAGCTGAATCTGGCTGAACAGCCTGCGCAGGATTCTGAGCAGGAAGAACGCGTGCGTCAGCCGCAGACTCGTCGTAAACAGCGTCAGTTGAATCAGAAAGTTCGATTCACCGACAGCGCGCCGGTTGAAGCCGAAGTGGCCACTGCAGTCATGGTTGCTGAAACCGTCATTGCTCAACCGGTTGAACAGTCCGCACCGGCTCAACGTACCGAACTGGCTAAAGTCGATTTACCTGCAGTCGTTGCACCAGAGCAGGAAGACAACAACGAAGCACGTGATACCAACGGTATGCCTCGTCGCTCGCGTCGTTCTCCTCGCCATCTGCGCGTAAGCGGGCAGCGTCGTCGTCGCTATCGTGACGAACGTTATCCGGTTCAGTCGCCGATGCCGTTAACGGTTGCCTGTGCTTCTCCTGAATTAGCATCCGGCAAAGTCTGGATTAGCTACCCTGTTGCCCGTACTCAGGACATGCAGGTTGAAGAACAGCGCGAGCAGAAACTGGAGCTGGAACAAAACGCATCTGTGGCGGTAGAGCCTCAGATCGCTGCTGCTGTCGTTGAGCACATTGCGGACGCCCCTGCGCCAGTTGAAGCCGCTAAGCCAGAGGTGACCATTGTTGAACCTCAGGCCGCAGTTGTTGAAACCGCACAGGTTGAAACCACGCATCCGGAAGTTATAGCTACTCCGGTTGAGGAACAACCGCAAATTATCGCTGAGTCTGACGCACCCGTTGCCGAGGAGACCGCTGCGAAAGCCGAACCTGTCTCTGAAGCCGTGATTGCGCCGGTTGTCGAGGCGCCTGCGGAAGAAGTTATTATTTCTCAGCCAGAAGTGGTTGCAGAGACTGCAGAAGTTGTGGAATCAGCGCCTGTTGTTGAAACCGTGCCAGTTGTTGAAGAAGTTGCAGCGCCGAAAGAAGTTGTTACAACGCCTGTCGTTGAAGCCGCAGTCGTTAAGGCTGAAGTTATCGCAACCAGCGCTGATGCGGAACATCTTCACAGCCATGCGACCGCACCGATGACTCGTGCACCAGCACCGGAATATGTACCAGAAGCGCCGCGTCATAGTGACTGGCAGCGCCCTGCTTTTGCCTTTGAGGGTAAAGGTGCAGCAGGCGGACACAGTGCCAGCCATCAGGCAACCGCGCCAGCAACGCGACCGCAGCCTGTTGAGTAAGTCATAGGCAATGAAAAAGCCGACCTCAGGGTCGGCTTTTTTTATACGTCGTGAACGCCCCGCATCCCCGTTACCTGTGGCATAACATCTTTCATCAGCGCCAGAAATTTGCGTAAGCGGGTTGGATAATAACGAGCCCAGGGATAAACCAAATGCACGGGCAATGACGACGCATGCCAGTCAGGTAATAGCGTAATCAATCTTCCGCAGGCGATATCGTCTTCAACCATCCAGCTTGAGACAAGCGTAACGCCCAGCCCCGCAAGTGCAGCATTTCTGGCGACATAAATACTGTCGGTACTTAATCTGGGAGAAATATTCAACGTGATAGCGTCGTTACGCCGGTGGTGAAGTAACGACACGCTGTGCTGATAAAATGTATTTACCGCGATCCAGGGCAGCGCTGATAGCTGTTCAGGGTGAGTCAAAATTCCACATTGTGCGAGAAGCTCAGGGCTTACCACCATACTTCGCGGGACTTCAGCCAACAATACCGAAACCGTTGCCGGATCGACCTCAGCCCCAACCCGAATTGCGCAGTCGATATTGTCGCTGAGAAAATCAACGGTCTTATCATTCAGCATCCACTCAACGGATAACTGTGGATAGCGGGAAAGGAACTGCAGAAGCGGTTCAAGGAGTTGCTGTTGGCCGAACGCATGCGGTGCCCGAACCCGCAACGTCCCCACCGGTTCATCCTCCGTGATGTTCAGTCCGTCCTCCAGCGCCAGCCAGGCATCAATAATGTGTTTGGCATGCTGATACCCGCGTTCACCATCATCAGTCAACTTCATTGCATGGGTGGTACGCATAATCAGCTTAACGCCCAACAGCGTCTCAAGGGATTGTAACCGCCGACTGACGGTTGCCTGGGTGGTACCCATTTGCTTTGCCGCCGCGGAAAGCGAACCAGCCTCGACGATACGCACAAACGTGCGCATCAATTCCACCCTATCTATACGTTCAGTTTTTATCATTTAGTCATTGTTCATACGTGTAACGTATAACTGTTTTACCACTGCGCTCGCTACCGTGCTACCGGTTGAAGGATAAAAATAGCCGCACATCCCGTGATTGAGGAATCATTTGTGAACACACACACCACACTTTCCCGTTGGGTTATTTTTGTTCTGGCACTGGGCGCTGGATTCAGCGTTGCCGCAATCTATTATGCCCAGCCTCTTTTACCTTTAATGGGCCAGGACCTGGCCTTAAGCATCACCGGCATGGGGCTGGTGCCAACGCTCACCCAGGCAGGATACGCACTGGGCATTTTGTTTTTGTTGCCGCTGGGCGACCGCTATGACCGCCGGACATTAATCCTGCTTAAAAGCGTCTCTCTTGCCGCATTGCTGTTGGCCTGCAGCTTTACCGGGCAGTTGCATTCACTACTGCTGGTGAGCTTATTGATGGGAATGGCAGCGACCATGGCTCAGGATATCGTGCCAGCCGCAGCCATCCTTGCGCCTGAAGGCAAACAGGGAAAAACAGTGGGTACCGTCATGACTGGTCTTCTGCTGGGGATCTTACTCTCACGGACCATCAGCGGGCTGGTAGGTGAAGCCTATGGCTGGCGGGAAATGTATCAACTTGCCGCCGTCAGTATTGCCGTGATTGCCGTACTGATGTGGAAAATGCTGCCCCGCTTTACGGTCCATTCCGCGCTGAGTTATCCGGCATTAATGTTCTCCATGGCGCAACTGTGGCGACGTTATCCTGCACTGCGCCGGGCGGCGTTGGCGCAGGGCTTTCTGTCCATTGCCTTTAGCGCCTTCTGGTCAACACTGGCGGTTATGCTCTCTGAGCATTACCACATGGGCAGCGCGATGGCGGGAGCATTTGGTATTGCAGGGGCAGCCGGAGCGTTGGCAGCCCCTATGGCAGGCCATCTGGCAGATAAAGTAGGTGCCGGGCGGGTAACACAGTTGGGCGCGCTGTTAGTCACGCTTTCATTTGCACTGATGTTCTTGCTTCCGGCCCTGCCAGTACAGGGGCAGTGGCTGCTGATTGCCTTGTCGGCGATAGGCTTTGATCTCGGACTGCAATCCAGCCTGGTCGCCCACCAGAACCTGGTTTATAGCCTGGAGCCTCAGGCAAGAGGTCGTCTGAACGCGTTGCTATTCACCATGGTGTTTATCGGCATGGCGCTGGGTTCTGTACTCGGAAGTCAGGTCTATGCGCTGGCAAACTGGGAAGGCGTGGTGACACTGGCCACTTTCAGCGGCGTTGTTGCGCTGGTAATTAGACTGACCGGTAAATTACCTGTTAGCCAGACAACTGCAGCCTAAAAAAATGCCCGCTCCGGGGTGTATGTGGAGCGGGCTGACAAACATATCCAGTTTCATGATATGTTTCAAAAAGGGTCGTTACCGGTTGAGCTGGAACAGTGACATTCCCTGCATATCGGTAAACGTTTTATACGATGCCTGTAGCGCAGCCTGCTGCATCACATACGAAGAAATCGCCGCATTCCAGTCAACATCAACCAGATTGCTCATCTGTTGCGTTTGGCCCAACGCGCGATCGGCACCCAACGAGTCCAGAGCGCTAAGTTCACTGAGTTGCGTACCGAGTTCAGCACGAACAGACAGCACATTATTCAGTGAGTTCTTCAGACCACGGTTGGATTTATCGATGGCGGCTTTGGCTGCATCTTTAGCCGCATCATCGCCTTCAATCGGCGTTTTCAGGGCTGCAATAGCGGTATCCAGCATGACGAATAAGTTCGTTTCTGACTTGCTTCCATCTGGCTCTGGAACCGCGTTGCTGGTCACCGAGTTAAAAATCTTATCCCCGGTATGACCAATCACCATTGAGCGAGCGGCATCGACCTGTTGGGTGATATTTTGCGTTCCACCACTATAGGTACCATCAGTCTTGGCAAATGGCGGCGCTTCCGTTTTGTAGCCGCCAAAGATATAGCGACCATTACCGTCGGTGCTGTTCGCCAGATTCATTAACTGATCGCGGATCCCTTGCAAATCAGTTGCCAACGATGCCCGGTTATCATCACTCAATGTACCGTTGCCAGCATTGACAATTTTTTCCTGTGCCGCGGTAATCGCGGTCGTCGCCCGGCTTAACACGTTCTCTTCCAGTGACACTTTTTGCGTCGCGAAAGTACGCGCCAGCGTATATTGGCTGTTCTGCGCCTGAGCCTGTGAAAGCACCACAGCCTGTGATGCGGCAATCGGATCGTCAGACGGGTTGTTCACGCGTTTCCCCGTTGACATCTGCTCGCCAAATTTCAACCATTCAGCCTGAGAGTTGGTGATGCCGCGCATATTCTGCTGGTACATCATCTGAGTACTGATACGCATTGAGTTCCTCTCCCTTAGCGAATATTCAGCAGTGCATCAAAGAGCGAATTCGCCGTTTGCAGTACCTGAGCGTTGGCCAGGTAATACTGCTGATAACGCTGCAAATTGCCGTACTCTTCGTCGAGGTTCACCCCGGAAATAGACTGTTGCTGATTTGAAAGCTGCGTGACCACGTTGTTTTGCGTGGTGCTGCTGGTTTTTAAGGTCGCCGTTTTGTTCCCGACATCGCTCACCAGCGTAGCGTAAGCATCGTTAAAGGTTTTATTCCCGATGGTTGCCTTGGTTTGCAGATCCAGCAGTTTCTGGCCGTTACGGTTATCGCTTTTTCCTTTATCAACATCGGGATCAGCGTCATTTTTGGACACTTCAGCCATGGCGATTTTCGACTCATCGGTCACCGCCACTTTCATATTAATAATGGCGTCCCCCACGGGTTTCACCGTAAAGCTGTCATTTGCCACCGCACCATTTTTGACGGTGATTTCCAGCCCATCAAACGACATTTTTCCGCCAGTGACCGTCGGCTTAAAGCTGGTATTGTCAGCCAGAC
The DNA here is from genome assembly GCF_005281345.1 of Citrobacter sp. wls619. Taxonomy (GTDB): domain Bacteria; phylum Pseudomonadota; class Gammaproteobacteria; order Enterobacterales; family Enterobacteriaceae; genus Citrobacter. The sequence continues at coordinate 44,648 of NZ_SZXJ01000058.1, forward strand.
GGGTTACCTGCCAGTCAGTACCATCAAACGTAATTTTATAGTCGGTTGCCTGCACCGACGAGCTGTCCGTCATTTTAACATCAAGCGCACCGGTCCCTTTATTCTTCGTATTGCTAAGGACTGCCGGGCCACCAATATCGAAAAAGTTTTTGCCCGGGTCGCCGTTGGCATCAAAACCTTCTTTGTGCTGCGTGTTAAACGCATCAGCAAAGGCGAGGGCCAACTGACCAAGGGTATTACGCGTCTGGTCGAGTTCCTGCGAACGGAACGTCAGCAGCCCGCCCAGCGAACCGGTCGTGATCAACTTTTCCGGGATGGCAACTTCTCCGGCCACGCCGTCAACATAAGCGACGGTCGTGCGAGAGGGATCATCGCTGGAAGGTACAGCGGCCAGTTGGCGAGCATTGCTGCCTTGCACCAGCGAATAGCCATTCGCCATGGTCACGTTATAGGTGCCGCCGTCCTGAATGCTGACTTCCACACCGACAATCTTGTTCAGATCACTCACCAGTTGATCGCGCTGATCGAGCAGATCGTTCGGTGATGCACCTGCGCCAACGCCTGTCAAACGGGAGATTTGGTCGTTAAGGCTGGCAATTTGCTTCGAATAGTTATTGATCTGATCGACGCTGGCCTTAATCGCAATATTGACCTGCTTATCCTGATCGCGCAGATATTGGTCCGTCGTTCTGAACTGATTGACTAAGCCATCAGCTTTACCGATAAGTGCCTGACGCGCCGCCGGATCTTCTGCGTTACTCACCAACGTCTGCAGGCTGGTAAAAAAGCCCTGCATCGACGTTGAGATCGAACTGGTTTTGCTGGCGAGCAGGTTGTCGATTTTTGACATTTGCTCATAACGTGTCGTCAGACCGCTGCTCTGGTTCTGCGCCGCACGTAACTGATTAGTAATAAATGAGTCATACTCACGCTGTACGCCAGAAACATAGACACCGTTGCCGACCCAGCCCCCCGCACCCAGCGTGCTGTTCGCTTGCGCCATAATTGTCGTTTGTCGGGTATAGCCGGCAACGTTATAGCTGGAGATGTTATTACTGGCAGTGTTCAACGCGGCCTGCGCTGCGCTGAGTCCACTCATCGCGTTATTAATCAAGCTGGACATGGAGGTTCCTTGTAATCCTTCAATACTCGGTATTATCGGCAGCAGGTCAGCAGACTTGAGCTATTTAAAAGAGATTATCGAGATTCGTGCTGTAGGTTTTACTCACCTTTTCGCTCATCGATTTTAGCTGCTGGATCATGCTGGTTAATTTGCGCGCATAGTTAGGGTCAGTGGCGTAACCCGCATTCTGCAATGCCTGGGCACCCTGCTCAGCGGTCGCGGCACCGGTCACCGCGGCGTAACGCGGATTGCGGGATATCAGACCGACATAATCCGACAGTGCTTCAAGATAGGAGCTATAAACACGGAATTTCGCTTTCACTTTTTTCGCCTCACCGTTTTCGTATTCGGTGGTGGTGATTTCAGTGGTCGGCCCTTTCCAGCTTCCCGAGGCTTTCACCCCAAAAATGTTAAAGCTCGGCTCGCCGTTCTCCCGTCGAATTTGTCGTTGCCCCCACCCGGACTCCAGCGCCGCCTGCGCCAGAATCAGATGATGCGGCACCCCGCTTTGCTGACTCGCCAGCTTAGCCGGCAGCGATAGCTGAGCGAGGAAATCTTTACTGTCACCTGACAGCGGCTCATCATTGCTTTCCGTCGCCCGGGGAATGGCTTTACGCACCAGTTGCGTCAGCGCCTGATTTTGATAGCTGGTCACCGTTTCCAGCGAGAATTTCATCGGCACCTGCGGCGCATCATCCGCAGGTTGCCCCTGCCCTTGCGTCATCTGCTTGACCATCATTTCTGCCAGTCCCAGACCTTTTCCTGCCGTCATCTGCTGGGCGATCTGTTGGTCATACATACTGGTGTATAAACGCGTGGAGTCGCTGCTAAACACACCGTCTTTTGGCAACGCCTCGCGCATACTTTTCAGCATCATCTGCACGAACATCCCTTCAACCTGGCGGGCGACCGGGCGGATATTTGCCGCCGGGTCCTGACCCGCTTTCGCTTTCAGTTCGTTCAGTGATTGTGCATCCCAGGCTGCGCTGGTCAGCAGTTTGCTATCACCAATCATCAGATGATTTCCAGTTTGGCGCGCAGACAACCCGCACTTTGCATGGATTGCAGGATAGACATCAGATCCATCGGTGTTGCCCCCAGCGCATTCAATGCACGTACGACGTTGTTCAGGTTGGCGCTGGAACGAACGCTCTGCAACGACCCACCGCTCTGGCGCAGATCGATCTGCGTTTGTGGCGTCACCACGGTTTGTCCACCACCAAACGGGGTATCCGGCTGGCTGACGTTCGCCTGGCGGTTAACCGTAATCGACAGATTGCCTTGTGCAACAGCGCAACTATCCAGCGTCACTTCACGGTTCATTACCACCGATCCTGTACGGGAGTTAATAATCACCTTCGCGTCCTGCGGCGTGACGTTCACTTCCATATTCTGGATATCCGCGAGGAAACGTACCTGCGAGCTATTGCCACTCGGAACGCGTACCTGGATCGTGCGTGCATCCAGCGCAGTCGCACTGCCAAATCCGCGAGAGCGGTTGATGGTGTCGGTTATCTGCTGCGCCATGGTGAAATCTTCATTATTGAGCTGCAGATTAATGGTGTTACCGCCACCAAACTGGGTAGGCAACTCGCGTTCAATAATGGCACCGTTGGTGATACGCCCACCGTTGAGCTGGTTCACCTGGACACTACTCCCCCCCGCTGCGGCGCCTGCACCACCGACCAGAATGTTCCCCTGCGCCAACGCATACACCTGGCTATCGACCCCTTTCAGCGGCGTCATCAGCAACGTCCCGCCACGCAGGCTTTTGGCGTTACCCATTGAAGAGACCACCACATCGATGGTTTGTCCCTGACGCCCAAACGCCGGGAATGACGCGGTAACCATCACTGCCGCCACGTTTTTCAACTGCATATTGGTGCCCGTCGGCACGGTAATACCCAGCTGCGAGAGCATGTTATTCAGCGTTTGCGTGGTAAACGGTGTCTGGGTGGTCTGGTCACCCGTACCGTCCAGCCCCACCACCAGCCCGTAGCCTATCAGCGAGTTTTCACGCACCCCCTGAACACTGGTCAGATCACGAATGCGATCGGCATGCGCAAAGGTGGTAGCCAGTACCAGTACCATTCCAACAAGAGTTTTAAACACTGGATACCTCGCTTACATCGGCGATAAATTAAGGAAGAAACGCTGCAACCAGCCCATATTCTGCGCCTCATTGATATAGCCGTTACCGACATATTCAATACGCGCATCCGCAACCTGCGTTGACGGTACAGAGTTGCTGCCGCTAATGGTGCGCGGGTTAACAACCCCAGAGAAGCGAATGAATTCAGTGCCCTGGTTAATGGCGATCTGTTTTTCACCCACGACATGTAAATTGCCATTCACCAGTACCTGGTCAACCGTCACGGTCAACGTACCACTGAAGGTGTTCCTGGCGTTCGCGCCACCTTTACCATTAAACGAGTTGCCGCCAGAAGCCTCTACGTCGGCACGCTCGTTGCCAAACAGCCCCTGCAGGTAACGGGGTACCGTGTCAAAACCAAAGTTAGTTTTGCCATCACGACTGGCATTCGCCGAGGAGCTTTTGCTCGCACTGACGTTTTCCTGCAATACGATAGTCAGCGTATCGCCAATATTGCGCGGACGGCGGTCTTCAAATAACGGCTGGTAGCCATAATTAATCGGCTGCGCAGACTGAAATATTGATCCATTCGCCACCGGCGTCGGGCCTGGAACGGGCTGGGCAGTCGTCGCACCCTGCACGAGCGGAGTCGCCGGGATCCAGGCACATCCTGTCAGTGAAACCACCAGCAGGGCCAAAATCGGGTATGGGTGAAGCGCGTATTTTCGCATTGCCTTCATCTTCAAAATCAGTGCGCCGGTGAGGCTTTCACCCCACCGGACGTCACTTTAGAGTTGCGTCAGTTTCTGCAGCATCTGATCGGTGGTCGATACCGCTTTACTGTTGATTTCATAAGCACGTTGAACCTGGATCATGTTAACCAGTTCTTCCGCCACGTTGACGTTTGAGGTTTCCACATAACCCTGGTACAACAGGCCCGCGCCGTTCAGCCCCGGCGTGCTTTCGTTCGGTGCGCCGGACGATTGCGTTTCGGTGTACAAATTCTCACCAATGCTTTCCAGACCGGTGTCATTCATGAAGGTCGTCAGGTTGAGCTGTCCCACCTGAACAGGCGCAGCCTGGCCCTGCTGAGTCACACTGACAATACCGTCTCGTCCAATGGTGATGCTCAGCGAGTTCGCCGGGATAGTGATTGCAGGCTGCACCTGAAAACCACCCGCCGTGACCAACTGACCGTTCTGATCCACCTGGAAAGAACCATCACGTGTATAGGCTGACGTCCCATCCGGTAACATGACCTGGAAAAAGCCCTGGCCTTTAATCGCCACATCTTTGCTGTTATTGGTCTGCGACAGATTACCCTGGCTGTGCAAACGTTCGGTCGCAACCGGACGCACACCAGTACCAATCTGCAAACCAGACGGCAGCGTCGTCTGTTCAGAAGACTGAGCCCCCGGTTGACGAATCGTCTGGTACAGCAGATCTTCAAACACCGCACGCTGGCGTTTAAAACCATTCGTACTGACGTTTGCCAGGTTGTTGGCAATCACATCCATGTTGGTTTGCTGCGCGTCCAGGCCGGTTTTGGCGATCCATAATGAATTGATCATAAAATGTCCTGTATTAACTCATCGACAGCAGTTGGTTGGCGCGGCCCGCGTTATCATCCACGCTACTGATAATCTTCATCTGCATTTCGAAGCGGCGAGCGCTGGCAATCATATCGCTCATCGCCGCAACGGGTTTGACGTTACTGCCTTCCAGTACGCCCGACATCACGCGGATGCTGGGGTCGGCTTGCAGTGTCGGTCCCCGGGTAGCCTGCGCGGCCGCACTCAGACGGAACATCCCGTCATCGCCACGTTGCACTTCACTTCCCGTCGCTTTAACCAGCTTCAGACGTCCTACTGGCGCCACCGTATTCGCGGGATCGCCTGGGTTGAGCGCCGAAATCGTTCCGTCTGCGGCGATAGTCACTTCCGACCCTTCCGGTACCGCTATCGGCCCAGCTTCGCCGATCACCGGATGTCCCTGAATAGTCAGCTCACCGGTTGGACTCACCTGAATAGCGCCATTGCGGGTGTATCCTTCGCTGCCATCAGCGGTCTGCACAGCCAACCAGCCATCCTGCTGCAAGGCCACATCCAACGGGCGGGAGGTATAATCCATCTGGCCTGGCGTCATATCGGCCCCAGGCGTGGAGGCAACCACCAGCGTACGCGTCGGCAGTGAAAGCCCTTCTACAGGAACCGCGCGCAGCGCGTTGAGCTGAGCACGAAAACCCGGTGTGGAGGCATTTGCCAGGTTGCTGGCCGTCACCGCCTGTTGATTCAGCGTCTGACTGGCCGCGCCCATGGCGGTATATATTGCGTGATCCATTAAGCCATCCCGTCAGGCGCTTAGCGCAGGTTGACCAGTGTGTTAAGGATCTGATCCTGGGTTTTGATGGTCTGCGCATTCGACTGATAGTTACGCTGAGCGACGATCATATTCACCAGTTCTTTACTCAAATCCACGTTAGAGGCTTCCAACGCACCGTTGGTCAGCTTGCCGAAGTTACCCGTACCCGCGGTACCCAGCAGCGCCACACCGGAGGCCTGAGTTGCTGCCCAGACGTTATCACCCTGAGACGCCAGACCTTCGTTGTTGGCAAAGTTTGCCAGCACGATCTGTCCCAGAACCTGTTTCTGTTCGTTGGAGTAGTTACCAACTACGGTACCGTCATTGTTAATCTGATAGCTCACCAGATCGCCTGGTTTGTAGCCGTCCTGGTTAGTGGCAACAATGTTGTTTGCCCCAGTGTTCTGCTGCATGGAGTTCTGGAAACTCATTGCGAAGGTGACGGCCGGGGCGCCATTGAGCGCGGCGGTAGTGATATCGAATGTACCGCCGCCGATTAACGCGCCATTGGTATCAAATTCCAGCGTGGACGTCGGTGCGGTTGGCACCGCAGCCTTAGGATCGCTGCTATCAATGGTATAGACAGCCCATTTGTTATCAGGCTGCTTTACAAAATAGGCGTTAACTTCGTGGGCATTGCCCAGGCTGTCATAAACGGTGACAGGGCCTTTTTTGTTATAGCTGTCAGCATCTTTCGGATCGAACTTTGTCGTTGTCGGGATTATTTTATCCGATGAGTTCAGGTTGATCTGCATTGAGGCCTTGCTGGTTGCCTGTGCCGCCATCAATGTATTGGGGATCGTGATCGGCCCCGGGTTCGCACCCTGCTGAACGGTCGGCGGCGTACCGGTCGCCGGATAGCCCGTCAGTTTCAGTCCCTGCATGTTAACAATGTTGCGGTTTTCATCGAGTTTGAACTGACCGTTGCGGCTGAAGAAAACGGAACCATTGCTGTCAACCATACGGAAAAAACCGTTCTGGCTGATAGCCACATCCAGCCCACGTCCGGTGTTGGTGGTGGTACCATCGGTAAAGTCCTGGGTAATACCCGCAACTTTAACGCCCAGACCCACTTTAGAACCGGCGAACATATCGGCAAAGGATGCCGTACCGGATTTAAAACCGTAGGTGGCGGAGTTGGCGATGTTGTTACCAATGACATCGAGGTTGGTCGCTGCAGCGTTCAGACCGCTGACCGCTTGTGAAAAGGCCATGACTTACTCCTGATAAGTGTGAAGGCTTAAATTATCTGCCGTACTTCGTCGAGGGTGGTGGTTCCATAGGTGCCCAGATCCAGTGTGTTACCGCCGTTACTGCGGATAACACCCTGCACCAGCGCAAACTGTAGAGGCTGCGCCACAAGCTGCGTTCCGGCGTTGCTGGCCGCAATCGAGACGTTATACGAACCGCTCGGCGCATCCGTGCCGTCCGTCATGGTGCCATCCCAGGTAAAGGTATGAACGCCCGCTTTCAACCCGCCAATATCAATGGTGCGTACCACCTTGCCGTCTTTATCGGTAATGGTTGCGGTAACCTTATCTGCCGGCTGCTGCAGCTCAACGCCAAACGGTGTCGTGGTCGTCGTGGCCCCTTCTTCGGTACCCTTACCGGTCAGAATCGTGGTCCCCGGGATCATGACGCCATGACCAATCAGCGTACTGGCCTGCAACGACTGGCTGCTATCGATCTGTCCGGAGATCGATCCCAGCGTGGTATTCAATTTTTCGATGCCGCTTACGGTACTGATTTGCGCTAACTGGGTAGTCAACTCATTGTTTTGCAGCGGGTTGGTTGGGTCCTGGTTTTTTAGCTGCGCGACCAGAAGCGTCAGAAAGCTGCTTTGCAGATCGGCCGCGTTGCTCCCGGTCAGCGAACTTTTGCCAGTGGCAGCATTAACACCCGACGTACTCGGGTCATTCATTTTTACAGCAACGGACATATGCGCCTCCTTTACTGGCCCAGCGTCAGCGTTTTAAGCATCAAGCTTTTCACGGTATTGAGCACTTCAACGTTTGCCTGATAGCTGCGTGAAGCAGACATGGTGTTAACCATCTCGCCAACCACGTCGACATTCGGCATTTTTACGTAGCCATTCGCATCCGCCAGCGGATTGCCCGGTTCATAAACCAGCTTGTCCGGCGCCTGACTCTCAATGACGTCAGCGACTTTTACGCCACCGGTTGCTGCGCCTGGCGCTGCATCGACCTGAAAAACAACCTGCTTCGCGCGATACGGCTGACCATCAGGTCCGGTCACGCTATCGGCGTTTGCCATGTTGCTGGCAGCCACGTTCAGACGCTGAGACTGAGCCGTCAGCGCAGAACCTGCGATATCAAAAATATTGAGCAACGCCACGGTTAGTTCCCTCCTTGCAGCACGTTCATCATGCCCTTGATTTGCCCACCTAACGCGGTAAGCCCCATCTGGTACTTCAGGCTGTTATCCGCAAACTGCGTACGCTCCCTGTCCATATCCACCGTGTTGCCATCCAGAGACGGCTGGTCAGGAATGCGATAGAGCAACTCCGTAGAAGGAGCCGAGACAGTCTGGGCAGGAATGTGTTGTGCAGAGGTCAGCGTCAACGAAACACCGCCTGTTTCTTCCCGCCCGCGCACCATGACTTTTTTTAATTCACTGGCGAAATCCAGGTCACGCGCCTGATACCCTGGCGTGTCGGCATTGGCAATGTTGGCCGCTAATATTTCCTGGCGTTGGGCGCGCAAATTCAGCGCTTCCTGTTGAAAACGTAAGGCGGCGTCGAGCTTATCGAGCATATCTCCTCCGCAAATGACAAAATTCAGCCGACAGCTTAAATCCCATCACGCGCGCGTTATCGCCGGAATAAACGCAAAATGCGTCGCTATTTGTTGCGTTGATGACTGCGTCACACAGGTAGAATCCTGCCACTACCTGAAAAAGCGCGAGGTTTTGATGCAAACGTTTAAACGTGGAATAGTCGTGGCAGCACTGCTGTTCAGCCCTATGACGCTGGCACAAGACCTGAATTCGCAGTTAACCGCGTGGTTTTCCCAGCGCCTGGCCGGGTTTAGCGATGAGGTGGTCGTCACTGTCCGTACGCCGCCAAACTTGCAGCCCAGCTGCGATCAGCCTGCGCTGAGCGTGTCCGGCAGTGCGAAACTGTGGGGTAACGTGAACGTGCTGGCCCGCTGCGCCAATGAAAAACGCTATCTGCAGGTCACTGTGCAAGCCACCGGCAACTATGTTGTCGCAGCGGCCCCTGTTGCCCGCGGAAGCGCACTGAACGCGGCCAGCGTAACGCTAAAACGTGGTCGTCTGGATCAACTGCCGCCACGCACCGTACTGGACATTAACCAGGTTCAGGATGCCGTGAGCCTGCGCGACCTGGTTCCCGGTCAGCCAATCCAGCTCACAATGTTGCGCCAGGCATGGCGGATAAAAGCGGGTCAACGCGTGATGGTTATCGCCAACGGAGACGGCTTTCGGGTCAATGCCGAAGGTAAAGCGCTCAACAATGCAGCCGTCGCGCAAAACGCACGAGTGCGGATGATTTCTGGTCAGGTGGTGAGTGGAATCGTCGATTCTGATGGGAATATTCTTATTAACCTATAATAGGTTAAAGATTTTTTAGCGAGTGCCGATAGATAATCAACCAATGATTAAAGCGGGTCGCTATAGCGTAACCCCTCGATGAGGATAGAAAAAATGAGTATTGATCGTACCTCACCATTGAAGCCAGTAAGCACTGTCCAGCCACGCGAAACCAGCGACTCGCCGGTACAAAAAGCGCGGAAAGAAAAAACAGCGACGACAAACAGCACCAGCGTAATGCTGAGTGACGCTCAGGCCAAACTGATGCAGCCCGGCACCAATGACATCAACATGGAACGCGTCGAAGCACTGAAAACCGCGATCCGTAACGGCGAGCTGAAAATGGATACCGGAAAAATTGCCGACTCGCTGATCCGCGAGGCACAGAGCTACCTACAGAGTAAATAAAGTATGACTCGTTTGTCAGAAATACTTGATCAGATGACGACCGTCCTCAATGACCTGAAAACGGTGATGGATGCTGAGCAGCATCAGCTTTCTGCAGGGCAGATCAACGGTAGCCAGCTACAGCGAATTACAGAAGAAAAAAGTTCTTTGCTGGCCACCCTCGATTATCTGGAGCAGCAGCGCCGCCTGGAAAATGACGCCACGCGCAGCGCCAATGATGAGATTGCCGAGCGCTGGCAGACAATCACGAAGAAGACACAGCATTTGCGCGATCTCAACCAGCACAATGGTTGGCTGCTCGAAGGGCAAATCGAACGCAATCAACAGGCAATTCAAGTGCTGAAACCGCACCAGGAGCCGACGCTGTATGGCGCGAACGGCCAGACCTCTGCAGCACATCGCGGCGGGAAAAAATTCTCTATTTGATCGTTGCCTGATGGCATTGTGCTTATCAGGCAACGCTATTCTGTTGGCCGGATGCGGCGTAGTACCGCCATCCGGCATAGGATGTCCATTACGCCGTCCGGCGAACGAACTCTTTCACTTTAAAGCCCAGCACAGCAAGAGCGGCGAAGTAGGCAACGATTCCCACGACCACCACCGCCAGCAAACGCATCACACGCCACACCATTGTCCCTTGTGACCAGTCCGGCATCATGTAAAGCATCCCTACCAGCGCAGCAGACATCACCAGCACTGAAATCACCAGACGCGTCAGGAACCAGGCCCAGCCCGGCTGTGGGGTGAATATTTTCTGTTTGCGCAGTTGCCAGTAGAGCAGTGAAGCATTCAGACACGCCGCCAAACCGATCGACAACGACAATCCAGCATGCTTCAACGGCCCGATAAACGCCAGGTTCATCACCTGGGTCAGAATCAGCGTCACAATGGCAATTTTGACCGGCGTTTTAATATCCTGACGCGAGTAAAAACCAGGCGCCAATACTTTCACGATGATAATGCCAATCAGACCGACCGAATACGCCACCAGCGCACGCTGGGTCATCGCCGCATCAAACGCGGTAAATTTTCCGTACTGGAACAGCGATACCGTCAGCGGTTTTGCCAGGATACCCAACGCCACGGCACTGGGTAACGCCAGCAGAAAGCACAGGCGCAGCCCCCAGTCCATCAGACGGCAATACTCATCATGATTACCACTGGAAAAACTTTTGGACAGTGACGGCAGCAGGATTGTCCCCAGCGCCACCCCCAAAACACCGGACGGAAACTCCATCAGACGGTCAGCATAGTACATCCATGACACCGAGCCGGAGGCCAGAAACGAGGCGAAGATCGTGTTAATAATCATGGAAACCTGGCTGACGGAAACCCCAAGGATCGCCGGCCCCATTTGCTTCACGACGCGCATCGCACCTTCATCGCGGAAGTTGACACGCGGCAGTACCAGCATGCCAATTTTCTTCAAATGCGGAAGCTGATAAACCAGTTGCAGCACCCCGCCCACGGTGACAGCCCACGCTAGCGCCAGCACCGGCGGATGGAAATAAGGCGCGGCAAACAGCGCAAAACCAATCATGCTGATATTCAGAAACGTCGGCGCAAACGCTGGAATGGAGAAGCGATTCCATGTGTTAAGGATTGCACCTGCCAGTGAGGCCAGCGAAATCAGCAGTATATAAGGAAAGGTTATCCGCAGCAGTTGGGTGGTCAGTGTGAACTTATCGGCAGTATCAGCAAACCCTGGCGCGGTGACCATGATCACCCACGGCGCAGCAAGCATCCCGGCCACCGTGACGACGGCCAGTGCCAGCGTCAATAGACCAGAAACATAGGCGACAAACACGCGGGTGGCGTCTTCGCCCTGCTTACTTTTGTATTCGGCAAGAATCGGTACAAACGCCTGGGAGAACGCACCCTCAGCAAAAATACGGCGCAGCAGGTTAGGAAGTTTGAATGCCACAAAAAAGGCGTCGGTCGCCATCCCTGCGCCAAAGATTCTGGCGACAATCGCGTCACGCGCAAAACCCAGCACACGTGAGAACATCGTCATCGAGCTGACGGCTGCCAGTGATTTTAATAAATTCATCTATGTTGTATTCCAGACTCTGAGGCAGAACCCCGCATAGCCAGTCCATTGGCCGGAGAAGGCATTGAGCCCTCATCCGGCAATGTTGCAGAGCCTGATGCCGACGCTCAAGCGTCTTATCAGGCCGACAAACTGGTTTATAGCTTGAAAAGAGGTGTTTTTTGAGTGGGCATATAGTACCTGGATTACCGTGAATTACTACCGCCAGATGTTACAGGGGGTTATTCCGCCATCGCCTCCCGCCACAGTTTTTCAACCACACGCTGTGCCAGAATCGCCTGCTCGCCCGCCGTCTCAGGAACCGTCTGATTTTGTACGCAGGCTATAAAATGACGTGCGCATCCGGCAAACCCACGTTGTTCTAACGTCGTTTGCCATCCTGCAATGGGCTTATGTACCACCCCCTGCCCGCGTTCCTCGCGCCATTCCCGCATATCCGTCACATCAATCAAGCCCCCCTCCGTCACGGCCTGGATACACTCGCGCTGGCTACCAGCACGGCGGTGCATACTGGTGGTTATCTGTAGCTGGTCGGCAGAAAAATGATGTTCCGCATAAAGCATCTCACCGGTGTCATTTGTTAACAGCGTGCCGCCATTAAGTTGAACCTTTCCTCCTGCCAGCCACAGCGCGGTGTCTACCACGTGCAGATAATCATCCAGCAGCGTAAAACGCAGATCGTGCGGCCCGACGCTGTCCGTACGGTGCTTGTCCATACGAACAGACGCCGCATTGCCCAACTGCGCCTTTAGATCCTGATACAACGGCGCAAAGCGACGATTAAACCCAACCATTAGCGTCAGTTTTTTCCGCGCCGCCAGCTCCACCAGTTGTTCAGCTTCGCGCAGATTTTCTGCCAGCGGCTTGTCCACGCAAACGTGAACGCCGGCATTCAGCAACTCACTCACTACAGCGTAGTGGGTGGCGGTACTGGAATGAACGAAAACGGCATCGCAGGTTGCCGCTAAATTCTGTACGGAATCAACGTATGGCATTCGCCAGGTTTCACAAATACGCAGCGCTTTTTCCCGCGAGGGCGACCATGCACCCTGCAGCGTCCAGTCCGCAGATGCGCCCAACACAGGCAACCATGCCTTTTGCGCGATGCCCCCTAACCCGACCACGCCAATACGCAATTTTCCCACGTCAGTCTCCCAGGTGTGCCAATAATGAATCGAGCCGCTGTTTCAACTCTGCCACTTCGGTTTCCAGCGCTTCAACACGCGCCTGCAAATCTCCAGACGCCGCCTGCGGCTCATCTGCCGCAGCGAGTGACTCATCAACCTCGCCACAAAACAGGTGCATATAACGACTTTCTCGCTTTCCAGGTTCACGCGCCAGGCGGACCACATAAGGGCCATCTTCCCGGGTAGCCAGTTTCTCCAGCGTCGACTCCACTTCCGCCATATCGCTGAACTCATACATTCGGGATGCGCGGCTACGCAATTCACCCGGTGTCTGAGCGCCACGGAGTAACAGCGTGGTGATCAATGCCACTTCACCCGCGCTAAGCTTAAGATTGCCAAACTCTGAATTACAGAACCGCTGTTCGTATTTGGTCACGCGATTACCAAAGCCGCTGACCGTGCGCAGAAAATGCCTTTTTACCAGGTTATCAAGCTGATCCTGCACGTCGGCTTCCGACAGATTCATCACCGGTTCACGGTTGGTTTTTTGATTACACGCGGTCACCACACCATTCACGGAAAGGGGATACTGTTCCGGTGTAGTAACCTGCTTTTCTAATAAGCAACCAATCACACGGGCTTCGGTGGCGGTTAATTCGTATTTCATCGTCTTCTCCATTATTCAGGCCGTGCGCCTGAAACTTAGCGACCGGGGGTCCATTCTGATGTTGTCAACGCCGTCAGCACATGATCGCGCCACTGTCCATCAATCAGCAGATAGTCTTTTGCATACCCTTCTTTCTCAAAGCCGAGTCGCGCCAGCAAATCGCCGCTACGCTTATTGTGTGGCATGTAGTTCGCCATAATGCGGTGAATATGTTGCGTCCGCTGTACATAACGAATTGCGGCGGTCAGGGCTTCGTACATCAGCCCCTGCCCTTGCCACTTCTGCGCAATGGAATAACCGAGATAACAGGCGTGGAAAGATCCGCGCACCACGTTCGAGAAGTTCGCAACGCCGATAATTTCTTTTTCGTCGGGATCGAGCAGCGCGAAATACCAGGCCGTGCCTTGTTTATGAAATTCAGAGATCATGCTTAGACGCGCCTGCCAGCCAGAGGGGTAGCAGTGGCTTTCATCGCGGATAGGTTCCCAGGGCTTTAAGAAATGACGATTCTCTGCGTAATAATCTGCCAGACGCCAGGCATCACGCTCATGCACCAAACGCACGACCAGGCGGTCCGTGGTTAAGCGCACTTTTGGCACGTTACTGCGATAGCCAAACATTCTATACCTACTCCTTCCCGTAACGTCTTCAATACGCAATTCGCATTACTATACCTGTGCAAATACACCCTGTGAAAAGAGCAAAATGCCATTTTTTGAATTATTCACACATTTTGATGAAAACTCTCTATCAAGACGGACTTTTGATAAAAAAATATTGTCCCGCCAAGGGTGGGAAAAGCGCAAACGACACCGCAGAATAGAAGGTGCTTATCTTTTAAACTCTCCACCGAGTGACGAGTTTTTTCCCTGGAGGGGAAATGTCGCAAGTCTCGCAGGCAAGGAACCTGGGTAAATATTTCCTGCTCATCGATAATATGCTGGTCGTGCTGGGTTTCTTTGTCGTTTTCCCACTGATCTCTATCCGTTTCGTCGACCAAATGGGCTGGGCCGCCGTGATGGTCGGTATCGCACTTGGATTGCGCCAATTTATTCAGCAAGGTCTGGGAATTTTTGGCGGCGCAATTGCTGACCGCTTTGGTGCCAAACCCATGATTGTGACCGGTATGCTGATGCGTGCCGCCGGGTTTGCCACGATGGGGATTGCGCACGAACCCTGGCTATTGTGGTTTTCCTGCTTTCTCTCTGGCTTAGGCGGTACGTTATTCGACCCGCCCCGTTCAGCACTGGTGGTCAAACTGATCCGCCCGGAAAAGCGCGGGCGCTTTTTCTCTATCCTAATGATGCAGGACAGTGCCGGTGCCGTTGTTGGCGCATTACTCGGCAGCTGGCTGTTACAGTACGATTTCCGCCTGGTCTGCGCCACGGGTGCAATTTTGTTCGTTCTGTGCGCCGCGTTTAACGCCTGGCTGCTTCCGGCATGGAAGCTATCCACCGTGAAGATTCCCGTGCGCGAAGGCATGAGCCATGTGATGCATGACAAACGATTTGTCACCTATGTCCTGACGCTGGCGGGGTATTACATGCTGGCGGTACAGGTTATGTTGATGCTGCCGATTATGGTTAATGACATTGCCGGTTCGCCAGCCGCCGTGAAGTGGATGTATGCCATCGAAGCGTGTCTCTCTTTAACGCTGCTCTACCCTATCGCCCGCTGGAGTGAGAAACGTTTTCGTCTTGAGCATCGACTGATGGCGGGCCTGCTGATCATGTCTCTTAGCATGATGCCCATCGGTCTGGTCGGGAATTTACAGCAGCTTTTCACCCTGATTTGCACCTTCTATATCGGTTCTATCATTGCGGAACCGGCACGCGAAACGCTGAGCGCGTCGTTGGCAAATGCGCGTGCACGGGGCAGTTACATGGGCTTTAGCCGCCTGGGACTCGCCATCGGCGGTGCCATCGGTTATATCGGTGGCGGCTGGCTGTTTGACATGGGTAAAGCACTGTCACAGCCAGAGCTCCCGTGGATGATGCTCGGCATTATCGGCTTTATCACCTTCCTCGCGCTGGGTTGGCAGTTTAGCCATAAACGCCCGTCACGCGGCATGCTGGAACCTGATGCCTGATCGCTGACCAGACGTCCCGGACTCAATTTCAGTTTTTTCTGCTGGTGTCCGGGCCGCTGGTGCTGGATGCTGCTTTGTGTCACGATTACGCCACAAGCATCATGTTGAGGAACCCCATGAAAAAGTTTTTTTT
This sequence comes from Citrobacter sp. wls619, assembly GCF_005281345.1. GTDB lineage: Bacteria > Pseudomonadota > Gammaproteobacteria > Enterobacterales > Enterobacteriaceae > Citrobacter. Next base: position 60,268 of record NZ_SZXJ01000058.1, read on the forward strand.
TGCTGCTGCACTGATTGTCAGCGGCCTGTTGGTTGGTTGTAATCAACTCACACAATACACGGTTAGCGAACAAGAGATTAATCAGGCACTGGCCAAGCATAACGACTTCTCGAAAGATATTGGTCTGCCCGGCGTTGCTGAAGCCCACATCGTACTGACCAATCTCGCCAGCCAGATTGGTCGCGAAGAACCGAATAAAGTGACTCTGACAGGCGATGCCAATCTGGATATGAATTCCCTTTTTGGTAGCCAGAAAGCGACCATGAAATTGAAGTTAAAAGCATTGCCAGTCTTCAATAAAGAAAAAGGCGCGATTTATCTACAAGAAATGGAAGTGGTCGATGCGACCGTCACGCCAGAGAAAATGCAATCTGTACTGCAAACGCTGATGCCCTACTTAAATCAGTCGCTGCGCAATTACTTTAACCAGCAACCGGCCTATATTCTGCGTGAAGACAGCAGTAAAGGCGAAGCGCTGGCGAAAAAACTGGCGAAAGGGATTGAGGTTAAACCGGGCGAAATCATTATTCCGTTTACCGATTAATCAACAACAGGGCGCGAATGCGCCCTTTTTTTTCGTGCAAACGAAAACGTTTCCGCTTATCCTTTGTTTCCGGCAAAAAAGACTATCCTCAGCCGGAGCATATTGATGACTGCACCATCCCAGGTTTTAAAGATCCGCCGCCCAGACGACTGGCACCTTCACCTTCGCGATGGCGACATGTTGAAAACTGTCGTGCCTTATACCAGCGAAACTTATGGTCGCGCGATTGTTATGCCAAACCTCGCTCCGCCGGTCACTACCGTTGATGCGGCCATTGCGTACCGTCAGCGCATTCTGGACGCTGTACCCGCCGGACATCACTTTACGCCGTTGATGACCTGCTACTTAACGGACACGCTGGATCCTAATGAACTTGAGCGTGGATTCAACGAAGGCGTCTTCACCGCCGCGAAACTTTATCCCGCCAATGCAACAACCAACTCTACACACGGTGTAACCTCGGTCGATGCCATTATGCCGGTACTGGAGCGTATGGAAAAATTGGGGATGCCACTGTTGGTGCATGGTGAAGTGACGCTCGCTGAGATCGATATTTTCGATCGCGAAGCACGTTTCATCGAAACGGTGATGGATCCCTTGCGTCAGCGTTTAACCGCGCTAAAAGTGGTGTTTGAACATATCACGACCAAAGATGCCGCCGACTACGTTCGCGAGGGCAACGAGCTTCTTGCAGCAACCATCACACCGCAGCATTTAATGTTTAACCGCAACCATATGCTGGTCGGCGGAATTCGTCCGCATCTGTACTGTCTGCCGATACTCAAACGTAACGTTCACCAGCAGGCGCTGCGTGAACTGGTTGCCAGCGGATTCAGCCGTGCATTCCTGGGTACCGACTCCGCACCGCATGCGCGTCATCGTAAAGAGTCCAGTTGCGGCTGTGCGGGCTGCTTTAATGCGCCGACCGCGCTGGGCAGCTATGCCACTGTGTTCGAAGAGATGAACGCTCTGGACCATTTCGAAGCCTTCTGCTCACTCAATGGCCCGCAGTTCTATGGTTTGCCGGTGAATGAGACCTTTATTGAGCTGGAACGCGTGGAGCACCAGGTCCCGGAGAGCATTGCGCTGGAAAACGATACGCTGGTGCCTTTCCTTGGCGGTGAAACGGTACGCTGGTCAGTAAAACGCTAAAAAAGTGTAGCCCACTGTTGTCAACTGGCGCAGTTAACTGTATAAATAACCAGTATATCCAACAGGGGGCTATTATGCGTATTGAAGTCACTATTGCCAAAACTTCACCTTTACCAGCCGGTGCTATCGACGCGCTGGCAGGTGAACTCTCCCGCCGTATTCATCATCATTTTCCGGATAACGAAGGTAACGTTACCGTTCGTTATGCCGGGGCCAACAATCTGTCGGTTATTGGCGCAACAAAAGAGGACAAAGAACGCATCAGCGAAATCCTACAGGAAACCTGGGAAAGCGCGGATGACTGGTTCATCAACGAATAAAAAATGATATGCAGTGATGTTTGTTTGCCGGGTCGCCCCGGCTTTTTTATACGTGAATCCTTTAAATCAATCTTGCATTCACCACGCTGGCAGATAATTTATATTAAATACCTTGATTATCTTTTAATCAAATCACCAAAATAATTGCACAACATGCTAAAAAAAAATGAATAACATGTTGCTTTATTAGTCAGATAACACTGAAAACAAAAAATTTATGCGTCGCCCTCTTTAAATTTTCAATGAATACCCTTATTTATTGATATACTGAAGTTGCTTCAGAAAAAAACGCATTGAACCTCGAAAACCGTTGTCTAGTAACACGAATTAGGGGGCATGATGGAAAAGAATAATGAAGTCATTCAGACTCATCCGCTTGTAGGGTGGGACATCAGCACTGTTGATAGCTACGATGCGCTGATGCTGCGTTTGCACTACCAGACCCCGAATCGCCCGGACCCGGATGGGACTGAAGTTGGTCAAACGCTCTGGTTAACCACTGATGTTGCCAGGCAATTTATTTCGATATTAGAAGCCGGAATCGCCAAAATTGAATCTGGCGATTACCAGGTAAATGAGTATCAGCGACATTAAACCTGATACATCACACCATCAAAAGGCACCTTCACGGTGCCTTTCTTATTTGCAGGTTGAATATTCCGGTTCAGTTATTTACCCTGCTATACCTGTCATACTTCAAGTTGCATGTGCGTTGGC
>NZ_SZXJ01000057.1 GCF_005281345.1 Citrobacter sp. wls619
ACTATTCTGGGAAGAATAATATCCAAGGAAATATTTGACGCAAGAAATTATTGTGAAAATCTGGCTCCAGGAACACATTTTATAACTTCATATTATGAAGATACTGGATATTTTACAGGAGAACGTAATTTTTATCTTTCCACTGGGATATTCCAGTACAGGGGAAAAGGAAATGTTATTGTGACTGATAGTCACTATACAAGAAATTATAGCATAAACTTAGAATTTATTATCTTCGATAGATATAAATCTGATACAGACTGGTTAGATCATATTAATAGTGATTTTTTTAATGATCTTAACCATATACCACTTTTTGAAAACTTTAGCCTTTACGGAAAATACAAGCTGGCGCCGATAAAATGGAGTCAATCTAAGAGAATATAACTACCTAGAGAAAACGCATAACAAATATTTTTTTATAATAATATGTATTAGCTCAGACTTGATCTGACAGTTTTCACTGGCAGCACATAATCAAATCTGACAGTCTGTTTTGAGTTAATAGCGGAAGCTCAAAGGGGCATCAATAACATTGCTGTGTGTTCATCAACAAGGAGTATTTCACCTCCGTGTAGGGGGCCAAATACGGTGTGCAACAACACAATAGAATCACTGGCTACAGTGATTAAAATTATGCATGGCTATAAAATCCCTTAAGTGTTAACTTAATTTATTGATATCTCGATCAAATTATGACAAATAAAAATCTTAACATAAAAATGGAGTTAACATGGAATGGAGATTTTTAGGCTCTATATCAGATGCTAGAAGGGCTGGCTGTTGCGGAGTTTATCTTATTGTTCATCAAGGGCTTTTTAATCGTGTTGTTTATGTTGGGGTGAGTTGTAATGTAGGGAGAAGGATTAATGAACATTATGAAGGCTACCTGAGAGGAAACCGAACAATTTATAATGCAGGCCACAATGATGACGTGTATCGTCTTATGTCAACTTACAAGATTCGAAATCATATAAAATACTATCAATCCTTAGCAAGTGATTATGAAATATGGGGTTCAACTACACTGCATTTTGATACACCTAAGAATATTTTAGCAAAGAACCAAACTTTTGATGCCACATGGGAGAGCATTGCATTTGAAAAGTATATCCCTCAACTGGTAGTGTGGGCCCTTCCAATGGCCAATTACTGTTATTCAAATGCAACTAAAATTGAAAGTGTAATCCAGTCAAAGCTCATTAAATCTTTTGATTTAAGAGGTTTTTTTAATGCTAAATACTTAAGCATTTTGGGTAAAATTGAAAAACCTTATTTAAAAAAGGTTAAATGTTTTATTATTGACGTTCCTGATGTAGACCCGGCATCCAAACTTATTTTTAGCAATTTATATGCTAAAAAAATTGATGAAAACTTTTGCAGAGAGTTCCATTCACAGTTTGAAAGTGAAATTTCTCAGAGGGAAAAAGGAATTCAGAGAAGGCGAGAGATTAGGAACCATAAAATTTCTCTCCATGAAAATTATGGCAAACCTTGGACTTTAAAAGAAATGGAGAAACTAAGAATCATGTTAGTAGATTTTGATATGTCTCCAACAGAAATATCTGATTACCTTGGAAGGGGGCCTCGCTCTATTTCAAAAAAAATAATCGAAAATGATAAAATTACTAACCATAAGTGGCGAGAGAGCGTCGGATGGTTGTAACGTTGCATAATAATAACTGACACAGCAATGACACAGAGCGGCCTGTCAGATTAGATTTAGATCTGTGCCATAGCTGTGTCAGATAAAATCTGAGCTAATACAAATAATAGTTCGAGGATAAAACACTATCA
>NZ_SZXJ01000056.1:0-356 GCF_005281345.1 Citrobacter sp. wls619
CAGGCGTGAACAGAGATTATCGTCTGGCTGCGATCGGCACTGGTGCTAACGGTGACCATACGTATCCCGTTGAACGGATGGAAGTAACATGACAACAGGCTGTTACTGTACTCAAGCGCATATCGGTTAGTCTGACGCAGGGTACGAGGAACATCACCCCAGTCACCAGAAGTATGGCGACGTAGTAAATGCTGTATATCATCACCGCTGAGTTTATTTTCACTGTCATCGAGCAATAAATTGCCGGAAGAAAAGACTGTTTTGTGCGTAAACGCCGGAAGGTGGATAAATCGAAGTTTCATAACAAAAACTCCCGGCTATCGTTCTGAGGGTAGCATGATAGTGGTGCATCCACC
>NZ_SZXJ01000055.1 GCF_005281345.1 Citrobacter sp. wls619
GGGTGTCCAACTTTTTGGGTGCAGTTCAATGTTCTCCGGTTTTTTTATTCCGTTGCTTTATTTCCAGCCAGTATTAATAACCGTTAGTTCTAAATTAGAGAATTTGGTTATTGGTTCTGAACCAGTTAGTCATGAATAATTTCCTGACTAATATACTTCTGGCTAATTAATTTATGTTTTCAATGATCTTAAGCGGGCTCATCTGTGGCGCGCTGCTTGGCTTTGTCATGCAACGTGGACGATTTTGTCTGACGGGCGGTTTTCGTGATATGTATATTGCGAAAAACAATCGTATGTTTTATGCGCTACTGATAGCCATCTCTGTGCAAAGCGTGGGTGTCTTTGCGCTGATCCAGGCGGGTGTACTCAGCTATGATGCCGGCACATTTCCATGGCTGGGAACCGTTGTTGGTGGTTATGTCTTTGGTATCGGAATTGTTTATGCGGGCGGGTGCGCTACCGGAACCTGGTATCGTGCAGGAGAGGGGCTTATCGGTAGCTGGATTGCGCTATTTACCTATATGGTGATGAGTGCGGTGATGCGCTCTACGCATGCGAGTGGGCTGAATCAGGCGCTGAAAACCTACAGTACTGAGCATAACTCCATTGCCGATACGTTGAACCTGTCCGTATGGCCACTGATCGCTATTCTGCTGGCGGTTACATTGTGGGTGGTGGCGAAAGAGCTGAGAAAACCAAAATTGAAAGTCGCTACGCTACCGCCTCGTCGTACCGGCCTTGCGCATATTTTGTTTGAGAAGCGCTGGCATCCATTTGTTACTGCGGTTCTGATCGGGCTGATTGCGCTGTTGGCATGGCCGCTGAGCGAAGCAACCGGACGAATGTTTGGCCTGGGTATCACGTCACCAACCGCCAATATTTTGCAATTCCTTGTCGCAGGCGACAGTAAGTTTATTAACTGGGGAGTGTTCCTGGTACTGGGCATTTTTCTCGGCTCATTTATTGCAGCAAAAGCCAGTCGCGAATTTCGCGTTCGTGCCGCCGACGCACCCACCACGCTGCGTAGCGGTTTTGGCGGTCTGTTAATGGGCTTTGGTGCCAGCATCGCGGGTGGCTGTTCGATTGGCAACGGTCTGGTTATGACGGCGATGATGACCTGGCAGGGATGGGTTGGCCTGGTCTTTATGATTCTCGGCGTCTGGACCGCGTCATGGATTGTGTATATCAGACCGCAGCGTAAGGCAAAACTAACCGCTGCTGCGGCAAATTAAGCGTAAGGATTTGATGATGGCAATTAAAAAACTGGATGTGGTCACGCAGGTTTGTCCGTTTCCACTGATTGAAGCAAAAGCGGCACTGGCAGAAATGGCAAGTGGTGATGAACTGGTGATCGAGTTTGACTGTACCCAGGCAACTGAGGCAATCCCGCAATGGGCCGCCGAAGAGGGGCATGTGATTACTGATTATCAACAGGTGGGTGACGCCGCCTGGAGCATTACGGTGCAGAAAGCGTAAACAGGATCCCTCCGCCGTCTGGCGGAGGGCATTTCATCTTCAGACTATCTCATGCGCATACTGCCAGAGTGATTTCAATAGCATCAGCTTCTCTTTGTTGTCAGCGTATTGCTGACTCAACATCTGCAATTCATTCGCGTAATTTTGCAAAAACTCCGGTGTGAATACCTGACGACGATGATCCAGCCAGCGTTGCTGCTCTCTCTCATCCAGTGTCCCTGGGAAATTGCGCGCGCGATAATTAAACAGCAGTTTTTCAATGCGCTTATCGACGAAAGTGATGTCCAGTGCGGGTAAATTGCGAGGTTCGGTTTCCAGAACGATCTTCATTGCGGCGCGGTCGGCATCGCTGAAAAAACCGTTATATAACTGCGCATCTACGTTATCCGATAGTGCAAAGGGTTCTGCTTCGGCAAAAATAGCCACCACTTTATCGCGTACCTGCGGGTTTTCACGCAGGACTTTAAGGTTATCCAGGCAATGCTGGCGGTTAATTCCGAGACGATCGGCATCTTCCGGACGTAGCGTATTCGCCTGTGCCAGAACCGGACATTTGTTGATATGCACCAGTTTAACCGGCACCGCGGCGTTATCTCCCAGATCGGCTTTGGCAGTGTAAAGACGCTCGCGCAGGGTGTCGCTATCCAGTTCAAGCAAGGGAGAAATATCACCGGCTAAGTCGACCATAATCACCGCATTACGATTATCCGGATGCCAGGCGAGCGGGGCAACCCAACTGGTGTTACCTCGCCATGCACCGAACATCCCAGATACATGCACTAAGGGCTTCATTTGCGGGACATCAATCAACGCAGCCAGCTTGTGTTTATTGCGGTGACTGTAGAGATAGTCAAACAGACGCGGCTGACGAGACTTCACGAGTTGCGCCATGGCAATGGTGGCATACACGTCTGCCATCGCATCGTGAGCATTAGCATGCTCAATTCCGTTGGCGCGGGTCAGATGCTCAAGGCGGAAGCTGGGTAGACCGTCGTCGTTTTCTGGCCAGTTGATCCCTTCCGGTCGTAGCGCATAGCAGGCGCGCATCACATCCAGCAAATCCCAGCGAGAATTGTCGTTCTGCCAGCTCCAGGCGTAGGGATCATAAAAATTGCGATACAGGATATTACGTGTCACTTCATCATCGAAGCGCACATTGTTATAGCCGAGGATACACGTTTTCGGCACGGTAAACAGCGCATGGATGCGGGCAGCAAAAGCGGCTTCATTCTCACCCTTATCACGTGCTTCTTGCGGCGTAATGCCGGTTATCAGTACCGCTTCTGGTTGTGGCAGATAGTCGTCGGCGGGCTTGCAGTAAAAAACTTCGGGATCGCCAATGATGTTGAAATCGCTATCTGTGCGGATGGCCGCAAACTGCGCGGGTCTGTCCAGTGCCGGATGGGTACCAAAGGTCTCGTAATCGTGGAAGAGAAATGTGCTCTGTATGTTGTCGTTTTTAACTGTCACCTGATGTACACGCCTGATGTAATATGTATATGAAATAATTGGCTTTATGCTTTGAATTTGTCGTTGATTGTCTGTTTTTGTACACGAATAGATATTGTTGTTAAGATTAGTACATGCGATATTGAGTACATAGTAAGTACATAAACATCAAAATCATTGAGTACAAAATACTAAAATGGCTATCAGCGACACTAAGCTACGTTCTATCTATGGTAAACCATATTCTGGTCCATCTGAAATTACTGATTCTGATGGCCTGGGCATCCGCATCACACCAAGGGGGGTGATTAGCTTCCAGTTTCGTTTTCGATGGGATGGAAAGCAGCACCGTCTTGGCTTGGGGCGGTATCCAGCAATTACTCTACGTGATGCACGTAACATGGTCGCAGATTTAAGAGAGTCAGTCGACAAAGGTATCGATCCGCGATTGATGGCCGGTATCAAGAAGTCAAAGAAAAAACCAACGGTAAAAGACTGTCTGGATTACTGGGAAGAAAACTATGTTGATACGGCGCTTAGGGAAAAAACAAAAGCCCTCTATAAGTCTACTGTTATAAAGCACATGAGTAATGCCTTTGCTGGCATGCCTATTGAAGACATTCCGGTTCGTTTATGGGTTGAACGTTTCACTGAAGAAGAAAGAATAAACCCTCGCCGTGCTCGTCAGTTGCTGGTACAACTTAGATCTGCGATTGGCTGGTGTACGCGGCGACAATTTATAAGCACAACCGAATTGATGTTGCTACAACCAAAAGATGTTGGCGTCAAATCTTCTGTCGGTGAAGTGACTCTCAGTTATAACCAGTTGGCTAAGATATGGCTGGCTATAGAACGAAGCAGGGCATCAACATCAAACAGGTTATTTCATCAGTTGCTGATGCTTTATGGTGCCAGAAATAGCGAACTTCGCCTGGCTGTTAAGGATGAATTCGATCGTGAAGAGGGTATATGGACGGTACCTGCGGAGAAAAGCAAAACGGGTAAGATTATTCGCCGCCCCATATTTGATGCCGCAGATAATCTGCTAAAAAAAGCTGAAATGACTTATGGTAACGTCCTTTTTCCTGGGCCGGATTTGAAAAAGTCTATGACTATTTCCGGTGCAAATAGATTTCTTGGTAGGATTGAAGCGTCCCTAGGAATCGGGGAGTTTTCCGCTCACGACTTTAGACGAACTCTTGCGACCAGGTTATCAGAGGAAGGCGTAGCCCCACATGTTATAGAGAAAATGCTGGGGCATGAACTGGGCGGCGTACTTTCTGTTTATAACAAGCATGAATGGATTGCTGAACAGAAAGCCGCCTATGAGCTGTATGCTGAAAAGATATTCTGGCATATCAGGAAGATTTCGGGTTAATTCCGCCGTTTAAAATCCACGCTTCCACCTCAGATTGTAAGTACTGTTTGGGGTGGGTGCGGATCGGTTTCGGAAAATTATGATGCTTGGTGTATTTCCAGATGGTCATACGAGACGAAACCCGGATCATCTTCATCACTTCTTTTTCGTCTATCATTTCAATATCACTCATACCCACCTCACACCACGCTCAGGCCACGACAGTGGCACCACACATCAAACATTCTTCTCGTTACTTCCCGACAGTAAAACCCTTCAATGCCTCGCGTAAGGTCGTAACGGTTCTCGTACCGTTGGCGCACCCATATTTCAAATGCCTTATTCAATTGATCCCCCCAGCTTTTCATTAGCCCGACGAACACAGCATTCAAAAGAGGAGGGGGTAACAATCTTTTTCAACTCAGCAACTAGGTAATCATTATGTTGCTGGTGGAATTGCATGTTGTTCTCTTTTTCAATCTGGCGGAGAACAGCAAGGCGAGCCGTAATGATGCGACGCTTTGCTTTTACAACCCGTAAAGCGTTCTCTGCCTTTTTGCGCCACACGCTCCATTCGCTACTGCTGTTTGAGCTGGCCAACTGGCTTTCAATACTAAGCTGGGTTTCTTCAGCTATCACAAGTTGGGACAGACAGTCGTGAATTGTATTAAGGCTTTCAGTATTGATATGAGATTTTTCCACTGTTAACCTCCAAAATTCGTCATAAATTTGTACTCAATCAACGCCCCGAAAATAGCGGCCACCAATAACAGGCCAAACAGCATAGACATGAGGAAAGATTTCATCGTGTCGCCTCGCGCTGAACATTTTTATACGCACGCAGCATGTCGCGAGATTTACCTGATAAAACCGTCTTCATGAAGAACATCCCAGTACGGGTTGCAATGATGCCTGGTGTGCAAAGCAGCGTGGCATCGACCACCCGGTTATGTTTACGGAACTCAAACACCGTACTGGTGATAACGATGTTCGCTACGGCGCCATAGTCCTGGTATTGGATTTTCATTTTCTGTCCTTCAGTTTGCTGTATCGTTCATGGCTCATCACTTCCCAGTTCTGGCCGCCGTCTCGGGACAGCAGCCGCCAACGGCGATTAACCCGCAGGCTCAGGTTCCCGGAGCCGTGCATACGGCAGGGATGAATTCGCCTGGTTCTGAACTGGCGGAGTACATGGACCGCCTGCAGGTGTACCCACTCAGGAATTCGTATCGCTGTCAGGGCCATTGTCATTGCCTCCTGCTGGTGGGGTTACCGAGTAACCGACGCGTTCAGCCATCCACAAAAAAGTCTCCAGCGATGCTGTAACCTCGCCGTTCTGAACTGGGCGTGCGTGGATAACCTTTCCGTTCTCGATCGTCAGCACGATATTTACTGGTTCGTGCGTGATAATTGGTGTCTGATCACTCATGGCTTGTCTCCGCTGTGACTGATTTTTTCTTGGCAAACTCAACCAGCTCAGAAATGAGCTCGTCGATTAATGCCTTTCCGCTTTCTGTCAGGAACTCACCGCTGCCATTCACATCTACGGCGTTGCTGTAAATTCCTCGGATGGCTTTTACACCTTCAATATTTCCGTACTCACTGAGGATCATTTTTTCGAATCGCCTCAACAGGCCGTCAATTAGTATTTCTGTTAATTCGATAGTGTTAATTCCACCCTTAGGCATATTAATGATGATGCAGGTGCTTCCTGTTTTTCGCTGATGGCGTAATAACGCAGATTTAAGAATTCTGTGGCGATACGTATTGATTAAGTTATCCACGTCGCTTTTCCTCCGCTTCACACCAATACAATAAATTTGCCGAAGCATTAAGAGCCATACCTAGTAAAGAACTCTTTTGATTTGTGTTTAACTCATTATTGCTTATTACTATTTCCAGAATGGTGTTAAGGTTCTCCGCCTCTAAAAGAATTTCATCTATTCCTGCCGTTTTTGGGTTCCACATTTTCTATCTCCCATATGCTTTTTTTAGATACATAATCGCAATATTCCAATAACCAGCGGAGCAAAAAATTTTTGCTGTTTTAAATGCTTCTTTATTTTTCATTGAAACTACTCATTTAAGGCGTATGATTCCCGCAGCAATTAAGCTGAGATTAAATGTAGTTATTCGTTTAAATAATCTTATTGGATTTAATTGATTGCTCTTCAATTAACCAAGCACATACATCACCTGTTAGCTTACTTAATAATGATGCTATGGCTTCAATTTCTGAATCATCCATTTTATTAGGATATGATTCCATCATCAGACATATTATTTCAGCTTGGTGAGCTTTCTCTTTTGCTTCGTCCAAAGAAATTTCATGCGCCATGAGTACCATCCTTGAATCCAGAAAGATATGAAGCAGTTTGAGATATCTTATTTGTTGTTATGCCAATTTCAGCAAGATCAGCAATAACGCCAGAAAGATTCAATATTGTTTCTTTATTAATTTCTTTATCTTCTGCTATGGAGAAGATGCTTAAGCTGATATGGTTAATAGCTTCAAGGATAGAGATGGTTTTAGTATCGCAGTCGGATGCGATATCACCATAATCAATATTTGAACAGCCATTTCTATATCGAAAATCTGGAATATCAACGAGTTGATATAATTTTTTTATGGCCAGGTTTGTAGTCATCTCAATGGCTCCGTTGTTTGCCGATAAGATGAGAATAGGGGAGGATTAATCTTTCGTCAATACTATAGTATTAATCTTATTTTCATAATTATATATGTGATTGAAAATAAAGGTTTTATATTTTACGGGCGAAAAAAAACCGGGTCTCCCCGGCTTAGTTCCAAACTGTAGATGTCCAAAACACCCTACCAACAACTTCTACGCCGGACATCTTCGCTACCTCATCAGGGTACTCATCCGCGTTATAGCTACGAATAGTCACCTCATCTGGACCTGTCCGGTACAGGAGTTTGATCCGCTTCCATCCTTCCTGGTTGATCGCGTATATCTTTCCATCAACGATTTTTTTATCTTCGATGTTAACAGCCACTGTTGTGCCGTCTGGTATGAGAGGTTCCATACTGTTCCCGGCTGCGGGGAAACAGATAATGCCTGAACCATCTGTACTTGCTCCAACTCTTCTCAGGGTCGACTTCGAAAACCTCAGTTTATAGCCGTTGTAATCTTCTTCCATAACTCTGCCGCTTCCGCATGCAAACTCAATATCCTTAAGAAATGGGACTTCCACTTCATCATCATCTAAAGGTGTGCTGCTATCCCAAGTTTCGACCTTGGTCCACTTTTCTTCTGGAGGGAAATCATCTGATTTGCGGATGGCTCCAACTCCTTCGCTTAACCACTCCGGCCGCACGCCAAGGACATTGGCTATCTGTACAAGCTTAGTTGTCGATTTTGCCTTACCAGATACTAGCTTTTGAATTGCTCCCTGTGACACGCCGACTGCTTCAGCCAACTGGCTTTGGGTCAGCCCAGCCTTCTGCATGCTGTCTTTTAGCCGGTCCGAAAAAGTCGTTCCACTCATGATTTCGCCTCTGGTTAATACGATCGGATTAATTTAGTACAAAAGCATTTTCCATTCAACACCAGAGTATTCTTGCTAAATTAATACTATAGTAATATCATCCAAATCCTAAAGTATTTTTAAGGGCGGTATTATGTCAGAAAACGCTATCCAGAAAGCAGTGCGGTTGGCAGGGGGGCAATCTGCGTTGGCTAGAGCCATCGGTGTTACTCAGGGGGCAGTTTGGAAGTGGCTTAACAACCTTCAGAAGATTTCTCCAGAAAATGCAGTTGCTATTTCAATAGCTACCAGAGGGGAGGTTAAACCATATGAATTGCGACCAGATATCCCACTGGTATTCCCTCGACCTACAGAGGGGGCCTGATATGTCTCCGGCATTTCAGCAGGTTGAAATGCCCTCTGTGTATTGCCAAGCAGACTGCGATTGGATAGGCGAGCAACTTCAGATACTCAGCGTTGCAGCCAGACAAAAAGCTATCCAACGTTATGCAACTGTGTATCAGGAGACGTTCGAGGCCGAACCCGTTTCGTACCGCAAGGAGAACCGGGCAAGGCATGAAGCAAACACAAGGCTTCGCCTGTTTGTGAGAAATCAGGGCAGAGCTTTACAGGGGTATACCGCCGAACCTCCCCTGGCTGGAACGCGACAGCGCTCCTGATTGTTTCGGGTTTAAAGGTACCCGAACAGAAGCAGGCTTAAAGGTGCCTGTTCAGGTTGGCAACCGACTGACCCAACTCCTCATATGTACTAGGTAGGTAGTACGTTTTTATGGGGAAGAGGGAAAGGGGGGTAAGGGGGGATTGGGTGCAGGGGTAGGAATAGGGTCTTTTCCAACAGGAGAGATCCATTGGTTAAGTAGATCCCAGTCTTAAGGGCGCAATTAAAAAAACGCTCGTATCAGCAAGATAGTACAAGGCGTTCAGGCGCTGGGAACGAAAAAGGGTTCTTCCTGGAAGAGTGATTTTTCAGAGGAACTGAATCAGAAGGGAGGCTGGCAGCCTTTGGGGAGGCCACCAGCCATGTGAGGGGGAATCCATGAAAACCACATCACAAAATTATTATCTCATCAGCACGGGAGCTGCACAATGGAGCTGACGATCACGCCGAATTTTGCACAGGAGCGAGCGCTAAACATGTTGCGCCGTGACTGGAAGGCAAACGACACCTTCATGGTGTATTCGCCAACCGGTAGCGGTAAAACGGGTTTGGCCGCCTTCATCGTTGCCGGGTTTGTCAGCCGTGGTATGCGCGTCCTGTTCTGTGCACCGTACACCATCCTGATCGGTCAGACGGCTAATCGGTTCGTGGAGTATGGATTACCGGGGGATGAAATCGGTTATATCTGGGCGGATCACCCAAACTACGATCCTGCCCGTAAAATTCAGATTGCCAGCGCCGACACACTTATTCGTCGTGTTTTTCCTGAAAATATCGATCTGCTTATTATCGACGAAGCGCACCTGCGTAAAAAACGCATCCTGAAGGATATCGAACGGCTGCGCGGCAAAGGCGTAAAGGTGATTGGCCTGTCGGGTACACCGTTTTCACCGTTCCTGGGCAAATACTATGACCGACTGATTAAACCGACCACCATCGGCGAGTTAATCCAGCGTGGCGATCTGAGTAAATACGAATTTTACGCGCCAACAAAGCCGGATCTGAAAGGCGTAAAAACCAAGTCTTCGCTTGAATACGGCAACGATTACAACGAAACGCAGCTGGCTGAAATTATGTGTGGCTCTACGCTGGTGGGCGACATCGTACAGAACTGGCTGGAGAATGGCCGGGATCTGCCTACCATCGCTTTCTGCGTCAACGTAGCCCATGCCAATTTCCTGACAATCCAGTTTAACCAGGCTGGTGTTAACGCTGAGGTCATGACCGCCGACACTCCAGTGGATGAGAGACAGACCATCATTCACCGCTTTGAAACTGGTGCAACGAAAATCATCGTTAGTGTGGGCGTTCTGGTGGCCGGCTTCGATAGTGACGTTCGATGCATCATCTACGCCAGGCCAACAAAAAGCGAAATTCGCTGGCTGCAGGCGCTCGGACGTGGCCTGCGCACCGCACCGGGTAAAGAGTCCTGCCTCATCTTCGATCACAGTGGCACCGTGCACCGCCTCGGTTATCCGGATTCTATCGAGTATGACGATCTCCCCGGTAAGTCTGACGGCATGGAGGAAAGCGCACGCCGCGCAGCTGAGGAACGGGCCGAAAAGCTCCCACATGAATGTTCTCAATGCCACTACATGAAACCCGCTGGTGTGTACGCGTGCCCCAAATGCGGACATAAGCCGCTGGGCGGTGAGGACGTCGATACGGATACCGGACGCAAACTCAAAAAGCTGGGTAAAAACCAGCATCTGCCCACGAAGGCAGAGAAACAGGCCTGGTGGAGCCAAATAAAATTCTATCAGCGCCAGCGCGTATCGCAGGGGAAAAAGCCCGTTAGTGATGGCTGGTGCGCAAACACTTTTCGCGAGCGTTTCGACGAGTGGCCTAACGGGCTGAGTGATTTCCCGATGGAGATTACACCGACCGTTTCGAATTTCATCCGGCACAAATTGATCGCTTACGCGAAAGGTCAGGAGAAGGCCAAACGTATGCAGGCGGCATCTGGTGCACCTGCGCCATCCTCCATTGGGTAAGCACAGAAAGTGATTAGCGATATCAAACAGCAGTTAGGAAAACGAGCATGAAGACGGCAGAAGCAGCAATCGGGCATTGGCCTACCATCTTTGAGCACTTCGGCCTTCCGCCGATCACCGGTAAAAACCACTTTAAAGGCGAATGCCCGGTATGTGGAGCACGCGGCAAGCTACGTATTGATGACCGCGACGGTCGGGGAACGTGGATTTGTACCTGCGGCAACGGTGACGGTATGAAGCTTGTCACTCTGACACAGGGGAAGCCATTTAATGAGGTTTGCAGGGAAATAGACCACCTGATCGGTAATGATTTTCAGCGTGTAAAAATCCCGGTCAGCAGCAGTGCTACCAGCCTGCGTACAAAGGTTCTGAATAAGTTCGCGAAGCTGCAGCCGTTGCGTGGCACTTCTGGTGCTGCGTATCTCAACGCGCGCGGCATTTTCAGTCTGCCGCTTGAAGCGATCCGCTTCAACGATAAGCAGCGCCATGCAGGGAGGGTGTATCAGTCGCTTTATTCCCTCGCCACCGACGATAAAGGAGAACTGTGCTATCTGCACCAGACATTACTCGATGGCGCAAAAAAGGCAGATATCGGCACCAGTGCAAAGCGACAAAAATCCCTGCAGGAAGATAACTATCTTGATCACGCCCGTTCAGTGGCGATCAGGATGTTCCCGGTGGCCAGCACACTTGGTATCGCCGAAGGCATCGAAACGGCTCTGTCTGCGCACCAGATTTATAACGTAAATACCTGGGCAACCATGACGGCCAACTTCATGAAGAAATTCCGCGTTCCGGCTGGCGTTAAGCACCTCATTATTTTTGCTGACCGTGACGAGAACAGCGCTACCGGGTTGGCTGCGGCCTATGAATGCGCTCATGCCAATCTGCTGGCAAAGAATGACCTACAGCGAGTGAGCGTGTACTGGCCCGATCACGATGATTTCAACAATATGCTCATGAACGGCGATCAGGTTCGTGAGCTGGTTTTCCACAAGAAAAAGGCGGCTGCGTAATGCGTACAGATAACAACGAACATAAAGCACTATTCACCATCCCGACGGCAGCGCACAGCTCAGCCCTGGTAAACATCAAACCTCTACCTGAGCAACGGAGAATCACCGGGCATAAACAGACTGATGCCTATCTGTGGGTACTGGAGGTTATCCGCCTGAATGAACCGGCACATCTGGACGCAGCAGAAGCCGCGCTGGAGAAAATTAAAATCTCTCCAAAAGAGGCCGAGGAACGGTATTCCCGTTATCTTCTGGAGAATGGCTGCGATCCTTTCCAGGTAGCTTTCGGTACCATTGGCATGGATAACCCGGCCAGGGCTATTGAGAATGCGCGTAAGAACATCAAGAAAGCTGCTGATGTGCGCGCTACGTTCGGCAGCTATGAGGCTGCGATGGAGGACGTAGAGGCCGAGCGAGTGATCAGGTCTTCCCCAAAATTTACTGATGATTACCAGTGGGGATGGACAGTAGACGAAAAAAGAGACGGAAGCATTGGCGGCAGCCGTATGAATGAAATTGATGAGCAGCGTCGCGCATATGTTGATGGCTATCGTGACGTTCTGCCAGAGCCTCATACACTGTCAGATGTTGTTCGTGAGTTTGTTTACTGGGACTGGCTCTACAGCGTTCGCCACACTTCAGGTCAGGAACTCGGTTATGAATTTGGTTATTCCGAGCACCATGAATCTGTGTACGACCGTGAGCGATACCTGGAAAAATTTCTGGCGACCATCAAACCTGTGACACGCGTTGAAGCTGTCGAGGTTTGCAGCTGGTTTCTGGCAAGTGGAAAGGGCGAATACATGGAAGACAACGGCGCGGCGGTCATTCTTAATCTGGTTGGGGAGTGCGAACAATGAAGCTTGAGGCATCGCTAAAACACTTCAGCCCACAGGGAATGCATATTAGCGACGACGTGAAAGGAACCTCTCCGGATCGTATCACCGGCACCGATGTTATGGCGGCCATTGGTACCACCAGCAGCCGCGCGCGGTTTGGTCTGGCAGCCTTCTTTGGTAAGACCGGGATCAGTAAATCAGATGAGCAGCTCGCAGTTCAGGCGCTGGCACGCCACGCAATGGAGACGGCACCAAAGAATGTGCGCAAAGCAGCCGGTGGTGAGTTGGGATGGTGCATGCTGATGCTGGCGCAATTTGCCTTTGCTGAATACTCGCGTTCGGCGGCCACCAGCGTGATGTGCCACAGCTGCAGCGGCAGCGGGAGAACATCCCGAACACAAACCACGCGCAAAGTATCTTACCCGTGGGGTAAAGCGCCGTACTGGGCCAGTCGTTCGCGCGCAGTTCGTCCGTCAGACTGGGAGTTGTGGACAGAAGTTACAGAGATTGTGCCTGCTGTCTGTGACGCTTGTGAAGGGAAAGGAGCGATAAGCGCCCGTTGCCGTTGTGGTGGAAAAGGTGAGGTGCTCGATCGCAAGGCTACGAAAGAGCATGGGGCGCCGGTGTTCAAAATCTGTGAGCGTTGTAGCGGGAATGGTTTTTCTTCTGTGCCGTCTACGGCTGCGTACAAAGCGATTCTGAAGCGTGTACCAGAGTTGCACGTCAGAACATGGACGCGCAACTGGAAGCCGTTTCTTGATACGCTGGTGGACAAATGCTGGCAGGAGGAGCGTAGAGCAGACACTGCGTTTCAAAAAGCAACAGATTTTAATCAGGATGAGCACTAAAAGTGCGCGAAAGAAACGTTTGGGTGATGAGAGGTCGCAAAAGTGCGGCCTTTTTTTATTTCAAGAAATTTCGAACATAAAAAGAATATATGTAAGCAGATCTTTTAATTGATGTTTTTTGTAACCTTGGTTAGGATCTGTGAGTAGCGATATTTCATTTCGCACAAAAGGAAAGGCCCCTGCAGTGTCACCTGCCAGGGCCTGATAAAAACATCGGTTTGAATGTTTTCATTGAGATCTCGATTGTGGAGATTACCTCAAGCGTTTTCCCATGTAAAGCATTCAGCACCGAGTATTTTACAGGTGCTATATGCCAATTATCTGTGATAAGAACCACCGTTATAACCCGATGTTTAGCGTACTTCCTGATAGCCAAGCAAGTAATGGAAGACACAAATGCACGGCCTGCGCTTATGAGTTGGGCCTGATGAACAAAGCAGCCGGGATACCTCGCAGCCTTGATGAGTCAGTGTTGGATGGCTTGCCTGACAGCCAAGCCGGCGAGGTGAGACATAAAGACGCATTTAGCGCCTATAACATGGCTTATGACTACTAACAGTTAGCAAGACTCAAAACCCGGCCATCGAGCCGGGTTTTTCTCACTCCTTCCCTGATCGGCCTCGCAGCATCTATTTTTTCAACGCTGAGGGCTTGATTTTGTCCGAAGTTGTCCTGTATGCTTCAGATCGTAGGTTATTGCGCCTGCACGAATCAAACCCGCCTCCGAGCGGGTTTTTTTATACCTAATTTGGGTCGCCGCGAATGAATACATTCATCATTTGTGCATCAGGCCCATCCCTCAATAAACCAGATTGCGAACTGATTTCCGGATCGGGGCTGCCGGTGATTGCTGTTAACTCCACCTGGCGAGCAGTTCCTGATTGTGAATACGTTTATGCGGGTGATCTTCGCTGGTGGGATGCAAACATCGATGTTCTGCCGTCCTCCGCCTCTCGTTGGACCTGTAATTACCGGGCTCATAAACGTTATGGGCTAAATCTGTTTGATACAGATACCCGGTGGGCATTCAACTCCGGGCAGCGCTCTATTCTGTTTGCGGCCAGCCAGGGTGCGAAAAACATCATTCTTTTAGGTTTTGACTGCTCCATTACTGGTGGCAGTCACTGGCATGGCGATCATATCGGTCTTGATAACCCCACAACAGAGAGCGTTACCCGATGGCGTGGGGAGTTTGCCAATACCGCTAGGGCACTGACCGGTAAGGTTAATATCATCAACAGTAGCCGCCAGACAGCGCTTAAGTGTTTTCGTCGTATCGACCTTAATGAGGCTTTACGCGATTTGATGTGAGCTCCTTACATCGACTATTTCCTCTGAATTAAATTTCCAATTCCATCACACACAGCGCCATCCGAACTATCGGAGGTGAGGCCTATGAAAATGCCATATAAACAAGATTTCATCGCTGCGCTACTTGCCGCCAAGGAGCAGGGTATTGGCGCAATACTGGCTTTCATCATGGCGTACCTGCGCGGTCGCTATAACGGCGGTGCGGTAACAAAAACGCTAATTGACGCACTGATGTGCGCGATGATTGCCTGGTTCGTTCGCGACCTTCTGGACTTTATCGGACTTAGCAGCAATCTCGCTTACATAGCCAGCGTCTTTATTGGATACATCGGCACCGATTCGATCGGCAATCTGATTAAAAAATTCGCAGCCAAAAAGGTGGGAATTAACGATGCAAACTAGTCCTGAAGGCATTGCACTGATAAAAAAATTCGAAGGTTGTCGATTGACTGCCTATCCAGATCCAGGGACAGGTGGTGTGCCGTGGACGATTGGCTATGGTTGGACTCATCCGGTAGACGGCAAGCCTGTAAGGCCGGGAATGACGATTGACCAGGCCACTGCTGATCGTCTGCTAAAAATAGGACTGGTGAGTTATGAAAACGACGTGCTGAAGTTAGTCAGGGTGAAACTGACGCAAGGCCAGTTTGATGCGCTAGTATCGTTCGCTTACAACGTTGGCTCGCGTGCTCTTTCAACATCCACGTTGTTGAAGAAGTTGAACGCTGGCGATATCAAAGGTGCTGCTGATGAGTTCCTGCGCTGGGACAAGGCGGGCGGGAAGGTTATGCCGGGGCTCACGAATCGCCGCAAGGCCGAACGTGATGTGTTCCTGTCATGATGGGCAACCTTGAAAGATACTGGAAGCTGCCGGCGCTGATGGCAATAGTTATCGTTGTTGCCGTGCTGTGCGTTCTACTGGCAAATAGCCGATCTGACGTCGCTAAGCTGAAGAGTGATAATGACGTTCTGCGAAGTGACAACACCCTGCAGGGAGAGGTTATCGCTGCACAGACTTTCAACTTCAACCGGTTTAATCAGGTGGCCGAAAACGCCATCCAACTTAACTCACTTATTGATGCCAGCTCCGATAACACTGTTATCGAATACCGGGAGATTCTACGCCGTGAAAAAACCTGTGATCTGCCTGTTCCTGCTGATGTCGCTGGTGGGCTGCTCAACTACGCGAACCGTTTACGTGCCGGCGCAATGCACACCGATACCGGGAACGCTGACGCAGCCAGTGATGGCGCCACTTCCACCAGCTCGCTGACGTATTGCCAGGCTGTTCTCTGGATCAAGCCGCTACTGGCCGCCATCGAAAAAGCGAATAACCAGTTGGCCGGAATACGTGAAATTGAGAAGGCCCGGCAATAACATTACAGAAGCTCTTCACCGAGGGGCTTCGATAATGAGTAATGCCGATATTCACTTGGCTTTGTTACATAAACCAAGAAATTCAATATGGGCACAAGTGTTTTTAATTACCTCGTTATCTTTAGAAAAACTTCCGCCTGATTCATGGTGTAGATCTGAGATAATACTATGCAAATCAGATCGTTCATCGAGAATCCACTGCAGGTTTCTGAGCATTTTGTTACCTGCAATCCGCAAGTTTTCAGAGTCTTGATGACGGAGGCTAAGAGACAACGCGATAATGTCTCTCAACAACATATCGTAGTGTGATATCTCGGCGTTATCGTTTGTTTTAGCGATTTTTTTAGCTTCTTCGTGGATGATTTCCGTAAGGTTTTCAAGTTGCATGGTGTGCCATCCTGATTGCATTGAAAGGGATATTATATCCATGAAATTTCTGTGTTGATTGTGGTTTTAATTATCTCTCGCGAACACTATTAAATACAACGAGATATCGTCACACAAAAAAACGGAGGGTTGTTCTGTATGGCATCGATAAAGCAATCCACTGATGCCAATGGACAATCAAAATATTACGTCCACTGGAAGGATGGAAAATCCGGTCATGGACGTCGCAGAATTTTTAAGAATATTGATGATGCCGCACATCTTTTCTGGCAAAAACAGAATATCGAGCTGGATTGTCGAACCGCCAACTGGACCGGAATAGACCATTTCTGGACTTTCCGAAAGTTAATTCTGTTTTATCTTGGCTATCAGGCTGGCAAGCTGGAAAAAAATATCATACGGCTGTCGTCATATACGAAATGCCGTCACGATCTTCTCGCTGTAGACGGGCCCATACTGGAAAAAAATATACTCCATATCAGCCATCGCGATATCGTTGATTCGGTTCGCACCGGCTGCCATCGCTGGATTCGTTCGGCGTTCTTCCTGCTGGTGGAAAAACGGCTCATCACTTTTAACCCTGTTGACCGTCCCGCGCGCCGGAAGCGTCGACCCATCACCATACCGCCATCATCATCGGTCAGGGAGCTACTGAATAACGCGCCAGTTCGTGAGCGTATCGCGTGCTGGCTCGGGATTTGTGGCCTGCGCATCGGTGAGGCTCTGGCGGTTACTTATAACGACGTGTCAGCCGACTGGATCGACATCAGGGGGCATGTTGTTGATGGCGTTATACACGAGGGGCTGAAAAGAGGCGTGGAGCGCCGGGTACGGATGCCGCGTGAGCTTTTCGCGTTGCTGGATAAAAGTAAACTCGGTACCTCTGAGCCTCTTATCTGCAACCAGTTTACCGGCGCATGCCTCGCTACCAGCTACGGCACTCAGGGAGTTCTCGTCAGAACCCTGAACGACTATGGCATTAAGCGATTCCATCATCTTCGCCATTTTGCTGTATCTCGCCTGGCAAATAAAGGCGTCGATATTCTGAAGGTTTCCCGACTTATTGGGCATTCGAACATCAAAACTACGATGGACGTTTACGGTCACCTGTTCGGGGAAGTGGTGGAGATGGATTTAGACTGAGTTATCCACATAGTGGAAATATTAGGGCGATCCACTATCTCCCCATTCTGCGCGGCCTCCGGGCATCAAATCGCAGTTTTCCCGAAAAAAAGGATATGCCGCATTTTTACCCCCTCTGATATGCCGCACTTGGCACCAGAGAGGACGCGGCCTGCATGCCAGAATTTACCGGGTGATACGCCGCACCCGGATCGGAGAAAATGGATTTTGAACAAAAAATAATCACATTGACTTAGGCGGAAGTATGGCTCCTAAAAAAAGCTTCAGAAAAGCCTACGTCGGTATCGTTATGGACATGGCATTAGCCCGTAGCAAAATCAGCAATCGGATGGTTGCTCAGCGCTTAGGTGTGGACGAGACGACGATCCGTCGCTGGCGTAAAGAGAATATCGAGTTTGAGCGCGCTTTCACTGAGGCTCGCGAAGCTCTCAGAGAGAAAATAAACCGCGTCGCCGGTAAGAGCCTGGACGTTCGTAAACGGAAGGTTGTCACCACATCGCCGGATGGTGTGAAAACCACGATTGAAGATGTGCTGCCCACGCACAACGATATTGCTGTTTTCTCAAAGGTGCTCGGTCTTGGTACCAGCGTCTATAGCGAGGACGAACGTCAGCGTGATGTGCTTCGCGAGGTGATGAAACACAAGGTGGCCGGGAAATACTCCGCGCTGGAGGCGGCGCAGTTGCTTGAGGCTGAGGGGGTAAAAGTTCCGGCAACCCTGCTTATGGAGCTGGGAGCACCGAAGATTTTCGAATCGTTCAACAATATGGACGAGGCAGCCAAAGCCGACGCGGCGAACCTGACCCCGCAGGAAGCAGCAGATATCTACAAAAAATATCTGGGCTGAAAATTGCAAAAACAGGCGTTTCGAACCGTAAAAACGCTATGCACTTTTTGACCCGTTTTATGCACGTTTTATTCATCCCGATTTGACCACTTTTCTGTTCAAAGCAGAGGCTTCACGCCGTTTGCGTGATGGGTGCTGTTGCGCCAGTGCGGGTAACAACCATTATGTTAAATCGGGGCGTTTTTGAGGAATTTATCTGTGCCGATTCCGTTCCCCTTTGACTTCCGCAAACCGGACTATACCGCCGTGTTTGAGTGGAGAATGGAGAGGCTGGAACGGGTCAGGAAAGCGCCTGAAATACTTCCGGCACTCCGTGAGTTCTACCGCACTAACCCAGCCCAGTTCATCATCGACTGGGGCATGACGACGGACCCGCGTAACCTCGATTATGGTCTGCCAGCCACCATCCCGTTTTTGCTGTTCCCCCGTCAGGAGGAATGGATTAACTGGATTATGGACAGGCGCGCCAGTCTTGAACATGGACTGACAGAAAAAAGCCGCGAAATGGGGCTGAGCTGGACCTCTATCGGTCTGGCCTGTTCGCTTTGCCTGTTCAATAAAGAAATGGTGATCGGGTTTGGTTCCCGTAAAGAGGAATATGTCGACAGTACCGGCGACCCGAAAGCACTTTTCTGGAAAGCGCGTAAGTTTGTCGAGCTGCTGCCGGTAGAATTTCGCGGTTCATGGAATGACAAAAAACATGCTCCTTACATGCGCGTTGAGTTTCCGGAAACGGGCGCGGTCATTAAGGGAGAGGCAGGCGATAACATTGGCCGTGGTGACCGTACCACGCTTTATTTCGTGGATGAGTCGGCATTCCTGAAACGGCCATTAATCATCGATGCTGCGCTTTCTCAGACAACCCGCTGCCGTATTGACCTCTCATCCGTCAACGGCATGAATAACCCGTTTGCCCGTAAGCGGCACAGCGGAAATATCCCGGTGTTTACGTTCCACTGGCGCAGCGACCCGCGCAAGGATGATGAGTGGTACCGCAACGAATGTCTGAAAATTGATGATCCGATCATCGTTGCTCAGGAACTGGATCTGAACTACAGCGCCTCTACTGAGGGGATTCTCATTCCCTCGGAATGGGTACAGGCTGCCGTCGACGCGCATATCAAACTGGGTATTCAGCCCAGCGGCCAGCGCCTCGGTGCAATGGATATTGCAGACGAAGGGAAAGACAAAAACGGCTTTTCCTGCCGCTATGGCTTTCTTCTGCAGAACGTTCACGAATGGTCTGGCATCGGCAGCGACATCTACGCCTCTGTCGTTAAATCGTTTGGGTATTGTGACGATTACGGCCTGTATGAGTTCCGTTTCGATGAGGACGGTCTGGGCGCCGGTGCGCGTGGAGATGCTCGCGTGATAAACGAGCTCAGGCAGGCTGAAGGCCGGGGAACAATCACAGCTACGCCATTCCGTGGTAGCGGTAGCGTATTCGATCCGGAAGATGAAGCCGTTCCAGGCGATAACGGTAAAGCGGCACGCCTGAATAAAGACTTCTTCGCGAACGCGAAAGCACAGAGCTGGTGGCATCTTCGCAAGCTGTTTCGTAACACCTTCCGTGCGCTGAACGGGATGGAATACAACCCCGACGAAATCATTTCGATAAGCAGCAAGATAGAAAATATTGACCGCCTGCTGATGGAGCTTTCACAGCCTACGTGGTCGAAAAACGCCGTGGGTAAAATCCTCGTGGATAAACAGCCGGAAGGTACAAAATCTCCGAACCTCGCCGACGCCGTGATGATTAACTACGCGCCGATGGATTCCTCTCTTGATAATTGGGCCAAACTGGCCGGAGCGTGACATGTCCCGTAACAAACGCCAGAACGGCGCACAAAAGCCCGTTGCGACAGCTGACGGGTACAACAATTTCACGGCCAAACTTGGTAGCGACACCAGAAACATACAGACGGGCGGAATGTACATGCCCGGGTACATCAGCCGTAACAGGGTGATGCTGGAGTTTGCGTATCGTTCATCGTTCCTCGTGGGGGCCGGTGTGGATGCTATGGCCGATGATATGACCCGCAAGGGCATTAACATCAGCTCAAAGCTGAAACCCGGCCAAAAGGGCAAGCTCGAAACCTTCTGGGATGAGCTCGCTATATGGGATGGGCTTAACGATAACCTCAAATGGTCACGATTGTACGGTGGCGCGGTGCTGGTGGTTCTGCTTGAAGGGCAGGATATGTCCTCCCCGCTAAAACTGGATCGTATCAAAGAGGGGCAGTTTAAGGGCGTGATGAGCCTTGACCGCTGGATGGTTAACCCGAGTTATTACGATCTCGTTACCGATTACGGTCCCGATTTTGGGAAACCGAAATATTACAAGGTAATCACGAACCAGCAGGGGATTCCCCCCTGGAAGATCCACCATAGCCGCGTTATCCGCATGGAGGGCGATACGCTACCTTTCCAGCAGGCCCAGACGGAAAACGGCTGGGGGATGTCTGTTGTGGAGCGTATTTTCGAGCGTATCGAGGCGTTCGACACTGCGACGGTTGGCACCACACAGTTGATCCACAAAGCGCATCTGCGGACATACAGCATTGCTGAACTTCGAAAAATACTTGCTGCAGGCGGCGACCTCGAAAAAGCGCTGATGAAGCACATGGACATGATCCGACAGTTTCAGACGATCGAAGGTATGACCATCATGGACGCTGCGGACAAGTTCGAAACGCACAGCTACACGTTCGCGGGTATCGCTGATGTCCTTCTGCGCTTTGCTGAGCAGGTTTCCGGCGCGACGGGAATTCCTCTCGTTCGTCTGTTCGGGCAGTCACCTGCAGGTTTCAACACTGGCGACGGCGATCTGGAAAACTACTACAGCCGGGTTAACTCGCTGCAGGAGAGACGCTTACGCCGACATATCCGTTGGCTGCTCGATATCTCCTGGCGCTCTCTATTCGGTGAACCACTGCCTGACGATTTTACTTTCGAGTTTAACAAGCTCTGGGAGATGTCAGACGTGGACCGTGCAACGATGGCGAACAATGTGGTTACTGCACTTGGTACCGCCGTTCGTGACCTTGGGATGCCGCCTGCAGCAGCGCTTAACGACCTCAGGAACATTTCTGATGTGATTGGCATCGGTGGTTCTATCACTGACGAGGACATAGAAGATGCGAAGGCCCAGTGGGAGGAGGATGAACCTGAAACCATCCCTCCGCCGCCGTTCGGAGATCCAGTATCGAAAAAGCCTGTTGGCGATAGCAAACCAGATAGGGCAGATCGTCGATGGTACCTACGATGGTTCACAGGCCAGCGCTGACAGCATTTCGAAAACGCTGGTGGACTATTCCGAGGTAATCAGCGACTGGGCAGAGCAGGTCGGGCGAAGGATGTTTGCCCAGGTCGAGCAGGAGGAATGGAATCAGTGGAAATCGGTATCAGAGGAAATCGGCGCTGGCCTGCGCGATGTGGTGGGTAATACCCCCGTCGGGCAGGTGGCGCAGGATATCGTGTACCGCCAGATTCAGCTGATGAAGTCCCTGCCGTTGGAAGCTGCCGATCGCGTGATGGACATACAACAGCGCGCAATGCAGGCGGTTATCACTGGTGAACGTCCGGACGAGCTCTACGAGATGATCATGGCCTCCGGTGACGTGGCCGCCAGCAGGGCGCAGCTGATTGCCCGTACAGAGATTGGACGAGCTACCGGCGCGCTGACGCAGGCCAGAGCCCTTTCGGTTGGATCAGAGGGCTACTGGTGGCGTATCGAGGGGGCAGGAACGCGCGATTCTCACCGCAAGATGAAAGATAAATTTGTGCGCTGGGATAACCCGCCGACGCTGGACGGTATGACCGGACACGCCGGATGTTTGCCGAACTGCAAATGCTGGCCTGAAGTACAGATTCCTGCACCGAGAAAATGAAAAATACGGCTTTGAGCATTCATTTCATGCGAACTGCAATACCCGCGAAATGTTATGAAAATGTTGTGTTCGAAAAGACCGATTTTCAGCCCAGTTAATCGCTACTTTTACGGCTTTAAGGGGACATTTTAATCGAGTCCATTTTCGTCGGTGCGGGTAAGAACTCTTATGTTAAATAGCCCGTTATTTTGAACATTTTTCCCATCTCACAAGGTCGCCACTGAGCGGCCTTTTTGTTGCCCGTAATCGAGCAGGTAACCCATGAAATATTTCTTCACTACACGCCTGGGAGAAACGCGTTATCTGCAGGCGGATGGCTCACTGCTGTGTAAAGACGTACCGATCGCACGTACAGGAACGCAGGTCTACTTACCCGAAGAAATCGACCTCGAGCCTGACGCCAGCGGCACAGTGACGGTCTGGCGAACGGAAGATGAGGTGTTTTCCCCGGAAACGATGGCGAGCTTTGAGGGCGTGGCCGTCACGCTGGGACATCCAGAGGATAGTCTGGGCAACATCGTATTCGTTAACCCATCTAACTTTGCTGAGCTGGCGCACGGACATATTCAGAACGTCCGACGCGGCACCGGCGATAAATCGGATCTGCTCATTGCTGACGTGCTGATTAAACGGCAGGAAGCAATCGACGCGGTGAATTCTGGCCTGACCGATGTCAGTTGCGGCTATGACGCGCAGTACAAGCAACTGGCACCCGGCAAGGGCAAGCAATACCAAATCACAGGTAACCACCTCGCTGTCGGCATTGACCGGGGGCGTGCTGGTGGCCGCTGTGCAATCGGGGATTCCATCCCATCAACAACAAAGGAGAAGCCTGTAATGTCATGGCTTAAAAAACTGGCTCAGGCCATTAAGACGAAAGATGAGGATGCACTGGCAAAACTCATCGATGAAGCGCCGGACATGCCGTCTGATGGCATGGCTTCAATCCCCGGTGTAACTATCAACATGAATGCTCCAGCGCAGTCTACCGCGCTCCCTGAAGCGAATCGCTCCACTACGGACGAAAGCGATCCGAATAAAGAGAAAACTGGTGATGAAGAAATTCCTGACTGGGCGAAAGCGTTGCTGGTTCGCCTGGAAAAGCTGGAGGGTAAAACCACCGATGGCGATCCGGACCTGGGCAACATGACCACCGACGAAGACGAAGAAGAAAACCGCAAAGTGACGGGTGATGCAGCCTTTAAGCGCAACCTGATCGCCGATGCGGAAATTATCTGTCCTGGCTTTCAGCCTGCCAGCGATAAGAGCCTTAAACGTCAGGTGCTGAATCACGCAATGCGCACCGGCGACAGCCTGAAATCGTTCGGCGTGGATGATTTCTACAAAGCGCCAAAGGCCACGGTCGACGCGGTGTTTACTGCCGCTGTGGCGCTGCATAAGGCGAAAAATCAGCTGACCCCGCTGAACAACATTACCCGCACCACGGACAGCGGAATCAGCACTAAGCATCTTTCCCCGGCAGAACTGAACAAGGTCAACGCCGAATTCTGGGCAAAAAACAAATAAGGTAAATCATCATGGCAGGTACTGCATATTTAACGCGCATGCCCCTGGGCATTGCCGGGGGCGTTACCCGTCCTCGTGATCTCACCATCGAGCCGGTTAGCCTGGATCACACGAAGCAGTTCGCGTCCTACGGGCTGGTTGGTAAATACGTGAACGATAAATTCGTTCCGCTGGAATCTGGCGACACCATCAGCAAAGTGAAAGGGATTCTGGTTCGACCGTTCCCGATTACCTCTGCTCTGGACCTTGCTTACATCGGTGTGACGGCTAATCAGGTTGGTGACAACCTGAAACGTGGTTACATCTGCGTAACTGCTACAGCAGGCAACGCGGCGACCGCGAAAAAAGGCGATCCGGTTTACGTTCGCGTGGCTGGTGGCACCACTCAAAGCCCGGTTGGCTCCTTTGTGCTGTCTCCGGACTCTACCGCATCAAATACACCTCAGCTGCCAAATGCAGAGGTCATGGGGCCAGGTGAAGCCGACGGCCGTATTGAAATCGCTTATAACATCTGAGGGAATAATTAATGTTTACAATTGACAGAGCGACCATCGACTCCACCGGCGCGTTTCTCGTCGGCGAACTGGAGCGCATGGATCAGACGCTGAACATGCCTTTAGTGTCCTACAAATGGTCACGCGACATGCCGCTGCGCAGCGACATTTCTATCGCTGATGAAGTGTCATCCTTCACTAATACCGATTTCGTGGGTGTTGGTGGTCCAAACCCTAACGGTAAAAACTGGATCGGCAAAAAAGCTACTGCCATTCCTGGTATCGAACTCGATATTCAGCCTACCCGTAACAACCTCACCTTGTGGGGGCAGGAAATCAGCTGGACGGTGCCGGAACTGGCTTCTGCCCAGAAACTGGGCCGTCCGGTTGATGTCCAGAAATACGAAGGCATGAAACTGAAGTGGAACATGGACACCGACGAACAGGTTTATATCGGTGATAACGAGCTCGGCGTTGCTGGCCTGCTGAACCTGCCGGATGTTACTCCTGTTGCTGCAGCTGCAGCGTGGACCGCAACCACCGATCCGGATGTGATTGTTCAGGATATCAACCTGGTACTGTCTGATGGCTGGGTTCGTTCTGGTTATGCGGTCTGCCCGGCGAAAATCGGTCTGGCGCCGGAGCTGTTCGGCCTGCTGGCGAGCAAAAAGGTTTCCTCTGCAGGGAATATCTCTGTGCTGGAATACGTGAAGATTAACACCATCGCGTTTCAGGAAAACGGTACACCACTGGAGATCGTCTCCATAAAGTGGGCCTCCAAGCGTGGCGCTGGTGGCGCGCATCGTATCGTTGCTTACACCCAGGACGAAAAATACGTTCGCTTCCCAATGGTTCCTCTGCTGAACACTCCGCTGGAGTATCGCGGCCTGCAGCAGTTGACCACTTACTACGGCAAGCTGGGCCAGGTGGAAACCCCGTATTCCAATACGATCTCTTACCTGGACGTTCCGGCGTCTTAACCTGAAACAGGCGGGGAAACCCGCCTTTTTTTATGGAGCAAAAACATGAAATACGTTGTTTCCGGTGGCGCGACTCTCAGCTTTGCCGACGGTTCTAAATTTGAGCTGTCTCAGGGCATCCACGACAGTTCCTCTTTCCCGAAAGAAGTTAAGGACCACTGGGCCTTTAAAGCCTATGCGCGCCCGATTGACGAAGCCGATCTGGCGAACGAGCAGAGCAATGAAGACCTTTCCGCGAGCCTTGTTCTCCTGGTAGAAGAAAATAACACCCTGAAAGCGCAGCTGGCTGAGCATGAAAAAACCATCACCGCGCTGGGGAATGAAAACACAGACCTGAAAGGGCAACTGGCAGCCGCTCAGGCACCAGCAGGCGGTAAACCTGCCGACAGCACGGACAAAACCGATAACACCGGCGGGGACGCGAAAAATGCCAAAAAACAGCAGGCTTCCGACTAACGATCAGTTCCGCACAGACTTTCCCGAGTTCGCCGATAAAACCCGCTACCCTGACCCCTCAGTGAATTTCTATCTGGGGCAGGCTGATTCGCTCCTGAATCAGGACGTGCAGGGCGATCAGTTCGTCTACCTTGCTGAACTATTCACGGCTCACTATACGGAGCTGCGCGGCCGCACGCTGGCCGCCGCTGCCGCTGGTGGTGTGAACAGCAACGGCGCAGCAGGTGTCGTGTCCTCTAAGTCCGTGGATAAGGTTTCAGTGAGCTATGACGTGTCCGGGGTAATCAATCCGGATGCTGGTTTCTGGAACAGCACCGCCTACGGGCGCGAGTTCTACTGGTGGTGGTCGATGTTCGGCGCTGGTGGCAGGCAACTGCTATGAAAAGCGGGTTAACGGTTCGTGCTGATAACGCCGTGGCTGTTTTGGAATCCCTCCGCCAGTTATCCGGAATGGATGTGCTGGTGGGAATACCTGAGGACAAGGCAGGGCGTGAGGATGGCTCTCCGATTAATAACGCGGAACTGGGCTACCTCCACTCGACGGGCGCAACGGTGGAAATCGACGGTACAACGGTCACGCTTCCCCCGCGGCCTTTTCTGGATATGGGGATCGAGGATTCAAAACCCCGAACCACTGCACACCTCAAGGCAGCGGCAACCGCCGCGCTGGAGGGGCAGACTGAAGCAGCAGTGCGTGAGCTGGAGAGCGCCGGACAGATTGCCCGTGACGCTGCAAAAGCCGTTATCGGTGCTGGTGACCGGTTGCACCCACTTTCTGAGAAAACCCTCGAACGCAGAAGGGCCGAGGACATTCCCGGCGAAAAGCCGCTGTATGCCCACGGATACCTGTTGCGCTCAATTAACTACGTCGTGAGGAAAAAATAATGCCTCTTCTCGATGTGAGCGATGTTCTTCTCGATCCCGACTTCATGGACACCAGTCTGGTGTGTCACCGGCAAGTTCAGACGGTGGATGAGGACAATTTCACGAAAAACACAGCTCAGGATATCCCATTCTCTGGCGTGGTGACGGTTGACCGTTCTCTGGAAGCCAGGCGAATGGCGGCAGGCCAGAACATCAGCGGCGCGATCCTCATCGTGACGCAGTTCAGATTAACCCAGGGTCAGCCCGGTTCAGACAGCGCCCCGCGACTTGATGCCGATATCGTGAGCTATAACGGGCGCGCTTACCGGGTGACATTTGTCGATCCGTACACCAGTTACGGCGCCGGATTCGTCCAGGCGCATTGTGAGCTGGTGGACTTTAACGGAGGGACGCCAGTTGAGTAATGACAGCACCGCGCGCGGTTATCTGACGCCTGTCGGGGATAGCCCCCAGTATGACGAGGCGCTGGAGCGTGAGATCAGCCGGTGGATTCGTGGCGTTTCTGGCTTGCCGGCCGCGCTTGTTTTCCCCCGATGGACTGACCCGCAGCCGCAGATCCCCAACAACGGGGTGACGTGGTGCGCCTTCGGTATCACTACCGTTCCCCAGCCGTTAAGCCAGTCCGATGTTCAGGTTTCGGAAGAACAGTCCGAGCAATGGACATGGGAACAGGTAACGGTGATTTGCTGCTTCTATGGCCCTCTGGGGGCCAACACTGCATCAACTTTCCGCGCGGGGATATTCGTCGAGCAGAACAACGCCGAGCTGAATCGCTCGGGGCTTTCGCTGGTGGAGACCGGGACTATCTACAACTTGCCAGAGCTCATTAATAACCAGTGGGTGAGGCGCTACGACCTCACCATTACGCTGTCCCGCAAAAACATTCGTACCTACAACGTCCGGACGCTGCAAGATGCGCCCGTCTCATTTTTCGGAGACTAAATTATGCCGCAGGGATTACCTGTATCTAACGTCGTGAATGTCGACGTGATCATTGGGCCGCGTGCGGCTACTGGTCGAAACTTTGGTTCACTGCTCATTCTCGGGAGCTCGACGGTTATCCCGGTTTCTGAGCGTATTCGCCTCTACTCATCCCCTGAAGATATCGGCTCTGATTTCGGCGTGGATAGCCCAGAATATGAAGCCGCGACCGTGTATTTCTCCCAGTCGCCGAAGCCTCAGCAGGTGTACGTGGGCCGCTGGGCAAAAACGCTGGTATCTGCAGAGAGCGGTTCAACGGAAACACTGCTGCAGGCCGTGAACGCCGTACTGAATTACACGAGCTGGTATGGCCTTGCCGTTGCTGATGATGACGATATCGACGACGCTGACTGGCTGAGCGTGGCCGCCGCGATCGAGTCTTCCAGTCTCAGCCGAATTCTGGCGATTACCACGGCAGATCCCCAGACGGTAAACGCGACCTCTACTACCGACCTGGCTTATAAACTGAAGGCGGCAAAATACAGCCGTACGTTTGTGCAGTATTCCACCAGCAGCAAGTACGCTGCGCTGTCTGCGTTTGGCCGTGCGTTTACGGTGAATTTCAACGGCAGTAACACCACCATTACCCTGAAATTCAAGCAGGAACCGGGTATCACCTACGAGACTCTGGATCTCAGCCAGGCTAAGGCGCTGGATGCCAAAAACTGTAACGTTTACGTGTATTACGAGAACGATACGGCAATTCTGCAGCAGGGCGTCATGTCCAGCGGCGATTTCTTCGATGAGCGCCACGGGCTCGACTGGCTGCAGAACTACGTTCAGACCAACCTCTATAACCTGCTCTACACCAGCACAACCAAAGTCCCGCAGACTGATGCGGGTGTTACACGTCTTCTTTCCAATGTTGAGAAATCAATGGATCAGTCTGTCACGAACGGGCTGGTGGCTGCTGGCGTATGGAACGGCGGCCCAATCGGGCAACTGGATTCCGGCGATACGCTGACAAAAGGCTATTACGTCTACGCGCAGCCGATTTCCGAGCAGGCGCAGGCAGACCGTGAAGCACGTAAGGCACCGGTTATTCAGGTGGCCTGTAAGCTGGCTGGCGCGGTTCATTTCGCTGATGTTCAGATCAACGTCGTTCGCTAAGGAGAACATGAATGGCTACTTATTCTTTTATGGACGTCACGGCGTCCCTCTCCGGCCCGACCGGCGAGATTGATCTGGGCTACGGTTCCGCCAGTTCAGAGGAGGGGATCACCGTTGCAATGGGCGGTCCTAAAAACACTATGACAATTGGTGCTGACGGCGAAGTGATGCACAGCCTGCACGCGGATAAAAGCGGCACTGTAACCGTCAACCTGCTGAAGACCTCGCCGACAAACAAAAAGCTGTCGCTGGCGTATAACGCACAGAGTCAGTCCTCAGGTACCTGGGGAAACAACGTCATTGTGATCCGAAATAAGGTAAGCGGAGACATCATCACGGCGCGCAGCGTGGCATTCCAGAAACAGCCGGATAACGCCAACGCTAAAGCCGGTAATACGATGCCCTGGGTGTTTGACTGCGGCAAAATCGACCAGGTACTCGGAGAGTTTTAACAGATGGAATTTTCAATCAAAGGCCACGATTACCGCGTGGCAAAACTCAGCGTTTTTGACCAGTTGAAAGTGACGCGCAAACTGCTGCCAGTTCTGGCGGGCATGATGTCAGATTTCGGGAGCATTCGCTCCCTTTTGCCTGCTGATGGCAAAATCGACACCGTGAAATTCGATCAACTGAAGCCGATGTTTGAAACCCTGCTCCCGCGTATCGCTGAGGAACTGTCTTCCCTGACCGAAGAAGACACCAACGCGATTATTCATCCGTGTCTGTCTGTGGTTTCACGTAAGCATATGGACGGATGGACGCCAGTATTTAGCAGCGGACAGTTGATGTTTGCCGATATCGACCTGTTGACCATGCTGCAGCTGGTGGCGCGGGTGGTCGCCGATTCACTGGGAAATTTTTTGCCCGTGAGCCCTACCAGCGCGACGCCGGGCCAGCCTCAGGGTTAACCCTCAACAGGCTGCCTGACGGGCTGTCTTATCTCCTTGACCCGGTTGACGCCGGGTTAATCCCTTATTACGCGCTGAAGGATGGATCAGTCGATCTGTGCGATATCGCGCTGATGAATGACCACCTGGCCGTTAAGGCAGACAACCAGCGCCGTATTGAGAAATGGAGAGAGGATAATGAACGCTGAGACTATTAAAGATTTCCTGGTCTCGCTCGGCTTCGATATCGACGAGGCAGGCGCCGCTAAATTTGATTCAGTCCTTGCAGGTACGACCGCAAACGCCATCAAAATGGGACTGGCCGTCGAGGGGGCCGCGCTTTCTGTGGTGGCCTACACGGCGAAAATTGCCTCTGGTCTGGATAACCTCTACTGGGCGTCACAACGTACTGGTGCGACCGTTCAGGGCATTCAGTCGATTGGTTACGCTGTTTCTCAGATGGGCGGCAGCGTGGACGCAGCACGCGGCTCACTGGAAAGCCTCTCACGGTTTGTACGAAATAATCCCGGTGCGGAAGGTTTTCTGAACCGTCTGGGCGTACAGACGAGAGACGCCAGCGGGAACATGCGCGATATGGCCGCCATTTTTACGGGTGTCGGTCAGAAGCTCAGCAGCATGCCGTATTACCGGGCTAACCAGTATGCGCAGATGCTGGGCATTGATGAAAATACCCTCATGGCGATGCGCCGTGGTGTGGGTGGCTTCTCTGGACAATACAGCGCGATGGCGAAGGCTATCGGTTTCAATGCTGATGAGGCGGCCAGAAGCTCCAACAAATTCATGACCTCTCTGCGCGAGTTCGGCGCGATGGCTGGCATGGCCCGTGACAAAATCGGCTCTAATCTTGCTGGTGGCCTTGCGGGTTCGCTGGACACGCTGCGCCGCCACATCCTGGATAACTTCCCGCGCATTGAGCAAACGCTGACGAAAGCCATAAAAGGTATTCTGGCACTCGGGGATATTATCGGGCGGTTGTTCTTCCGACTTATCGAAGGAACATCGGACCTTATCACCTGGTGGCAATCACTGGACAAGCAGACGCGGGAGCTGATCTCGCTGTTCGGTGCACTGACGATAGCGCTGCGTATTCTGAACAGTACGTTCTGGATGTCGCCGATTGGCCTGATTACCGCGCTGGCGGCGGGTATTGCTCTGTTGTGGGAGGATTACAAGACTTGGAAGGAAGGCGGTCAGAGCCTGATTGACTGGGGGAAATGGAAACCTGAAGTCGACGCCGCGCTAAAGATGGTTCGTGACCTGAAAGCGACCGTTAACGACCTGGCGAAAGCACTGGCAAAGCTGCTCAACATCGACCCGAAAGCATGGTCCCTGAAGTGGGATTTCAGCAACTTTATCGACCAGATGGGCGAGTTCAGCAAGATGTTGAACATGATCGCTGACCTGCTTAACGCCATCAAAGATGGTCGCTGGGCTGATGCCGCCAGCATCGGAAAGCAGCTTCTTAATCAGGGAAGCGGTTCACCGTCAGCAATGCCTGTAGTGACTGACAGCGCCAACGGTACCGCCGACTGGATTAATGAGCACTGGGGCTTCGATCCTCGCAGCGTGGGACGAACGGTGCGCGGCTGGTTTGGTAATGATGAACCGGAACAGTACGGCCAATCTGTTAAGCGACCACAGCCAACAAAAGCGGGCTCCCAATTGCTTGGCTGGATGCAGCCGATGCTTACCAATCTGGAACAGCTATACCGACTTCCGGAAGGTTTGCTGCGCAGTGTGGCCATCACGGAATCAGGCGGAAATCAGTTCGCTGTTTCAGGTGCTGGCGCTAAGGGACTATTTCAGTTCATGGACGGCACGGCGCGTGATATGGGGTTGCGAGGGAATGATGTTTTCGATCCGGAAAAGGCCGCACGGGCAGCTGCAAAATATCTCTCACAGCTACTACAGGCTAATGGGGGCGACCTGAGCAAAGCGCTGGCGTCTTACAACTGGGGGATCGGAAACGTGCAGAAACACGGAATGGCCCTGATGCCCCAGGAAACCCGCAACTATATTCCGAAGGTGCTAAGCAACATGCCTGGGAACGGTGTAAAGGTTGATCAGAAGAACAATTATTACATCTACGGTGGAGGTGATCCGCGTTCTGTTGGTACTGAGGTCGAACGTCGGCAGCAGTCTGCGAACGCTCAGGTTATGCGTGGTAATCAAACGAAGGTGGGCTAATGGATATTCTCTCTACGCTCTTTCAACAGCAGAGCCGGAAAATAGGGGTTATTGTCCCCAGCGTGGTAGTTTCTGAGAAGCACAGCGACACGCTGGAGATAACAGAGCACCCGGTCGAGGTCGGGGCCGCCATCGCAGACCATGCCTATAAAAAGCCGTCTGAAGTAGTGATGGAGGTCGGTTTCTCTGGTGGCGGATCATTGCTGGATTTCGCCAGTAACCTGACGGCTACCAGCTTACTCGGCCTGAGTCCGCAGCAGACATATCAGGAAATACTCGACCTGCAGGCAAGTCGCATTCCTTTCGATGTCGTAACAGGTAAGCGGCTGTACAGCAACATGCTGATCCGCGCGCTGGAAGTAACAACCGACAAGACGACCGAAAATGTCCTGTCTGCCGTTCTCACTCTGAGGGAAGTCATTATCTCGCAGACTCAGCAAATCACCGTTGCGGATAAAACCAACATGAAAGACGGGGCCAGCACGTCGGCGGTGCTGAATACTGGCAATAAAACCACAAAACCGCCAAATACCTCTTTATTGCAAAGTGGTGCGGCTTTACTGGGGCTTGGTTAATGGCGATTCAGGAAATACCGCTTACAGCGGATAACCAGCAGTTCAGCATCGTCCTAGGCGGTGTCACATGGCGGATTAGCATCTTATGGCGCGATCTGTACTGGATTATGGACCTGCGGAACGACAGAGGGGAGCCAGTAATCTCCGGTATTCCTCTCGTCACGGGTGCTGACCTGCTGGCGCAGTACGCCTATATGGGGCTTGGTTTTAAGCTGGTGTTGGTCTGCGATGACACCACACAGGATTATCCGACGAAAACCGACCTGGGCGGCCGCAGTCATTTACTGGTATCAACGGAGTAAGCATGTCACAAAACTGGATGAGACATTTCGAGCTGCAGCTCGTGGACGAGAACGGGCAGGGTATTGAGCTCAGTGATTTTAAAG
This sequence comes from Citrobacter sp. wls619, assembly GCF_005281345.1. Taxonomy (GTDB): domain Bacteria; phylum Pseudomonadota; class Gammaproteobacteria; order Enterobacterales; family Enterobacteriaceae; genus Citrobacter. The sequence goes on from NZ_SZXJ01000055.1 coordinate 32,592, forward strand.
TGACCTTTACGATCGACTGGTTCAACATCAGCAGCGCGTCACGCGTGGGAACGTTCAAAATCTATAACCTGTCAGCTGATACGGTCAATCGCATCACCGGACAGGAGTTTTCTAAGGTGCGGCTGATTGCGGGTTACGACGGTATTGCGCCAGAGGTATCGGCAAGCGATGTTGGAAAGGTACGGGAAGTCGACGCGGCGGATGTGGGGCAGAGTGATGGCCGCAACTACGGGCTGATTTTCAGCGGCGAAATTCGCTACTCGGTCACAGGAAAAGACAGCCCTATTGATTCCTATGTCCTGATTCAGGCAGCCGATACGGATCTGGCATTTGCCACCAGCATAACCTCGCAGACGCTGGCAGCCGGTTACACGGTAGCAGACGTGAACCGTGCGCTGATGAAAGACTTCGAGGCCAAAGGCGCGACCGAAGGCCTGACGCCTGAAATGCCTGCTACCGTATTCCCTCGAGGGCGGGTGCTGTTTGGTATGACTCGGCATCTTATGGATAACGTGGCCGGACAATGTGGCGCAACATGGCAGTTCGTGGACGGTCAACGCCAAATGGTGGCGAATAACGAATATGTTCACGACGCGATTGTACTCAACAGTGCCACCGGGCTTATCGGCATGCCGCAGCAGACTATCGGTAACGGCGTAAACGTCCGTGCGCTGATTAATCCGAACATCCGGGTTAACGGGCTCATTCAACTGGATCAGGCTTCCGTGTACCGCACCGCGCTGTCGAACAACGATATCGCGATGGCTGGTGGGCAGATCACCGACCAGAACACGGGCGGCAATATCACGCTCAGCGGTACCACGGCACAGCCTGCCAGCATTGCTACGGATGGCGTTTATATTGTGCGCGGGATTATGTACACTGGCGATACAAGGGGTCAGGCGTGGTACATGGATATGATGTGCGAAGCGCGTGGCGCGCAGGATATGCCATCCAGCGCTGCATTGCAGAGAGGATTATAGAAATGAAACGATGGATATTTTCATTGCTGGCGTTAGCGTCTGTTGCCGCAAGTGCAAACACCATAACGATGCAATGTGGCAACTTTCGTATGGACGCTATTCCTGATTCATTGTTTAAAATCAATGGCGAAACCGTCACGTCCCAAAAAGTTAAAATGTTGGGTAAAGATGGTACTGGCATGCAGATCAAAATGGGACTGATGCCTGCTAAAGATGGAAACAACTATGGGTTTGAGTATATCCATCGCCCTGGTGCTGAAACGCGCTTCCTGAACGTCCAACTTCTGCAGAACAGTATGGACGCGCCGAGAATCATAGGTTCCTTTCCTTGCAGGAAAATTAACTAATGAGCAATATGGAAGGAAAGTCTCAACTCATCAAGGATCAAGAAGATGAGTTGACTGAGAAAGCAGAGCTATTAATCAAACACCAAAAAGAACAATATGAATCTTCGGTCGAAAGGATTCGTCGACTTGAGGATAAAGCATTAAAGACATTTGGTTCTCTTAGCATTGTGATTACGGTTGCACTTCTTGTGGTTAGATATTGGTGGAAAGATATATTTCCCGAGCACTACACTCCTCTGCATGCTTTTTGTTGGTTTTTTCTTATTGTGTTTATTTCCACATGTTTTATTTCATGGGGGTTCGCTTTTAGTGCCATGCAATTACAGGACTTAGAATGTCCATCATCAGATGCAACAGAAATGGAAAGATTTTACATGGGTAATAAAATTTACAATTCTTTGTCAGCCTATGCAAAAGAATATTCTAGGCTGACAGATGTGGTAGATAAAAAACATATAGAAAAATCGAAAATCATTAATTTTTGTTTCGAATCTATGCTCTATAGTGCTTGGTCGTTTGTTTTTTTCTTAATCCTTGTTGTGATAATTAAACTTAATTAGTGAGGCTACGCATGGCAGAAAATACTAAGGGCAGTGTAAAACAAATAGTAAATAATCCACCAACAATAGAAGACAAAAAGTCTCATCAGGTATATACACCTTCAGAGCCAATTAGATACGATAGTTCTATTCCTGTTCCGGGGAGCAAGGTAGTTACAGAAAGCTACCAGCCACCACTTAGTAAAAAAGGTAAATGATAACGAACCCGCCACTAGGCGGGTTTTTTGCTTTCTGGAGCCTACAAAATGGCAGTATCTGACCAGACCCGCAGCGGCGACCTTGCCGAAACATTCAAATCTGAGCGGGAAACCACAAAGAACCAGATCCGTGTCGCCTTGCCTGGCATTATTCAGTCATTCGATCCTGATGCGGTTACGGCTACTGTGCAGCCTGCTATCCGTTACGTTGAAATCGATAACGACGGTAACCGGGTGACAAAACCTTACCCGCTGCTGGTGGATGTTCCTGTGGTATTCCCAACGGCCGGGGGAGTTACTTTAACGTTGCCGGTGAGCCCTGGCGATGAGTGCGAACTTAAGTTTCAGGACCGCTGTATTGATTTCTTCTGGCAAAACGGCGGAGTACAGGAACCTGTCGATGACCGCATACATGACCTGTCCGACGCCACCTGCTCTGTGGGCCAAATATCTCAGCCCAACAAAATTAAGAATGTCAGCACCACGTCGGCGCAGCTTCGAAGTGTTGATGGAAGTACGTATATCGACCTTAATCCGGATACGCAGAAAATTAAAATTGTGGCGCCGGGGGGCGTGGAGGTGGTTACCCCGCAGGCCGACTTCTCGGAGAAAGTCACTATTCACGGGCTCCTGTCCTGGATGTGTGGCATGGTGGGTTCTGTTGTCTCAGGCGTCGCATCCAAAATTACTGGCGCCGTCGAGTTTATCGGTACTGTCAAAGCAAACGGTAAATCTATCGACGATAAACACACTCACGGTGGTGTACAGCACGGCAACGATGATACGAATGAGGTGAACTGATGCGATACCGACGCGAAGATGCCGATGGTGATTACACCTTTGGCAGTGGCGATGATACCTGGCTGATTAACTCACCTGAGGCCGTGGCGCAGGCCGTGAAAACGCGATTCGAATTGTGGTACGGGCAATGGTTTCTCGACACAACAGAGGGGACACCGTGGATTCAGTCCGTACTGGGTAAGCAGAAGCCGGAAACCTACAATCTGGCGATCCGTAAGCACATCCTCGAAACGCGGGGCGTTAAATCCATCCTTTCTTTCAATACGACAGTGAACACTACGACGCGCCGCGTCCAGTTCTTCGCTGAAATCGACACTATCTACGGAACAACGACAGTAACCAGCGAGGCATAAATGGCCCTCAATTTGGACACACTCGGCTTATCGGCAACGGTAACCGCTGAGGGGATCAGTGCGCCTGATTACCAGACGATACTCGATACCCTGACGAGCTATTTCCAGCAGATTTATGGCAGAGATGCTTATCTGGAGCCAGACAGCAAAGACGGCCAGATGGTGGCGCTGGTGGCGCTGGCTATTCACGATGCCAATAACACAGCTATTTCCGTCTATAACTGCTTTTCACCTGCTACCGGGTACGGCGCAGCGCTGACCAGTAACGTAAAAATTAACGGTATCGCGCGCAAAGGGGAGACGAACTCTACCGTGGATCTTGTACTGACCGGTACCGCAGGGACAACCATCACTAATGGCACCGTAAAAGACACCAATAACGTGATCTGGCGTCTTCCTGCCTCGGTAGTTATTGGCGTTGATGGCACAGTTACGGTAACTGCTACCTGCTCAAACAGTGGAGCTGTAGCCGCGCTGACAGGGACCATCACTATCATCAACTCGCCAACCCGTGGCTGGACATCGGTAACAAACCCAACAGCGGCCACCGTAGGCGCACCAGCAGAAACAGACGCAGAGTTGCGCATCAGACAGGGGCAGAGCGTCGCGCTACCGTCCATCACACCGTTTGAGGGTGTCGACGGTGCGATAGCCAACGTCGCTGGCGTTACACGTCACAAACTCTACGAGAACGATACTGGCGCAACCGACAGTAACGGACTGCCGCCACACTCCATTTCCGCCATCGTCGATGGAGGTGATGTTACCGAGATAGCCCAGACAATCCGTGGAAACAAAGGGCAGGGAACTGCGACTTATGGGACAACCTCTGTCACGGTACCTGACACCTACGGTAACCCACACGTGATCAGCTTCTCGCGTTCTACTGATGTCCCAATTTATGGGCATATCACGCTGAAAGCCTTTGCTGGTTACACGTCGCAAATTGGTGTGCAGATTCAACAGGCAGTATCGGATTACATCAATGGGCTGACGATCGGTGATTCGGTTCTGCTGAGTCGCATTTACTCCCCGGCAAACCTGGGCGTGGTCAGTGGTGGCAGTGCTCGTTATTACGATATTCAGGAGCTGCTAATTGGCAAATCAGCCGAAACTGTAGCGGCGGCAAATATCAACATTGCATACAACGAGTCAGCATCCTGTAAGTCTGAAAACATTGCTCTAACGGTGACGTCATGAGCAAGTACACGGACTTAATCACCAACTATCACGCCACTAAGCCCAGGTTCTTTGATCACGTGGACCTGAGCACACGTCCATTGATTGATATCACGGCGGCCACCAGGGGACTGGTGAGCGCTTTTGATGTTGATACAGCGGTCGGTGTACAGCTGGATATTCTCGGTCTGTGGATCGGACGCAGTCGCATAGTCAGCCAGCCAATTAGCGGAGTTTATTTCAGTTGGGACACTGACGGGCTTGGGTATGACCAGGGTATCTGGCAAGGGCCATATGATCCTGATTCTGGCTATACGACGCTAAGCGATGAGACGTACCGCATCATTCTGAAAGCGAAAATCGCTATCAACAACTGGGACGGTCGGAACGACTCTCTGCCTCCCATCCTTGACGCTGCGACTGCAGGCTCAGGCCTGAGGATGCAAATTGTCGACAACCAGGACATGACGATATCGGTTTGGGTATTCCCCGAGACTGATATTTCTGATGTGTCTCTTGAACTGATTGCCGCTATCAAACAGGGCTATCTCACCGTTAAAGCTGCTGGCGTTTGGGCCGGTGATGTTGAAACTCCGGCGGTAGAAACACCGTCAGAAGGTTCTAAATTCTTTGGGTTTGATATGGATAACGAATACATCGGCGGGTTCGATGTTGGAGCATGGGGGACTTTACTCTGATGGCAACTAATGATTTCAAACCGTTCGCGACAGCTGCAAATGCTAACGTGACGGCACAAGCTGACTGGGAAGCGCTTCCGGCTCTTCTTTCTGGCTTTACGGCTGGCAAAGCGTCAAGCGCCCAGGTAAATAAAGCACTTCGCCAGGCCAGTTTTATTGCGGCTGCACTGGCACAGTACACTGCCAACAAAAGTGGTCAGGATGTGCTTGATGATGGTGACCTGAACGGGTTTATCTCCAAAATGGGAACCGCTTTTGGGAAGGATTTCCAGGCGCTTGACGCCACACTGACGGCATTGGCCGGGCTCGCAACCGGTGCAAATAAACTCCCGTATTTCACTGGAAATGATACAGCAGCGCAGACTGATTTAACTTCTGTAGGTCGTGACATTATCGGGAAAAATACTATTGCTGACATTCTCACATACCTTGGTTTGGGAG
>NZ_SZXJ01000065.1 GCF_005281345.1 Citrobacter sp. wls619
CCCGTACACAAAATCGCATGTGTTGTGAACTCGAAGAGTAGGGCGGGACACGTGGTATCCTGTCTGAATATGGGGGGACCATCCTCCAAGGCTAAATACTCCTGACTGACCGATAGTGAACCAGTACCGTGAGGGAAAGGCGAAAAGAACCCCGGCGAGGGGAGTGAAAAAGAACCTGAAACCGTGTACGTACAAGCAGTGGGAGCCTCTTTATGGGGTGACTGCGTACCTTTTGTATAATGGGTCAGCGACTTATATTCTGTAGCAAGGTTAACCGAATAGGGGAGCCGAAGGGAAACCGAGTCTTAACTGGGCGTTAAGTTGCAGGGTATAGACCCGAAACCCGGTGATCTAGCCATGGGCAGGTTGAAGGTTGGGTAACACTAACTGGAGGACCGAACCGACTAATGTTGAAAAATTAGCGGATGACTTGTGGCTGGGGGTGAAAGGCCAATCAAACCGGGAGATAGCTGGTTCTCCCCGAAAGCTATTTAGGTAGCGCCTCGTGAATTCATCTTCGGGGGTAGAGCACTGTTTCGGCTAGGGGGTCATCCCGACTTACCAACCCGATGCAAACTGCGAATACCGAAGAATGTTATCACGGGAGACACACGGCGGGTGCTAACGTCCGTCGTGAAGAGGGAAACAACCCAGACCGCCAGCTAAGGTCCCAAAGTCACAGTTAAGTGGGAAACGATGTGGGAAGGCACAGACAGCCAGGATGTTGGCTTAGAAGCAGCCATCATTTAAAGAAAGCGTAATAGCTCACTGGTCGAGTCGGCCTGCGCGGAAGATGTAACGGGGCTAAACTGTGCACCGAAGCTGCGGCAGCGACACTATGTGTTGTTGGGTAGGGGAGCGTTCTGTAAGCCGTTGAAGGTGTCCTGTGAGGGGTGCTGGAGGTATCAGAAGTGCGAATGCTGACATAAGTAACGATAATGCGGGTGAAAAACCCGCACGCCGGAAGACCAAGGGTTCCTGTCCAACGTTAATCGGGGCAGGGTGAGTCGACCCCTAAGGCGAGGCCGAAAGGCGTAGTCGATGGGAAACAGGTTAATATTCCTGTACTTGGTGTTACTGCGAAGGGGGGACGGAGAAGGCTATGTTAGCCGGGCGACGGTTGTCCCGGTTTAAGCATGTAGGCGGGAAGTTTAGGTAAATCCGGACTTCTTTTAACGCTGAGGTGTGATGACGAGGCACTACGGTGCTGAAGTAACAAATGCCCTGCTTCCAGGAAAAGCCTCTAAGCATCAGGTAACACGAAATCGTACCCCAAACCGACACAGGTGGTCAGGTAGAGAATACCAAGGCGCTTGAGAGAACTCGGGTGAAGGAACTAGGCAAAATGGTGCCGTAACTTCGGGAGAAGGCACGCTGATGGTAGGTGAAGCGACTTGCTCGTGGAGCTGAAATCAGTCGAAGATACCAGCTATGTAGGTGAAGTGGTTTACCCATGGAGCTGAAATCAGTCGAAGATACCAGCTGGCTGCAACTGTTTATTAAAAACACAGCACTGTGCAAACACGAAAGTGGACGTATACGGTGTGACGCCTGCCCGGTGCCGGAAGGTTAATTGATGGGGTTATCCGTAAGGAGAAGCTCTTGATCGAAGCCCCGGTAAACGGCGGCCGTAACTATAACGGTCCTAAGGTAGCGAAATTCCTTGTCGGGTAAGTTCCGACCTGCACGAATGGCGTAATGATGGCCAGGCTGTCTCCACCCGAGACTCAGTGAAATTGAACTCGCTGTGAAGATGCAGTGTACCCGCGGCAAGACGGAAAGACCCCGTGAACCTTTACTATAGCTTGACACTGAACACTGGTCCTTGATGTGTAGGATAGGTGGGAGGCTTTGAAGTGTGGACGCCAGTCTGCATGGAGCCGACCTTGAAATACCACCCTTTAATGGCTGGTGTTCTAACGTAGACCCGTAATCCGGGTTGCGGACAGTGTCTGGTGGGTAGTTTGACTGGGGCGGTCTCCTCCTAAAGAGTAACGGAGGAGCACGAAGGTTAGCTAATCCTGGTCGGACATCAGGAGGTTAGTGCAAAGGCATAAGCTAGCTTGACTGCGAGAGTGACGGCTCGAGCAGGTGCGAAAGCAGGTCTTAGTGATCCGGTGGTTCTGAATGGAAGGGCCATCGCTCAACGGATAAAAGGTACTCCGGGGATAACAGGCTGATACCGCCCAAGAGTTCATATCGACGGCGGTGTTTGGCACCTCGATGTCGGCTCATCACATCCTGGGGCTGAAGTAGGTCCCAAGGGTATGGCTGTTCGCCATTTAAAGTGGTACGCGAGCTGGGTTTAGAACGTCGTGAGACAGTTCGGTCCCTATCTGCCGTGGGCGCTGGAGAATTGAGGGGGGCTGCTCCTAGTACGAGAGGACCGGAGTGGACGCATCACTGGTGTTCGGGTTGTCATGCCAATGGCATTGCCCGGTAGCTAAATGCGGAAGAGATAAGTGCTGAAAGCATCTAAGCACGAAACTTGCCCCGAGATGAGTTCTCCCTGAGACTATAAGTCTCCTGAAGGAACGTTAAAGACTATGACGTTGATAGGTCGGGTGTGTAAGTGTAGCGATACATTGAGCTAACCGATACTAATGAACCGTGAGGCTTAACCTTACAACGCCGAAGGTGTTTTGGCGAAAGA
>NZ_SZXJ01000064.1 GCF_005281345.1 Citrobacter sp. wls619
AGTTATTTCAGGCTGACAAGGGGAAATTTGAAATTATTTACTGAGTGCGTATTTTTTATTCTTTCCGTTTATTTTGACAACGTTTTGTTGGTTAATTGGGCTATTTCCCGGGCAAATCCCGCCACCTGTTCCCAGTCGGTATAGATCACTTCTTTCTTCGTATCCGTTTCACCACCTGACATCTTCATAATCAGTTGGATCATGACGCGGTCATACCAGCGATAGCGGGGATACAACAAAGCACCCGCGATCACCGCGCTGCGATCGGGTCGCCACGGCGAGCTCATCAGAAACTTACGCGCATAGCTATTGGTTTGTGGTGTGCGTTTCTCCGGTTTACGGGCAACCAGGTTTACAGAGTAAAACGCACTCGGCATCGTATTCAGCTGCGTGGCATGCTTTTTCACAAATTCCTGAAATGCCGAATGGTAATGGCCATAGCGAATTGATGCGCCAATCACCACGCTGTCATAGTTTTTCCACTCCGGCTCTTCGGTACGATGCAAATTCATGACATCTGCCCAGACACCCAGCTCTTTAAGTTCAGAAGCCAGATACTCAGCGATTTCGCGCGTTTGTCCGTCCCGGGAAGAAAAAAGAATCAGTGTTTTCACGTGTTACTCCATTATTCACGCCAGAAAGTAGGGGTAAAGAGCACCAGCAGAGTAAAGACTTCCAGACGACCAAACAGCATGTTGGCAATCAGGATCCATTTCGCCACCGGGTTCATGCTGGCAAAATTGTCGGCAACAACCCCCAGACCAGGCCCGAGGTTATTCAGCGTCGCCACTACGGAGGCAAACGCAGAGAAGTCATCCACACCGGTCGCAATAATTGCCAGCATACTGATAATAAAGACCAGCGCATAGGCAGAAAAGAAGCCCCATACCGCTTCAAGGATTCGTTCCGGTAACGCTCGGTTGCCCAACTTAATGCTATAGACCGCATTGGGGTGAACCAGTCGCTTCAGTTCGCGGTTACCCTGTTTGAACAGTAACAGGATACGAATTACCTTCAAACCACCGCCCGTTGACCCGGCACAGCCACCAATAAACGCAGAACACAGTAGCAGCACCGGCAGGAACAACGGCCAGCGAGCAATACTGTCCGTGGTAAACCCGGCTGTGGTCGCCATCGATACGACCTGGAAAAATGCCTGGTTGATTGTCGTAAGCGCCGAACCGTATGTATTGTGTATCCACAGCACCAGTGTACAGACGGCCACCAGCGTTAGTTGCACCCCGATAAACATGCGGAATTCAGGGTCGCGCCAATAAACCTTCAGGCTGCGCCCACTTAATAGAGAGAAGTGCAGGCCGTAGTTACAACCGGAGATCAGCAAGAAGATAGCGATAATGGTGTTGATGGTAGGACTGTCAAAATAGCCCACACTGGCGTCGTGTGTTGAAAAGCCGCCGATAGCAATAGTGGCGAAGCTATGGCCGATAGCGTCAAAGGCAGGCATCCCGGCAAACCACAGCGCCAGCGCACACGCAACCGTCAATAGCACATAGATGAGCCACAAGGTTTTCGCCGTTTCGGCAATACGTGGGCGCATTTTGTTATCTTTCAGCGGCCCCGGCATTTCTGCACGATAAAGCTGCATCCCACCCACGCCAAGGATAGGCAAGATAGCCACCGCCAGGACGATGATCCCCATACCACCAAACCATTGCAGCATCTGACGATAAAAGAGAATGGCATGCGGCAGTGAATCCAGACCCACCAGCGTCGTCGCCCCCGTGGTGGTTAAACCGGAAAAGGATTCAAAAAAAGCGTCGGTGATCGTCAGGTTCGGACTCTCTGCAAAAATGAACGGTAGCGCACCCACGCTACCCAGCACAGTCCAGAATAAGACGACGATCAGAAACCCTTCACGGGATTTCAGTTCGCCCTTCTCCTTACGGTTCGGCCACCACAGCATGGAGCCGATCGCCAGGGCAACAAAGAAAGTTTGCGTAAATGCACGACCCGCACCATCACGGTAGATAAGTGCTACCAGTCCGGGGATGATCATCGTCCCCGAAAATAAGATGACCAGTAGTCCAACGATTCGGGTGATGGCGCGAAAATGCATCTCTGCCGCTTCCTTAGTTCTTTAAAATGAGGTGGGGATTATTCTGCAATCGATAACAATTGCAATGAACCACGACTAAAATCCGCCAGCTTTGCTGAAAATTCATCCACTTTCGCATAAGGAAGCGCTACCCGAAGCAGAACGAATGCCTGGTAATCACTGAAAACGATTTTACCGTCAAACTGCCCCAACAGTGTTTCAATGCCTGCCAGTTGGCCGTACTCACACTGCAAAGTATATTCGGTTAATGGCGTCTTGCGCTGTGTCGTCAACTGACGCAGCGCCTGATTCACACCGCCACCGTAGGCCTTTACCAGCCCACCGGTACCAAGAAGGATACCGCCGTAGTAACGCACCACCACCGCGGTAATCTCACCAACGCCGCTCCCCATCAGTTGCGCGAGCATCGGCTTGCCCGCCGTACCCGCCGGTTCACCATCGTCTGAAAACCCCAGCTGCTGCGAGTCATTCGGCGCACCCGCCACCCACGCCACACAATGATGACGGGCATCCGGGTGGTCCGCTCTGACTGACTCAACAAATGCTTTCGCCGCTTCTACACCGTCCGTATGGGCGAGCAATGTAATGAAGCGGCTTTTTTTGATTTCTTCAACGACGCTCACCGGCGCCGCAGGGATTAACCAACTGTCCATTACGCCAGTTTCAAATCCCGCGTCATGTTTTCAATATTGCTCTCGTGGACAACCACGTTGTCTTCAATACGAATCCCGCCGAACGGCTTCAGCGCTTCAATTTTCTGCCAGTTGAAGTGCTTGCTGAATTTCCCTTCACGCCACGGGGCGAGCAGCGATTCAATGAAGTAGATACCCGGCTCGATGGTCAGAACCATGCCCGGCTGCAGCACACGGGTGCAACGCAGGTAAGGGTACTTCGACGGCGCGGCAAGGTGCGTGCCCGTGTCATCCTGCATGAAACCGGCAACATCATGCACCTGCAGACCTAGCGGGTGGCCGATACCGTGCGGCATAAACGGTCCGGTGAGATCATTTTCCACCATCGCCTCTTCACTCATGTCGGTGATGATTTGATGCTTACGCAGTAGCTTCGCAATACGCTGATGGAACTGAATGTGATAATCCACGTAGCTGGTGCCTGCTTTCATGGTAGCAATCAACGCCAGCTCTTCGTCGTTAACGTCTTTCACCAGCTGTGCATAGTCGTTGTCGCTTTTCGCCGACCAGGTACGCGTCAGGTCTGCTGCATAACCGTTATATTCCGCTCCCGCATCCAGCAGGAAGCTGCGGATTTCGGACGGTGCCTGATGATCCAGTTTGGTATAATGCAGCACCGAAGCATGCTCGTTAAGCGCCACGATATTGCTGTACGGCACGTCGGTATCGCGGTGACCGGTCGCGGTCAGGTAGGCGAGGTTGATATCAAACTCGCTCATCCCGGAACGGAACGCTTCTTCCGCGGCACGGTGCCCACTCACCGCCATTTTCTGCGCTTCACGCATACAGGCCAGTTCGTAATCTGTTTTATAGGCTCGGTAATAGTGCAGGTAGTCGATCACCCCTTTCGGGTTGATGTTGCTGGCCGCGATGTCCAGTTGCAGCGCACGTTCCGGAACCGGACCGATATAACCGATATTGCCGCGTGCAGCAGGCAGTTGGCTACCAATACCCTCCGCTTTAGGCAGCGCAATGATCTCAATTTCTTCCGTCCAGAAGGAAGTCGGCAGCGGCTCTACGTTGTGCCAGTAATCAACCGGCAAATAAAACCACAGTTTCGGCTTGTTCACGCCATCCACCAGCAACCAGCAGTTGGGAACCTGCGTTACGGGAACCCAGGCTTTAAACTGCGGGTTGACCTTAAACGGATACGGATGGTCGTCGAGAAAAACGTTAACAAGTTCGCCAGAATGAATAAGTAACGCATCCAGCTTGAAGCGCGCCAGTGCATCACGCGTACGTTCTTGTAAGGTAACAATATGATTTTTATAGAGCGCGGCCAGTGATTCCATTTTCTATCCTTCTGTTTTTTTGACCTCAAGTCTCCGCATCTTAGCACATCGCTTTATGACTGCGTGATTTCTGCCGAGCGTGATCGAATCGTCATTTCTTTAATCATTTATTTGCATTTCTTTAACATAAAACACACACTTCGCTTCATCTGGTATGACCAGATCACCTTGCGGATTCAGGAGACTGACATGCTTTACAAAGGCGACACCCTGTACCTTGACTGGCTGGAAGATGGCATCGCCGAACTGGTGTTCGATGCCCCTGGTTCGGTCAATAAACTCGACACGGCCACCGTTGCCAGCCTGGGCCATGCGCTTGATGTGCTGGAAAAACAACCAAATTTAAAAGGGCTGCTCCTGCGCTCTAATAAAGCGGCTTTTATTGTCGGTGCCGATATCACCGAATTTCTTTCACTGTTCCTCGTTCCCGAAGAGCAGTTGAGCCAGTGGCTGCATTTTGCCAATAGCGTCTTTAATCGCCTGGAAGATCTGCCTGTTCCGACTATCTCTGCGGTAAACGGTTACGCGCTGGGCGGAGGCTGTGAGTGCGTGCTGGCAACTGATTATCGTCTGGCAACACCAGATCTGCGCATTGGTCTGCCGGAAACCAAACTGGGTATTATGCCGGGCTTTGGCGGTTCCGTGCGTATGCCACGTATGCTGGGTGCGGATAGCGCGCTGGAAATCATTGCTGCAGGTAAAGATGTTGGCGCTGAGCAAGCGCTGAAAATCGGCCTGGTTGATGGCGTGGTGAAACAAGACAAACTGCTTGATGGCGCGATCGCCGTATTACGTCAGGCAATCAACGGCGACCTCGACTGGAAAGCGAAACGCCAGCCGAAACTGGAACCTCTGAAACTCAGCAAAATTGAAGCAGCCATGAGCTTTACCATCGCCAAAGGCATGGTGGCACAGACGGCCGGTAAACATTATCCTGCACCGATTACCGCAGTAAAGACCATTGAAGCAGCGGCCCGTTTTGGTCGTGAAGAAGCGCTGAACCTGGAAAATAAGAGCTTTGTTCCACTGGCGCACACCAGTGAAGCCCGCGCCCTGGTTGGGATTTTCCTTAACGATCAGTTCGTGAAAGCCAAAGCCAAAAAGCTCACCAAAAATATTGAAGCACCAAAGCAAGCAGCGGTGCTGGGTGCAGGCATTATGGGCGGCGGCATCGCTTACCAGTCTGCCTGGAAAGGCGTGCCGGTTGTCATGAAAGACATCAACGACAAGTCATTAACGCTGGGCATGACCGAAGCGGCCAAGCTGCTGAACAAACAGCTCGAGCGCGGCAAAATTGACGGTCTGAAAATGGCCGGCGTCATTTCCACTATTCAGCCAACTCTCGACTATAGCGGTTTCGAGCGTGTAGATGTGGTAGTTGAAGCGGTAGTCGAAAACCCGAAAGTGAAAAAAGCTGTGCTGGCGGAAACCGAAGATAAGGTGCGCCCGGATACGGTACTGGCGTCGAATACGTCCACGATCCCAATTAACGAGCTGGCCAGCGTTCTCAAACGCCCGGAAAACTTCTGCGGTATGCACTTCTTTAACCCAGTACACCGTATGCCGCTGGTTGAAATCATTCGCGGCGAGAAAAGCTCGGATGAAACCATCGCCAAGGTTGTCGCGTGGGCAAGTCAGATGGGCAAAACGCCGATTGTGGTTAACGACTGCCCAGGCTTCTTCGTCAACCGCGTGCTGTTCCCTTACTTTGCCGGTTTCAGCCAGTTACTGCGCGACGGAGCGGATTTCCGCAAGGTCGACAAAGTGATGGAGAAACAGTTTGGCTGGCCAATGGGCCCGGCTTATCTGCTGGACGTGGTGGGTATTGATACCGCACATCACGCTCAGGCTGTAATGTCCGCGGGCTTCCCGCAGCGTATGCAGAAAGATTATCGCGACGCGATTGATGCCCTATTTGATGCTAACCGTTTCGGACAGAAAAACGGTCTTGGATTCTGGCGTTATAAAGAAGACAACAAGGGCAAGCCGAAGAAAGAAGAAGACGCCGCCGTTGAGGGCTTACTGGCAGACGTCAGCCAGCCGAAGCGCGACTTCAGCGACGAAGAGATCATCGCTCGTATGATGATCCCAATGGTCAACGAAGTGGTGCGTTGCCTGGAAGAAGGCATCATTGCCAGCCCGGCAGAAGCCGATATGGCACTGGTTTATGGCCTGGGCTTCCCTCCGTTCCACGGTGGTGCGTTCCGCTGGCTGGATACACTTGGCAGTGCGAAGTATCTCGATATGGCGCAGCAGTATCAGCACCTGGGTCCGCTGTACGAAGTACCAGCTGGTCTGCGCGATAAAGCACGCCATAACGAACCGTATTATCCCCCGGTTGAGCCTGCCCGCCCGGTTGGCGACCTGAAAACGGCTTAAGGAGTCACAATGGAACAGGTTGTAATTGTTGATGCGATCCGTACCCCGATGGGCCGTTCGAAAGGGGGCGCGTTTCGCAACGTGCGGGCAGAAGATCTCTCCGCACACCTGATGCGTAGCCTGCTGGCGCGTAATCCCGCGCTGGAACCCACCGCGCTTGATGATATTTACTGGGGTTGTGTGCAGCAGACGCTGGAGCAGGGTTTCAATATCGCCCGTAACGCCGCACTGCTGGCAGAAGTCCCACACTCCGTTCCTGCGGTTACGGTCAACCGTCTGTGTGGTTCGTCGATGCAGGCGCTGCACGATGCGGCACGCATGATTATGACTGGCGATGCGCAGGCGTGCCTGGTGGGCGGCGTGGAACATATGGGCCATGTGCCGATGAGCCACGGCGTTGATTTCCACCCAGGTATGAGCCGTAACGTAGCGAAAGCCGCGGGAATGATGGGGCTGACGGCAGAAATGCTCTCTCGTATGCACGGTATCAGCCGTGAAATGCAGGATGCCTTCGCTGCACGCTCACATGCTCGCGCCTGGGCTGCAACGCAGTCTGGCGCCTTTAAAAACGAGATCATCCCGACTGGCGGTCATGATGCCGACGGCGTGTTGAAACAGTTTAACTATGATGAGGTTATCCGTCCGGAAACTACTGTCGAAGCGCTGTCCACCCTACGCCCGGCATTCGATCCGGTCAGCGGTACCGTCACCGCGGGTACCTCTTCCGCGCTCTCCGATGGTGCTGCCGCGATGCTGGTCATGCGCGAAAGCCGCGCTCGTGAACTGGGTCTGACACCGCGTGCCCGTATTCGCTCGATGGCCGTCGTCGGCTGTGACCCCTCAATCATGGGTTATGGTCCGGTTCCTGCCTCAAAGCTGGCGCTGAAAAAAGCGGGACTCTCCACCAGCGACATCGGCTTGTTTGAGATGAATGAAGCCTTTGCCGCCCAGATCCTGCCGTGCATTAAAGATCTGGGGCTGATGGAGCAGATCGACGAGAAGATCAACCTCAACGGCGGGGCGATCGCACTGGGTCACCCACTGGGATGCTCTGGTGCGCGTATCAGTACCACCCTGCTCAACCTGATGGAACGCAAAGACGTGCAGTTTGGTCTGGCGACGATGTGTATCGGGTTAGGTCAGGGTATCGCGACAGTATTTGAGCGAGTGTAATCAAAGATAAATTCCCCTAAATAATTCGCGCTGCATCGCGGCGGCAACTGAGCGAATCCCCGGGAGCATAGATAACTATGTGACCGGGGTGAGCAAAGGCAGCCAACAAAGAGGCAGTGTGAATTATGACGGGGAAAAGTTTAGTTGCCGTTCTTCCCGCCTGTCAGGGGCGGGTTTTTTATTTCCCTGAACTACCACGTACCACCAACTGTACCGGCAGCAACAGATTCTCTTCCGGCTTGCCTGCCAGCAGTAAACGCAGTGCTTCGCGCCCTAGTTGCTGCTTATCAACCGCAATCGTAGTCAGCGGCGGATGTGACCAGGCCGCAGCATCAATATCATCAAATCCTACCAGCGCAAGATCTTCCGGAATACGAATCCCCTGCTGCGCACACACCCGCTGAACAACCATCGCCGCCGCATCGTTATAAGCAAAAATGGCATCGGGCGGTTCCGGCAGCCTGAGCAGTTCATTAACCGCCTCGACCAACGATTGTTCGGTATCCAGCAGCGGCGGTGCGATGGCTTCATACTCTGGCGGCATCAGCAGACGGGCATCATACAGTGCCTGGCGATAACCCTTTTCACGCTGACGAATGCTGTAGTGTGAGAGAGTACTGGCAAGAAAAGCGATACGGCTACGCCCCTGTTCGATCAAGTGTTTTGTCGCCAGATAGCCGCCCTGGGTATTGTCCGGATTGACGCAGGGCAAACCTGGAGCCCACAGATCCACCAGCACCAGCGGCAATTTCATCTGTTGCAGCAACCCAAGCAATTCAGGCTCAAAAAATCCGGCACAGATCAGCGCATCCGGCTGGTGCAGCATCACCTGCTCACTTACCGCATCGCCCGGACCGATAGAGAGAAAGCTCAGCGCAATACCCTGATCACGGCAGGCATCATCAATCCCCAGTAACAGCTGTGAGTAAAATGGCAATGCCCGGCTAATATTGTGTTGTCGATGCAACAAAAACAGGACTCGCTTGAGCTTGTCACTGCGCAGGCGGGAAAAATCATAACCTTGCTGTTGCGCCACAGAAATAATGCGCAATCGGGTATCTTCACGCAACCCGGGCTGACCTTTTAGTGCGCGGGATACAGCGCCAACTGAGACGCCGCAGGCTTCGGCAATATCTCTGATTCGTACAGGTTTCGTCATTTCACTCTCATTAACTCGACACGGTGGCCCGTTGTGCCCCCAGCCATGCTGCACCACGTACACCGCTGCTGTCGCCGTGGCGGGCCTGAATAATCGGTGTACGGCACTGTTTACCAAATACGTACTGTGCCACGCGCGCCTGCAAGCCTGAATACAGTATATCGATATTAGATACCCCGCCACCCAGCACAATAACATCAGGGTCGAGCGTATTCACAATGCTCGCCAACGCGCGCGCCAGTTGATCACAGTAACGCTCCCATAACAGGCAAGCGTCTGCATCACCCAATTCTACCTGCTGCATGATGTGAGGAACGCTGACATGTTGATGAGTGTGATTGATGTACTGGCGTTCCAGACCACTACCAGAGATAAAACTTTCAATACAGTTCTGTTGCCCGCAATAGCAGGTAACCACCTCACCATCCCGGGACTCATGGTAACGTGGCAATGCATTATGCCCCCACTCTCCAGCGCAGGCATTAGGACCGGAGATCAAACGGTTATCAATACACAATCCGCCTCCGCAGCCAGTACCGAGAATTACGCCAAATACCACACTGTGTCCGCGTCCACTGCCGTCCATAGCCTCTGACAGTGTAAAGCAGTTAGCATCGTTAGTGACGGGCACAGGCATCCCTAATGCGTGTTCAAGGTCACGGGTAAAAGCCTGTTGATTTAGCACCAGAATGTTGGAATTTTTAATGAATCCCTTGCTGTCTACGGCTCCAGGGACCCCGATACCGACCGACAAAGGTTGGTTAACAGTCTGCATAGCCTTAGCAATCATATCCGTCACGGCCTGGAAAAAATCGCCGTAGCTTTGCCTGGGTGTAGCGCATCGTTCGCGGTAAATAATCTCACCCGCTTTATCAATTACCACCGCTTCAATTTTAGTCCCGCCTATATCCAGTCCAAGCCTCATGGTGACCTCTCCTCTCATTGGCATCTCGCAGTTATGATGCTGCATAGAGTGCCTAATTTGTTTACTAAACAAATTGTGAGATGTCACAAAACGCTGTGATGTCTGCAAATAAATAGGAAAGTAATTTTGTTTACTAAAAATAATACGGTTTTGTAAAGCAGGAGATATGCAAAGATGCTGGGCCAGCAACCGTTATGTGGAAGGTGGGGAATTTATCAATGCGCCGGCGGGGTTCCGGCGCATATCGCTTAAATAAACGCGAACGCGTCGCCAAACAGACGATCTTCACGTGCCTGACGTTCATTGCAGAACAGGTCGCGCGCGATTTTAGCCATCTCGAAACGCCCGGCGATATAAATATCATGTTCCGCCAGAGTGCCGTAATCCTGTAACACCGCCGTTAATACGGTTCCCGTACGACCACGCCAGCCCGTTTCAGGCTGTTCCACTACCGGCTCAACACGCAGGTTTGGATGATTAACTGACAGTGCCTCCAGTTCAGAGAGATCGTAGAGATGTTTCTCTTCTCGTCCGCCCCAGTAAATAGTGATATCCCGGTTTGGATTGCGCGCCAGTGCTGTCAGCAAAATCGAGCGTACGTATGAGAACCCTGTGCCGCCAGCAATCAGGATCAGCGGACGATTCTCATCATCACGCAGCCAGGCTTCACCGTGCGGGATATCGACCTTAATTTCCCGATCTTTCAGAATTCGGTCCATAACAGCCATGGCATAAAGATTTAGCTCAGAAGCACCCACGTGCAGCTCAATGAACCCGTGCTCATCCGGCGTAGATGCCATGGAGAACGGGCGTTTATCACGTTCGTCCATCACGACCATTAAATACTGACCAGCACGAAAGGAAAACGCCGCGTCCGGCACTAAACGTACGCGATATACGGTGTCAGTGATAGCTTCTACCGAGGTCACTTTACAGCTTAAGGTTGTCATGCGCTCTCTCTGTCGGATCAATAGGCAAAACGATCGCGCCTCAGGCGCTTTTGCCGTCATTAAAGATGGCTAATTCATCCCAAATTGCGTCAATACGCGCAGTCACTTCAGGATCTTTTTTAATCGGGCGTCCCCACTCTCGTTGGGTTTCACCCGGCCATTTATTTGTGGCATCCAGCCCCATTTTTGAACCAAGGCCGGAAACCGGCGAGGCAAAGTCCAGGTAATCAATCGGCGTATTCTCTACCAGTACCGTGTCCCGGGCCGGGTCCATACGGGTAGTAATTGCCCAAATCACATCGTTCCAGTCACGTGCGTTGACATCATCATCGCAGACAATAACAAATTTGGTGTACATAAACTGACGCAAAAATGACCAAACGCCCATCATGACGCGTTTGGCATGGCCGGCGTACTGTTTTTTCATCGTCACCACGGCCAGTCGATAAGAACAACCTTCCGGCGGCAGATAAAAGTCGACGATTTCCGGGAACTGCTTTTGCAGAATAGGGACAAAGACTTCATTCAGCGCCACACCGAGCACCGCTGGTTCATCTGGTGGACGTCCGGTGTAGGTGGAGTGATAAATCGCATCTTCACGCTGGGTAATGTGGGTGACGGTGAAAACCGGGAAGCTATCCACTTCATTGTAATAACCCGTATGATCGCCATACGGTCCTTCCGGTGCCAGTTCACCCGGCTCGATATAGCCTTCCAGAACAATTTCAGCGCTGGCGGGTACTTCGAGATCGTTGGAGATACATTTGACAACTTCAGTCTTAGTGCCACGCAGAAGCCCGGCGAAGGCGTACTCTGATAATGTATCAGGCACAGGGGTCACAGCGCCCAGGATGGTCGCCGGGTCTGCCCCTAACGCAACGGAGACAGGGAAACGCTCACCAGGGTGTGCAGCGCACCACTCCTGATAATCCAGCGCGCCGCCACGATGTGAAAGCCAACGCATAATGAGCTTATTTTTGCCAATCAACTGTTGGCGATAAATACCCAAATTCTGTCGCTCTTTATGCGGACCACGCGTGACGGTGAGTCCCCATGTAATTAGCGGCGCGGCATCTTCCGGCCAGCAGGTCATGATCGGTATACGGTTTAAATCAACGTCATCGCCTGAAGAAATTTTTTGCTGGCAAGGCGCACCGCGCAACCGCTTAGTCGGCATGTTCAGCACCTGCTTGAACTGCGGCAGCTTATCAAACAGATCGCGGAATCCTTTCGGCGGCTCCGGCTCTTTCAAAAATGCCAACAGCTTACCAACTTCCCGTAGTGCTGAGACATCTTCTTGCCCCATCCCCATGGCGACACGCTTCGGAGTGCCAAACAGATTGCACAGTACCGGCATTGAATAGCCTTTTGGATTCTCAAACAGCAGCGCAGGTCCACCAGCACGCAAGGTGCGATCGGCAATTTCAGTGATCTCCAGATGGGGATCCACTGGAAGCGTAATGCGTTTGAGCTCGCCCTGCTGTTCAAGCTGCGTCAGGAAGTCGCGTAAATCGTGATATTTCATGGCGTCCATTATGGCCTCTGTGTAAGCGCCTCATTATACGGCGTTCATCATTGTGATGCTGTATTTTTGTTAAATTAGCGTGAACTCTGGCAACCAACACCGATGAGGCTTGAAAGATGAAGTGTATAATGACTTTTGCTATGCTTGCGCTCAGAACAAGCGGATAAGAGTTATTATGCAAGCCTGGTATTTACTGTACTGCAAACGCGGGCAACTTCAGCGTGCCCAGGAACACCTGGAAAGACAAGCAGTAAACTGTCTGACGCCAATGATCACCCTGGAAAAAATGGTGCGTGGTAAACGTACCACAGTCAGTGAGCCACTTTTCCCTAATTACATGTTTGTCGAATTCGATCCGGAAGTGATCCACACCACGACCATCAATGCGACACGTGGCGTCAGCCATTTTGTACGTTTTGGGGCAACGCCAGCCACTGTCCCCTCTCCCGTCATTCACCAGCTTTCTATCTACAAGCCCGAGGGGATTGTTGACCCGGAAACGCCACATCCTGGCGACAGCGTAATTATCACTGAAGGGGCATTTGAAGGGTTGAAGGCGATTTTCACCGAACCCGACGGCGAAGCGCGTTCCATGCTCCTGCTTAACCTGTTGAATAAAGAGGTTAAGCAGAGCGTGAAAAACACCGGCTTTCGAAAGATATAAACAGACTCAGAAAGTCACTTCGAATAACGTTCTGACGTTGGCATCAATCGCCGTTGATAGCCACTGAGGGTCTTCCCCGCGCCAGTGCGCAATACGCTCAAGAATATGCGGCAGGTGCGCAGGTTCATTGCGCCGGGAAGTCGGCTTCACGGCCAGATCGCGTGGGAGTAAATAGGGCGCGTCTGTTTCTATCAGTAGCCTTTCCACCGGGATAAAAGGCAGTAGCTCCCGTAGTTCCATACCCCGACGCTCATCGCAGACCCATCCGGTAATCCCGATATAAAGCCCTCTGTCCACGCAGTCCTGCATCTCCTGGCGCGAGCCAGTGAAACAGTGCAGCACTGCGCCGGGAAGGCTGTCCAGCCAGGGTTCCAGCAGCGTCAGAAAACGTTCGTGGGCATCCCGACAATGCATGAAAACAGGCATCTGCAATTCGGCGGCAATACGCAATTGCGCCTCAAAAGCCCGTTCCTGTTCCTGTGGAGTGGAGTAATTACGATTGAAATCCAGGCCGCATTCACCAATGGCGACCACTTCGGACTGGTTCGCCAGAGCAATAATTTCCGCCTCTGTTGAGGATTGCCATTGGCTACTGTCATGCGGATGGACGCCTGCAGTGGACCAGCAATGTGGATAATGCTGTGCCAGCTTTAGCGCCTGCTGGCTTTCATGCAGGTTTGTTCCGGTCAGAAGCATGCCGTTTACACCGGCAGCAAAAGCGCGTGCTACAACCTCATCCCTGTCTTTCGCAAATTGTGAACTGGTTAGATTAACGCCAATATCAAACATGCTTCCTCCCATATGACAACCGCCCTGACGGGCGGCTGAATTTACTCTTCGGTTTTCTCGGTGGCGTCGGCTTCTTTTGCTTCTTCAGCCTCGTTGTCCTCATCTCGCGTACGTCGCTTACCGACATAGAAACGAGAGAAGAACACACCCACCTCGAACAGGCAGTACATCGGTATCGCCAACAGCGTTTGCGAGAAGACATCTGGTGGAGTCAGTAACATCCCTACGACAAATGCCCCGACAACTACGTAAGGACGTTTCTTACGTAAATCATCTGGCGTCGTAATACCCATCCAGCATAGCAGCACGATGGCGACAGGAACCTCAAAAGAGACACCAAACGCCATAAACAGCGCCATGACAAAGCTGAGATAACTGGCAATGTCTGTCGAAACCTGCACGCCTTGCGGAGCTGTGTTGGCAAGGAAGCCAAACGCCAGCGGGAAGACGACAAAATAGGCGAATGCCATCCCGATATAGAACAACAGCGAACTTGAGACCAGCAGCGGCACAACAAGGCGGCGTTCATGCTTATACAAAGCAGGCGCAATGAATGCCCATACCTGGTACAGGATCACAGGTGCCGACAGGATCAGCGACACCATAAAGGTTAGCTTTATCGGGGTAAAGAACGGTGAAGCCACATCGGTGGCGATCATCGTTGCACCCTGAGGCATCTGCTTAATCAGCGGTGCCGCAACCATATGGTAAATGTCGTTGGCAAAATAAACCAACGCCAGAAAGATCACCATAACCGCAATAATGCAGTTCAGGAGTCGCTTACGCAGCTCAATAAGATGCGTGATGAGCGGTTGAGTATCTTCTACAGACATGTTTACGGTTTATCACTCGACGAGGGTGAGGATTCGACAGCAGGTGCAGCAGGTTTCTTTTCCGCGTCCATCGACGTAACGGAAGCAGTTTCCTTTAACTCCGGCGCGTCAGCACCCGTGGATTCCGGTTTTTGCTCCGGCGAACTGGCCTGTCCTTCAGCAGTAGCAGGGGTAACCCCCTCGTGCTGCGCGTCACTTCCTTTCACCACCGGGTTATGGATAGTGTGCGCTTCATCGCTCGCTTTCTCAGGATCGTGCACGCTGTAAGAACGCTTCATCGACTCAGCCGCTTCGCGCAGCTCATCCATCGATGCTTTCAGCTCCGGCGTTAAATTTGTCAGGCTCGCTTTCTCTACTTTCTTCAGGCTGTCCTGAAACTCCTGAAGCTTAAGCTCCTGGGTCAGTTCATTCTGCACGGTAGTTGCAAGAGAGCGCAGCGCACGGACCCAGCCCGCGACCGTTTTTACTGCCACTGGCAATCGTTGTGGCCCCAGTACGATGAGGCCGATAACGAACACCAATAACAGTTCGCTAAAACCGATATCAAACACGGATTATACCTGCTCTTTATCTTGGCTTTTGGCGTCTTCTTTCTTCACTTCACCCTGCTTATCGGTGATGGATTTAGCGGTAAAATCAGCGTCCTGGCTGGTTTTATCCTGCTTAGGTTCATCATCACCCATCGCTTTCTTGAAGCCTTTAATAGACGCGCCAAGGTCGGAACCGATGGAGCCGAGTTTCTTGGTGCCAAATAGCAGTACAACGATGACGGCAATGATCAACAACTGCCAAATACTGATACCACCCATACATGTTCCTCTGTCATAGATGATGAATTAATAAGGCCGTAGTATACGTTACACGACCTGCCTTGGGCGATGAAAAAATCAGCGCATTTTGCGCCAGCCGATCAGCCACGCGATAACACCACCCGCGATTAACCAGCCAGGCATAAGCCCCCACTCAGGACGGCTTACCAGCAGGAATGTCCCACTTAACAGCAACGTTGCGCCAATACCCAATAAATAACGGGATTGTCCCTGACGTACGTGATTCGCATGAAGCTCGCGCGCAATCTTATCAACACTGTGCTGTAAATATTTGCCCTGGCGCAAACTGTCATACACCAGTTCAGGTATTTCTGGCATTTTTTCGACCCAGAACGGTGCTTTTTCTTTAAATGCCCTGACAAGCGCCGGAATACCAACCTGATCTTTGATCCAGGATTCAAGGAAAGGCTTGGCCGTTTTCCACAGATCTAACTGAGGATAGAGCTGTCGACCAACACCCTCAACGTACAGCAGCGTCTTCTGTAACAACACCAGTTGAGGCTGGACTTCCATATTAAACCGACGCGCCGTATTGAACAGATTCAACAGCACGTGACCAAAGGAGATCTCTGCCAGCGGCTTTTCGAAGATCGGCTCACACACGGTACGAATGGCAAATTCAAATTCTTCAACATTGGTATCGGGGGGTACCCAACCAGAATCGACATGTAGCTCGGCAACCTTACGGTAATCGCGATTAAAAAACGCAATAAAGTTTTCAGCCAGATAGCGCTTATCTTCTTTATTTAATGAGCCCACGATCCCGCAATCAATACCAATGTATTTCGGGTTTTCAGGGTGCTCATAGCTGACGAAAATGTTACCAGGATGCATATCGGCATGGAAAAAACTGTCGCGAAATACCTGGGTAAAGAAGACCTGAACACCACGCTCGGCCAACAGTTTCATGTTGGTGCCGTTCTTCTCTAGCGTTGCAACATCCGAAACAGGGATACCGTAAATACGCTCCATCACCATCATGTTCTGACTGCAATAGTCGGAATACACTTCCGGGATGTACAGCATCGGGCTGTCTTCAAAATTGCGTCGCAGTTGAATGGCGTTTGCCGACTCACGCAGCAGGTTCAGCTCGTCGATCAATGTTTTTTCATATTCACGGACCACCTCTGTTGGCCGCAGACGACGACCGTCCGGCAACAGGCGAGGAACCCAGCGAGCAAGGCGATAGATCAGTTTTAAATCGGCTTTGATTACCGGCAGAATATCCGGACGAATAACCTTGATCACCACCTCTTTGCCATTCGACTTCAGTCGCGCGGTATGCACCTGAGCAATAGACGCAGATGCCAGTGGTGTGATCTCAAAATCATCAAACCACTCTTCAACAGGTAGCCCACCCATTGCTTCTTCAATTTGTTCTTTTGCTCGTTGTCCATCGAATGGAGCAACCCGATCCTGCAACAGGGCCAACTGATCGGCGATGTGCGGCGGAAACAGATCGCGACGGGTGGAGAGCATTTGACCAAATTTGATCCACACCGGCCCCAATTCCTGCAAAGCCAGTCTCAGCCTTTCACCCAGCGGCTTATCTTTATGTCGGTTTGGCATCCAAAACAATGTGTAACGCCACAAACGGAGCGGCAGCGTAATACGCATTTTGGGGATGAGTTCATCAAGACCGTAGCTTAAAAAAGTGCGAATGATGAAATAAAGGCGCCGTACTTCTCCTGGCGTCATTTGGCCTCCAGTTTTTCCAGCCGTCTGGCCAGAGATTCGACCGCACGCTCAACCGCTGCCGTTTCTTCCGCAAACCATGCAACTTCAAGCGGGCCAGGGGCCATACGCCATTCTTCAGTGATCGCTTCGGCAACATAACGTTGCTGACGTTGAATGCCATGACGCAGGAACTTCGCGCCACCGCGCAGGACTTTGCTAACACCTTCCGCGACGATATCACCGGTATAAGGTGCTAATAGCTCTGCAGGGTCAAATTCCGCCAGGTCAGCCAGAGCCACAAAGTTCTGCACCACCTGAATATCGCCCTGCACTTCCAGTTCGCCGCTACGAATAAGCGTGGTGAGCTGCTGCCGGTCGCGTAATTTGGGTAACACGCTGGCATGTGTGATCACGGTGCAATCTGCTTCGCCTTCCCATGCCCCCAGCACATCGACCTGGCGTTCACTGAACACCAGGACTAACGGCGTAGAAAATCCTTTGAGATCAACACGCAGTACCTTGCTCTGCAAACGCGTTCGGGCTGATTTTAGCGCAGGTGAACGATACAGAAAGGTGTTGAGCAGATTTTCAACGCCAGCGGTCACTAAGGGTTTTAAAGGCATCCCCGATCTCCTGTCAGAACTTGTAACCACGATGCAGCGCAACAACACCTGCCGTCAGGTTGTAGTAATCAACACTTTCAAACCCGGCATCTTGCATCATTGCTTTTAACGTGTCCTGATCGGGATGCATGCGGATAGACTCAGCCAAATAGCGGTAGCTATCTGCATCGCTCGCAACCATCGAACCAATACGCGGCAAAATATGGAAAGAGTACGCATCATACGCTTTGCTCAGCGGTTCGATGATCGGTTTGGAGAATTCCAGCACCAGTAAGCGCCCACCAGGTTTCAACACACGATACATCGAGCGTAGCGCTTTCTCTTTATCCGTAACGTTACGCAGGCCGAAAGAAATGGTGATGCAATCAAAGGTATTGTCAGGGAACGGCAGCGCCTCAGCATTTGCCTGGACATATTCAACGTTACCAATCACGCCAATATTGCGCAGCTTTTCGCGGCCCATTTTGAGCATTGAGTCATTGATATCTGCCAGAATAACCTTACCGGTTTCACCAACCATGCGAGAAAATTTCGCCGTCAGATCGCCCGTACCGCCCGCTAAATCCAGAATGGTTTGTCCACGACGCACGCCACTACAGTCAATGGTGAACCGCTTCCACAAACGATGAATGCCAAATGACATTAAGTCATTCATAACGTCATATTTAGACGCCACAGAATGAAAAACGTGGGCCACCATGTCAGCTTTCTGCTCTTTAGCGACGGTCTGAAAGCCAAAGTGCGTCGTTTCTTGTGAATTATCCACCATCTCAGTGCCTGCTCATCCAAAAAATGTTCGAGAAGTGTAACAGATTGGGCCCATTTGCCCTACCCTTCTGCCGGGTTCAGCTACCCCAAATGGGCTAGCTCGATTGCTGATTTACCGCCGCATTATCGGCGTATGTCTCTTCTTGTTGCGCCCCGGAGACCGAGCGCAAACGGTACTCTTCATCCTGACTTGTGGCATGTTCAGCCAACTCAGGATTAATCTCACGCTTAATTTCCACACCTAAGCCGCGGAAGGCTTCCGCCTGCGATAAGACATTTCCACGCCCCGAAGAGAGCTTCTTCATTGCCTGTCGGTAGTTATCCTGGGCTTTATCCAGGCTTTGGCCGATTGCCGACATATCATCCACAAACAGGCGCATCTTGTCATAAAGTTTACTGGCCCGATCCGCAATTTGTTGCGCATTGCGGCTTTGATGCTCATAGCGCCACAGGTTAGCGATAGTACGTAATGCCACCAACAACGTCGTCGGGCTGACCAGCATAATGTTATTTCTGAGTGCTTCGGTAATCAGTTCGGGCTGCCTGTCCAGCGCCAGCAAAAAAGCGGGTTCAACGGGGATAAACATCAGCACATAGTCCAGCGTACGTAACCCCGGCAACTGCTGGTAGTCTTTGCGGCCCAGCAGACGAATATGATTTCGTACGGAGGCGATATGCTCCTGCAGCGCCCCCTCCCGGGTGTATTCATCTTCTGCATTAAAATAGCGCTCATAAGCCACCAGCGTCATTTTCGCGTCAATCACGACGTCTTTACCTTGCGGTAGCCGGACAATAACGTCTGGTTGCATCCGTGAGCGCGCATCATTCTCGATGCTAACCTGGGTTTCGTATTCATAGCCTTCCCGCAGACCAGAGGCTTCAAGTACCCGCGAAAGTACCACCTCTCCCCAGTTGCCCTGTGTTTTGTTATCACCTTTTAATGCTCGCGTCAGGTTAACGGCTTCCTGCGCCATCTGCGCGTTCAGTTGCTGGAGATTACGAATTTCGTGTGCCAGGGTATGGCGCTCTTGCGCCTCTTTACCAAAGCTATCCTGAACCTGGCGGCGAAAACCGTCCAGCTGTTCGCGTAATGGTGTAAGCAGGCTGTTCAGGCTTTGGCGATTTTGCTCATCGACGCGACGGTTACTGTGTTCGAAAATGCGGTTCGCCAGATTCTCGAACTGTTCGCTCAGGCGCTGTTCGCTGTTGATCATCTGGCGAATTTTATCTTCCGCATGCTGTTGCGTTGCTTCCAGACGGGTGGTGACTTCCCGGAGATCGGCCTCCAGTGAGGTATTGATACTCTGCAGGCTGCGGAGTTCGTTATTCAGCAGTTCGCATTCGTCACGCCAGTGGGCTTCCTGCGAGAGCTGTTGCCGGGCTGCACTGAGGGCAATATCCAGTTCTCGTCGTTCTTCGATGAGGTCTGCGCGGATCTGATCGGCGCGCGCTTTTGTCGCCAGCCAGCCCACCAGCAGCCCTGCGGCTAATGCCAGCACGGCACTCATCATAATTGAAATATCCACAACGCCCCCTTACAGCAACGACTTACCCGCACAAAATAGAATTGTGCTGTATAAACGTCCAGTTTAAAAGGAATTTCCTGCGAGGTACTACGCAAAATAAAAAGGCCGAACACGTCGGCCTTTTAGCAAAGAAGGGTGAATTACAGTAAACGGCGCGCGGCTTCTACCACGATTTTCACCGCGTGGCTTTCCGTTTGCTTCATCGTTTCTGCATTCGGGA
Organism: Citrobacter sp. wls619; assembly: GCF_005281345.1. Classification (GTDB taxonomy): domain Bacteria; phylum Pseudomonadota; class Gammaproteobacteria; order Enterobacterales; family Enterobacteriaceae; genus Citrobacter. The sequence continues at coordinate 20,103 of NZ_SZXJ01000064.1, forward strand.
TCTCTTGCTGAGTACGGTTGACGATAACGCCAGCAACCATACCGGCACGCAGACCCTGGCTTGCGCACATGGTCAGCAGCGTCGCAGATTCCATTTCATAGTTCATGACGCCCATCGACTGCCACTCTTCCATAGAGCCTTTGAAACGGCTCACTACGCGACCAGAGAAGGTGTCATAACGCTCCTGGCCCGGGTAGAAGGTGTCTGAAGACGCGGTAACGCCTACGTGGGTGGTCGCACCGATAGATTTCGCCGCTTCCACCAGCGCGGTGGTGCACTCGAAGTCTGCAACAGCCGGGAATTCCATTGGCGCAAAGTGCAGACTCGCACCGTCCAGACGGACAGAGGCGGTAGTCACCAGTACATCACCCACGTTGATATGCGGCTGAATAGCGCCAGTCGTACCGATACGCAGGAAGGTACGGATGCCCAGTTGCGCCAGTTCTTCTACGGCGATGGAGGTGGACGGGCCGCCGATACCGGTAGAGCAAACGATCACGGCTTTACCATCCAGTTCAGCACGCCAGGTAGTGAACTCGCGATGAGATGCCAGCTTGACCGGCTTATCCATCAGCGCGGCGATCTTTTCCACACGCTCCGGGTCGCCAGGGACGATAGCGAGCTGGGCCCCTTGTAAATCGTTCTTAGTGAGGCCGAGATGAAAAACATCAGACTTAGACATAAAAACTCCTCTGTGAATCGGTTTTGTCAGAAGAAGCAAAAACACACTTTACCGAAGGCATAAACATCTTTTCGTGACAGTCATCACTATGACGGAAATCAATTGCATTGATTTACCGTGAAATAGTGATAGCCATCACATTAATGGCGCAATGTAAGGAAGCCTTGCACAAAAGATAGACCGTTTGAGGCAATGTGGTTCGTTGCATGTGTCTATAGTTAACAATGCGCTATTTTGCACAATATTTAAGGGTACGGAGAATACCATGACAACACGACAATCTGGTTTTGCACCTGCTGTATCCCCACCGTCGTCCACGACGGTTCACACCCCGGATAACGCGATTATCGCCGGAGTGACATCAATTCCATCACAAGGCGATGATATGCCTGCGTATCACGCACGACCGCAACAGACCGATGGTCCGCTGCCCATCGTCATTGTTGTGCAGGAAATTTTTGGTATTCATGAGCACATTCGTGATGTTTGCCGTCGACTGGCGCTGGAAGGTTATCTGGCTATTGCACCCGAACTCTATTTTCGCGAGGGCGATCCCAGTGACTTTGCCGATATCCCGACGCTTCTAAGCGGCCTGGTGGCGAAAGTTCCCGACTCACAGGTTTTGGCGGATCTGGACCATGTTGCCAGTTGGGCCTCCCGCAACGGCGGCGATGTGCATCAATTAATGATGACGGGTTTTTGCTGGGGTGGACGTATTACCTGGCTGTATGCCGCACACAATCCACAGCTAAAAGCGGCGGTGGCGTGGTATGGCAAATTGGTTGGCGATAAAACGCTGAACTCCCCCAAACACCCTGTCGATATTGCCACCGATCTGAACGCTCCCGTTTTGGGACTGTATGGCGGTCAGGATACCAGTATTCCACAGGACAGCGTGGAAACCATGCGTCAGGCATTACGAGCCGCCAATGCTAAAGCGGAAATCGTCGTCTATCCCGATGCTGGCCATGCGTTTAATGCCGATTATCGCCCAAGCTATCACGAAGAGTCCGCGAAAGATGGCTGGCAGAGAATGCTGGAGTGGTTTGCGCAATACGGTGAGAAGAGATAATCGAGTCGGTCGGGTAAGGCAAAACCGCTACCCGACCTATTGCCCGGAGCGGCTTCGCTTACCGGGCCTACGTTTCGTTAAGCCTGACGCAAATTCTGCGCAGCTTTGACCATGTTAGCCAACGCCGCACGCGTTTCCGGCCAGCCGCGCGTTTTCAGGCCACAGTCCGGGTTCACCCACAGACGCTCAGCCGGAATACGCTGTTGCGCTTTCTTCAGCAGGGCTTCAATCCACTCCACACTCGGGACGTTGGGTGAGTGAATATCATAGACGCCCGGCCCGATTTCGTTCGGGTAATCGAACTCTTCAAACGACTCCAGTAACTCCATGTCGGAACGCGAGGTTTCAATGGTGATCACGTCCGCATCCAGCGCAGCAATGGAATCCATGATGTCGTTAAACTCGCAGTAACACATATGGGTGTGGATCTGAGTTTCATCCCTCGCCACCGCTGCGTTGATGCGGAAGGCTTCCACGCCCCATTCCAGATATGCCGCCCAGTCACTGCGGCGCAGCGGCAGGCCTTCACGCAGTGCAGGTTCATCAATCTGGATAATACCGATACCCGCCGCTTCCAGATCTGCCACTTCATCACGCAACGCCAACGCAATCTGTTTCGCGATCGTTTCACGGGTCACATCTTCACGCGGGAACGACCAGCAAAGAATAGTCACCGGTCCGGTCAGCATGCCTTTAACCGGTTTGTCAGTCAGAGACTGCGCGTATTTAGCCCACTCAACGGTAATCGCTTCCGGGCGGCTGACGTCGCCAATCACAACCGGTGGTTTCACACAGCGTGAGCCGTAGCTCTGCACCCAGCCATTCTGGGTAAAGACGAAGCCGTCCAGATGTTCGCCAAAGTATTCGACCATGTCGTTACGTTCAGCTTCACCGTGTACCAGTACGTCGAGGCCCAGACGTTCCTGCTCAACAATCGCCTGTTTGATATGTTCTGCGATCCCTGTACGGTAGTTGCCGGCATCCAGGTTGCCCTTTTTAAAGTCCAGACGCAGACCGCGAATTTCGGTGGTTTGCGGGAATGAGCCGATCGTGGTGGTCGGCCATGCCGGCAGATTAAAGCGGGCACGTTGCGCCTCGGCGCGAACCGGGTAAGCGTTGGCGCGCTGGCTGTCCTGGGCGGTGATCGCCGCCAGACGTTTTTCCACTGCGGCGTTGTGTACACGGGTGGAGTGGCGACGCGCCTGAATCGGTGCACTCCATTCAACCAGCGCCGCGGTATCGCCGCTGTTCAGCGCATCACGCAGTAGCGCCAGCTCACCGCATTTTTGCAGCGCGAAGGCAAACCAACTCTTCACTTCGGCATCCAGGCGGGTTTCAACGCTCAGGTCAATTGGGCTGTGCAGCAAAGAGCATGAAGAAGCCACCCACAGCGATCGTTTCCCGACGATATCTTTAATTTGGGCGTATTTTTCGCTGAGATCGGCGCGCCAGACGTTACGACCATTTACCAGACCCGCTGACAGCAGCCAGTCGGCAGGCAGACGTTTGTGCAGCTCGGCGACATCATCTTTACCGTGCACGAAGTCAACGTGCAGCCCCTGCACCGGCAGCGCGGTAATGGTCGCCAGGTTCGGCGTTACGCCTTCGAAGTAGGTGGTCAGCAGTAGCTTCACCTGGCCGGTCAGCGCATCGTATGCCGGTTTGAAGGCATTCAGCCACGCCTGAGGCAGTTCCAGCACCAGCGCTGGCTCATCAATTTGCACCCACTCAATACCGCGTTTCGCCAACTCAGCCAGTACCTGCTGGTATACCGGTAGAATGTCGTTCAACAGGCTCAGGCGGTCAAACTGTTCGCCCTTCACTTTCCCCAGCCAGAGGTAAGTTACCGGGCCAAGCAGTACGGGTTTTACCTTGTGGCCGAGTGCCAGCGCTTCGTCCACTTCATCCAGCAGTTGCGTCCAGGTCAGTTTGAACTGCTGACCTTTGGTGAACTCCGGCACCATGTAGTGGTAGTTGGTATTAAACCATTTGGTCATTTCTGCCGCCGCCGCTGGTTCACCCGTCGGTGCGCGGCCACGGCCAATACGGAATAAGGTGTCAATATCAACGGAGCCATCTTTATTTTGATGACGAGCCGGAACGTTACCCAGAAGCAGGCTGGTGGTCAACACGTGATCGTACCAGGCAAAATCGCCCACCGGCAGCAGGTCAACGCCCGCCTGCTTCTGCTGATCCCAGTGGCGGGCACGCAGCTCGCGGCCAACGGTCAGCAAATCTTCACGGGAAGAATTTCCCGCCCAGTAGCTTTCTTGCGCTTTTTTCAACTCGCGACGCAGGCCAACGCGAGGGAAACCGAGGGTGTGATTCAATATTGTCATTTTTCTTCCTCTAATTATATGTAAATCCTATGGATTTTGAATTTAGGGAAGGCGGCAAGTTTATTCATCCCCGGGAGCTTACTGAAGTAAGTGACCGGGGTGGAGAAACGCAGCCAACGCACCATAAATTTAAAAGACGAAGGATTTTAGCCGTCCAGATGTTTACACATCCATAATTGGCGGTTACTGTATATTCCTCAAGCGCAATTTGTTCATGCCGAAGTGAAGGACTTTCATGATCGAGATTAAACACCTGAAAACGCTCCAGGCGTTGCGGAACAGTGGTTCTCTGGCAGCCGCAGCGGCGACGTTGCATCAGACCCAATCCGCCCTTTCTCACCAGTTCAGCGATCTGGAGCAGCGCCTTGGCTTTCGGCTTTTTATCCGTAAAAGCCAGCCTCTGCGCTTTACGCCGCAGGGAGAAATCCTGCTGCAGTTAGCCAATCAGGTGTTGCCGCAAATTGGTCGTGCGCTGCAGGCCTGCAACGAACCGCAGCAAACCCGGCTGCGTATCGCGATTGAATGCCACAGCTGTATCCAGTGGCTGACGCCCGCGTTGGAGAATTTTCGTGCCAACTGGCCGCAGGTGGAGATGGACTTTAAATCCGGCGTGACGTTCGATCCGCAACCAGCGTTACAGCAGGATGAGCTGGATCTGGTGATGACATCCGATATTCTGCCGCGCAGCGGATTGCACTATTCACCGATGTTCGATTTTGAAGTACGCCTGATCCTGGCCCCCGACCATCCGCTGGCCAGCAAAACGCAAATCACACCGGAAGATTTGGCCAGCGAGACGCTGCTGATTTACCCGGTGCAACGGAGTCGACTGGATGTCTGGCGGCATTTCCTGCAGCCTGCGGGCGTTAGCCCATCGCTGAAGAGTGTGGATAACACACTGCTGCTGATTCAGATGGTTGCCGCAAAAATGGGTATCGCGGCTTTGCCGCACTGGGTAGTAGAGAGTTTTGAACGCCAGGGTCTGGTTGTAACCAAAACCCTGGGCGATGGGCTGTGGAGCCGACTGTACGCCGCCGTGCGCGACGGAGAACAGCGCCAGCCGGTAACAGAAGCGTTTATTCGTTCAGCGCGGAATCACGCCTGTGACCACCTGCCGTTTGTGCGGAGTGCGGAACGACCCACTTACGATGTACCCACAGTGAAGCCACTATCACAGCCGCGCCAATGATAAAGCTTGGCCAGTGCGGTTGTTGGTGCCAGATAGCCAGATTGACCAGCAGCCCCGCCGGCACATGCATATTGTTCATAATGCCCAACGTACCGGCATCCACCTGGGTCGCGCCGTAGTTCCACATAAAGTAACCAATGCCGGACGCCGCCACGCCAAGAAACACCAGAATTCCCCACTGTAGCGTAGTTGCAGGCATTTTCTGCGCATTGCCCAGCATGAACCAGGCCACGACCGCCACCATAAAGGCGCCCATGTAAAACCAGGCAAAGGCGTTGTGCTGTGGCATCGGGCGCGTTTCCATCAGGCGTTTGTAACCCACCATACCAATGGCAAAGCTAATGTTAGAAAGCTGTACCAGCAGCAGGCCGGTCCAGAAGTGGCTGGTCACCTGATCGTAACGGATAATCCCTGCGCCAATTACCGCCAGCAACGCGCTGAACGCATAGCTCCAACGTAAACGGCGCCCGCTCATCAGGTCATAAATTAGCGTAATGTACAACGGTGTCAGCACGGTAAAGAGCAGCAACTCTGAAACCGTCAGATACAGATAGGCGTGAAAACTCAGCATATACATGATGCCAAGCTGCATGGCGCCCACCAGCATATACAGCGCGATTGTTTTTACGCTGTGCCCACGGGTACGCAAAAACGGTAAAAACACCAGAGCCGCCAGCCCAACGCGCACCAGCACCGCAAAATAGCTATCGACATGACCGGCAAGGTACTCGCCAAACAGGCTAAAGGAAAAGGCCCACAAAATTGTGGTAATGATGAGTAACGCCACAATGGATGTCTCTTAACAAAAGGTACACCCATTGTAGCGAAGAATACGGTTGACAACTGGTTAACTAACGAACAACAACGTTACTGCAGATAAAGCTCACGCAGATAATGCGGCACGGCATCGTCGGCATTGAGGCCAATGACGTCCAGTTCCGGATGCAGATCCTTCAGGCGTTGATGCGCGTTGCCCATGATACAGCCTTTGCCTGCCATGGAGAGCATTTCCGCATCGTTCATACCGTCGCCGAAGGCAATACAGTCCTTCAGGCTATAGCCCATCGCTTTCGCCACCGCTTCCAGCGCATGGCCTTTCGACACGCCACCCGCCATCACTTCCAGGCACGTCAGTGTGGAGAAACTGACGTTCACGCGATCGCCCCAGCGGGCGTTAATTGCCTGTTCCAGCGGCAGCAATCTTTCGTGAGAATCGGTGGTGAAAAACACTTTGCTGACGCCTTCCGGCTCCAGCAGCGCAGGTTCAAACAGTGAATAATTGAATACCGCCTCTTTAAAGAAACGCATTTCTTCCGGGCGGTGGCGGTTCATGAACCACTCATCGTCGCGGTAAACGTTCGTCACGATATCCGGGTTGGCGTTCACAACACCAAACAGATCGCTGGCAATGTCGCGATCCAGGTTGTGGGAAAACACCAGATTTCCGTCAGGATCGTGCACGCGGGCACCGTTGGACGTGATCATGTAGGTTTTAATGCCGAGGTTATCGCGAATTTGCCCCACATCAACATGATGACGACCGGTGGCAAACACGAAGTGAACACCGCGAGCCGTCAGAAGTTTCAGCGTCTCTTTGGCATAAGGGGACAAAGTATGGTCGGGAGAAAGCAGCGTACCGTCTAAATCAGACGCAACAACCTGATACATAAGAAAATTAAACCTCTAGGAAAAGCGAGTTCCGCTGGATGAGTTATGCCTGTTGAAAAAATCAACAATGGCGTTAAGCGCGACTGAGCGCATTGCGTCCTTTTCGAAAAGGATCTCATGGTACGCGCCTTTTATGACAAGCGGCTGACCTCCTTCTACCGGATGGCCTGCTGCAGCGCGGAGTTCACAAAAACGATCGTGCATGCGGTTATCCACCACACGCTCTTCTTCGGCCTGAATAAGCAGCGCTGGCGTTGCGTCATCACCCGCTCCGGCCAGAACCTGTTCGCCCGCCTGAATACCTTCACGCACCCAGTGATAGGTAGGGCCACCCACACGTAACCGTGGATCATCTGCGTAGAAGCGTAGGTTACGCCGATAGCGCTGTCGACTATGGGTGAGCGCATTCATACCGAATGGCAGCGCCCGCCAGCGACCGGTCCCCATCGCATAGCCTTCACGGATGCGCGGATGCCCTTCGGCCCAGTCAAGAATGTGGCGCACCATCCAGTCGGGAAAACGCATCACAATACCAAACATGGGCGCACAAAGCGCAATGGCATCACATTGATTGGGATGGCGCTGCAGGAACAGCGTGGCAATCGCGCCCCCCATGGAATGCGCCAGTATATAGCGTTTTCGCCATGGGCCCGGCTGCACTTCCTGCTGCCAGAAGGCGGCTAAATCATCGACATAGTCATTAAAGTTATCGACATGACCACGATGTGGGTCCGATAACATCCGCCCGGAGCGCCCCTGACCACGGTGATCGATAATGAGTACGTCAAAACCAGAATGAAACAGGTCATACGCCAGCTCAGCGTATTTCACATAGCTTTCAATGCGCCCAGGACAGACAACGATGACGCGATCGTTTTTTTCGGCACGAAAGCGAACAAAATGTACGGGAACATCATCTACACCCGTAAACTCCGCTTCCTCCCGCTGGTGCCAGAAATCTGTCAGTGGCCCCATGGAAAAAGCGGCAAACGCGTTTTCTCTTGTTTCCCAGTCTTTTTGCTGCTGAAACATCGGGTATCCAGCCTCGCTGACCAAGTAAAATCGTTTTTTTCGCCGAGCCTGATACAACGCAACGGCAGTAGCGTATTGTGGCATAAAAATAGACAATCCGGGAGTTTCTCATGACCTTTGAATGGTGGTTCGCCTACCTGCTGACCTCTATTATTTTGAGCTTGTCTCCGGGCTCTGGCGCAATCAACACCATGACAACCGCCATCAGTCACGGCTATCGCGGCGCCAGCGCGTCGATTGCCGGTTTGCAGACCGGGCTTGGCATTCATATCGTACTGGTTGGCGTTGGGCTGGGGACACTGTTCTCACGCTCAGTCATCGCGTTTGAAGTGCTGAAGTGGGCGGGAGCGGCCTATTTGATTTGGTTGGGCATTCAGCAATGGCGGGCAGCGGGCGCTATCGATCTGAACACCATGGCGAACACGCAAACACGCAGCCGCCTGTTCAAACGTGCGGTCTTTGTTAATCTGACCAACCCCAAAAGCATTGTTTTTCTTGCCGCGCTGTTCCCACAGTTTATCCTGCCACAGGAGCCTCAGCTCATGCAGTATGTGGTGTTGGGCGTGACGACCATCGTGGTCGATATCATTGTGATGATCGGTTACGCGACGCTGGCCACCCGTATTGCCGGCTGGATTAAGGGGCCAAAGCAAATGAAGGCGCTGAACAAGGTGTTTGGTTCACTGTTTATGCTGATAGGCGCCCTGCTGGCATCAGCACGGCATGCCTGAGATCAGTGCCGGATGACGCTACCGCTTATCCGGCCTGCAGGTAAATTAACGCGAAATAATCAGGTGAATGCCGAAACCTGCGAATAGCGCACCGGCAAATCCATCGATCCACTTTGCCAGACGCTGATAACCGCGGCGCATTTTCGGTAGCGCAAACAGGCTGGCGACTACGGTAAACCATGCCAGCGTTTCCACGATAATGAGGGCAAAGATCCCCCAACGTGCGCCCGTTCCTACGTTATCGCCAACGAACAATGAGAACACGGAGCCAAAGTAGATAATGGCTTTAGGGTTCGCCAGGTTGGTGAGCAGACCTTTTAAAAAGCTGCGTCCGCTCTGCGCCAGCTCAACCTGCGGAGTGGGAGCAGCAACGTCCTGTTTTTTAAACGCGCCGCGCAGCATCTGGTAGCCCATCCAGCACAGATACAGCCCCCCGCCGACCATAATAATGGTATGCAGCCAGGCCATTTTTTCGATGATCAGGTGTAAACCGAGCAGTGCCACGCCAGCCCATACCATGACGCCACAGGTAATACCCAGCACACCCATCATCGCTTCTTTACGCGAACGGCTCACCGCCGTTTGAGAGACAAAGAAAAAATCGGGACCGGGACTCATCAGTGCAACGATATGCACCAACGCAACGGTGAAAAATAGCGTTAACATAAAAATGACTCGCGGGGGAATAGTTCAGTGAGTCACCATCCTGGCACTTTTTTGCCCGGCTGACTACTCTTCGTCGTCGCCATCAACGTGTGCACGAATAAGCGCCATAAACTCTTTGCCGAAACGCTCAAGTTTACGCATGCCCACGCCGTTGACGCTTAACATTTCGCTCGGAGAAACCGGCATCTGCTCGGCCATTTCTATCAGCGTCGCATCATTGAAAACCACGTACGGCGGGATATTTTCTTCATCGGCAATCGCTTTACGCAGCTTACGCAATTTGGCGAAGAGCTTGCGGTCATAGTTGCCGCCGAAGGATTTCTGCATCACGCGCGGTTTCAGCGCCACGATACGCGGCACCGCAAGCTGTAACGCAACATCACCGCGCAACACCGGACGCGCGGCTTCGGTTAACTGTAACGCGGAGTGATGAGCAATATTCTGCGTCACCAGCCCAAGATGAATAAGCTGGCGAATGACGCTCACCCAATGTTCATGGCTCTGTTCACGACCAATGCCATAGACCGGCAGCTTGTCATGGGCCAGTTCGCGAATACGCTGGTTATTGGCTCCGCGCAAAACTTCCACGACATACCCCATACCAAAGCGTTGGTTGACACGGTAGATAGTCGACAGCGCTTTGCGCGCATCCATTAAGCCATCGTACTGTTTTGGCGGATCGAGGCAAATATCGCAGTTGCCGCACGGCTCCTGCCGCCCTTCGCCAAAATAATTCAGCAATACCAGACGACGACAGGTTTGCGCCTCGGCAAACGCTCCCATCGCATTGAGTTTATGCCGTTCAATATCCAGTAACTGTCCGGCGGGTTTCTCTTCCAGGCAACGGCGCAGCCATGCCATATCAGCCGGATCGTAAAACAGCATCGCTTCCGCCGGCAGGCCGTCACGTCCGGCACGGCCGGTTTCCTGGTAATAGGATTCGATGTTACGCGGGATATCAAAATGCACCACAAAGCGTACGTTAGGTTTGTTGATTCCCATCCCGAACGCCACGGTCGCCACCACGATTTGCAGGTCATCGCGCTGGAATTTCTCCTGCACTTCAGCGCGTACGGCGTTTTCCAGCCCGGCATGATAGGCCCCCGCGCTGATGCCGCGGCTTTGCAAACGCGCGGCGGTGTCTTCGACCTTCGCACGGCTGTTGCAATAGATAATGCCGGACTTACCGCGCTGCTCTTGCACGTAGCGCATCAGCTGATCGAGCGGCTTAAACTTCTCCATCAGCATGTAGCGAATATTCGGCCGGTCAAAGCTGCTGATCTGAATGAGCGGGTCGTTGAGCCCCAGCAGACGCACAATATCCAGGCGGGTGGTGTCATCCGCGGTCGCGGTCAGCGCTACGAATGGCAGCGTCGGAAAACGCTGGCGCAATTGGCCCAACGCGGCGTATTCCGGGCGGAAATCGTGCCCCCATTGCGAGATGCAGTGCGCTTCATCAACGGCCAGCAATACCGGATTCCAGTGCGCCAGATGTTCGAGGAAGTTATCCAGCATCAAACGTTCAGGCGCAATGTACAGCAAGCGAATTTGCCCGCTGCGACAACCAGCCATGACCTCAAGCTGCTGTTCACGACTTTGGGTAGAGTTCAGACACGCCGCCGCCACGCCGTTTGCTAATAATTGGTCGACCTGATCTTTCATCAGGGAAATAAGCGGCGAAACAACAACGGTGAGCCCGTTCAGCAATAATGCGGGGATTTGATAGCACAGGGATTTCCCACCACCGGTCGGCATGACGACCAGGCAGTCGCGACCAGAAAGCACAGTATCGATGATTTCTTCCTGACCTGGGCGAAACTGTTGGTAGCCAAAGGTTTCCTGCAAAACCTGTTTAGCGCCCATTTCCAGATTCAACACTTCCGCCTGCGCCACATTAACCCCATTAGCCTGAAAGAAAAACAGGCGCTATTTTCAGCGCCTGAGAGAGAAACTGCAATGATTAAAATGCTATCAAACCTATCAGAAGATATCGTTGAGCATCACACCCACACCCACACGCGTCTGATTGAAATTGTAGTCGATCAGCGATTCGCCGTAGCCGCTATAGACCTGGGTGTAGAAGCGAACATGCTTCGTGATCGGGTAGCTCGCGCCGATTTCAGCACCACCGTAACCGGTATTCCAGTTGTACTGGCCTTTCACGCTGATGACGGCATCACCGAGGTGATAGCCCATTTTCAGCTGGTAGTAGCCCATGTATTTGGTGATGTCGGGGTTATCGTCGGTGCTACCGATGACGTACCACGGTTTAACCTCCACCAGCCAGTTGCCATTTTCAGCCATCAGACGAGTGTACAGACGGTTCCAACTGCGCGAGGTGGGATCGGATCGCCCATTCGAATCATGGTTATAGCCCATTTCGACATCACGCAGCGTCCAGCCAGCAAAGCGATAGTCGGTGGCGAATCCAAGGAACAGCTGCGGCTCGTAGTTAGTTTCACGAAACGGTGAAGACTCTTCACTATTAGAAAGCTGCCACCAGGATTTCTGAGTATATGAACCACCGAGCACTGAATTCGGGCCCAAAATCCCGCGCCAAAGCGGAAATGCCAGGCTTAGCTGAAACTTAACCTCATCTTTGCGCGCATTATCCGACCAGTTATAGCTGCTGATCGCCTCTTTGTTCATATCGCTGGTATTGGTGTAGATGAGATAGTTGGTGTCATAGGGGTACAGCGTGAAAGGATTATCGTGTTCTTGCAGCATATTGGCGATGATACTGCCTCTCACTGCTGGTGCATCATGAATCTCTTTCACTGTCGCTTCCTGCGCATACGCGGTCAACGGCAGCATGACTGCTGGTAGTAACCAACCCAGAATCGCCCGCATCGGTAGTGTTCTCCTGAACCAAAATATTGATGAATTGTATAATTATCTGCCAAGTATTCTACATACTTAGCTAGTTCCTCGTTAGTTATCCCGTCCTAAAGTAGAAAACAACAAATAATAAGCATAATATCAACATTTCATTAACCAATAAGGTGTCGGGATCGTATGTCTGCTGTTCTTACTGCTGAGCAAGCCCTTAAATTAGTGGGTGAAATGTTTGTCTATCATATGCCGTTTAATCGGGCATTGGGGCTGGAACTGGAACGTTATGAAAAAGAATTTGCGCAATTAGCGTTTAATAACCAACCGATGATGGTGGGTAACTGGGCACAAAGCATCCTGCACGGCGGGGTGATCGCCTCAGCGCTGGACGTTGCCGCCGGACTGGTGTGCGTTGGCAGTACGCTAACCCGCCACGAGACCATCAGCGAGGACGAGCTACGCCAGCGCATGTCACGAATGGGCACCATCGATCTGCGCGTTGATTACCTGCGGCCAGGCAGAGGGAACCGCTTTACGGCCACCAGCAGTCTGCTGCGAGCAGGCAATAAAGTGGCTGTCGCACGCGTGGAACTGCATAACGAAGAACAGCTTTATATCGCCAGTGCAACTGCCACTTATATGGTGGGGTAAGCGCCTGAAAAAAGGTAAACTACGGTTACTTTTCTGTAATGAGTTCTCCCAATGGATGCTAAACAAACGCGGCAGGGCGTGTTACTCGCTCTTGCTGCCTATTTTATTTGGGGTATCGCTCCCGCCTACTTCAAACTGATTTATTACGTCCCGGCGGATGAGATCCTGACGCACCGCGTCATCTGGTCATTTTTCTTTATGGTGGCGCTGATGAGCGTTAGTCGCCAATGGTCAGGTGTCAAAACGCTGCTGCAAACGCCAAAGAAGATTTTTCTGCTGGCGCTCTCGGCGGTCCTAATCGGCGGAAACTGGCTGCTCTTTATCTGGGCGGTCAATAACCACCATATGCTGGAAGCCAGCCTCGGTTACTTTATTAACCCGCTGGTGAATATCGTGTTGGGGATGATTTTCCTCGGAGAACGCTTCCGTCGTATGCAGTGGCTTGCGGTCTTATTAGCCGCTTGTGGCGTGCTGGTGCAGCTATGGACCTTTGGCTCCCTGCCAATAATCGCCTTGGGGCTGGCGTTCAGCTTTGCTTTCTATGGTCTGGTGCGCAAGAAAATCGCCGTCGAAGCGCAAACCGGCATGCTGATCGAAACCCTGTGGCTCTTGCCCGTTGCGGCCATCTATCTGTTTGGTATCGCAGACAGCCCGACCAGCCATATGGGTCAGAACCCCATGTCGCTTAATCTGCTGCTGATTGCTGCGGGTGTCGTGACCACAATCCCGCTGCTGTGCTTTACCGGTGCGGCAACCCGTCTACGTCTGTCCACGCTGGGCTTTTTCCAGTATATCGGGCCAACGCTGATGTTCCTGCTGGCAGTAACGTTCTACGGTGAAGTGCCGGGAGCGGATAAAATGGTCACCTTCGCCTTTATCTGGGTGGCGCTGGCAATTTTCGTGATGGATGCGATTTATACGCAACGACGGGTTCGTCGGAGCTAGGGGAGTGCCGGATGGCGCTTCGCTTATCCGGCCTACAAAAGCACATCGCTGTAGGCCGGATAAAGTACAGTTATTACAGCCAGTTCTTGCGCTTAAAGTACAGATACGGCGCCAGACCCGCGAGCATCATAAAGACAATCGCGCCAGGATAACCGAAGCTCCAGTGCAGCTCTGGCATAAACTCAAAGTTCATGCCATAGCTGGAAGCCACCAGCGTCGGCGGCAGGAATACGACAGAAACCACCGAGAAGATCTTGATGATGCGGTTCTGCTCGATGTTGATAAAGCCCATCGCCGCCTGCATCAGGAAGTTAACCTTCTGGAACAGTGATTCGTTATGCGGCAACAGGGACTCGATATCGCGCAGGATCTCACGCGCCTGCTCCAGCTGACTGCCCGGCAGACGCGCTTTACGCACCAGGAAGTTCAGTGCGCGCTGGGTATCCATCAGACACAAGCGTACCTTCCAGCCGATATCTTCCAGCTCCGCCAGCGTCGACAGCGCTTCGTCATATTCATCGCCCTGACGCCCTTCCATGATCACACGGCTGAGTTTTTCCAGATCGCTGTAGATATTTTCTATTTCATCCGCCAGCTGTTCGATTTTGGTTTCGAACAGGTCGAGCAGCAGCTCGTAGGCGTTGCCATCCACCATCGCCTGATTGCGCGCACGCATGCGGTACAGGCGAAAAGCCGGCAGTTCGCGCTCGCGCAGGGTAAACAGGCGACCTTCGCGAATGGTAAATGCGACGGTTGAGTTGCCCGCGTGATCGTCGGCGTCTTCATAAAAGAAGAAGGAGTGGATGTGCAAACCGTCTTCGTCTTCAAAAAAACGTGCGGATGCTTCGATGTCTTCCAGTTCAGGGCGCGTAGCCAGATTCTGGCCCAAGTCCTTTTGCACACGGTTTCGTTCTTCGTCATCCGGCTCGACTAAATCGACCCAAACCGAACTGGCCAGGTGCTCGATCTCGTCCGCCTCAAGGCGAGTTAAACGATTGTTTTCCAGTTGAAATGCGCTCAGCATGACCGGGACTCCCAATGCAAAAAATTATCGGACAGTTCGGAGGGCACACAGAAACAAATTGGGTTTCAGACCATTAAACAGCCTGACTCAGCGCGACGGGAAAAAACAGAAGGTCGCTGACAACCGCGAAGGCTATCAGCAAAAAGGGATAGCCTTAGGAGTTGATCCTGGATGACAGGATAATGAGCCAGTATCTACTGGGTGTGTCCAAGGCGAATGTCCTCTTAGCGTAATCGTGCGCGCATGTTACGCCAGCAAAATTTTGACGTCAACACGCAACGGATGGCGAAAAAGTAATAATTTCCCCTTATACAGAAAGGTTAGCAGAGGGGAATTATTTATCTATGATTTCAGAATATTAACCGACAGATAGCCGGATGGCGGCTTCGCCTTATCCGGCCTACGAATAAAAATGTTACCCGGTCTGTAGGCCGGATAAGCGCAGCGACATCAGGCGATCACACCGTTTCCAGTCTGGCGTAGGCCGCCACCAACCATTTAATGCCCTGCCCCTGGAACGCCACCTGCAGGCGACTGTGCTCGCCGCTGCCTTCGAGGTTGACGATGGTGCCTTCACCAAACTTGGCGTGGCGCACGCGCTGACCGAGCTTATAACCGGTGTCGTTCTCCGCCATTGGCGTGCCCATCCGTTGATGGCTGACCGGGCGGCTGACAGTGGCGCGAAGGCGAACCTCTTCCACGCACGCTTCCGGCAGTTCGCCGATAAAGCGCGATGGGCGATGGTAAACCTCTTTGCCGTACAGGCGGCGCGTTTCGGCGTAGGTCAGCGTCAGCTTTTGCATCGCGCGAGTCACGCCGACATAGGCCAGACGACGTTCTTCTTCCAGACGACCGCCTTCGTCCAGCGACATCTGGCTGGGGAACATGCCTTCTTCCATCCCGACAATAAAGACCTGCGGGAACTCCAGGCCTTTCGCCGAGTGCAGGGTCATCAGTTGGACCGCGTCCTGCCAGGTATCCGCCTGCCCTTCACCCGCTTCCAGCGCGGCGTGAGACAGAAACGCCTGCAGCGGCATTAAATCTTCATCTTCTTCGTTGTAGCTGAACTGGCGCGTTGCCGTGACCAGTTCGTCTAAGTTTTCGATACGTGTCTGGCCCTTCTCGCCTTTCTCCTGTTCGTACATCATGCGCAAGCCGGAGTCTTTAATCACCCGGTCAGTCTGCACGTGCAGTGGCATATCGGCGGTCTCCTGCGCCAGTGCCTCAATAAGCTCCATAAAACGCTGTAGCGCGCTGGCAGCACGACCGGCAAGGGCTTTTTCCTGCAGCAGCTCACGACAGGCCTGCCACAGCGTTAGCTGGCGGTCACGCGAGGTCTGGCGCACCACATCCAGTGTACGATCGCCAATACCGCGCGTCGGTGTATTCACCACGCGTTCAAACGCAGCATCATCGTTGCGGTTAGCGATCAGACGCAGGTAAGAGAGCGCATCTTTGATTTCCTGGCGTTCAAAGAAGCGCATACCGCCGTAAATACGGTACGGCATGCTGGCCTGTAACAGCGCCTCTTCCAGTACGCGCGACTGGGCGTTGCTGCGATACAGAATGGCGCATTGTTCCAGCGCTCCGCCGTTGTCCTGCCAGGTCTTGATACGGTTGACCACAAAGCGCGCTTCATCGAGCTCGTTGAACGCGCAGTACAGAGAGATCGGTTCGCCGTCGACCCCGTCAGTCCACAGCTTTTTACCCAGACGCCCGTTGTTGTTTTCAATCAGGGCGTTGGCCGCGCTGAGGATGTTGTTGGTCGAACGGTAGTTCTGCTCCAGACGGATGGTTTCTGCGCCGGGGAAGTCAGTGAGGAAGCGCTGGATGTTTTCCACCTGTGCGCCGCGCCAGCCGTAGATCGACTGATCGTCATCACCCACGATCATCACTTTACCGCTGTCGCCCGCCAGCAGGCGGATCCACGCGTACTGAATGTTGTTGGTATCCTGGAATTCGTCGACCAGGATATTGGTAAAGCGTTCGCGGTAATGCTGCAGGATATGTGGCTTGTTAAGCCACAGTTCATGGGCGCGCAGCAGCAGCTCGGCGAAATCCACCAGCCCCGCGCGGTCACACGCTTCCTGGTAGGCCTGATAGACCTTCTGCCAGGTTTGCTCAACCGGGTTGCCATAGCTCTGTAAATGGTGCGGGCGTAGCCCTTCATCTTTCTGGCTGTTGATGAACCACATCGCCTGACGCGGTGGCCACTGCTTCTCATCCAGATTCATTGCTTTGATCAGGCGCTTAAGCAGACGCAACTGGTCTTCGCTGTCGAGGATCTGGAAATCCTGTGGCAGATTCGCATCCATGTGGTGCGCGCGCAGCAGACGGTGCGCCAGACCGTGGAACGTCCCCACCCACATACCGCCCTGGCTGGTGCCCATGATCTGACCAATACGGTGACGCATTTCCGCCGCCGCTTTGTTGGTAAACGTCACCGCCATAATGGAGTACGGCGAGTTGTTCTCAACCGTCAGTAACCAGGCGATACGGTGCACCAGCACACGCGTTTTACCACTCCCCGCGCCCGCCAGAACCAGCATGTTGCTGCGTGGCGCGGCCACAGCCTGGCGCTGTTCGTCATTGAGGCTATCGAGCAGGTAAGAAACGTCCATTGGCACCGCCGGAATCAACAGGGCCCCACCGGACCCCTGGGAATTTATACAGAGTTGTTGGTGATTATATCAGCGAGGTCAGAGATGCCAACTGTGAAATTTCAATATGCGGAAGTAAACGGCTGTCAGCGGTTTGCATCAGGTCGGCATTTTCCGGTTTGATCCAGCAAACCTGCATGCCGCAACGAATGGCACCGGCAACGTCTGTCGTCAGATCATCACCCACATGCAGGATTTCCCCCACAGGCAGATTCAGTTTTTCCGCGGCCAGCGAGTACATGTCGCTGAACGGTTTTGATCGCCCATCCGGACCCGCGCGCAGCACAAACTCAAAATAATCACCCAGGCCGAACAGCTCCGGTTGCGCATTACCGTTGGTGATCGCCACCAGCGGCCATTTACGGGCCAGCGCCTTCAGCGTGTCATGCGTCGCCTGTGGGACATCAATACGGCTACGCCATTTGGCAAAATTCATCATCGCCGCGTTCGCCCCCATTCTGGCTTCTGCCTCTGACAACCCCGCCTCCAGCATAGCGCGCTCTACGGCGCGGTGACGCCATTGGGTAACATCGTGGTAGATTTCCGGCTCGGCGTCGCGAACGGCCTGGCGTAAGCGCTGCAGGTCGCTATTTTGCAACGCACGCAGCGCGGGATGGTAGTTCTGTACAAACGCGAGCGCTTCCTGCTCGGTGCGTGTGATAACGGGACGGTTATCGTAAAGGGTATCATCAAGGTCAAAGGTGAGCGCAGAAATGCGCCCCAAAGGCCGGTAAAAACGCATTATTTCCCCCGTTTGGCGCGTGGATGCGCCGCATCGTACACTGAAGCCAGGTGTTGAAAGTCAAGATGGGTATAGATTTGGGTCGTGGAGAGATTGGCATGGCCCAATAACTCCTGCACTCCGCGCAGATCGCCGCTCGACTCCAGCATATGCGTCGCAAAAGAGTGGCGCAATTTGTGGGGATGTACGTGGCTGTTCAGCCCCTGCTTGATACCCCATTCCGCAAAGCGTTTCTGCACATTGCGCGCCGAGATACGTTTGCCCAGTTTTGACAGGAACAGCGCATCGTCATCGCTGCCAAACAGTCCGCGCAGATCCAACCAGTGCTCAATCCACGCCACCGCATTGCGGCCAATCGGCAGACGGCGTTCTTTACTGCCCTTGCCCATCACCCATACTTCGCCAGTATCAAGATCGAGATGTTTAATATCCAGCCCCACCAGTTCAGACAGACGCAGCCCTGCACCGTACATCACTTCCAACATCGCCCGGTCTCGCACGGCGAGGGGATCGTTGAGATCGATATCCAGCAGGCGATTAACATCATCAACGTCGATATTTTTGGGTAAATGGCGCGGCGCTTTCGGCGCGGAAACACTTTTTGCCGGATTAGCGTTCAGCTCGCCCTGATTAACCATCCAGTCGAAGAAACTGCGCAGTGCAGACAGGCGCAACGCCAGACTCGCCGGCCCCAGACCTTTACGTCGGCTGCGTACGGCAAAACTACGCACCATCGAAGCGTCACACTGCTGCCAGCTTTGCAGACCGGTTTCACCGGCTAACGCAATGATGGCATCAAGCTGACGCTGATAATTTAGCAATGTGATCGGGCTAAGCTGGCGCTCAACGCCCAGATAGCGCAAAAAGCGCGCCACATCCTGAGAAAGGGGTGAATCGGTCATACGCGTTCAATCCAACGCTCCAGCAGTTCCGGCAACATCAGCGAGATTTCCTGCAATAACTGCGTGCCCTGCCCCTGCTGGTAATGATTGGCATCACGGCTACTGAACAACATGACACCAAGAGAGCCATCTGGCCCCAACATCGACATTGCCACCGAGCCGATGGCTTTCGCTTCCGGCATCATGACTAACAATTCCGGGCCGTGGAGTGGTCCAAGGTAGTGCTGTGACTGACCCAGACGCTGAATGCGCAGCGGTTCGAAAGCCTGGCGGCTTAATGCCAGATGGGTGAATTTCGAGGGCGCGCCAAGTCGCCAGCGATCCGGAAACAGACGAACCGTCGCTCCCGCCAGCCCTAACTCACGCGCCCAGCGATGAAGTCGCATCAGCATGTCGTCGAGACTGTTCGCGGACACCAGTCGTCCTTGCAGATTTAACAGTCGATAGAACAGGCTTTCGTTGGCATTCGCTTGTTCCATCAACAACGCCATGTTCTCTTCCAGCACGTTGATATGATTGCGCGCCCGCGCCATATGCCATTCAACTAAAGAGACCGTGCCCCGCACCGGATGCGGGACGCGCATCGCTTCAACCGCTTGAGCATTACGGATAAAAAACTCAGGATTACGTTGCAGATAATCGACGACCGCCCGGTCGTCCAGTTCCATGAGCGTTTCCTGTAGTTCTTCCCCTGGTTGCTTCATAAGTGAATAAATCCGTCGTAGACATGTGCCGCCGGGCCAGTCATATATAACGGATGACCCGGACCTTTCCAGGCGATATCAAGTCGACCGCCCGGTAATTCCACCCTCACTTCATCTGCCAGCAGGCCCTGCTGAATACCGACAGCGACAGCCGCACACGCGCCGCTGCCGCAAGCCTGCGTTTCACCCGCGCCACGCTCATAAACACGCAGTCGGATATGCTCACGCTTGACCACTTGCATAAAGCCGATATTGGCGCGTTCAGGGAAGCGTTCATGGCTTTCCAGAACCGGTCCCAGTGTTTCCACCGTGGCCGTATCAACATCATCAACCTGAATCACGCAATGCGGATTCCCCATTGAAACCACGCCGCACAATACTGTCTGCTCGGCCACTCGCATAATATAGGTCTTCTCTGCTTTATTGGCACGAAAAGGGACCTGCGAGGGTTCGAAGTTGGGTTCCCCCATGTTGACCCGCACCAGCTCATCGTCCGTTACGCTTAATACCATGCGGCCATTCGCGGTACTGACACGAATATCACGCTTATTCGTCAACCCTTTCAGGCGCACAAAACGGGCAAAGCAACGAGCGCCATTGCCACACTGCGAGACTTCGCTGCCATCAGCATTAAAAATGCGGTAATGGAAATCCAGCTCCGGATCGTACGGCGGCTCGACGACCAGCAGTTGATCGAACCCAACACCCAGATGCCGGTCAGACAAGCGACGGATCAGCTCGGGTGAGAAAAAGACATTCTGCGTTACCGCGTCGACGACCATAAAATCGTTGCCAAGGCCATGCATTTTAGAGAATTGCATTGTTTACTCCGTTCACGCGGGTACAGAAACTTACCGTCAGTAATTCACCTGAGAAGGCCCATCACTGATTCCACGATCGTTTTTATCCGGCGTCGTAGATTGTGCTGGCGACTGAATGCTCTTCGTCGGAGGCGGCGCGTTTTTGTCTGCTGGCGGGAAATAGAGAGGTCCCTTCAGACCACAGCCCGTCAGGCTGAACAGTGTAAAAAGTACAGCGAGTGCCTGAAACACGTTTTTCATTATGGATTGCCTGTAAGTTCATGCTTTCTGTTTTCTATCATCGCAGGAGAAGGCGTAAAAGCAAGAGTTTGGCTAAAAACTGCAACGTGATTTATTCCGCGTTATACTGCGGCCATCACGAAAAACAGGATAAAAAAATGAACGACAGTGAATTTCATCGCCTTGCCGACACCCTGTGGATGACCATTGAAGAGCGTCTGGACGACTGGGACGGCGACAGCGATATCGATTGTGAGATCAACGGTGGCGTACTGACCATCAGCTTCGAAAATGGCAGCAAAATTATCATTAACCGTCAGGAGCCGCTGCACCAGGTATGGTTGGCCACTAAACAGGGCGGTTACCATTTTGACCTGAAAGGCGACGAGTGGGTTTGCGACCGCAGCGGTGAAACCTTCTGGGATCTGCTGGAACAGGCGGCAACGCAACAAGCGGGTGAAGAGGTAAGTTTCCGTTAAGTTTTAGTGCCGGATGCGCTTCGCTTATCCGGCCTACTTTGGCCCGGTAAGCGTCGCGCATCCGGGCAAGTTAACTCACGAGAAATACTGCTGTAACAGCGGCGTTTCGCTGTCCTGACTGACTGGCGGAACGGCGCTAATTGGCTGGGTACGGAACGGGATTACCTGCGCGCGCCCGTCTGTTTTCACAATCTGATAGAACTGCGGCAAGTTAAAGTTGATGAAGCTGGAGCCGTAGGTAAAGCGATCGTGCGATGATGAGTAGAAACGGCTGACATCGCGTACCAGTTCCTCTTTGCTACCTTCGCAGTGGTGATACACCTCGGCCCGATTACTCTCGTCCAGAATGTAGATATTAAAGCCCTGCTCATCACCCGTTTCTTCGAAAAAGAACTGAATAATCCCTTCGCTGGCAAAACCGTCTACCACCGACGGCAGTTTCACATGGTTAGTCTCAACCTGAACGGAAAGCCCGTGCAGTTTGTTATGTGAAATCGCGCCATAGAATTCAATCGCGTTTTCCAGCTTCTGTACCGAAACGTTCAGGCGCTCGAAGAACAGTCCCCACGTCTGCCCGGAAACGCGCAGCGCTTTGAAGCGTCCGGTTTCCTGACGAGTGCTGGAGAGGCGTAATTCGATACACTCAGACACCAGTTGCTGCACACGGGTGCGAATTAAACCGCGCAGATGCTGGCTATAGCAGAAGACCTCGACGCTATCCGGCGGCGCGGCATCCTGGTGCATTTTGCCCAGAATCGTTTTTAACGCTTCAATCATCGCCTGCTCGCCGTTGAAGTGCAGGGTTCGCACTTCATTCCACGAGTTGCGATACAGCAGGTCTACGCTACCCACCAGACAATTTTGCTCTTCGCCAAAGCTGAAGACATCGAGCTTACGGAAATCAAAATGCACGACCTGATTGCGGAACGCCGCCGTCGGGTCATATTCGAGGTTGACGATAATCGCCAGATGGCGAATTTCGCACGGACTGTACAACGCTTTCGGCGTTGGTGCTGGCAGACGCAGCGGGAAGTGGTGCGAGACATCGGCGACCATTTCCTGCAGCTTCGGCAAGTCGACAATACCGTTACCCTTAATAAACAAATGCGTACGCGATGTCAGCAGGCCGTTAAACCACGCCCACGCCACCAGCTTATTGAGATAGCGGTTATATTCCAGCGGCTGATGGCTGATGATCGAATCCATGTTAGGCGCGCGGTTGTAGAGATACCAACCCGAACGGTTGGCGCGACCTGGCGGCACGTGGATAAAGGTCAGATTGGGTTCTGAGAGATCCGGTGAGATTTGCGGGTTCACCAGCGTCACTTTGCCGGGCAAGGCTTCAAATGCGGCATACAGCTTGCGGGTCAGCACGCCAATATCCTGCGGACTGGCGCTGACGCTAAGATTGTTACGGCGCGCAAAACGGATCAAATTACGATAGCTCTGCATCATTGCGTCGAGCAGTTCGTTGTGCGCTTCGCGTACCTGGTCAATTTTCCAGTTGGCACGGTTATCCAGCATCGTCAGGCGGGCTTCATCCCAACCCCACTCTTGTACTAACTGACTTAACACTTCACGACGCCAGCCCACGCAGGCGCGTTCACGGCTCAGTTTCTCACAGACTTTTAAGTAGAAACATCGACGTACTAAATCAAGACGCGTTGGGTCCTCAATCGCAGTGAGGTACTCGGTAACGCGCTCCAGCATCATGCAGTATGGGTCGAGACCAAAAGAGACAATCTCGCCGTCGTGCAGGCGCTGTTTAATATCTTTCGCCAACAGGCGTGGATTGGGGTATTCCCAGGAATAGGCCTCCAGCAGCAGCGTTTTCAGCACCGCTTTGTACGGGGAATCGATACTCTTGTACAACTGCCAGAGGCTGGCGCCAAAGTACTCTTCGGCGGAAAGCGAACTGAGTCCACCCAGATCCAGCCATTCGTTTGGCGTTAACACACCCTGCGCGTAGAGCGTCATGACGTAATCGTCGTAATGCTCTTCTTCATCGCCAGGCACCATATTCCACAAAATACGTTTACCTGCGAGGCGCACAGCGGTGCGATAGAATTCATCAAGCAGCAGGATATGCTGCGTCGAGCCACAGTCTTCACCACCCAGACTGCCGCTTTCATTGTGACGGAAACGGTTTTCATCAATCAGGAAGAAACTGACTTCCACGCCCAGCGAGGCGGCCCAACTTTCCAGCAGGCTGCATTTACGTTGCAGCAACTGCCGCTCTTCGCTATCCAGCCAGGATTGATGGCAGACCCAGATATCGAGGTCAGAGGAACAGCTTTGCCCTACGGAAGAGGTGCTGCCCATAGAGTAAACGCCGGTGATCGGCAGTTCGCCCTTTGGAGGGTCCTGCGGTGACATACCGCGGTACAGTTCCAGCTCATTCAGGTAGTGGCGTTGGGTTTCATCAGGCGTGTAAAAGCATATGCCCTTGGGAACGTTACCATCGAGGTAACCCGGCATCAGTGGGTGGTGGTAGTGCAATAATGTCGGCAGCAGACTGTATACCTGCTGGAAGGCAGGTCCCATGGCAGCAAGCGCGCGATCCACACGCAGTTGATTTATAGCATCCAGTCTCTGTTTCAGAGTCTCAATATAGAGGTACAAGACGTATCGCCTGATGTTGCTATCCATCATGTTGTCGATTGCTGCGGCGCAAGCGCTCATCAACAGTCTTCAGCAATTCGGATAAACCGTATGTCAAAAATAACCGTTACCGTTTTTTCACCCCTATTTTTTTAGGGAGTACAGCCGAAAAAATGGTCTAAAACGTGATCAATTTAACACCTTGCTCATTGACCGTAAAGAAAGATGCGCTACATACAAGTGTAGCACCGTTCGTTACGTGTAAATTCCTTCATACGGTCGGGAGGTTTCTCGTCATTAATCACTGCCAGTGATGATGCAGCGCCTTTTCCTCTCACTTACGTTTGAGCGTAACGCTGACATCCCTTTGATAAGGATGTTAGGATGGTCAATGATTGATAATGACGGTAACAAGCATGTTAGACAATGTTTTGAGAATTGCCACACGCCAAAGCCCCCTTGCGCTCTGGCAGGCACATTATGTCAAAGACGCCTTAATGGCAAACCACCCCGGTCTGGTCGTTGAACTGGTTCCCATGGTGACCCGTGGCGACGTGATTCTGGATACCCCACTGGCAAAAGTCGGGGGTAAAGGTTTGTTTGTTAAAGAGCTGGAAGTCGCACTGCTGGAAAAACGCGCAGATATCGCCGTGCATTCCATGAAGGATGTGCCGGTCGAATTTCCTGAGGGTCTTGGGCTGGTCACTATTTGCGAGCGTGAAGATCCGCGTGATGCTTTCGTCTCAAATAAATACAACACGCTGGATGAGCTGCCAGCAGGTAGCATCGTTGGCACGTCCAGCTTACGTCGCCAGTGCCAATTGGCAAAACAGCGCCCGGATCTCATCATCCGCTCGCTGCGCGGCAACGTAGGTACTCGCCTCGGCAAACTGGACAACGGCGACTACGACGCCATTATTCTGGCCGTCGCTGGATTAAAACGCTTAGGGCTGGAGTCGCGAATCCGCGCAGCACTGGCACCAGAAGTGTCTCTGCCTGCGGTCGGACAAGGCGCTGTGGGTATCGAATGTCGACTCGACGATCAGCGCACTCAGGCACTGTTAGCGCCACTCAACCATGAAGAAACCGCCCTGCGCGTAAAAGCAGAACGTGCCATGAACACCCGCCTGGAAGGGGGATGCCAGGTTCCTATCGGCAGCTATGCGGAACTCATCAACGGTGAGATTTGGCTACGCGCGTTAGTCGGTGCGCCAGATGGTTCACAGATGGTATGTGGAGAACGTCGTGGCGCAGCGCAGGATGCGGAAAAAATGGGTATATCTCTGGCAGAAGAGCTGCTGGAAAACGGTGCACGCGCCATTCTGGCGGAAGTTTATAACGGAGATGCCCCCGCATGAGTATTCTGGTCACCCGCCCATCTCCCGCTGGGGAAGAGTTAGTGAGCCGTCTGCGCACACTGGGGCAGGTGGCCTGGAGCTTTCCGCTTATTGAGTTCGCGCCGGGCCGGGAACTGCCAACGCTTGCCTCCCGGCTTTCAGCGCTCACCGAAAACGATCTGGTTTTTGCCCTCTCACAGCACGCCGTGACCTTTGCCGATGCTCAACTTCAGCGGCAAGGGGTAAGTTGGTCCACTCTCCCGCACTATTTTGCCATCGGCCGTACAACGGCGCTGGCGTTGCACACCGTGAGCGGGTGCAATATTCACTATCCGTTGGATCGGGAAATTAGCGAAGTCTTGCTACAATTACCTGAATTACAAAATATTGCGGGAAAACGCGCGCTGATATTACGCGGCAACGGTGGCCGCGAGCTGATAGGTGAAACCCTGACTGCACGCGGAGCTGATATCGATTTTTGTGAATGTTATCAACGCAGTGCAAAACATTACGATGGCGCGGAGGAAGCGATGCGCTGGCAATCACGCGGGGTGAAGACGGTGGTTGTCACCAGCGGAGAGATGCTACAGCAGCTCTGGGCGCTTATTCCGCAGTGGTATCGTGAGCACTGGTTACTACGCTGTCGGCTGCTGGTCGTCAGTGAGCGTCTGGCGAACCTCGCCCGGGAACTGGGCTGGCAAGATATTAAGGTCGCTGATAACGCCGACAACGATGCGCTACTACGCGCATTACAATAACTCTCATAATGGGATGCCATAATGACGGAACAAGAAAAAACCTCCGCCGTGGTTGAAGAGACCAGGGAGGCCGTGGACACCACATCACAGCCAGTCAACAACACTGAAAAAAAGAGTAAGAACAGTACCGCACTGATTCTAAGCGCTGTGGCGATTGCTATTGCGCTGGCGGCAGGCGTGGGGCTGTATGGCTGGGGGAAACAGCAGGCCACTACGCAGACAGCAACCAGTGATGCGCTGGCAAACCAGCTCATGGCGTTGCAAAAAGCGCAAGAAACCCAAAAGGCCGAGCTGGAAGGCATTATTAAGCAGCAGGCAACGCAGTTGGATGAAGCCAATCGCCAGCAGACTGCACTGGCCAAACAGCTTGATGAGGTTCAGCAAAAAATCGCCACTATCTCCGGAAGCGATGCCAAAACCTGGCTGCTGGCGCAGGCCGATTTTCTGGTGAAACTGGCGGGGCGTAAATTATGGAGCGATCAGGACGTTACCACCGCCGCAGCGTTGCTGAAAAGCGCAGACGCCAGCCTGGCTGACATGAATGACCCCAGTTTAATTGCCGCTCGTCGCGCGATTACCGACGATATCGCCAGCCTCTCTGCGGTAACTCAGGTCGACTATGACGGCATTATCCTCAAGGTAAACCAGCTCGCTAACCAAATTGATAACCTGCGTCTGGCTGATAACGATACCGATGATTCACCGATGGATTCGGACAGCAGCGAGCTTTCCAGCTCCATTAGCGAATGGCGCGTCAATCTACAAAAAAGCTGGCAGAACTTTATGGACAGCTTTATCACCATTCGCCGTCGTGATGAAACCGCCGTCCCGCTACTGGCGCCAAACCAGGATGTTTACCTCCGTGAGAACATCCGTTCACGCCTGCTCGTGGCGGCGCAAGCCGTACCTCGCCATCAGGAAGAAACATACCGCCAGGCGCTGGAAAATGTCTCCACGTGGGTTCGCGCCTATTACGACACTGACGATGCGGCGACAAAAGCGTTCCTCGAAGAGGTCGATCAGCTGAGCCAGCAAAGCATCAGCATGGACGTACCGGAAACACTGCAGAGCCAGGTTATTCTTGAGAAGCTAATGCAGACTCGCGTGCGTAATTTGCTGGCCCAGCCATCCACATCACCGGCTGAAGCCGCACCTGCACCAGTACCTCAGGCAGATGCTCCGGCAACCGCGCCGCAGGGAGAATAATGATGCTAAAAGTATTATTACTCTTTGTACTGTTGATCGCCGGGATCGTCGTTGGTCCGATGATTGCTGGTCATCAGGGTTATGTTCTGATCCAGACGGATAACTACAACATCGAAACCAGCGTGACGGGTCTGGTGATCATTCTGATCGTCGCGATGGTCATTCTTTTTGCGATTGAGTGGCTGCTGCGCCGTATATTCCGTACTGGTGCGCATACCCGCGGCTGGTTTGTGGGGCGTAAACGCCGTCGTGCGCGTAAGCAGACCGAGCAGGCGCTGCTTAAACTGGCAGAAGGCGACTATCAGCAGGTTGAAAAGCTGATGTCAAAAAATGCCGATCACGCAGAACAGCCGGTGGTGAATTACCTTCTGGCGGCAGAAGCGGCTCAGCAGCGTGGTGATGAAGCTCGCGCTAATCAACACCTTGAACGCGCAGCTGAACTCGCCGGAAATGATACGATCCCAGTCGAAATCGCCCGCGTTCGTTTGCAGCTGGCCCGTAATGAAAACCATGCCGCACGCCACAGCGTAGACAAACTGCTGGAAGTGACGCCACGCCATCCGGAAGTCTTGCGCCTGGCGGAACAGGCTTACATTCGCACCGGCGCGTGGAGTTCTTTGCTGGATATCATTCCATCAATGGCGAAAGCGCATGTAGGTGACGAAGAACACCGTGCGATGCTGGAACAGCAGGCATGGGTGGGTCTGATGGATCAGGTTCGCGCCGATCAGGGCAGCGAGGGATTACGCGCATGGTGGAAAAACCAGAGCCGTAAGACTCGTCATCAGGTTGCCCTGCAGGTGGCAATGGCAGAACATCTGATTGAGTGTGACGATCACGATACGGCACAGCAAATCATCATCGATGGTCTGAAACGTCAGTATGACGACCGCCTGGTGCTGCCGATCCCTCGTCTGAAAACCAACAACCCGGAACAGATTGAAAAAGTACTGCGCCAGCAAATTAAAGTGGTGGGCGACCGCCCACTGCTGTGGAGTACGCTTGGTCAGTCATTGATGAAGCACGGTGAATGGCAGGAAGCTACGCTCGCCTTCCGTGCCGCGCTTAAACAACGCCCGGATGCATACGACTACGCCTGGCTTGCTGACGCGCTGGACAGACTGCATCAGCCGGAAGAGGCTGCAACAATGCGTCGTGATGGCCTGATGTTGACCTTGCAGAACAACAATCCCCCGCAGTAATTCCCTCTTGCCCGGTGGCGCTTCGCCTGCCGGGCAATCATCTACACAAAATCATTCCGGACGGATATGCATAAAAAAACGCCCGCTCGGTAAGGAGCAGGCGCTAAACAGGTCTGTATGACAACATAAATGGGTGCTTCACTCAACGTTATGTCCATGGTGTTTGATGAAGCTAAAGCGACATCTGTCAGTGGACGATAAGCACCGTAAACGGCTCTGCATCATTCCTGAGTTTATGAGACCTGATGGCGAACATAAGAGATGGAATGAGCATCTACCCGCATATTATTACACAGCGTATGCGGTGATTGCACTGTAAAAACCAGGGATTGCGGCTTTTTAGGACTTCATGACATTTGGGGGAGAAGAGGTACAAAAGTGAGGAACAGAAAACAAAAAACCCCGCCGAAGCGGGGTTCAAAATTGGTCGGCGAGAGAGGATTCGAACCTCCGACCCACTGGTCCCAAACCAGTTGCGCTACCAAGCTGCGCTACTCGCCGTTTTACTGCTTTTTGAATTTTTAGTTCAATTCTTTAAGTCGTGGTGCGAGGGGGGGGACTCGAACCCCCACATCCTAAGGACACTAACACCTGAAGCTAGCGCGTCTACCAATTCCGCCACCTTCGCATTTCACAACTTTAAATTAATGGGGTGGCTAATGGGATTCGAACCCACGACAACTGGAATCACAATCCAGGGCTCTACCAACTGAGCTATAGCCACCACTGCAAATCTTTTACGCGGTATTAAAACCACCGCAGCTCCGGCACCTAACTTAATGGTGCGCCCGACAGGATTCGAACCTGAGACCTCTGCCTCCGGAGGGCAGCGCTCTATCCAGCTGAGCTACGGGCGCTTAGCGCCGTTGCGGGGCTGGATATTACGGAGGTCTCGGTCTGCTGTCTAGTGCTTTTTTAAAATAAATTATCGTTTGGTCACGCTTTGTGCGTTTTGTCGCTTATTCCTCCAGTTTTTGGGCTACACCATGGCGATTCAGGCCAAAAACCTTATAAATGAGCGTTACTGCCAGCAAGAAACCAATGCCAACAAAAAGCGACATCCGGGTATCTTCATTAAAGTACATCCCAATTAATACGCAAATCAGGAATGCCATCGTCAAATAATTCGCCCACGGGAACAGAATGGAACGGAACGGATGGCTGGCTATCGCTTCCTTATGGGCCTGACGGAAACGCAACTGGCTAATCAGGATAACAAACCACGGCACCATGCCCGGCAGCACGCTGGCGCTATAGACATAAACGAACACCCGCTGCGGATTGGGAATGATGTAGTTCAGGCACGAGCCAATCAGCAAGATGGCGATAGAGATCGCCACGCCAGCGACCGGCACGCCGTGACGAGAGACTTTTCCGACGGCGGCAGGCAACTGGCGATTCTTTGCCAGCGCATAGAGCATACGACCACAGCTGTACATCCCGCTGTTACAGCCAGACAGCGCGGCCGTCAGGACCACAAAGTTGATAATCCCAGCGGCTGCCGTAATACCAATCCTGGCAAAAGTGAGAACGAACGGGCTGCCGTTACTGCCAATCTCATTCCACGGGAAGATAGTGACGATAACAAAAATCGCCCCCACGTAGAAAATCAGGATACGCCACAGGACCTTACCTACTGCGCTACGTAGCGTGACCTGCGGGTTTTTAGCTTCACCTGCCGTGATGCCGATCAGCTCCACGCCCTGATAGGAAGCAACCACAATACACAGCGCTGTCAGGAACCCTTTCCAGCCACCCGCGAAGAAGCCGCCATGTTCGGTCAAATTGCCAAAGCCAATCGCCTGACCACCGTTACCAAAGCCGAAGAAAATAACCCCTACGCCAATGACAATCATCACAATGATGGTGGTCACTTTAATCATGGCAAACCAGAATTCGATTTCACCATACAAGCGAACTGCTGCCAGGTTTGCCAGCGCCACCAGGCCCACCGCAATCAACGCGGGTATCCATTGCGCCATTTCCGGGAACCAGAACTGCACGTAGACCCCAATAGCGGTAATCTCCGAGATCCCCACCGCCATCCACATGAACCAATATGACCATGCGGTAAGATAGCCAAAGAAGGGGCTCATATAACGGTGAGCGTAAACGGCGAATGAGCCGGTGACCGGCTCCAGGAACAGCATCTCACCCATAGAGCGCATGATGAAAAAGACAAACAGCCCAGCGACGATATACGCCAGCAAAACCGACGGTCCCGCCCATTTCAGGGTACTGGCAGCCCCCATAAACAGTCCGACACCAATGGTCCCCCCAAGGGCTATCAATTCGATATGACGAGCCTCCAGCCCACGCTGTAGCTCAGATTTATTCTCTGCCATAGATCCTCTTGTCGTGTTTGCATTGTTTCCGGTATTACCGGTTATCGTTATGGGTACATCGTTTTTTTGCCATAACAGGCCATTCAGCACCGACCGCTTTACGGTTGGCGCCAAAAACACCACGGCACTGCAATGATTGTTGCGAATGGTTTCTTAAAATCGCCTAAATGGCAATTAAAGCATTCAAAAAATGAATAGATTGTGCGAGAAAGCAGCGATTATGTTGTGAATAAGTAGCGCGTTTAGCATAACGCGCTACTGAACAACGCAGAGGTGATGTCAGAGATTGCCGGTATAGTGCCAGCGGAGATAACGTAATAAACGAAGTTGGCGGGTGATACGACTCGGTTGCAGCAGCAAGCGATACAGCCACTCCAATCCCAGGCTCTGCCAGAATTTGGGCGCACGCTTTACGTGGCCGGTAAACACATCGTAGGTGCCACCCACGCCCATATACAGCGCATGTGGATGGACCTGGCGACAATCGCGCATAAAAATTTCTTGTTTCGGCGACCCCATCGCCACGGTAACAAGCTGTGCGCCGCTGGCATGAATACGCTCAAACAGCGCCTGACGCTGATCGGCGGTAAAATAGCCGTCCTGACTGCCAACAATATTGACGTGCCATTGTGCGCGCAATTTTGCCTCTGTTTGTGTCAGAACATCAGGCTTACCGCCAACAAGGAATACGGGCGTTCCTTCCTTCCCGGCGCGAGCCATCAGCGCTTCCCAGAGATCGGCCCCCGCCACACGTGATACCTGCGCCTGCGGGAATTTTTTGCACACGGAACGCACCACGCTGATCCCATCCGCATATTTAAACTCAGCGGCCTCGATCAACGTCCGAACCTCTGGGTTATCCTCCGCAGTCAACATTTTCTCGGCGTTAATTGCTACCAGCGTCCCCTGCCTGAGGCGTCCCTCAGCAAACAGGTAATTCAGCGCATGCTGCATATCGCGCCAGCCAATCAGTTCTAATCCGCGCAGTGAATACAGCGGCGCAGTTGTGTTATCTGTCATTACGATCCTTCAACCTGTGTCCGGGGCACCGACTTTATTCGTTTATGGATGAGTCCCGCACTATCAAACAGCCAGTACAACAATTTTGCCACCAACAGACAGACGCCGAAAATCACGAGGAAAAAGACCACTCGCGAGACAAACGAATCTAACCCTTCACGTGCCAAAACGATCATATTAAAAATGGCGCCGAAACAGAAACTATGCAAAATCGCTGACTTATAGCGATTAGTTTCCCGGTTACCTAATTCATACAACCAGTCGAACCATTTAATAATTAGGCCGACCACAATCGCACCTAACGGTATAAACAAGGCACCGCCCATCACCACCAGCGAACCAATCAGCGTCGGGGAGATAGCCAGGCCCGAGTGGTTGTTCAGCACTTCCCAGGTAAAATAGTTCGCGGAATTGAGCACAATGCTCGGTCGGCCCGGCCACAGCCAGGACGGTATAAAGACGTAGAAATCACGGACGATCGGCGCCAGCCCCTGAAACTCAATATTGTGGTAATTTTGCAGCAATAGCGCCAAATTCTCCCACGGCGAGAAGGTATCGCGCGTGAGGTACAGGAAAGTATAGAACGCCTCATCACCGCTGACGTTCATCCCGTAGCGCTTCAGCGCCAGCCAGAACATCCCGACAATACCCAGTACCCCCGCGGCAGCCAGCATCCACAGCGAAATCCAGCCGCGAATAATGCCGATAAACAGGAAAATGGCAAACGCGATAATAATATTGGCGCGGGTTCCGCCAACAATCATGTACGTCAGCAACCCAAATGCAACGGTACTCACCAGGAAGAACAGCCACGCTTTGCTGTCCTGACGCAGGAAGTAGACCACCAGCATCGCCGGAATGAAGAAGTAGAAGAAGCGTTTCAGAGCCACCCCGGAGACTTCACTGGAGAAAATCTGGCTATAGGATTGCAGCCTGAACAGCAGGAAACCGTTGTGCATAAAGAAAATGCCCACGCTCACCAGCGCAATCGCCATCAGGATAATCCAGGTCAAATGGGCTTCAACGCGATTGATGGTAAACAGCGGTTTGCGCGTTCTCTCCGGGCTCCGTTTCCGCAGGCGTGTTTTGTAGGTCACATAGTACACTGCGTAGAAGCAGGCAGCGGACAGCAACGCCTGCAGCAGAATTTCCGGCGGGGCCACCGCCACATCAAAGCGAAATACCAGCACGCTGGTCAACGGAAAACCAAAGAAAAAGGTCAATAAAAACAGCAATGAGAAGAAAACATTGAAGTTAAACCGCACGCGTCGGAATTCAAACCAGGTCAGCGTGGCGATAAACAAAGTTGAGAGCAGCCACACCACCAGCAGACCGCTGAATTGCATCAGACTCATACGGTTTCTCCTGAGGCAATGCGCAGCGCGTTATGCCACGGTTGCAGATAATTCGGGCTAAAGAAAGTAATTGCACTTTTATCAACCGATGCCAGCTGGCGCTGCGCCTCGCGTACGATGCCTTCATTGAGTACATCTGTCGTAAACAGAACCGGGATGTTTTGCTCTGCCATATCCTGCCAGAATGGGTTTTCACGGTTGAGCACGCACGGGATCCCCGCCTGAATCAGCAGACACAATGTGCCAATCCCCTGTTGACGGGCAAAAATAAAGTAACCCAGATCGCACTGACGCAGTAGCGCCAGATAGTCATCAAACTCCAGCTTTTCACTGAGAATTTGCAGATTATCGGCGCTAAATAACGCCAGACCCGCCTGGCGCACTTCATCAATATAGCCTGCATTATTTGCCGGGTAACCCATTGGCACAATCACGTTCACCGTATCACCAAACTGCTGATGAACAGCGCGTAGCGCGGCTACATGCTCATTACTGCGATCGCCAGAGTTTCCGACCAGGATCGTCATTTTCCCGCTTCGCTGGCGCTCATTGCTCATATTGTTCAGCGACGGATCCATACGGGTTGGGAAATAGAGCAATTCCCCGCGTACACGCGGATGCAGCTCAGCGAAATAGCTCAGATCGCCTCGCGTGGCAAAGACACAACCCACGCGGTTTTGCGCCATTCGACGAATCGGGTAAAACAGACGGAATTTCAGCCCACTGGAGACTTCATACAGATCGGCACCCCAAATATGCCAGTAAAACTGCTCAGGTTTAATCCCCCCGCTCAGCAATGCCAGCCACAGGCTAGTATTGAACTGCCCGTGAAAGAAGAAACGCTGCTGGCGATCCATCTTAGCTTTGGCGATAACGGCTTCAGCCAGCGCCTTTTTTCCGCCGTAGAAACGCAGTGATAATGCCGGGCAGCTCTCGCTAAATCCCGTATCCTGACCGGCAACCATAAACACGCGCGCGTGCTCGCTTGTTGCAGCCAACGCGTCGTTGAAGAACCGCAGCACGGTTTGATTATGGTGAGGGATATCCGATCCCAGAACGTGAATCAGTACAGTCATACCCGCCTACGCCAGAGTAAAAACACGCCACAACAAAGAGAAAAATAGACGATGTACGTTGCCATATAAGCCTGTGCCGCGCCCAGAGCACCGTGCGCGGGGATCAACCAGTGGGCAAATGCCGTCAACAAAATGAACTGGCTAATTTCGGCCAGAATATAAAACCGCAGCGAGGCCTTCGCGATCACCAGATAGCCAAATACGTAGGCACCCACTTTCAGTACATCCCCCACCAGTTGCCAGGCAAACAAATCACGCATGGCGGTGAATTTAGCGGAGAAAAGCAGCCAGATAGCAAAATCACGTAACAGCCAGACGGTAAAACTCGCGGCGGCAACTGCCGGCAATACAAATTTCAGCGACTTGATCACTTCACGCGTGATGTCGCGCTTTTCAGTCAGGCGAGACAGCGTTGGCAGCAGATACACACTGAATGAAGCGGTAATAAATTGCAGGTACGCATCAGAGATACTGCTCACCCCCTGCCAGATCCCCACGTCATCCCAGCTGTACTGCGCCGCCAATAGGTTTCGCATCATCACGTATGCCACTGGCAACGTTACGGAGGTAATCAGCGCCATCAACGTAAACTTGCTGAGTTTCCCTGCCAGGCCGTTGTCCCACGAGGGCTTCAGGTAATGCAGGGGGATCGCCCCGCGCTTAATCAGCATAATAGCGGCAGGGATAACGACCAACGCAGGTACCAGCGCCAGGCCCAGCAAGGCACCTTCGTATCCGCCCAACCGATAGCAGCCGTAGTAGGCCACGACGCCGACCAGGCTACCAATAATCAGCGATAGCGCATTACCTGCGGCATCGCGGAACCCTTTCATCAACGCCAGTAACAGGTTTGCCCAGGCAATTCCCATCTGTACCAGCGCAACCAGGCGTACCAACCCCTGAAAATGCGTATGACCAAACAATCCCTGGCTGATTGGCGCGGCCGCCAGCAGAAAAATCGCCGCCATCAGCGTAGAGAATCCCAACACCATTGCGGATGAAGTCCCCACCACCTGACGCAACCGCGCCGGGTCATCATGGTGCTGCGCAACGTATTTCGTGACACCGTTGAAAATCCCAGCGCCCGCCAACACGCCAAGCACGGTGACCATCTGACGGAAGTTTCCCGCCTGGCCCACACCCGCAGGGCCGAAAGAGACCGCCAGCAGTTTTACCACCAACAAACCCGCACCAATTTTTACCAGCGTACTGGTAGCCGTCCACAAGGACGCTTTAGCCAGTGACATATCAGGAGAAGTAGTTGAGTAAGGTCGTAATCACTGTGCGCTGGTTAACCGGCGACAGGTTGTAAAACAGCGGCAGACGCAGCAGACGTTCACTCTCTTTGGTGGTGTAACGATCGACCCCGGAAAACACGCCAAATTTATCGCCAGCCGGACAATCATGCAGCGGAATATAATGGAATACCGCCATAATTTCGGCTTCTTTCAGGAAGTTAATCAACGCCGTGCGATCGTCAATATCGCGCAGCTTGATATAAAACATATGAGCGTTCTGTGCACAACCTTCCGGGATGACGGGCAAATCAATACGCCCGGCACGCGCCAGCGGTTCGAGGGCATCATAATAATTCTGCCACAGCACCAGGCGCTGATGATTAATACGCTCCGCCGCTTCCAGTTGCGCCCACAGATAGGCAGCCTGGAGATCGGACATCAAATAACTGGAGCCAATATCACGCCAGGTATATTTATCAACCTGACCGCGGAAAAATTGACTGCGATTCGTCCCCTTTTCACGGATGATTTCTGCACGTTCAATTAATTTACGGTCGTTGATCAGCGTCGCCCCGCCTTCGCCGCCTGCGGTATAGTTTTTGGTCTCATGGAAGCTAAAGCAGCCAATATGCCCAATGGTCCCCAGCGCACGGCCTTTGTAGGTCGACATGACGCCCTGAGCAGCATCTTCCACCACGAACAGGTTGTACTGTGACGCCAACGCCATAATGGTATCCATTTCACAGGCAACCCCGGCGTAGTGCACCGGCACAATAGCGCGGGTTTTCTCGGTAATCGCCGCTTCAATCAGCGTTTCATCAATGTTCATGGTATCCGGGTGGATATCGACAAAGACGATTTTTGCGCCACGCAGCACGAATGCGTTCGCGGTAGAAACGAATGTATAACTGGGCATGATGACTTCATCGCCGGGCTGGATGTCCAGCAATAATGCCGCCATCTCCAGTGATGCGGTACAGGAAGGCGTCAGCAGCACTTTCTCACTGCCAAAATGCTGCTCCAGCCATTGCTGGCAACGACGGGTAAAACCACCATCGCCACACAGCTTGCCGCTGCTCATCGCTGACTGCATGTATTCAAGCTCGGTTCCCACCACCGGCGGTGCGTTAAATGGAATCATTTTGTCACCTGTATAACCAGTACGCGGTGCTTTCCACATTGGCACCGCTCTGTATATAACGTTTAAGCGCGGCGGTGTTGCCCATCTGGGTCGCCACCCGCAATGTTGTTTTACCGCGAGCCTGCGCCCAGCAAAGCGCAGCCTGCATGAGTTCGGCACCCGCACCACGACCAGCCAGTAAGCCAATACGTGCATCAGTATCATTGACGTCACGTAGTGAGACATAACCGCGAATCCCACCTGTCTGTGTGCGAAAAATGAGGCACTGATGATCGAACGTGCCCAGCACAGCGTTTTCTATCCACTGTGCATAAAAACGCGCACTGGCCTCCACGGGATACCACGGTGCGCGGAAACGACTTTGGGCGAACGCCTCTCCGGCCAGTCGACGCAGCAGCGGAATATCCGCAGCTTGCGCCACCTGTGCGCCGGGATTTTCACGGGCGCACGTAACCGGCAGAACAAAGTCCATCTCACCTTCGACCAGTGAAAAGCCCAACTGCTGTAAAGCATCTAATTCATACGTATTTGCAGCAGGAATTTTTGCCTGCACCCGTTCCCAGCGCTGTAAAACGTCTGCTGTCAGGAACGGTGCGTGCGGGTCAAACCGTACGATGGCGCTATTCACGCCAAAGAACGTATTTTCCCAATCCAGAGACTCAATACTGGCGCGGACGGGCACGAAGAAGCTCCAGCAAATATTGGCCGTAGCCTGTCTTGGCCAGAGAACTGGCGGCACGTCTTACACCGTCATCATCCAGCCAGCCATTGCGCCATGCTATCTCTTCCAGGCAGGCGATTTTAAAGCCCTGACGTTTCTCTACCGTCTGCACAAACGTGCTCGCTTCAATCAGACTGTCGTGCGTACCGGTATCCAGCCAGGCAAAGCCACGGCCAAGCAGCTCAACGGTCAGATTGCCATCGTCAAGGTACATCTGGTTAATGGAGGTAATTTCCAGTTCCCCACGCTCAGAAGGTTTCACGCGCTTTGCGTATTCCACGACCTTACTGTCGTAGAAATAGAGTCCTGTCACCGCCCAGTTTGATTTTGGTTCTTTCGGCTTCTCTTCCAGCGAGACTGCCCGAAAATTGTCATCGAACTCCACCACACCGAAACGCTCAGGATCCATCACCTGATAGCCAAATACCGTCGCACCTTGCGTTCTGGCAGCGACGTGGCGTAGTTTTGGACTAAATCCCTGGCCAAAGAAGATATTGTCCCCAAGCACCAGACATGACGGTTCGCCGTTAAGGAACGCTTCACCAATAATGAACGCCTGTGCTAAACCATCCGGACTGGGCTGCTCTGCATAGTGCAAATCAATACCGAACTCAGAGCCATCTCCCAGCAAACGCTGGAAATACCCTTTATCTTCCGGTGTGGTAATAATCAGGATCTCGCGAATTCCCGCCAGCATCAGTACCGATAGCGGGTAATAGATCATGGGCTTATCGTAAATAGGCAATAGCTGCTTCGATACACCGCGCGTAATGGGGTACAGGCGAGTACCTGAGCCACCTGCCAGAATGATACCTTTCATATGATCCCTCCTCCGGGCGCCAAAACCAGGCTGTTAGCCCTTCAGGCCCAAACGTTCACCCTGGTAGCTGCCATCCTGCACGGGTTTCCACCAGGCCTCATTTGCCAGATACCATTGCACGGTTTTACGCATGCCACTTTCAAACGTTTCCTGCGGCACCCAGCCAAGTTCACGCGCAATTTTCGACGCATCAATGGCATAGCGCAGATCATGGCCTGGGCGATCTTCAACATAGGTGATCAATTCACGATACCGCATAACACCTTGTGGTTTTTGCGGCGCCAGTTCTTCCAACAAGCTGCAAATCGTTTCGACCACGTCCAGGTTTTTACGCTCGTTATGACCACCAATATTATAGGTCTCGCCAACCGCGCCAGTTGTCGCGACGCAATAGAGCGCCCGGGCATGATCTTCCACATACAGCCAGTCACGAATCTGCTGTCCGTTGCCGTACACCGGCAGAGGTTTTCCCGCCAGTGCATTGAGTATCATCAGCGGGATCAATTTTTCCGGGAAATGGTAGGGGCCATAATTGTTGGAGCAGTTAGTTATTAACGTTGGCAGCCCGTAGGTGCGCAACCAGGCACGCACCAGATGATCGCTACTGGCCTTTGACGCGGAATAAGGACTACTCGGTGCATACGGCGTCGTTTCGGTAAAGAAATCATCCGTAGAATGCAGGTCGCCATACACCTCGTCGGTTGATATATGGTGGAAACGAAATGCCTGCTTTTTATCATCGGTTAACACGTTCCAGTATGCGCGAGCGGCTTCCAGCAACGTGTAGGTCCCGACAATATTGGTTTCAATAAATGCGGCGGGGCCATCGATAGAACGATCGACATGACTTTCTGCCGCCAGGTGCATCACGCAATCCGGCTGATACTGTTGAAACACGTTGTCGAGCGCCAGGCGATCGCAGATATCCACGCGTTCAAAGGCAAAACGGGCATTCTGTGCAACCGGCGCCAGCGACATCAGGTTTCCGGCATAGGTTAGCTTATCAACCACAACCACGGCATCCCGAGTCTCATTAATGATGTGACGCACAACCGCTGAGCCAATAAATCCTGCACCACCGGTAACCAGAATTCGTTTCATTAGCGCCAGACTCCTTTGGTATCAACCACGTATTGCTGGTGCACCGCATCGCCTTTAATCGCTTTAAATTCATTATGGTCAACCAACATCACCAGCACATCGGCACTTGCCAACGCAGCATCCAGTTTCGCCAGTTGGCACAGGCCATCCAGTTTTTTCGGCAACTGATGGATATTCGGTTCAACCACCCACGTCTCGCCGCTGTGCCAGCGTGCGATACTTTGTGCCACCCCCATTGCCGGGCTTTCACGTAAATCGTCAATGTTTGGTTTGAACGCCAGACCAAAACAG
The DNA here is from genome assembly GCF_005281345.1 of Citrobacter sp. wls619. Taxonomy (GTDB): domain Bacteria; phylum Pseudomonadota; class Gammaproteobacteria; order Enterobacterales; family Enterobacteriaceae; genus Citrobacter. The sequence goes on from NZ_SZXJ01000064.1 coordinate 59,673, forward strand.
GCAATTTTTACGTCGCTGGCACGTTTATTGGTCTCCGTCAGACAATCCGCTACAGCGGCTTTTACCCGATCGACAACCCAATGAGGCTTACTGTCATTTACCTCACGTGCGGTGCGGATCAATCTCGCCTGCTGCGGGTTCTGTGCCACAATAAACCACGGGTCGACCGCGATACAGTGTCCGCCGACGCCAGGTCCAGGCTGCAAAATATTAACCCGCGGGTGACGGTTCGCCAGACGGATCAGTTCCCAGACGTTAATCCCCTGATCGGCGCAAATCAGCGACAGTTCATTAGCAAAGGCAATGTTGACATCGCGGAAGCTGTTTTCGGTCAACTTGCACATTTCTGCGGTGCGGGCGTTAGTCACCACGCATTCACCTTCGAGGAAGATGTTGTACAGTTCGCTGGCACGCGTAGAGCAGACGGGGGTCATTCCGCCAATCACACGATCATTTTTAATCAGTTCAACCATCACCTGGCCTGGCAGCACGCGCTCCGGACAATAAGCAATGTTCACATCAGCCTGTTCCCCCGCCTGCTGCGGGAAAGTCAGATCAGGGCGCATTTCTGCAAGCCATGCTGCCATCTGTTCCGTTGCCCCGACGGGTGACGTCGATTCAAGGATCACCAACGCCCCTTTTTTCAGCACCGGCGCAAGCGACTTCGCTGCGGCTTCAACATAGACCATATCGGGTTCATGCTCCCCCTTGAAGGGGGTCGGCACAGCAATCAGATAAGCGTCTGCTTCAACAGGTGTCGTAACCGCACGCAGAAAGCCATTTTCGACTGCTGTTTTCACCACAGCGCCCAAATCAGGTTCAACGATGTGGATTTCACCGCGGTTAATGGTATCCACCGCATGTTGATTTACATCTACGCCAATAACATGTTTTTGACGGGAAGCAAAAGCGGCCGCCGTTGGCAGTCCGATATAACCCAGCCCAATGACAGAAATGGTCGTAAAACTCATAGCGATATCCGATTATTTTTTAACGCGTGTAAAATGCGGCCACATGCCTGCCCATCACCATACGGATTATGGGCGCGGCTCATGGTCTGATATTCATTTTCGTCATGCAGCAAGCGCGTGACTTCTGCCACAATACGCTGAGGGTCAGTCCCAACCAGACGTACTGTACCTGCGGTAATAGCTTCTGGCCGTTCCGTTGTTTCGCGCATCACCAACACAGGTTTACCCAGAGAAGGCGCTTCCTCCTGAATCCCGCCAGAATCGGTAAGGATAAGCCAGGCATGATTCATCAGCCAGACGAATGGCAGATAGTCCTGCGGTTCAATGAGTATCACGTTCTCAACGTGGCCCAGAATACGATTTACTGGCTCGCTAACGTTGGGGTTCAGGTGTACCGGATAGACAATCTGTACATTCTGATTAGCCGCGGCAATTTCCGCCAGTGCATGGCAGATTTGCTCAAAACCGCGACCAAAGCTTTCCCGACGATGACCGGTCACCAGGATCATCTTCTTATCCGCATCCAGGAAAGGATAGCGCTCAGCCAGTTCAGCGCGCAGCGCTTCATTTCCGAGTACACGATCGCGAACCCAGATCAACGCATCAATGACCGTGTTCCCCGTGACAAAAATACGGTCATCCGGAATGGTTTCACGCAACAGGTTTTGCCGTGAATTTTCAGTGGGGGAAAAGTGATACATGGCCAGGCGTCCGGTCAGTGTACGGTTTGCCTCTTCCGGCCAGGGAGAATAGAGATCGCCCGTTCGCAACCCGGCCTCAACATGTCCCACCGGAATACGTTGATAAAACGCGGCCAGACTGGTAGCAAGGGTTGTTGTTGTGTCACCGTGGACTAACACCACATCAGGTTTGAACTCAGCGAGGATTGGCTTTAATCCTTCCAGAATTCGACAGGTAATTTCTGTCAGTCCCTGACCTGGCTGCATAATATTGAGATCGTAGTCAGGTACGATGGAAAAGAGGTGCAATACCTGATCGAGCATCTCCCGATGCTGTGCAGTGACGCAAACTTTCGCGTCGAAATCAGGATCTTTAGCCAGCGCATGAACCAGAGGAGCCATCTTAATGGCCTCCGGTCGCGTACCAAATACAGTCAGTACTTTCACATCGATTCTCTTCGGATTGGCAGTGAGAGCCCAGCCCCTCACTGCAACGGTATTGCTAAATCGAACGGCGACGGGTTAAGGCAACACCAGCACCGATCAGGGCCCCAACGATGCCCCACATAATCATCAGGAAGGCACGACGTGGGCTATCACGTTTTACCGGTTCTTCCGGCGTCCGCAAATAACGATAGGTCTGAAAACGCGGATCCAGGGTCGGTCCTACGTTCAGCGTGTTCAGCATGGCCCTGTTTTGAAAATAGTCCATATCAAAATCTGGGCCAACAGATTGCAGGTTTTCGAGTCGCGCCTGCAGCATAGGGCGTCCGAGTAAAAACAACTCAGAATCAGGCAACTCTTCAGCAGGGACATCAGTAGAAGTACGCGAAATATTATGCTGCTCAGCAATTTTGAGCGCTTGTTCAATGTTATGAACACGGCGAGAGAAAATCGATTTTGCTACCTCTTCCTGCCGTTTGACCTGCGCTTTCATTTGCACCGTCCGCGCGGCCCATGCGCCTTTCAGCTCATCATTCAGATGACGTGCTGCGCGTTGGCTGGCAAAGGCCACATACTGGCGCAGCAGATTGTTGGCATCAGGTGCCGTTTCCGCAATAAGCTTCACGCTATCATTGGTGTTCCGCAACGCATCACCAGGCATAAACTGAATGTTATTGATCAGTTCATCCAGCAGCGCGGCATCGGCTTTACTGTTTCCGACCATGCGCTGCTTGTAATAATCAGTCTGCTGCCAGAATTCACGACGCGTATCCCAGGAAGCAAGCTGCATGATAAATTCTTTATAGGCTTCATCCATCACCGACGGCTGGTCCGTTGACGCGAGGCTGGCCTTAATATCCAGGTTGCGCAGGAACTGTTGTTGAGAGTAATAGCCCCCCAGCATATTCACCGTAGGCTTGTCTGAAATAGCCGTTGCGCTCCACTCCTGGCGGGCGAAAAAAGTATAGGCGAGAGCAACAAGTGCAAATGCGAGCGCCATACCGACAATCCACACCTTCCCTGCCCATAAGGTACGAAACAACCCACGGATATCCAGTTCATTTTCAGCGCTCACGGCGTCTTCCCCCGGTAATGGTTGTGTCATCGCATCCTCAATTCACTTGGTTAAGTTTGGTTTGCCTTCACGAATTCTTCGCAGTCTGCGCTTCACTCGCTTGATAAATCTCGCCACTTTCCAGGCACGCTTGATACAGTATCCGTAGAGGCCAAATGCCATTAAAAACAGCACCAGCATGGCCCATTCCGGAACCAAACGGAAATATTCAGCCAGCACACCGATGGATGCCAGCACGGCCGCCGCCAGCGTAATCAGAACAAATGCCTGGCGGGAAGTAAACCCTGCCCGCATCACCAAATGATGAATGTGCTGGCGATCGGCTGAGAACGGGCTCATGCCCTTACGCAAACGGCGGTACATGATTGCCACCATATCCATTAACGGGATGGCGATAATCCACAGTGCGGTAACTGGACTTATAGGATGTGTTTTGCCCTGCGTGGTTTCCAGCAGGATCCAGATGATGGTAAAACCAATCAGCGTACTGCCGGCATCACCCATGAAGACTTTATAACGGCGCCCAAGAACGCCCAGATTCAGCAGAATATAAGGCAGAATGGCGGCGATCATCGCAAAACACCATACGGCCAGACTCGTCTGCCCATCGAACCACAGGATAAACCCCATCGCCGCGAATGAAACGCTGGACAACCCACCTAACAGGCCGTCAATGCCGTCCACCATATTGAAAGCATTAATTGCCGCCCAGACGGCAAACAGCGTCAGTAAATAGCCAAACGGACCAAGAATCATCTCCCAGGGGCCAAAAATATACCCAAGGCTAAGCAGATAGAGTTTGCCAACCGACATCATGATAATGCCGATCGCGGCCTGGATAGTTGCGCGAATTTTTACACTGATATCAAAACGATCGTCCAGCGCGCCAACCAAAACCAGCACGCCAGCACAGGCCAGATAGAGAGAAGCATGCGGGATGTAATAATCAGCAATCACAAACGTAAAGCAAATACCTGCGTAAGCCGAAATCCCCCCAACCAGCGGGATCAATCCTTGATGCCGTTTGCGAAAGTTGGGTTTATCCACTAAACCAATCTTTTTTGCGACCTTACGCGCAAAAAAAAGAAACAGTGTTGTGAATAAAAAAATACTGATGAGATCAGTGCTTACTGTCAGTAAATTCACAATGCATGCTCTCAGAGAAAATTAATAGCAGAAGTATAACCACGAAGACCTTTATTCAGAAGGGAAACCCGTCTCCATATCCGATGGTTCTGTATAATTATCAACCACAAGATACAAATTACGAATCTTTTTCAACCTGGCGGTATGTCATACCGTATTATTGTTATTGTGTCGTTAAGATTACAGGCATAAAAGCAAAACGCCACGTAAAAACGTGGCGTTTTCGGATGATGCCTGAATTATGAGCGCTTCATCATATCGAAGAAGTCATCATTGGTCTTGGTCATCGCCAGCTTGTTAATGAGGAACTCCATTGCATCAATTTCACCCATCGGATGGATGATTTTGCGCAGGATCCACATTTTCTGCAGCTCTTCCTGGGTGGTAAGCAGCTCTTCTTTACGGGTACCGGAACGATTGTAGTCGATAGCCGGGAAGACGCGTTTTTCAGCGATCTTACGAGAGAGGTGCAGTTCCATGTTGCCGGTACCTTTAAACTCTTCGTAGATAACTTCATCCATTTTAGAGCCGGTATCGATAAGCGCAGTCGCGATGATGGTCAGGCTGCCGCCCTCTTCCACGTTACGTGCCGCACCGAAGAAACGCTTCGGACGGTGCAGGGCGTTAGCGTCCACACCACCGGTCAGGACTTTACCGGAAGCCGGAACCACGGTGTTGTAAGCACGCGCCAAACGCGTGATGGAGTCGAGCAGGATGATAACGTCTTTCTTATGTTCAACCAGACGTTTCGCCTTCTCGATTACCATTTCCGCAACCTGAACGTGGCGAGATGCGGGTTCGTCAAAGGTAGAAGCTACAACTTCACCTTTAACCAGACGCTGCATCTCGGTCACTTCTTCCGGACGTTCGTCAATCAGCAGAACCATCAGCACACAGTCCGGGTGGTTGTAGGCAATGCTCTGCGCAATGTTCTGCAGCAGCATGGTTTTACCCGCTTTCGGCGGTGCCACAATCAGACCACGTTGACCACGACCGATCGGCGATGCCAGATCCAGTACGCGCGCCGTTAAGTCCTCGGTAGAACCATTACCACGCTCCATACGCAGACGGGAGTTTGCGTGCAGCGGCGTTAAGTTTTCGAAGAGGATTTTGTTACGGGCGTTTTCCGGTTTGTCGTAGTTAACTTCGTTAACTTTCAACAGCGCAAAATAGCGTTCACCTTCTTTCGGCGGGCGAATCTTACCAGAAATGGTATCACCAGTGCGGAGGTTGAAACGGCGGATTTGGCTTGGAGAAACGTAGATGTCATCAGGACCGGCGAGGTAGGAGCTGTCTGCAGAGCGGAGGAAACCAAATCCATCCTGCAATATCTCCAGCACACCGTCACCAAAGATATCTTCGCCACTCTTTGCGTGCTGCTTCAGGATGGCAAAAATAATGTCCTGCTTGCGCATACGAGCCAGGTTTTCAAGGCCCATATTTTCGCCGAGAGTGATCAGCTCAGAAACCGGCGTATTCTTTAATTCGGTAAGATTCATAATGGTGTGAGTTCTTAAACTTGGGGTAAATCTCGAACTTAATGTTGTGAATGGTATGGCAGGGTCATCCATGCCTGTTTACGGCCATCGACTCATGTCTGTTCGCTGTCTGGTCACAGGAAAGTACGCAGAACTGAAACGACAAGACGGATTGAGTGACAAGGCCCTGAATCTGTCTACTTCACGCACGAGAAACAACGGGAAGTATTGGATAAAGCTAGATTCAAACTTAATAAGGTATGTTTAATACGAAGTCAACACTAACTTAGCACGACTCAAGTCGGGCGTCCAGTCATCCGAATCATTTCGAAGTATGGCCGCCCGATCATGATACTTCCTTACGCTAAGTTAGCGTCGAGGAACTCTTTCAACTGACCTTTGGACAGTGCACCAACTTTAGTCGCCGCAACTTCACCGTTTTTAAACAGCAGAAGGGTCGGGATGCCACGAATACCATACTTCGGCGCGGTGCCTGGGTTTTGGTCAATGTTCAGTTTAGCAACCGTCAATTTGCCCTGATATTCGTCAGCGATTTCATCCAGAATCGGAGCGATCATTTTGCACGGACCGCACCACTCTGCCCAGAAATCAACGAGGATAGCTCCGTCCGCTTTGAGTACATCCGTGTCAAAACTGTCGTCAGTCAGGTGAATAATTTTATCGCTCATAATAACTCCACAGGAATAAGCCTGGTGTGTTGGTGTTTACACATCATCCTTCAAGCCGCCTTTTTGTTGGCTGTGCGCTGCGTCCTGGTCACGTACTCAATACGCTTCTTTGGACCCATTCACTTGCCATCTCGACGCATCATGAATGAATTGTGTACAGTATTAACCAACTAAAGGTTGACTTTATTTCACCGGATACGCTTTCGTAAAGCAATAGTAAGCTGATATTCTACCACACTATGAGCAAAACACATTTAACAGAACAGAAGTTTTCCGACTTCGCCCTGCACCCAAAGGTGATAGAAGCCCTTGAAAATAAAGGGTTTCATAACTGCACGCCCATTCAGGCCCTCGCGCTGCCGCTTACGCTGGCAGGCCGTGATGTTGCAGGGCAGGCGCAAACCGGTACCGGAAAAACGATGGCGTTCCTTACGTCAACGTTTCATTATCTTCTCTCTCATCCCGCGATTGCCGATCGCAAGGTGAACCAACCGCGTGCGTTAATTATGGCGCCAACGCGTGAGCTAGCCGTGCAGATCCACGCCGACGCTGAGCCGCTGGCACAGACCACCGGTCTGAAATTAGGCCTGGCTTATGGCGGTGATGGCTATGACAAACAGCTGAAAGTGCTGGAAAGCGGCGTCGATATTCTTATCGGCACGACTGGTCGTCTCATTGACTACGCAAAACAGAACCATATCAACCTGGGCGCGATTCAGGTCGTGGTACTGGACGAAGCCGATCGTATGTACGATCTTGGCTTTATAAAAGACATTCGTTGGCTGTTCCGCCGTATGCCGCCAACCACTCAACGCCTGAACATGCTGTTTTCCGCAACGCTCTCTTACCGCGTTCGTGAACTGGCGTTTGAACAGATGAACAACGCCGAGTACGTTGAAGTCGAACCGGAACAGAAGACGGGCCACCGTATTAAAGAAGAACTCTTCTATCCTTCAAACGAAGAGAAAATGCGTTTGCTGCAAACGCTGATTGAAGAAGAGTGGCCAGATCGCGCCATTGTTTTTGCTAACACCAAACATCGCTGTGAAGAGATCTGGGGCAGTCTTGCTGCTGACGGACATCGCGTAGGTCTTCTTACCGGTGACGTGGCACAGAAAAAACGCCTGCGTATCCTAGATGAGTTCACCCGTGGCGATCTCGATATTCTCGTCGCAACCGATGTCGCGGCGCGTGGCCTGCACATCCCAGCCGTAACGCACGTGTTTAACTATGACCTGCCGGATGACTGTGAAGATTACGTCCACCGTATTGGTCGTACGGGTCGTGCTGGCGCAAGTGGTCATTCTATTAGCCTGGCTTGTGAAGAGTACGCGCTGAATTTACCTGCAATCGAGACCTACATTGGCCACTCGATTCCGGTCAGCAAGTACAACCCGGACGCACTAATGACTGACCTGCCGAAGCCGCTGCGCCTGACGCGCCCACGCCCAGGCAATGGCCCGCGTCGTACCGGCGGTGCTCCGCGTAATCGTCGTCGTTCAGGTTAAGAAAAGTTATGCCATACACAAAATCATTTAGCCTGTATCAAGGCGGCAAGAAAACGAATCCCGATGAGCTTACTTTCGTCAGTGATTCGGGTGAGAGAACGCAGCCAACACAGATACAGGTTGAAGGATGAAGTGTATGAATTCTACTTCGCTGTATGCGGCAATCGATCTCGGCTCTAATAGTTTTCATATGCTGGTCGTACGCGAGGTGGCGGGAAGCATCCAGACGCTCACACGTATCAAACGCAAGGTGCGTCTGGCTGCCGGCCTGAACAACGACAACGTTCTCTCCGCTGAAGCCATGGAACGCGGCTGGCAATGCCTGCGCCTGTTTGCGGAACGTCTGCAGGATATCCCGCAACCGCAAATCCGCGTCGTCGCCACCGCGACACTGCGTATTGCCGTAAACGCCAACGCGTTTATCGCTAAAGCGCAAGAGATCCTCGGCTGTCCTGTCCAGGTAATTAGCGGCGAAGAAGAAGCCCGACTGATTTATCAGGGTGTCGCCCATACGACCGGCGGAGCCGATCAGCGCCTGGTCGTTGATATTGGCGGCGCCAGTACGGAACTGGTCACCGGTTCCGGCGCACAAACCACCTCCTTGTTTAGTCTGTCAATGGGCTGCGTTACCTGGCTCGAACGGTACTTCACCGATCGTAATCTGGCGCAGGAAAATTTTGACGAAGCAGAGAAGGCGGCGCGTGAGGTTCTACGCCCGGTAGCAGATAAACTGCGCTTTCATGGCTGGAAAGTTTGTGTTGGTGCCTCAGGTACCGTACAGGCGCTACAGGAAATCATGATGGCGCAGGGAATGGATGAGCGTATTACGCTGGCAAAACTCCAGCAGTTAAAACAGCGCGCCATTCATTGTGGACGTCTGGAAGAGCTGGAAATAGAGGGCCTAACGCTGGAACGCGCACTGGTGTTCCCCAGCGGACTGGCCATTCTGATCGCCATTTTCACCGAACTGAACATTCAGTGCATGACCCTCGCCGGCGGTGCATTACGCGAAGGTCTGGTCTACGGTATGCTGCACCTGCCAGTGGATCAGGATATTCGCAGCCGTACGCTGCGTAATATTCAGCGCCGTTTTATGGTTGACACCGATCAGGCGAACCGCGTCGCACAGTTGGCTGCCCATTTCTTCGATCAGGTGAAAGATGAGTGGCATCTTGAAGCCATTAGTCGCGAACTGCTGCAAAGTGCCTGTCAATTGCATGAGATAGGGCTGAGCGTGGAATATAAGCAAGCACCACTGCATGCTGCCTGGCTGGTACGCAATCTCGATCTCCCGGGATTTACCCCCGCGCAAAAAAAACTGCTAGCCACGCTGTTATTAAACCAGACCAACCCAGTCGATCTCTCTTCGCTCCACCAGCAAAATGCCGTACCCCCGCGTATCGCTGAGCACCTTTGCCGTTTGCTACGCCTGGCGATCATCTTCGCCGCTCGCCGTCGCGATGATTTAGTGCCGGAAGTTCATTTGGATGCAAGAGATGAACACCTTACGGTAACGCTGCCTGCCGGATGGCTGGCGCATCACCCACTGGGTAAAGAACTCATCGATCAAGAAAGCCAGTGGCAAAGCTATGTTCACTGGCCTTTAGAAGTGCACTAAACTTCAAGTATTGCCGGATGGCGCTACGCTTATCCGGCCTACAAAAACCTACTTCGCTTTTGCTTTCGCCATCATGGCCCGAATACTCGCGATACTGGCTTGCCCCTTTTGCATCCGCTCCTCAGCGCTCACCACTTTACGCTCCTGTTCCCAGATTACATCATCCTGTGGCAGTTCCAGCAGGAAACGGCTCGGCTCCGGGCGCACCAGCTCCCCGTATTGACGGCGCTCCTTGCACAACGTGAAGATAAGCTCTTTCTGTGCGCGGGTAATGCCGACGTAGGCCAGACGACGCTCTTCATCAATGTTGTCTTCATCAATGCTGCTCTGATGGGGTAAAAAGCCCTCTTCCATTCCCACCATAAACACATAGGGGAACTCCAGCCCTTTTGAAGCATGTAGCGTCATCAGCTGCACCTGATCCAACTCTTCTTCGCTTTCACCACGCTCCATCATGTCGCGCAGGGTAAAACGGGTAACAACCTGAGTCAGGGTCATCGGCTCTTCCAGATCGCTGCCTTCCAGCATCTCCGTCATCCAACTGAACAGCGTGTTGACGTTCTTCATACGCATTTCCGCCGCTTTCGGACTCGGCGAAGTCTCATACAGCCAGGATTCGTAATCAATGCCATGGATCAGGTCACGCACGGCGGCAATCGGTTCACGCTCCGCGAGGCGCTGGATTTCCCCCAGCCAGTGCGTAAAGCGGGTTAGAGAATCATAACCGCGCCCGGTCAGCGTCTGGCTAAGCCCCATATCAAAACTGGCGGTAAACAGGCTTTTATTACGCGTCATGGCCCACTCTCCCAACTTTTGCAGGGTCGCCGGGCCGATCTCACGCTTCGGTGTATTAACAATACGCAGAAACGCGCTGTCATCATCCGGGTTGCTCAGCACACGCAGGTAGGCGAGCAGATCTTTGATTTCCGGACGCGAGAAAAACGATGTCCCCCCGGAAATTTTGTACGGGATACGGTTCTGCATCAGGAATTTTTCGAACACCCGTGACTGGTGGTTGCCGCGATACAGGATCGCATAGTCCTTATACTGCGTCTTATTCACGAAGTGATGAGCAATCAACTCCCCAGTCACGCGTTCCGCTTCATGCTCTTCGTTGTTGGCACTCAGTACTTTCAACTCAGGTCCGTAGCCCAGCTCAGAAAACAACCGCTTTTCAAATACGTGCGGGTTATTGGCAATGAGAATGTTCGCGGCCTTCAGGATACGTCCGGAAGAACGGTAGTTCTGCTCCAGCTTAACCACCTGCAGCGCCGGAAAATCTTTGCTTAGCAGTACCAGGTTTTGCGGACGCGCACCACGCCACGAGTAAATCGACTGATCGTCATCACCCACGACGGTGAAGCGTGCACGGCTGCCCACCAATAACTTCACCAACTCGTACTGGCTGGTGTTGGTATCCTGATATTCATCCACCAGCAGGTAGCGAATCTTGTTTTGCCAGCGCTCACGTACCTCTTCATTACGTTGAAGCAGAAGCGTCGGGAGTAAGATCAGATCGTCAAAGTCGAGAACGTTACACGCCTTCATATGCGCGTCGTACAGACCATAGCAGTGCGCGAAAATACGATCGCGTTCGCCTTTAGCGCTGGCTGCTGCCTGCGCCGGGGTCATCAGATCGTTTTTCCAGTTGGAGATCGTCGAGATCAGCTGTTGGAGGATCAGTTTATCGTCCTCAATTAACCCTTCGGTCAGCTCCTTAAGCAGAGCGACCTGATCGGTATCGTCAAACAGCGAGAAGTTCGACTTCATCCCCAACGCCGCAAATTCACGCTTGATGATATCCAGCCCCAGGGTGTGGAAGGTGGAAATCATCAGCCCACGCGCCTCTTTACGTCCCAGCGTCTGCGCCACACGCTCTTTCATTTCACGTGCGGCCTTATTGGTAAAAGTCACCGCCGCGATATGCCGCGCCTGATAGCCACAAACGCGGATCAGGTGCGCAATTTTATTGGTAATAACGCGCGTCTTACCGGAACCCGCTCCCGCCAGCACCAGGCAAGGGCCAGTGACGAATTCGACGGCTTGTTGTTGTCCGGGGTTTAAACGCATAGGGGCATTGCTCAATCTGTAAACACGGGGGTGTGGATTGTAGCAGAAAGTCAGGCTGAGATTTACCCGCCGAATGGTAAAGTGTTGGGTAGCAAATAACGATAAGAGTGACCTTATGGCAAAGAGCGCGGCAGCCCTGCACATCCTGGTAAAAGAAGAAAAACTGGCGCTGGAGATCCTCAGCAAACTGGAGCGAGGAATCAGCTTCGATCATCTGGCAAAACGCTATTCCCGTTGCCCTTCCGGGCGCAACGGTGGCGATCTTGGCGAATTTAAGCAGGGGATGATGGTGGGGCCATTCGACGCCGCCGTTTTTAGCTGCCCGCTACTTAAGCCTTTCGGGCCGGTCAAAACCAAATTTGGCTATCACATCATCAAAGTGCTGTATCGGCGATAAGCCATGCTAAAATCGCCAGCCTTACAGACTCGCTTATAGAAAGGCTCGATCATGGCAAAAACAGCAGCAGCAGTGCATATCCTGGTGAAAGAAGAGAAACTGGCACTGGATCTTCTGGAACAGATTAAAAACGGCGCCGATTTCGGCAAGCTGGCGAAGAAGCACTCCATCTGCCCATCGGGCAAACGCGGCGGTGACTTAGGTGAATTCCGCCAGGGCCAGATGGTTCCAGCGTTTGATAAAGTGGTCTTCTCCTGCCCAGTGCTGGAGCCAACCGGCCCGCTGCATACTCAGTTCGGTTACCACATCATTAAGGTGTTGTACCGTAACTAAGGTGTATCCCCGGCGTCGGCGTTGCCTCGTCCGGGCTACCGATCGTTCGTAGCCCGGACGAGGCAACGCCGGATTTTTATTTCTGCGATTGCAGCGTCTGCTGGGCGTTATGCTTCATCACGTGGGTGCTAACCGCCGCCTGGAACACCTTAAACATCAGGCCGTTAATCAGCGTGGTGATAGTAATCACGATAAACGCCGTCATCACCCAGTCAATCAGCGCAAACCCGCTGTTCAACAGCGCCGGGCGATATACCGCCATCCCGCCAAATACCACCCAGTGGCTTAAGCAATAGAAGCAGTGGAATAAGTGCCCCATCAGCGCGTTCTTTTCCGTCGTCCATTCGCGAAACGCGGCAAACAGCTCCGTCTGCGTCACCGTCATCGAAATACTGCTCGCCGCCATCGCAATCATCAGGCAGGTGGTTAAATTTTCAATCATGGTCGTGGCCTTTGTCGTTGAAGTAGCTAATAAATTCGCTGCCGATATCCTGTAGCGTCAGGCATTTAAAACGATCGAGGATCAGCGTCTGCGCATCGGCGAGCGTCTCTGACATCACCCGGTTTACCCCCTGTTCTACCAGGCACTGCGGGTTTTCGCTGCGGTTGCCCAACGCAAACAGCGCCGGTTCGCCGAGCGCCATGTAGATATCGTAAAGCGTGATGTCGCTAACCGGCCGACACAGCCGCCAGCCGCCGTGGTGCCCCTTAGTGGCACAGACAATGTTGTTTTCCCTGAGCCCGGCAAGCAGCTTGCGGATGAATGCCGGATTGCCGTCGATAAAGGCAGCCATCTGTTCGGATGTCAGAGGTTTGTCCATCTGCTCCAGGTGAAGCAGGATGTGCAGCGTTGCTGAGAATGAGTTATTTGTTTTCATGTAACTTACAATATTACATAAGATGGATATGAGCAATCCCAGAAATGATCATCTGTACAAATAAAAGCTATCTACATGATAAAAAATGAATTTAGATGATAAGAGAGTGGAGCGAGCGATCCCGTCAAACGCAGATAAAAAAACGGCCCGGTCGCGAGGCGCTGACCGAGCCGGATGATAACGAGGTTTTATTAGCCTGCGACTGCGATACGCTTCATATCGGTCATATAGCCGCGCAGTTTCTTACCAACCTGCTCGATAGCGTGGCCGCGAATAGCTTCGTTCACGTCGCGCAGCTGGGCGTTGTCTACCGCGCCTTCGGCAATTGCTTTGCCCAGATCGCCGGTCTGCAGGGTAGTCATGAACTCTTTCAGCAGCGGTACGCAAGCGTAAGAGAACAGGTAGTTACCGTATTCTGCGGTATCGGAGATAACCACGTTCATTTCGTACAGGCGCTTACGGGCGATGGTGTTCGCAATCAGCGGCAGTTCGTGCAGTGATTCGTAGTAAGCAGACTCTTCGATGATGCCGGAATCCACCATGGTTTCGAACGCCAGCTCAACGCCCGCTTTCACCATCGCAATCATCAGAACACCTTTATCGAAGTATTCCTGCTCGCCGATTTTACCTTCAAACTGCGGTGCGGTTTCGAACGCGGTTTTACCGGTCTCTTCACGCCAGGTCAGCAGTTTCTTATCGTCGTTAGCCCAGTCAGCCATCATGCCGGAAGAGAATTCACCGGAGATGATGTCATCCATGTGTTTCTGGAACAGCGGCGCCATGATCGCTTTCAGCTGTTCTGACAGCGCATAAGCACGCAGTTTTGCCGGGTTGGACAGTCTGTCCATCATCAGGGTGATGCCGCCCTGCTTCAGCGCTTCGGTGATGGTTTCCCAGCCGAACTGAATCAGTTTTTCTGCATAAGCCGGGTCGGTACCTTCTTCCACCAGCTTGTCGAAGCACAGCAGAGAGCCCGCCTGCAGCATACCGCACAGGATAGTCTGCTCGCCCATCAGATCAGATTTCACTTCTGCCACGAAGGAGGATTCCAGTACGCCAGCACGGTGGCCGCCGGTTGCTGCTGCCCACGCTTTAGCGATAGCCATGCCTTCGCCTTTTGGATCGTTTTCCGGATGAACGGCGATCAGCGTTGGTACGCCGAAACCACGTTTGTACTCTTCACGCACTTCGGTACCCGGACACTTCGGCGCCACCATCACTACGGTGATGTCTTTACGGATCTGCTCGCCGACTTCGACGATGTTGAAGCCGTGGGAGTAACCCAGCGCCGCGCCGTCTTTCATCAGCGGCTGTACGGAACGCACAACGTCGGAGTGCTGTTTGTCAGGCGTCAGGTTAACCACCAGATCCGCCTGCGGGATCAGCTCTTCGTAGGTACCCACTTTGAAGCCGTTTTCAGTCGCTTTACGCCAGGAAGCACGTTTCTCAGCAATCGCTTCTTTACGCAGGGCGTAGGAGATATCCAGACCGGAGTCACGCATGTTCAGGCCCTGGTTCAGACCCTGAGCGCCACAGCCGACAATGACCACTTTTTTACCCTGAAGGTAGCTTGCGCCGTCGGCGAATTCTTCGCGGCCCATGAAGCGACATTTGCCCAGCTGAGCCAGCTGCTGACGCAGATTCAGTGTATTAAAGTAGTTAGCCATGATGGTGTACTCCGTGATGTTGTGTGTCTTATTGTTCGGTTCGCGTTTCAGCGAGAATGAACCCACATTACAACAGGAAATTTATTGCGGAAATTGATATATTCACAACGTCACATTGCAATTTATGCAACGTCGAAAACCGGAGACTCGTCTGTGGATTTACGCGATCTGAAAACCTTCCTGCATCTGGCGGAAAGCCGCCATTTTGGCCGCAGCGCGCGGGCGATGCACGTCAGTCCTTCTACGCTTTCCCGGCAGATTCAACGCCTGGAAGAGGATCTTGGCCAGGCGTTATTTGTCCGTGATAACCGCACAGTCACGCTCACCGAGGCGGGCAAAGAGCTGCGTGTATTTGCCCAACAGACGCTGCTGCAGTATCAGCAATTACGCCATACCATTGATCAGCAAGGTCCGTCGTTGTCCGGTGAGCTGCATATCTTCTGCTCGGTCACCGCCGCCTATAGCCACCTGCCGCCGATTCTTGACCGCTTCCGCGCCGAACACCCGTCGGTGGAAATCAAACTCACTACCGGTGATGCCGCCGATGCGATGGATAAAGTGGTCACTGGCGAGGCTGACCTGGCGATTGCCGGAAAGCCGGAAACGCTGCCCGGGGCGGTTGCCTTCTCGATGCTGGAGAATCTGGCGGTGGTGCTGATTGCCCCGGCACTGCCTTGCCCGGTACGCAATCAGATTTCCGTAGAGGAACCTGACTGGTCCACGGTACCCTTTATCATGGCTGACCAGGGGCCGGTTCGCCGCCGTATTGAGCTGTGGTTCCGCCGTCATAAAATCAGCAATCCTTCAATTTACGCCACGGTGGGCGGTCATGAAGCGATGGTCTCAATGGTGGCACTGGGCTGTGGTGTGGCGCTGCTGCCGGAAGTGGTGCTGGAAAATAGCCCTGAACCGGTGCGCAACCGCGTGATGATTTTAGAACGTAGCGATGAGAAAACGCCGTTTGAGCTGGGCGTATGCGCACAAAAAAAGCGGCTGCATGAGCCGCTGATTGATGCTTTCTGGAGCTTGCTACCTGGGCACTAATGCCGGTAGCGGCACAAGCGCCTTATCCGGCCTACCCTGCCAGAAAGAACCTGAACGCAGGGTTATGACTCTCATCATGGCAGTCGTAGCCCAGTTCATTTAGTCGCGTTTCGAAATCAGGTTCATGTTCACCCAGTTCAAACGCCGCCAGAACACGGCCGTAGTCAGTTCCATGACTGCGATAGTGGAACAATGAAATATTCCAGTGCGTACCCAGCGTATGCAGGAACTTCAGCAGCGCCCCCGGCGATTCCGGGAATTCGAAGCTGAACAGCCGCTCCTGCAAGGGTTTTGATGGACGTCCACCGACCATATAGCGCACGTGCAGTTTTGCCATTTCATCGTCGGAAAGGTCCACCACGCTGTAGCCACCCTCGTTGAGCAACTGGAGGATTTCCTTACGCTCTTCCAGACCGCGACTCAGACGTACCCCGACAAAAATACAGGCGTCTTTCGCATCAGCAAAACGGTAGTTAAACTCGGTAACCGAGCGCCCACCCAGCAGTTGGCAGAACTTCAGGAAACTGCCCTTCTCTTCCGGGATGGTCACTGCCAGTAAGGCTTCACGTTGCTCCCCCAACTCGCAGCGTTCAGAAACGTAGCGCAGGCCGTGGAAATTAACGTTAGCGCCGGAAAGCACATGCGCCAGACGCTCGCCGCGAATATTGTGCTGGGCGATGTATTTTTTCATTCCCGCCAGCGCCAGCGCCCCGGAAGGCTCCGCCACCGCACGTACATCCTCGAACAGGTCTTTCATTGCCGCGCAGATAGCATCACTATCGACGGTGATAATGTCATCGAGATACTCCTGGCACAGACGGAAGGTTTCATCACCAATGCGTTTCACCGCCACGCCTTCAGCAAAAAGACCGACACGCGGGAGATCCACCGGATGACCCGCATCCAGCGCCGCTTTCAGGCAGGCAGAATCTTCAGCTTCCACGGCAATCACTTTGATTTGTGGCATCAGCTGTTTGATCAGCACTGCGACACCGGCGGCCAGACCACCGCCGCCGACCGGTACAAAAACGCGATCAAGATGGGCATCCTGCTGCAGTAACTCCAGCGCCAGCGTACCTTGCCCGGCAATCACCATAGGGTGATCGAACGGCGGGACCCAGGTAAAGCCCTGCTGTTGCGACAGCTCAATTGCTTTGGCTTTGGCTTCATCAAAGTTCGCCCCGTGCAGCAATACTTCGCCACCGAAACCGCGCACGGCATCGACTTTGATATCAGCGGTAGCCGTCGGCATGACAATCAGCGCTTTCACACCTAAACGCGCAGAGGAGAACGCCACGCCCTGGGCATGGTTTCCTGCTGATGCAGTGATTACGCCATGCGCTTTCTGCGCTTCAGTCAGTCCCGCCATCATGGCATAGGCTCCGCGCAGCTTGAAACTGTGCACGGGCTGTCGGTCTTCGCGTTTCACCAGAATGACGTTATCGAGGCGCGAAGAGAGCTTGTCCATTTTTTGTAGCGGTGTGACCTGCGCCGCTTCGTACACCGGCGCACGCAGTACCGCTCTGAGATATTCAGCACCTTCCGGCGTGCCGGACAGGGGTTGAGAATCCGCCATGGTCATTATCCCCCGAGTTTCGATTTATCGCGCACCGCACCTTTGTCCGCGCTGGTAGCCAGGCTGGCGTAGGCGCGCAGTGCAAAGGAGACCTGACGCTGACGATCTTTTGGCGTCCAGGCTTTGTCACCACGAGCTTCCTGCGCTTCACGGCGCGCAGCGATTTCCGCATCACTCAGTTGCAGTTGAATGCCACGATTCGGGATATCGATGGCAATCATGTCGCCATCTTCGATAATCGCGATATTACCGCCGCTGGCCGCTTCCGGTGAAACGTGACCGATAGAGAGGCCCGAAGTACCGCCAGAGAAACGGCCATCGGTTATCAGCGCACAGGCCTTGCCCAGACCCATCGATTTCAGGAAGGTGGTTGGGTAAAGCATTTCCTGCATCCCTGGTCCGCCTTTCGGCCCTTCATAGCGAATTACCACCACGTCGCCGGCAACCACTTTGCCGCCAAGAATAGCCTCAACCGCATCGTCCTGGCTTTCATAGACTTTTGCCGGGCCGGTGAATTTCAGGATGCTGTCATCCACGCCTGCGGTTTTCACGATGCAGCCGTTTTCCGCGAAGTTACCGTACAACACAGCCAGGCCGCCGTCTTTGCTGTAGGCGTGTTCCAGCGAGCGGATACAACCTTCGGCACGATCGTCATCCAGCGTATCCCAACGGCAGTCCTGCGAGAACGCCTGGGTGGTACGGATGCCGGCCGGGCCTGCGCGGAACATCTTTTTCACCGCGTCATCTTTGGTCAGCACCACGTCATACCGATCGAGCGTTTGCGGCAGCGTCAGACCCAACACGTTTTTCACGTCACGGTTCAGCAGGCCTGCTCTGTCCAGTTCGCCTAAAATGCCCAGTACGCCGCCCGCACGGTGCACGTCTTCCATATGATATTTCTGCGTACTCGGCGCCACTTTACACAACTGCGGGACTTTGCGGGACAGCTTGTCGATGTCACTCATAGTGAAGTCGATTTCGGCTTCCTGCGCTGCCGCCAGCAGATGCAGAACGGTGTTGGTGGAGCCGCCCATCGCGATATCCAGGGTCATGGCGTTTTCAAACGCCGCCTTGCTGGCAATGTTGCGCGGCAGAGCGGAAGCGTCATCCTGCTCATAATAGCGTTTGGTCAGCTCGACGATACGCGAACCGGCATTGAGAAACAGTTGCTTACGGTCAGCGTGAGTCGCCAGCAGCGAACCATTACCCGGCTGCGACAGGCCCAGCGCTTCGGTCAGACAGTTCATCGAGTTGGCGGTGAACATCCCCGAGCAGGAGCCGCAAGTCGGACAGGCGGAACGCTCAACCTGTTCGCTTTGTGAGTCGGAGACTTTCGGGTCCGCGCCCTGAATCATCGCATCAACGAGGTCGAGCTTGATGATTTGGTCAGAAAGCTTGGTTTTCCCGGCTTCCATCGGGCCACCGGAAACAAAGATCACCGGAATATTCAGGCGCAAAGAGGCCATTAACATCCCGGGGGTGATTTTGTCGCAGTTGGAGATGCAGACCATCGCATCGGCACAGTGGGCGTTAACCATGTACTCGACCGAATCGGCAATCAGCTCGCGCGACGGCAGTGAATACAGCATGCCCCCGTGGCCCATGGCAATTCCGTCATCCACAGCAATGGTGTTGAACTCTTTTGCCACGCCGCCTGAGGCTTCGATTTGTTCGGCAACCAGTTTACCGAGATCGCGCAGGTGGACATGACCCGGCACAAACTGGGTAAAGGAGTTCACCACAGCGATAATCGGTTTACCGAAGTCGTCATCGGTCATCCCGGTGGCGCGCCACAATGCGCGGGCACCCGCCATATTACGGCCATGGGTGGTGGTGGCAGAACGATACTTAGGCATGCTTGATTAACTCCCGTCTGTCTTTCCCCCGCTTACTTCACGCCGCAGGTGCGTTGACTGCCTCGCTCACCCCAGTCACTTACTACAGTAAGCTCCTGGGACTTGCTGCGTTGCCGTCTTCCTGCAACATGAATTATTTTGGGGAAATATTAATTTTGTTATTGGTTTACTGAATCCAACCAGCCGTATTTATCTTCTGTTTCACCGGTGAAGAGGCCAAAGAAGGCTTGCTGGATACGTTTGGTGACTGGACCGCAGCGGCCTTCACCGACCTGAATACCATCAACGCTGCGTACTGGTGTGATTTCCGCCGCAGTGCCGGACATGAACACTTCGTCAGCCAGGTACAGCGATTCGCGGGAAAGTACCTGCTCACGCACTTCGATATCGAGATCTTTCGCCAGCTTGATGATCGCGTCACGGGTGATGCCTGGCAGCGCGGAAGAGGTAAACGGCGGGGTAAACAGAATGCCGTCTTTAACTTCAAACAGGTTTTCACCGGCACCTTCGGAGATGTAGCCATTCACGTCCAGCGCAATACCTTCTTGATAACCATGACGACGCGCTTCGCTACCCACCAGCAGCGAAGACAGATAGTTGCCACCGGCTTTAGCCGCGGTAGGAATTGTGTTTGGTGCAACACGGTTCCAGGAAGAAACCATGGCATCAATCCCCTGATCCAGAGCATCTGCACCGAGGTAAGCCCCCCATGGGAACGCAGCAATAATCACATCCGTGGTGTATCCCGCAGGCGGGTTAACGCCCATACCTACATCGCCAACAAAAACCAGCGGACGGATATAGGCGCTGGTCAGATTGTTTTTGCGGATCACCGCGCGGCACGCTTCCATCAGTTCATCAACGCTCTGAGAGACCGGAAAACGATAGATCTTGGCTGAATCACGCAGACGCTGCATATGTTCGCGATGACGGAACACCACCGGCCCTTTGTGAGAGTCGTAGCAACGGATGCCTTCAAATACAGAAGTACCGTAATGCAGCGCGTGGGACATCACGTGAACCTTCGCGTCTTCCCAACGAATCATCTCGCCATTAGACCAAATGTAATCAGCTTTTTTCGTCGTCATTTTTCTTCCTTTTGCGCTCAGGCGCGGATTTGTTGTGATGTGGTTGTGCTCTGGCAGATAGCAACGTGTGCAACATCTACCAGTTTACTTAACTGACTAAACAGTAAGTCGACCGACCGGGGGCTGGCAACGGTCAATTCGATATTTATATTCTGCGCATCGCTGGCGGCTTCCATATTCATGGAGCACACCTGAAAACCACGATGGCGTACCACGCGTAAAACACGTTCTAACGTTTCCGGATTGAAACGAGCCTCAACGGCGACCTGATGTTGCATCATGATAATTTCTCCAGCATTTCTGAGTTGCTGGCACCTGGTGGTACCAGAGGCCAGACATTCTCAAGTTCGTCGATTGAGACATGAAGCAAGTATGGCCCCTCACTGTTCAGCATAGTGTCGAGGGCCGCTTCAACCTGGTCTTTACGGGTGATATGTTGACCTGGGATGCCGAATGCGCTGGCCAACATGAGGAAATCGGGGTTATCGGTAAGGGTGGTTTCGCTATAACGTTCCTGAAAAAACAACTGCTGCCATTGTCGAACCATACCTAACCGTTGGTTGTCGAGTAAGACGATCTTCAACGGCAATTGCTTGCGTTTTACGGTGCCCAGCTCCTGTACATTCATCATGAAGGAACCGTCACCGGAGATACAGATTACCGTATCATTCGGGCGAGCTACCTGTGCGCCAACCGCGGCAGGTAAACCAAAGCCCATCGTTCCCAGCCCGCTGGAAGTAATGAAATTTTCCGGGCGGGTGTAGGTCATATGCTGTGCCGACCACATCTGATGCTGGCCAACATCCGTTGTAACAACGCTATCCGCAGGTTTACGGTCCGACAGTTGTTTTAACAACAACGGCGCATAGATGGCCTCACCCGGATGGTCGTAGCGCCAGGTATGCTCTGCGCGCAGTTCTGCACTGTGCTGACGCCAGGCGTCAACGTTCAGAGGTTGTTGTAATGCCGGTAACAGTGTATTTAAATCGCCCTGTAACGCTACGTGCGCCTGGCGCAGTTTGTTCATCTCAGCCGGATCGATATCCATGTGGATCACGCTGGCATTCGGAGCGAATGTGTTCAGCTTGCCAGTCACCCGGTCATCAAAACGTGCCCCGACAGCGATCAGTAAGTCGCATTCCTGCACCGCAAAATTCGCCGCCTTGGTTCCGTGCATCCCCAGCATTCCCAGGTAATACGGATAATCAGCGTCAACTGCGCCCAGACCTTTCAGCGTACAAGCGACCGGTAATTGGGTCAGCGCGATAAATTCACGCAGGGCAGGAACCGCCTGCGCCATACCAACGCCGCCCCCTACGTACAGGATTGGTTTTTGCGCCTGCGCCAGCATGTTACGCGCCTGCTCAACGTCAGCATGAGGGAATGCAGCCGCATCTTCTACGGTCGTGAAATACGGCTCCAGCGTACCGCTGGCTAACTGGATATCTTTCGGGATATCAACCAGAACCGGACCCGGACGACCGGAATTCGCCACGTTGAAAGCTTCCGCCATGATACGCGGCAGCTCTTCCAGTGACTGGACCAGGAAGCTATGTTTGGTGCAGGACAGCGACATACCCAGCACGTCCACTTCCTGAAACGCATCGGTTCCGATGAATGGTGCAGCAACCTGGCCGGTGATGGCCACAACAGGAACTGAATCTAACAGCGCATCAGCAAGACCCGTAATCAGGTTGGTAGCACCTGGACCGGAAGTGGCGATGCATACACCGGTTTTACCTGTAGAGCGGGCATAGCCAATAGCCGCCATCGCCGCGCCCTGCTCGTGTCGGCACAACAGGTGCTCTACGCCGCCGTCATACAATGCATCGTAAACCGGCATAATTGCGCCACCGGGATAACCAAAGACGGTTTTAACCCCTTGTGCACGCAACGCATGTACCACCCACTGTGCCCCATTCATAGTTACATCCCCGCCGTAAATCTTGAGAAACAGAATTTTATGCTACCGTTCACTTTCTGCTCCTCGTGTCTGTTTTTAAGGTCAAAAAAAACCCCCGGACCTTTCGGTGCGGGGGTCTTAGTTCGTTAAGGCTTGTTTTCTAAGCCTTTCCTCGTCCAAGTGCAGCCCCGCACGGTGGGATAATAATCACCACCACGCTAATCACGACCAGGCTAATCACTCGTAGAAGGGCTGTCATTTTTGTATTTTCTTGCATCTTGTTCGAAGGAATGCCTAAAGAGTTACCATAGAATTTGCGAATAGCACAAGATATTTTTGTTTTCATTTTTCTGACGCTGTTAACGGTTTAGATAAATACCGTTGTTTTTTATACAAAAAATATAAAATGAAAATATTTCACGTTTCAGCACATCAGCACAACCTGCGATCCCTTTCCTCGGCACACTCATACGCATTTGCGAGCGAGATTCCAGACATGGCGCAAGCGATTCCTGATTACACAAAAACACAGGAATAAGCATCTAAAAACATCAATTATGCAGAATCTTGCCGATATCTATTGCGACATAATATTCCTATCAGGAGGGGGTTATGTCACTATCGATTGTTCACACACGCGCCGCACTCGGCGTGAATGCACCTGCCATTACCATCGAGGTACATATCAGCAATGGCCTGCCTGGTTTAACCATGGTGGGGTTACCTGAAACGACGGTGAAAGAGGCTCGCGATCGGGTACGCAGCGCAATTATTAATAGCGGGTATGAATTCCCGGCCAGGAAGATAACCATCAACCTGGCTCCGGCTGACCTCCCCAAAGAAGGGGGACGATATGATTTACCTATCGCTGTTGCGCTTCTGGTCGCTTCTGAGCAGCTTACAACCCATAATCTCGATACCTATGAGCTGGTAGGCGAATTAGCGCTTACAGGCGCTTTACGCGGCGTTCCAGGCGCTATATCAAGCGCAACCGAAGCGATTCGTGCAGGCCGTCAAATCATTGTCGCTAAAGAGAATGCCGCAGAGGTTGGCCTAATACACGGTGAAGGGTGCCTGATTGCCGATCACCTGCAGGCGGTATGCGCATTCCTGGAAGGAAAGCATGATTTAGACAAACCGCAATCTGCAGACTTTACCGCCGAACCTTCACCAGAGGATCTCAGTGATGTCATCGGTCAGGAACAGGGTAAACGGGGGCTGGAGATCACCGCCGCTGGTGGTCACAACCTCCTGTTTATCGGCCCACCTGGGACGGGCAAGACCATGCTGGCCAGCCGCCTCAGAGGACTGCTCCCTCCACTTAGCAACGATGAGGCGCTGGAAAGTGCAGCGATCCTCAGTCTGGTCAATTCCGATACGATACAAAAACAGTGGAAGCAACGCCCTTTTCGTTCTCCCCATCACAGTGCTTCATTAACCGCAATGGTGGGGGGTGGTTCTATTCCCGCACCGGGAGAGATCTCTCTGGCGCATAACGGCATACTGTTTCTGGATGAATTACCTGAGTTTGAGCGACGCACGCTGGATGCACTACGTGAGCCTATTGAGTCCGGACAGATCCATTTGTCCCGCACGCGGGCTAAAATAACCTATCCGGCGCGTTTTCAACTGATTGCTGCTATGAATCCTAGCCCAACGGGCCATTACCAGGGGAACCATAACCGCTGCAGTTCAGAACAGACGCTGCGTTATCTTAATCGACTATCAGGACCTTTTCTTGACCGCTTTGATCTCTCCCTCGAAATCCCCTTGCCACCCCCCGGCATACTCAGCCAGAACGCAGTGAAAGGAGAAGACAGCGCTACGGTAAAACAACGTGTTCTGGCAGCTCGGGAACGTCAATACCAGCGGCAAAATAAGTTAAATGCGCATCTGGACAGTCAGGATATACATAAGTTTTGCATGCTTCGCAGTGATGATGCGCACTGGCTTGAGGACACCTTAGCGCGTCTTGGATTGTCCATCCGCGCCTGGCTACGCCTGATAAAAGTCGCACGTACCATTGCGGATATTGAACAGTGCGACCATATCACCCGCCAGCACTTGCAGGAGGCCGTTGCTTATCGGGCGATAGACAGGTTATTAATTCACCTGCAGAAATTACAGGCATAAAAAAAGGGCTTACGCCCTTTTTTATTAATCATCAGATTCGGTGTAATCTTCCGCACCTTCTACCTGAGGTTTCCCGCCAGACAGAGTGTGGAAACGTTTCGGACGTTTAATCCGCGTCATGTACTTGGACCACACACGTTCAGCTTCAGTAACCGGTTCGCGTTCACCGCGGCATACCGCAACAAACAATTTTTCTTCTTCAGTTACTGGCTCACGTTTGCCCAGATCCAGCTCGTTGAAGGCATAGCCATGACGCTCAAGCAGCTGTGCCTCTTTAATGGTGAAATCACCATGACGGGAGAATCCGCGGGGGTAATATTTATTGTCGAAATATCGATTAGTCGTCGTAAAGCTTTCCGCCATCCTGCACGCTCCTAATTCTTTGGCCGAGCTATTTATGGCGCGGAGTATTAGTTACGCTTGACAGAGCGTCAAACAAAAGATTTAAATCATCACGACAAATAATTTTATGGAGCGCGTTGTGGATACGGAATTGTTAAAAACTTTCCTGGAAGTTAGCCGGACACGCCACTTTGGCAGGGCTGCTGAAGCGCTTTACCTGACCCAGTCGGCGGTAAGTTTTCGGATCAGACAACTGGAAAATCAACTGGGTGTGAACCTGTTCACCCGACACAGAAACAATATTCGTTTGACCGCTGCAGGTGAAAAATTATTGCCTTACGCAGAAACGCTGATGAATACGTGGCAAGCAGCACGTAAGGAGGTCGCGAATACCTCGCGGCACAACGAGTTTTCGATCGGTGCCAGTGCATCCCTTTGGGAATGCATGCTCAATGACTGGTTGCGGCGTTTATACCAATCTCAGGAGCCACAATCCAGCCTGCAGTTTGAAGCGCGAATCGCTCAGCGCCAGTCGCTGGTAAAGCAGCTCCATGAACGACAGCTGGATCTGTTAATTACGACCGAAACCCCAAAAATGGACGAATTTAGCAGCCAACTGTTGGGATATTTCACGCTGGCGCTTTATTGCAGTACCCCTTCGCAAACCAAAGATGAACTGAATTACCTACGCCTGGAATGGGGACCGGATTTTCAGCAGCATGAAGCGGGATTGATTGCAGGAGATGAAGTGCCGGTACTTACTACCAGTTCTGCAGAACTGGCAAGACAGCAACTTTCTGTAATTAAAGGATTTAGTTGGCTTCCCGTCTGTTGGGCCAGAACCAAAAGCGATCTTCACACGGTTACCGACAGTACGACGCTTTCACGTCCGTTATATGCGGTTTGGCTGCAAAATAGCGACAAACATGCGCTAATTCGCGAACTGCTGAAAACAAATATTTTGGAAGATTAATGAAAACGCTGGCAAGGATGCCGGAAAACATTGAACTGGAAGATCTCGAACATAATGTTCAGGTAAAAAAAAATCCTTAGCAAAAATGCTAAGGATTGTTTCTGGCAGGGGCGGAGAGACTCGAACTCGCGACACCCGGTTTTGGAGACCGGTGCTCTACCAACTGAGCTACGCCCCTAAATTTTCTTATCATTAAGCCTGCTTAGTAGCAGGCTTAATTTTCTAATAAGTGGCGGAACGGACGGGACTCGAACC
>NZ_SZXJ01000043.1:0-105 GCF_005281345.1 Citrobacter sp. wls619
TTTTGCTGTACGGGCAATGTTTCGACCTGATGACGTAGGTGAAGGTATAAAGACTATTGCGGCACTGACCGAATCGCAGCCCAGAGAGATGCAAAAAAAGCCACC
>NZ_SZXJ01000043.1:417-158956 GCF_005281345.1 Citrobacter sp. wls619
AAGCTGACTGATAAGCCGCGTTATTTTGAGCATAGCGTCGTGGACAGTCATTCATTTAGCCTGCCCAGAAAGCAAAAACCCCGCCGAAGCGGGGTTTTATAAAGAGTGAAGCTGACCGATAAGCCGGGTTCTGTCGTGGACAGTCATTCATCTAGGCCAGCAATCGCTCACTGGCTCAAGCAGCCTACCCGGGTTCAGTACGGGCCGTACCTTGTGAACCCCTATTTGGCCTTGCTCCGGGTGGAGTTTACCGTGCCACGGACTGTTACCAGCCGCGCGGTGCGCTCTTACCGCACCCTTTCACCCTTACCTGATCCCACTTGCGTGGGCCATCGGCGGTTTGCTCTCTGTTGCACTGGTCGTGGGTTTCCCCCCCAGGCGTTACCTGGCACCCTGCCCTATGGAGCCCGGACTTTCCTCCCCTCCGCCCGTCTCCCCCGAAGAGGACGACGACGAAGCGGCGACTGTCTGGTCAGCTTCGGCGCGCAGTATAGAGGGTTCGTGCGCCTTTGTCACCCCGCACTACGCATTCCGATTGCCAGCGTGGCAGCGATATTCCTTGACGCGCGGTAAATATTATCCGATGCCCCGCGGAAAGCGTCCTCCAGCGTGCCGATACGGGTTAATACGCTAAACACCGCATCAATGCCATATTGATGAACCACGTCCACATCGCGTGTCAGGCTACCGGCAATACCAATTACGGGTTTGTGGTACTTCTTCGCCACATTTGCCACACCAATCGGCACTTTGCCATGCACACTCTGGCTGTCGATGCGTCCCTCACCGGTGACCACCAGCGTACAATCGTGAATATGTTCTTCCAGATTGAGCGCCTGAGTCACAATCTCGATACCACTGCGTAGCTCCGCGCCTAAAAAAGCCATTAACGCGGCCCCCATACCACCAGCAGCTCCTGCGCCAGGCACGTCTTTCACATCCACCCTGAGCGATTTTTTAATGATATCGGCATAGTGGGAAAGGTTGCGGTCCAGCTCGACAATGTGTTCCTCAGTCGCCCCTTTCTGCGGGCCAAAGATGCGGGATGCGCCAGTATCGCCCGTCAGAGGATTTGTCACATCACAGGCAACGCGGATTGAACAGGTCTTTAAGCGCGGATCCAGCCCCGAAACATCGATGGTATTGAGGCAAACCAGGCTACCGCCGCCGTAACCGATTTCAGTACCGTTAGCATCACAGAGTTTTGCCCCCAGCGCCTGCACCATACCCGCGCCGCCGTCGTTGGTCGCACTGCCGCCAATGCCAATAATAATGCTCTGCGCACCGCTATCCAGCGCCTGCAAAATCAACTCCCCGGTGCCACGCGACGTGGTGACTAACGGATTACGCTTTTCAGGAGGAACCAGCGCCAGACCGCTGGCTGCCGCCATTTCGATAAACGCGGTTTTACCCTCTCCGGACATGCCCCAGCAGGCATTCACTTTTTCACCCAGCGGCCCCGTCACCAGGGCTGAACGTTCAGTCCCCTGCGTCGCGGCTATCATCGCTTTTACTGTTCCTTCACCGCCATCGGCAACCGGAACAGACACATATTGCGCATAGGGGAAAATTTCCCGAAATCCTTTTTCTATTGCCTGAGCTACCTCGGAGGCAGACAGACTTTCTTTATAAGAGTCTGGGGCAATTACGATTTTCATAGTTATGTAGCCTGACTGTGCCGCGCAAGGCAAGAAATACAGGGCGCGCATCCGCGCCCTTCTTGTTAGCGAGTGACTTCCACTTTCGCCAGTTTTTCGTAGTAACATGCCAACGCACTGTGGTCAGCCGTTCCCAGCCCGTCAGCGCGCAGTGCCTGCATCATCTCCATTACCGCTGCGGTCAGCGGCAGCTGTGCGCCCACGCCGTGTGAAGTATCCAGCGCATTCGCCAGATCTTTGATATGCAGGTCGATACGAAAACCGGGTTTAAAGTTACGATCCATCACCATCGGCGCTTTGGCATCCAGCACGGTGCTGCCCGCCAGTCCGCCGCGAATAGCCTGATACACCAGATCCGGGTTCACGCCCGCTTTGGTCGCCAGGGTCAGCGCTTCAGACATCGCCGCAATGTTCAGCGCTACAATAACCTGGTTTGCCAGCTTGGTGACGTTACCCGCGCCAATGTCGCCGGTATGCACCACAGAGCCCGCCATCGCTTTCAGCAGATCGTAGTACTTATCGAAAATCGCTTTATCGCCGCCAACCATCACCGACAACGTGCCATCAATCGCCTTCGGCTCACCGCCACTCACCGGTGCATCCAGCATATCCACGCCTTTCGCTTTCAGCGCGTCGCTGATTTCGCGGCTGGCTAATGGTGCGATGGAACTCATATCGATCAGTACGGTTCCCGGCTTCGCCCCTTCAATGATGCCACCTTCACCCAGCGCGACCTCTTTCACATGCGGGGAGTTCGGCAGCATGGTAATAATCACGTCGCACTGCTCGGCAATATCTTTCGCCGTGGCGGCGGTTTCTGCGCCTGCGGCGATGACTTCCGCAATCGCTTGTGGGTTACGGTCAGCAACCACCAGCGAGTAACCTGCCTTGAGGAGGTTTTTACTCATTGGTTTACCCATAATACCGAGGCCAATAAAACCAACTTTCATTGTCATATCTCTATCTCTCTCTACTGTCGATGGTGGTTATTTCTTAAAGGAGTCAGCCAGCTTCTGTGTGGCCGAGCGGAATACGCCAAGATCGCTGCCAACGGCAACAAACGTTGCGCCCCATTCCAGATAACGACGGGCATCCGCCTCTACCGGGGCCAGAATGCCGCTTGGTTTACCGTGTGCCTTTGCGCGGGCAAAGATGTGCTGGATTGCTTTCTGTACGTCAGGGTGGGAAGCATTGCCGAGATGACCTAATGCTGCAGCCAGATCGCTCGGGCCAACAAAAATACCGTCTACGCCGTCGGTCGCCGCGATGGCATCAACGTTATCAACACCCTGCTGGCTTTCGATCTGCACGAGAATAGTGATGTTCTTATTCGACTGAGCAAAGTAGTCCGGCACGGTACCGAACATATTGGCACGGTGGGAAACAGATACACCGCGAATCCCTTCTGGTGGGTAACGGGTAGATGCTACGGCGTTTATCGCCTCTTCTTCGGTCTCAACAAACGGGATCAGGAAGTTATAAAACCCAATATCCAACAGACGCTTGATAATGACCGGCTCATTAGTCGGAACACGCACAACCGGTGCGCTGATGCTACCTTTCAGTGCCATCAGTTGCGGGATAAACGTCGAGATATCGTTCGGTGCATGCTCACCATCCAGCACCAGCCAGTCAAAGCCTGCCAGGCCTAATACCTCGGTACTGATTGGATTGGCCAGCGCAGACCAGCAGCCAATCTGCACCTGATGCGCCGCGAGGGCCGCTTTAAATTTGTTCGGGAATATCGTGTTATTCATCGCCTATACCTTTGTTTATTTCTGCAATTCCATACGTTTAATGTCACCGACAATAAACAGGTAGCAAACCATCGCCATCAGCGCCGAGCATCCTACAAACATCAGCGCAGCATTAAATGAATGCAGCTCGCTCACCAGGTAACCAATCACCAGCGGGGTTACGATGGACGCGACGTTGCCAAATACGTTAAATACACCACCACACAGACCGACTATTTCTTTCGGTGCAGTATCGGAAATCACCGGCCAGCCCAGCGCGCCGAAGCCTTTTCCGAAAAACGCCAGCGCCATCAACGCCACCACCAGGGTGGTATTATCGGTGTAGTTACACAGAATGATGGTCGACGCGAGCAGCATCCCGAGCACAATTGGCAGCTTACGCGCCAGAGTAATACTGGAGCCGCGTTTAATCAGATAATCGGAGAACACCCCACCCAACACGCCACCGGCAAATCCGCACAGCGCAGGAATAGAAGCCACCAGACCAACCTTGAGGATCGACATGCCTTTTTCTTGCACCAGGTAGATCGGGAACCAGGTCAGAAAGAACCAGGTGATGGTATTGATAAAATACTGTCCGAAGAACACACCCAGCATCATGCGATTAGTCAGCAACTGCTTGATATAATGCAGCTTAGGGCCGCCAGATGCCGCATCACCCGGCTTCTTGTGATCCATATCGACCACCGCGCCGTTGTCAGAGATAAACTTCAGTTCTTCTTGCGACATACGCGGATGCTCGGTCGGGTTATGGATCAATTTCACCCACAGCCCGGTCAGCACAAAGCCGATCGCCCCCATCACGGTAAAGACATGTTCCCAGCCCCAGGCAAAAGTTAACCACCCCAACAGCGGGGAAAATAATGCCAGGGAGAAGTACTGCGCGGAGTTAAAAATTGCCGATGCTGTACCGCGCTCTTTCGTGGGGAACCAGGCGGCCACAATGCGTGCGTTAGCCGGGAAAGACGGCGCTTCAGAGAAGCCCAGCATGAAACGCATGATGAACATTGAAATACCCGCCCAGGCCAGCGGGAACATATCCACGAATCCCTGCAGGAAGGTAAACAGCGACCAGAAAAACAGGCTGTAAGTGTAGACTTTCTTCGAACCGAACTTGTCGAGCAGCCATCCGCCGGGGATTTGCATCAGCAAATAAGCCCAGCCAAAAGCCGAAAAAATGTAACCCATTGATATGGCGCTAAGCTGTAGCTCTTTCGCCACTTCCGTACCGGCAATAGACAACGTCGCACGGTCCGCATAGTTAACGGCTGTAACAATAAAGATTACCAGCAATATTAAATAACGAGTGTGCGTGCCTTTCTTTTTCTCTACCACCGTATCCAGTATCATACTATTTACCTCGGGCTACCTCGGGCACATGTCTTTTATTATTTGGCAGGCATTTTTAATAATTAATTACCGCCAATAAATATACGCAATAATTTATCCGGTGCTGTGAAACCGTGATTTAGTATAATCAGCACGACACGGTTAATCATTGTGCAAATGCTCACTAAAGAAAGGTCGTTAGAATATTCTCTTGGGCTGATGCACATAAGCATGGGCGCTAATGCACACATTTACGTATTGCCACCGCTGGCAGCATGGTGTACCTGAGTTTAAGTGATCATGGTCACATTCTCAGATTTAATCTCCTGACATTCTTATTTCACAATACCAAGTCTTTATTGCTTTTAATTAGATTAAACATATCAACACCCATACAATTATTATCACCACCTGGCTGGAGAATACTGGACAATGGCCGACATCGAAATTAGACAAGAATCGCCAACGGCGTTTTATATTAAAGTACACGACACAGATAATGTGGCGATTATTGTCAATGACAATGGTCTGAAAGCCGGGACACGTTTTCCGGATGGACTGACGCTGATAGAGCATATCCCCCAGGGCCATAAAGTGGCGCTAACAGATATTCCTGTTCACGGCGAAATTGTCCGCTATGGTGAAGTGATAGGTTTCGCCGTTCGCGATATCCCACGCGGCAGCTGGATCGATGAATCTATGGTTGAACTGCCAAAAGCCCCGCCGCTGGAAACATTACCGCTGGCCACCAAAGTTCCGGAACCGCTGCCGCCGCTGGAGGGGTATACCTTCGAAGGATACCGCAATGCTGACGGCAGCGTCGGCACCAAGAATCTGCTCGGCATCTCCACCAGCGTGCACTGCGTGGCGGGCGTGGTGGATTATGTCGTGAAAATCATTGAGCGCGATCTGCTGCCCAACTATCCGAACGTCGACGGCGTGGTGGGGCTCAATCACTTGTACGGCTGCGGCGTGGCGATCAATGCCCCAGCCGCCATCGTGCCGATTCGTACAATCCACAATATTGCGCTGAACCCGAACTTCGGCGGTGAAGTCATGGTCATCGGCCTTGGCTGTGAAAAACTCCAGCCTGAGCGCCTGCTGGAAGGTACACACGATGTGAAAAGTATTCCGGTAGACAGCGCCAGTATCGTCAGCCTGCAGGATGAAAAACACGTTGGTTTTAAATCCATGGTAGAAGACATTTTGCAGGTCGCTGAGCGCCACCTGGCAAAGCTCAATCAGCGCCAGCGCGAAACCTGTCCGGCATCAGAACTGGTTGTCGGCATGCAATGCGGCGGTAGCGATGCGTTTTCTGGCGTAACGGCCAACCCGGCAGTCGGTTATGCATCCGATCTTCTGGTACGTTGCGGGGCAACCGTGATGTTCTCGGAAGTGACCGAAGTGCGCGATGCCATCCACCTTCTGACCCCGCGGGCAATTAACGAAGAGGTGGGCAAACGCCTGCTCGAAGAGATGGCCTGGTACGACAACTATCTCGATATGGGGAAAACTGACCGCAGCGCTAACCCCTCTCCGGGCAACAAGAAAGGCGGTCTGGCAAACGTGGTGGAAAAAGCGCTGGGCTCCATTGCCAAGTCTGGCAAGAGCGCGATTGTCGAAGTGTTGTCGCCGGGTCAGCGTCCAACCAGGCGTGGCCTGATTTACGCCGCAACTCCCGCCAGTGATTTTGTTTGCGGTACGCAGCAGGTTGCTTCCGGCATCACCGTGCAGGTGTTCACCACCGGTCGCGGTACGCCGTACGGTCTGGTGGCCGTGCCGGTGATAAAAATGGCGACGCGTACCGAACTGGCTAATCGTTGGTTTGACCTGATGGACATCAACGCAGGTACCATCGCGACCGGAGAAGAAACCATCGAAGAAGTAGGGTTGAAGCTATTCGAGTTCATTCTCGATGTGGCCAGCGGGCGTAAGAAAACCTTCTCGGATCAGTGGGGATTACATAACCAGCTGGCGGTATTTAACCCGGCACCGGTAACCTGATTTTTCACTGTTTTCTCTTCAGGAGCATGTCTACGGGCATGCTCTTTTTTTTGTCATAAACTTTCGCAACCCTCCCATTACTTTCGAAACTTTCATTTTTCAGATCAGAATCACAAAAAAACATTACGAAACCCTATACTTTATTTCGAAGAAAGAAATCGAAAGACTTCGGAGGAAGTATGTTTATCATTTCAAGCAAAACAATGCTGAAGAAGGCTCAACAAGAAGGTTACGCCGTCCCCGCATTTAACATCCACAACCTCGAGACCTTACAGGTTGTCGTGGAAACGGCTGCCGAGCTACGTTCTCCGTTGATCGTCGCCGGAACACCAGGTACTTTTAGTTACGCTGGTGTCGGTAATATAGTCGCTATCGCCAGCGAGCTGGCCAGAAGCTGGAACCTCCCCCTG
Organism: Citrobacter sp. wls619; assembly: GCF_005281345.1. Taxonomy (GTDB): domain Bacteria; phylum Pseudomonadota; class Gammaproteobacteria; order Enterobacterales; family Enterobacteriaceae; genus Citrobacter. The sequence continues at coordinate 7,576 of NZ_SZXJ01000043.1, forward strand.
GCAATTCATCTCGATCACCATGAAAGCGTCAGCGATATTGAGGCAAAAGTCTGTGCAGGGATTCGCTCTGTCATGATCGACGGCTCCCATTTACCGTTTGCCGATAACATCGCGTTAGTCAAACGCGTGACGGATTACTGCCACCGCTATGACGCCAGCGTTGAAGCAGAACTGGGACGCCTGGGCGGGCAAGAAGATGACCTGATCGTTGATGGCAAGGATGCACTTTATACCCACCCTGAGCAGGCTCGAGAGTTCGTAGAGAAAACAGGTATCGACTCACTGGCAGTCGCCATTGGCACTGCCCACGGCTTGTACACCGCAGAGCCAAAACTGGACTTTGAACGGTTAGCAGAAATTCGTCAATGCGTTGATATTCCTTTAGTTTTACATGGCGCTTCCGGCCTACCCCCTCAGGATATTAAACGCGCAATCGCCCTCGGGATCTGCAAAGTCAACGTCGCTACCGAACTCAAAATCGCCTTTGCTGACGCACTCAAAAACTACTTGAGCGCCCACACCGATGCGAACGATCCACGGCACTACATGGTGCCAGCAAAAGCGGCGATGAAAGAGGTGGTACGTAAAGTCATTGCCGACTGCGGCTGCGAAGGAAAGCTGTAAGTCCTTCATTAATTTGAATTGCACGGGTGCTGACAAAGGTTTGTTTTTAAAGCTGGATCACGAAAGATGCTTTTACCCTTTGCCTTCAATCCAAAAATATTATGAAGATAAACAAAAGATATCGGAGATAGAAGTGAAAGAAATAATCTCTCGTCATAAAGCGGGTGAACATTTGGGAATTTGTTCTGTTTGTTCAGCCCATCCGCTGGTGATTGAATCCGCATTACGTTTTGATCTCAATACAGACAGTAAAGTGCTGATCGAAGCGACATCAAATCAGGTCAATCAGTTTGGCGGCTATACCGGGATGAAGCCTGCCGATTTCCGTGACTTTGTGTATAACATTGCAGAACAAGTCGGTTTCCCTCGTGAAAGACTGATTCTCGGGGGCGATCACCTCGGTCCTAACTGCTGGCAAAATGAACCGGCAGCAGAGGCGATGGCGAAATCCGTAGATTTAATTAAAGCTTATGTCGCCGCTGGATTCAGTAAAATCCATCTTGATGCCTCTATGTCTTGTGCTGACGATCCCACACCGCTGGATCCGATGGTTGTCGCCGAGCGCGCCGCTGTACTGTGCCAGGCCGCAGAGGCAACAGCCACTGAAGAACAGAAACGCCAATTAACTTACGTTATAGGGACAGAAGTTCCTGTACCTGGCGGAGAAGCCAGTACTATTGGTACCGTACATGTTACCCGCGAAGAAGATGCTGCCCGTACCCTGGAAACACACCAGGTCGCTTTTCGCGCATTAGGGCTTGAAGACGCATTAACCCGTGTGATCGCCATTGTCGTCCAGCCAGGCGTGGAGTTTGATCACACACAGATCATTCACTATCAACCACAAGCCGCAGAAGCGCTTTCCGCCTGGATCAAAGAGACGCCGATGGTCTACGAGGCGCACTCCACCGATTATCAAACCCGTCAAGCCTATCGTGACCTGGTACGTGACCACTATGCGATTCTGAAAGTAGGTCCCGCGCTGACTTTCGCCCTTCGCGAAGCTATTTTTGCCCTGGCGCAAATGGAAAATGAGCTGATCTCTCCGGAACAACGGAGCCGGGTGCTGGAGGTGATTGATGAAGTCATGCTGAATGAGCCGGACTACTGGAAAAAATACTATCGTCCAACCTGGAGCCAGGCGATGGTCGATATTCACTTCAGCTTGTCTGACCGTATTCGCTACTACTGGCCTCATCCGCGTATTCGTCAAAGCGTGGAAAAGTTAATTGCCAACCTGAACGGTGTGGCATTACCGCTGGGGCTAATTAGCCAGTTTATGCCTGTGCAGTTTGAACGCCTGTCAGAAGGAACGCTCACGGCTACCCCCCATAATCTGATTATCGACAAAATCCAGGACGTTCTGCGTGCCTATCGCTTTGGCTGCGCGCCAGTTATCGCCTGAAATCTGGAGAATATATGAGCCAACTCTTTGTCCGAACCGGAATTAACTTTAGCTCGTGTCAGCATGCGCTGGCGCACATTGGGGAAGAGATGCTGGCCAAAGGGGTCGTGCATGAAAGCTACCCGCAGGCCTTAATGGAACGTGAAGCCATATTCCCAACTGGGATAGCGCTGGAACGTCACGCCGTTGCGATCCCGCACTGTGAAGCCGTTCATGCGAAATCGCCAGCTATCTATCTGATTCGCCCAGAGACGCCTGTCAACTTTCAGCAGGCAGATGATGATGAAGAGATAGCGGTCTCTTTAATTATTGCCTTAATCGTTGAGAACCCGACGGCTCAGCTAAAGCTGTTACGTCGCCTGTTTAGTGAGCTGCAAAACCCGAACACCATTGAAGCATTATTGAATGCGCCAGATGCTGAACTGGCAATGCTCTTTCGGGAAAAAATCCTTGAGTCTGAGCCTTGCGCGCAGGCTTGATAACAAACTGATAATAAAAGGAATACCCTATGAAACGTAAAGTAATTGTGGCGTGTGGCGGTGCGGTAGCAACTTCAACAATGGCAGCAGAAGAAATTAAAGAACTGTGTGAAGCCAACAATATCCAACTCGACCTGGTTCAGTGCCGGGTAACAGAAATCGAAACCTATATGGATGGAGCCGATCTTATCTGTACCACCGCCCGTGTTGACCGTACTTTTGGCGATATCCCTGTGGTCCACGGCATGCCTTTTGTTTCAGGCGTGGGTATCGAAGCGTTGCAGCAAAAAATACTGACTATCCTCGTGGGGTGACGCCATGTTTAGCGAAATAATGCGTTATATCCTCGACTTAGGTCCGACGGTCATGCTGCCGCTCGTGATCATCATCTTCTCAAAACTATTGGGGATGAAGCTCGGGGATTGTTTTAAATCCGGTCTGCATATTGGGATTGGCTTCGTCGGTATCGGCCTGGTTATTGGCCTGATGCTGGATTCTATCGGGCCTGCCGCAAAAGCAATGGCGGAGCAGTTTCAAATCAATCTGCATGTCATTGATGTTGGCTGGCCGGGTTCATCACCGATGACATGGGCATCACAGATCGCCTTGATTGCTATCCCTGTCGCCATTGGGGTCAATATCCTGATGCTGGTCACCCGAATGACCCGGGTCGTCAATGTCGATATCTGGAACATCTGGCATATGACGTTCACTGGCGCAATGTTACATCTGGCGACGGGCTCATACTGGTTGGGCATCCTGGGCGTTGTCGTTCACGCCGCTTTTGTCTACAAACTTGGCGACTGGTTTGCGAAAGACACGCGCGACTTTTTCGGTCTCGAAGGTATTGCCATCCCACACGGCTCATCAGCCTATCTGGGGCCAATAGCGGTATTGGTTGATACGATCATTGAAAAAATCCCAGGCCTGAATCGCATTCATTTCAGTGCAGATGATGTACAGAAACGCTTCGGTCCTTTTGGTGAGCCAGTCACCGTCGGTTTTGTTATGGGCTTAGTGATCGGCTTGTTAGCCGGGTATGACATCAAAGCAGTATTGCAACTGGCGGTAAAAACGGCTGCCGTTATGCTGCTCATGCCACGCGTCATTAAACCGATTATGGATGGCTTAACACCTATTGCAAAACATGCACGCAAACGTCTGCAGGCGAAATTTGGCGGTCAGGAGTTCTTAATTGGTCTGGATCCCGCATTGCTGCTCGGCCATACGTCGGTGGTTTCCGCCAGCCTGATCTTTATTCCGCTGACCATTCTGATTGCCGTCCTGGTTCCAGGTAATCAGGTTCTGCCCTTCGGTGATCTTGCTACTATTGGGTTCTTTGTCGCAATGGCGGTAGCCGTTCATCAGGGGAACCTGTTCCGCACGCTGATCTCTGGCGTCATCATCATGGGCATCACCTTGTGGATAGCCACCCAGACTATCGGCTTACACACTCAGCTTGCCGCCAATGCCGGGGCACTGAAAGCCGGTGGAATGGTCGCCTCTCTGGACCAGGGGGGCTCGCCGATCACCTGGTTACTGATTCAGCTCTTTACCTGGCAAAACGTCGTGGCGTTTGCCGTGATTGCCGTCATTTACTTCGCAGGTGTGCTATTGACCTGGCGCCGGGCACGTCATTTCGTCGCCGCCGAAAAAGCAGCCGCTATCTCAGAAAGCCAGCCCACATCTTAATTTCTGGGGAGCATTTGCTCCCCTTCACATTTCTGGAGACTCTTATGAAATCAGTGGTTATTCACGCTGAGGGAGACGTACGCGTTGAAGAACGTCCCATGCCCCAACTGCAAGCCGATAACGATGTATTGGTCAGGGTGGTTAGTTCAGGACTTTGCGGTTCTGATATCCCGCGTATTTTCTCTCATGGTGCGCATTACTACCCAATAACACTGGGTCATGAATTTAGCGGTTATGTTGAATCCTACGGCACCGGTGTGACTGATATGCAACCAGGCGACGCCGTTGCCTGTGTGCCGCTACTCCCCTGCTTCCACTGTCCTCAGTGTGAGCGTGGTTACTTTTCGTTATGTAAGCAATATCAGTTTGTCGGTTCGCGTAGCGAAGGGGGCAACGCGGAATATGTGGTCGTAAAACGCGCCAACCTGTTCCGCCTGCCATCAGATATGCCGATTGATGACGGGGCATTCATCGAACCGATTACCGTCGGTTTGCATGCCTTCCATCTGGCCCAGGGCTGCGAAGGTAAAAACGTGATTATCGTTGGCGCAGGCACTATCGGTTTGCTGGCGATGCAATGTGCCCGCGAACTAGGTGCAAAAAGTGTCACGGCAATTGATATCAACACACAAAAATTGACGTTAGCGAAAGAGTTGGGAGCCACTCACGTATTCAATAGCCGGGAGATGAGCGCGACGGAAATCTATTCTGCACTGGCCGACATACAGTTCGATCAGTTGGTACTGGAGACAGCAGGAACACCACAAACCGTAGCCCTGTCTGTAGAAATTGCTGGCCCTCGCGCACAGGTGGCGTTAGTGGGTACATTGCACCAGGACCTGACGCTGACTTCCAGTGTATTTGGCCAAATACTGCGTAAGGAATTAACGATTCTCGGCAGTTGGATGAACTACTCCAGCCCATGGCCAGGAGAGGAGTGGGAAACCGCTGCACGCCTGCTGACCGAAAAACGTTTGCAACTGGAGCCGTTAATTGCCCATAGCGGCGACGCGGACAGTTTTGCCAAAGCGGTAGCATCACTCAATGGCGCACCGATGCAGGGAAAAATTCTGCTCAAATTTGCCTGACCTCACGAGCCAGCAACCTGCGCTGGCTCACATTTCCTTTCGAAATTTAGCGTTCACCTTTCGCAATCCTTCGATTAAACTAGTGATAATTAAATTATCAGGTAAATCAATATGAACTCATTTGAGAGAAGGAACAAAATTGTCGACCTGATTAATACGCAAGGCAGCGTGCTGGTAATGGACCTTTCGAATACCTTTGGTATTTCTGAAGTGACTATTCGCGCCGACCTGCGGTTATTAGAGGAGAAAGGTCTTGTCACCCGCTTTCACGGCGGGGCGGCAAAACCGGGAAGCCACCTGGCTGAAGGCGACAATCAGGAAGTGATACTGGAAGAGCGGTATCAACTTGCCAGCGATCCGAAAAAAAGGATCGCCCAGGCCGCGACCGCCATGGTCGAAGAAGGCATGACCGTCATTCTGGATAGCGGAAGCACCACCTTGCTTATCGCGGAGGCGTTAAACCGAAAAAGTAATATCACCGTTATTACCAATAGCCTACCTGCCGCATTCACACTGTCGGAAAACAAAGACATTACGCTGGTCGTCTGCGGTGGAACCGTTCGCCATAAAACCCACTCGATGCATGGCACCATCGCCGAACGTTCTCTACAAGGGATCAGCGCTGACCTGATGTTCGTTGGTGCCGATGGGATTGATGCCACTAATGGTATTACGACATTTAACGAAGGCTACTCCATTAGCAGCGTCATGGCAGCTGCCGCACATAAGGTCATCGCAGTGCTGGACGCGACAAAGTTCAATCGCCGTGGCTTTAATCAGGTACTGCCGATGGAGAAGATTAATTGCGTGATAACCGACGATAGCATCAGCAAGCAGGACAAATCAGCGCTCGCTAAAACAGGCGTTGAGTTACTGATCGTTTAGTTTTTTACCCGCCACATCCCGCCTTTCTTCGCGCCAACGCGTTGCAACTTTCCTTTTTGCTGCAACGCTTTCAGATATCGTTCAACGGTACGGGATGAGATGCCGCATTCATCCGCAATATTTTCCGCAGTTAACTTAGGCTGAGTTGATAAGAGTTGTAGAATACGTTTTTCTGTTTCCGCTAACTCAGACGACATTTCTTCCGACATTTCTTCCGACAGGGCTGATGATTTCCCCAATCCCTCTTGCAAAGCAAAGATGATGTTTTCAAGCGTCGGTGCTTGCCCTAATCCCTCCTTCAAAGCAGAGATGATATTTCCCAAAATAAATTCTATGAATGGCGTACAACTACTTTGCCGATCGCATTGCCCTAATACCTGATAATACCGATCCTGCTGGTAATGAATCAGCGTTTCTACCGGCAGCCAGGCCAATTCGGCGCGCCACTCCCGCAGAATTAATGTTTGCCACAACCGCCCCATTCGCCCATTACCATCAGAAAAAGGATGAATAAATTCAAATTCATAGTAGAAAACAGCCCCAGCAATAAGCGGGTGGTGTTCTGTCGTTTTTAACCAACCCAGCAAGTCATTAACCAAACGCGGAACTTGTGAGGCAGGAGGGGCCATATGGATAAGATGCTTTTCCCTGTAGACACCGACATTCCCAGAACGCAATTGGCCGGGATTATCGACCAGCCCTAACATCAGGACCCGATGGGCCTGAAGGAGATCGGTTAACCGTTCACTTTTCCACTCCGACATTTTTTCATAGGCCAGAATGGCATTTCTGACTTCCTGTATATCTTTAGCTGGCGCCAGAATTCGCTTACCTTCCATCAGCGCGGTGACCTGCTCTGTCGTCAACGAATTATGTTCAATCGCCAAAGAAGCCTGGATTGTACGAATGCGATTCTCTTTGCGTAAAAGAGGGGATGCCCTACCAGCCATCGCCGCCCAATGTCCCATCAACTCACCAACTTCAATGACTTGATTGAGGATCAATGGAGTGACGACGAAAGGAGGTTGGTAGGTGCTCACTCTTACTCCCCCTGCTGTTCCAGCGCATACTTATACAGCGCATTCTTCTTCACGCCGTGGATTTCTGCGGCCAGCGCAGCCGCCTTTTTCAGCGGCAATTCTGCCTGTAATAAAGCCAGCGTACGCAGCGCATCAGCCGGAAGATCGTCTTCTTGCGCTTTATGCCCTTCGACGATCAGCACCATTTCGCCTTTACGGCGATTTTCGTCTTCTTTGACCCACGCCAGCAGCTCACCCACCGGCGCGCCATGAATGGTTTCCCAGGTTTTGGTCAGCTCGCGCGCCAGCACCACGTAGCGGGATTCACCCCACACGGCAACCATGTCTTCCAGGCTATCCAGCAAGCGGTGGGTAGATTCATAAAAAATAAGCGTACGCGGCTCGGCCTCAATGGCTTTCATCGCATCACGACGCCCTTTAGATTTGGCTGGCAGGAAACCCTCATAGCAAAAACGATCTGATGGCAGACCTGCAGCACTCAGCGCGGCAATCGCCGCACAAGGGCCTGGCAGAGGTACCACACGGATCCCCGCTTCGCGACAGGTGCGTACCAGGTGATAACCAGGATCGTTAATCAACGGTGTTCCGGCATCGGAAACCAGCGCAATGTTTTGCCCTTCTTTCAGTTTCAATACCAGCGTTTCGGCTTTTTGCTGCTCATTATGGTCATGCAACGCAAACAAACGGGCGTTTATCGCGAAGTGTTGCAACAACAATCCTGTATGGCGGGTATCTTCAGCGGCAATTAAATCAACGGCTTGTAAAACTTCGAGCGCTCGTTGGGTAATATCAGCCAAATTTCCGATAGGAGTAGGTACAATAAAGAGTTGGCCTTGAGAATTATCCGCCGATTCGTGTTGTTTCATTGTGTCGTCCGTATTGCCGATTTAATATTGAGCATTGCGTAAAAAATATCACTGGATACAGTATGGTACCCTCAACATTTTCTCATTTGAAAGCTGCACGCGCGCTGCCTGTCATTCTGGCAGCATTAATTTTCGCAGGCTGTGGCACCCAGGCGCCAGACCAGAGTGCTGCCCATATGCAGGGCACAGCACAGGCTGATTCCGGCTTTTATCTGCAGCAAATGCAGCAAAGCTCAGATGATAGCAAGACCAACTGGCAATTACTCGCCATTCGTGCACTGCTGAAAGAAGGCAAGAGCCAGCAGGCGGTCGAGTTGTTCAACCAGTTGCCGCAGCAACTGAACGATACCCAGCGTCTTGAACAGTCACTGCTGGCTGTCGAAATCAAACTTGCGCAGAAAGATATCGCTGGCGCACAGGCTCTACTGGGCCAGTTAAAACCAGCCGATTTCTCGCAAAACCAGCAAGCACGTTACTGGCAGGCGCAAATTGACGCCAATCAGGGGCGTCCGTCGCTCACGCTGCTGCGCGCCCTGATCGCACAGGAACCGCTGCTGGCCGCGAATGCTAAGCAGAAAAACATGGACGCCACCTGGCAGGCGTTGTCGTCCATGACCCAGGAGCAAGCGCAGACGCTGGTCATCAACGCTGATGAAAACGTGCTGCAAGGCTGGCTGGATCTCCAGCGCGTCTGGTTCGATAACCGTAACGATCCGGACATGATGAAAGCCGGTATTGCGGACTGGCAGAAACGTTACCCACAAAATCCTGGGGCAAAACTGTTACCAACACAGTTGGTTAACGTGCAGAGCTTTAAGCCCGCCTCCACCAGCAAAATCGCCCTGCTGTTACCACTGAACGGTCAGGCCGCTGTATTTGGGCGAACCATTCAGCAGGGCTTTGAAGCGGCAAAAAACATGGGCACTCAACCCGTAGCCGCTCCTGCTGTTGCCGCGCCTGCAGCTAACACTGATGCTGGTGCCGATGCAACAACGACACAACCACAGACGACTGACGGCGTTGCCAGCCCGTCTCAGGCTTCTGTCAGCGATCTGACCAACGATACGCCAGCGCAACCAGAAGCTGCAGCTGTGCAGCCAACAGCGCCTGCACAGCCAGCGAACGCCAGCGCGCCGGCGAATCCGTCCGCAGAGCTGAAAATCTACGACACATCATCACAGCCGCTGAATCAGATCCTGGCTCAGGTACAGCAGGATGGCGCCAGCATTGTTGTCGGCCCGCTGTTGAAGAACAATGTCGAAGAGCTGATGAAAAGCAATACACCGCTCAACGTTCTGGCGCTAAACCAGCCAGAGTCGGTACAGAATCTGGCGAATGTTTGCTACTTCGCACTATCACCAGAAGATGAAGCACGCGATGCCGCACGCCACATCCGTGAACAAGGAAAACAAGCACCACTGCTGTTAATCCCGCGTAGTGCGTTAGGCGATCGCGTGGCTAATGCTTTTGCGCAGGAATGGCAAAAACTGGGGGGCGGCACGGTGCTGCAGCAGAAGTTCGGCTCCACGGCTGAGCTGAAAATGGGCGTTAACGGCGGCTCGGGGATTTCCCTGACAGGTAGCCCGGTGACGTCCTCTGTGCCTGCGCAACCTGGCGTGACGATTGGCGGTCTGACGATACCGGCTGCGCCTACCGATGCCCAAATCACTGGCGGCAGCGGTCGTGTTGATGCCGTGTATATTCTGGCAACGCCGGAAGAAATTGCGTTTATTAAACCGATGATCGCCATGCGTAACGGCAGCCAGAGCGGTGCGACGCTGTACGCCAGCTCCCGCAGCGCGCAGGGCACCGCTGGTCCAGATTTCCGTCTGGAGATGGAAGGCCTACAGTACAGCGAAATTCCCATGCTGGCTGGCGGCAACGAGCCGCTCATGCAGCAAGCGCTGAGTGCAGTACGCAATGACTACTCGCTTGCGCGCATGTATGCAATGGGTGTCGATGCCTGGTCGCTCGCTAATCATTTCTCGCAAATGCGTCAGGTGCAGGGCTTCGAAATTAACGGCAACACCGGCGCGTTGACCGCAACGCAGGATTGCGTGATTAACAGGAAGTTATCATGGCTCAAATACCAGCAAGGACAGGTCGTCCCCGCCAGTTAACGAGTAAACAGACCGGTGATACGTGGGAAACGACTGCGCGCCACTGGCTGGAAAGCAAAGGACTGCGTTTTATCGCCGCCAACGTACGTGAACGTGGCGGCGAAATCGACCTGATAATGCGTGAAGGCAGGACCACCGTCTTTGTTGAGGTCCGCTACCGGCGGTCCGCTCAATTTGGCGGCGCGGCGGCGAGTGTGACCCGGAGCAAACAACACAAATTATTACAGACCGCCCGCTTGTGGCTTGCGCGCCACAATGGGAGCTTTGATACTGTGGATTGCCGGTTCGATGTGTTAGCCTTCACCGGAAATGATGTTGAGTGGTTTAAGAACGCGTTCAACGACCGCTCATATAGTTGAATCAGAACCTGCCCATCAGGCAAATAAAATAACCTGACGTGCCTGGTACTTAAGGATTAGCGTGTTAGACAGAATCAAAGTCTGCTTTACAGAAAGCATTCAAACTCAGATAGCTGCGGCTGAAGCACTCCCGGATGCGATCTCCCGTGCAGCCATGACGCTGGTTCAGTCCCTGCTCAATGGCAACAAAATTCTCTGTTGTGGTAATGGGACATCCGCTGCCAACGCACAGCATTTTGCTGCCAGCATGATCAACCGTTTTGAAACAGAGCGACCCAGTTTACCTGCGATTGCACTAAATACTGATAATGTGGTCTTAACTGCGATTGCCAACGATCGCCTGCACGACGAAGTTTATGCAAAACAAGTCCGTGCGCTGGGACATGCAGGTGATGTTTTATTGGCAATTTCTACGCGTGGTAATAGCCGCGATATCGTAAAAGCCGTTGAAGCCGCCGTTACGCGCGACATGACGATCGTTGCGTTGACCGGTTATGACGGAGGGGAGCTGGCCGGGTTGTTGGGGCCACAGGACGTTGAAATCCGCATCCCGTCACACCACAGCGCCCGCATTCAGGAAATGCATATGCTGACGGTCAATTGCCTTTGCGATCTCATTGATAACACGCTTTTCCCTCACCAGGATGATTAAGGAGTACACATGAAGGCATTTTCGCCGCTCGCCGTCGTTCTCTCAGCGTTGCTGTTGCAAGGCTGTGTCGCTGCCGCCGTTGTCGGAACAGCAGCTGTCGGGACGAAAGCAGCAACGGATCCTCGCAGTGTCGGCACCCAGGTAGATGATGGGACCCTGGAATTACGCGTCAATACGGCGTTGTCGAAAGATGCCCAGATAAAGAAAGAAGCGCGCATCAACGTGAGTGCATATCAGGGTAAAGTCCTGCTGGTCGGTCAGTCGCCGAATAGCGAACTCTCTGCACGAGCAAAACAAATTGCGATGGGCGTAGAAGGTACGACTGAGGTCTTTAATGAGATCCGTCAGGGCCAGCCAATCGGCCTGGGCGATGCGTCCAACGATACCTGGATCACCACCAAAGTGCGCTCTCAGCTCCTGACCAGCGATCAGGTGAAATCCTCCAACGTGAAAGTCACCACCGAAAATGGGGAAGTATTCCTGCTGGGCCTGGTCACTGAACGCGAAGCGAAGGCGGCGGCGGATATCGCCAGCCGGGTAAGCGGCGTGAAACGCGTTACTACCGCCTTTACCTTTATTAAGTAATACAGATGCCGGATAGCGACGCATGGGCGTCTTATCCGGCCTACCGAACGACATCGTTTGTAGGTCGGATAAGCTCAGCCGACATCCGGCATGTTATTTGGCCCTTTCGCGTAGCTCGGAAGAGGTCAGGATCGAAACCCCTTCATGCCCAGGCGCCAGCGCTTCTGCCAGCATTGCACGCGCAACATCGCGCGCTTCAATCGACTTCCAGTTACCCGGCAGCAGCCTGAACAACGGCGCTAAAAACATCTCATTCGCCCGCTGTTTGTCCCTATCACCCAGTAGCATTGAAGGCCGGACAATCGTCAGCCGTGGCCAATTCTGCGCGATCAGCGCCTGCTCCATTTCCCCTTTCACCCGATTATAAAAAAACGGCGAATGTGCATTGGCTCCCATCGAACTCACCACCAGCATATGCTGGGCGCCAAGCCGGCGGCCCGTCAGCGCGGTATCCACCACCAGCGTATAATCCGCGTGGATAAACGCCTCTTTACTACCCGCTTCACGTCGGGTGGTACCCAGGCAGCAAAACACAATATCGACCGGGTCAGTCACCTGCGCCAGCGCATCGCTTAGCTGTGGATCGTGAGGATTATAGACCCCGACCGTATCTGCCAGTGGTCGTCGTGTCGGCGCGGTGATAGCGTGGATTCGGGGTTCATTCAGCAACATCCGCAGCAAATTTCCGCCCACCAACCCGGTGGCACCTGTTATTAACACCTGGTTCATTGCTTTTCCATCCCCCGCATCCTCAATCGATCTTATAACTATAGATCACGCAGCCAGAGCATCTTCTTGCCAAAACCCAGCGTATTGTCAGTGAACTTGATTTCATCCAGCCGAATCTCCCACACGGGCGCTGGCAGCATCCTGGCGACGGGGAAACGATGGTTATACGCTTTACGCGCAGCTTCGCTCTCTTCGCCCTCCAGGCGGCGGATTTCCCCTTTAAACTGAACGCCGCGAATCAGCGCGACCGTTTTAGGCTGACCGTTTACCGTTCCGGCGACGGACGCACGCGGACCAGACATCTGTGCATGGCGGGTCTTCTCTTCGGTGAGCACATAGAACGCAACCTTCTGCGCATCAAACAGGTAAAACGCATTGGCACACCACAATTCACCTTCATGATGTACGCACCAGGTCACGACATGCTGTTTTGCCAGCCAGCGAGACACCGCAGTCAGTGTTTCCATTTCTGTTCTCTTTTATACTGTAGGCCTGAAAATTATCACGTCGATGGTGACAATGACACCCTGGTATCTGTACCTGATCCGTACCGCTGACAACGCCTTATACACCGGAATAACCACCGATGTGCAGCGCCGCTATAAGCAGCATCAAAGTGGGAAAGGCGCGAAGGCGCTACGCGGAAAGGGGGAACTCACGTTGGCATTTGCGGCGCAGGTCGGCGACCGTTCACTGGCCCTGCGCATAGAGTATCGCGTTAAACAACTCACCAAGCGGCAGAAAGAGCGCCTTGTCGAAGGCGAAGGGTTTGAGACTCTACTGAGGAGTCTGCAAACCCCGGAGCTTAAAAACGATTGAAATGGTCGTGATATTCCACCAGGCCAGAGACGCCCTCCAGCGCATCTTCCGCCAGGCGATGCACCTGGAACGCGCTTTCGGTCCCCGGCCAGCGGCAACGCAGGTCGTGATGAGCAGCCAGTTCGAAGCCCAGGCGACTGTACAATGCCGGGTCACCCAGAGTGACCACCGCGGCGTAGCCAAACTCGTTAAGAGAATCCAGCCCTTCATAAACCAGCTGACGCGCCAGGCCTTGCCCACGGTAATTTTCATCTACCGCTAACGGCGCCATGCCGACCCACTGCAGATCTTCACCCTGCACATCAACAGGGCTGAATGCGACGTAGCCCACTACCTGACCTTCATCATCGGTAGCAACCAGACCCAGCGTTAAGAAACCGTCTTCGCGCAGGTCGTGCACTAACTTCGCTTCCGCATCGCTTTCAAATGAACGACGCAGCAGCGCATCAATGCCTGGGGCATCAATGGGAATTTCAACTCGAATCAGCATGCTTCACCTACCGAGGTCTGTTTGGTTTCTGGCGACGTTTTCATACCCGCCTCAACAAAATCCGCCAACTGCAGCAGCATGACACGTAACGCTTTCGGCATCTGCTCCAGTTCGATGGCGTCCATCAGATTTTTAACATACAGCCCTAACTCTGTATCACCTTCGATCACCAGGCGACGCTGGAAGAAAAGCGTATCTGGATCCTGCTTACGCGCCGCGATCATCAGCAGATCGCTGGCATCGGCGCTAAAACTCACATCAGCATCTGCGCTCTCACTGACGATAAGCTTGCCGTTCTCTACTGAGGTATACCATCTGAGGCCAATATCGCGCACATGAATGCTCAGCCAGCGACCGTCGAGAAACTCCAGCTCCCCATCGGCCAGCGCCTGACTAAACTGCCAGCTCAGGACCTGCTCCAAAACCTGGCGCTTCAGCGCAAAGGGCGTCAGTTTAACCGGTACACTCATCAGAGAAGGACCTAAATGTACTAAGCGTGAACGCAGTTTATCCAACACGAGCTTTACTCCCTGTTTCAATAGTCCTGCTATTTTGCCATATCAAATAAACGACATAGCGGCATAAATCAACAATTCGATGCGAAATTGTTACCTCTTTATTGGTGTCACCAATACGACTTTAACTGCCTCAAATCAAAAATTGTCTCAGCAAGGTTAACTAAAATCTCTCTTCGTTAACATTTTTGCGTCCTCAGGCGCAACTTTCAGGATAAATTATGGAGCTGCTCTGCCCTGCCGGAAATCTCCCGGCGCTTAAGGCGGCCATCGAGAACGGCGCTGATGCTGTCTACATCGGGCTGAAAGATGATACCAACGCCCGTCATTTCGCCGGCCTTAATTTTACCGAGAAAAAATTGCAGGAAGCGGTGAGTTTCGTTCATCAACATCGCCGTAAGCTGCACATTGCGATTAACACCTTTGCCCATCCGGATGGGTATGTACGCTGGCAACGTGCCGTGGATATGGCGGCACAACTGGGTGCGGATGCCCTGATCCTTGCCGATCTCGCCATGCTTGAGTATGCCGCAGAGCGCTATCCCCATATTGAGCGCCATGTCTCCGTTCAGGCATCTGCGACTAACGAAGAGGCAATTAATTTCTACCATCGCAACTTTGACGTTGCGCGGGTCGTACTGCCACGCGTGCTGTCGATTCATCAGGTGAAGCAATTAGCCCGCGTCACCCCAGTTCCATTAGAAGTATTTGCCTTCGGCAGTCTGTGCATTATGGCAGAAGGTCGTTGTTACTTATCTTCTTATCTGACAGGTGAATCGCCAAACACGGTGGGTGCCTGCTCCCCTGCTCGCTTTGTGCGCTGGCAGCAGACCCCACAGGGACTGGAGTCACGGTTAAACGAAGTGCTGATCGACCGCTATCAGGACGGCGAAAACGCAGGTTACCCAACGCTGTGTAAAGGCCGCTATCTGGTCGATGGTGAACGCTACCATGCGCTGGAAGAGCCAACCAGTCTGAACACGCTGGAGCTGCTGCCCGACTTGCTGGCCGCCAATATTGCGTCGGTCAAAATAGAGGGCCGTCAACGCAGCCCGGCCTATGTCAGCCAGGTAGCAAAAGTATGGCGTCAGGCGATCGACCGCTGCAAAGCCTCCCCGCAGAACTTCGTTCCACAGCCTGAATGGATGGAAACGCTGGGCTCCATGTCCGAAGGCACGCAGACCACGCTTGGTGCGTATCACCGTAAATGGCAGTGAGAAAAGCAATGAAATATTCCTTAGGGCCCGTGCTTTACTACTGGCCGAAAGAGACGCTGGAAGATTTTTATCAGCAGGCTGCAACCAGCCAGGCCGACGTTATCTATCTGGGTGAGGCGGTGTGCAGCAAGCGCCGTGCCACGAAAGTGGGTGACTGGATCGATATGGCGAAATCACTCGCCGGCAGCGGCAAACAGGTCGTGCTCTCTACGCTGGCGCTGGTACAGGCCTCCTCAGAACTGGGAGAACTGAAGCGCTATGTGGAAAACGGCGATTTCCTGGTGGAGGCCAGCGATCTCGGCGTAGTTAACATGTGCGCCGAGCGCAAACTGCCGTTTGTCGCAGGGCATGCGCTCAACTGCTACAACGCGGTCACGCTGCGTATGCTGCTTAAGCAAGGTATGGTGCGCTGGTGTATGCCGGTTGAACTGTCCCGTGACTGGTTGGTAAATCTGCTCAATCAGTGTGAAGAACTGGGTATTCGCAATCAGTTTGAAACCGAAGTCCTCAGCTACGGGCATCTGCCGCTGGCGTACTCTGCTCGCTGTTTTACCGCGCGTTCCGAAGATCGGCCAAAAGACGAATG
Organism: Citrobacter sp. wls619; assembly: GCF_005281345.1. Taxonomy (GTDB): domain Bacteria; phylum Pseudomonadota; class Gammaproteobacteria; order Enterobacterales; family Enterobacteriaceae; genus Citrobacter. The sequence continues at coordinate 23,727 of NZ_SZXJ01000043.1, forward strand.
TGAAACCTGCTGCATCAAATACCCCAACGGGCGTGATGTGCTGTCGCAGGAAAATCAGCAGGTCTTTGTCCTCAACGGGATCCAGACCATGAGCGGCTATGTCTACAATCTCGGCAACGAGCTGACATCGATGCAGGGGCTGGTTGATATCGTTCGCCTATCACCATTGGGGACGGAAACAATCGCGATGCTTGATGCTTTCCGCGCGAATGAAAACGGCAACGCCCCGTTACCGCTTGCCGCCCACAGCGACTGCAACGGTTACTGGAAGCGTCTGGCCGGGCTGGAGCTGCAATCCTGATAAAATCTCGCCGGATGGCGGCATAAATGCCTTATCCGGCCTACAGATAGCGATCCCGTAGGCCCGAAAAGCTCAGCACCATCGGGCATTTTATGTTCGGCGCAATCCGTATAAAGCTCACTTTGTTAACAACATTCGCTAATCTTTAATGCAGTATTAAAAGATTAACCGGTAACAAAGTGAGCCGTTATGACTGACAAAACCATTCCATTCTCGGTGTTGGATCTCGCGCCGATCCCTGAGGGTTCCTCCGCACGGGAAGCCTTTTCCCATTCGCTCGATCTCGCACTACTCGCTGAAAAACGTGGCTACCACCGCTACTGGCTGGCAGAACATCACAACATGACCGGTATCGCCAGCGCCGCAACGTCGGTACTGATTGGTTATCTTGCGGCCAATACCACCACACTGCATCTGGGTTCTGGCGGCGTTATGCTACCCAACCATTCTCCACTGGTGATCGCCGAGCAGTTCGGTACCCTGAATACGCTGTATCCGGGACGAATCGATCTCGGGCTTGGCCGTGCGCCAGGGAGCGATCAACCCACAATGCGCGCCCTGCGCCGCCATATGAGCGGTGATATCGATAACTTCCCGCGTGATGTAGCAGAACTGGTGGACTGGTTCGACGCCCGCGATCCGAATCCCCATGTACGCCCGGTTCCAGGCTATGGCGAGCAGATCCCGGTTTGGTTATTAGGCTCCAGCCTGTACAGCGCACAGCTGGCGGCTCAGCTGGGTTTGCCGTTTGCCTTCGCCTCGCACTTTGCTCCGGATATGCTGCACCAGGCACTGCACTTGTACCGGACACAGTTCAAGCCTTCAGCACGCCTGGAAAAACCGTATGCGATGGTGTGTATCAACATCATAGCCGCCGACAGCAATCGCGACGCCGAGTTTCTTTTCACCTCCATGCAGCAGGCGTTTGTGAAACTGCGCCGGGGCGAAACCGGCCAGTTACCGCCGCCGGTAGAGAATATGCATCAGCTGTGGTCCGCTTCTGAACAGTATGGCGTACAACAGGCGCTGAGCATGTCGCTGGTCGGCGATAAAGCGAAAGTGCAGCACGGTCTCGACGCGATTTTGCGTGAAACCCAGGCCGATGAAATTATGGTTAACGGCCAGATCTTTGATCATCAGGCACGACTGCATTCGTTTGATTTGGCGATGGATGTGAAGCAGGAATTGTTGGGGTAGTGCTATTAGTGCCGGATGGCGGCTGCGCCTTATCCGGCCTACTCAATCTTTGTAGGCCCGGTAAGCGTAGCGCCACCGGGCAATTGTTCTACTGGTATACAGGCAACAGATTAAAGCTCGACAGAATATGGATAACCGCGTTACCGATACCGAACACCAGGATCAGCGCAATCATCGGCTTACCGCCCCAGACGCGGAATTTCGGGCTACCGAAACGCTCACGGGATTTACGTGCCAGCAACGCTGGGACAATTGCGGCCCAAATGGTTGCTGCGAGTCCTGCATAACCAATGGCGTACAGGAAGCCATTCGGCCACAGCAGGCCACCGACAATCGGCGGCAGGAAGGTCAGCAACGCGGTTTTAAAACGTCCGATGCCAGAGTCATCAAATTTGAACAGATCTGCCAGATAGTCGAACAGACCCAGCGTCACTCCGAGGAACGAACTCGCCACGGCAAAGTTGGAGAACACCACCAATAGCAGATCCAGACTGCGGCTGTTCAATACGCCGCTCAGCGCCTGTACCAGCACATCAATGTTACCGCCCTGCTGCGCAATACCGATAAATTGCGGACGCGGAATATTACCCATTGTCCCCAGCAACCATACGGTATACAGCACCAGCGCCAGCAGCGTGCCGTAGACCAGGCACTTAACGATGGTCTTCGGATCTTTACCGTAGTACTTCATCAGGCTCGGGACGTTACCGTGGTAGCCGAATGAGGCCAGACAAAACGGCAGCGTCATCAACAGATACGGCGTATACGAAGCGTTGCTTTCCGCCACGTTAAACAACGTTGTGGGCTGAACGTGTCCTAGTAAACTGCCGAAGGTCAGGAAAAAGGTAATTACCTTCGCACCCAGCACAATCGCCGTCATGCGACTGACCGCTTTGGTGCTTAACCACACCACAAACGCCACCAGCAGCGCAAAGCCAAGACCTGCCGCACGCGCCGGCACGTTCAACGACATCTCCGAGAAGGTGTGATGCAGGATTGACCCGCTCGCCGAGATATACGCGTAGGTCAGAATATAGAGAACGAAAGCAATCGAGATGCCGTTCACCACGTTCCAGCCTTTGCCCAGCAGATCTTTCGTGATGGTGTCGAAGCTGGAACCAATGCGGTAATTGAGGTTAGCTTCGAGGATCATCAGCCCGGAGTGCAACATGCAGAACCAGGTGAAGATCAGCGCCGCCATTGACCAGAAGAACCACGCCCCGGACATGACCACAGGCAGAGAAAACATCCCCGCGCCAATAATGGTGCCGCCGATGATCACCACGCCGCCAAGCAGCGAAGGTGACGTTTGGGTGGTGGTTAGTGTTGCCATTTAGCCATCTCTCCAGTCATTTATCTTGTGACTACATCTTAATGCGTTGCACTGTACCAGTACACGAGTACAAATGAAATAAAAAAAGCCCCGATTGTTGAGATCGGGGCCGTATATTTTACTTTACAGCTATAAAGCTAAAAGGCTTATGCATCACCGCCGAAACGACGACGACCAGCAGAGTCATCACGACGCGGAGCAGAAGAATCGTCACGACGCGGACCACGGTTGCCTTCACGACGTTCGCCGCTGAAACGACGACCATCGCCACGACCGCCTTCACGACGTTCGCCGCTAAAGCCACGACCTTCACCACGACCGCCTTCACGACGCTCACCGCTGAAACGGCCACCGCCACGACGCTCACCACCGGTGTGCGGTACTGCATCGCCAACCAGCTGCATATTCATCGGCTTGTTCAGGATGCGAGTACGGGTAAAGTGCTGCAGCACGTCGCCCGGCATACCTTTCGGCAGTTCGATGGTGGAGTGGGAAGCAAACAGCTTGATGTTACCGATATAACGGCTGCTGATATCACCTTCGTTAGCAATCGCGCCAACGATATGACGAACTTCAACACCGTCATCACGACCCACTTCAATGCGGTACAGCTGCATATCGCCAACGTCACGACGTTCACGACGCGGACGGTCTTCACCACCACGGTCATTGCGGTCACGCGGGCCACGATCGTTGCGGTCACGCGGACCACGGTCATCACGGTCGCGGAATTCGCGTTTCGGACGCATCGGCGCATCTGGCGGCAGGATCAGCGGACGTTCGCCCTGAGCCATCTTCAGCAGTGCTGCTGCCAGCGTTTCAATATCCAGCTCTTCTTCCGGCTGCATTTTCGCCAGCAGAGCACGGTACTGGTCCAGATCGCTGCTTTCCAGCTGCTGCTGTACTTTGGCGGCGAATTTTTCCAGACGGCGTTTGCCCAGCAGATCTGCGTTCGGCAGTTCTACTTCCGGAATGGTCAGCTTCATGGTGCGTTCGATGTTACGCAGCAGACGACGCTCGCGGTTCTCAACGAACAGCAACGCACGACCCGCACGACCCGCACGACCGGTACGGCCGATACGGTGAACGTAAGACTCGGAATCCATCGGGATGTCGTAGTTAACCACCAGGCTGATACGCTCAACGTCCAGGCCACGAGCCGCAACGTCGGTTGCAATCAGAATATCCAGACGGCCATCTTTCAGACGTTCCAGAGTCTGCTCACGCAGGGACTGGTTCATATCACCGTTCAGTGCAGCGCTGCTATAACCGCTACGCTCCAGCGCTTCTGCCACTTCCAGGGTCGCATTTTTGGTACGAACGAAAATAATCGCCGCATCAAAGTCTTCTGCTTCCAGGAAACGCACCAGCGCTTCATTTTTACGCATGCCCCATACAGTCCAGTAGCTCTGGCTGATGTCAGGACGGGTAGTCACGCTGGACTGGATGCGTACTTCCTGCGGCTCTTTCATAAAGCGGCGGGTAATACGACGAATCGCTTCCGGCATAGTCGCGGAGAACAGAGCGGTCTGATGACCTTCCGGGATCTGCGCCATGATGGTTTCAACGTCTTCGATGAAGCCCATACGCAGCATTTCGTCAGCTTCGTCCAGCACCAGACCGCTCAGTTTGGAGAGGTCCAGAGTACCGCGCTTCAGGTGATCCAGCAGACGGCCCGGCGTACCGACGACGATCTGTGGTCCCTGACGCAGGGCACGTAATTGCACGTCATAACGCTGGCCGCCGTACAGGGCAACCACGTTCACGCCGCGCATGTGTTTAGAGAAATCCGTCATGGCTTCTGCAACCTGAACCGCCAGTTCGCGGGTCGGTGCCAGCACCAGAATCTGAGGTGCCTTCAGCTCAGGATCAAGATTGTTGAGCAGCGGTAAGGAGAACGCTGCAGTTTTGCCGCTACCTGTCTGGGCCATACCCAGAACATCGCGGCCGCCCAGCAGATGCGGAATGCACTCTGCCTGGATCGGAGATGGTTTTTCGTAACCCAGATCGTTAAGGGCTTCAAGGATAGGAGCCTTCAGGCCCAGATCTGCAAAAGTGGTTTCGAATTCAGCCATGTAGTACGTGTGCCTCAAAATTAATGGCGGCCAGTCTACATAACTCATCATGAAATTGATCTGCAATTTTCATTGAAAAGTGTGAACCGGCTCAAAGTAGGTGTATTAACGAACAACAACGCCCTCACCCGTGAAGGTGATGGCAATCAAAAAAGATTACGGGCTGATGTGTACGTCAGCTATTGCTGGTCCGATTCTGCCAGGTCATCTTGGTCCTGGCCCAGGAGCGATAATTCCAACAATGCGTATCGGTGCTCAACAAAGTTATGAACGTTGTTAGCCACCGCCAGTTTGAACAATGCCGTAGCGTTGTCCAAATCCCCCAGACTTAGGTAGTACTTACCTAAATAGAAGTTGGTTTCACTGAGATGCTCAGCGAGCGAGGTGTTATCCGTTGCGTCCGCCTTCAGGCGTTCCATCAGCGTTGCTTCGCTAATGTTGCCCAGGTAGAACTCGACAATGTTCCATCCCCATTGCTCTTTATCCGATTTCTCAAAGCGTTGCTTCAACGCTTCTTTAGCCTGCTTCTCATCGAGCTTCTGCTCGGCAAGATAAAGCCACAGACTGCGGAAAGGATCATTGGGATCGTCTTGATAAAACGCCAGCAGATCATCTTGCGCTAACTTGTCGCGACCGCCGTAATACAATGCGATACCGCGATTTAAGTGCGCGTAGTTGTAAGTTGGATCAAGCTCAAGTACAGAATCAAACGCTTCATAGGCAGCATCAAAATTGCCTGCCTGCGTTAAATATATACCTAAGTAATTGAATACTTCAGGCATATCTGGTCGGATTGCCAACGCTTGTGAAAAATCATTTCGCGCCAGTGCCCTCAGACCGAGACTATCATACAACACTCCGCGCTCATATAAAAGCTGTGCGCGTTCATCATCGGTTAAAGCCCGACTGGCAAGAATTTGTTCCATACGTGCCAGAATCACTTCCTGCTGCAAAGTCGGTTGCAATGGTACTGCGAGGACTTCACTCTTACGCCAGGCGGAATTACTGCATCCAGCCAGCGTGAGTGCTGTCGCCACGAAACACCAGCGCAAAAAAGGCTTCATTTCCCACTCCCGAAGACAACGATTGAATGAACGTCCAGGTTCCCCGGTTGCTAACAAGGCATCCTGCCGGGTTAAAAGCCCTCCGCTTTCGCGGAGGGCAATGGCAACCTTACTCGCCCTGGCTTGCCGGAGCTTCCGGTTCGCCTGCAGGCTGAGACTGCTCAGTTGCTTCTTTAATGCTCAGACGTACACGGCCCTGGCGATCAACTTCCAGAACTTTGACCGGTACTTCCTGACCCATCTGCAGGTAGTCAGTCACTTTCTCTACGCGCTTGTCAGCGATCTGAGAGATGTGTACCAGACCTTCTTTACCGCCGCCGATAGCAACGAATGCGCCAAAGTCAACGATACGGGTCACTTTACCATTGTAGATACGGCCAACTTCGATCTCTGCGGTGATTTCTTCGATACGACGGATAGCATATTTCGCTTTCTCGCCGTCGGTCGCAGCAATCTTCACGGTACCATCATCTTCGATTTCAATGGTGGTGCCGGTTTCTTCGGTCAGAGCACGGATAACAGAACCGCCTTTACCGATAACGTCTTTGATCTTGTCCGGGCTAATCTTGATAGTGTGGATACGCGGAGCGAACTGAGAAATATCGCCACGCGGTGCGTTGATCGCTTGTTCCATCACTCCCAGGATGTGCAGACGCGCACCTTTAGCCTGGTTCAGAGCAACCTGCATGATCTCTTTGGTGATACCTTCAATTTTGATATCCATCTGCAGTGCAGAGATACCGTCGCGGGAACCCGCTACTTTGAAGTCCATATCGCCCAGGTGGTCTTCGTCGCCCAGGATGTCAGACAGAACAACAAAGTTGTCGCCTTCTTTCACCAGACCCATCGCGATACCCGCAACGGCAGCTTTGATTGGCACGCCTGCGTCCATCAGCGCCAGGGAAGCACCACATACGGAAGCCATGGAAGAAGAACCGTTAGATTCGGTGATTTCAGAAACCACACGCACGGTGTACGGGAATTTATCCAGTTCCGGCATCACGGCCAATACGCCACGCTTCGCCAGACGACCGTGACCAATCTCACGACGTTTCGGAGAACCGACCATACCGGTTTCACCTACGCAGTACGGAGGGAAGTTATAGTGGAACAGGAAGTTGTCAGTACGCTCGCCCATCAGTTCGTCGAGGTTCTGTGCATCACGGGTGGTGCCCAGGGTCGCAGTCACCAGCGCCTGAGTTTCGCCACGGGTGAACAGTGCGGAACCGTGGGTACGCGGCAGAACGCCAGTACGCACGTCCAGGCCACGGATCATGTCTTTTTCACGGCCATCGATGCGCGGCTCGCCGGCCAGTACGCGGCTACGAACAACGTTTTTCTCGATAGCGTGCAGGATTTCACCCAGCTCGTTAGCGTCCAGGGTTTCATCTTCTGCAGTAAGCTGCGCGATGGTTTCAGATTTGATCACGTCAACCTGAGCATAACGCTCTTGTTTGTCAGTGATACGGTAAGCATCGCTCAGACGCGCTTCTGCCAGTGCAGCAACGCGCGCGTTCAGCGCTTCGTTGACGGCTTCTGGCTGCCAGTCCCAACGTGGTTTGCCGGCTTCTTTCGCCAGCTCGTTGATGGCCTGGATAACAACCTGCTGCTGTTCGTGACCGAATACCACAGCCCCCAGCATCTGGTCTTCGCTCAGCAGTTCAGCTTCGGATTCAACCATCAGTACGGCAGCTTCGGTACCGGCAACAACCAGATCCAGTTTACTTTCTTTCAGCTCGTCCTGAGTCGGGTTCAGTACATACTGGTCATTGATATAACCAACACGTGCAGCACCGATCGGGCCGTTGAATGGGATACCAGACAGAGTCAGCGCAGCAGATGCACCAATCATTGCCACGATGTCCGGGTTAACCTGCGGGTTAACAGAAACGACGGTCGCGATAACCTGAACTTCGTTAACGAAGCCTTCCGGGAACAGCGGACGAACCGGGCGGTCAATCAGACGCGCGATCAGGGTTTCGCCTTCGCTTGGACGGCCTTCACGACGGAAGAAGCTACCTGGGATACGACCAGCAGCGTAGGTACGCTCCTGATAGTTAACGGTCAGCGGGAAAAAGTCCTGGCCTGGTTTCGCTTTTTTCTGGCCAACAACGGTAACGAATACCGCAGTGTCATCCATGCTAACCATAACAGCGGCAGTCGCCTGACGCGCCATCATGCCGGTTTCCAGCGTAACGGTATGCTGACCGTACTGGAATTTACGAACGATCGGATTAAGCAAAATAATATCCTTTCTCTATTTTTTTGACGGCACATTTATGCGCCATCGTTAATACCCGATCTTCTGCGCATCCTCGCGACTAATGACAACCCTAACCCATGCGTATTGGGTAAAGCCTCTCATTAGCCGCGCGAACCTCTGCAACGGAAGATCATTCATAGCAACAATACATTAGTTTCCAGCGAATTGCTGCCATCTGCTGGAAAAAAGGGGCCATGAAGGCCCCCTCTTTCTGAAACTCGAAAGAATTAGCGACGCAGACCCAGACGCTCGATCAGCGCGGTGTAGCGTGCAACATCTTTACGTTTCAGGTAGTCGAGCAGTTTACGACGCTGAGAAACCATGCGCAGCAGACCACGACGGCTGTGGTGATCTTTTTTGTGCTCTGCAAAGTGGCCCTGCAGGTGGTTAATCTGTGCAGTCAACAGAGCAACCTGAACATCGGTAGAACCGGTGTCATTTGCATCACGACCGAACTCAGAAACGATTTTAGCTGTAGCTTCAGTACTTAGAGACATTTTAAAACTCCAAAGTATTAAGAATGAAAGGATGCCGATCTCTAATTCAGCTATCCCAGTGTATACACTTTATCCTTCAAACTGACTCTGCGTTGGCTGCGTCCGCTCACCTCGGTCACCTACCTAAGTAAGCTCCTGAGGATGTAATGAGGGACATCCTTGTCCCTCAACAGAGGCAGCCTTCGGCTGTTCAAATTCGTTCCAGACGAATTTGTCTCTTCCTTGCCGCCTTGATGCAGCTCGAATGATTTTGTGTATACGCCGCGCGAACTGTTAAATAATTAACGCGACGTTAAGCGGCAGTATTCTACTCGCAGCGCCCTTTTATCGCAAGACAGAGAGCGCTATACAGGATATTCAACCACCAGGCGACGGGGGGCGACACGACCTTCATCGTCCATCTCCCCCATGCCGATAAACTTGCCGTCATCGCCTTCTGTCACACGCACCAGCCCTTCCAGCGGCGCGCCTGACGTCCGTACCGGGTTACCATTTTTAAAGTAAACCGACGATGTTAAAGGCAGATTAACCACCGGATAGTCCGATGCTGGACTGTCCATTGGCATCAGCAATGGATCAAGCAGCTGCGCTGACGGAATGTTCTGTTGTTCAGCTTGTTCTACCAGCTCACGCAAATGTTCCAGCGTCACCATTCGATCCACAGGATATTTGCTGACCGTCAGACGGCGCAGATACGTTACGTGTGCACCGCATCCCAGCTTCTCACCCAGATCGTCAATAATAGTACGAATATAAGTGCCTTTGGAGCAGTGAACTTCCAGCTCCAGTTCATTCGCCTCGTGGCGAATAAACAGCAGTTCATAAACGGTAATTGGGCGCGCTTCACGCGGCACCTCAATGCCCTGACGCGCATATTCGTACAGCTTCTTGCCCTGATATTTCAGCGCCGAGTACATCGATGGAATTTGCTCGATATCGCCGCGGAAAGTCTCCAGCGCGCTGGCAAGCTGCTCTGCGGTGAAGGTTACCGGGCGCTCCTGCACGATTTGCCCATCGGCATCAGAGGTATCCGTACGCTGACCCAGACGGGCAATCACACGATAACGTTTGTCAGAGTCCAGCAGGTACTGTGAAAATTTCGTTGCTTCACCGAGGCAGATAGGCAGCATGCCTGTCGCCAGCGGATCCAACGCGCCGGTATGTCCCGCGCGGTTGGCATTGTAGATGCGCTTTACTTTTTGCAGTACGTCATTGCTGGACATGCCCTGCGGTTTGTCCAGCAGCAGAACTCCGTGAATATCGCGACCACGACGACGAGGACGACTCATCAGTCCTCCTTGCTGTCGTCCGCTGGGTTCACACGACGTTCATCGTCATGCTTCACCACGCTGGTCACCAGGTTGGACATGCGCATCCCTTCGACCAGTGAGTTGTCGTAGAAGAAGGTCAGCTCAGGCACGATGCGCAGGCGCATTGCTTTACCCAGCAGAGAGCGGATAAAACCAGAGGCTTCCTGCAGTGCCTTAATGCCGTTTTTCACGGCAGCTTCGTCCTGATCGTTCAGGAAAGTCACGAATACTTTGGCATAAGCCAGGTCACGGGACATCTCAACGCCCGATACGGTGGTCATCATACCAACACGCGGGTCTTTGATTTCGCGTTGCAGGATCAGTGCGATTTCTTTCTGCATCTCCTGCGCTACACGCTGCGGGCGACCAAATTCTTTCGCCATAATAAATTCTCCAGACAAAAAAGGGGCATTCAGCCCCTTTTGAAAATAATTCGGTGATTAGGCTGTAGGCCTGATAAGCGTAGCGCCATCAGGCATTACATTGCCGGATGTCGGCGTAAACGCCTTATCCGGCCTACACCCGAACAACCTTATGCGATGGTACGTTTGATCTCAATGATCTCGAACACTTCGATCATATCGCCAACGCGAACGTCGTTGTAGTTCTTAACGCCGATACCACATTCCATGCCGTTACGGACTTCGTTGACGTCATCTTTGAAACGGCGCAGGGATTCCAGCTCGCCTTCATAGATAACCACGTTGTCGCGCAGTACGCGGATTGGGTTGTGACGTTTAATCGTGCCTTCGGTAACCATACAGCCTGCGATAGCGCCGAATTTCGGTGATTTGAACACATCACGAACTTCAGCCAGACCAATGATCTGCTGTTTCAGTTCCGGAGACAGCATACCGCTCATCGCTGCTTTCACTTCGTCGATCAGATGATAGATGACGGAGTAGTAACGCAGATCCAGGCTTTCGGACTCAATCACTTTACGTGCAGAAGCATCAGCACGGACGTTGAAGCCAACCAGAATCGCGTTGGATGCCGCCGCAAGGGTTGCGTCGGTTTCGGTGATACCACCTACGCCAGAACCGATGATCTTCACTTTTACTTCGTCGGTAGACAGTTTCAGTAAAGAGTCGGAAATCGCTTCTACAGAACCCTGAACGTCGGCCTTCAGGACGACGTTCACTTCGTGAACTTCGCCTTCGGTCATGTTAGCGAACATGTTCTCGAGTTTAGATTTCTGCTGACGAGCCAGTTTAACTTCACGGAATTTGCCCTGACGGTACAGTGCAACTTCACGGGCTTTCTTCTCGTCACGAACCACGGTAACTTCGTCACCCGCAGCCGGAACACCGGACAGACCGAGGATTTCCACCGGAATGGACGGACCCGCTTCCAGTACTTCCTGACCCAGTTCGTTACGCATTGCACGAACGCGGCCGTATTCGAAACCACACAGAACGATATCGCCCTTGTTCAGGGTACCTTCGCGAACCAGGACGGTAGCAACCGGGCCACGACCTTTATCCAGGAAGGATTCGATAACCGCACCGCTCGCCATGCCTTTACGCACAGCTTTCAGTTCCAGTACTTCGGCCTGCAGCAGGATAGCATCCAGCAGTTCGTCGATACCGGTACCCGCTTTCGCAGAAACGTGAACGAACTGGCTCTCGCCGCCCCACTCTTCCGGCATGATGCCGTACTGGGACAGTTCGTTTTTAACGCGATCGGGATCCGCTTCCGGTTTATCGATTTTGTTGACTGCAACAACGACCGGCACACCTGCCGCTTTCGCGTGCTGGATAGCTTCGATGGTCTGCGGCATCACGCCGTCGTCTGCAGCAACAACCAGAACAACGATATCCGTTGCCTGAGCACCACGAGCACGCATGGAGGTAAACGCGGCGTGACCCGGGGTATCCAGGAAGGTGATCATACCGTTGTCAGTTTCAACATGGTACGCACCGATGTGCTGAGTAATGCCGCCCGCTTCGCCAGAGGCCACTTTCGTGGAACGAATGTAGTCCAGCAGAGACGTTTTACCGTGGTCAACGTGACCCATGATGGTCACTACCGGTGCGCGAGGTTCAGCCGCAGCGCCGGTGTCACGGTCGCTCATTACTGCTTCTTCCAGCTCGTTTTCACGACGCAGGATAACTTTGTGGCCCATCTCTTCGGCAACCAGCTGTGCGGTTTCCTGGTCGATAACCTGGTTGATGGTCGCCATGGCACCCAGTTTCATCATCGCTTTGATGACCTGAGAGCCTTTAACTGCCATCTTGTTCGCCAGATCGCCAACGGTGATGGTTTCGCCGATCACAACGTCACGGTTAACGGCCTGAGCCGGCTTCTGGAAGCCCTGCTGCAGCGCGGAACCTTTACGCTGCTTGCCGCCTTTACCGCCACGAACCGCTGCACGCGCTTCTTCACGGTCAGCTTTAGATTCGGCGTGTTTATTGCCTTTCTTCGCCGGACGCGCTGCTTTCGTGCTGCGAGTACGACCACGACCGCCTTCAACTTCACGATCGTTCTCGTCTTCAGCCTGGCGAGCGTGCTGGGAAGTGGTGACGTGATAATCGCTGGTATCTTCAACAGGTTCAGCGTTATTCACACCATTTTTCTCGTTTTCTTCCGCCATACGGCGAGCTTCTTCCGCTACGCGGCGCGCTTCTTCTTCAAGCTTGCGACGTGCTTCTTCTTCCGCTTTACGCTTCAGTTCTGCGGCTTCATTTTCACGGCGGGCTTTTTCGGCCTGGGCGGTTTTAGTCATATCGTCGGTCTGTTGATTGCTCACTTTGTCTTTTTCCGCAGCTTCACGTTTCGCTTTATCAGCGGCTTCACGCTTAGCTTGTTCTGCGGCCTCACGTTCGGCTTTTTGTTGCGCCTCGCGTTTGGCAGCTTCTTCTGCCTCACGACGGGCTTGCTCTTCCGCTTCACGCTGCGCCTGCTCTTCCGCGGCAAGGCGTTCAGCCTCTTGCGGATCGCGTTTCACAAAGGTGCGTGTCTTGCGGACTTCGATTTGTACCGATTTGCTTTTTCCACCGGTACCTGGAATATTGAGAGTACTGCGCGTTTTACGCTGCAATGTCAACTTATCCGGCGCTGAGCCATTTTCACGGTTCAGGTGCGCCAGTAAGGTTTGTTTCTCTTGTGCGGACACAGAGTCGTCAGCAGACTTCGGGATACCTGCATCAGCAAATTGCTGTACCAGGCGATCCACGGAGGTCTGTATCTCTGCAGCCAGCGTTTTTACGGTTACATCTGTCATACTGTTCCTTCCTGCTACAGTTTATTACGCTTCGTCGCCGAACCAGCAAATATTACGGGCAGCCATAATCAGCTCACCGGCTTTTTCGTCGGTCAACCCTTCGATATCAGCCAGATCATCAATGCCCTGTTCAGCGAGATCTTCCAGCGTACAAACACCACGGGCAGCCAGTTTGAAGGCCATCTCACGATCCAATCCTTCCAGATTCAGCAGATCGTCAGCCGGTTTGTTATCACCGAGGCTTTCTTCCTGGGCCAGTGCCAGAGTGGTCAGTGCGTTTTTAGCACGCTCGCGCAGCGCTTCAACGGTCTGTTCATCCAGGCCGTCAATTTCCAGCAGCTCTTTCATTGGCACGTAGGCCAGTTCTTCCAGCGTCGCAAAACCTTCTTCAACCAGAACTGTCGCGAAATCTTCATCGATATCGAGATATTTGGTGAAGGTATCAATGGCTGCATGTGCTTCAGCCTGATGCTTCGCCTGCAGGTCATCAACGGTCATTACGTTGAGTTCCCAACCGCTCAGTTGTGAAGCCAGGCGGACGTTCTGACCATTACGTCCAATCGCCTGAGCCAGGTTACCGGCTTCAACCGCGATATCCATGGTGTGTTTGTCTTCATCCACCACGATAGAAGCGACGTCTGCTGGCGCCATTGCGTTAATCACGAACTGCGCCGGGTTATCATCCCACAGGACGATATCGATACGCTCGCCGCCCAGTTCGGTAGAAACCGCCTGAACACGCGCACCGCGCATACCAACGCACGCGCCGACCGGATCAATACGCTTGTCGTTGGTCTTAACGGCGATTTTCGCACGAGAGCCCGGATCGCGAGCCGCCGCTTTAATTTCAATCACTTCTTCGCCAATTTCTGGCACTTCAATGCGGAACAGCTCGATCAGCATTTCCGGCTTGGAACGCGTCACAAACAGTTGCGCACCGCGCGCTTCCGGGCGCACAGAATACAGAACACCACGAATACGGTCGCCAGGACGGAAGTTTTCACGCGGCAGCATGTCTTCACGCAGGATCACAGCTTCAGCATTGCTGCCCAGATCCAGGGAAATGTTATCACGGTTGACTTTCTTCACCACGCCAGTGACGATTTCGCCTTCGTGTTCACGGAATTGATCGACAACCATCGCACGTTCAGCTTCACGTACTTTCTGTACGATAACCTGTTTCGCGGTCTGGGTGGTGATACGGTCAAAGGTGACAGATTCAATCTGATCTTCAACGTATTCACCCACGTTCAGACTTTCGTCTTCAAAGCGCGCTGCTTCCAGCGTAATTTCTTTAGTTGGCTGAGTGACTTCTTCTACGATAACCCAACGACGGAAGGTATCGAAATCACCGCTTTTACGATCGATCTCTACGCGGACATCGATCTCTTGTTCATATTTTTTCTTTGTTGCTGTAGCCAGCGCACTTTCCAGCGCTTCAAAAATTTTCTCGCGTGGCAGCGCTTTCTCGTTGGATACGGCTTCAACAACAGCCAAAATTTCTTTGTTCATCGCGGGCTTTTCACCTCAATCCAGACTGTTAAAAGTGGGGAACCAGGTTCGCCTTCTGGATATTACTCAGCGCGAACACTTCATCTTTACCTTCGACTGTGACCGTGATCATCTCACCGTCCACCGCTTTGATAACGCCCTGCCATTTACGACGGTTTTGTACCGCCATACGAAGAACCAGCGTGACTTCTTCACCCAGGAAACGCACGTAGTGTTCAGCCGTGAACAGAGGACGGTCGAGACCCGGAGAGGAGACTTCCAGGTTGTAGGCAACAGTGATTGGGTCTTCGACATCCATCACCGCACTTACCTGATGGCTCACATCAGCACAATCATCAACATTGATGCCATCTTCACTATCAATATAGATGCGCAGTGTGGATGTGCGACCACGAATAAATTCGATGCCGACCAGTTCGTAGCCCAGGGCTTCAACTGGCGCTGTAATCATCTCTGTTAATTTTTGCTCTAATGTGGACAAGGCCACCCCCAAGACATAAAAAAAGGGCCTAAAGCCCAGTTATTCTGTAGTCAGATAACAAAAAACCCCGATAAATCGGGGCTTTAGATAACTGAACCCTATAACCGCACCTGCGGTTCGGAGAACCTTCCGAAAGAATTTTTTTCAAATCCAGCTAAGAAGGCCTAAGTCTTCACAGTATATTTGAAAAAGAACTCTAAGGGAAAGTGGTTGCGGGGGCCGGATTCGAACCGACGACCTTCGGGTTATGAGCCCGACGAGCTACCAGGCTGCTCCACCCCGCGCCTGAAACGTGGCAAATTTTACTTGTTTTGGGTAAAAAATGCAAATACTGCTGGGATTTGGTACCGAGGACGGGACGTAAAATCTGCGCACAGTATATTGATTCACTATGTGTTATGTCAACCTTGTTACGACTATGCAAATCAATGAATGCTAACCAGCACAAATACGGCGGAAGACAGGAAAGATAAATCCGCCATCTACAGCGTTATTTAACGAAATTATCACTAAACTCTTCCTGTCATCGTTAAAAGATGATTAAATGAAAACTCATTTATTTTGCATAAAAATGCAATTAACATAAAAAGCCGACCTCTTCACCAGTCTATCAAGCAGGGTTTTATTTTATGACGACGATTCTCAAGCATCTCCCGGTAGGTCAACGTATTGGTATCGCTTTTTCCGGCGGCCTGGACACCAGTGCAGCACTGCTGTGGATGCGACAAAAAGGGGCTGTCCCATATGCATATACTGCGAATTTGGGCCAGCCGGATGAGGATGACTATGACGCCATTCCTCGCCGTGCAATGGAATATGGTGCTGAGAATGCTCGCCTGGTTGATTGCCGCAAGCAGTTGGTTGCCGAAGGGATCGCTGCCATTCAGTGTGGTGCGTTCCATAACACCACCGGCGGGCTGACCTATTTCAATACCACCCCACTGGGCCGCGCAGTGACAGGCACTATGTTGGTTGCCGCCATGAAAGAAGATGGCGTGAACATTTGGGGTGACGGTAGTACCTATAAAGGCAACGATATTGAACGTTTCTATCGTTATGGTCTGTTAACCAACGCCGAACTGCAGATTTATAAACCGTGGCTGGATACCGATTTTATCGACGAACTCGGTGGTCGCCATGAGATGTCCGAATTTATGATCGCCTGCGGCTTCGACTACAAGATGTCTGTCGAAAAAGCGTATTCCACCGACTCCAATATGCTCGGCGCGACTCACGAAGCAAAAGATCTGGAATTCCTGAACTCCAGCGTCAAAATCGTCAACCCGATTATGGGCGTTAAGTTCTGGGATGAGAGCGTGAAGATCCCGGCTGAAGAAGTGACCGTACGCTTTGAACAAGGCCATCCGGTTGCGCTGAACGGTAAGACCTTCAGTGACGACGTTGAGATGATGCTGGAAGCCAACCGTATCGGCGGTCGTCATGGTCTGGGTATGAGCGACCAGATTGAAAACCGTATTATTGAAGCAAAAAGCCGCGGTATCTATGAAGCCCCGGGGATGGCGCTGCTGCACATCGCCTACGAGCGTTTGCTGACCGGTATTCATAACGAAGACACCATTGAGCAATATCACGCGCACGGTCGCCAGCTCGGTCGTCTGTTGTATCAGGGGCGCTGGTTCGACTCACAGGCGCTGATGCTGCGTGATGGTCTGCAACGTTGGGTAGCCAGCCAGATTACCGGCGAAGTCACGCTGGAACTGCGTCGCGGTAACGACTATTCAATCCTTAACACCGTGTCTGACAACCTGACCTACAAGCCAGAACGTTTGACCATGGAGAAAGGTGATTCCGTATTCTCGCCAGACGATCGTATCGGTCAACTGACCATGCGTAACCTGGATATTACCGATACTCGTGAAAAGCTGTTCGGTTATGCACAGTCTGGCCTGTTGACCGCCTCTTCCGCAACCGGTCTGCCACAGGTTGAGAATCTGGAAAACAAGGCGAAGTAATCCCTTTACATAAATGACAAAAGCCGCTTGCGCGGCTTTTGTCATTTAAAATTTATGAACGCAGCAGCTATATGTAAATGCATAAAAGTAATCAACCTATTGATGATTTGTATTAATGCAGTTTTATACCTCAGCCTTTCGCTAAAGCGTATTAACATTGCTCAAAGTTAGTTAACCGATTGTTCACTCAACTGTAAAAATACACATCTCACTTACCACGTATTAACCGCTAATAAAACCGCCAGGATTAATAGTATCTCCCCATTCCCCTCTGCGCGCTAAGGAAGAACTTACTCATCAAGAGTGAAATAACGTAGCCAAACCGGTTAAATGCCGCAGTATTGACAACATCTCCGCCAAACGGCAAAATGCTCCAGCATTTATCATTTGTTTTAATAAGCAAAATCTTACCAGACAACAGGTATGCTTTAGTGATAAACCCGTATAATTTCATGTTTTGTAACCTGTTGAATGATATAAAAACTTGATATTTTGCCGTACTCAGGTAATGAGATGGTGACTCACAAAACATATCTGAAGGCATCGTTCCTGAAGAACTCCCGAGTTGATTTTGGTTGTAGTACTATGCTGAAGCAACCCACAGCCTGGTTTTCCTGCGGTACTTCACCTAACTGACTGAAAATATAGCCATCCAGTTCTACATGAAAAAATGTGTGTAATCAACACGTTGAATGGCAATAGTCACAACAGAAAAGATCCGCAAGAAAATGCTGATTTTCGACCATTACAGGTCTAAAATACTGAAGCTATCTGCATATTTAAAAATAGCGGTTGTGAAGTTAAGTTTAAACATCACTTAACTTTTAGTTCAAAATCTTATAGCCTTCATCGCTTGTACAAGCATGGCTAGGGCGGTAGCGTTCCTAAAAAAAGCATGAAGGCAACAGAATGATGCCAGATACTGGTCATTCGGTGATGGCAGAACATACATCCTCAACTCGTTTTTAGCACATATATTGTAATTTAGACTAAGAAATAACCTCCTGATGCCTCATTTGTAATTTAACAAAAATGCTTACTGCTATAATCTATACATCACACAAAGAGAATTTTTCAAATAGGAATTATCTCGTTTTAGCCCATATTAGATATACATTGAATTAAATACCTTTAACACCAGAGGTAATAAATTTGAATCTCAAAATAAACATTTATTTATGTTTGGCGATATTTATTGGTAAGATTTTTTTAGATGCTATTTTATTTAAAGGGTTTACGGTTGATAGCTGGACATATTACGACTTATCAAAACAAATATTTTCTGGATATGAACCATCTTTCATCAGACAGTATCAATATAATTCGTTACATAGCCCTTCGTTTCCTTTTTTCTATCCTTTACTGATACACTTCATAGACACCATTTTAAATATCGGAATTTACTCTTCACTGGTATTAAATATTTTAATATTAATAGCTTGTTGTATTGTTTCAGGAGCAATATTAAAAAAATTAAATTTAAATCAAGAACGACTAATAATAATCTCATTTATATTATTATACCCCCCCTTTTTTCAGGAGGTGGCTTATGGAAGATCAATACCACTGGCGACGCTAGAAATATTATTAATTAGCTATATTTTCATCTCGCAGCAATATCTTAGCGCCAAGCAATTATTTACTATTGGCTTAATTTTTTCAGTATCCATACTGACACGTTTTGAATTTCTCATCTCATTTATAATTTTCACATTATGGGTGTTATTTAAAGAGAAAAAGGTAATTGGGAAAATTTTATTCTTAGTCCCACCACTAATATCTATTGTAATATGGATAACGTATTCTGAGCGATATTTCAATACGTTATGGATAACTGAAAGCTCTAAATTAGTGTTGATGCCACCCCAGTTTGGTGCTCTAGATTATGTACCATCAATAGAAAATAATAGTTTTTTAAGTTTCATAACAAATATCATAATAAAAGAAATAAAAACATTTACTTCATTTATACTATGGGGGGCATTAACACCTACATTTATAATATTAGCACATCTGATTTATAAGTATATTTCTCATAAGAAAAATATGCTTATCACGTTAAAGGGATATATAGGTACTAAACTAATTTTCCTGATCGTTACTATTAGTTCAGTAGTGCCTATTGTAGGACTCACAGGATATACTGATGGTAGATATTTCTTTAACCTATACTTATTAATAACGCTTTTCTTACTTTATACAACGCCTGCAATTTACAGTAAAAATAAGATAACGACACTGTGTTTGATCTATACAATTATAATTAGTTCAGCCTGGACTATCGGGAGAACGGTAAAAAAAAGCATATCAATTGACAGCTCACAAGAATATATAACACTGATAGATAAAGATAACATACGGCAATGTGTTGAAAAGCATAATTTGGAGAGGATTTTGTTTATTACAGAAAATGGCTTTGAACAAGTATCTGTATCCGAAGACGCTATAACCAGTACAGCATTGTATTTTTTGTCTCCGACTAATATTGACAAAAATAATATCAATAGATTTATTCACGACTATAATATTGATGCCATTTACAGTAAGAATTCAATATTAACAGACTTACCGACTATTCAATGCACTAGTAAATTGCATATTATCAAAAAATGAAATTTTTCATATCAATTTTTAGTGGCAGTTTGTTATCACAAGTGCTTGGAATAGGCATCATGCTGGCTCTTGTGAAATTTTATTCAGTAGAAGCTTTCGGCCTTTATGCAACAATTATGGCATGGTCAGGCCTGATATCATACGTCGGTGCATTACGACTGAATCTTTTGCTAATCACCAGTGATATCTATGAAAAGCGGTTGCTCTTTCGTGCTTGCCAGATACTATCGTTGAGTACAACGATAGTATCATCGCTAATAGTGGTTATCAGTGTTCTATTTTTCAACTTATCAATTATTTATATTTCTATACCAATCCTTATTTTTTGCTTCAACTCATTTGAGATTCTCTATGATTACCACACATCAACCGGTAACCATCGAAAACTAAATATAATGCAACTAAATAGAGTTATATTAGTTGGTTTATCACAATTAGCACTAATGAAGTTTCAGTATGGGCTTATTATCGGGACAATCATTGGCTCAACGATTGTACTGATTATTAGTAGAATCAAGTTTGATAATAGCAAAGAGAAATGGTTAGGCGCGTCAATAAGTATTGTCAGAAAAAATACTAAATATATGACTATCCATACAACATCATCGATGATTCCATCTATAGGAACTCATTTACCAATAATATTTATTTCCAGTTTCTTTGGCTATCATTCCTCAGCACTGTATGCAATCGCAGAAAAAATAACCACGGTCTTTGTCACGCTAATGAACTCGGCAATGAGTCGCGCAGTGCTTTATAGCCTCTCAAATAAAGAAAAAAGAGTATTATTTAAATATGGCATTATCGGCATCATATTAGGCGTTATATATATAATATCATCGTACTTTATATTACCTGCAGTTGTTTATCTAATTGGCAATAAATGGAGTGGTAGTATTATATACTTGCAGAGTTTATCTTTCTGGCTTGCGGCAATATTAATTCTGTCCCCCAGTTATAATCGCGCTATTTTTTTTACTGCTACAAAGGAAATTTTCTTTATCGATTTATTGAGATATGGATTGAAACCTATTTTCTATATAACACTCTCAGTAATAGGTATAAAGCTACATAACATTGTAGCTTTGACATCTGTCAGCATGTACATACTGGCAATAATAGTCTTTATATTTTTATCTTTAAGGTGGAAGGATGTCTCGAATAGCTTTTATCAAAAATAGTTTAGAGTATCTACCTGAGATCGAAATTTACAAAGATTATTTCTCCAACCTTGGGTTACAAGTATCTATCGTAGAACATCCCGAAGATATATTAAATGCAGATATATATTGGTTTTTTATGGGAGTGGAACATAAAAAGAAAGTATCAGGACTGCATATTCATGAATATGCTTCACTTTCCACTCCGCCCTACGGAATTGTAAAAGACAAAATAAAACGATTAATAAATATCGTTCCAGATGGAAGAGTGTTTTTAAATGAAACAATAAAACAAAAGGCATTCTTTAACGACCATGTCCCATTTACATATAGAGATATGGGGGTTAGCGAACACTTCTTTAGGAAAAATAATAATATAACAAAAGAATATGATTTCGTGTACATTGGGAGTCTCTCAGCAAAAAGAAACATAAGAAAACTACTGCAGTGTTTTAGTGAAAAATATTATCAGTACACATTACTTGTGATTGGCGAATGCCCTAATGACTTATATAATGATTTTAAAGCCTTTCCTAATATAATATTTTCTGGTCGGCTAAATTACAAGGATATACCAGCATTAGCCTGTAAAGCAAAGTGTGGGATAAATTACACCCCTAATATTTACCCTTATAAATATCAGACATCAACAAAGGTACTAGAGTATTTAGCGATGGGACTAAACGTATGCTCAACTCGAATTGAATGGGTTGAGTCTTTTGCTAAAAATAAAAAAATTGATAACATTCAATTTTTCAATGAAAGCCTAATTGATTTTAGACCTGAGGACTATTTATCAAATGGCGAGTATTGGGCGCACATTAAAGAATATAACTGGGATAAAATAATGGATAAGGCCAATCTACTTAACTTTATCCATTCAATAATAAAAAATAGGAGAATTGATGAACATAGCAAATGATTCTATCATTATTGGCGGAGGCTTTTTTGGTGTTTATATCGCTAACTATTTAGCTTCCCAAGGACATAAGGTCACTCTGTTTGAAAAAGAATCGTCTTTAATGGAGCGTGCCTCGTATGTAAACCAGGCTCGCGTACACAATGGTTATCATTATCCACGCAGCCATCTCACAGCATTAAGGTCCAGGGCATCATTCCCAATTTTCTGTAATGATTTTAAAGAATGTATTGATGATGAATTCTCAAAATTTTATATGGTCGGGCGCATTCTTGGAAAAGTAACTGCACGTCAGTTTCAGTTATTTTGCCAAAGGATAGGAGCGCCTTGTGATATCGCCCCACATTGGATCAGAGATCTAACGAATAAAAACCTAATTGAAGAGGTTTTTACCACTAAAGAGTATGCCTTTGACTCCCGAAAACTACGTTCTATTATGCTGTCCCGTCTGGCAGATAGCGGCGTAACCATTAAATATGAAACGGTTGTTACAGGTGTACAGGAAGATAGCTCAGGCTTGACTGTCAAAACTCAAAATGTCAATGATCCTGATGGCGCATCAATCGAATATTACAAAACAAAACAAGTTTTTAACTGTACTTATTCGATGACGAATTTCGTCTTGCATGAATCAAAAATAGATTTAATTCCTCTCAAGCAGGAATTGACAGAAATGTGTATCGTAAAAGTTCCTGATATTTTTGAGAAAACGGGGATTACAGTGATGTGCGGACCATTCTTTTCTGTCATGCCTTTCCCTTCCAAAGGTCTGCACTCATTTAGTCATGTACGCTATACTCCCCATCATGAATGGAATGAAAGCAACGAAAGTTATTTCCCGTCACATCAATATTTTAATGAAGTACAGAAGAATACTCTTTGGCGTAAAACTATATCCGATGCTAGTCGGTATATACCTGTTTTATCTGAATGCGAATATAAAGAATCGATTTGGGAAGTTAAAACACTTCTGCCAAGAAGTGAAACCGATGATTCTCGCCCTATTCTTTTCAAAGCCAATCACGGTATGAAAGGCTTGCATTGCATTATGGGTGGGAAAATTGACAATGTTTATGATGTTATCACAGTAATTAATGAGTTAGGATTGAACAAATGAATTTAACTAGTGCTACAAAGAAGGATATTTTTGTATCAGTTGTACTATCCTGCAAAGATCAAGCAGAAGATCTAAAAAATAAAATTAGACCTATTAACGATCTTTTGTCAAAAAACTATGTCGATTTTGAAATCGTAATTATTGACAACCATTCTTTTGATGACACTGAAACCTACATCACTTCTCTTCTCACTGAATTAGAGTCTATACGATATATTAGACTTTCATCAGAAGTATCTGCAGATGTATCTCTATCAGCCGGATTAGAAAATGCAATAGGTGATTTTGTCGTATTATTTGATATTAGTACGGACCCAGTTTATGTCATTGAAAATGTAGTCGAAAAATCCCTTGCAGGCAGTGATGTAGTTATTGGTGTTGCTAAACAGAACTCATCTCTTGCGTACGCAATAGTTCGACCTGTTATGAATCATTTCTTAAGTCGGATTGGTTATAAGTTGCCAAGAAATGCCACAAATCTCCGTTGTTTAAGTAGAAGAGCTGTCAATGCAGTAACGGCAAACGGTCGCTTCCATCACAAAATGATGATGAGAATATCTAATACAGGATTCACATCTACTACGGAGACCTACGAACTTGCCCAGGTTAATGAGAAAAAAATTCTTCTTTCAGGAATTCGTGACACGATTAAAATAATGATATTTAACTCAACGAAACCACTGCGCTGGATGAGTTTATTGGGAGTATTCGGTAGTTTTTTAGCATTTATTTTCAGCCTATACAGCCTAATTGTTAGAATAATTAATAATCATGTCATTGAGGGATGGACAACACAAATTATATTTATGTCAATCCTATTTATGCTTATCTTTACTATGCTGGCGTTCTTCGGGGAATATTTAGGTCGATTGCTTGATGACCGTTCCGAACATACTGATTACAATATAGTATATGAGAAAAACAGTTCAGTAATGATTGACTCACACCGCGTAAACGTATTAACAGAGTCAACTTCTGATGTAATCAATCTGGTTCAGACAGGGCGTAACAAGTAATGGAAAAAAATTATACCTGGGAAGTACCTGCATATACTGAGACAAGAGTAAGACCTAAACAGAATGACTATTGCACATTAATTTTCGTGATTAATGAAGGTGATAAACTAATAAAGCAACTGGCACGTATGGATGCTGCAAGAAGTTGTACAGATATAATTATTGCCGATGGTGGCAGCACTGATGGATCAACCTCTACTGAAAACTTAGAAAAGTATGGTGTGACAAGCCTGTTGGTTAAAACCGGTGCAGGAAAGCTTGGCAGCCAAATGCGTATGGGTTTCGCATGGGCACTTCTGGAAGGTTATAAAGGCGTTATTGTTGTCGATGGCAATAATAAAGATAGCGTTGATGATATTCCAAACTTCGTTCGCCAATTAGAAAATGGGATGGATCATATACAGGGATCGCGTTTTATTCCCGGTGGCAAACATGTAAATACTCCTATGTCACGACTCATCGGATTAAAGGTAATTCATGTTCCCCTAATGAGATTCTTCTCCGGTTTCAAATATACTGATACCACAAATGGCTTTCGCGCTTACAGCGCCAAATTTTTATCAGATGAGAACGTAGCTGTATTCCGTAATATTTTTACTGGCTACGAACTTCATTATTACCTGGCGATAAAAGCGGCTAAGTTAGGATTTAAATGCATTGAAATACCTGTAATGAGAACTTATCCTAAACATGGCAAGACACCGACAAAAATTAGTCCTATCAGAGGTAACCTACAGGTTATTGCCAGGTTACTACAAGTTTGCTTAGGAAAGTATGACAAAAAGTAGGTAAAGTTACCTGCTATTTTCTTTTCAAGAAGCTAGATAGAGACTATCTAGCTTGATTTTTATATAATTATGGGTTATCACAATGAATGCTTTAATTGGTTATACTGGCTTTGTTGGCGGAAATTTGCTTAAACAATACGATTTCGACGATTTATATAATTCAAAGAATATAAATGACATTCGAGGCAAGCATTATAATAGATTGTTCATCTGCGGAGTTCCGGCTGTAAAATGGTGGGCAAATCAGCATCCTGTTGAAGACTGGGAAAATATTAGCGGCCTCATTGACATTCTAAAAACCGTAACTGCCGAAGAAGTTGTTTTAATTTCTACGGTTGATGTATACCCTAATCCAATCGATTTTGATGAAGATAGTCAGTTATCCCGAGACACTGGACAGCCCTATGGATTACATCGTTTAAAATTCGAAGATTTTGTTACTCAGCATTTTACCAATACTTATACTCTCCGTCTTCCAGGCCTCTTCGGCGAGGGTTTAAAAAAGAATATTATTTACGATTTTTTGAATAATAATCAGATTGAAAAAATTGATACCGGCAGTTCATTCCAATTCTACTGCCTCAATTTTCTTAAAACTGATATTGATAGAATGATCGAGAATAACATTCGCCTCCTCAACACATCTGTAGAGCCAATCCCAACGGCCGACATTGCAAAAATGATACTTGGTTATCCATATAAAAATATAACGAGTTCACATCCATCTCGCTATGACATCAAATCAAAGTATTCAACGCTTTGGGGACGGGAAAATGGTTACCTTTATAATAGGCAAGACTGCCTCGTTGAGTTAGAAAAATTCATTGAGGAATACCGTCGTGAAAAATAAAGGTCTATCCATTTCAAACATTGCATGGAATAGCGATGAAAACGATGCTGTGCTCGGCATCCTTAAAAAACATAGTATTGGTGCTATCGAAGTCGCGCCAGCAAAAGTTGTTAGCAATGTTCAGAATTTCTCTGATGATGAAGTTCTTTTATATAAAGAAAAAATGAATGATGCCGGAATCGTTATCAGCTCGATGCAGGCATTATTGTTCGGAGGTCCCTCCGGAAATATTTTTGGCAATCAAATTGAAAGTAATGCAATCCAGAATCATTTAAGCAAAATTATCCACATGGCAGGCCTTCTTGGTGCTGAAAAATTAGTCTTTGGTTCGCCTAAAAATAGGTTAAGAAATGATATTTCATTTGCTAATGCAATAGAGATTGCAGCGAAGTTCTTTCAACCTTTGGCAATTAAAGCAAAGGATGTTGGTACCATGATTTGTATCGAGCCGAATCCAGAATACTATGGATGCGACTTTATTACAGACTCAAAAGAAGCTGTTGAGCTTGCATGTGCAATTGATCATCCAGGATTTGGTGTTCATTTAGATCTTGCAGGGCTAAGGTTATCTAAGGAAGACATCTATAATAGAATTGCAATATTAAATGAAAAAATCGCACACTTTCATATAAGTGAGAAAGATTTAGCACCAATTGGTTTAGATATTGAAGCCCACAACCTGGCATGTAAAGGTTTGGAACACATAGCATACCAAGGTTGGTTATCAATAGAGATGAAAAGATCAGAAATGCCATTGGTAGATATTGATGCAAGTATCTCGTTGGTAAAAGAAATTTACGGGCCAATATTATGCTAATCTTTGTTATTATTTTCAGCGTATTCTTCTCTTCATCATCTCAGCTTCTGTTAAAGAAAGGAGCCGCGCAAATATCTATTCCTTCTCAAATTGATTTAATAAATCTGACCAAACTTTTTAGTGAGCTGATTTTTAATTTTTATCTTGTTTCTGGCATCTTATTTCAAGTTGTTGCATTGTTAAGCTGGGTTTATGTATTAAAAAAGGTTGATGTGAGCTTCGCCTACCCTTTCATTTCATTAGGTTTTGTTTTTGTCATGCTTATGGGTTATCTGATATTTAATGAATCCTTAACACCAATGAAGGTAATTGGAACATTGGTCATTATACTTGGCGTAGTTATTATGGGGAAAGCATAACAAATGAAATCACTTCAGTCGTCTATAAAAAAATTATTCCTTTCCGATAAATGGCTAAATCTGTATGCTATTGGTATATCATTGCTTTCATTAATATGCGTAAGCATAATATATTATAATTCCGTATTATATTTTAACCGTGAACCTTGGGATGGGTCTTTTCAGACGCTATTCCCCCTTAGATCAATAGATATTGGTTCTTACCCAGCTATCGATTTTTCTTACTTCCATGGAAATGGTATCCCATATTTAATATATCCTCTTTATTACTTATTTTCACACATACTTGGTTTTGGTGTCATTGTGTCCGCATTGAATAGCACATTTATAGTAAATTGTGCATTCTTATACTTACCTATTTATTTTATATTGCGAAAAATAAGTAATTTCTCTACATCACTTATCTTCACGTTGTTCATTTCCATGTTGTTTGATTTTATACCTTACATTGGTGCTTATTTTTCACCTTTATTTTTAGGTGCACCAATGGCAGTAAGATTTTCTCCTCACATTCTATTAGCAATATGTTTCTATAATCTTATAACTTATTATGAAATTGCTGATAAAAAGAAAACATTAAAAACAGTTATAGTAACTCTCTTTGTTGCAGCCATTTCCCCTTTGCTTGGTGCAGAACAGGGGTTTTACGCAATTGCGGCATTTTGTTTAACTGTATTCATTTATTTTTTCATCCATGAAAAAAAGCGTGTCGCAGCTTTAGTCTATTCCGCATCTTTATTTATACTATCCATTTTAGCGCATGTGGCCATCCTTCTTATCCTCTTTCAAAGTCTGGAGTCAATCAGAGCCATAATAACAATCTCGAATGACCAAACCTGGGTTTTCGGCGTGTTCCCAAATTCATTTTTTGATTCATTCACCGAGTTATTCAGACTCGATAATATAAGTGCTGTAGTTACTCAGATTGTCACTTTGATTGCCATAATTTACACGTTAATAATTACATTTGTATACCGCAAATATAATTTAAACTCAAAATTTTACTATGCCTGTCTGGTAATGTTTTGGGGCGGGATATTATCATGGGCATCTAATTTAGGTTATATTGGTGCGCATCAGGCACCTCTTGAAATTAGATATATGACATTGTCGTTCTTCCCTATTCTGTTCTTTATTTTCACTGAAAATGCGAAACTAAAAAATGATTAATATTCTGAGAAATAAAGTTTTCACTCGCACCCTTATTATAATTCTCTCTCTTATATCTCTTGCCTATTGGTATGGATATATGAACCTGTCAAAGAGAAGCATTCCAAAAAGCCAATATAATCTATCTCACGTCGAGGGAGTAAGATTATCAAAGCACCAGGATCTCCGTGGAGTAATTGGTTCACTTAATCAGAGGCATCAATATGGCGAATACTTATCCGAAGCCAGTTACTATATTTCCAGAGAGACTGGGCAACGTTATTTACCAGATGATATCTCCTTTCCGACGTGGTTGAGATATGTCAACAATGATAAGACATCATTATCTACAGTGCCTTTAGTACCCATATGGAATCAGGATTTCATTTTGGGTTTCAGTAATAAATCCACTTTCAAGATTTTAGAGAAAAACATTCTATTTCAACCAGGAAAACCTCTAAAAAATGTATTCGTGGGTAAAACTGCTATTCTGAAAAATGATTATGCTGATTTTTATACTACTATTACAGACATAGATGATTCCGGTAACATAACCGTCCAGGGTTATATTCCCTTCGACTTTTTTCCCAAGTCAATTCTTATCCCTTCGGGAAAGAAAAAGAACAAGCATATGATGTTTGAAAGTGACACTATGGGCTGGATACGTGGTGGACGATTTACACTGGACCCAACCGGATATACGTATGTCATCCGCCCGGTACCTTCTCTCAGTTTGTCCAAAACCACTTTAGAAGATGGAGATACGTTATCCTGGGATGGGATAAATGGACCTACATCAACACGTATTGAGTCTGTGTACGGCTTTAACAATACATATATTGTTAAGCTAGATAAGAAACTTCCACCATATTTCGACTTCAGAAAAAACATTATAACTGTTACCCGAAATAAAAACGACTTTGATAAACAAGAAATGCTACTCAACGTCGATACAGACGAAATAAATGAGAAATTCTTTCTTGGTAAAAAGCGCAACATTAGTTTTGTAGTTTCTTCAATTAATGATATAGCGCCAGGTAGTGTAGTGGTTGCAGAAGGAAACAACGTCCCACTGTATGTATCGATGGTAGCTAAAGATAGCAACGTCATTACTATAGATTTATTTAAAAGCGCAGTTATCAAGGAATGCTTAAATACAAAATCCAAACAAAGCTATGACAGTTGCCTTTATAACATCGACCTATCTAAATTTGAGTATCCTAATGTAAAATGGGCAAAAGAAAATCTTGCAAATGATAAGATTTTTGATGGCTTTGGCCCATGGGAAATGTGGAACAAAGGTGGCGCTCTGAATATTCAATATGCCACAAACATTGTTAAGCGCACAGATACTCCTGCAGCAAACTCAAAAAATGAAAATACCATTGCAAACAAGCCGCCACAAAAATCACTCAATGGTTTAATTTGGGAGATATACCCAGGTTCATTGCTAAATATATTTTATGGAACCCACAACCCTGCACCGACAGAAATGCTAATACACGTACTTGGTCGAGAGGCGAGGGATAAATACTATTCCTCTTTCGTAAAAATCAAACCTGAGTATATTTCATTTGCGAAGCCTGAGCGATTTACTCCCTGGTTGCTTAACTGGCATTGGCCATTCTTTAGGAATATGATCAACAACTATGATTTAGCCGTAGATAAGAGTGAGTTTTCATTGTGGCATCTAAACAATAATAATAAATGGGATGACTTCGGTCCGGAACAATTAAAACTGCAGGGTGACTTCTCTGTTAATAAGCCCATTGACCTTGATATCAGCAAATCAAAAACACAGTCATGTGATATAAAATTAATGACCGCAGTAGTAAAATATGATATTAAAAACCCGATATCATCTCTGCCGCTTATTGGAAAATTGACACGATACCTGATAGAAATTGAGAATACTGGCCTGCCATCAAATATGCCAGTTAGTTTACCATGGAGTGAACACACTTTCTCTTTCCCGATTTTTTATAGGGAGGGATTTAATCCAACGATTACCCCACGAACCTTATCTAACTTCCTTAATTTGACATCACTAACTATTAAGGAAATTACGCTTTATCAAGAAAACGTTGATGCCAAAAATATATACAGCCTATATTACGACTATCCTGCTGTTGGTGCTGCAGCAAGATATGAGTGTAATGATAGAAAGCACTGAAATAAGGGCTAATTATTCCGACCAGTAACTATTGACTATTTTTGGATATTGCCGTTCACTTAAGATATTTTAAGTGAACGGTGCATGATGGGCTTGTCAGTAATTCGGTGAAACTGCCGATGTATTAAAGGTGATCGCTCAGACGGTCACCAATCTCGATAATAAAATGGCTCATTGCCAGCCGCAAGTTCTGGATTGGCATACTCCATTTTTTCAACGCATCCTTGATCGCCAGATAAACAACCTTTCGTACCTAGTCATCTGTCGGGAACACTATGTGTTTCTTAATCGCCGCCCGGATCACGCTATTCAGCGATTCGATTGCGTGTGTGATGTAGATGGCCTTGTGGATGATCTCTCCCCGGTAAACAGTCCCTATCTAAACTGAAGACTTCGGTCTTTCTTTCATTAAACAAAAAGATCATTCCGTCATGAAAAAGACCCACTATGCTGAAAAACAGATCGCGTTTGCGCTGAAGCAAGCCAAAACCAGCATCCAAGTGGAAAAAATGTGCAAGAGGATGGGCATTTCTTAGGCAACTTTTTAACTCTATGAACTACCTCCGTTTTGCAGGTACTGAATCTGGCTTGGGTTGTTGCTTGCATCTATCCGGCATCAGGAAAATCTGTGCCTAAATGGGTAATCAGCACACAATCGCCTCAACAACTGTACGGCCGCTGAGGCCAGTATAAAAATCTTGTTCCGATTGTGCAGGTGCAACCAGCCACCATTTCTCAGTACGCTGCGCAGAGGGAGGTAAGTAATATCGGCGCCCCGGACCTGCTCTGGTTCAGAGGCGATAACCTGTACAGGGCCAGGCTTTAGCAGGCCTGGATGCAGGTAAGAGTGATGATGGTTGTTAGTAGTTTTGTGATATACCCGCTTCACGGGTACCAGGAGCCGATATTCATCCAGCAGGTTAAACAGGCGGTCCCGCCCGATAGCCAGTGCTTTACCGGCCTGAGCATTCAGCAGGTAGTGCAGTGCCGGGTACGGGCAACAAAATCCGGAACCTTAGCATGATGCTCCTGCCTTTTATTACATCTTGTGTTGTACTGGTACCACGCCTGTCTGCTGTGCCCCAGGAACTAACATGCACGCGTAACTGTTATTTTGAGGGCCTGACTTTGCGTGAGGACTTGCCGGGCCGCTTTTTTACAACACTCACCCCGCAATCATTTTTCAGAACATTGATAACCGATTCAAAAAACTCAGCTTTCTGGTTTGCCAGCTTAAGCTGTTCTTCAAGTTCCCTGATTCTTTGCTCGGGTGTAGGCGGAACAGCCGTCTGAGCCACTGGCCGTTTCCTCTTCACCAGGTCAGGAAGTGCGGGGCTCCAGTCAAGCCGGCCATATTTACACAACCAGACAAGAACGGTGGAGCGCCCTTGAATGCCATACCGCTGCTGGGCCTGCTTGTAAGGCATCTCGCCTTTTTCGACCTGCCCGACAACGGCTAATTTAAAGGATAGAGGATAATCACGTTGGGTGCGATTGTACCCGGTCATCATCACGTTCTCCGGACTTAAGCCAGGAACGCGTCAACGCTATTCAGGACGGGTCACAGACGAAAAAAAAGACGCTTTGCAGCGTCTTTTTTTTGGAATTTGGTACCGAGGATGGGACTCGAACCCACAAGCCCGTTAGGGCACTACCACCTCAAGGTAGCGTGTCTACCAATTCCACCACCTCGGTACAGAATACTTAGCGTGGGATATCGCTGGTCGGCTGAGCCGGAGCAGCTGGCTGAGTTTGCTCGGTTTTCGCCGGTGCACTCAGATTTTCCCACTCACTTCCTTTATTGGTCTTATTGCTGTTCATGTTACCCAGCACCAGACTGATAATGAAGAACAGAGTCCCTAACACAGCTGTCATACGGGTCATGAAGTTACCAGAACCACTTGAACCAAACAGTGTACCAGAAGCGCCTGCGCCAAAAGAGGCTCCCATATCAGCGCCTTTACCTTGCTGCAGCATGATCAAGCCAACAAGGCCAATTGCTACAATAAGGAAAACTACCAAAAGAGCTTCGTGCATAATCAACCTGTTCCTTGCGGAGTTGCCGCGTACCAATGCTTCGACCAATAAAGCGGGAATTTCAACTGTTTCCCACTGAAGCGGGTGTGAATACTAACCAAAGCGAATAACCTTCGCAAGGGCAATTTGTTAGCATTGTATCAACTGCGGAAAAAATCGCCACATCAATCAAAAACGCAGCAACTTATCCCAGCATCGCTGCATTACTGACCGCTGATCGTCAAGATTTGCCCAAACAACAATTGGGATCTCACAAACCAGATCCGAATTTTCTGGCCAACAGTGAATGATCTCCTGATTCACCAACTCCTCAGCCACCATTGATTCAGGTAACCACGCCATTCCCATATGGCGCAGTACCATTTCACGTATTGTTTCGCTTAGCCCAGTCTCAAACACTTTTTTTAACCGTGGGCGCACTCGTTGTTCTGCCGGATCAATAATACGTCTGACAAAGGTATAGTCGCTGTAGCATAGCCAGGGGATCGGGGTATGCAGATCATCCAGCTTGTCTGCGAGTTGCGCAGAAATCACCGGGATAAAACGCTCATATCGCCATAAAGAACGTTTCAGCCCTCCGGCAATCTCCAGCCCCGGT
This sequence comes from Citrobacter sp. wls619, assembly GCF_005281345.1. GTDB lineage: Bacteria > Pseudomonadota > Gammaproteobacteria > Enterobacterales > Enterobacteriaceae > Citrobacter. Next base: position 56,552 of record NZ_SZXJ01000043.1, read on the forward strand.
TGTGAAGAGGGTAAATCATACGTCACCAGCATATCAATTTGCCGGTTTATCAGGGCATTAAAGTGGTTATCAATCCCCTGGATGCTGGCATTTACCGTGAAGTTTAATTGCGGTTCACTTTGGCGCAAATAGTTGATCATATCAGGCAGGATATTGACTGACAGCGTATGCAGACTCACCATCACCAACGTATTGTCCGTCGCTGGCATCATCGCACACAGGTCATGGCGCGCCTCCGTGAGAGTACTGAGGACTTGCCGGGCATAAGGTTCAAAACGTTCGCCATAGCAGGTTAGCGTAACGGGCGTCGTGGTGCGGTCAAACAACGGGACACCCAACATCTCCTCTAACGCCTTTATACGTCGGCTTAGCGCGGGCTGGGTGATATGCCGCTGTATCGCTGCCTGGGAGTAATTCCCATACTGACTCAACGCCAGAAAATCTTCTAACCACTTCGAATCCACGTCTCATTCCCCATCATGCCATAACCGTATCCACCGATAACAAATCGGCAATAGTCACAGTTATAGTAATGGCTTTAATGTGGACATCATAACAACAATATTCCGTTTCACCTGCCGACTCTCACCCTCGACGTTTGACAGGACCGATATGTTTACTTTACTGACCAATGCCCGCGTATTTTCCCCAGAGGATTTAGGCCTCTGCTCCCTGCTCATACATGCCGATCGCATTGTGGCTGTTGAAAAAGATATTGCACTCTTTGATGGCGTCAAAGAGGTCATCGATTGCCGCGGTAAGTGGGTAATTCCCGGAATTATCGATCAGCATGTCCATCTTACCGGCGGCGGTGGTGAAGCCGGCTTTGCCAGCCGGACGCCAGCCGTCAGACTGCGCGATCTGATTCAGGCCGGTATTACGACGGTCGTCGGAGTACTGGGTACTGATGCGATATCCCGCTCCCCGAAAGATCTTTACGCCAAAATGCAGTCTCTCAATCTGGAGGGCCTGCGTGCGTATATGCATACCGGAGCCTATGCGGTACCCAGCCCGACAATTACGCGATCCATTCGCGATGATATGGCATTTATCCCGGCAATCCTGGGTGTCAAAATCGCACTCGCCGATCACCGTGGCTCCTACCCCTCTTTCCAGGAGTTATTAAGAATAATCAGCGACATCCGCGTATCTTCACTCCTGGCCGGAAAAAAAGGGCTGCTGCATGTCCACCTGGGCAATCTGCCGGAAGGGATGTCACAGTTGATGGAACTGTGTGATGCCGGTATTCCGATTCATCACATTTCGCCAACGCATGTCGCGAGGACAGAAGCATTGTTCGAACAGGCTATCGCTTTCGCACATCGCGGTGGCCATATCGACGTGACGTCTGGCGGCAGTCGATTTATGCCCCAGGAGCAAGCAATTCTCCACGCGCTGGAATCACAGGTTCCGGCCGATCGCATCACCATTAGCTCTGATGGTAATGGCAGCGTGCCGCGCTTTAATGCGCAAGGCATCGTGGAAGGACTAAGCGCCGCGCCGGTAGCAGGCAATCTTAACCTGCTTCCTCGCCTGATTGATGTCGGGATTCCGGTGCCACAGGCCATCGCGATGCTGACGGCAAACGTTGCGCGCTCGCTGGGTATTTCCGGAGGCGTGCTTTGTGCAGGAGAACGTGCTGATATTTGCGTGCTCAATGACGACCTCTCACTGGCCCACCTGTTTGCCGCCGGAAAGCCGTTACTGCGTGACGGTGAGTGTCTGGTCACCGGCAACTTTGAGTGAGGAGTTGAGAATGTCATTATTACTGGCGCTGGTCGCCATTATTTTTGCCGGGCGTCTGATCCTCAAAAAATATCACCCTCAGTCGGTGCTGCTCTTAACCGGGATCGTACTACTGCTTATCGCGCATTTTAGCGGGATGACTACGCTCAGTAGCCTGGTAAAAAAAAGCACCGGATTTGGTCCCTTTGACGCCTTTGAGTTTATTCGCGACACCCTGAGCGTGCGTCTTGGCGGTCTTGGGCTACAAATCATGCTGATAGGTGGCTTTGCCACCTATATGTCGGCTATTGGCGCAAGTCAGGTGCTGGTGCGCGTCACATCCCGCCCCTTGCAACGTCTGAACTCCCCTTATCTACTGCTCGGACTGGCCCTGCTACTGGGCCAATTTCTGTCGCTGTTTATCAGTAGCGCTACCGGACTGGGTCTGCTGCTGATGGCGACGCTTTACCCGCTGCTTACCCGTCTTGGCTGTAGCCGCGCCGCGGTTGCCGCCGTCATCGCCAGTACCTGTGCGGTTGAGTTTGGCCCCGGCTCCGGCAACTCTGTTCTCGCCGCCAAAACCGCAGGCATCGAGGTCGTGAACTATTTCGTGCAGGATCAGTTGCCGATCGTTGTGCCCGTCATTCTTTTCATCGCCCTACTGCATATTGTTGTGCAACGCTTTTTTGACCGTCGGGAAAGTGGCGACAATGCAGCTCAGCAAATGCAGACATTAACGGCGACTGATGAAGCCGACGCACCTATCGCCTGGCTGTTTCTGCCCATGCTTCCGCTGGTATTGATGCTAGTGTGCAGCGATTTAGTATTCAGCTCACTCAAGATCACGCTGGATACCGCCGTACTGATAAGCCTCGCTATTACGCTGGTTTGTGAGTACTGCCGTCATCGCAAGGCGCGCGAGGTGATGGCTGGCGTACAAAAAGTTTTCGACAGTATGGGCAGTGTGTTTGCCACGGTAGTCACGCTGATTATCGCCGGTGAAGTCTTTTCCGCCGGTCTGAAAGCCATTGGCGCGGTTGATGCGCTGCTGTCCCTCTCAGGAGAATTTGGCCTCAGCGCAGCGTCCATAATCTTGCTGATGACGCTCATCACCTTTGCGATTTCAGCGTTGATGGGCTCCGGGAATGCAGCATTTTTCTCCTTCGCCCCGATGGTGCCGGATATCAGCCGCCACATCGGCAGCGACGTGGCGGTTATGATGCTGCCGATTCAGATCTCAGCGGGCATTGGACGGACGTTATCGCCCATTGCCGGCGTCATCATTGCTATCGCGGGAATTGCAGGCGTTTCGCCTGTGGATATTGTTAAGCGTACCGCGATTCCGATGCTGGGCGGTTGGCTGCTGATGATTGCGCTGACCTTTGCCCGATCAGGGCATTTAATGGCGGTTCTGCCGTGGCTGGCAGTACTTGTACTACTGATGGTCGGCGGTTACGTCTGGCAGCGCCGACGTAAACACCAGCTTGCCGTACAGTAAAAAAAAGCCGGAGTATCTCAGACTCCGGCTCTTACGCTTTACGGAAAGGGTTAAACGGCTTTCACTGCATCCGCAATGCGGTGCGCAAACTCCGTAACCTGCGCTTCGTCTTCACCTTCAACCATCACACGGATTAATGGCTCAGTACCCGACTTACGCAACAGTACGCGTCCACGGTTACCCAGTGCCGCTTCAACCTCTGCCATCACCGCTTTCACGCTTTCATGTTCCAGCGGATCGCCGCTACCGGCGGTGTAACGTACGTTAACCAGCAGTTGCGGGAACATTTTCATGCCGCTGCACAGATCGTGCAGACTCATATGGTTACGCACCATCGCTGCCAGTACCTGCAGACCCGCCACAATACCGTCACCGGTGGTGGTTTTATCCAGCAGGATCACATGGCCTGAGTTTTCCGCACCGATACGCCAGCCTTTTTCCTGCATTTTTTCCAGCACATAACGGTCGCCCACTTTCGCACGGGCAAACGGAATGCCCAGTTGTTTCAGCGCCAGCTCCAGCCCCATGTTGCTCATCAGCGTACCCACCGCGCCACCGCGCAGTTGCCCCTGGCGCAGCGCTTCACGAGCGATGATGTACATGATCTGGTCGCCGTCGACCTTATTGCCCTCGTGGTCAACCATAATGACGCGGTCGCCGTCACCATCCAGTGCAATTCCCAGATCGGCTTTTTCCGCAATGACGCGCGCCTGCAGCGCACGAACATCGGTCGCGCCGACTTCTTCATTGATGTTCACGCCGTTCGGTTCACAGCCAATCGCAATGACGTTAGCACCCAGTTCGCGCAGTACATTTGGCGCAATGTGGTACGTTGCGCCGTTAGCGCAGTCCACCACAATTTTAAGCTCGTTCAGGCTCAGTTCATTCGGGAAGGTGCCTTTGCAAAACTCGATATAACGACCGGCAGCATCAACGATACGGGTAGCTTTACCCAGCTCGGCCGAATCCACACAGGTAATCGCTTTTTCCATCTCCGCTTCAATCGCTTCTTCAACGGCATCCGGCAGTTTGGTCCCGTCGGTGGAGAAGAATTTAATCCCGTTGTCATAAAATGGGTTGTGCGAAGCGGAGATAACAATCCCGGCTTCAGCACGGAAAGCACGCGTCAGATAAGCGACGGCAGGCGTTGGCATGGGGCCGGTGAAAGAAGCTGACAACCCCGCTGCTGCCAGGCCCGCTTCCAGCGCAGATTCCAGCATATAGCCGGAAATACGCGTATCTTTACCGATGATGATTTTGCGTGAACCATGACGTGCCAGCACTTTTCCTGCCGCCCAACCCAGCTTGAGCACAAAGTCAGGGGTGATTGGAGCGTCGCCTACACGACCACGAATCCCATCGGTGCCAAAATATTTACGATTACTCATAGCGTTTGTTTTCCTTTGCAGACAATGTGGCTTCCACCACACGCATCGCTTCTACGGTTTCTTTGACGTCATGGACACGAATAATCTGCGCTCCCTGCATTGCGGCAATGACCGCGCATGCAAGGCTGCCGCTCAAACGCTCAGATGGACCCACATTGAGCAATTGGCCAACCATTGATTTTCGTGACATCCCTACCAGCAGCGGCAGATTAAAATGATGAAATTCCGCCAGACGTGCCAGCAATGTGTAGTTGTGGGTAAGATTTTTACCGAATCCGAATCCTGGGTCGAGTAGCAATTTATCTTTTGTGATTCCGGCCCGTTCACAACGTGCTATTTGCTCCACAAAGTAACGATTTACCTCGGCAAATACATCCTCATACTTCGGCGCCTCCTGCATCGTTTTCGGCTGTCCCTGCATATGCATCAGGCAAACCGGCAACCCAGTTTCTGCCGCAGCTTCCAGCGCGCCCGGCTCAGAGAGCGAACGTATATCGTTAATGATATGCGCACCCACTCTGGCGCACTCACGAATGACCTCTGGTTTTGAGGTATCCACCGAAATCCACACTTCAAAACGTTGCGCAATTGCCTCAACAACCGGGATCACACGCTGCAGTTCTTCTTCCACGCTAACATCCGCCGCGCCCGGTCGCGTAGACTCACCGCCCACATCAATGATAGTCGCCCCTGCGTTAATCATCAGATTTGCGTGTTTTACCGCCTCAACCAGGGAGTTGTGCGCTCCACCATCAGAAAAAGAGTCTGGTGTGACGTTTAAAATCCCCATGACGTGGGGATGGCTGAGATCCAGCGAAGATCCCTGAGCAAAGAGTTTCATAGTGTTATCCCTGGTAAATCGTGAGTAAGCAGATAAGAAAAACCCCGGAGCAAGCCCCAGGGTTTTCAATTAAAACATGGTCATCAGATGACGATAACTTATTTGTCGCCTAACTGCTCTGACATGTTGCCCGGGTTCGGCGTACGCGGCTCTTCAGCCGGACGTGGAGCACTCGGGGTGCCATTGTTGCCAGAGTTGTTAGATGAAGCAGACTCTTCCCAACCCGCTGGCGGGCGCACATCGCGGCGAGCCATCAGATCATCAATCTGCGGTGCATCGATGGTCTCATATTTCATGAGCGCATCTTTCATCGAGTGCAGAATGTCCAGGTTATCGTTCAGCAGACGGCGAGCACGGTCATAGTTTCGTTCAATCAGCAATTTCACTTCCTGATCGATAATACGCGCGGTTTCATCGGACATATGTTTTGCTTTCGCAACAGAACGACCGAGGAACACTTCGCCTTCTTCTTCCGCATACAGCAACGGCCCCAGTTTGTCAGAGAAGCCCCACTGAGTGACCATGTTACGCGCCAGGTTCGTCGCGACTTTAATGTCGTTGGACGCACCGGTAGAAACATGTTCAGCACCGTAGATGATCTCTTCCGCCAGACGACCGCCGTACAGCGTGGAGATCTGACTTTCCAGTTTCTGACGGCTGGCGCTAATTGCGTCGCCTTCAGGCAGGAAGAAGGTGACACCCAGCGCACGACCGCGCGGAATAATCGTCACTTTGTGCACCGGATCGTGCTCCGGCACCAGGCGACCGATAATCGCGTGGCCAGCTTCGTGATACGCGGTAGATTCTTTCTGCGCTTCCGTCATCACCATGGAGCGACGTTCCGCACCCATCATGATTTTGTCTTTCGCTTTCTCGAACTCAACCATCGATACCACGCGCTTGTTGCCACGTGCTGCAAACAGTGCCGCTTCGTTCACCAGGTTCGCGAGATCCGCACCGGAGAAACCAGGCGTACCACGAGCAATGATTGCCGCATCGATATCCGGAGACAGCGGTACGCGACGCATATGCACTTTCAGAATCTGTTCACGACCGCGAACATCCGGCAGACCAACAACAACCTGACGGTCAAAACGGCCTGGACGCAGCAGCGCAGGGTCAAGAACGTCCGGACGGTTAGTTGCCGCGATAACGATAATACCTTCGTTACCTTCGAAGCCGTCCATCTCAACCAGCATCTGGTTCAACGTCTGTTCACGTTCATCGTGACCGCCACCCAGACCAGCGCCACGCTGGCGACCTACGGCGTCGATTTCATCGATGAAGATGATGCACGGTGCCGCTTTCTTGGCTTGTTCGAACATGTCACGCACACGAGATGCGCCCACACCGACGAACATTTCCACGAAATCAGAACCGGAAATTGTGAAGAATGGAACCTTCGCTTCACCCGCGATGGCTTTTGCCAGCAGGGTTTTACCGGTACCCGGAGGACCGACCATCAGGACGCCTTTCGGGATCTTACCGCCCAGTTTCTGGAAACGGCTCGGTTCACGCAGGTATTCAACCAGTTCAGCGACCTCTTCTTTCGCTTCGTCACAACCCGCGACATCAGCAAAAGTGGTTTTTATCTGATCTTCGGTCAACATGCGCGCTTTGCTCTTACCGAACGACATGGCACCTTTGCCACCACCGCCCTGCATTTGACGCATAAAGAAGATCCAGACACCAATCAGCAGCAGCATTGGGAACCAGGAAATGAAGATAGAAGCCAGCAGGCTCGGCTCTTCAGGCGGCTCGCCAACAACCTTGACGTTTTTGGTCAGCAGGTTATCAAGCAGCTTCGGATCGTTAACCGGAATGTAGGTCGTGTAACGGTTACTATCTTTCTTGGTAACGTTAATCTCACGTCCGTTGATACGCGCTTCACGAACCTGGTCCTGATTGACCTCTTGCAGGAAGGTAGAGTAATCAACCTTACGGCCATTAGACTCGCTGGGCCCAAAGCTCTGGAATACTGACATCAGCACAACGGCAATGACCAGCCAGAGTATTAGGTTTTTCGCCATGTCACTCAAGGGATTAACCTCATATTACAACTGTGTTAAAAACAGCGTCAGGATACTCTATATCCAGTGTCTTTCAAACTTTCGTTTGAAATCTACCGGTTATGGTTTACGCCCGGTCGCTACAATGTACACTTCACGCGAACGGGCGCGAGAAGAGTCCGGCTTACGAACTTTGACCTTCGTAAACAGGGAGCGAATGTCTCTTAGATACTCATCGAAGCCTTCGCCCTGGAACACCTTAACTACAAAACTACCACCTGGCGCTAATACATCACGAGCCATTCCAAGTGCCAGTTCAACCAGATACATGGCCCGGGGAATATCCACCGCCGGTGTTCCACACATATTTGGCGCCATATCAGACATGACAACTTGTACTTTACTGTCACCTACACGCTCAAGTAACGCTTTCAGGACTAATTCATCACGAAAGTCGCCCTGAAGGAAGTCCACACCAACGATTGGATCCATAGGTAAAAGATCGCAAGCGATAATGCGGCCGCTGTTTCCGATCTGCGTAACCGCATATTGCGACCAGCCACCGGGTGCAGCGCCGAGGTCAACAATCGTCATCCCCGGTTTAAAAATTTTGTCACTTTGCTGTATTTCATCAAGTTTAAACCAGGCACGGGAACGTAACCCCTTTTTCTGTGCCTGTTGAACATATTTATCGCTAAAGTGTTCCTGAAGCCAGCGACTCGAGCTGGCAGAACGCTTTTTACCTGTCATTTCACTTTCCCATCGGGCAGTTCATCGTAACCAATGGTGTAAATATCTACACAGCTATTTGGCGATATATGGGAGATGGCGGTAGAATGACCCGTTTTCAATCCCAACGTAAGCAAAAATATACGATGAATCTGAGTACTAAACAAAAACAGCACCTGAAAGGTCTGGCACATCCGCTCAAGCCTGTAGTTATGCTTGGCAATAATGGTTTGACCGAAGGGGTACTGGCCGAGATTGAACAAGCGTTAGAGCACCATGAGCTTATCAAGGTGAAAATCGCCTCGGAAGATCGCGATACTAAAACCTTGATCGTGGAAGCTATCGTACGCGAAACCGGCGCCTGCAATGTACAGGTCATCGGCAAAACGCTGGTACTGTATCGCCCGACTAAAGAACGTAAAATCTCGCTGCCACGCTAAGAATATCCCAAAGTTGAACACGAAGTTTGTGTAAAACGCGGGAATTTCCGCTAGCAGGAGAGCAAAATGCCACGCTCTCTTCGTTGATAAAAGGCCGCTATGCGGCCTTTTTCCTTTCTTTACAATACATCAACATCTTACAGATACACTAAATAATTCGAGCACCGCCAACGCGTATGCAACGTGAACCAGGATGTGCGTATTGGGAAGTTCTTACAGGTATTCGACCTTCGTCACTTCATACTCAACTTCACCGCCCGGCGTTTTGATAACCACCACGTCATCCTGCTCTTTACCAATCAGGCCACGAGCAATAGGTGAGTTCACCGAAATCAGGTTTTGTTTAAAATCGGCCTCATCATCGCCCACAATGCGCCAGGTCTGCTCTTCATCGTTATCAAGATTCAGAACGGTAACCGTTGCACCGAACACAACGCGGCCGTTATTTGGCATTTTAGTGACGTCAATAACCTGCGCGTTAGACAGTTTGGCTTCGATATCTTTAATGCGACCTTCGCAGAATCCCTGCTGTTCACGAGCCGCGTGATACTCCGCGTTCTCTTTCAGGTCACCGTGTTCACGCGCTTCCGCGATCGCGGCAATAATTTCAGGACGACGCACAGATTTGAGAAAATCCAGTTCTTCGCGCAGTTTTTCAGCACCACGTAAGGTCATCGGGATAGCTTGCATTTGTTATACCTCTTGAACATTCCTGTAGGGGGTGGTTGTCCTCACCCCGGCTGCTAAGCCCACCCTGGCATACGCCATGCCAGAGTCAGAAGCAAAAAAATACCGACCCGGGGCACGAGGTCCCAGGTCAGCTACAATTCTCTATTTGATGTTCATTTTACCCTGGAGTTCCCTATGGGTCATCGTTTACTTTTTAGGGCGTTGCGCCGTAGTATGACGGCCTGATTCCAGGTTGTTAGCGCGAGATTATGCGATTTCCCAGATTTGCCATTGGATTAACTGCCAGTATAGCGTTCAGCGTTCAGGCTGCGAATGTCGACGAGTACATCAACCAGCTTCCTGCCGGGGCCAACCTCGCCCTTATGGTACAGAAGGTTGGCGCGCCTGCGCCCGCGATTGATTACCATAGCCAGCAGATGGCGCTGCCGGCCAGTACCCAGAAAGTGATCACCGCTCTGGCGGCATTGATTCAACTCGGACCTGATTTCCGTTTCACCACGACGCTTGAGACAAAAGGCAACGTAGAAAATGGGATATTGAAAGGCGACTTAGTTGCGAGATTTGGTGCCGATCCGACGTTAAAACGTCAAGATATTCGCAATATGGTAGCAACTCTGAAAAAATCAGGGGTGATGCAAATTGCCGGAAATGTCCTGATCGACACCTCCATTTTTGCCAGCCATGATAAAGCGCCCGGCTGGCCCTGGAACGACATGACGCAATGTTTTAGCGCTCCGCCTGCTGCGGCGATTGTCGACCGAAATTGCTTCTCGGTGTCGCTTTACAGTGCGCAAAAAGCCAACGATTTGGCGTATATTCGCGTAGCGTCTTACTACCCGGTGACCATGTTCAGCCAGGTTCGCACCCTCGCACGTGGTTCTGCGGAAGCGCAATATTGTGAACTGGACGTGGTACCCGGCGATTTGAACCGCTTCACACTGACCGGGTGTCTGCCGCAGCGCGCCGAACCGCTGCCACTGGCGTTTGCTATCCAGGACGGTGCCAGCTATGCCGGAGCCATTCTAAAAGATGAGCTAAAACAAGCGGGTATTACCTACAGCGGCACGCTGCTGCGTCAGACGCAGGTCAACGAGCCGGGTACCGTAGTCGCCAGCAAACAATCAGCACCGCTGCATGATCTGCTTAAGATTATGCTGAAAAAATCAGACAACATGATTGCCGACACCGTTTTTCGCATGATTGGCCATGCACGATTTAACGTACCGGGTACCTGGCGGGCAGGTTCAGATGCCGTACGTCAGATCCTGCGTCAGCAGGCGGGCGTCGATATCGGCAACACGATTATTGCCGATGGCTCTGGCCTCTCTCGCCATAACCTGATTGCCCCCGCCACTATGATGCAGGTGCTGCAATACATCGCACAGCATGACAATGAGCTGAACTTTATCACCATGCTGCCGCTGGCGGGCCACGATGGCTCCCTGCAATACCGTGCAGGCCTGCATCAGGCGGGTGTAGATGGCAAGGTTTCCGCGAAAACAGGCTCACTGCAAGGGGTATACAACCTCGCAGGGTTCATCACCACCGCCAGCGGGCAACGCATGGCCTTCGTGCAGTATCTGTCTGGCTATGCGGTAGAGCCTGCAGACCAGCGCAACCGCCGTATTCCACTGGTACGCTTCGAGAGTCGGTTGTACAAAGATATATATCAGAATAACTGAGTGCATTATTGCCGGATGGCGACGCTAACGCGTCTTATCCGGCCTATAGCGCGTCCTGGAAACAAAAACCCCGGCAACATGGCCGGGGTTTTTATTGGGATTAACGCTTGTAAATAAACTCAACGCCTTCTTCGTCGTCTTCGTCCCAATCGTCATCCCAGTCATCTTCCGCTTCGTCTTCGACTTCAGCGAGCTGCTGACGGTGATAATCATCCCACATGAACTCAACTTTCTCCGGCTGTTTCGCTTCTTCAGCCTGAACGATTGGGTTCTCAATGATAAAGGTCATCACATCCCAGCAAAGATCCTTCACACCCAGCTGGCTGGCGGCAGAGATCAGGTAATATTTACCTTCCCAGCCCAGCGCTTCAGCGATGGCTTTCGCTTTTTCTTCCGCTTCAGCTTTGTCCATCAAATCAATTTTGTTGAACACTAACCAGCGCGGTTTAGATGCCAGATCCTGACTGTATTTTTCCAGTTCGCCAATAATGATACGGGCGTTTTCTACCGGATCGGAACCGTCAATCGGATCGATATCAATGAGATGCAGCAGCACACGGCAACGTTCCAGGTGCTTCAGGAAGCGGATACCAAGACCTGCGCCTTCAGCCGCGCCTTCAATCAGACCTGGAATATCGGCAACCACGAAGCTCTTCTCGTTGTCCATACGCACAACGCCGAGGCTCGGTACCAGCGTGGTGAACGGATAATCCGCCACTTTCGGTTTCGCCGCAGATACCGCGCGGATAAACGTCGATTTACCGGCGTTTGGCATGCCCAGCATACCCACGTCCGCCAGCAGCATCAGCTCCAGCATCAGATCGCGCTTATCACCCGGCGTACCCATCGTTTTCTGACGCGGAGTACGGTTAACCGAGGATTTGAAACGGGTGTTGCCCAGACCGTGCCAGCCGCCTTTAGCGACCATCAGACGCTGACCGTGTTTGGTCATGTCGCCCATCGTTTCGCCCGTACCCTGGTCGATAACGCGTGTCCCTACTGGCACTTTGATGGTAACGTCTTTACCACGCTTGCCGGTGCAATCACGGCTTGCGCCATTCTGACCACGTTCCGCACGGAATGATTTTTCAAAACGGTAATCGATCAGCGTGTTCAGGTTTTCGTCGGCTTCCAGCCAGACGTCACCGCCATCACCACCGTCACCACCGTCCGGACCGCCTTTTGGGATGTATTTTTCGCGGCGGAAGCTGACACAACCGTTACCGCCATCGCCTGCAACGACCAGAATCGATGCTTCATCAACAAACTTCATTTTACTCTCCGTAAATCATTCGCCTGAGCGGGGTTGCGAAACCACCGTTTCATGCTTACGTAAACCGCCCCAAATTCGATGACCAATGGCGGAATACATCGCGCCCGCAACCACGATAAACGCACCGAGATAACCTAAAAGGTTTAGCATCGGTCTGGCGAAGAAATCGGGCCAGGCCAGTGATAATAAATCTGAAAATAACAACGTAAACAGCGGTGTGAGCGTAATTATGGCGCTCACCTGTGCCGCCTGCCAGCGAGCCATTGCTTCCGCAAGGGCACCGTATCCTACCAGTGTATTCAGGCCGCAGAACACGAGGCAGGCAAGCTGCCAGTCGCTGAGTTGCGCTATTACACCGGGTTTAGCCAGCGGCAACAACGCTATCGTACATAAAGTGTACAGTAAAAACAGGATCTGCGGTGATGCCAGGCGGCGCAATAACACCTTTTGCGCGACCCCATAACACACCCAAACCGTCGCGGCACCGACACCAAAGATAACGCCCCAGGTGTAATCGGTCAGCCGGGTAAAAATTTCGATCAGACTGGTATTAAAAAACAACACCAGGCCGCTCAGAAGCATAATCGCGCCAATAATCTGCGTGCCGCGCATCTTCTCCTTCAGGATAAAGACGCTGGCGATCATCATGCCAACCGGTGACAGTTGACCGATAACCTGCGAAGCCGTTGGGCTCAAATATTGTAAAGACGAACTAAACAGAATGAAGTTACCGAACAGTCCACCCGTGGCAATAGCCAACAGCACCAGCCAACGCGCTTTGCGAAAAATACGCAATGGAGGGAGCTTTTTTTTAACCGCAAGAATAGCGCCAAGGCCAATGCTTGCCATTAAAAAACGGTAGAACACGACGGTAGGAGGTTCCATCACCTCCAGCACTTGCTTCATCGCTATTGGTAAAGCCCCCCAACAGACAGCTGTCGTGAGCGCTAAAAGAATACCAATACCTGCCTGCTGCTTCATGCCGTATTCCCTGCAAGGGCTCGTTTCCGGGTTATCACGGCGCGACGAGCGTATTTACCGGTCGTCGAATGTAAAAAGCCCCGCAACGTGTTGCGGGGCTTTTATCCGTTACCGGGACGCGAAAAACTTATTCAGCAACAATGCTGATGAATTTACGGTTTTTCGGGCCTTTCACTTCAAATTTCACTTTACCGTCTGCTTTAGCAAACAGAGTGTGGTCTTTGCCGCAACCAACGTTGGAGCCAGCGTGGAATTTAGTACCACGTTGACGAACGATGATGCTACCAGCCAGAACTGTTTCACCGCCGAAGCGTTTTACGCCCAGACGTTTAGCTTCTGAATCGCGACCGTTACGAGTCGAGCCGCCAGCCTTTTTATGTGCCATTTAATCTGCTCCCCTTAACTTAAGCGCTGATGCCAGTGATTTTCACATCAGTGAACCACTGACGATGGCCCTGCTGCTTACGGTAGTGTTTACGACGACGAAACTTAACAATTTTAACTTTCTCGCCACGACCGTGAGCAACGACTTCAGCTTTGATAACGCCGCCATCAACGAAAGGAACGCCGATTTTGACTTCTTCACCGTTTGCGATCATCAGAACTTCAGCGAATTCAACAGATTCGCCAGTTGCGATGTCCAGCTTTTCCAGGCGAACGGTCTGACCTTCGCTTACTCGGTGTTGTTTACCACCACTTTGGAAAACCGCGTACATAAAAAACTCCGCTTCCGCGCACACCTTTTTGATGATTCAGAGTGCGCTATAAATATTCACAATAGGGCGCGAATATTACGCAAAACGCGAGCCTTTGACAAGTGCTACCGTCAATACATGAAGAAAAAAAACACAACGTGTACGGTAACGTTTATCTGCGGCGTTTTTTCAGTACAATCAGCATATATTTCTAACCCTAAACCCGACGTTACCTTCTCAAATAGTGAGGTAATCGGGGCGAGAAGCCCGGCTTTTGCGATGAATTTAGAAAAAATCAATGAGTTAACCGCGCAAGATATGGCGGGGGTCAATGCGACAATCCTTGAACAGCTCAATTCCGACGTCCAGTTGATCAATCAACTGGGGTACTACATCGTGAGCGGCGGTGGAAAACGCATTCGCCCAATGATCGCTGTACTCGCGGCGCGCGCTGTTGGTTATCAGGAAAATGCCCACGTCACGATCGCTGCCTTAATCGAGTTTATCCACACCGCGACCCTGCTTCATGACGATGTAGTGGATGAATCCGATATGCGCCGAGGGAAAGCCACGGCAAACGCAGCGTTTGGCAATGCTGCCAGCGTTCTGGTCGGCGATTTTATCTATACCCGCGCCTTTCAGATGATGACCAGCCTCGGCTCCCTGAAAGTGCTGGAAGTGATGTCTAAAGCGGTCAACGTTATTGCTGAAGGCGAAGTCCTGCAGTTAATGAACGTCAACGACCCGGATATCACCGAAGAAAACTATATGCGTGTTATCTACAGCAAGACGGCTCGTCTGTTTGAAGCCGCGGCCCAATGCTCAGGTATCCTTGCAGGTTGTAGCGATGAGCAAGAGAAAGGCCTGCAGGATTATGGCCGTTACCTCGGTACCGCTTTCCAGCTTATCGACGATTTACTGGATTACAGCGCAGATGGCGAGCAGTTGGGTAAAAACGTGGGTGATGACCTCAACGAAGGTAAACCTACGCTACCGCTGCTGCATGCGATGCGCCACGGCACTCCTGAGCAGGCGCAAATGATTCGCCAGGCGATTGAGCAAGGTAATGGTCGCCACCTTCTGGAACCGGTTCTGGAAGCGATGAACGCTTGCGGGTCACTGGAATGGACCCGTCAACGTGCAGAAGAAGAAGCCGATAAAGCCATCGCGGCGCTTCAGGTGCTTCCAGATACTCCGTGGAAAGAAGCCCTGATTGGCCTGGCGCATATCGCCGTACAACGCGACCGTTAACTTCCCTCGTCTCGCTTCCCAGCATCCCGTGCAGCACACGGGATGTTCTTATAAGCTCTCAAAAAGTCACAAAAACAATCAGATCACCTGTTTAACCTTGGCATATTCTGAATATATAAGCACTTTACGAGAACATTTTAGAACATTCGTTCTCGAGGCGTATAGTAACTCCACAGGCTGATTGTGAAACCGTAACTGGTTAACCAAAGGAGATGTGGAACTATGGAAAGCAAATTCATTGACTGGCATCCGGCTGACATCATCGCGGGGCTACGTAAGAAAGGCACGTCAATGGCCGCTGAGTCACGTAAGAATGGCTTGAGTTCATCAACGCTGGCAAATGCGTTAACCCGACCATGGCCGAAAGGTGAATTGATTATCGCGAAAGCACTGGGAACAGACCCGTGGGTAATTTGGCCGTCACGCTACCATGACGCCAGGACGCATGAATTCATCGACAGAACGCGGATGATGAGAGTACGGAAAGAAAAAAAGAGTCTTGAGTAGCGGTAAAACAGCAACCCCCGGATCCACGATCCTGGGGGTTACAACACGCGTTGGCGATTACTCGCCTTTAATGCGCTCAATGTTTGCGCCCAGCGCACGCAATTTATCCTCGATGCGCTCATAGCCGCGATCGATGTGATAAATACGGTCAACGACCGTTGTGCCTTCAGCGATACATCCCGCTAACACCAAACTTGCGGATGCACGCAGATCGGTCGCCATGACCTGTGCACCGGAGAGCGTTTCAACGCCGTGACAAATCACAGTATTGCTTTCGATTTCCGCGTGAGCCCCCATACGGCTCAGTTCAGGCACGTGCATAAAGCGGTTCTCAAACACGGTTTCCGTAATGAAGCCTGTCCCTTCGGCCACCAGGTTCAACAGCGTGAACTGGGCCTGCATGTCGGTCGGGAAAGCCGGATGTGGCGCAGTGCGCACATTAACCGCTTTAGGACGTTTGCCGTGCATGTCGAGGCTAATCCAGTCTTCACCGACTTCGATATCCGCACCGGCATCACGCAGCTTCGCCAGAACAGCATCCAGTGTATCTGGTTGCGCATTACGGCAGATAATTTTGCCGCGAGAAATCGCCGCCGCCACCAGGAACGTCCCGGTTTCAATACGGTCTGGCAGAACGCGATACACACCACCGCCGAGACGTTCAACGCCTTCAATGGTGATACGATCGGTACCCTGCCCGGTGATCTTCGCACCCAGCGCAATCAGGAAATTAGCGGTATCCACAATTTCCGGTTCACGGGCGGCGTTTTCGATGATGGTGGTACCTTCTGCAAGCGTTGCCGCGCACATGATAGTGACCGTCGCACCGACACTCACTTTGTCCATGACAATGTGTGCGCCTTTCAGACGTCCCTCAACGGACGCCTTCACATAGCCTTCTTCCAGCTTGATGGTGGCACCTAACTGCTCCAGACCGGTAATATGCAGGTCAACCGGGCGCGCGCCGATAGTACAGCCGCCCGGAAGAGAAACCTGACCCTGACCAAAACGAGCGACCAGTGGCCCCAATGCCCAGATAGACGCACGCATGGTTTTCACCAGATCGTACGGCGCACAGAAGACGTTAACGTCACGCGCATCAATGTGCACAGACCCATTACGCTCTACTTTCGCCCCCAACTGGCTCAGTAGCTTCATGGAGGTATCTACGTCCTTCAGTTTTGGGACGTTTTGAATTTCTACAGGTTCTTCAGCCAGCAGCGCCGCAAAAAGGATCGGCAGTGCAGCGTTTTTAGCGCCTGAAATAGTGACTTCGCCCTGGAGCTTGGTTGGCCCCTGAACACGGAATTTATCCATTATTCTGTTCTCTGTTAAGAATTCATCTTCGCTACCGGCATATCACCCGTAGCTCAAAAACCGTTAAGTTTGCGATCGCGCGCCCATTCCGCTGGGGTAAACGCTTTAATCGACACAGCATGAATGCGGTTATCCGCAATATACTCCATCAATGGGCCATAGACCGATTGCTGCTTCTTGACCCGGCTCATGCCGTCAAACATCTCACCCACGGCAATAACCTGAAAGTGACTGCCGTCACCAGAAACGTGGACTTCCTGGAGGGAGAGTGCGTTCATCAGCACGCTCTGAATTTCATTATTTTCCATGGGCTCTTCATTTGTCAGATAGTGAAAACAGCCCAACATCTTAGAGCAAAGTGGCGCTGTCATAAATAAGCAAAAAGCCTCGCTGATAAATCAGACAAGGCTTTGGCGGCAGATCCCCAGCAGGGGTTTTGCCGGATGGCGGCACAAGGCCTTATCCAGCCTGGAAAAATTAACGCGGAAGGACGTCGTCAGGCAAATTGTAAAGCTGTGCCAGGGTGTAAACCTTATCGTTAACACCGGTAAGCGAAACGCGATTCCCCTGTTGCTTGCCCTGGTCAACCAGATGCAGCAGCAATGCCAGACCACCGGTATCAACCCGGGAAACCTGGCTCAGATCGATGCAGGTTACCCCTTTCATCGCCTCAACACGTGCATCCCATAACGGATTTAACACGTCCTGATCCAGCTCTCCCGCGAGCATCAGCTTGTCACCTTCACGCGTCCAGGTGAGTGACTGCGTCATTATTTCTTCTCTTCCAGAGTGATTTTCTGCTGAGAGATGGATTTCAGCTGTGCCGTCAGGCCATCAATACCTTTCGTGCGCAGCAGGTCGCTCCACTCATTCTGTTTAGTCGTGATCATGCTGACGCCTTCGGCGATCATGTCATACGCCTGCCAGTTACCGGTCTGGGAGTTTTTACGCCACTGGAAATCCAAACGTACCGGAGGACGACCGTTTGGATCGATAATCGTCACGCGGATCGGCACAATCGTCGCATCACCCAGCGGCTGTTCAGGCGCAATCTGATAGGTCTGACCGTGGTACATCGCCAGCGCCTGACCGTAAGCCTGCTTCAGATATTCACGAAACGCGGCGAAATAAGCGTCACGCTGGGCCGGTGTCGCATCTTTGTAGTAACGGCCCAGCACCAGCGCACCGGCATACTTAACCTGCACATAAGGCAGCAGTTCCTGATCAACCACCTGACGCAGGTAATCCGGGTTAGAACGGATCTTCGGCTGTTCGTTTTTCAGACGATCGAACGTTTTCTGCGCCGCCTCATTCATCAGTTTATACGGGTTCGTCTGGTCCGCTGCGGTTGCCACGCTAAGTGGGGCAATCACCAGCATAGCCACCATCATCAATCGTTTAAACATACGTCGATTCTCCTGAGATTATTTCGTTGCGCCCGCAGGCGTAGTGGCTTCATTATTGCCTTCAGTTGCGGCTGGCGCATCGCCAGAATTCTTATTGTCATCACCTTTACTGTTACTGTTGTAGAGGAATTGACCAATCATATCTTCCAGCACCATCGCGGATTTCGTGTCCTGAATCGTACTGCCATCTTTGAGGATAGACGTTCCCAGCTCAGGATCTTCAAAACCCACGTTTAATGCCAGATACTGCTCGCCCAGCAGACCAGAGGTGCGGATGCTCAGCGAGCTGGTGTCTGGGATATGGTTAAAGCGCGATTCGATGTCCAGCGTTACGCGTGGCAGGTACGTTTTGGGATCTAACGAGATATCCGAAACTCGCCCCACAACAACCCCACCAATCCGCACGGGAGAGCGCTCTCTCAGGCCGCCGATATTATCAAAGGTCGCATAAACCGTGTAGGTTGGTTCAGTACGCATGGAGGTCACATTAGCCGCTTTCAGGCAGACAAATAGCGCCGCCAGCAGCGCAACCAGCAGGAATACCCCGACCCAAATTTCATTTTTTTTCGTTTGCATGAACTCAATTCCCAAACATCAGTGCGGTCAGCACAAAATCCAGCCCCAGAACGGCAAGAGATGCGTGCACAACGGTGCGTGTTGTAGCCCGGCTAATACCGGCGGAGGTCGGAATCGCATCATAACCATTGAACAATGCAATCCATGTGACCGTAATGGCGAACACCACGCTCTTAATCAAACAGTTGACCAGATCCAGACGCCAGTCGACGGCATTTTGCATAGCCGACCAGAAAAAGCCTGCATCAATCCCCTTCCAGCTAACGCCGACCAGCGAGCCACCCCAGATCCCAACCGCGACAAAAATAATCGTCAGCAGCGGCAATGAAATGACACCCGCCCAAAAACGCGGAGAAACCACGCGACGCAGTGGATCGACCGCCATCATTTCCAGGCTAGAAAGCTGCTCGGTTGCTCGCATCAGGCCAATTTCCGCGGTTAACGCCGATCCGGCTCGCCCGGCGAACAGCAGCGCCGCAACAACCGGCCCCAGTTCTCGCAGCAAGGACAGCGCCACCAGCATACCGAGACTGGTTTCTGCGCTGTAGGTTGTCAGGACCAGGTATCCCTGCAATCCCAGCACCATCCCGATGAACACGCCAGAAACAATAATGATCAGCATCGACAGGACACCGACATTATAGAGCTGACGGATCAGCAGCGGCGCATGTTTGCGAAACTCCGGCTTGCCGACTACCGCATTGAACAACATTAATCCGGCTCGCCCGAACGTCCTGAGGGTTTTTATCCCTCGATGTCCGAGTGATGCCAGCGCATTTAACAACATGGGTGGCTTAACTCCCTGTTTTGAGTAAATCGGTGTGGTAATCGCCCGCCGGGTAGCGGAACGGAACCGGCCCATCGGCAATACCATCGAGGAACTGACGCACGCGCGGATCGGCATTTTCTTGTAGTGCCTGAGCACTACCGTAGGCCACTATCTTTTTGTCCGCCATAATATAGGCGTAATCCGCAATACTCAGTACCTCTGGCACATCGTGAGAGACCACCACGCAGGTGACGCCCAGCGCGTTGTTCAGTTCTGAAATCAGCTTCACCAGCACGCCCATGGTGATAGGATCCTGCCCGACGAACGGTTCATCAAACATGATGAGATCTGGCTCCAGCGCAATGGCGCGTGCTAATGCCGCACGTCGCGCCATCCCACCGGATAATTCAGAAGGCATGAGTTTTGCCGCACCACGCAGGCCGACAGCTTCCAGTTTCATCATCACCGTGCTCTTGAGCAACGCCTTGGGCAGCGTCGTATGCTCACGCAGTGGATAAGCGACGTTGTCAAACACGTTCATGTCGGTAAACAGCGCCCCGGACTGAAACAGCATACTCATGCGCTTACGCACAGTGTACAAACGTGAACGAGACATGGCTGGGACGTTTTCGCCGTCAAACAGGATTTCGCCCTTATCTGGCGGGATCTGCCCGCCAATCAGACGTAACAGCGTCGTTTTACCGATGCCTGATGGCCCCATGATCGCCGTCACCTTACCGCGCGGCACCGTCAGGGAAATATTATCAAAGATGCAGCGGTCACCTCGGGAAAAGCTGACATCGCGCATATCGACTAGATTCGCCACAGACTGACCCATTGATTCATCCTTTACTATTGCCTCGTTGATCGAAGAGTTGGCGCTCAATTTAGCCCTGAACTCGACATATTTACAGATTATTGCCTGTCCTGGTTAGCGAAAGCTGGCATTTGTTTTACTTTTTAGCCGCATAAAGTCAAAATTAAGAATTCGTTACGGCTTCCAGAAGATCCTTCACGTGGACCGGCGAGTATACCTGAAGAAAGGACTTTAGATGCTTTTAGCGACGGCACTGTTAATAATTGGTTTACTTCTGGTGGTCTACGGTGCCGACCGTCTGGTATTTGCTGCATCCATTTTATGCCGTACCTTCGGTATCCCCCCCATCATTATTGGAATGACGGTCGTCAGCATCGGCACATCCCTACCTGAGATTATTGTCTCTGTTGCGGCATCAATGAATGGGCAGCTCGATTTAGCCGTCGGTACCGCCATCGGCTCCAACATCACCAATATTCTTCTTATTTTAGGCCTGTCAGCACTCATTCATCCTTTTACCGTGCATTCCGATGTTCTGCGTCGTGAATTACCGTTAATGTTGCTGGTAAGCATTTTGGCTGCATCCGTACTGTATGACGGCCAGTTAAGCCGCAGTGATGGCCTGTTTCTTCTGCTTCTGGCCGTGCTATGGCTGCTATTCATTGTTAAAATCGCCCGTCTGGCAGAACGCCAGGGCAATGACAGCCTGACCCGGGAGCAAGTTGCGGAACTGCCTCGCGAAGGCGGATTGCCTGTCGCATTTTTATGGCTGGGGGTAGCGCTGATCATTATGCCAATGGCAACGCGTATGGTGGTTGATAACGCCACTGTACTGGCAAATTACTTTGCCATGAGCGAGCTTACTATCGGTTTGACGGTCGTCGCCATTGGTACCAGCCTGCCGGAGCTGGCAACCGCCATTGCAGGCTTACGTAAAGGTGAAAACGATATTGCCGTCGGTAACATCATCGGCGCGAACATTTTTAATATTGTTATCGTTCTTGGGTTACCTGCACTGATTACTCCGGGCGAGGTCAACCCGATGGCCTTCATCCGTGACTATAGCGTCATGCTGCTGGTGAGCGTTATTTTTGCATTACTCTGCTGGCGACGTCCGCGCCAGATTGGTCGTGGCGCGGGGGCGCTTCTGACCAGCGGTTTTATCATATGGCTGGCGATGCTGTATTGGTTATCGCCACTTCTCGTTGGATAACTGGAAACGCATTATGTCGCACTTAGAGTTGCAACCGGGTTTTGACTTTCAGCAAGCAGGCAAGGAAGTCCTGACAATTGAACGTGAAGGCCTGGCGGAGCTTGATCAGTACATCAACCAGAACTTTACCCTCGCCTGTGAAAAGATTTTCAGTTGCCCGGGCAAAGTCGTGGTGATGGGAATGGGAAAATCAGGGCATATCGGGCGCAAAATGGCCGCCACGTTTGCCAGTACCGGCACGCCCTCATTTTTTGTGCATCCTGGCGAAGCCGCACACGGCGATCTGGGTATGGTATCACCGCAGGACGTCGTGATTGCCATTTCTAACTCCGGTGAATCCAATGAGATAGCGGCGTTGATCCCGGTATTAAAACGCCTTCATGTACCGCTTATCTGCATGACCGGTCGTCCGGAAAGCAGTATGGCGCGTGCAGCAGATGTCCATCTGTGTGTTAAAGTGCCCAAAGAAGCCTGTCCGTTAGGTCTGGCGCCGACCAGCAGCACGACCGCAACGCTGGTCATGGGTGATGCGCTTGCCGTGGCATTACTAAAAGCGCGTGGCTTTACTGCAGAAGATTTTGCGTTATCGCATCCTGGTGGCGCACTGGGCCGTAAGCTTTTGTTGCGCGTTAACGATATTATGCA
This sequence comes from Citrobacter sp. wls619, assembly GCF_005281345.1. Taxonomy (GTDB): domain Bacteria; phylum Pseudomonadota; class Gammaproteobacteria; order Enterobacterales; family Enterobacteriaceae; genus Citrobacter. Next base: position 79,004 of record NZ_SZXJ01000043.1, read on the forward strand.
TACGGGAGACGAAATCCCGCATGTGACTAAAAGCGCCAGCCTGCGTGACGCCTTACTGGAGATCACGCGGAAAAACCTCGGCATGACCGTCATTTGCGATGACGCGATGAAGATCGACGGCATCTTTACGGATGGCGATTTACGTCGTGTCTTCGATATGGGCGTTGATGTACGCCAGTTAGGCATTGCCGATGTGATGACTCCTGGAGGCATTCGCGTGCGTCCAGGGATTCTTGCCGTTGATGCCCTGAACTTAATGCAGTCCCGCCATATCACCTCGGTAATGGTTGCTGATGGCGACCAGTTACTGGGTGTGTTACATATGCATGATCTGCTGCGTGCAGGTGTAGTGTAAGAAACTCAAGGATAAAGAAAATGAGTAAAGCAGGTGCGTCGCTTGCGACCTGTTATGGACCCGTCAGTACTGACGTCATCACCAGGGCAGAAAACATCCGTCTGCTGATCCTTGATGTGGATGGCGTACTGTCTGATGGTCTGATTTATATGGGCAACAACGGTGAAGAGCTGAAGGCGTTTAACGTCCGCGATGGCTACGGAATTCGCTGCGCGCTCACTTCCGGTATTGAGGTTGCCATTATTACCGGACGAAAGGCTAAACTTGTAGAAGATCGCTGTGCCACATTAGGGATCACACATCTGTATCAGGGGCAGTCGGACAAACTGGTTGCCTTTGGCGATCTGCTTAGCAAACTGGCGATCGCGCCTGAGAATGTGGCGTATGTTGGCGATGATCTGATCGACTGGCCGGTGATGGCAAAAGTGGGATTAAGCGTCGCGGTAGCGGATGCTCATCCGTTGCTGATCCCGCGGGCCGATTACGTCACCCGCATTGACGGGGGACGCGGCGCAGTGCGCGAAGTCTGCGACTTATTACTCCTGGCGCAGGGCAAACTGGATGAGGCCAAAGGGCAATCGATATGAGCAAAACCAGACGTTGGGTTATCATTCTACTGTCGCTGGCTGTCCTTGTGATGATTGGTATTAACCTGGCAGACAAAGACGACACCGCTCAGGTTGTCGTTAATAACAACGAGCCCACCTATAAGAGCGAGCATACCGACACCGTCGTGTACAGCCCTGAGGGCGCGCTGAGCTATCATTTGATCGCACAACACGTTGAATATTATTCAGATCAGGCAGTTTCGTGGTTCACCCAACCGGTGTTAACCACGTTTGATAAGGACAAAGTACCGACCTGGTCAATCAAGGCTGATAAGGCCAAGTTGACCAACGATCGGATGCTGTACCTGTATGGCCATGTTGAGGTTAACGCGCTGGTGCCTGACTCTCAACTACGCAGAATTACTACCGATAACGCGCAGATCAACCTTGTGACGCAAGATGTCACTTCCGATGATCTGGTCACGTTGTATGGAACAACATTTAACTCCAGCGGACTGAAGATGCGCGGCAACTTACGCAGCAAGAACGCCGAGCTGATTGAAAAGGTTAGAACCTCATATGAAATCCAAAACAAACAAACTCAGCCTTAATCTTGTGCTTGCCAGCTCACTTCTGGCCGCCAGTATTCCGGCATTCGCCGTCACTGGCGATACCGAGCAGCCGATCCACATTGAATCGGACCAGCAGTCTCTGGATATGCAGGGCAACGTGGTGACGTTTACCGGCAATGTCATCGTGACTCAGGGCACGATCAAAATTAATGCCGATAAGGTTGTCGTCACACGTCCGGGCGGTGAAGACGGTAAAGAAGTGATTGACGGTTATGGTAATCCGGCGACCTTTTACCAGATGCAGGACAATGGTAAACCGGTTAAAGGCCACGCTTCACAGATGCACTATGAGCTGGCAAAAGATTTCGTCGTCCTTACCGGTAAGGCTTATCTGGAACAGCTCGATAGCAACATCACGGGTGATAAGATCACCTATCTGGTAAAAGAACAGAAAATGCAGGCCTTCAGTGAGAAAGGCAAACGCGTCACCACCGTTCTGGTTCCGTCGCAATTGCAGGACAAAAACAAGACCAAGGCTCCGGCAGAGAAAAAAGGTAACTGATTCGTTATGGCAACATTAACTGCAAAGAATCTTGCAAAAGCCTACAAAGGCCGTCGTGTGGTGGAAGATGTCAGCCTGACCGTCAACTCCGGGGAGATCGTCGGTCTGCTCGGTCCTAACGGTGCGGGCAAAACAACAACCTTTTACATGGTAGTCGGCATTGTGCCGCGCGATGCTGGCAACATTATCATTGATGACGAAGATATCAGTCTGTTACCCCTGCATGCACGTGCCCGTCGCGGTATCGGCTACTTACCGCAGGAAGCCTCTATTTTTCGTCGCCTGAGCGTATTTGATAACCTGATGGCGGTACTGCAAATTCGTGACGATCTTTCCAGCGAGCAGCGTGAAGATCGCGCCAATGAGCTGATGGAAGAATTCCATATCGAACATCTGCGTGACAGCCTTGGACAGGCACTCTCCGGTGGGGAACGTCGCCGCGTGGAGATCGCCCGTGCTCTGGCCGCTAATCCAAAATTTATCCTGTTGGATGAACCCTTTGCCGGTGTTGACCCGATTTCCGTCATTGATATCAAACGTATTATTGAACACCTGCGCGACAGCGGGCTTGGCGTGCTGATTACCGACCATAACGTGCGCGAAACGCTGGCTGTCTGTGAGCGCGCCTACATTGTGAGCCAGGGACACCTGATCGCACACGGTACGCCGACAGAAATCCTGCAGGACGAGCACGTTAAACGCGTATACCTTGGGGAAGACTTCAGACTCTGATAGGGTAGTAGACTTCACGTCACCGCAGGAGACAACAACTCTGAACATGAAGCAAGGTTTGCAACTCAGGCTTAGCCAACAACTGGCGATGACGCCTCAGCTACAACAGGCTATCCGTCTGTTGCAGTTGTCCACGCTGGAACTTCAGCAAGAACTTCAGCAAGCGCTGGAAAGTAACCCACTGCTCGAGCAAACCGATCTTCACGACGAAATTGATACCCAGGAAAAGCAGGATAGCGAATCCCTCGATACGGCTGACGCACTCGAACAAAAAGAGATGCCGGAAGAGCTACCGCTGGATGCCAGTTGGGATGAGATTTACACCGCAGGGACGCCGTCTGGCACCAGCGGAGATTACATCGACGACGAACTGCCGGTGTATCAGGGTGAGACCACGCAATCGCTGCAGGATTACCTGATGTGGCAGGTGGAACTGACGCCATTCTCAGATACCGATCGTGCTATTGCCACATCAATTGTGGATGCAGTCGACGAAACGGGCTATCTCACCGTCACGCTGGACGACATTCTCGACAGCATGGGCGATGATGAGGTCGGTATCGATGAAATCGAAGCCGTGCTTAAACGCGTTCAGCGTTTTGATCCCGTGGGTGTGGCGGCAAAAGATCTCCGCGACTGCTTACTGATCCAGCTTTCGCAGTTTGACAAAGCCACACCGTGGTTGGAAGAAGCCAGGCTTATCATCAGCGATCACCTTGATCTGCTCGCCAACCATGACTTCCGTACGCTGATGCGCGTAACCCGACTGAAAGAAGATGTGCTGAAAGAAGCCGTCAATCTTATCCAGTCGCTTGATCCAAGACCTGGACAATCTATCCAGACCGGTGAACCAGAGTACGTCATCCCGGATGTGCTGGTGCGTAAGCATAACGATCGCTGGGTAGTCGAACTCAACAGTGACAGCATTCCGCGTTTACAGATCAACCAGCACTACGCCGCCCTGTGCAATAACGCGCGCAATGATGCTGATAGCCAGTTCATTCGTAGCAACCTGCAGGATGCGAAATGGCTGATTAAAAGTCTGGAAAGCCGCAATGACACGCTATTGCGCGTTAGCCGCTGTATCGTTGAGCAACAGCAAGCCTTCTTTGAGCAAGGCGAAGAGTATATGAAACCGATGGTGCTGGCAGATATCGCCCAGGCCGTCGAGATGCATGAATCGACCATTTCCCGAGTGACCACGCAAAAGTATCTGCACAGTCCGCGCGGCATTTTTGAATTGAAGTATTTCTTCTCCAGTCACGTCAACACTGAAGGCGGAGGCGAAGCCTCTTCTACAGCTATCCGCGCACTGGTGAAGAAATTAATTGCGGCCGAGAACCCTGCGAAACCGCTGAGTGACAGCAAGTTAACCTCTATGCTGTCAGAACAAGGTATCATGGTGGCGCGCCGCACCGTTGCGAAGTACCGAGAGTCTTTATCCATTCCGCCGTCTAACCAGCGCAAACAGCTGGTTTGACCCAACCGATAAGGAAGACACTATGCAGCTCAACATCACTGGAAATAACGTCGAAATCACTGAGGCCCTGCGCGACTTTGTCACCACAAAGTTCGCCAAGCTTGAACAATATTTCGACCGGATTAATCAGGTCTATATTGTGTTGAAAGTGGAGAAGGTCACACACATCTCGGATGCAACACTGCATGTGAACGGTGGCGAAATTCATGCCAGCGCGGAAGGTCAGGATATGTACGCCGCCATTGACGGTTTAATTGATAAACTGGCTCGCCAGTTAACAAAACATAAAGATAAACTGAAACAGCACTAACTTGTCCGGGCAGTTAGCGGGTGCAGGACGGCCTGTTGTGCAGCACAACGGGCCATTTGTACAGTTAGCGCTTAGGTGAAATTATGACAAATAACGATACGACTCTACAACTGAGCAATGTTCTTAACCAGGAATGTACGCGCGCGGCCGTTCACTGCCAAAGCAAGAAACGCGCACTGGAAATCATCAGTGAACTGGCGGCAAAACAACTCAGCTTGCCTCCTCAGGTGGTATTTGAAGCCATTCTGACGCGTGAAAAAATGGGCAGTACCGGTATTGGCAATGGTATTGCCATTCCGCATGGAAAGCTGGAAGAAGACACCCTGCGTGCGGTTGGTGTATTTGTTCAACTTGAAACGCCAATCGCGTTCGATGCCATTGATAATCAGCCAGTCGATCTGCTTTTCGCCCTGCTGGTCCCGGCGGACCAAACCAAGACGCATTTGCATACGTTGTCACTGGTCGCAAAACGTCTGGCAGATAAAACTATCTGTCGTCGCCTGCGCGCCGCGCAGAGTGACCAGGAGTTGTATCAAATCATCACTGACACCGAAGGTGGGCAGGATGAAGCATAACAACCCAATGGCATCCTTTTCTGTCGTTGTGAGGAGAAACAGTACATGGTACTGATGATCGTCAGCGGTCGTTCAGGGTCAGGTAAGTCTGTCGCCCTGCGTGCGCTGGAAGATATGGGTTTTTACTGCGTGGATAACCTTCCCGTCGTGTTGTTGCCCGAACTGGCTCGAACCCTCGCCGATCGCCAGATATCTGCGGCTGTCAGCATTGATGTGCGCAACATGCCCGAGTCCCCGGAGATTTTTGAGCAGGCCATGAGTAACCTGCCCGAAGGCTTCTCACCGCAACTGCTGTTCCTTGATGCCGACCGTAACACGCTGATTCGCCGCTACAGCGATACGCGCCGTTTACACCCGCTGTCCAGCAAGAACTTGTCTCTGGAAAGCGCTATCGATAAAGAAAGCGATTTACTGGAGCCGTTGCGTTCGCGCGCTGACCTGATCGTAGACACCTCTGAAATGTCTGTGCACGAGCTGGCGGAAATGTTACGTACCCGACTGCTGGGCAAACGTGAACGTGAATTAACGATGGTATTTGAGTCCTTTGGCTTTAAACACGGAATCCCTATTGATGCGGATTACGTCTTTGATGTCCGCTTCCTGCCTAACCCGCACTGGGATCCAAAGCTACGTCCGATGACCGGTCTGGACAGGCCCGTCGCGGCCTTCCTCGACAGACACACAGAAGTACATAATTTTATCTACCAGACTCGCAGCTATCTTGAGCTATGGTTACCCATGCTGGAGACCAACAACCGCAGCTACCTTACCGTAGCCATCGGCTGTACCGGCGGGAAACACCGTTCGGTGTATATTGCAGAGCAACTGGCAGACTACTTCCGCTCACGCGGTAAAAACGTGCAGTCACGCCATCGTACGCTGGAAAAACGCAAATCATGACCGTGAAGCAAACTGTTGAAATCACGAATAAGCTGGGCATGCATGCCCGGCCGGCAATGAAACTGTTTGAGCTAATGCAGGGTTTTGAAGCAGAAGTTCTGCTGCGTAATGATGAAGGAACGGAAGCCGAGGCAAACAGCGTTATCGCTCTGCTGATGCTGGATTCCGCCAAAGGACGCCAGATAGAAGTTGAAGCCACGGGTCCGCAAGAAGTTGAGGCCCTGGCCGCGGTAATTGCCCTGTTTAATTCAGGGTTTGACGAAGATTAGTCGAGTACACAGAACGTAGCCAGTAGGCCGGATAAGGCGTTTACGCCGCATCCGGCAATAACTACGCTAATACAACTTATTTTCACGCATAAACGACTCACCGCCCAGCTGGCGCATTTGGCGCATGATCCACGCCTGACGACTGCGCACATAGCCGGAAGGCGCACTCGCCTTAAAACGTAACGGATTGGGCAGAACCGCCGCCAGCAATGCCGCTTCAGACGGGCTAAGACGGCTGGCGGGTTTATGGAAATAGCGCTGCGCTGCGGCCTCCACGCCAAAAATTCCATCGCCAAACTCCGCAACGTTCAGATAGACGGTCAGAATACGTTTCTTGCTCCAGACAGTTTCCATACCCAGCGTTAGCCCGGCTTCAAGGCCCTTACGCACCCAGCTACGTCCATCCCACAGAAAGAGGTTTTTTGCCGTTTGTTGCGATAACGTCGAGGCGCCCCGAATACGATTTTCATTACGTTCGTTATGCGCCAGCGCTTTCTCTATCGCAGAGACATCAAATCCCCAATGGTCGGGAAATTTCTGGTCCTCAGCAGCAATGACCGCCAGTCCCATCCACGGAGAAATATCATCCATACTGACCCAGTCAGAATGCGCTACATAACCGAAATCACCGGACAACCATGCGCTCAACTGCCGCTCGACCATTACCGCCGAGAAAGGCACTGGCATCACGCTAAAAAGCGCGATGCCCCCGCCCCAGAATACGGCGAGGACAACGACCACCCGCAGAATGATACGCCGCAGAAAGGCGGTAGCCCCTTTTCTCATTCAGCCAGTACCAGAACACGCGAGACCAGTTTGTCGATCCCACTCGCCGCCTGGGCGATATCCTGCGCCAGCATGTAAGCAGGCGTGGTGACCACTTTATTATCTTCATCAACCACAATGTCATCGACCGGGCAAGGCACATGTTCAGCGCCCATCTCTTCCAGCACTTCCGCTGTATCAATGTCAGTGCCAATGGTCAGACGCAGCGGGAAGTCAAAAATCTTAGGTAACATAGCAGGAGCAATACACATGAATCCCAGGGGCTTACCGGCCTGATGCAGTGCCTTCGCCAGCGCGGCTAAGTCGCTATCAACCCGACATTCACTGCCCTGGCTGGCAAAATTGCTCAGATTTTTTGCTGCGCCAAACCCGCCAGGCACAATTAGCGCATCCAGCTCCGTTGCAACCGCCTGGGCCAGGGGGCGAATATCACCACGCGTAATACGCGCAGCTTCAATCAGGACATTGCGCGTTTCCGGCATCGGCTCGCCCGTCAGATGATTAATCACATCCGCCTGCTGTTTATCTGGCGCAAAGCAGATAGCCTGAGCGCCATTGCGGGCAATAGCCAGCAGCGTGAGTACGGCTTCGTGGATTTCTGCACCGTCATACACGCCACATCCGCTGAGCACTACGCCAACTTTTTTCATCGTGATACTCCTTTCGCAACTGACTGAAGCATATTAATAATTCTGATTAGAATGCCACGCTTCACACATTTAACTGATTCATGTAACAAATTATTTAAGATTTGCTATCTTAACTGCGTGCGGCCTGAAAATTAGGGCTGCGCCCTTGTAAACAATGATAATAATTTACGGCGCAGCCACGATTTCCCTGGTGTTGGCGCAGTATTCGCGCACCCCGGTCAAGCCGGGGTCATTTTTTTTCCACGCTCGCAACCCAGGCTCTTAATACCGCCACGTCGTGCTGCCACTCCTGCTTCATCTCTTCAATCCATTCAGCCACGTTATCTTCCCAGGCAGGAAGGTCGGGTGATTGAATTTGCTGACCCAACTGTTGCAGGTGGCGCAGACCGACAGATCCGGCTGCACCTTTAATTTTATGGCCTTCCTCAACCACGCCTTTTTTATCACGGGCAGTCAGATTAGACTCCAGCACGCTCAAATATCCCGGCATCATTTTCTCAAACACCGCCAGACCGTCGGTGATCAACTTCGGCCCGACCAGTTCGAGGTATTGTTCCAACATGGGAATATCTAACAGCGCTTGCGATTTACTGCTTTCTTCAGACGTCACAGTGCTCTCCTCTTCGTTTCGGGTATCCCAGTATTTTTTGATCATGGCGGTTAACGCCGGAACTGACAGCGGCTTACTCAGCACGTCGTCCATTCCTGCATCCAGATATTCTTTTTTATCTTTCAGTACGTTGGCGGTGAGAGCCACCAGCGGTGGGAGATCCTCGCGCGCATATTTTTGCGTCAGCTCGCGGGAGATATCGAGCCCAGTCATATCCGGTAGCTGAATATCCAGCAGCACCAGGTCATATTCACCCGGTTTGAACATGTCCAGCGCGGCCTGCCCGGTCATCGCGACATCCACGCTATTGCCCAGCTTTTCCAGCACCGAACGCGCAACAATAACGTTCAGTTCAATGTCTTCCACCAGCAGCACATTCAGGGCGGGTAACGGCATTTCATCGTCTTCAAAAGCATCTTCAATCTCTTCCGCCACGGCAGGAGCATGCACGGTTAGCGTAAAGATAGAGCCTTTTCCGGCCTGGCTGGAAACCGTAATATCACCGCCCATGTTTTTCGCCAGACGCTTCGATACGGCCAGTCCAATCCCGGTTCCCGTTGCCGGTTTACCACCATGGCTGTCCTTCACCTGATAGTACATGGCGAAGATTTTATCCTGCTCATCCTGTGGAATACCGATCCCGGAATCCTCCACTTCAAAATGCAGTATGTCTCCCTCGTCATAGCGCGCCCGCACGGTCACCTGCCCTTGCTGGGTGAATTTCACGGCATTGCTGATCAGATTCCACAGAATTTGACGCAGACGCGTTCCGTCGGTGATGACCTTATGTGGCAGCGGTAGCGTTGGCTCAAGCACAAAACGCAGCCCTTTTTGCTGCGCCTGCAAGCCGGAGAGGTTTTCCAGATCCGCCATAAAGCTGGTGAAATCGATTGGCTGGTTATCGAGCTGGACTTTACGCCGCTCCATCTTATCCATGTCGATAATATCGTTGAAAATATTCCCCAGCGTCACGGCGGAAACATGGATAGTTTTGAGATATTTTTCCTGCTCCGCGGTTAAATCCGTATCCAACAGGATCCGACTTAAACCGACGATACCGTTAAGCGGCGTACGCAGCTCGTGGCTGATCGTAGAGATAAAGGTGGTCTTGTCACGGCTGGCGCGCTCAAGAGCGTCCTGATAGCGCTTACGCTCGGTAATATCACGACCAAAGCCCATCAGACCGTGTCGCTTCCCGACGCGGTCGTAGTAAGGCACTTTACGGATCTCAAAGCAGGCTTTGCGCCCGTCCGGATAGTCGAGCCATTGCTCATAGGTCAGTGAAACGTTATGGCGGAAGACCTTCTCGTCGGTTTCAATAACTTTTTCCGCCGCCTCTGGCGAATACACATCAGCCGGTTTTAGATTCACCAGTTGCTTTTCGCTCTTACCGGTCAGCAGCTCCATAGCACGGTTACAGCCGGAAAACTCTTTATCTTCATTACGATAAAAAACCAGATCCGGCGAAGCATCAAGGAAAGAACGTAAAAATGAAGACTGCTGCTCAAGCTGGATCTGCGCTTCTTCACGCTCTTTGATTTCAACCTTCAGTTGTTCAAACGTCTCCTGCCGCTCCGCTTCCGCCTTTTCACGTTCGACAATCTCCTGGTTAAGCTGCGCAATATTGTCCTTCAACTGCACGTTAAGTTTGAGATCGCGCTCGCGCATCTCTTCCAGCTTCTGTACCAGTCGTGACAGACGTTGCCGGGACTCCTCCAGTTGTTCAACCACCACCGACAGGAAGTAGACGGCCCAGGGGGTAATTAACAGGCCAAAAAAGATAGAACGGATGACATCAATGCTTTCTACCTGGCCATGCAGCACCATGGTGACAGCCATCTGCACCACAATTGCCAACACAACCAAAGCCAGCGCCAACAGCAGCGAAAAACGCACCAGACCTAACTTCATCATTAGGTCGACATAGTATTGCGCCAGCATACGAATTTGCTTCATAGAGGGTTCCTTCACGACAACTTGGCACAATAATACTCAATTCTCAGCGTGACGTTGAAGATTGTGCAAGAAATGCGGAGGTTATCGGTGAAATGACCGAGGAGTGGTTCATCGCGGCCTGATAAGCCAGACACCATCAGGCAAGCAGGCGCAGATTGCCGGATGTCACTTCGCTAATCCGGCCTACGACCCACAATAGGTTAGCACCCCGGCTGAATCCACGGCGTACCCAGCGCCGAGCCTTGCACGCCGTGCTCGTTAAGGTACTTATCCAGTTCGACCATCCCGGTCCAGCGGTTTTCACACCATAGCGGTGCCAACAGCGTTGGGCGGCGCGCGCTGGCGGAAATACGGTGATAAATCACCTCGGGTGGCGTATGGCGAATCATCTCACCTGCGGTGACCGTGTACGCATCCAGTTCGATGCCGTGCAACCGTCCGGCCTCCCAGGCTTTCGCCATCGTACTGCCCTTCACGATATGCAGCGGATGCAGCTTAATACCGTCGACGCCTGTCTCGACCACGCGTTCCATCGTTTGCAGGCATTCCTCCTGCCCTTCTCCCGGCAAACCGACAATAAGGTGTGAACACACTTTCAGCCCACGCTCCCGTGCCAGTTGGGTGGTACGCTGATAGCAGGCAAAATCATGCCCACGATTAATGCGATGCAACGTCTTGTCATGGGCCGTTTGCAAACCCAGTTCCAGCCACACTTCGTAGCCCTGATCCTTGTATTCGCATAGCAGATCGAGCACGGCATCCGGCACACAGTCAGGGCGCGTGCCAACACACAGCCCGACGATGCTGGCCTGACTGACCGCCTGTTGGTACATCGAACGCAGCACCTGTACTTCCGCAAAGGTACTGGTATAAGCCTGAAAATAGGCCAGATAACGCTTCGCGCGATTCACTAACTGCGCCTGATGCTCAAGCTGTTCAGCGATAGAATGATGCTGCTGCGCTTCGTCAGCAAAGGAGGCGACATTACAGAAGGTACATCCGCCACGTCCAATGGTGCCATCGCGATTTGGGCAGCTAAACCCGCCGTGCAGCGTGAGTTTATGAACCTTTTGCCCATAACGGCGAGAAAGATCCCCACCAAACATATTGACTAATTTCTGTAACTGCATAATCTGATAGACCGCGCCTTGAAAAGAGGCCAAAGCCTGCCATTTTTAGCCCCAGTCGGCGATGACCTGGATCAATCGCCCTGGCGAGCCTTTATTTATTGAATAACCATTCAAAATAATCGAAATTTCATTCAATCAAAAAGTCATTATTTTTCCTTATATCTCGCTATTTTTTTTATCTTCTGATGGCTCTCATATAAAAACAGTATCTTTAAGACGCCGAAAGTCTACAAACCAGCATAAAATACCAAACATTGAGATAAACAAAGGGAGGACGGGAGATAACCGGCCTTTCTGACAGTGAGACAGATCACACTTCACCAGCAATCACACTCAGGTTAAATCAATGTAAAAATACCTTTATTTTCAATACTTTCATAAAGTTAATCGCCCTATAGCACATTTTTGCATAAATAAGATTGCCATTTGACCTGTGTGTGGATTCCCGATAACTTGGAAATCCGCTGGAAGCTTTCTGGATGAGCAGTCTGCTCATCATATTTATGCAGTAATTGAGATTCCCTCTGAAGCAAGTCCTCAAACTTGTTTGACCTATGCGAAAAGGATAAAGAGGGCGAATGCGAGGTGAGCGTATGAAACGCCAACCCCGTCGCCATGCTCTTGGTGTGCCCGTGCGCAAACGGTATCGGAGAGGTGTCCCGCAGAGCCTGGGGAGGTTCACTAATATGTTGTACGATAAATCCCTTGAGAAGGATAACTGTGGTTTCGGCCTGATCGCCCACATAGAAGGCGAACCTAGCCACAAGGTAGTGCGTACCGCCATACACGCACTGGCCCGTATGCAGCACCGTGGCGCAATTCTTGCCGATGGCAAAACCGGCGATGGTTGTGGTTTGCTGTTACAAAAACCTGACCGCTTTTTCCGCATTGTTGCGCAAGAGCGCGGCTGGCGTTTAGCTAAAAACTACGCCGTTGGCATGATCTTTTTAAATAAAGACCCTGAACTGGCGGCGGCATCTCGTCGCATTGTTGAAGAAGAATTACAGCAGGAGACCCTGTCGATCGTAGGCTGGCGCGACGTGCCAACCAACGAAGGTGTTCTCGGTGAAATCGCCCTTTCCTCCCTGCCTCGTATTGAGCAAATTTTTGTCAACGCCCCTGCTGGCTGGCGTCCACGCGATATGGAGCGCCGCCTGTTCATCGCACGCCGTCGTATCGAAAAACGCCTCCAGGACGATAAAGACTTCTACGTCTGCAGCCTGTCTAATCTGGTTAATATCTATAAAGGTCTGTGTATGCCGGCAGATTTGCCGCGCTTTTACCTGGACCTCGCGGACCTGCGCCTGGAGTCGGCCATCTGCCTGTTCCACCAACGCTTCTCCACCAACACCGTGCCGCGCTGGCCGCTGGCACAACCGTTCCGCTACCTGGCACACAACGGTGAAATCAACACCATCACCGGCAACCGCCAGTGGGCGCGTGCGCGTACCTATAAATTCCAGACGCCGCTGATCCCTGACCTGCACGATGCCGCGCCGTTCGTCAACGAAACCGGTTCCGATTCGAGTTCAATGGATAACATGCTGGAACTGCTGCTGGCAGGCGGGATGGACATCATCCGTGCTATGCGCCTGCTGGTACCGCCGGCCTGGCAGAACAACCCGGATATGGACCCGGAGCTGCGCGCGTTCTTCGATTTTAACTCCATGCACATGGAACCATGGGACGGCCCGGCAGGTATTGTCATGTCAGACGGTCGTTTTGCCGCCTGTAACCTTGACCGTAACGGCCTGCGCCCGGCGCGCTATGTCATCACCAAAGACAAACTCATCACCTGCGCTTCTGAAGTTGGGATCTGGGATTATCAGCCGGATGAAGTGGTCGAGAAAGGTCGCGTCGGCCCGGGCGAATTGATGGTTATTGATACCCGCAGCGGGCGCATTCTGCATTCCGCCGAAACTGATGACGATCTGAAAAGCCGCCACCCATATAAAGAGTGGATGGAGAAGAACGTCCGCCGACTGGTGCCGTTTGAAGATCTGCCAGACAATCAGGTCGGCAGCCGCGAACTGGACGATGATACCCTCGCCAGCTACCAGAAACAGTTTAACTACAGCGCGGAAGAGCTGGACTCCGTAATCCGCGTGCTCGGCGAAAATGGCCAAGAAGCGGTCGGTTCAATGGGTGATGATACCCCGTTTGCCGTGCTCTCCAGCCAGCCGCGCATTATTTATGACTACTTCCGTCAGCAGTTCGCGCAGGTCACCAACCCGCCGATCGACCCGCTGCGTGAAGCGCACGTGATGTCGCTGGCCACCAGCATCGGTCGTGAGATGAACGTCTTTTGCGAGGCAGAAGGCCAGGCACACCGCCTGAGCTTCAAATCACCGATTCTGCTGTACTCCGATTTCACCCAGCTCACCACCATGAAAGAAGAGCACTATCGCGCCGACCGGCTGGATATCACCTTCGACGTGACGGAAACCACGCTGGAAGAAACGGTCAAAGCCCTGTGCGATAAAGCCGAACAGATGGTACGTAACGGTACGGTACTGTTGGTGCTTTCTGACCGTAATATCGCGAAGAACCGCTTACCGGTTCCGGCACCGATGGCCGTGGGCGCAGTGCAAACGCGTCTGGTAGAACAAAGCCTGCGTTGCGACGCCAACATCATCGTTGAAACCGCCAGTGCCCGCGACCCGCACCATTTTGCTGTCCTGCTGGGCTTTGGCGCGACGGCCATTTATCCGTATCTCGCCTATGAAACGTTGGGACGTCTGATCGATACCCAGGCGATCGCCAAAGATTACCGGACCGTGATGCAGAACTACCGTAACGGCATCAACAAAGGTCTGTACAAAATCATGTCCAAAATGGGCATTTCGACCATCGCCTCTTACCGTTGCTCCAAGCTGTTCGAAGCCGTTGGTCTGCATGATGATGTCGTGGCGCTGTGCTTCCAGGGCGTGGTCAGCCGCATCAGCGGCGCAGGGTTTAGCGACTTCCAGCAGGATCTGCTGAACCTATCCAAACACGCCTGGCTGGCACGCAAACCCATTAGCCAGGGCGGGCTGCTGAAGTACGTTCACGGCGGCGAATACCACGCCTACAACCCTGACGTGGTGCGCACACTGCAACAGGCGGTACAAAGTGGCGAATATAACGACTATCAGGAATATGCCAGGCTGGTGAATGAGCGTCCGGCAGCCACGCTGCGCGATCTGCTGGCGATCGCACCTGGTGATGAAGCCGTCAGCATTGACGAGGTAGAACCCGCAACCGAGCTGTTCAAACGCTTTGATACCGCGGCCATGTCTATCGGCGCATTAAGCCCGGAAGCACACGAAGCACTGGCTGAAGCCATGAACAGCATCGGCGGTAACTCCAACTCCGGCGAAGGTGGTGAAGATCCGGCGCGCTATGGCACGAATAAAGTGTCACGCATTAAGCAGGTCGCATCCGGTCGCTTTGGCGTGACCCCGGCATACCTGGTCAACGCCGATGTTATCCAGATTAAAGTCGCTCAGGGCGCGAAGCCTGGCGAAGGCGGTCAGTTACCGGGTGATAAAGTCACCCCGTACATCGCTAAACTGCGCTATTCGGTACCGGGCGTGACGTTGATCTCCCCGCCGCCGCACCACGATATCTACTCTATCGAGGACTTAGCGCAGCTGATTTTCGACCTCAAACAGGTCAATCCGAAAGCGATGATCTCCGTGAAGCTGGTTTCCGAACCGGGTGTCGGCACTATCGCCACTGGCGTGGCGAAAGCCTATGCGGATCTAATAACCATCGCGGGTTACGATGGCGGCACCGGCGCAAGCCCGCTCTCCTCGGTGAAATACGCGGGCTGCCCGTGGGAACTCGGTCTGGTGGAAACTCAACAGGCACTGGTCGCTAATGGCCTGCGCCATAAGATCCGTCTGCAGGTCGATGGCGGTCTGAAAACCGGTGTCGACATCATCAAAGCGGCCATCCTCGGCGCAGAAAGTTTTGGCTTCGGCACCGGCCCAATGGTCGCGCTGGGCTGTAAATACCTGCGTATTTGCCACCTGAACAACTGCGCAACCGGTGTGGCGACTCAGGACGACAAACTGCGTAAAAATCACTATCACGGCCTGCCGTTCAAAGTGACCAACTACTTTGAATTTATCGCCCGTGAAGTTCGCGAGCTGATGGCGTCACTTGGCGTAACCCGCCTCGTGGATCTGATTGGCCGCACCGACCTGCTGAAAGAGCTGGAAGGATTTACCGCCAAACAGCAGAAGCTGGAACTGTCTCGCTTGCTGGAAACCGCCGAGCCGCATCCCGGCAAAGCGCTGTTCTGCACCGAGAACAACCCGCCGTTTGATAACGGCGTGCTGAACGCCCAGTTGTTACAGCAGGCGAAACCGTATGTCGATGAGCGCCAGAGTAAAACCTTCTGGTTTGATATCCGCAACACCGACCGTTCAGTTGGCGCGTCGTTATCCGGTTATATTGCCCAGACTCACGGCGATCAGGGGCTGGCGTCTGACCCGATCAAAGCGCACTTCAGCGGTACCGCAGGCCAGAGCTTCGGCGTATGGAACGCGGGCGGCGTAGAACTGTATCTGACCGGCGATGCCAACGACTATGTCGGTAAAGGCATGGCGGGCGGCCTGCTGGCGGTGCGCCCTCCGGTTGGCTCTGCTTTCCGTAGCCATGAGGCGAGCATCATTGGTAACACCTGCCTGTATGGTGCCACCGGTGGTCGTCTGTTTGCCGCGGGCCGTGCGGGTGAGCGCTTTGCGGTACGTAACTCCGGGGCCATCACCGTGGTTGAAGGTATTGGCGACAACGGCTGCGAATATATGACCGGCGGCATCGTCTGTATTCTCGGAAAAACGGGCGTCAACTTCGGAGCGGGTATGACGGGCGGATTCGCCTACGTACTGGACGAAGACGGTGAATTCCGCAAACGCGTGAACCCGGAACTGGTAGAAGTGCTGAGCGTGGACTCTTTGGCTATCCACGAAGAGCATCTGCGCGGTTTAATTACCGAACACGTGCAGCATACCGGTTCTTCGCACGGCGAAGAGATCCTGGCGAACTGGCCAGCGTTCTCAGCGAAATTCGCGCTGGTAAAACCAAAATCCAGTGATGTGAAAGCACTGTTGGGTCACCGTAGTCGTAGCGCAGCTGAGCTGCGTGTGCAGGCGCAGTAAGGGGTAGCAGCAATGAGTCAGAACGTATACCAATTTATCGACCTGCAGCGCGTTGATCCGCCTAAGAAGCCGCTGAAGATCCGTAAGATCGAATTTATTGAGATCTACGAGCCGTTTTCCGAAGGTCAGGCTAAGGCACAGGCAGACCGCTGCCTGTCCTGCGGTAACCCGTACTGCGAGTGGAAATGCCCAGTACATAACTACATTCCGAACTGGCTGAAGCTGGCTAACGAAGGGCGTATTTTTGAAGCAGCAGAGCTGTCTCACCAGACCAACACGCTGCCGGAAGTTTGCGGCCGTGTCTGTCCGCAGGACAGGTTGTGCGAAGGTTCCTGTACGCTGAATGACGAATTCGGCGCAGTGACCATCGGCAACATCGAGCGCTATATTAACGATAAAGCCTTCGAAATGGGTTGGCGCCCGGATATGACCGGCGTTCGTCAGACGGACAAGCGTGTCGCCATTATCGGTGCAGGTCCGGCAGGCCTGGCCTGTGCGGATGTGCTGACCCGTAACGGCGTGAAGGCCGTGGTCTTTGACCGCCATCCGGAAATCGGTGGTCTGCTGACCTTCGGTATCCCGGCCTTCAAACTGGAAAAAGAGGTGATGACCCGCCGTCGTGAAATTTTCACCGACATGGGCATCGAGTTCAAACTCAACGTCGAAGTGGGCCGTGACGTGCAGCTCGAAGCGTTACTGAAGGATTACGACGCCGTGTTCCTTGGCGTCGGCACCTATCAGTCGATGCGCGGTGGGCTGGAAAACGAAGATGCTGATGGCGTCTTTGATGCCCTGCCGTTCCTGATCGCCAATACCAAACAGTTGATGGGCTTTGGCGAAAGCAGCGACGAGCCATACATCAGCATGGAAGGTAAACGCGTTGTCGTGCTGGGCGGTGGTGACACCGCGATGGACTGCGTGCGGACCTCCGTTCGTCAGGGTGCGTCACACGTTATCTGCGCCTACCGCCGCGATGAAGAGAATATGCCGGGTTCGAAACGCGAAGTGAAAAACGCGTGTGAAGAAGGCGTCGAATTCCAGTTCAACGTCCAGCCTTTAGGTGTTGAGGTGAATGCTAACGGCAAAGTGTGTGGCGTGAAAATGGCGCGCACTGAGATGGGTGAGCCGGATGCGAAAGGTCGCCGTCGCGCGGAGATCGTCGCCGGTTCCGAGCATATAGTACCGGCTGATGCCGTCGTACTGGCGTTTGGTTTCCGTCCACACAGCATGGAATGGCTGGCAAAACATAGCGTCGAGTTGGATTCGCAGGGGCGTATTATTGCTCCGGAACGCAGCGACAACGCCTTCCAGACCAGCAACCCGAAAATCTTTGCCGGTGGCGACATCGTGCGTGGTTCGGATCTGGTTGTCACAGCCATTGCCGAAGGCCGTAAAGCGGCTGACGGAATTATGAATTACCTGGAAGTGTAAGTCAGCCTCTTCAGGCATCTCATCTGCCCTGGTGGATGAGATGCCAAATTCCTGCCGCAATACCGCCAAACCTGCCAAATAAGCCAGCCTGACAACACGTTTTGTAAACAGGGCAAATAGCCTTAACACCCGAAATACATAAACACCATGAATAATAACCATGTAAAAATCATACGGAAACGTTTGCTTTATTCTGAGAAGTGTTTATGATGCGGCGGATTTTTTGGGCAAAATTCAAGGAGGCGTTGTGTCGCAGGACAACAATTATAGCCAGGGCCCCGTCCCTCTGGCAGCGCGGAAAGGCGTGATACCACTGACGTTTGTGATGTTGGGGTTAACATTCTTTTCAGCCAGTATGTGGACCGGAGGCACTCTCGGTACCGGTCTTTCCTATAATGATTTTTTCCTGGCAGTTCTCTTCGGTAATCTCCTCCTCGGTATTTACACTGCATTTCTCGGTTATATTGGCGCAAAAACAGGTCTCTCTACCCACCTCCTCGCACGTTACTCATTTGGCATAAAAGGTTCATGGCTTCCCTCAATGCTATTAGGTGGCACACAGGTGGGCTGGTTTGGCGTCGGCGTGGCAATGTTCGCCATCCCGGTGGGTAAAGCGACGGGTATTGACGTCAATATCCTGATTGCAGTTTCCGGTCTGCTGATGACCATGACCATCTTCTTTGGTATCTCGGCACTCACCATTTTGTCCATCATCGCCGTTCCCGCTATCGTCATTCTTGGCAGCTACTCTGTCTGGCTGGCAGTGAGCGATGTAGGGGGATTGGATCATTTAAAAGCCATTGTGCCGCAGACACCGCTGGATTTTTCCACGGCACTGGCGTTGGTCGTCGGATCGTTTGTCAGCGCAGGCACCTTAACCGCCGACTTCGTCCGCTTCGGGCGAAATGCCAAAGGCGCAGTGTTGATTGCCATGGTGGCATTTTTCCTTGGCAACTCGTTGATGTTTATCTTCGGTGCCGCCGGAGCCGCCGCGGTAGGACAGGCAGATATCTCAGATGTGATGATCGCGCAGGGGCTGCTGCTGCCCGCAATTATCGTACTCGGCCTGAATATCTGGACCACCAACGACAACGCGCTGTACGCCTCCGGTTTGGGGTTTGCTAATATTACCGGCCTTTCCAGCCGCACATTGTCCGTGGCCAACGGCATTATTGGAACACTGTGCGCATTATGGCTTTACAATAACTTTGTCGGCTGGCTGACATTCCTGTCGGCGGCGATCCCTCCTATTGGCGGAGTGATTATTGCCGATTATCTGTTAAACCACCGCCGCTACACCAACTTCAACACAGCACAGTTTATTCCGGTCAACTGGATAGCTATTCTGTCCGTCGCGCTGGGAATCGCCGCCGGACACTACATCCCAGGTATTGTGCCGGTCAACGCCGTGCTTGGCGGCGTATTCAGCTATATCCTGCTGAATCCCCTTTTCAATCGTAGCCTTGCAAAATCCCCGGAGGTCAGTCATGCAGAATAACACCATCACCCTAACTCAAACCCGTCTGCAGGGGCGTGAAGGATTGTGGCAAATCACGATTGAAAACGGGCGTTTTAGCCGTATTGATCCCCAGGAAACAGCAGCTGCGCCACAGGGCGAGGTGCTTGATGCTGAAGGCGGGCTGGCCATTCCCCCTTTCGTTGAACCACACATCCACCTGGACACAACGCAAACTGCAGGGGAGCCCAGCTGGAACCAGTCGGGTACGCTGTTTGAAGGTATTGAGCGCTGGGCCGAACGCAAGGCGATGCTCACCCACGAAGACGTGAAGACCCGCGCCATGCAGACCCTCAAGTGGCAGATGGCCAACGGCATCCAGTATGTCCGAACTCACGTAGACGTTTCCGATCCTACGCTGACGGCGCTGAAAGCCATGCTGGAGGTGAAGCAGGAAGTGGCACCGTGGGTGGAGCTGCAGATTGTGGCGTTCCCACAGGAAGGTATTCTTTCTTATCCCAACGGCGAAGCGCTGTTAGAAGAAGCCGTGCGTTTAGGTGCCGACGTCATTGGCGCAATTCCTCACTTTGAATTCACGCGTGAATATGGCGTTGAGTCGCTGCACAAAACTTTCGCCCTGGCGCAGAAGTATGACCGACTTATCGATGTGCACTGTGACGAGATTGATGATGAGCAATCGCGCTTTGTTGAAACCGTCGCGGCGCTGGCGCATCGCGATGGCATGGGAGCACGCGTGACAGCCAGCCACACCACGGCGATGCATTCCTATAACGGCGCATATGCTTCCCGCCTTTTCCGTCTGTTGAAAATGTCAGGTATTAACTTCGTTGCGAATCCGCTGGTGAATATTCACCTGCAGGGACGATTTGACACCTATCCTAAGCGCCGTGGCATCACCCGCGTCAAAGAGATGCTGGAAGCGGACATCAATGTTTGCTTTGGGCATGATGACGTTTTTGACCCGTGGTACCCGTTGGGAACCGCGAATATGCTGCAAGTTCTGCATATGGGATTACACGTGTGTCAGTTGATGGGGTACGGACAAATCAATGATGGGCTAAATCTCATCACCACCCACAGCGCGAAAACCCTGCACTTACAGGACTACGGTTTAAGTATTGGGAACGCCGCCAACCTGGTGATTTTACCTGCTGAAAATGGGTTTGATGCGGTTCGCCGCCAGACGCCTGCACGTTATTCCATCCGCCATGGGCGGGTTATTGCCGAGACGGTGCCAGCCCGGACTACGCTGCATCTGACCCAGCCAGAAGCGGTGACGTTTAAGCGCTAGGTCGTTATATTCCATGTCGGGTGGCGCAAGCCTTGCCATCCGACACGGTCTCTCATCGTCAGGCTTTTAATAAACTGGCGCGCACCTTGATCACCACCTTTTTGATATCCACCGGCTCCCCCACCACACAACCTGGTTTATGCGGCTCGCCCGGCATAAAAATCACAAATCTTCCCGGCTTCAGTACCATAGCCTGCTCATCTGCAATCTGGTTACACAGCTGATAATCATCCTCAACGTGCCTCTCTTCACACTGCCGGGCAGACCCCGTCATACCAAACAGAATACGTTCTTCACCCGCCAGCAGTACCTGAATATCACTATATTGCTCGTGCAGCTCCGCTTTCTTTTGCTCCGGTTGCTGCGTAACAAACTGCATGACGTTCATAAAGATATTCTCGCCTTGCAGCTCATAGCGCCCCGGTGCTTTATCCTGCGGTTTTGCCGCAACAGCCTGCGTTAATGCCTGCTGCAAGACCGGATGCAATCCAGCAGAATGCAGAGACTGTAAATCCCCTGACATCATCATCATTCTCCCTGGGCCAACAGCGCGGCCCCCAGTAGTCCAGCGTCATGACGGTAATGTGCCGCCAGTAATCTCACGTGGTAAGCCGCAGGTTCCTGTGCCAGCCAGGCTTTCACCTGCGCCAGATAACCTTCAGCCAACCCGACGCTTCCGCCAATAACAACGCACTGGCAGTCGGTTGTCGCCTTCACATCGGCAATCAGGCGTGCCAACGTGCATGCCGATCGCTGGATCAATTGACGCGCCTGCTCGTCCCCCTGTCCGGCTCGGCTAAAAATAGTTTTTGCATCACATCCAGCAAGTGAACCTTCGGCTGCCGCTGCAATCCCACGGCCGGAAGCGATAGCCTCCACGCACCCCACACGTCCACAACCACATTGCGGGCCATTCGGGTCCGCCAGTGTATGACCTACATGCCCCGCCAGCCCCCCGACTCCGGTTAACAACTTTCCGTTGCTAACCACACCGCCACCAACACCGGTCGATACAGTAATAAACGCCATATCGTGGTATTTCCCGCCAAGTGCATGATATTCAGCCCACGCAGCGGCCTGTGCGTCATTCACCGCCAACGTCGGTAGACCGGTGAGAGACTCCAGCGTTTGCACCAGCGGGAAAAGCATCAATCCCCCCAGATTTAATGGATTCAGTGCCAGGAGCGCGCCCTCACGGATGATGCCAGTCGAGGCAATCGCCACGCGCTGAGCCTGTGCCTGCAGCGGCTCAATCAGCGCTTCCAGGGCAGCTCGCAGCGCTTGTGGTGTTTTGCTGGCGGGTGTCGGAAGTTCGTGGCGGTCACGCATTTGCAAGCGACCATCCACCAGTGCAGCGGCCAGTTTAGTGCCGCCGATATCAATCGCCAGGGTGGTCATAGCGCGGCCTTTTTCATCGCCATGGTGTACCACTGGCAAATGTGTTCCAGTCGGGTAATAGCAGAACCCACTGTCACCGCCCAGGCCCCGTGGCGCATGGCTTCAGCCGCTTGTGCTGGCGTGTTATAGCGTCCTTCGGCTATCACCCGACACCCGGCATCACGTAACGCTTTCACCAGCGCCAGATCCGGCTCCTCTGGCGTTTCTGGTGTCGTATAACCCGACAGCGTCGTACCAATAATTTCCGCGCCGAGTTGCTGGCAGGCCAGGCCGTCTTCCAGCGATGAACAGTCGGCCATGGCCAGACAGTGATGTTGATGAATTCGTGCCAACAGTGTGGCGACGGGAACAGGACGCACGCGGTCTGTACCATCAATCGCTATAATGTCAGCTCCCGCCTGCGCCAACGCATCGACATCATCTAAAAATGCAGTGATGCGTACCGGGGAGTCAGTAAGATCGCGTTTCAGAATACCTATAATTGGCAGCGAAACGACCGCCCGGGTCGCCTGCAGGTTTTCCACGCCTTCAATGCGCAGCGCCACCGCACCCGCCTGCTCGGCTGCCAGCGCCATGGCGGCGACAATTTCAGGTTTATCCAGCGGGCTGTCCGGAACGGGCTGGCAGGAGACAATCAGTCCGCCACCAGCGGCAATTTTTTTATCCAGTAGCTCAAGTAACGACATACATCTTCCCTTTCGAATCTCGCCCGGCTCAACGCCGGGCAAGCGGATTAACTTTTTGATTTCACCATGGTGCTTTTACCGCCGCCAAACGGCACGGCTCCACTAAACGGTTTACCATCAATGGCATCATGTGTACGTAGTGCTTCAGGCCGCAGCCAACGCTGTACACGAGACGGCATATCAAGACCAATCAACAGGATCACCACAAATGTCAGGCCGAAAGAGAGCGATCCCAGCGCAGTACCCAGATCCAGACGTTGTGCAATCAGCGCCCCGATGATCGGTGCCAGTGCCCCACCAAGTGCCCCGACGTTGTACGTGAACCCCAGGCCCGCGGCACGTTGGTCGGTATCGAAATAACCGCCAATGAGTTTTGGTAAGATCCCTGAGATCCCCTGCCCAAGCATTTGTTGGAAAAACAGTAGCAAACCCAGGACCCAGACGTTGGCTCCGCCAATCGCAAACACAGGGATAATCAGCAACTGCGAGGCCAGCAGACTGCACACATAAGCCTTGCGGGTACCCAGCCAGTCGCCAAGGAAACCACCGACGCAGCAGCCAACCGCCGCACCAAAGCCGCTAAAGAACAGGACCCTGGCAACCGTTGAAGGGTCATACATCAGTTCAGTTTTCAAATACGTTGGCAGCAGCGCCTGAATCGGCCACGAATAGAGAAACGCGAACAGCACGACAACCATCAACATCACGCCCGTCGGCCAACGTTTACCGCTGCTTTGCACCATAAAGCTAATGAAGATGAAGGCACACATCAGCCCGAGGATCGCCACGATTGCCGCATTTTGCAGGTCGCCTGCAAAACAGAACCACAGCGCAGTCGCCGCTACGATGGTCATCAAGATATTGATTACCCGATGTTCGCCCCGATAGAGAATGTCCACCATCGTGCGTACCGGCGCTTTACCTGCGTGTTTTTCTTTCCAGTCCTCTGCCTCCGGAATATTTTTACGCAGCCAGAGGGCAAAGATAATCGGCAGAATGCCGATGAAGAACAGCGCACGCCATCCCCAGACCGGAACCACCAGGCTATAAACCTGGGCGGCAATCACAGCGCCAACCGAGAAACCAGAAATCAGGAAACCACTGGCTTTGTTACGCAGGTGTTTAGGCCAGCTTTCAATAACATAGGTGGCGCTGGAGCCGTACTCACCTGCCATTCCCATACCGATAACCAGGCGGGCGATAAACATGGTGGTGTAGCCCGGCGCGAAGCCACAGGCCAGCGTCCCCACAGAGAATAGAATGATGCTGGTGACCATTGCCAGGCGACGTCCATAGCGGTCACCCATCGCCCCCAGCATTAACCCGCCAAACCAGCGAGAGATGAAGGCAGCTGAAATCAGGCTGGCCGCCTGCACCGTCGTCAAACCGAATTCACCTTGTACTTCTGTCAGCACAAGGGCGATTAACACAAAATCAAAACCATCAAGCAGATACCCCAACCAGGCGGCAGAAAATGCCCGCCATTGTGCCCGGTTGAGATGGCGATACCACGGGATGCTCTGGGTAGAAGTACTCATTTTACTCTCCCGACGATTTTTTGGTGTTGTGCCGGATGGCGATTTCGTCTTTTCCGGCCTACGGTCGAAACATCCAGGCCGGGCACGCAAAGCGCCCCCGGCTACCCGCGGTTACGCTTTTTCCGCCAGCAGTTGGTTCGCCAGGGCTTTCAGTTCTGGCAGATATTGTTCATCTACGGGAGCGAACGGTTTACGGCACAACGGTACAGAAACCACATCCATATAGTGCAGTACCGTTTTCAGACCGCGGAATACGCCAACCTTGATGAGCAGATCGATAACCTTATTGCACTCGGTTTGCAGCTTTTGTGCAGCCCGGATATCGCCTTCTTTGAGCGCTTTCACAATTCCCTGATAACGCCATCCCATGATGTTGTAAGTACTGCCGATCCCACCATCCGCACCGGCCAGCACCCCAGAAGCAAAGATCTCGTCATAACCGTTGTAAAGCACCAGATCGGGATGAGCGCGGCGGATCTGTTCCATTTGATAGAGATCGCCTGAGGTTTGTTTCAGTGCGCCAACGCCTGGCAGCGTCACTAGCGTATTGATCTGCTCCAACGTCAGTTTTACGCCGCTCAGCGCCGGGATGTTATAGACCACCATCGGCAAACCCTCAGCGGAATCAATAATCGCGCGGTAGTGGTCGCAATGCTCTTCAAAGCTGAACGGATAGTAAAACGGGGTAACAGCGGACACTGCGTCAAAACCATAACGGTGTGCGGCGCCCGCCAGCTGCTGGCTCTCTTCTGTGCTCACCGTGCCAACGTGGGCAATTAAGGTCACTTTACCTTTCGCTTCTTCAGCAACAATTTCCAGCACCTGCTCTCTTTCAGCACGATTCTGCACAAAAGCTTCACCCGTTGAGCCACCGACATAGAGCCCATCAATGCCCTGCCCGATGTTGAAGCGCACCAGACGACGCAAGCTCTCGATGTCCAGTCGCTGTTGGTTATCAAATGGGGTTAACAATGCCGGCATTACGCCTTTTAAATCTCTTGCCATAACGACCTCTGTCAATGATTAGTGTTGACTGACTGCATACCTTTATACCTGTTATACCAGATCAAATAAGCAGCAATACAATACAGAACGCTTATAGTGCGATCTGCTTCACTAAAAGATCGTCAGGATCGCGATTACTTACGCAATTTTTTACTTTTGCTGAAAGCGTGCCAGGTCGCGGAAACGCTGTTGAGATGTTCTTGCAGTGCGCGGTCAGCCTCTTCAGGATCGCGCTGGCGAATTGCGTCAACAATAGCGATATGTTGTTGATAACTCACGCTATTGTGCTCATACAGTTCTTGATCGGCAACGGTCGGACGGGCGGCAATCAGCCAGTCTAACAGCGCGACATGGATCGCCATAAAGATAGGATTACCGGGGATCTCTGCCAACACACGGTGGAAATCAACGTCTGAACGGATGAAGAGCGCATTGTCTTCCAGCGACTGGCTGTTGATCTCCAGTGCTTTCGCCAGTCTGTCGATTTGCTCGTCAGTGGCATGCTCTGCGGCATAACGCACCAGGCTGGACTCAAAGAACAATCGCAGTTGCTCAAAATGGGAAATACCACCAGGATGCGAGAGGAAATCTTTCGCCATACCGGACAGTTCACTGATAATCGTATCAGCCGAAGGACGTGAAACGCGAGCGCGTTCACCGTTGTTAATTTGCACTAAGCCTTTACGCTTTAACGCCGCCAGGGCTTCTCGTACAGAAGGACGGCCAACATTGAAGAAAGCCATCAGTTCTCGCTCTGACGGCAACTGTTCCCCTTCGCCAAATTCCCGACGGCGAATCATCTGTTCAAGTTCTTCCTCAACCATTTCAGAGAGTTTTTTACGTGCCAGCGGGCGGCTGCGTAAACTACGACCAATGGTGGATGGAGAGTCTTCAGCTTGCGAATCAAATGCGTTCATAGGGTCCATTCAGCTAAGTCGTGGTGACAAATAACAGCGAGTTCATCGTAACACAGGATCGAAAGCAGGGTGAAATGGTGGTCGGTGGGGGATATGCTCATACAGAGGATATATACAATACATATAGTTAAATATGAATTATTGAGCGGATAGTTATTTATTACCATGGGATAAAACTAACTTTGTGAAATCTGCGAATATGATCTTTAAAATAAATCATAACCCACTATTTTAAAACGATAAATAACCACCCACCAATTATAAAAACACGATGTCCACTCCAAAACACATGCCAGAAAAAATATAACATCCGCATTTAAAACAGCGTTATTACCGGATTTATCTTCTTCTCTGGCATGGAGTGAAAAAATGTTCGGCATTATTATCTCTGTCATCGTTTTATTAACGATGGGTTACCTGATCCTCAAAAACTACAAACCACAGGTAGTACTGGCAGCAGCCGGGATCTTCCTGATGATCTGCGGCGTCTGGTTGGGGTACGGCGCACTGGTCGCCAGCGACAAAAGCAGCGGTTATCTGCTGGTCGATATTTATAATGAAATTCTACGTATGCTTTCCAATCGGGCGGCAGGTCTTGGGCTGTCCATCATGGCAGTGGGCGGTTATGCCCGCTATATGGACAGAATGGGAGCCAGCCGGGCAATGGTCAGCCTGTTGAGCCGCCCACTCAAGCACATCCGTTCACCGTATATTGTACTTGCCGCGACGTATGTCATTGGTCAAATCATGGCACAGTTCATCACCAGTGCTTCCGGATTGGGCATGCTGCTGATGGTTACGCTCTTCCCAACGCTGGTCAGCCTGGGCGTGAGCCGTTTATCCGCGGTAGCGGTCATTGCCACCTCGATGTCGATTGAATGGGGCATTCTGGAAACCAACTCAATTTTCGCCGCACAGGTTGCGGGGATGAAAATAGCCACTTATTTCTTCCACTACCAACTTCCTGTCGCGTCCTGCGTCATCATCGCCGTCGCCATCGCACACTTTTTCGTTCAACGCCGGTTTGATAAAAAAACACAGCCAGACAGCGCAGGCTTCAATGAACAAAAGACGCTGGACGATGTACCGCCACTCTATTACGCCATTTTACCGGTGATGCCGCTGCTCCTGATGTTGGGTTCGCTGTTGCTGGCGCACATGGGATTAATGCAGGCAGAGTTGAATCTGGTTGTGGTGATGCTAATGAGCTTGACGCTGACCATGTTTGTGGAGTTTCTTCATAAACATAACCTGCGTGAGACTATGGATGATGTGCAGGCGTTTTTTGACGGCATGGGAACACAGTTTGCCAACGTTGTCACGCTGGTGGTCGCCGGTGAGATCTTTGCCAAGGGCTTAACCACTATCGGCACCGTCGATGCGGTGATTAAAGGCGCAGAACATTCCGGGCTTGGCGGTATCAGTGTGATGATTATCATGGCCGTGGTTATCGCCGCCTGTGCAATTGTAATGGGATCCGGGAATGCACCGTTTATGTCATTCGCCAGCCTGATCCCGGATATTGCTGCGGGGCTGCATATTCCTGCGGTTGTGATGATTATGCCGATGCACTTCGCCACCACGCTGGCACGTGCGGTTTCACCGATTACCGCTGTGATTGTCGTGACATCTGGTATTGCTGGCGTGTCGCCTTTTGAGGTCGTAAAACGGACCGCCATCCCAATGGCGATAGGATTTGTGGTCAATATGATTGCCACTATCGCGCTGTTTTATTGATATCTGACGCAGAATGCAAAACAGGCCCGCAAGGGCCTGTTTGATTATTTCACTACGCGTAGCGCCGGACGCCCACCGCGAGGAGGTGGTGGTGTGTCGTCAGGATCGTCATCGTGATTATCCGGTTTATCGCCATCAATCACCGACATCACCGTTTCGTTTTCGCTCTCAGGCGCGACATCGTCATCATTGAGGCTGTCGACATCTTCGTCATAGGCCGCCTCAGGTTCAAACATCGTTCCTGCGCCGTTTTCACGGGCATAGATCGCGAGTACCGCCGCCAGTGGTACGGAAACATTGCGCGGCACGCCGCCAAAGCGCGCGTTAAAGCGCACTTCGTCGTTCGCCAGTTCCAGATTGCCCACGGCACGCGGCGCAATATTCAAAACAATTTGCCCGTCACGTGCATATTCCATCGGAACCTGCACGTCCTGGAGCGTCACATCCACCACCAGGTGCGGCGTGAGCTGGTTGTCCAGCAACCACTCATAGAATGCGCGCAGCAGATACGGACGGCGTGGCGTTAACTGTGGCAAATCCATACAGGTTAACCCCGGCCCAGACGCATTTCACGTTCAGGCTCAGTCAGAGAAGCCAGGAAAGAGTCACGTTCGAAGACGCGGGTCATATACCCTTTCAGTTCTTTCGAACCTGCACCGTTGAATTCAATACCCAGCTGCGGTAAACGCCACAGCAGCGGCGCCAGGTAGCAATCTACCAGGCTGAACTCATCGCTCAGGAAATACGGTTTTTGACCAAAGACTGGGGCAATTGCCAGCAGCTCTTCACGCAGACGTTTACGTGCAACATCGGCTTCAGATGCGGAACCGTTCACGATGACGTTCATCAGCGTGTACCAGTCTTTTTCAATACGCTGCATGTACAGGCGGCTCTCACCACGCGCAACCGGGTAAACCGGCATCAGCGGCGGATGCGGGAAACGCTCATCCAGGTATTCCATAATGATGCGAGATTCCCACAGGGTCAGCTCACGATCCACCAGTGTCGGGACGCTCTGATTCGGGTTGAGGTCGATCAGATCCTGCGGTGGATTGTCCTTTTCCACGTGCTCAATCTCGAAACTAACACCTTTTTCAGCCAGCACGATGCGGACCTGATGGCTATAGATGTCAGTAGGACCAGAAAACAGCGTCATTACCGAACGTTTGTTGGCAGCGACAGCCATGAAAACCTCCAGGTATATTCAGAATTTTTACTGCTACCAGCCACGTTGTGGCCAGCCAGAAGTGATGTCACCCAGATTCGGGAAAGTCATTGCTGTTCAAAATACAAACAAAAAATGAACAATACCGGATATTTGGGCAGAAAATTGGATGATAGTTTACCAGATTTTGTGACCTTTGTGGTGAGTCGATTCTGGAAATGGGGAAAAAGAGGTGGCAATCAGCGTATTACCGTGATCTTTGGCGGATGAAAATCATAAAAAAACCCGCCGAGGCGGGTTTTTTCGCAAATTGTAATCTGCCGAAGCAGAAAGCAATTAACGTTTGGAGAACTGCGGACGACGACGTGCTTTACGCAGACCGACTTTCTTACGTTCAACCTGACGAGCATCACGAGTAACGAAGCCAGCTTTACGCAGTTCGCCACGCAGGGATTCGTCGTACTCCATCAGAGCGCGGGTGATACCGTGACGGATCGCACCAGCCTGACCAGAGATACCACCACCTTTAACAGTGATGTACAGATCCAGTTTCTCAACCATGTCGACCAGTTCCAGCGGCTGACGAACTACCATGCGGGCAGTTTCACGACCGAAGTACTGTTCCAGAGAACGTTGGTTGATTACGATTTTACCACTGCCCGGTTTGATGAAAACGCGAGCTGCGGAACTTTTGCGGCGACCAGTGCCGTAGTATTGATTTTCAGCCATTGCCTATAATCCCGATTAGATGTCAAGAACTTGCGGTTGCTGTGCCGCGTGGTTGTGCTCGTTGCCAGCGTAAACTTTCAGTTTACGGAACATAGCACGACCCAGCGGGCCTTTTGGCAGCATGCCTTTAACCGCGATTTCAAGCACACGCTCAGGACGGCGAGCAATCATCTCTTCAAAGGTCGCTTGTTTGATACCACCGATGTGGCCGGTGTGGTGATAGTACACTTTGTCAGTACGCTTGTTGCCGGTTACAGCAACTTTATCAGCGTTCAGAACGATGATGTAATCACCAGTATCTACGTGCGGAGTGTATTCCGCTTTGTGCTTACCGCGCAGGCGCAGAGCCAGTTCGGAAGCCAGACGGCCCAGAGTTTTACCGGTCGCGTCAACAACATACCAGTCGCGTTTTACGGTTTCTGGTTTAGCTGTAAAAGTTTTCATTAAAAGCTTACCCAAATAAATAAGTTACACGTTGGTGAACACCCAAACGTTTTGTCAGTTGAGGTTCACACGACATTGTCCAGCAAACCTACCCCTTCGAATAGCCTATGCCGGCGCATAGAAAGTTTTGGGAAAAAAACTCTCTCGTAACGTGGGGTCGCAAGATTATAGAGAAGTCAGGGTCAAAGATCGACCCCTTTATGTGATTTGCGGCAGGTTTAACCGGCTAAATGTTCCCGCTTCAGATACTCCTCGCTTTGCATCTCCTGCAAACGCGACAAACAACGCTGGAATTCAAACTTCAGCCGCTCGCCCTGGTAGATTTCATATAAAGGCGCTGCGGCGCTGACCACCAGCTTAACGTGGCGTTCGTAGAACTCATCAACCAGCGCGATAAAGCGTCGTGCTTCACTTTCCATCAGCGTCGTCATTACCGGTACATCAGACAGCAGCACCGTGTGGAACAGGCGCGACAAGGCAATGTAATCGTGCTGGCTGCGGGCATCGACGCACAGTGTAGTGAACGAGACCGCCAGCGTTTGGTTCTCAACAGCCAGCGTCTGCATCGGGCGGTGGTTAATCTCCAGCGTCGGCGCATGATCACCTTTCGCTCCCGCCAAGGCCAGCCAGAGCTTATCCATCTGCCGCTGCGTTTCAGCATTAAGCGGGGACAGCCACAAGTGTGCCTGAGTTAACGTACGTAACCGGTAGTCAACGCCGGCATCCACATTCATGATGTCGCAATACTGTTTAATGGCGTCGATAGCGGGAAGGAAGCGCGCACGTTGCAAACCGTTACGATACAGTTCATCAGGCGGAATATTGGACGTTGCCACCAGCGTAATGCCGCGAGCAAATAGCGCCTTCATTAAACCACCGAGCAGCATGGCGTCGGTAATATCCGAGACAAAAAATTCATCAAAGCACAGCACATCGGTTTCGGCTTTGAAGCGGTCAGCAATCACTTCCAACGGGTCGCTCTGACCTTGCAGAGCCGTCAGTTCTTCATGCACGCGCAGCATGAAGCGGTGAAAGTGCAAACGTTGTTTACGTGCGCCAGGCAGGCTATGGTAGAACAAATCCATCAGCCAGGTTTTTCCGCGCCCAACTCCGCCCCACATATACAAGCCACGCACCGGTGCGTTGATCGGCGACTCACGCTTGCCCAGCAATTTACCAAAGCGGGCCATCAGTCCACTCTCCTGCGCCGCTGGAGGTGCAATCGTGGTGAGCTCCTGGTAAATCGTTTCCAGTCGATTCACCGCTTCTTTTTGTACGTTGTCGGGTTGATGGCTGCCGTTGTTAAGGGCCTGCAGGTATCGCGATGTCGGGGAAAGGCTTTGCATGATGTTATTGTTATTCCTTGAGAATCGATGTGCCGTCGCTCACGGTTGACGAAAAAAAGGCCGTTCTACATTACGTGATATAAACACGGGATTCCACTTCTACGGGATTAGCGGTTATAGTGGCATAATCAGGCGCAGGCATGGAGCCTAAAGCCAACACCCTACGGAAACAAAAGACAACGGGAGATGTTCATGACCTGGGAATATGCGCTAATTGGGTTAGTCGTCGGTATCATTATTGGTGCTGTAGCCATGCGTTTTGGTAATCGTAAATTACGCCAACAGCAGGCATTACAGTACGAACTGGAAAAGAACAAAGCTGAACTGGAAGAGTACCGCGAAGAGCTGGTGAGTCATTTCGCCCGCAGCGCTGAATTGCTGGATAACATGGCGGACGATTATCGTCAGATCTACCAGCATATGGCGAAAAGCTCCAGCAACCTGCTGCCGGGTATGTCGCCGGAAAACAACCCGTTCCGCAATCGTCTGGCTGAGTCTGAAGCGGGTAACGATCAGGCGCCGGTTCAGATGCCGCGTGACTATTCCGAAGGGGCTTCCGGCCTGCTGCGTAGTGGCGCAAAGCGCGACTAACTGCACATCGTTAAGAAATTTATGGGGCGCAGCAATTGCGCCCTCCGCTTCTCTTCCCGTCCCAGCTATTATTTAGTCGTTAGCCTCATTGTGACCAAACCGAAAATTCAATAACATCAAACTGTTTTGAATCATCTTCCGTTTACTCAAGGTACGAGAGCAGGATCCATGAAAAAACAAACCCAGCTGTTGAGTGCATTAGCGTTAAGTGTCGGGTTAACTCTCTCGGCGCCATTCCAGGCCATTGCGTCGATTCCCGGCCAGGTCCCCGGTCAGGCAGCGCTCCCCAGCCTCGCCCCCATGCTGGAAAAAGTGTTACCTGCCGTGGTTAGCGTGAGAGTCGAGGGCACCGCCGTTCAAGGGCAAAAAGTCCCGGAAGAGTTCAAAAAATTTTTTGGCGATGAGCTGCCCGACCAGCCCTCGCAGCCCTTTGAGGGACTGGGCTCAGGCGTCATCATTGACGCTGCCAAAGGCTATGTTCTGACCAACAACCACGTTATTAATCAGGCACAGAAAATTAGCGTTCAGCTGAACGATGGGCGCGAGTTCGATGCCAAACTCATCGGTAGCGACGATCAGAGCGATATCGCCCTGCTGCAAATTCAGCACCCCAGCAACCTGACTCAAATCGCTATCGCCGATTCCGACAAACTGCGCGTGGGTGACTTTGCTGTCGCCGTCGGCAACCCGTTTGGGTTGGGACAAACGGCAACCTCAGGGATCGTCTCCGCATTGGGTCGCAGTGGTCTGAACCTGGAAGGTCTGGAAAATTTTATTCAGACCGATGCGTCAATTAACCGCGGTAACTCCGGCGGTGCGTTGCTCAACCTGAATGGTGAGCTGATTGGTATCAATACCGCCATTCTGGCGCCCGGCGGCGGCAGCATTGGGATCGGCTTTGCTATCCCCAGCAACATGGCGCGTACGCTGGCGCAGCAGTTAATGCAGTTTGGCGAAATCAAACGCGGTCTGTTAGGTATTAAAGGTACTGAAATGACCGCTGACATCGCTAAAGCATTCAAACTGGATGTACAACGTGGCGCGTTTGTCAGCGAAGTTCTGCCGAACTCTGGTTCCGCCAAAGCGGGCGTGAAATCCGGTGACGTGATTACCAGTCTTAACGGCAAACCGCTCAATAGTTTCGCCGAACTGCGTTCGCGTATTGCGACAACTGAACCGGGGACCAAAGTCAAACTGGGCCTGCTGCGTAACGGTAAACCACTGGAAGTTGAAGTGACGCTGGATACCAGTACATCATCTTCCGCCAGTGCGGAAATGATTGCACCGGCGTTGCAAGGGGCCACGCTCAGCGACGGGCAGCTAAAAGACGGAGCCAAAGGCATTCGAATTGATAACGTTGAAAAAAGTAGCCCAGCCGCACAGGCCGGCCTGCATAAAGATGACGTCATCATCGCCGTTAACCGCGATCGAGTGAACTCGATTGCCGAAATGCGCAAAGTGCTGGAAACGAAACCGTCAATCATTGCGCTGCAGGTCGTTCGTGGTAACGAGAGTATTTACCTGCTTTTGCGTTAACCTGACCAACCGGACATCAGCCCCCCGTGTGATGTCCGGTAAACTCGTGATATGCTGCTGCCGTTCCCTTTTTTAATGACGCCGCCATCATGTTTGTGAAGCTTTTACGTTCGGTCGCGATTGGTTTAATCGTCGGCGCCATTCTGCTGGCCGCGATGCCCTCTCTGCGAAAAATTAATACGCTTACCGCACCACAGTTCGACAGCACAGATGAAACACCTGCCAGCTATAACCCGGCAGTTCGCCGTGCTGCGCCTGCCGTGGTCAACGTGTACAACCGCAGTATGAACAGCACGACGCATAACCAGCTTGAGATCCGCACGCTCGGTTCAGGCGTTATCATGGATCAGCGCGGCTATATCATCACCAACAAGCACGTCATTAATGATGCCGACCAAATCATCGTTGCATTGCAGGATGGACGTGTCTTTGAAGCGCTGCTTGTTGGCTC
This sequence comes from Citrobacter sp. wls619, assembly GCF_005281345.1. Taxonomy (GTDB): domain Bacteria; phylum Pseudomonadota; class Gammaproteobacteria; order Enterobacterales; family Enterobacteriaceae; genus Citrobacter. Next base: position 113,328 of record NZ_SZXJ01000043.1, read on the forward strand.
CGATACCTTAACCGACCTTGCCGTGCTGAAAATCAACGCAGCAGGCGGCCTGCCGACGATCCCGATTAATAACAAACGTGTACCGCATATTGGCGATGTCGTACTTGCCATCGGTAACCCGTACAACCTTGGGCAAACCATCACTCAGGGGATCATCAGCGCCACGGGTCGTATTGGCCTGAACCCAACGGGCCGACAAAACTTCCTGCAAACGGATGCCTCCATTAACCATGGTAACTCCGGCGGTGCGCTGGTTAACTCGCTAGGCGAGTTAATGGGGATTAACACACTGTCGTTTGATAAGAGCAATGATGGCGAAACACCGGAAGGGATTGGCTTTGCCATTCCGTTTCAACTGGCGACGAAAATCATGGATAAGCTTATCCGCGACGGGCGCGTTATTCGTGGCTACATCGGCATCAGCGGGCGTGAAATTGCACCGCTGCACGCACAAGGTAGCGGCATGGACCAAATTCAGGGGATTGTGGTAAACGAAGTGGCCCCGGATGGTCCGGCGGCCCAGGCCGGAATTCAGGTCAACGACCTCATCATTTCGGTAAATAACAAACCGGCGGTATCTGCGCTGGAAACGATGGACCAGGTCGCTGAGATTCGCCCCGGTTCGGTTATCTCAGTGGTTGTGATGCGCGATGATAAGCAATTGACGCTGCAGGTAACGATTCAGGAATACCCTGCCACCAATTAACGCTACATCTACCTCTCACTTGCCATAAAAAAACCGGAGCACAATATATGCTCCGGTTTCTATTAGGCGATATCATAGAGAGTTAGCATGTAATGCCTGATGGCGCTACGCTTATCAGGCCTACAAATACACGCTGGCCTCTCCTGGCGTTACTTAACGAACTCTTCGCCCAGCGTGATATCTTTCTTCAGCGTGTCCAGCATGCCTTCCAGCGAGCTTTGTTCGAACGCGCTCAGTTTACCGATGGACTGACGTTCTTCTACGCCATTTTTGCCCAGCAGCAGCGGCTGAGAGAAGAAGCGAGCATATTGGCCGTCGCCTTCAACGTAAGCGCATTCCACCACACCTTTTTCGCCGCTCAGCGCGCGAACCAGTGACAGACCGAAACGTGCTGCAGCCTGACCCATAGACAGGGTTGCAGACCCGCCACCGGCTTTTGCTTCCACAACTTCAGTACCCGCGTTCTGGATACGTTTGGTCAGGTCAGCCGCTTCTTGTTCAGTGAAGCTTACGCCAGGAATTTGTGACAGCAGCGGCAGAATGGTCACACCAGAGTGTCCACCGATAACCGGGACTTCAACGTCGCCAGGCTGCTTGCCTTTCAGTTCCGCCACAAAGGTGTTGGAGCGGATGATGTCCAGCGTAGTCACGCCGAACAGTTTGTTCTTATCGTATACGCCTGCTTTTTTCAGCACTTCAGCAGCAATAGCAACGGTCGTGTTCACTGGGTTAGTGATGATACCGATACACGCTTTCGGACAGGTTGTCGCAACCTGCTGCACCAGATTCTTCACGATGCCAGCGTTCACGTTAAACAGGTCAGAACGGTCCATACCTGGTTTACGTGCAACACCCGCAGAAATCAGCACCACGTCAGCACCTTCCAGTGCAGGGGTCGCATCTTCACCGCTGAAGCCTTTGATTTTCACAGCAGTAGGGATATGGCTCAAATCAACGGCCACACCAGGGGTTACTGGAGCGATGTCGTACAGGGAGAGTTCTGAACCTGAAGGCAGTTGGGTTTTTAACAGTAATGCTAGCGCCTGACCGATACCACCAGCAGCGCCGAGGACTGCAACTTTCATCCTAAACTCCTTATTATATTGATAAGCAAAATGTCTATTGCTCCGCGGCGGCGACCTTAATTCACAAATCCAACGAATTCAATAACCACGCTTCAAGAATGCGTAGTCACGCAAATTTGGCTTTTATGCATTTAACTTACGTAAAATAAAACCTAAGTTACGTAATTCAAAACCACTCGCACAGTAGAGCAACTTTCCAACAGGTGCTGACAATATACCCTACAGCCCTCTCAAAACAACATCAATTTGATAACATTTAATTTACTTTTAATCTTATTTGCGAGCCGTGACACAGGCATGTTTCTTGATAACGAAATTTGATAAAATCCCGCTCTTTCATAACATTATTTCAGCCTTGAACGAGGCAGACCGTTTGCATAAAAATTCATCTGTATGCACAATAATGTTGTTTCTACCGCCATATTACGGGTGACTTATGCGAAGCTCGGCTAAACAAGAAGAATTAGTTAAGGCGTTTAAAGCGCTACTTAAAGAAGAAAAATTCAGCTCTCAGGGCGAAATCGTCCTCGCGTTGCAGGATCAGGGCTTTGATAATATCAACCAGTCCAAGGTTTCACGCATGCTGACCAAGTTTGGTGCCGTGCGTACCCGCAATGCGAAAATGGAAATGGTGTACTGTCTGCCTGCAGAGCTGGGAGTCCCGACAACATCAAGCCCGTTGAAAAATCTGGTGCTGGATATCGACTACAACGATGCCGTTGTCGTTATTCATACCAGCCCAGGCGCTGCGCAGTTGATTGCCCGCCTGCTGGATTCACTGGGTAAAGCAGAAGGTATTCTCGGTACGATTGCGGGTGACGATACCATCTTCACCACACCGGCCAAAGGTTTTACGGTAAAAGACCTGTACGAAGCCATTCTGGAACTGTTTGAACAAGAACTGTAATTCCCTTCCCCGTCACGCCCTGTGGCGGGGGAAAAAATCTCTCTTTTCTGCTCCCCTCCTCAGCTTTCCACTGCCGAGCATTTCACAAATAGTGCGTTTCACCGCCAAAATACATTCACATAGTGAATGATACTCATCAAAAACGCACAATTTGCAAAATTGTGTATCCACATGAATTTATTGATTTTATTTTAGAGAATAAGCTCTAACCTGTATTTTTAATTCTATATGGTTATAAAAAATACTTTTTTTAACACCTGATTGCCAACGAAACAATTAGCGTGGTATTAATTTATCGCGTGATTAGTGTATACTTGATTTTGTGATGAGGGTCACGAAACGAAGACCCCTAATAAAAGAATTCGACGAGGTAAATATCATGAAAATCAAAACCACTGTTGCAACATTAAGCCTTCTCTCCGTTCTCTCTTTCGGTGCAAGCGCCGCTGTTAATCAGGTGAACTCGCAAGAAGCACAGAATCTGCAATCCATGGGTACTATCTCTGTATCTCAGATCGGTAGCTCGCCAATGGATATGCGTCAGGCAATCGCCGATAAAGCAGAAAAAGCGGGCGCCAGCAGCTATCGTGTCACTGAACTCCGTGAAGGTGCTCACTGGCATGCAACCGCAGAATTGTACAAATAAACCCTCGTCGTCTAGTCCGACGACTTGCCCCCGTCTGCCGGGGGCTTTTTTATGCCTGTTTTGAGTGGCGAACGTTAAAGCGTAACTGTCCTTCGAGCTCTTCTTCTGCTTCATCGAACAGTAAAATCAGCGCGCCATATCGCCTGCGTAACTTATCCGGTAAATGGACAAATTCGATTTCCAGAGGTAACGGCAAGATTTCCCCAACCACAACCTCCCACAAAGAATCTAAATCAATCACCTTTTCCCGGGCCAGACCGAATGTACGCGCAAACTCACGGTAGAAATCACTCTGATTTTCAATCTCGTCAAAATCAAACGTATAGATATTCATCTATAGCCACCACCCCGACGCCAGTTACTCTACAGACCACCGATATGCAGGGTCTTCCTCAACCTGTTTCCCCTGTATCCCGCCGGCAAAATTTTATGTTCCTGCGGTCCAGGCATCGTTTATCACCCCAGCTAAATGCTCGTCTTAAGTATAGCCCTGCCTCGGTATGCGTAATGTGTCAGGAATGAACTGTTCATCATTTAGACAAAGAGAGATTCATCACATTTTTATGCAAGATTATGACTACGTTTCAGAAACAGTATGAAACACGTTGACCATAACGTTCTGAAAAATAATAGATCCGATATTTATCTGATCTTTTCAATATGAAAACCATATCAATAACCGCATTTATCATATTGGATTTGTAATTGAAGCCTCCACAAAATGCCTGCAACTGAATAGTCTCTGGAGTCGATATGTCCATGTCTGTTGTCAACGATACCCCGTATGAAGCGGCTGAAATTCTGCGTGCAGCAAAACCCAATTTTCATCCACGTATCGCTCTGATACTTGGGTCAGGTCTGGGGGCACTTGCCGATCGCATGGAAAATAAAACCACGCTTTCATATCAACAATTACCCGGGTTCCCGGTCAGCACCGTAATCGGCCATGCCGGGGAAGTGGTGATGGGGACGCTTTATGGTATCGACCTCATCTGCATGAAGGGACGTGGGCATTTTTATGAAGGGCTGGGAATGGGCATCATGACCCATGCCGTGCGTACCTTTAAACTGTTGGGCTGCGAATTTTTATTCTGTACCAACGCCGCGGGTTCGCTGAACGTAGATATTCCGGCAGGGAGTCTGGTCGCCCTCAACGATCACATCAACACCATGCCATCTACCCCCCTTGTCGGGCCGAACGATGAACGCTTTGGTCCTCGCTTCTTTAGCCTCGCTAACGCATACGATCGCGAACTACGCCAGCAGCTTCACGGTGCCGCAGAGCAGTTGGGTATCACGCTTCATGAAGGGGTTTTTGTCTCTTATCCTGGCCCTAATTTTGAGACGGCTGCGGAGATTCGCATGATGCAGCGTATGGGCGGCGATGTCGTAGGTATGTCGGTGGTACCGGAAGTGATAGCCGCACGCCACTGTGGCCTGAAAGTACTAGCCGTTTCAGCCATCACGAATATGGCTGAAGGCCTCAGTGATGTCGAGCTTTCCCATGAACAAACGCTGAAATGCGCTGCCATGGTGACCGAAGATTTTATTCGTTTGATCAGCCAGTTCCTCAAACAGTATGCTTGATCGTGGTTCCGTAGACGGACAGGTCGCTCTGCTCCGTCTGGAGAAAAGTTATGCCAGACAATCAGTTTTCTCGCGCAAATCTCAATGCCGTTTCGTACCTGAGCTATTACTTCGTTGGCGCACTGGTGTCGACGCTGGGGATTGTGCTCGGGCCACTTTGTGCCGCTTTTCATAAAGACCCCAGCTTTATCGGGCAGGTCTTTACCCTGATGAACATCGGCATGTTTGTGCCTATTATGCTTGGCGGCATTCTGATGAAAAAATGGGGGCTGAAAAAACCATTAGTTATTGCTGCAACGCTCACCGTGATTATCAGCGCCGTACTTTTTATCCAACCAACCTTAACGCTGTTTAGCGTTGCAGTGGCCGGAATTGGTGCCTGCGGTGGCGTGTTTATGACCATCGGCAGTTATCTGGTGGTTCGTATTAATCCCGATGAAAAGAGCCGCTCTTCCAGCCTGATTTTTACCGATTTCTTTTTCAGCTTTGCCGGAGCAACCCTGTCTTTACTGTTAGCCTGGATGTTTAAACTGGGTGCCAGTTGGATTGCGATGTATGGGATTATGGGCGGTCTGGGCGCACTGATGTTAGCACTTACCCTGCGTTGTCGCTTCCCATCGACAGAGGCTGCGCAGCCGCAGCAACACGAGAAAACGGAAGAGTCAGAACCCTGGGGGATCTCCGTCTATTTAATCTGTTTTACTCTCTTTGCTTTCCTGCTGGCTGAACCCATTTTTACCATGTGGACACCGGGCTACCTGCAATCGCGTTTTACACTTCAGGCGCAGGATGCCGCGCTGTTCACTACGGTGTATTGGGTGACGAAAGCCATTGGCCTGTTCCTGAATCAGTTCACCGTGAAATGGATGAAACTGCGCACTTTCCTGCTGATCTGCGCCAGCATTGGTCTGGTCTCCATTGCGCTGATTGCCAACAGCAACAGTACCACGCTGATTCTGGTAGCGTGCGGCGTGTTTGGTTTCTTTAACTCCGGTTTATTCTCCGGTCTGATGAGCTATGGTTCACTGCAGGTGAGTCGCAGTTCACCAACCTTGATCTCCGCCTTGTTGACGTGCGGCACTGTGGGCACACTACTGTTTGCCAGCGTATCCTCCATGGTAAACAGCCACTTTGGTCTGCAGGGGGCGGTGAATACGTCTACTGTCGCCTATTGTGTGTTACTGCTGATGCTGGTTGCCGCTGTCGCCTGCAGCCAGGCCGAGCGTCTCGCCCGCTCGGCATCCACTGCGGTTTGACAAGCTTTGGGGAGGACGGCATGATGCCGTTTCTCTCCCTCTTTTACGCGTAGCCAGCATGATTGATCTCCAGGCTAATAGCCGAATTCGTCTTCGAACATTGCGTTATTTTCAGGTTCTCGCTGACGAGCTGCACTTTGGCCGGGCCGCGGCCCGGTTAAAAATCTCTCAACCACCGTTGAGTATGCAGATTAAAGAACTGGAAGAGATCCTTGAAACGACGCTATTTGAACGTACCAGCCGTAAAGTGGTTCTCACGCGAGCCGGGCAGGTATTGAAAACGGAAGTCGATCGTATCCTGAGTACCACCGATCAATCCCTCAATTATGTGCGACAGATTGGCCGTAGCGAACATCAACATTTCAACATTGGGATAGTCGGTAGCGCACTGTGGGGGACGCTGCTTACGCGTCTAAAGGACTTTAAGAAGCAACAGCCGTACGTAAACTGGAGCTTGCAGGAGCTTTCCCAACATCAGCAAATTGAAGCCTTGCATGCCCGGACAATTGATATTGCGATTAGCCGGAACGTACTGCCCCAATCCGAGACGAATACCCGTAGCCAGTTGATTTCCCGCGAAGCGGTTGCTCTCGCCGTACCTGAACACGATCCTCTCTGCCAACACCAAAGCGTCTCACTGGCGATGCTCGCTGAACGCCCCATCATTTCGCTTTCATTTAATCAAAGCACTTTCGCCCGTCAGGTACATGACCGCTGTGTTGAGGTAGGATTTTATCCTCTGATTACCCATCAGGTTAACGAACCGCAAACCGCGCTGGCGCTGGTTAGTGCAGGAATAGGTCTCTCTTTGCTGCCAGAAACCTGTGGATTGATCCACTGGCCAGGCGTTCGTTTCTTACCGTTGAATGACCCTATCCCAGCCGATCTTTATGCCTACTGGTACGACGAACCGCTTTCCACATTAATGAACGCGTTTATCATGACATTACAGGGGCGGTAAAACTGAAACCGGAAGAGATATCCTCTTCCGGTTAGATGATTTATGAATTGCTGGTCAGCGCATGCTGGTATTTGTGCAACATTCCCGTGAGTCGTTTCACTGGTTCCGTTACCTGAGGCGGGGCTTCCCAGAGCGTTAATTTTTCCTGGTAGATATCAAGCTCCTCCAGCAACTGACTAAAGTAGCGTCGGCGCTTGTCGTCATTTCCTGCTGAAATTACGTGATCGGCAGTTCGACGAAGCTGGCGATGGAATGCGGATAAATCCTCGTTCACCGGTACCGGCGCATCGCGCAGGCGCTGGTGCGCGATGATCATCGTCAGCGCCAGGCGAAACTTCGCCAGATCGCCGGGGAATTTGTTCATCAGTAAAAACAGCTGCTGATACAGCGCCGGAAGGTGGTTTTCTTTACGGCGCACAACATTGGTGGTCATTGCAGAGACCGCTGCCGACACAAACTGGTTAAGCAACACACGACCTGTTCTGTCACGCGAGTTATCCCGCACCAGCAGAATCACGATAAACGCCAATACACAGCCGACAATCTGCCCCAGTGCACTGTCGAGGAACTGACTAAAGTGGAACGTCATCGGGTTATCAAGCACGATGATGTTAATAGTGCTCGCCAGCGCCCCCATTGAGCCCAGACGCCGCTTCTGCACCTCGATCCCCAGAAAGAATCCCAGCACTGCCAGACTCAGACACAGCAACAACATGCTTTGCTGGGTATTGGGGATAATCACCAGAAAATAGAGCGCCCCCAACGGTAATGCTGCCAGCGTGCCATAGATAAAGTCGATGGCCACCATGCGGGGGTTAGGCAAACGCATAGCCAGCGAGGTGACGACCGCTATCATGACCATCGCACCGCTACCTGATGTCCAGCCGGTCCACAACCAGAATAAAGTTCCCAGCACACAGGACAGCGTAGTACGCCAGAAGTTGACCATCGCATGGTGACGTTCAGCGGATTCCACCTTCACCACCGGCTCGCCCTGCAGGATCTCTTCTTCTATTGCACTGATTTTGGTATTGCTGACCACGCCGCGTTTCAGCAGCAGGTAGCGCGTCGCCGCGCCGGCCCAGCTATAGATCGTCACTGGCGTATCACGCTCACCGGTCCAGACAATCACACGGCGCATCCGCTTCAGTTGTTTATGGACATCCTGCACCGTTTCGACCGGCGTATCAAACAACTCGCGGAAGGTATCGGTAATCAGTTCTGGTCGCGTATTCTGGATAAGATAGGTTTCACAGGACTGAGTAATCAGCGTCAGTGACAGCGTGTTCAACGCTTTGAGTCTACGATTGGCGCGTACCCAGCGTGAGGATTCCATGTTCAGGTTGCTGCGCATACCTTCCAGCGCTGCCGTACGACGAACTAAAGCGCCCCAGGCCTTGTCCACCTCTTCGCTATCACCATGCTTTATACACAATTGCATAAGCTGATATTGCGCTACCAGAAGACTGTCTAACTCGACATCTATCTCCTGTTTCACTGAGCGGGGCGAAAAGAGCAGATCGGCGATGATAGCGCAGACAATCCCCATCACAATCTCGCTGCAGCGTTCGAGCGCAAATTGTGGCGTCAGCAGAGGCTCCGCCTGAATGGTAATGACGATAATCAGCGCCGTGTAACCCGAAAGCCCCCAGGCATAGGAGTTTTCGATCTTTACCAGTGAAGAGATCCAGGTACAAAAACCGGCCCAGATACAGCACACCAGGATCATCAATAGCGGCGCACGGATCATACTGATAATAATGATCAGCGCGGCAATACAACCAATAAATGTCCCAACAATACGCAGCATACCGCGGTAGCGGATAGCGCCTGAATAAGGTTCTCCACCGGCGGCAAAGGCTGGGCCTGCCGCCACAATCGCAGCGGTCAGGACTGCCCAACGAGGGGTCTCAAGCTGGAAATGAAAGCCAACAAATAACGCCAGTACAATGGCGCATGCCAGCTTTACCGCAAAGCGGATATGCTGATTGGCAATGGAGAAAATACCCATCACAATTAACCAAACTCGCGCAGACGGTGCGCCATTTTACGGAAGAACGACTCCTGGCTGGCATCGCGATCCTGCTTACCGGTAATCACGACGGTAGCCGTAGTACCGGCCGGCCACATCATTCCCTGTTGATCGTCAAGACGAATACGCACCGGCACGCGCTGCGCCAGACGAACCCATTCAAGATTGGAATCGATGGTTGCCATACCTTTCGCATCCCGCGTGCTGCTGGCATTTGTCACGCCTGCCGCCACGCTATCAACGGTGCCTTTCAACACATTATTACTGCCAAGCGGGGTAATCTCAGCGCGATACCCAGGACGTACACCTTCCAGTTTGGTCTCTTCCATATAAGCCAGTACATAGAATGAGTGCTGTTTTACCAGTGCTACCGCTGTCGATCCACGGGTAATAAATTCGCCGCTATAGACGTTCAGATTAGTCACCCAGCCATCTGCCGGCGCGCGAATCACGGTACGTTCGAGATCTAATGTTGCCAGATCGCGGGTCGCCTGAGCTTTCGCCAACTGGTGTAATACGGTTTGCAGTACGTTGTTTGATTGGTCAATCTCTTCACGAGACATAGCCTGCACGCCCAGTCGGTTACGACGACCGGCTTCCTGGCGTTTTTCCTGTGCCAGCACCTGATAATAAGCGACGTCCGCTTCAGCCTGTTCGAGGGCTTTTTTATAGCGTGGCTGATCGATAGTGAACAGGACCTGATCCTTTTTCACCAGTTGGTTATCATGGACGTTAACATTGGTGATCAGACCCGCGACATCCGGTGCAATGGCGACGACATCAGCGCTAAAACGTGCATCACGCGTCCACGGTGACTCGGTGTAATAGACCCATGCGCGGAAAATAGCGATAAAGGCCAGCATGACCAGTACGAGAGTTATAGCCGTACGGGAGAGTTTTTTTGTTAGTGTTTTCACTTCAACCTCAAACGAACAGGCGCGATATTAAATAGAACAGACAGCAATACAGCGCGGTGTTAAACAGAGCCGGATGCCAGACAAAATCATAGATGCCGGTCGGAACTAACACCCGGCGCACCAGCCAGAAAATCGCCAGTGACAAAAGCAATTCGAAAAAAATCGGTGGGAAGGACAGACCAAACACCACGATAACGGGAAACAGACTCATGTTGACCTTGGTAGCTTAAGAGAGTGCAGGCGATCGATTATTTAGCGTATGTCACCGCAGAGAAGGGCAAGGATGAGCCAGGCGAGAGCGACATAGCTGTTATTTGAATAATAATATATTAGCGTAACTGTTATGCTGTTATCTATATTATGTGATCTAAATCACTTTTAAGCCAGAGTGAACAATGGAACGATTAAAACGAATGTCGGTGTTCGCCAAAGTTGTCGAACTGGGCTCTTTCACCGCCGCCGCAAGACAGTTGCAAATGAGCGTTTCATCGATAAGCCAGACGGTATCCAAACTGGAAGATGAGTTGCAGGTTAAGCTGCTAAACCGCAGCACGCGCAGCATTGGGCTTACCGAGGCGGGTAAAATTTATTATCAGGGTTGCCGTCGCATGCTGCACGAAGCGCAGGATGTTCACGAGCAACTGTATGCGTTTAACAACACGCCTATCGGCACGCTGCGCATTGGTTGTTCTTCAACCATGGCACAAAATGTCCTCGCCGGATTGACCGCAAAAATGCTCAAAGAGTATCCTGGGCTGACGGTAAATCTGGTGACGGGAATACCGGCACCCGATCTGATTGCCGACGGTCTGGACGTGGTTATTCGCGTGGGCGCCCTGCAGGACTCCAGCCTTTTTTCGCGTCGTCTGGGGGCTATGCCGATGGTGGTTTGCGCGGCAAAAAGTTATCTCGCCCAGTTTGGTGTCCCGGAGAAACCCGCCGATCTCAGCAATCATTCGTGGTTGGAATACAGCGTTCGCCCGGATAATGAGTTCGAATTAATTGCCCCGGAGGGGATTTCTACCCGTCTGATCCCAGAGGGACGCTTTGTGACCAACGATCCGATGACGCTGGTGCGCTGGCTGGCAGCAGGCGCGGGCATTGCCTATGTACCGCTGATGTGGGTGATCAACGAGATCAACCGCGGCGAAGTGGAGATCCTGCTCCCCCGCTACCAGTCAGATCCACGTCCGGTGTATGCGTTGTATACTGAAAAGGATAAGCTGCCGCTCAAAGTGCAGGTGGTGATTAACTATCTGACCGATTATTTTGTCGATGTGGCACAACTGTTTCAGGGAATGTACGGCCGGGGAAAAGAGAAGTAAAAAGAGTGCAGGCCGGATAAGGCGTTGACGCCACATCCGGCAAGATGCCCGATAGCACGGGTGCTTATCGGGCTTACATCATGATGTTACGCGGTGCCACCTACGGTCAGGTTATCCACCTTCAGCGTCGGCTGGCCCACGCCAACCGGCAGACTCTGTCCTTCTTTACCGCAAACACCCACTCCGTTATCCAGTTTCAGGTCGTTGCCCACCATCGAAATCTGCTGCATCGCTTCAATACCGGAGCCAATCAGCGTCGCGCCTTTCACCGGTTTGGTCACTTTACCGTTTTCAATCAGATACGCTTCGGAGGTAGAGAACACGAATTTTCCGGAAGTGATATCCACCTGGCCGCCGCCAAAGTTAGGCGCATAAATACCGTATTCGACAGACTCGATGATTTCCTGCGGCGTGGATTTCCCCGGCAGCATGTAGGTGTTGGTCATACGCGGCATCGGCAGGTGCGCGTAAGATTCACGGCGACCGTTCCCCGTTGGCACCACACCCATCAGGCGCGCATTCAGTTTGTCCTGCATGTAGCCTTTCAGAATACCGTTTTCGATCAGCACGTTGTACTGACCCGGCGTTCCTTCGTCATCAATGGCGACCGAACCACGACGATCCACCATCGTGCCATCATCAACGACGGTGCACAGTTCTGACGCCACCAGCTCACCCATGTGACCGCTGAATACCGAGGTGCCACGGCGGTTAAAGTCACCTTCCAGACCATGACCGACCGCTTCATGCAGCAGAACGCCAGGCCAGCCTGCGCCGAGTACCACCGGCAGCGTTCCCGCTGGCGCTGCTACCGCCGAGAGATTGACCAGCGCCATACGTACGGCTTCTTTCGCCCACGCGTCGGCACGAACGTCACCATCGAGATCGCCAAGGAAGTAGTCATAACCGAAGCGACCACCGCCACCGCTGGCACCACGCTCGCGTTTGCCGTCTTCTTCTACCTGCACGCTGACGGACAGTCGTACCAGGGGACGAACATCTGCCGCCAGTGTTCCATCTGTCGCCGCAACCAGAATCAATTCATACACACCGGTCAGGCTCGCCGTCACTTCCTGCACACGCTTGTCGGCGGCACGCGCAACGCGGTCAACACGACGCAGAATATCCAGTTTCTCTTCCCGGCTCATGCTCTGTAATGGATCAACCGAGGTGTAGAGTGCCTGATGCTCTACCGCACCCAGCGTTTTTACTTTGCCATCACCGCTATCACGCACGATAGTACGCGCGGCATGAGCGCTTTGCTCCAGCGCCAGCAGGCTTATCTGGTCTGCGTAGGCAAACCCGGTTTTTTCGCCGCTGATGGCACGCACGCCAACGCCCTGATCAATATTGTAAGAACCATCTTTAATGATGCGGTCTTCTAAAACCCAGGATTCGTGGTAGCTCGACTGAAAATACAGATCGCCGTAATCAAGACGGCGTTCGGCCAGTTGGCCCAGGATGGCGAACAGATCCTGATGTTTCAGGCCATTCGCCGCTAGCAATTGTTCACTTACCAGGTTCAGACTCATCGTTTTGCTACTCATTAGTTACTGTTGTAGGCCTGATAAGACGCGCCAGCGTCGCCATCAGGCGCTTCAATGCCCGGATGGCGGCGTAAACGCCTTATCCGGCCTACGGACTGCGGTAGAAGTTCTCTGTTGAGATTGGGGCAATTACTCGCCCCCGTCAAATCATTGCTGGCTTTCTTTGCGCGGCTGGCGCAGAACTTCGTTAATCTGTGGCTTATCGACCGGACCGGTGATGCGATAGCGCAGAATTGAAACTTTGCTCCACAGCGGCCCCAGAACTTTACTGGCGGCAAATACCGCCGCGCCGACAATCGGGTTGACGGCAAACGCCGCGGCCACCCCGACGGTGGCAGAAATTTCTGGTGCGACGACGGCTTCCATATCCAGTTCGCGACGCACCAGATTCACCGAACCTTTCATGGCGATATCCGCTTCCAGGCCATCCACCAGCGTATCATCAGTGTGCATCACACCATCTTTGATCCACGCCGTACTGCGGATAGAGTCAAAGTAAAAACCTTCACTGAACGTATCGCTAAAATCAAAACGCAGTTTACGCAATAGCGCATCAAAGCTCAGCAGACGTAACAGTTGTCCCGCATGTCCGGTGCTAAGTTCAGTCAATTCACCTTTGCCTAAACGGGTGCGCAAAATGCCATTCAGTGAAGCTTCATCCGGGTCCCAGGGCGGATTACGCCAGTGCAGATCGTACTCGACGTTAAAGGAAGAGTTACGAATCGGGGTAGATACGCCAAAGAAACCCGCGGCTGCATCAATCTTGTTGCCATTCAGCTTTCCTTTCAGTGACGTACGCTCCTTGCCCGGCACATTGACCCATTCGCCATCGGCGGTCAGTCGGGCAAACCCGGTATCCAGTAGACCGTTGCTCAACGTTAATGTGTCACCTTTTATCGCGACATCGGCATCAATGCGCCCATATTTTTGCCCCCACATCCAGCACTCTTCGCAGCGTATCTGCGCATCCGGCCAGCCACGGAAGCTGACGTTATTGATGGCAGAAAACGGCGAGGCCGGCGTTGTATTGGGCGATGACGTTGCCGCACTCGGGTTGTAATACAGGTATTTGATATTGGCAAGCCACGGAGCATTATTGCGCATAGCCAATGTGGCGTTAATCTCACGGCCCTGCGCCCGTACGCTGGTACCATTAAGTCCAGGTTCAGACACAATGCTCAGGTTATTCCACTGCTGGCCGCCCAATGATAAAGAAGGCGTGCGCACCGCAATACGCTGCGGGAAGTTCGCATTACTTCCGACGTTATTCGCCGCGCCTTTCTGGAACAATGCCAGCCATTGCGCACCGTCCATGGGCGGAAGATTAAGTTCGATGCCCTGCTGGTCAGGAAGCGCTGGCACTGTACGGCTTTCCGAAGTCCAGATAGCGCGATCAAGCGTCAGTTTCTGATTCAGCAACCAGCGGCTGTTAAAGTGGTTCTTGCTTCCGGCGTTACCGGTCAGATCGAAGCTGCGCAGGTTACCCTCTGCCTTCACATTAACTGGCAGAGACTCTCCGGCTACTTTGTTTAATGGAGCAGGTAAGTGACTGCTTACATTCTTCAGGTCGCCTTTTAGCTCAATGTCGTAGGTCGGTCCGGCATGATATGGCAGGTCAATGCCAACCTTACCGTTCCACGCCATACTGCCGCTTAGGGCATCATTCACCTGTACGGGGAGTATCCCCATGCGAGTTGGCTGCCAGTCGCCGTTCAGATTCACAGCAACCTGGTAAGCTTTTGTACCCTCGGTAGTGGAAAAGTCGACATTCAGAGGCTGATTAAACCAGTTCGCCGTCATCGGCTCACTCTTGAGATCGCCGTTGATAAAGCTAAATTTACCGTTCAAATTCTTCAGCGTGCTGTCGAGCGGCTTGATAAACAGACTGTTATTTCGCAGATTCACATCGCCTTTGGCCGTAACCAGCGAACCATCTAACGGGATATCAAGATGTAAGCGAGCACTCACATCGCCGTCAATTTGCAGCTGTTCCAGCGTGGCACCCAGCGACTCTTTCAGCGGTGTTTCGTCGAAATAAGGCCCAACCGCTTTGCCCGGTCCGTTGATGTCGGCATCAATCAGCAGTTTTTCTTTTGCGTAGTCAGGGATATTTGCCGTCAGGTTAGTGGCTTTTACCCCCCCCAGATTGACGCTATCCGTCTTCATCCACAGGCCATCGTTAATGAAGTTCAGTTCAATATTGAGGTCAGTCAGCGCGGGCCAGTCCGGCTGGAAGGCAAATTTTGCATTACGCAGCGGCACCAGCACCTGGAACTGACCTTCGTTATGCAAATACGGGAACAGATGTGGGTTACCCCCATAAACCAGCGTGGCGTTATCCGCCTCACCGCCCTGAATTGCCCCACTGAGGTAATCAACCAGCTCTTTTCCCATCAGGTTTTCCGGGAAATAGCGCCAGGCCTGGGAGCCATCGTGAGTGCTAATCCCCGCCAGAATCCCCAGCCACGGCTCATCATCTGCTGGTTGCAGATAACGAAAACCGCCACGCGCATGTACCGCTTTCGCTTTAACGTCAATATTGCGTCCGTCTAGCTGAAAGCCATTTTCATTCTTCAGCCAACTGAGCGTGGCCACGCCATCTTCTATCTCCAGCGGGGCACGAAAGACGGTTTCATACGGCATTTTTGCCTGCTTCATGGAGGCCGTTAATGCGCCATTTTCCACGCTGCCAGACAATGTACCGGAGAAATGTTCTGCTCCCGGCAGCAGCTTCCACTGTTTCCAGGCCAGATCGGTCCACGAGGACTGGAAACGGGTTTTTTCGGTCGCCTGTAACGGGATATCCAACGCCAGCACATTGATCTTGCCGCTCGGTTGCGTGGCCCGCCAGATATCTCCCAATGCCGGAGATAACTTAGCGGCCATCGGGCGTAGCCCCTCTAACCCGGCTAACTCCAGGTTACTGGCGCGAATACGTAATTCGTCGCTGCGCTTGTTATTAGCGCCCCCCACTTCCTGCTCAGGGAACCAGGCCAGCGTCAATGCCCCGCTCGGCCAGGGTTTGTCATCCATCGTGATGCGCGTATCCGGGATAGCGAACAACCAACCGGAGTGCTCACGGCTGATATGCGCAGTCAGGTTATCGACGGACAACGTGTGGATGTTGTTCTCCCCCTTCCAGCTTGCGCCGCCCTTTTTCAACCAGACATCGCCGCCAGAGACTTCGCCTTTGTTGAGCGTCATCCAGCCTTCCAGGCTAAAGCGCGCGGTTTGCAGCGCAACATTGTCCTGCATCCATTTCCCCAACCACGGCTTAACGTCGATGTCGTCAGCCTGCAGCCAGACTCGACCATTATTCAGCAGTCCGTCATCATCACGCAGATCCATACGCA
The DNA here is from genome assembly GCF_005281345.1 of Citrobacter sp. wls619. GTDB lineage: Bacteria > Pseudomonadota > Gammaproteobacteria > Enterobacterales > Enterobacteriaceae > Citrobacter. The sequence goes on from NZ_SZXJ01000043.1 coordinate 129,650, forward strand.
CCTGCATAACACCGTGCTGGCCGGTCAGGCTGGAGAGACTGACCTGGCCTTCAGCACGATGCCGGTTTTTACCGTTCAACCAGGTTAACTGAGGGATCGCCAGTTCTGCACGCTGGCCTGACAGGGTCAAAAAACTGACCTGGCTGTCGCGAAGATCAAAATGATCAAACTGGCGCAGGAATAGATCGCTGACATGGCTGGTTTCAATTCCGTCGCCGCTATCGCCGCGTTGGATCGGTGTATTGGTGCGCAACTGCAGTTGCCAGAAGGTGAGATCGCGAAACTGCCAGCGCATGTGCAGCAAGCTTTGCCAGACATCCAGCGCCAGCGTGACGCGCTTTACCGAGAATTCGCCACCGTCTTTCAGCTGGGCATGGATATCACGCGCTTCAAGCGTAGGGCCAAAATTTTGCCAGTTAGCAGAAAGCTGGCTGGCGGAAACAGGCATACCGGTGGCAGATTCAATCTTACCCAGAATGGTCGGACGCCAGCTATCGAGATGTGGTAGAGCAAGGCGCAGCCCACTGACCAGCAGCGCTGCGATGACAACGAATGCGGCTCCAGTGAGCAGTAAAATCCCCGGCAATCGCCTCACGCGCCTCTCCTTGTCTGCCAAAAAATGTGACTCACACCCCTCGAGTGAATATTGCCGGATGGCGGCGCTTGTGCCTTATCCGGCCTACATGCGCGGGTGCCACTACACGATTTACATCATTACCACGTCAAACTGCTCCTGGTTATAGAGCGGTTCGACTTGTACTTTGACCTGTTTGCCGACAAAGATTTCCACTTCCGCCAGCGCATGCGACTCTTCCCCTTTCAGGGTTTCAGCCACTGCCGGAGATGCGTACACCAGGAAACGATCGGAGTCGTAAGCATGGTGCACGCGGACGATTTCACGCATGATTTCATAGCAGACGGTTTCGACCGTTTTCACCGTGCCACGTCCGTGGCAGGTTGGGCACTCGTTACACAGCACATGCTCCACGCTTTCACGCGTGCGCTTACGCGTCATCTCCACCAGGCCCAGCTGTGAAAAACCGTTAATGCTGGTTTTTACGCGATCCTTACTCAGCGCCTGTTCCAGAGAGTGCAGCACCCGGCGGCGGTGATCTTCATTATTCATGTCGATAAAATCGATAATGATTATGCCGCCCAGATTACGCAGACGCAGCTGACGTGCGATGGCCTGCGTTGCTTCAATATTAGTATTAAAGATAGTGTCATCGAGATTACGATGCCCGACAAATGCACCCGTGTTGATATCTACGGTGGTCATGGCTTCAGTTTGATCGATAATCAAATAACCACCGGATTTCAGCTCAACCTTGCGCTCCAGCGCACGTTGGATTTCATTCTCAACGTCGAAGAGATCGAAAATCGGTTGGCGTCCACTATAGTGTTCCAGCTTGCTGGTCATCTCCGGGATATATTCCGCAGTAAATTCCAACAATGCTTCATAAGTCAGACGGGAATCGACGCGAATTCGGTCTAACTGAGCATCGGCAAAATCACGCAGAACGCGCTGTGCCAGCGCCAATTCACCATACATCTGGTAGCGCGTTTGTGGGCGCTTCTTACGCTCCATGACCTTCGTCCAGACGCGCTTAAGGTAAGCGGCATCAGAGGCAAGGTCTTCTTCACATACGCCTTCAGCCGCCGTGCGAATGATGAATCCGCCCTGCTCGTCGCAGTAATCCGCCACCACCTTTTTCAGGCGTTCGCGTTCGGTTTCGCTCTCGATTCGCTGAGAAACCCCCACGTGCGAGGCGCCAGGCATAAAGACAAGATAACGAGAAGGAAGCGTGATATCCGTCGTCAGGCGTGCGCCCTTCGTGCCCAGAGGATCTTTCACCACCTGTACCATCAGGTCTTGCCCCTGACGCACCAGTTCGGAGATATCGCGCACAGTGAACTGTTTTTGTTCTTCACCCGCTACGCATTCGGTATGCGGCATGATGTCTGATGCGTGAAGAAATGCGGCTTTATCCAGCCCAATATCTACAAAAGCCGCCTGCATACCCGGAAGTACACGACTTACACGACCTTTGTAGATATTGCCTACGATTCCGCGTCGCGCCTCACGTTCAATATGAATTTCCTGCAGAATACCGCCATCAATGTACGCCACCCGCGTTTCCGATGGCGTTACGTTTACCAACAATTCAGCCGTCATGTTTATCCCTTTTCTCACGCAGTGCGTTAAAATTGCTCAGCAACTCATACGTTTCTACCAGCGGTAAGCCGACTACGGCGTGATAGCTGCCATTGATCTTCCTGACAAAACAGCCACCCAACCCTTGAATACCGTATGCACCTGCTTTATCCATAGGCTCACCGCTGGCAACATAGCCGGCGATGTCCTCATCTGTTAGTGCTCTGAATGTCACTTCCGTCACCACCAGACAGTCCAGGCTGTGCTGGCGATCGGCTAATGCGACAGCCGTCATGACCTGATGCGTTTTGCCTGACAGTTTGTGCAACATCGCGGCTGCATGGTCGGCATCATGTGGTTTTTCCAGCACTTCGCCATTAAGGATAACAATGGTATCCGCCCCCAGCACAGGTAAATCGCGCTCAGCCAGTGCTACGCCCGCTTGCGCTTTTTCACGCGCCAGACGAACAACATACTGCTGGGCGCTTTCCTGCGGGTGCCGCTGTTCCTCAATTCCAGGAACCAGTCGTTCAAATGTTACGCCAAGCTGGGCCAACAGTTCCTGACGACGTGGGGAACCTGAAGCAAGATACAGAGTATTCATATCAACCTTATTGCACCGCAAACTGCTGGCGGACTTTACGCATCAGTAAGAATAGCCATGGCCAAAGTACACCGTTTACTACACTACTCCAGAACACTTCAGGTCTGAAAGAGACGTTGATCACTAAAAACTCGGCCCAGAAAACAATAATATCCACGACCAGTGATAACAACATGACCACCAGCGCCTGCTGCCAGAGCGCGAGGTTACGGAAGAGCTGGAATTTCAGTGCGACCAGATAAGCAATGATACTCATCGACAATGCCCGCACACCAAGCGTAGAACCACTAATGAGATCCAGTATGGCACCCACGACAAATCCTGTGCCCACATTTACGCGATGCGGCAGCGCCAGGATCCAGTACAGCAGAATGAGCAGCACCCAGTTTGGCCGGAAAACGAGGATCTCGTCCGGCCAGGGCATGACTTGCAGCAGAAATGCAATAAGGAACGAGAGCCAAATGACCCAACGTCCCTGGTGACGAATGCTTGCCACTTACTGCCCTCCCGGCTTACGCGGAGCAGGTTGTGACGGCGTGGTTGTTGCAGGAACCGGCGTGACACCTGTCGCCGGAGCAGGAACTGGCGCAGGCGGCCCCATGGCATCCGGTGCCGGCAGGACTTGCGGCATCATTTGCATCAGACGTTCATTAGCTACACGGTGCACTTCTTCCGGCGTCATCGGGTTAGCGCCATTGCGATCGGCTCCCCACAGCAGCAGCAGATAACGTAAACGCTGTAAACCCGCAGTCGGACGCGCCTGAATCACGGTGTATGCACGCTGGGTATCCAGCTTCACAGAGGAAACGACACCGACTGGATAGCCTTCAGGGAAACGCCCACCCAGCCCGGAAGTTACCAGCACATCGCCAACGCGAATGTCAGTATTAGCCGGCAGGTGTTCGAGCTGAAGATCGTCCGTGCAGCCGTTACCGGCAGCGATCACGCGAATATCGTTACGCAATACCTGGATTGGCAGTGCATGCGTCGCGTCACAAATCAGCAGTACGCGGCTGGTCAGTTTTGCCACTGCAACGACCTGGCCCACTACGCCTTTATCGCTGATGACCGGCTGACCTTCGTAGACGCCGTTAACGCTCCCTTTGTCGATCACAACCTGATCGCTGTAAGGATCGTTAACCGTTGAGATGACCTGCGTCACCATTTTTTGTTCGTCCTGGCGCAGCGGCGATCCCAGCAGCTCACGCAAACGCGCGTTCTCCTGTTTATATTGCCCCAGCATCAGCAGTTCACTGTTTTTCAGCAGCAGTTCCTGACGCAATGCCCGGTTTTCAAGTTCGAGTTGGTCACGAGAAGCCAGCGTTTGCGACACGCCGTCGAGTAATTCACGGGGACCATTAGAGATAAAGTAGAAAGGACTGACGGCGGTATCCATGTACGTTCGGATTTGACTAAACGTACCCAGGCGGCTGTCGGCAATAATAACGCCGAGCGCCACCAGCACCGCCAGAATAAGGCGAATCTGTAGCGACGGGCCACGGCTAAAAATTGGCTTCATAGTCTATGCGTATTCTCGCATCAGAGCGGAAGAGCAACCTATGGCTACCCTTCCTGCATCCGATTACTCTTCGCTGAACAAGTCGCCGCCGTGCATATCGATCATTTCCAGTGCTTTACCGCCACCGCGAGCCACACAGGTCAGCGGATCTTCGGCAACAACAACTGGAATACCGGTCTCTTCCATTAACAGACGGTCAAGGTTACGCAGCAGCGCACCGCCGCCAGTCAGGACCATACCGCGTTCTGAGATGTCAGACGCCAGTTCTGGCGGACACTGTTCCAGTGCAACCATCACCGCGCTTACGATACCGGTCAGGGGTTCCTGCAGCGCTTCCAGGATCTCGTTAGAGTTCAGGGTAAAGCCACGTGGAACACCTTCTGCCAGGTTACGACCGCGAACTTCGATCTCGCGTACTTCGTCACCAGGATAAGCAGAGCCGATTTCGTGCTTAATACGTTCAGCGGTAGCTTCACCGATCAGAGAGCCGTAGTTACGGCGAACATAATTAATGATGGCTTCGTCGAAGCGGTCACCACCAATACGTACAGAGGAGGAGTAAACTACGCCGTTCAGAGAGATAACGGCGACTTCAGTGGTACCACCACCGATATCGACAACCATTGAGCCGGTTGCTTCAGAAACTGGCAGGCCCGCACCGATCGCTGCCGCCATCGGCTCTTCGATCAGGAACACTTCACGTGCACCTGCACCCTGAGCGGATTCACGGATGGCACGGCGTTCAACCTGAGTTGCTCCAACCGGTACACACACCAGTACACGCGGGCTTGGGCGCATAAAGCTGTTGCTGTGCACTTGTTTGATAAAGTGCTGGAGCATTTTTTCAGTCACGAAGAAGTCAGCGATAACGCCGTCTTTCATTGGGCGAATTGCAGCGATATTGCCCGGCGTACGACCCAGCATCTGCTTCGCATCATGACCTACTGCAGCCACGCTTTTCGGCGAACCGGCACGATCCTGACGAATGGCCACAACGGAAGGCTCATTCAATACGATGCCTTGTCCTTTTACATAAATAAGGGTATTCGCGGTACCCAGGTCAATGGACAGGTCATTGGAAAACATGCCACGAAATTTTTTCAACATACTAAGGGATAATCCTGAAAGCTGGGGCGGAAAACAAAATCCGCTTACTTTACCAACCACACGCAGCAGCGACAAGGCGCAAAAATCATCTGCTACGGTGAAAATTAGTGCAGTTCGTTTCCTTTGTTACAAAACCGGCCTGAGTCCATCAGGGCTGAAAAACTCAGCAGCAGTCCTCGCTTTTGTTTGCAACCTGTCAAAGGTCATTCACCTGCATGTTTGCTGTTACAACCTGGCGAGCAGACAAGCACACCCCCAGAAGGCACAGCGCGCGTTATTCTACGTGAAAACAAATTAAACGGCAGGTTAAACCGAGTATCTTTGCGAATATTTTTTCACGTTTGTGTCAAGTGGCTGTGATGCGGCAAAAAAATCACCCTGCCCACCCGCGACTCCACGTTCTGTCAGGGTATGCCACTCGCTGCGCGAACGAACGCCCGTGGCATAAACCTGTGTTGGCATTCCGGTACACGTCTCTACCAGGCTCTGAACCAGCAACTGATTTTCCGTTCGCTTATCAATGTTTCTCACCAGACTGGGATGAAGCTTCAACAATTCGACATTCAGCTCTTTGATCCAGCTGGTACTCACCAACGTTAAACCGGCCTGCGTAACGGCGATACGTACGCCAAGCGCATCCATCAATCGGATAACCGGTTGTAACCGGCTGATGTGTTGACAAACATCTGCCTCAGCAAGTTCAATAATTATGCGTTTACGTAGCGATTTTTCGCACTGCATCAGCGTATCTCGCAGCCAACGCTGAAAACGTGGGCGAATGAGCGATTCAACCGTCGTCTGCATCGCCAGATTTTCCTGCGGCCAGTAACCCAACAGCAGGATGAGACGGCTTAACTGCAGACGGTCATACTCTTCCGCCAGACCAAACTGCAGCACCATCGGCATATATTCCGCCGAGATGACCTCTTCATTGCCATCGAAAATACGGCACATAAGCTCGCGATGGTGCACCCGCCCTTCACGCGTTACGGCAGGTTTTTGATAAATTCGCGGTCCGCCCCGACTGAGCATCTGCTCAATCAGCGTTCGCCAGCGCACATTGCCCCGACCTTTTTCCGGCAGAGAGTCGTCATACACCGACCAGCTGTTTCCGCCCTGCAATACTGAATTCCGGGTGGCCGCTTCGGCGTGATCCATAACTTGTTCAGTCGATTGACCGCTGCGACAGACACAAATGCCGATATGAACCATATCGGCACGATCGATCATTTTATTAGCCGGAAGCGCATCTACCGCTTTTAATAATTGCCCGGCTATGCTTTCCGCCTCTTTCAATGTGCGGTGTGGCAGTAGGATAGCAAAATCGCTACGGTGGTAGCGCGCCAGCAACGCGCCCGGATAGCGGGTCATAAAAGTCGACAACAAATTGATCAGCGTTGAGATTTGTTCTTCCGCCTGGGTAATGCCCCAGCTCTCGCGTAGCAGCGTAAAGTCCGGCAGACGAACCATCATCACCACACCATGCGAGCCGACTTTTTCCTGATCTTCCAGCAGCGTCGCCAGTTGGTTATCAAAGAACAAGCGGTTGCTCAGCCCCGTTTTTGTATCCTGCGCGACATAGGAGCGAATTAGCGTATCCAGCCTGCTGCGTTGCTCACGAGCATTTTGAATTTCGGTCAGTAGCATGTCGAGCGCACTACTGGTACGCGCTGGCCACTCATAGACCGTTCCCCGCACGTTCGGTCCACGTTCGCCATTCAGAATGCGCGTTGAACGAATCTCCAGCAGTTCCTGTCCGGAAAGTTGACGCTGAAGCCAGCGCACCGACAAAAACAGCATCAGGATGATAAAGCCTATCGATAGCGTGAGCGGTGCCGTGGTCATCAACGAATGGAAATAGTTGCCCATCGGATCCTGGTAAACCATGCGCAGCGACATCCCCGGATGTTTGACCAGCGGGACGGTGATGTCACGATACAGATTGTTCGTCCCCGCCGGGCGGTAGCTACTGGTGCGGGAGTGGTCATACACCACGTTTTCGCCCTGTAGCAGCTCGATACGCACGATATCAACCGAAATCATCAATTCATCAATTTGCGGCGTTAAGGACACAACATCCCGGGTGACCAGATGGGTATCGATCGCCGTCGCCACCGCCTGAACTCGGGTGGTGAACTTATATTGAATAGCGTTATAGAAACTCAGCGAGCAACCTATCAGCGTCACGAAAATCGTTAACCCGGTAAGCAGCGTGACAAAGGCTGAAAATTTCGTCGTTAATCGCATCCTTGTGTTAACTCCGACAGTAATGAATCCGGTGTGAAAGTGAAAAAGCGACACGAAAATGCAAAACTGAACGCGAAATCCGTCAATTTACACAAACAATGTGGGCATACTACCAAATCAGGTATATCTGGCAATTTATTGCGCAGAATCGGCATCATGTTTTAATTAGCGAGTATAGTCTTCACAGATAATTTTCCAATCCACTATATGAATTGAGGACAGGTTATGCAGGCTTTGATCTTAGAACAGCAGGACGGAAAAACCCTCGCATCCGTTCAACCCCTCGACGAAAATCAGCTACCTGAAGGCGATGTGACGGTGGATGTTCACTGGTCGAGCCTGAACTATAAAGATGCCCTCGCCATCACCGGAAAGGGTAAAATTATCCGCAATTTTCCGATGATTCCTGGCATCGATTTCGCCGGTACCGTACGCACAAGTGAAGATCCTCGTTTTCATGCAGGTCAGGAAGTCTTACTGACCGGATGGGGCGTGGGTGAGAATCATTGGGGTGGGCTGGCCGAACGCGCTCGTGTGAAAGGCGATTGGCTGGTTGCGCTGCCAAAAGGACTGGACGGTCGCAAAGCCATGGTCATTGGCACCGCCGGTTTTACCGCGATGCTGTGCGTCATGGCGCTTGAAGATGCCGGTGTCCGCCCGGAAGACGGCGAAATCGTCGTCACCGGTGCCAGCGGTGGCGTAGGCAGTACTGCCGTTGCGCTGCTGCACAAACTGGGTTACCAGGTTGCGGCTGTATCGGGCCGCGAAAGCACCCACGATTACCTGAAAAGCCTGGGTGCCAACCGCATTCTGGGTCGTGATGAGTTTGCTGAATCTCGTCCGCTGGAAAAGCAACTGTGGGCAGGCGCCATTGATACCGTTGGCGACAAAGTGCTGGCAAAAGTACTGGCGCAGATGAACTATGGCGGTTGTGTTGCCGCCTGTGGACTGGCTGGCGGTTTTGCGCTACCCACCACGGTAATGCCGTTTATTCTGCGCAACGTGCGCTTACAGGGCGTCGATTCCGTGATGACGCCTCCGGCTCGTCGTGCACAGGCCTGGCAACGTCTGGTTAACGACCTGCCAGAGTCGTTCTATACCCAGGCAGCGACAGAAATCACGCTTGCCGATGCACCGAAGTTCGCCGATGCCATCATCAATAACCAGGTGCAGGGCCGCACGCTGGTGAAGGTGAAATAAAACAATTCGCAGATACAAATTTACATTTAATTAACGAAATTTCGCGGCATATCTCCAGACTCCCTGCCATATTAACTACGCGTCCCCTGTCAGTTATGACGCGTAAGCCGGGAGTCTGTTATGAAGAAATTTCGTCCATTTACAGAAGCCGACGTCACTGACGAGTCGGCTTTTTTTATGCAGCGCCGCCAGGTGTTGAAAGCGCTGGGTATCAGCGCCGCCGCGTTGTCTTTGCCCTTTTCTGCCGAGGCCGATCTTCTGAGCTGGTTTAAAGGCAATGACCGTCCACCCGCGCCTGCCGGTAAACCCCTTGATTTCACCAAGCCGGCAGCCTGGCAAAATACGCTTCCTTTAACACCAGAAGATAAAGTTTCTGGCTATAACAACTTCTACGAGTTCGGCCTCGACAAAGCCGATCCTGCAGCCAATGCCGGCAGTCTGAAAACCGATCCCTGGACGCTGAAAATCAGCGGTGAAGTCACTAAACCGTTGACGCTCGATCATGATGACTTAACCACCCGCTTCCCACTGGAAGAACGTATATATCGAATGCGCTGTGTTGAAGCCTGGTCGATGGTCGTACCGTGGATTGGTTTTCCTTTACATAAGCTGTTAGCGCTGGTTGAACCCACCAGCAATGCAAAATATGTCGCGTTCGAAACACGCTACGCCCCCGAAGAGATGCCGGGACAGAAAGATCGCTTTATTGGCGGCGGGTTAAAATATCCTTATGTTGAAGGGCTGCGTCTGGATGAGGCCATGCATCCGCTCACGCTGCTTACCGTGGGCGTGTATGGCAAGGCACTTCCGCCACAAAATGGTGCCCCTATCCGCTTAACGGTGCCATGGAAATACGGGTTTAAAGGCATTAAGTCGATCGTCAGTATTAAACTGACGCGTGAACGCCCGCCAACCACCTGGAATATGGCAGCGTCCGATGAATACGGTTTTTATGCCAATGTGAATCCTCATGTCGATCATCCCCGCTGGTCACAAGCGACTGAACGCTTCATCGGCGCAGGCGGCATACTGGATGTACAGCGCCAGCCCACGTTGCTGTTTAACGGTTATGCAAAGGAAGTTGCTTCCCTGTACCGGGGTCTCGATCTGCGGGAGAATTTTTAAGTGCGCCTGACGGCAAAACAGATTACCTGGCTGAAAGTTTGCCTGCACCTTGCCGGACTTTTACCGTTTCTCTGGCTATTTTGGGCGGTAAATCATGGGGGACTGAGCGCCGATCCGGTCAAAGACATTCAGCACTTTACCGGTCGGACAGCTCTGAAATTCTTACTGGCTACCTTGCTGGTCGCGCCGTTGGCGCGCTACGCTAAACAGCCATTATTGATACGCACTCGCCGCCTGTTAGGGCTATGGTGTTTCGCCTGGGCGACGTTACATTTAACCAGCTATGCACTCCTCGAGTTGGGTATTAATAATCTGGCGCTGTTAGGACGGGAATTAATCACGCGACCTTATTTGATGCTGGGCATTGTCAGCTGGGTCATATTATTCGCCCTCACATTAACATCCACGCAGTCGGCGCAGCGAAAGCTGGGTAAAAACTGGCAGTATCTGCACAACTTCGTCTATCTTGTGGCGATCCTGGCACCCATACATTATCTGTGGTCGGTAAAAATTATCTCCCCGCAACCGATTATTTATGCCGCACTTGCAGCGCTACTGTTAGCCTGCCGCTATAAGAAGTTTCGCCAGTGGTGGCGGTAGTTTCACGATATGTGCAGTACGTTGCAAAACACGGACGAACCCATGTTCTTTACATGCCAGCGGTTGATTATCTTCCCTGATAAGACCAGTATTTAGCTGCCAATTGCTACGAAATCGTTATAATGTGCGACCTTGCTATCCCCGGTAGCGTTTTTACAGCGCAGAAAGGGTGACAATCGCATATTGAAGGTATATTTTGTCTTTTACCCGAAAATGGCAGAAGATAGCCGCACAATGACTAACAAGTCTGGCAATCTCACTTAAAGGCAACCGCACCCAGTGCAATGCCTGAGATGCGTGGCATCTTGTCACTCACTGTTATAAAAATGCTATACAGACGGCGGTAAAACGCTTGTCACAATCTCACTAAACAAAGAGTACGGAACCCACTCATGGATATTCGTAAGATTAAAAAACTGATCGAGCTGGTTGAAGAATCAGGCATCTCCGAACTGGAAATTTCTGAAGGCGAAGAGTCTGTACGCATCAGCCGTGCGGCGCCAGCTGCAAGTTTTCCAATGATGCAACAGGCTTATGCTGCACCAGTGATGCAGCAGCCAGCTCTGTCTAACGCTGTTGCACAGACTGCTACTCCAAGTATGGAAGCGCCGGCAGCAGCGGAAATCAGTGGTCACATCGTACGCTCCCCAATGGTTGGTACGTTCTACCGCACCCCGAGCCCGGATGCGAAAGCATTCATCGAAATCGGCCAGAAAGTGAATGCGGGCGATACCCTGTGCATCGTTGAAGCCATGAAAATGATGAACCAGATCGAAGCCGACAAATCCGGCGTAGTGAAAGCGATTCTGGTAGAAAGCGGTCAACCGGTAGAATTTGACGAGCCGCTGGTCGTCATCGAATAACGAGGCGAACATGTTGGATAAAATTGTCATCGCTAACCGTGGTGAGATTGCCCTGCGTATTCTTCGTGCCTGTAAAGAACTGGGCATCAAGACTGTCGCGGTGCACTCAAGCGCGGATCGCGATTTAAAACACGTATTGCTGGCGGATGAGACGGTCTGTATTGGCCCGGCTCCGTCCGTAAAAAGCTATCTGAACATCCCGGCTATCATTAGCGCCGCTGAAATCACCGGCGCAGTGGCAATCCACCCGGGTTATGGCTTCCTCTCTGAGAACGCCAACTTCGCTGAACAGGTAGAACGCTCTGGTTTTATCTTCATCGGCCCGAAAGCCGACACTATCCGTCTGATGGGTGACAAAGTGTCCGCGATTACTGCGATGAAGAAAGCTGGCGTACCGACCGTTCCAGGCTCTGACGGCCCGCTGGGCGACGACATGGACGCTAACCGCGCGCATGCCAAACGCATCGGCTATCCGGTAATCATCAAAGCCTCCGGCGGCGGCGGCGGTCGCGGTATGCGCGTCGTGCGCAGCGATGCTGAACTGGCGCAATCCATCTCCATGACCAAAGCGGAAGCGAAAGCCGCTTTCAGCAACGACATGGTCTACATGGAGAAATACCTGGAAAACCCACGCCACATCGAAATTCAGGTGCTGGCAGACGGTCAGGGTAACGCGATTTATCTGGCTGAACGTGACTGCTCCATGCAGCGTCGTCACCAGAAAGTCGTCGAAGAAGCACCTGCGCCGGGTATCACCCCGGAACTGCGTCGCTATATCGGCGAGCGTTGCGCCAAAGCGTGTGTTGATATCGGCTATCGCGGGGCGGGTACTTTCGAGTTCCTGTTCGAAAACGGCGAGTTCTACTTCATTGAGATGAATACCCGTATTCAGGTTGAACACCCGGTCACTGAGATGATCACTGGCGTTGACCTGATCAAAGAACAGCTGCGTATCGCTGCTGGACAGCCGCTGTCCATCAAGCAGGACGAAGTTGTGGTTAAAGGCCATGCGGTAGAATGCCGTATCAACGCCGAAGACCCGAACACCTTCCTGCCAAGCCCGGGCAAAATCACGCGTTTCCACGCGCCGGGCGGCTTTGGTGTGCGTTGGGAGTCTCATATTTACGCAGGCTACACTGTACCTCCGTACTATGACTCAATGATCGGTAAGCTGATTTGCTACGGTGAAAACCGTGATGTAGCAATCGCCCGTATGAAAAACGCGTTGCAGGAACTGATCATCGACGGCATCAAAACCAACGTTGATCTGCAGATCCGCATCATGAATGACGAGCACTTCCAGCACGGTGGAACCAACATCCACTATCTGGAGAAAAAGCTCGGACTTCAGGAAAAGTAAGCACGCGTTAACCGAAAAGGCCGGAAATTCCGGCCTTTTGTTTTTCTCCCCTCCCATACGTGCCATAGGGTACAATCCCCGCTTTCTTTATCCACAAGGGACAAAAAATGGACGCTCGTTTTGTTCAGGCCCATAAAGAGGCGCGCTGGGCGCTGTGGCTGACCCTTTTATATCTTGCCACATGGTTGGTGGCCGCTTACTTACCAGATTCAACGCTGGGTTTTACCGGCTTACCGCACTGGTTCGAAATGGCCTGCCTGCTTACGCCGCTGGTTTTCATAGTACTGTGCTGGGCGATGGTGAAGTTTATCTATCGCGACATTCCGCTGGAGGATGACGATGCAGCTTGAAGTGATTTTGCCGCTGGTTGCCTATCTTCTGGTGGTGTTCGGTCTCTCGGTTTACGCCATGAGAAAGCGCACGACCGGCACTTTCCTGAATGAATATTTCCTCGGCAGCCGCTCGATGGGCGGGGTCGTATTGGCCATGACGCTAACCGCAACCTACATTAGCGCAAGCTCCTTTATTGGTGGTCCCGGTGCGGCATACAAATACGGGCTGGGCTGGGTGCTGCTGGCGATGATCCAGCTACCCGCCGTCTGGCTTTCGCTGGGTATTCTCGGTAAGAAATTCGCTATTCTGGCGCGACGCTATAATGCCGTAACCCTCAACGATATGCTGTTTGCCCGCTATCAAAGCCGGTTACTGGTCTGGCTGGCGAGCCTTAGCCTGCTGGTCGCCTTCGTTGGGGCGATGACGGTACAGTTCATCGGCGGCGCACGTTTGCTGGAAACGGCTGCGGGTATTCCTTACGAAACTGGCCTGCTGATCTTTGGCGTCAGTATTGCGCTCTACACGGCGTTTGGCGGATTCCGCGCCAGCGTACTGAACGACACGATGCAGGGCATGGTGATGCTGATTGGCACGATAGTCCTGCTGGTAGGCGTCGTTCACGCTGCCGGTGGCCTTAGCCATGCGGTTGAAACCCTGCAAACCATCGATCCTAAACTGGTATCACCACAAGGCGCAGATGACATTTTGTCACCCACATTTATGACATCGTTCTGGGTGCTGGTGTGCTTTGGCGTGATTGGACTGCCGCATACGGCGGTACGCTGCATCTCCTATAAAGACAGTAAAGCGGTACACCGTGGGATTATCATCGGCACTATCGTGGTGGCAATCCTGATGTTTGGCATGCATCTGGCGGGCGCGTTGGGACGTGCGGTGATCCCTGACCTGACGGTACCGGATCTGGTGATCCCGACGCTGATGGTAAAAGTGTTACCGCCGTTTGCCGCCGGGATCTTCCTGGCCGCGCCGATGGCCGCGATCATGTCAACGATCAATGCCCAATTGCTGCAAAGTTCCGCTACGATCATTAAAGATCTTTATCTGAACATGCGCCCGGAACAACTGAAAAATGAAACACGTCTGAAGCGTATGTCCGCTGTGATCACCTTGCTGCTGGGCGCGTTACTGCTGCTGGCCGCCTGGAAACCGCCAGAGATGATTATCTGGCTCAACCTGCTGGCGTTTGGCGGGCTGGAAGCGGTCTTCCTTTGGCCACTGGTGCTGGGCCTGTACTGGGAGCGGGCGAACGCCGCAGGCGCATTGAGCGCCATGATTGTCGGCGGCGTGTTGTATGCCGTACTTGCTACCTTTAACGTTCAGTACCTGGGCTTCCATCCAATCGTGCCCTCGTTGCTGATAAGTTTGCTGGCTTTCCTGGTCGGAAACCGTTTCGGTTCTACCGTCCCGCAAGCTGCCATATTGACTACTGATAAATAAAGAGTTTTGCCATGCCATGGATCCAACTGAAACTGAACACAACGGGTGCGAACGCAGAAGAGTTAAGTGATGCACTGATGGAAGCAGGCGCTGTTTCCATCACTTTCCAGGACACGCATGATACGCCGGTGTTCGAGCCTCTGCCGGGCGAAACCCGCCTGTGGGGCGATACCGATGTCATTGGTCTGTTCGATGCCGAAACCGACATGAAAGGAGTGGTTGCGATTCTGGAACAGCATCCGCTGCTGGGCGAAGGCTTCGTGCATAAAATCGAACAGCTTGAAGATAAAGACTGGGAACGCGAATGGATGGACAACTTCCACCCGATGCGCTTTGGTGAACGTCTGTGGATTTGCCCAAGCTGGCGTGATGTCCCGGATGAGAACGCCGTCAACGTGATGCTGGACCCGGGTCTGGCGTTTGGCACAGGCACTCATCCTACGACCTCTCTGTGCCTGCAATGGCTCGATGGTCTCGACCTTAACGGTAAAACGGTTATCGACTTTGGCTGCGGCTCCGGCATCCTGGCAATTGCAGCGCTGAAACTCGGCGCTGCAAAAGCAATTGGTGTCGATATCGATCCGCAGGCCATTCAGGCAAGCCGCGATAACGCCCAGCGTAATGGCGTATCTGACCGCCTGGAACTGTACCTGCCGAAAGACCAGCCAGAAGCGATGAAGGCCGATGTGGTGGTCGCCAACATCCTGGCTGGCCCATTACGTGAACTGGCGCCGTTAATCAGCGTCCTGCCTGTTGAAGGCGGTTTGCTGGGGCTTTCGGGGATTCTGGCCAGCCAGGCGGAAAGCGTTTGCGAAGCCTATGCCGATCTCTTTACGCTCGATC
This sequence comes from Citrobacter sp. wls619, assembly GCF_005281345.1. Lineage (GTDB taxonomy): Bacteria > Pseudomonadota > Gammaproteobacteria > Enterobacterales > Enterobacteriaceae > Citrobacter. The sequence goes on from NZ_SZXJ01000043.1 coordinate 145,064, forward strand.
CGGTTATCGAGAAAGAAGAGTGGTGCCGTATTACCGGCAAGAAAAAATAGTCCTTTCTCGTGGCCTCTCTGTAGGCCACGTTTTCCTTTTTTTGTACCTCCCCCGCAAAAGCTGAGCAGAATATCAACGTAACATTGTTGAGCGATCCTCAGAAAACGCTACGATCATGTTCTGAAATGCGAGCATAGTCACACTATGTCACAATAATCTGCTGATTAATTCAGCAGATTATCTTGTCAGATCGCCTGAGCTCGAAGAAAAAATGAGAAGTTACGCAAAATTATATGCGTATATAAAATCGACACATTTTTATAATGCAATGATTTATATGATTAATTATTTTCACCCGCTCAGATTTACGGCAATTCATTGATCCACCTCAGTGGATTGGTCAAAGTTTGGCCTTTCATCTCATGCAAAAAATGCGTAATATACGCCGCCTTGCAGTCACAGTATGGTCATTTCTTAACTCATGCGCATCGGACAATACCAGCTCAGAAATCGCCTGATCGCAGCACCTATGGCTGGCATCACTGACAGACCATTCAGGACGCTGTGCTATGAGATGGGAGCAGGATTGACGGTATCCGAGATGATGTCTTCTAACCCGCAGGTTTGGGAAAGCGACAAATCTCGTTTACGTATGGTGCACGTTGATGAGCCAGGAATTCGCACGGTGCAAATTGCCGGTAGCGACCCTGTTGAAATGGCTGATGCCGCACGTATTAACGTGGAAAGCGGCGCCCAGATTATTGATATCAATATGGGGTGTCCGGCTAAAAAAGTGAATCGCAAGCTCGCAGGTTCAGCCCTCTTGCAGTACCCGGATTTAGTGAAATCGATACTAACCGAGGTCGTCAATGCAGTGGACGTTCCTGTCACACTCAAGATTCGCACCGGCTGGGCTCCGGAACACCGTAACTGCGTAGAGATTGCCCAACTGGCTGAAGACTGTGGCATTCAGGCTCTGACCATTCATGGACGCACCCGCGCCTGTTTGTTCAATGGAGATGCTGAGTACGACAGTATTCGGGCAGTTAAGCAGAAAGTTTCCATTCCGATTATCGCGAATGGCGACATTACTGACCCGCATAAAGCCAGAGCTGTACTCGACTATACGGGGGCGGATGCCCTGATGATAGGACGTGCAGCTCAGGGAAGACCCTGGATCTTTCGGGAAATCCAGCATTATCTGGACACTGGGGAGCTGCTGCCCCCGCTGCCTCTGGCAGAGGTGAAGCGCTTGCTTTGTGCGCATGTTCGGGAATTGCACGACTTTTATGGTCAGGCAAAAGGGTACCGAATTGCGCGTAAACACGTATCCTGGTATCTCCAGGAACACGCTCCGGATGACCAGTTTCGGCGCACATTCAACGCCATTGAAGATTCCAGCGAACAGCTGGCGGCGTTGGAGGCATACTTCGAAAATTTTGCGTAAACAGAAATAAAGAGCTGACAGAACTATGTTCGAACAACGCGTAAATTCTGACGTACTGACCGTTTCTACCGTTAACTCTCAGGATCAGGTAACTCAAAAACCCCTGCGTGACTCGGTTAAACAGGCACTGAAGAACTATTTTGCTCAATTGAATGGTCAGGATGTTAACGATCTCTATGAGCTGGTACTGGCTGAAGTAGAACAGCCCCTGTTGGACATGGTGATGCAATACACCCGCGGTAACCAGACCCGTGCTGCCCTGATGATGGGCATCAACCGTGGTACGCTGCGTAAAAAACTGAAAAAATACGGCATGAACTGATACTAATCAGCGAAATGTTTGTTTTAAAAGGCGCTACTCGGCATGGGGAAGCGCCTTTTTTATTCGCGTCACACGGAGGCTTTGGTGATGAAAGCAAGATGTGAACCTGTCTACTTTGGTGATGAATCCAAAAAGATAATCCAGGGTGATGCGCTGACTGAACTGAAAAAGCTGCCGTCTGAAAGCATCGATCTGATCTTTGCCGACCCACCGTATAACATCGGGAAAGACTTTGACGGGCTGGTAGAATCCTGGGACGAAGAGAGCTTTCTGGCCTCGCTGTTCGAGTGCATTGATGAATGCCATCGAATATTAAAACCACAAGGCACCATGTACATCATGAACAGTACGGAGAACATGCCGTACATCGATCTCAAATGCCGACAGCTTTTTACCATCAAAAGCCGTATTGTGTGGGCCTATGATAGCTCAGGGGTACAGGCCAAAAAGCACTTTGGCTCCATGTATGAACCGATCCTGATGATGGTCAAAGACCCCAAAAGCTATACATTTAACCGTGATGATATTTTGGTTGAAGCGAAAACCGGGGCGAAACGCGCGCTGATCGATTACAGAAAAAACCCGCCCCAACCTTACAACCAGAAAAAAGTACCGGGCAACGTCTGGGAGTTTCCCCGCGTTCGCTACCTGATGGATGAATACGAAAACCACCCGACCCAAAAGCCTAAAGCCCTGCTGGAACGCATCATTTTGGCCTCCTCGAACCCAAACGACCGGGTGTTAGATCCGTTCGCGGGTAGCTTCACTACCGGGGCAACGGCGGTGGATTTAGGGCGCCAGTTTATCGGTATTGAAATCAATGATGAATACGTAAAAATGGGACTACGGCGACTGCGTATTAGCTCCCATTTTTCAGAGAATGAGCTTGCAAAGGTGAAAAAGCGCAAGACGAAAAACCTGTCTAAAAAGAGTCGATTACCGGAAAAGAGCGGTGGAATTTCAGCAAAGTAAAAGCATTGTAAGTCTGCTTTTCAGCCTTTAGATTTCGTGTATATTCCCTGCACGCTTGGGCATGAATACACAGGATTTGGTAATGATTCGCAAGTATTGGTGGCTGGTTGTTTTTGCGGTCTTCGTTTTTCTTTTTGATGCGCTACTCATTCAATGGATAGAGTTGATGACAACAGAGCACGACAAGTGTCGGAATATGAACTCAGTGAATCCCCTCAAGCTGGTCAACTGTATCGACCTCGAATAGTACGTCCGGTGACTTACCGTTCTGCAACTGCCGTCAGTCCATGGCGGCAGAAACTAGCCGGCCTGATCCTCACCCTGAACCAATTGCAGCATACAGCCATCAGGGCTTAACATTTTTAACACATTATCGACTAATGCAGGTGCTTGTTGGTAGAGGTCATAACTCGCTGGATTCATTAACCAGTTTTTTATTATTCCGCTAAAACTACCATGCAAAATAATAATGATAACGTCTAAATCAAGGCTGGTCGCGATCAGATTGTTAACCGCACACTGCTGCAAAGACTCACGAATATTTTGGTGGCTAAGTCCTATTTTATCGCGAATCGCCTGCTCTGATATCATATCGTTATGAAATTCACATTTATGATATAAAATTTGCATTAATGCCTGCTGACGGGGATTCTCAGCAATATATTGTAAACCGACAACTAATTTCTCACGCAACCGCTGTAACGGATTATCCCCCCAACGACCAATGAGTTTTTCCTGAATAAGGTTGCGGAGAGGAGGTTGTTGTAACCATAGCTCATTAAACAGCTGGATCTTATTTTCAAAATGCCAGTAAAGTGCCCCCCGCGTCACGTTGGCGGCGTCCGCAATGTCGTTTAGCGTCGTATTGCCTACGCCGCGCGCGGCAAACTGCGCTATCGCTGTTTCAATCAGGAGCTGACGCGTTTTGAGGGCATCAGCTTTCGTTTTTCTGGCCATAGTTCCGAATGCCTGAGACAGAGTAGAGAATGATTAACTTTCTTATTTAATATTTACTATACGGAATAAATGTATCACCTGGCGATTGTTTAAACGAGTTCTAAACTATTTCATTTTGCTGATTACACACAAATAATCAAAACGAATAAACAACACAAATACATTCACCAATCGAATAATCATTTCAATATGTTTTTATGCACATCATAGTATTACGATTAACGACATAATAAGTCGGTAGCCGATTACTCTTTTTTGTTTTTACGTGCCGTGCACCGCCCCCATAAATAAGTATTGCTTACATCGCAAGCTAATAATTTGTAGGATAGCCAACTATTATTTTTTGTGCACGTTATCTCCCTTGCCTCACCCGGTAAATAACGAGCTTTCGGTTTTTTAAGGAATAGTAATGACGAAAAATGCCAGGTTTTCACTCCTGCCCTCATTCATCATCATCTCCGCTGCATTACTCGCCGGTTGTAACGATCAGGGGGATACACAAGCTCATCCTGCCGAGCCACAGGTTACTGTCCATGTTGTTGAGTCGGCCCCTTTAGCCGTGACAACGGAACTGCCGGGACGAACGACCTCATTCCGTATTGCTGAAGTCCGCCCTCAGGTCAGTGGGATTGTACTTAAACGGAATTTCACCGAAGGGAGTGATGTTGAAGCAGGTCAATCGCTCTATCAGATCGATCCCGCAACCTACCAGGCAGACTATGACAGCGCCAAAGGTGAGCTGGCGAAGAGCGAAGCGGCTGCTGCAATTGCGCATTTAACCGTGAAACGCTACATCCCGCTGGTCGGCACAAAGTACATCAGCCAACAAGAGTACGATCAGGCCATTGCTGATGCGCGTCAGGCAGATGCTTCGGTTACTGCGGCAAAAGCAGCCGTTGAAAGTGCCCGCATTAATCTTGCCTACACCAAAGTCACATCGCCAATTAGCGGGCGTATCGGTAAATCCAACGTCACTGAAGGGGCGCTGGTCACCAATGGTCAGGCAACAGAGTTAGCCACCGTTCAGCAACTTGATCCTATTTATGTCGATGTCACGCAGTCCAGCAACGACTTTATGCGCCTCAAGCAATCCATTGAACAAGGCAGCCTGCATAAAGACAGCACCAGCAGCGCTGTTGAACTGGTGATGGAAAATGGCCAGTCCTACCCGCTGAAAGGCTCTTTGCAATTTTCTGACGTTACGGTTGATGAAAGCACCGGATCCATCACCCTCAGAGCCGTGTTCCCTAACCCGCAGCACACCCTGTTACCAGGCATGTTTGTTCGGGCACGTATCGATGAAGGTGTACAGCCCAATGCCATTCTCGTTCCACAACAAGGTGTAACGCGTACTCCACGTGGTGATGCCACAGTGATGGTCGTTAACGACAAGAGCCAGGTTGAGTCTCGTGCCGTTGTCGCCGCGCAAGCCATTGGCGACAAATGGCTGATTAGCGACGGTTTAAAACCCGGCGATAAAGTCATCGTGAGCGGCTTACAGAAAGCACGTCCTGGCGTGCAGGTTAAAGCCACTACCGATGCCCCGGCAGCAACTGCGGCGCAATAAGGTAAGCGGACATGGCAAACTTTTTTATTAGGCGACCTATCTTTGCCTGGGTGCTGGCCATCATTCTGATGATGGCAGGTGCGTTGGCGATCATGCAACTGCCCGTGGCGCAGTACCCAACCATCGCGCCCCCTGCCGTCGCGATTTCAGCAACCTACCCGGGTGCGGATGCGCAGACGGTACAGGACACAGTAACGCAGGTTATCGAACAGAACATGAACGGTATCGATAACCTGATGTATATGTCCTCCACCAGCGATTCAGCCGGGAGCGTGACCATCACACTGACGTTCCAGTCTGGGACCGACCCCGATATCGCGCAGGTCCAGGTGCAAAATAAATTGCAGCTCGCCACACCGCTTCTACCGCAGGAGGTCCAGCAGCAGGGTATCAGTGTTGAGAAATCGAGTAGCAGCTTTTTGATGGTCGCGGGTTTTGTTTCTGACAATCCACAAACTACGCAGGACGACATCTCCGATTATGTTGCCTCTAACGTTAAAGACACCATCAGTCGTCTGAACGGCGTTGGCGACGTGCAGCTGTTTGGTGCTCAGTACGCCATGCGCATCTGGCTGGATGCAAACTTGCTGAATAAGTACAAGCTCACACCAGTCGATGTCATTAATCAGTTAAAAGTACAGAACGATCAGATAGCCGCAGGTCAGTTAGGTGGTACGCCGGCATTACCTAATCAGCAGCTTAATGCCTCGATCATTGCGCAAACACGCCTGAAAGATCCAGAAGAGTTCGGCAAAGTCACCTTACGGGTGAACAGTGATGGCTCTGTTGTTCATCTGAAAGATGTCGCACGTATTGAGCTGGGCGGTGAAAACTATAATGTTGTTGCTCGCATTAACGGTAAGCCAGCATCCGGTCTCGGTATTAAACTGGCAACCGGGGCAAACGCGCTGGATACCGCTAACGCCATCAAAGCCAAGCTGGTTGAGCTGCAACCCTTCTTCCCGCAGGGAATGAAGGTCGTCTATCCGTACGACACGACGCCGTTTGTTACAATCTCTATTCACGAAGTGGTAAAAACGCTGTTTGAGGCGATCGTACTGGTCTTCCTGGTCATGTATTTGTTCCTGCAAAACATCCGGGCGACGCTCATTCCAACCATCGCTGTCCCCGTCGTATTGTTGGGCACATTCGCCGTCCTTGCCGCGTTTGGCTACTCGATAAATACCCTAACGATGTTCGGGATGGTGCTCGCCATCGGCTTGTTGGTTGATGACGCGATAGTCGTGGTGGAAAACGTTGAACGTGTGATGATGGAAGATAATCTACCGCCGAAAGAGGCGACAGAGAAATCCATGTCACAAATTCAGGGTGCTCTGGTCGGTATCGCCATGGTGCTGTCTGCGGTATTTATCCCAATGGCCTTCTTTGGCGGTTCCACTGGGGCAATTTACCGACAGTTCTCAATCACGATTGTTTCTGCAATGGCGCTTTCCGTGCTGGTCGCCTTGATTCTGACGCCGGCACTGTGCGCAACATTACTGAAGCCCGTTTCTGCCGATCATCACGAGAAAAAAAGCGGTTTCTTTGGTTGGTTTAACGCCAAATTTGACCACAGCGTCAACCATTACACCAATAGCGTCAGTGGGATCATTCGCAAAACGGGGCGTTACCTGGTGGTGTATCTGGTCATTGTGATTGGGATGGCTGTACTCTTCATGCGCCTTCCAACCTCTTTCTTACCAGAGGAAGATCAGGGCGTATTCCTGACAATGATTCAGCTCCCGGCAGGGGCAACTCAAGAGCGTACTCAGAAAGTGCTGGATCAGGTCACTCACTACTATCTGAACAATGAAAAAGCGAATGTCGAGAGCGTCTTTACGGTTAACGGCTTTAGCTTCAGCGGTCAGGGACAAAACTCAGGGATGGCGTTCGTCAGCCTCAAACCCTGGGAAGAACGTAGCGGTAGCGAAAATAACGTTGAATCCGTTATTGCCCGCGCAACCCGGGCATTTAGTCAGATTCGCGATGGTTTAGTGTTCCCGTTCAACATGCCAGCCATTGTTGAGCTGGGTACGGCAACCGGTTTTGACTTTGAACTGATTGACCAGGGCGGGCTGGGACATGCCGCACTAACCCAAGCACGTAACCAGCTGCTGGGCATGGTGGCAAAACACCCTGACCTGCTGGTGCGCGTACGCCCTAACGGTCTTGAGGATACCGCGCAATTCAAGCTGGATGTCGATCAGGAAAAAGCACAAGCACTGGGTGTTTCATTATCTGATATCAACGAAACCATCTCTGCCGCCTTGGGGGGCTATTACGTCAATGACTTCATTGACCGTGGCCGCGTGAAAAAAGTGTACGTCCAGGCAGATGCTAAATTCCGTATGTTGCCAGAGGACATCAATAATCTGTATGTCCGCAGCGCCAATGGCGAAATGGTGCCATTTTCTACATTCAGTTCAGCACATTGGATTTACGGCTCGCCACGATTGGAACGTTACAATGGTATGCCATCAATGGAATTGCTGGGAGAAGCTGCGCCAGGCAGGAGTACCGGTGAGGCAATGGCCTTGATGGAAAGCCTTGCGGAAAAACTACCAAATGGTATCGGTCATGACTGGACGGGAATGTCCTATCAGGAACGACTGTCAGGTAACCAGGCTCCGGCGCTGTATGCCATCTCGCTGATCGTCGTCTTCCTTTGCCTTGCGGCATTGTATGAGAGCTGGTCGATTCCATTCTCTGTCATGCTTGTTGTACCGCTCGGTGTTGTTGGAGCATTGCTGGCAGCGTCACTTCGCGGGATGAATAACGACGTGTACTTCCAGGTGGGCCTGCTAACGACCATCGGACTCTCTGCCAAAAACGCCATCCTGATCGTCGAATTTGCCAAAGACCTGATGGACAAAGAAGGCAAAGGGTTGATCGAAGCCACTCTCGAGGCTTCCCGCATGCGTCTTCGCCCGATCCTGATGACATCCCTGGCGTTTATTCTCGGGGTTATGCCCCTGGTTATCAGCCACGGTGCAGGTAGCGGTGCGCAGAATGCTGTTGGTACTGGTGTTATGGGAGGGATGCTCACTGCAACATTGTTAGCGATCTTCTTCGTTCCCGTCTTCTTCGTTGTCGTTAAACGGCGTTTTAGCCGGCACCACGATTAATTTGTAAAATAAAGGCGTCCATGGACGCCTTTTTACATGATGATGAGTTCTTTATTTATTAATAAGATAGACATTTAATTCTGCTAAAACATTGCAGAAAAAACTTTCAGGCGCGCCCATTTTATCCATTATTTTTACAATCCACATGAATTGAGATTATTCCTCATGTCAGTCTTTTTTTAAGCAGTGGTAAAATAGCGGTCGAGTTCGCAGATGGCTGAGCGTTTGTCTTTGCTCAATTAGCGAAACGCTTATTTTTGAGGTAACACCATGAAAAGATTAATACCCGTTGCACTGCTTACCGCATTACTGGCTGGCTGTGCACACGATTCCCCTTGCGTGCCTGTCTATGACGATCAAGGGCGTCTGGTTCATACCAACACCTGTATGAAAGGTACCACACAGGATAACTGGGAAACTGCAGGCGCGATAGCCGGTGGTGCAGCCGCAGTTGCCGGCTTGACGCTTGGGATAGTTGCCTTGACGAAATAAATAATCATAAAAGCGCGGCCGTTGCCGCGCTTTTAGCCATAATGATTAAATCTTTATATAAGACAAAACGTTGGTTCATAGCATCGCTCATAAAATAAAATTATTATAGATTCGCTTCACATATCCATGATCTCAAATTAGCATTTTCTCTATTCTTCGTTATAACGCTCATCCCTTTCATTATTCTCACGCTACGGATATTCACGCCCGAAATTGTTATCTTGCGTCCTGTCTGAAATTTAAATATTTTGCGCTGAAATGTGGCTTACGTTTCAATTTTGCACCACTTCAGGGCGCTGCATTTATTTTTTCCTGTCTACACTCTGCATATTGCGTCGAATAATCGTGCGCAAAAACCTGGCACTACCTTTGCTTAAAAGAGTATGGCCATAGCCACAGACAGGTAAAAGACGTTTTCAGAACGTTTCCATAACAATAATTCCTCCACACAGGATGCTCTATGAAAAAGATGATAATAGCCAGCCTGGCTGCGGCCGGCGTGCTGCTTGCGGTTGCAAATCAGGCACATGCCGGCGCAACTCTCGATGCCGTAAAGAAAAAAGGTTTTGTGCAATGTGGTATCAGTGATGGCCTGCCTGGTTTTTCTTACGCTGATGCAAGCGGTAAATTCTCTGGTATTGATGTCGATGTATGTCGTGGCGTTGCCGCTGCCGTATTTGGTGATGACAGCAAAGTAAAATATACCCCACTCACCGCCAAAGAGCGCTTCACCGCGTTACAGTCTGGTGAGGTCGATTTGCTTTCCCGTAATACCACATGGACTTCCTCTCGTGATGCGGGGATGGGCATGTCTTTCACCGGCGTAACCTATTACGACGGCATTGGTTTTCTCACCCATAATAAAGCGGGTCTGAAGAGCGCTAAAGAACTGGATGGCGCGACGGTTTGTATTCAGGCAGGAACAGATACTGAACTGAATGTGGCCGACTACTTTAAAGCCAATAACATGAAGTATACCCCTGTCACCTTTGACCGTTCTGATGAGTCCGCTAAAGCGCTGGAATCAGGGCGCTGCGATACGCTTGCTTCCGACCAGTCTCAGTTATACGCCCTGCGGATCAAACTGAGCAACCCCGCAGAATGGATTGTACTGCCAGAAGTTATTTCTAAAGAACCACTGGGGCCAGTCGTGCGTCGTGGTGACGACGAGTGGTTCTCGATTGTTCGCTGGACGTTGTTCGCTATGCTGAACGCCGAAGAGATGGGTGTTAACTCGAAAAATGTTGACGAAAAAGCGGCAAATCCTGCAACACCGGATATGGCACACCTGTTAGGTAAAGAGGGGGACTATGGCAAGGATCTGAAACTTGATAACAAATGGGCTTACAACATTATCAAGCAGGTAGGTAACTACTCGGAGATCTTTGAACGTAACGTTGGATCGGAAAGCCCGCTGAAGATCAAGCGTGGACAGAACAACCTCTGGAATAACGGTGGCATTCAGTATGCACCACCCGTGCGCTAATGCGCAGTGATGCAACGAGCGCCGCAACTGCGGCGCTCAGCCCAGAGTCATAGTTACCGAGGTTTTCTTATGTCCCATCGCCGCTCAAACGTAAAAGGATCGTTATCCTTTTCTAACCCTGCGGTCCGCGCCTGGTTATTTCAAATACTCGCTGTGATTGCAGTCGTTAGCATTGCGGTCTATCTCATTCATAACACCATTAATAACCTGAGCAGTCGCGGTATTACCTCGGGCTTTTCTTTTCTCGAACGCAGTGCCGGATTTGGTATCGTCCAGCATCTGATTGATTACGAGCAAGGCGATACCTATGGCCGCGTCTTTATCGTCGGTCTGCTTAACACACTGCTAGTCTCCGCATTGTGCATTGTTTTCGCATCATTTCTTGGCTTTTTTCTCGGACTGGCAAGGCTGTCGGATAACTGGTTACTGCGAAAGCTCTCTACGATTTATATCGAAACGTTCCGCAATATCCCGCCATTGCTGCAGATCTTCTTTTGGTATTTTGCCGTATTACGGAATTTGCCCGGACCGCGGCAGGCTGTTAGTACCCTGGATCTGGTCTTTCTGAGCAATCGTGGGCTCTACATTCCGGCACCACAGATGGGAGAAGGTCTGATTACCTTCTGTGCCGCAATCGTGATTGCCGTCATCATCACCATTGGGTTATTTCGCTTCAACAAAATGCACCAGACCAAAACAGGCCAGTTACGCCGAACATGGCCAACAGCCCTGGTGCTAATCGTGTTCCTACCGATGATTTCACATTGGATTTTCGGTGCGGCGCTGCACTGGGATATCCCTGAACTGCGCGGGTTTAACTTCCGTGGCGGTATGGTGCTTATTCCAGAATTGGCCGCCCTGACACTGGCGCTTTCTGTATACACCTCTGCATTTATTGCTGAAATTATCCGGGCGGGGATTCAGGCAGTTCCTTATGGGCAGCATGAAGCGGCACGTTCTCTCGGCCTACCAAACCGGGTAACCCTGCGGCAGGTCATCATCCCACAGGCGCTGCGTGTCATTATTCCCCCACTGACGAGTCAGTATCTGAATATCGTTAAGAACTCCTCTCTCGCAGCCGCCATTGGCTACCCGGATATGGTGTCATTGTTTGCCGGAACCGTGCTCAATCAAACAGGACAGGCCATCGAAACTATCGCCATCACCATGTCGGTTTACTTGATCATCAGCCTGAGTATTTCTCTGTTGATGAATATTTATAACCGCCGCATCGCACTGATTGAGCGCTAAGGAGCCATGATGACAAAAGCACTGCTGTCTCACCCCGCGCGCCCGAGCAGTAACCCGGCTAGTCGCATTCTATTTTGGGTACGTAAAAACCTGTTCTCTGGTTGGTCAAACAGCCTGCTCACATTGCTCTGCGTATGGCTTATTTGGTCGTTCCTTCCCCCGCTGTTGAACTGGGCATTCCTGCAGGCCAACTGGGTCGGTTCTACCCGGGCCGACTGTACCAAAGCAGGGGCTTGTTGGGTGTTCATCCATGAACGCTTTGGGCAATTCATGTATGGGCTGTATCCACACGATCAACGCTGGCGCGTCAATCTGGCCCTGATTATTGGTCTGCTTTCCATCATCCCGATGTTCTTGAAAACCATCCCCCATCGTGGCCGCTATATCGCCATCTGGGCGGTGGTGTATCCCCTTACCGTCTGGTGGCTGATGTACGGTGGTTTTCTCGGGATTGAACGCGTAGAAACCCGGCAGTGGGGGGGATTAACACTGACTCTGATTATCGCCTCCGTGGGTATCGCGGGCGCGCTTCCATGGGGAATTTTACTGGCGTTAGGCCGCCGTTCTCATATGCCGATCGTACGTGTTTTATCGGTCATTTTCATTGAGTTCTGGCGTGGTGTACCGCTTATAACCGTCCTGTTTATGTCCTCAGTCATGCTCCCGCTATTTATGTCGGAAGGTACAACTATCGACAAACTTATTCGGGCACTGGTTGGCGTCATTCTTTTCCAGTCAGCCTATGTTGCGGAAGTGGTACGCGGGGGATTACAGGCCTTACCAAAGGGGCAGTATGAAGCGGCTGAATCACTGGCGCTCGGGTACTGGAAAACGCAGGGGCTGGTTATTCTTCCCCAGGCACTGAAACTGGTCATTCCCGGTTTGGTCAATACCATCATCGCGCTATTCAAGGATACCAGCCTGGTCATCATCATCGGTCTGTTCGATCTCTTTAGCAGCGTCCAGCAAGCAACTGTCGACCCGGCCTGGCTGGGGATGTCGACTGAAGGATATGTTTTCGCTGCACTGATTTACTGGGTTTTCTGTTTCAGCATGTCGCGCTATAGCCAGCATCTGGAAAAACGTTTTAACACCGGGCGTACACCGCACTGAGGAATTTATGAGCCAAATAGTAATACCGTCCACTGACGCGATGATTACGCTGGAAAACGTCAACAAATGGTATGGGCAGTTTCATGTCCTGAAGAATATCAACCTGCAGGTAAAACAGGGAGAGCGTATCGTATTGTGCGGACCTTCTGGTTCCGGAAAATCGACGACTATCCGCTGTATTAACCATCTGGAAGAACATCAGCAAGGGCGTATTGTCGTGGATGGAATCGAACTCAACGAAGATATCCGCAATATCGAACGTGTCAGACAGGAAGTTGGCATGGTCTTCCAGCACTTTAATCTCTTCCCTCATTTAACGGTTCTGCAAAACTGCACACTGGCCCCTATTTGGGTGCAAAAGATGCCGAAGAAAGAAGCCGAAGTGCTGGCAATGCACTACCTTGAGCGGGTCCGCATTGCTGAACATGCACATAAGTATCCCGGGCAAATTTCCGGTGGTCAGCAACAGCGTGTCGCTATTGCGCGCTCGCTGTGCATGAAACCCAAAATCATGCTGTTTGACGAGCCCACGTCAGCGTTAGATCCCGAAATGGTAAAGGAAGTACTGGATACGATGATTGGCCTGGCGCAATCGGGAATGACAATGCTGTGTGTAACACATGAAATGGGGTTCGCCCGCACGGTAGCGGATCGGGTGATCTTTATGGATCTTGGTGAGATTGTCGAACAGGCGCCTCCAGATGAATTTTTTGCCCACCCTAAATCCGAACGAACTCGTGCCTTTTTGTCGCAGGTTATACATTAATGCCCCAATTGCCTGCACGTATCAGGCCGACCTCGTGGGCCGGGTAAAGCGTTTGCGCGTATCCGGCCTATTTTCCCTGATACGTTAAAAACGCAAAAAGGCCCAGTCTTTCGACTGGGCCTTTCGCTTTTATTTGATGTCTGGCAGTTCCCTACTCTCGCATGGGGAGACCCCACACTACCATCGGCGCTACGGCGTTTCACTTCTGAGTTCGGCATGGGGTCAGGTGGGACCACCGCGCTACAGCCGCCAGACAAATTCTTTACTAAGTGCCAAACTTTAACCCGAAAAACTGGTGCTGATACCCAGAGTCGAACTGGGGACCTCACCCTTACCAAGGGTGCGCTCTACCAACTGAGCCATATCAGCACACTAAATTTGATGCCTGGCAGTTCCCTACTCTC
>NZ_SZXJ01000077.1 GCF_005281345.1 Citrobacter sp. wls619
GGCCGGGTAAGCGTAAGCGCCACCCGGCAATTCATCACTTACAATTTCGCAAACACCCGACGTGCAGCGTCGATGGTGTTATTGATATCGTCTTCGCTATGCGCGACAGACATAAAGCCAGCTTCAAAGGCGGACGGCGCCAGGTAAACACCTTCATCCAGCATCATATGGAAGAAGCGCTTAAAGCGTTCAACGTCGCAGGACATCACGTCCTGATAGCAGGTCACGGTTTCTGCGTCAGTGAAGAAAATCCCGAACATCCCACCGACATGGTTAACCACCAGCGGAATATTTGCTTCCTGAGCGGCTTCCAGCAGACCTTCCGCCAGACGCGTCGTCAGTTCGTTCAGCGTCTCATGAATCCCCGGCTGGGCGACTTCATTCAGACAGGCAAAACCTGCCGCCATCGCAATTGGGTTACCGGACAGCGTACCCGCCTGGTAAACCGGACCGGTTGGCGCCAGGGCATCCATCACATCACGACGGCCGCCAAATGCGCCGACGGGCATGCCGCCACCGATGATTTTACCCAGACAAGTCAGATCCGGTACTACGCCGTAATAATCCTGCGCCCCCGCCAGTGCGACGCGGAAACCGGTCATGACTTCATCGATGATCAACAGTGCGCCAAACTCATCACACAGCGCACGCAGGCCCGGCAGGAATTCCGGCAGCGGCGGGATGCAGTTCATGTTGCCGGCAACCGGTTCAACGATAATACAGGCGATTTCCTGCGGATACTGTTCGAATGCCGCACGTACTGAGGCAAGATCGTTATAGGTGCAGGTCAGGGTATGTTTTGCGAAATCTGCCGGAACCCCCGGAGAGTTAGGCTGACCCAGCGTCAATGCCCCAGAACCGGCTTTGACCAGCAGGCAGTCAGCATGACCGTGGTAGCAGCCTTCAAATTTGATGATTTTATCGCGCCCGGTGAAACCTCGCGCCAGACGGATCGCGCTCATTGTGGCTTCGGTACCGGAGTTCACCATACGTACCATGTCCATGGTCGGCACGAGCTCAGTGACCAGCGCCGCCATTTTTACTTCCATCTCGGTCGGCGCGCCGAAGCTTAAACCACGCTCTGCCGCTTCAATCACGGCATTGCGAATTGCCGGGTGGTTATGACCCAGCACCATCGGCCCCCAGGAGCCGACATAATCGATATAGGCTTTACCATCGACATCATACAGGTATGCGCCGTCCGCTTTTTCAATAAACAGCGGAGTACCACCCACGCCAGTAAAGGCGCGAACGGGGGAGTTAACGCCGCCGGGGATAAGTTCGCGTGCTGCGCTGTAGAGATTTTCAGACTTACTCATGGATGGGGTCCTGGTTCGTAGAAAAAGTAAATGCCCGCTATTCTAGTTATTCAGAGAAGGTTATGAAAGTTTTACGCAATTGAAACAATGCGATTTGCAGGGGATTTTCGTGAAATGTGCGAGTAGAATGCCGATTCCGTATTTGTATTACCAATTAATGATCATCTGATGAAGACTGACTCTCCCTCTTTTGAAGCACAACAAATTGTGCGTTTACGCCGCAGGGATCAAATCCGTCGACTCCTGGAACGAGACAAAACGCCGTTGGCGATCCTGTTGATGGCCGCAGTTGTCGGTACCGTGACGGGACTGGTTGGCGTGGCATTTGAAAAAGCGGTGACCTGGGTACAGAACCACCGCATTGGCGCGCTGGCTCAGGTTGCGGACCATGCCATTCTGCTGTGGCCGCTGGCGTTTATTCTCTCCGCGCTGCTGGCGATGGTCGGCTATTTTCTGGTGCGTAAATTTGCCCCGGAAGCCGGTGGTTCAGGGATCCCGGAGATTGAAGGCGCATTGGAAGAATTGCGACCTGTGCGCTGGTGGCGTGTGCTGCCGGTAAAATTTATCGGTGGTATGGGAACGCTGGGTGCCGGGATGGTGCTTGGCCGGGAAGGGCCAACGGTGCAAATTGGTGGCAATATTGGGCGCATGGTGCTGGATATTTTCCGCATGCGTAGCGCCGAAGCGCGGCACACCTTACTGGCAACCGGTGCGGCTGCGGGCCTGTCGGCCGCGTTTAATGCGCCTCTGGCCGGCATTCTGTTCATTATTGAAGAGATGCGACCACAGTTTCGTTATAACCTCGTGTCGATCAAAGCCGTATTTACCGGCGTGATTATGTCGAGCATTGTGTTTCGTATTTTCAACGGCGAGGCCCCGATTATTGAGGTTGGGAAACTCTCCAATGCGCCGGTTAATACGCTGTGGTTGTACCTCATCCTTGGGATTATTTTTGGTTGCGTCGGGCCGTTGTTCAATACCATGGTGTTGCGTACCCAGGATATGTTTCAACGCTTCCACGGTGGTGAAATTAAAAAATGGGTGCTGATGGGCGGCGCGATCGGCGGCCTGTGCGGGATCCTCGGTTTGATTCAACCTGAAGCGGCAGGCGGTGGATTTAATCTGATCCCGATTGCCGCTGCGGGCAATTTCAGCGTGGGCCTGCTGCTGTTCATCTTTATCGCCAGGGTTATCACCACGCTGCTGTGTTTCTCTTCCGGCGCGCCTGGAGGGATATTTGCCCCGATGCTGGCATTAGGCACATTGCTGGGAACGGCATTTGGCATGGCTGCAGCGGCCTCTTTTCCGCAGTATCATCTGGAGGCGGGGACGTTTGCTATTGCCGGGATGGGGGCATTGCTGGCCGCTTCAGTGCGTGCGCCGTTAACGGGCATTGTGCTGGTGCTGGAAATGACGGATAACTATCAGCTCATTTTGCCAATGATTATTACCTGTCTTGGCGCAACACTATTAGCCCAGTTTATGGGTGGAAAACCGCTATACTCGACTATCCTTGCCCGCACACTGGCAAAACAGGAAGCGGAGCAGGCGGCAAAAAGCCAGAGTACCGCCACGGGCGAGAATACTTGAACGAAATACCAGGGTATTAGATAATGGCCTCAACCATTGGGTTATAATTTGCCCAATTGCCATTGTCGTTTGGAGCAAAATATGAGTGATGACGTAGCGCTGCCACTGCAATTTACTGAAGCAGCAGCCAATAAAGTAAAAAGCCTGATCGCAGATGAAGATAACCCAAATCTGAAATTACGCGTGTATATCACCGGCGGTGGTTGCAGCGGTTTCCAGTACGGTTTTACCTTTGATGATCAGGTAAACGATGGTGATATGACCATTGAGAAGCAAGGTGTTGGTCTGGTGGTTGATCCGATGAGCCTGCAGTATCTGGTAGGCGGTGCGGTTGATTACACCGAAGGTCTGGAAGGTTCTCGCTTTGTTGTGACTAACCCGAACGCCAAAAGCACCTGCGGGTGTGGTTCCTCTTTCAGCATCTGATTGCTGTCTGTAATACCGACGGTCTGATGGTGTAGGCCCGGTAAGCGTAGCGCCACCGGGCAATGTGCCGGATGGCGGCGTAAACGCCTTATCCGGCCTACATGTTCTGCATCGTCACATCAACGTCCGTTATCATCCAGCGCAAACGTCGGCAGTTTCAAATGCCAACGAATAGCGGCAAGCCGAATCAGCAGGGTAACGGCCATCCCCATCATACTGGCGTTTTCCAGCGACACATTAAAGGTATAAAACGCGGTGGCGTGGACGATCCCGCCAATGATGCATGCCGTAGCATAGATTTCGGTACGCAAGATCATCGGCACTTCACGTGCTAACACGTCGCGAATAATTCCGCCGCCTACACCGGTAATGACCCCCATACAAATTGCCACCAGTGGTCCGGTTCCTGCGAGAAACGCTTTATTCACGCCAATACCCACGAACACCGCCAGACCCACGGCATCCAGCACCGGAAGTATCCATTTCGGTAAACGTCTTGGCTGGCGCACCAGCACGATCGTCAACATACTGGTGATCATCGCCACCACCAGATCTGTGGGATCTTTAACCCAGAATACGGGGCCGTGATCCAGCGCCATATCGCGGATCGTACCGCCACCGACGGCGGTTACCACGCCTAAGACCAGAACGCCGAAGGGGTCCATACGCAGTTTTCCGGCCAGCAATACGCCAGAGATAGCAAATACCGCGGTACCGACAATATCCAGCCAATAGACGAGCATTTTTAAATCCTCACAACAAACCTGGTGGGGGCAGGCGCTAATTTACTTGTGAAAGCGCATTACAGAGTTGTTTTGCGGCGAGGATAATACGCGGGCTCGCGCGTTCAAACCAGTCACTATCAAGCGTAATAACCGGGATTTTAAGCTGATTTCCCCAGTATTGCTCAATTTTAAGAGTTTCGCCCGAACCGCCGGTCGCAACAATTGCCTGAGGGGCTCTTGCCAGGACCTGTTCGCGGCTGACCTGCGGCCATGGAACCCGGCTGCCGGAAAAGATGTTTTCTCCACCACAGACCTCAAGAACCTGGTTTTGAATGGAACCTTTTCCACTGGTAAACAGAGGATTTGCGCCAAACTGGAGAAACACACGTTTTTTCGGTTTGTTGGCATACTGAGATTTTAGTAAAGCATACTCATCAAGCAAGGTTTGGGCTGCCTGTTTTGCCTGTTCAGGCTTGGGGCTCCATGGCGCAAGTTGACGCAATGCATCAGCGACCTGCTCGATGGTGACGGCATCGACCCAGATGACCTTAATGCCCAGAGCGGTCAGTTGATTAACCTGCCGCTCAGCATTCCCTCCACGCCAGGCAATAACCAAATCGGGTTTGAGCGCCACAATACGTTCCAGGTTCATGCCTTGCCAGGTTGAGACCTCTTCAATATTTTTGGCCTCGGGCGGGTAGTTTGAATAGCTGCTGACGCCAACGGGAGTAATACCGGCGGCAAAGGCCAGTTCAGTGTTGGCTGGAGAAAGCGAAATAACACGCGGCGCGGCGTAAAGCCACGCCGGAAGAGTGAAAAGCAGGGCGACCAGCGCCCTGAAGATGTATTTAGCCATGTGCCAGTTTCTGCACCAGCGTTTCAACCATCAGGCTTGACTGTTTCGCGGCAACGACCAGGAACTCGTCAAAGCTGAGATGGGACTGCTGATCGGCAACGTCAGAGATAGCGCGAACGACAACAAACGGCACGTTAAAGTTGTGACACACGTGCGCAATTGCGGTTGCTTCCATCTCAACGGCAATCGCCTGTGGGAAGTTATGCTTAATTTTTGCCAGGCCAACGGAACCGTTAATGAAGGCATCGCCGCTGACGATCAGTCCACGGACGGCGTTCAGATTGAGTTCGGCAATGCAGGATTCCGCTGCAGCAATCAGTGCCGGGTCGGCTTTAAAACCGGCCGGGCAGCCCGGTAGCTGGCCAAATTCATAGCCGAATGCGGTGACGTCAGCGTCGTGATAGCGCGCTTCGTCAGAAACCACGATATCACCCACTTTCAGCGTAGAAGCCAGGCCACCCGCTGAACCGGTATTGATGATGGCATCTGGCTTGCAGTGTTCAAGCAGCAGCGTAGCGCCCAGCGCCGCAGCCACTTTACCGATGCCTGATTTCAGTAGCGCAACCTCAGTACCGTTCAGTTGGCCGGTGTAAATTTCACAACCGCCAAGAGCGATTGTCTGACGGTTTTCGATTTTGTCACGCAGCAGCGTAACTTCTTCTTCCATTGCACCAATGATGCCGATTTTCATAGATTTACTCGCGATAAGCCAGATTTGAGGGCATAGTCTATCATGCGCTTAAGGGGTAGCGCATTTCTCAGGCGGGAGAGGACATGGCACAGATCGATTTCCGAAAAAAAATAAACTGGCATCGTCGTTACCGTTCGCCGCAG
Organism: Citrobacter sp. wls619; assembly: GCF_005281345.1. GTDB lineage: Bacteria > Pseudomonadota > Gammaproteobacteria > Enterobacterales > Enterobacteriaceae > Citrobacter. The sequence goes on from NZ_SZXJ01000077.1 coordinate 5,751, forward strand.
GGCGTGAAATCTGAGCATGAGATCCTGCGCATTTTCGAAAGCGACCGCGGACGTATTATCAATTCTCCGGCTATTCGCCGACTGCAGCAAAAAACCCAGGTCTTTCCGTTGGAGCGTAATGCGGCGGTACGTACGCGTCTGACGCACTCGATGGAAGTTCAGCAGGTAGGGCGTTATATCGCCAAAGAGATCCTCAGCCGACTGAAAGAGCAAAAGCTGTTGGAGCAGTACGGCCTGGATGAGTTGACCGGTCCCTTTGAAAGCATCGTCGAAATGTCCTGCCTGATGCATGACATCGGCAATCCGCCGTTTGGTCACTTTGGCGAGGCAGCGATTAATGACTGGTTCCGCCAGCGACTCTATCCGGCTGATGCTGAAAGTCAGCCCTTAAGCGACGATCGCTGCCTGGTGTCTGCGTTACGTTTGCGTGAAGGTGAAGAGTCGCTCAATGATATTCGCCGCAAGGTACGTCAGGACCTGTGCCATTTTGAAGGCAATGCGCAGGGCATTCGGCTGGTGCATACCCTGATGCGCATGAACCTGACCTGGTCGCAGGTGGGGGGGATTTTAAAATATACGCGCCCGGCATGGTGGCGTGGAGGTACACCGGCAACGCATAACTATTTAATGAAGAAACCGGGATATTACCTTTCCGAAGAATCGTATATTGAGCGGTTACGTAAAGAATTATCCTTAGCGCCTTACAGTCGCTTTCCATTAACCTGGATTATGGAAGCAGCGGACGACATCTCTTATTGTGTGGCTGATCTGGAGGATGCTGTTGAGAAAAGAATCTTCAGCGTCGAGCAGCTTTACCACCATCTGTATGAGGCGTGGGGGGAGCATGAAAAAGGTTCCCTGTTTAGCCAGGTTGTTGAGAACGCCTGGGAAAAATCTCGCTCAAATACATTAAGCCGCAGTACGGAAGATCAGTTCTTTATGTATTTACGCGTTAACACGCTGAATAAGCTGGTACCGTACGCCGCTCAACGTTTTATTGATAATTTGCCGCAAATTTTTGAGGGGAGTTTTAATCACGCTTTATTAGAAGATGCCAGTAGCTTCAGCCAGTTGCTTGGGGTATATAAAAATGTAGCGATAAAACATGTGTTTAGCCATCCAGATGTAGAGCAACTGGAATTGCAAGGCTATCGGGTTATCAGTGGGCTTCTGGAAATCTACCAACCACTGTTAAAAATGTCATTATCCGACTTTAGCGGACTGGTTGAACACGAAAGATTAAAACAGTTCCCTATCGAATCACGATTATTTCAAAAGTTGTCTACCCGCCATCGTCTTGCTTATGTTGAGGCGGTCAGTAAAATAATGCCGGGTAGTGCCGGGTTCCCGGTCATGGAATATTATTATCGCTGCCGTTTAATTCAGGATTATATCAGCGGGATGACTGACTTGTATGCCTGGGATGAATATAGACGGCTGATGGCGGTAGAACAATAAATACTCATTTGTAAAGACTGACAATAAAATTTTACTTTTTCCTTAAACTTCATTCTGGAACTTAGCGCTATAAAACGACTCTGAGGTATACAGCAATTTTGCGTGACCTGTTAATCGAGAACGAAACACATGAAAAAAACCACATTAGCAATGAGTGCACTGGCTCTGAGTTTAGGTTTGGCGTTGTCCCCCCTGTCTGCAACGGCGGCTGAGACAGCGTCTTCAGCAACAACAGCCCAACAGATGCCAAGCCTGGCCCCGATGCTCGAAAAAGTGATGCCATCGGTGGTGAGTATTAATGTCGAGGGGAGCACGACGGTCAATACGCCGCGCATGCCGCGTAATTTCCAGCAGTTCTTCGGGGATAATTCTCCGTTCTGCCAGGACGGTTCTCCGTTCCAGAGCTCACCGTTCTGCCAGGGCGGTGCTCCGGGCGCTGACAACGGCGGCGGACAGCAGCAGAAATTTATGGCGCTGGGGTCTGGCGTCATCATTGATGCCGCGAAAGGGTATGTTGTGACCAACAACCACGTGGTCGATAACGCTACGGTGATCAAGGTTCAACTGAGCGATGGGCGTAAGTTTGACGCGAAGATCGTCGGAAAAGATCCGCGCTCTGATATCGCGCTGATCCAAATTCAGGATCCGAAAAACCTGACGGCAATTAAGCTGGCTGATTCTGATGCGCTGCGCGTGGGTGATTACACTGTAGCGATTGGTAACCCGTTTGGCCTTGGTGAAACGGTGACTTCAGGTATCGTTTCTGCACTGGGGCGTAGTGGCCTGAATGCCGAAAACTACGAGAACTTCATCCAGACGGATGCGGCGATCAACCGCGGTAACTCTGGTGGTGCGCTGGTTAACCTGAATGGCGAGTTGATCGGGATTAACACCGCGATCCTCGCGCCGGACGGCGGCAACATCGGGATCGGTTTTGCTATCCCAAGCAACATGGTGAAAAACCTGACTTCGCAGATGGTTGAGTTCGGCCAGGTTAAACGCGGTGAGCTGGGTATTATGGGGACTGAGCTGAGCTCTGAGCTGGCGAAAGCGATGAAAGTGGATGCCCAGCGCGGGGCATTCGTCAGCCAGGTTATGCCGAACTCTTCTGCAGCGAAAGCCGGTATCAAAGCGGGTGACGTGATTACATCACTGAACGGTAAACCCATCAGCAGCTTCGCTGCCCTGCGTGCTCAGGTTGGCACCATGCCAGTGGGTAGCAAAATTAACCTTGGCCTGCTGCGCGACGGTAAGCCGGTAACGGTGAACCTGGAGCTGCAGCAGAGCAGCCAGACTCAGGTTGATTCCAGCTCTATCTTCAAAGGCATTGAAGGCGCGGATATGAGCAACAAAGGCCAGGACAAAGGTGTCGTGGTGAGCGATGTGAAACCGAATTCGCCGGCGGCACAGATTGGCCTGAAGAAAGGGGATGTCATCATTGGTGCTAACCAGCAACCGGTGAAAAACATCGCGGAACTGCGCAAAATTCTCGACAGTAAACCGGCTGTTCTGGCGCTGAACATTCAGCGTGGTGATAGCTCTATCTATCTGTTGATGCAGTAATCCCTCAGAACCCCTTCCCATATCAGGGAAGGGGTTTCTTTTTGTGATACCTACCACAACTCCATACTTCTCTCTTCTGCTTTGTGCATTTGCACAATGTCGCAGCCTGTTTTCTTCCCTATGCTTGAGCACTGCTCACAGGAGGGCTTTATGGCTGGCTGGCATCTCGATACCAAAATGGCGCAGGATATCGTGGCGCGCACGATGCGCATCATTGATACCAACATCAACGTAATGGATGCCCGTGGGCGGATCATCGGCAGCGGCGATCGTGAACGTATTGGTGAATTGCACGAAGGTGCGCTGCTGGTGCTCTCACAGGGCCGGGTAGTCGATATTGATGATGCGGTAGCGCGACACCTGCACGGCGTGCGACAGGGAATAAACCTGCCGCTGCGGCTTGAAGGCGAAATTGTTGGCGTTATTGGTTTAACCGGTGAGCCGGAGCATTTGCGTAAGTACGGTGAACTGGTGTGTATGACCGCCGAAATGATGCTGGAGCAGTCGCGTTTGATGCATCTGCTCGCGCAGGACAGTCGTCTGCGCGAAGAACTGGTGATGAACCTGATTCAGGCTGAAGAGAACACCCCGGCGCTGGTGGAATGGGCGCAGCGGCTAGGTATAGATCTGAACCAGCCACGTGTGGTAGCGGTGGTGGAAGTCGACAGCGGGCAGCTTGGTGTAGACAGCGCCATGGCTGAACTACAGCAATTACAAAATGCGTTGACGACACCAGAACGAAATAACCTGATTGCGATTGTTTCACTGACTGAGATGGTGGTTCTGAAACCCGCACTGAATCAGTTTGGCCGCTGGGATGCAGAAGATCATCGTAAGCGTGTTGAACAGCTGATCGCCCGTATGAAAGAGAACGGACAGCTACGCTTTCGCGTATCGCTGGGCAACTATTTTACCGGGCCGGGCAGCATTGCCCGCTCGTATCGTACCGCACGTACGACCATGATGGTCGGTAAGCAGCGCATGCCGGAAAGCCGCAGCTATTTTTACCAGGATTTAATGTTGCCAGTGCTGTTAGACAGCCTGCGTGGTGGCTGGCAGGCTAATGAGCTGGCTCGTCCGCTGGTACGACTGAAAGCGATGGATAACAATGGCTTGCTGCGGAGGACATTAGCGGCATGGTTTCGCCACAACGTACAGCCGCTGGCGACCTCAAAGGCGCTATTTATCCACCGCAATACGCTTGAATATCGCCTGAATCGTATTTCAGAACTTACCGGGCTGGATTTGGGTAATTTTGATGACAGACTGCTGCTGTATGTGGCGTTGCAACTGGATGAGCAGCATTGATTAATTGCCCGATAAGCGTTGCGGCATCAAGCAAAATGCCGGGTGGCGGCTTCACCTTAACCCGGCCTACGAATACATCCACTCGCAGTTATTTGCGCGTCAGTTTTTCCAGATCGGCTTCAATTTCGCTGATCTTATTGGTCACGACGCTTTCCAGATGACGTAAATCATCGAGGATTTTGCGTTTAAGATCGACTTCACTGCGATCGCGCTGGCAGATCTGATCCAGCTCGTCGATCACATAGCGCAGGTTTGGACTGATCTCCTGCACCTCTTTGTAACCCTGACCGATGCCATCAGCGACCACTGTTTTACGTTGACGGGGATATTTGAACTTCACGCTCTTGGCAAAAAACTCGCCTTTATCCTTTTGGAAATAGATTTTCAGGATATCGTTGTTGGCTTCTTGCCGCAGGCTGTAACGATCGATCTCTTCAGGATTAGTAATGCCCAGACTTTTCAGATTGTCATACATAGCGGTACCCTTAAGCTCACTATAACCATTGAATAATTAACGAAAAGCCTTGTTTATGCCACTCGCAGATGTAAAAAAAGCGGGCTAAGCCCGCTTTTTCAAATTGCTGTTAGTCGATGGTACGCAACAGTTCGTTGATACCCACTTTGCCACGCGTTTTGGCGTCGACTTTCTTCACGATCACCGCGCAGTACAGACTGTATTTGCCATCTTTCGACGGCAGGTTGCCGGAAACGACAACAGAACCCGCCGGTACGCGGCCATAATGCACTTCGCCGGTTTCACGATCGTAAATACGGGTGCTCTGACCGATATATACGCCCATTGAGATGACGGAGCCTTCTTCGACGATCACGCCTTCCACGACTTCAGAACGCGCACCGATAAAGCAGTTATCTTCGATGATGGTCGGGTTTGCCTGTAATGGTTCCAGCACACCGCCGATGCCAACGCCGCCGGACAGGTGAACATTTTTACCGATTTGCGCACAAGAACCTACGGTGGCCCAGGTATCGACCATCGTACCTTCATCGACATACGCACCAATGTTAACGTAAGACGGCATCAGCACGGTGTTACGGGCGATAAATGCCCCCTGACGCACGGCCGCAGGCGGAACCACGCGGAAGCCTTCTTTCTGGAAGCGTGCTTCATCGTAGTCAGCAAATTTCATCGGCACTTTATCGAAGTAGCGGCTTTCCGCACCGTCGATAACCTGATTATCGTTAATACGGAAAGAGAGCAGGACCGCTTTTTTCAGCCACTGATGGGTGACCCACTGGCCGTCAATCTTTTCTGCGACACGCAGTGCACCGGAATCCAGTAAAGAAATAACCTGATTAACCGCTTCACGGGTTACGGTATCCACATTTGCCGGAGTGATGTCGGCACGACGCTCAAAAGCGGACTCAATAACGTTCTGTAACTGCTGCATTGTTAAACTCTTTCCATAATAAATAAAAACATTACCCTTTATCGTTTGGATTGAGGGCCTCTGTCAACCGTTGATGTACTTCCTGCTGCAGCTCATTATTAAGGGCACGCCGGTCGGCGGTGGCGATTATGAATAAATCTTCTACTCGTTCGCCAATAGTTGTAATTCGGGCGCCATGCAGCGAAATTCCCAGATCGGCAAAAATCTGCCCGACTCGCGCCAGCAGGCCTGGTTGATCGAGTGCGATAAGTTCGAGGAATGATTTACGGTCGGTATGGGTCGGCAAAAAAGTAACCTCGGTATCGACGGTAAAGTGGCGTAATTTTGCCGGTTGACGGCGCGGCTGCGGCGGCTGCCAACTGCGTTGAGTAATAGCTTGTTCCAGCCCAAAACGGATCGCTTCGTGCCTGTCTGACGACAGCGGACTGCCGTCCGGCTCCAGAACGATGAACGTATCCATCGCCATGCCGTCACGGGTGGTGAAAATCTGTGCATCGTGAACGCTAAGATTACGTCTGTCCAGCTCGGCGCAGACGGCGGCAAACAGGTAAGGACGGTCCGGGCTCCAGATGAAAATCTCCGTTCCGCCTCGCGTTGCCTGCGGGCTGAGTAAAATGAGCGGTTTGCTCAGATCGTGCTGCAGCAAATGGCGCGCATGCCAGGCCAGCTGATTTGGGCTGTGGCGCACGAAATAGTTGGCGCGACAGCGTGACCAGATATGGTGCAGCGCTTCTTCGTCAATGTTGTCCATTCGCAGCAACGCGAGCGCCTGAAGCTGATGATGGCGCACACGCTCGCGCATATCCGGGGTATTTTGCATTCCACGACGCAGCTGTTTTTCCGTGGCGAAGTATAATTCGCGCAGCAGGCTTTGCTTCCAGCTATTCCATAGCGTTTCGTTTGTGGCGCAGATGTCGGCGACGGTCAGGCAGACCAGGAAGCGCAAACGGTGCTCCGTTTGTACTTCTTCGGCGAATTGCTTAATCACCTCCGGGTCCTGAATATCACGGCGCTGAGCGGTTACCGACATCAACAGATGCTGGCGCACCAGCCACATGACCAGATTCGTTTCGCGAGAGTTGAGTCCGTGTAATTCGGCGAACTTGAGTACGTCCTGAGCCCCCAGAATAGAGTGATCGCCGCCACGACCTTTGGCGATATCGTGGAACAGCGCAGCAATCAGAATGAGTTCCGGTTGACGCAAGCGCGGCCACAGATCCACACACAGCGGATGGCGCTGGCGGGTCTCTTCCCTGGCAAAACTTTCCAGTTTCAGCATCACGCGGATAGTGTGCTCATCCACCGTATAAGCATGAAACAGGTCAAACTGCATTTGACCGACAATATGTGACCACTGCGGCATATAGGCCCATAACACGCTGTGGCGATGCATTGGCAGCAGACCGCGACTCACTGCGCCCGGATGGCGCAACATGCTGAGAAATAGCGAGCGTGCTTCCGGAATGTAGCACAGCGGTTGAGTTAAATGACGGCGGGCATGACGCAAATGACGCAGTGTGGTGGAGTAAATTCCGGTGATCGCGCTATTGCGTACCATGATGTAAAACATCCGCAAAATGGCCTCGGGCTCGCGGATAAACAGGTCGTCATTGCGCAGGTCAATCAATGTGCCACGTAGCTGAAAGTCATCATCAATTGGGCGCGGTTTTTCATCGGCTGGCAGGGCGAGGATCGCCTCGTCAAACAACTGGAGCAGCATGTGGTTCAGTTCACTTACTCGCCGTGTGACCCGGAAATAGTCTTTCATCATCCGCTCGATCGGCTCATTGCCTTCACCGCCATAATTGAGGCGTTGAGCCACGCTGAGCTGTCGATCAAACAGCAGACGGTTGTCGTAACGGTTCACGATCAGATGCAATGCGAAGCGGATCCGCCACAGAATATGCAAACATTCATTCAGTTCGGCGCGCTCCGCTAGCGTCAGGAAGCCGAAGCCGACCATCTCATCCAGCGACGTGGCACCAAAATGACGGCGGGCGACCCATTGCAGGGTGTGGATGTCGCGTAGCCCACCAGGACTGCTTTTGATATCCGGCTCCAGATTGTAGCTGGTGCCGTGATAGCGCTGGTGGCGTTGATTCTGTTCTTCTACTTTGGCTGCGTAAAATTTATCGGATGGCCAGAAACCTTCGCTGAAAATATGCTTTTGCAGTTCAAGGAACAGCGCGACATCGCCAATCAGCAGCCGTGTTTCAATCAGGTTGGTGGCGACGGTTAAATCTGACAGTCCTTCCAGCAGACACTCTTCCAGCGTACGCACGCTGTGTCCTACCTCCAGCCGCACATCCCACAATAGCGTTAATAACTCGCCGACTTTCTCCGCCTGCGCGTCAGGCAGCTTTTTACGGCTAAGGATCAGCAGGTCAATATCGGACAGTGGATGCAGTTCACCACGCCCGTAGCCGCCAACGGCAACCAGCGCCAGATCGGCAATCTGACCGAAACCTGCTTCAATCCACAGGCGCTGCAGCAACTGGTCAATAAATTCGGTGCGGGCTTCGATTAACTGTTCAGCGGAAATTCCGCTGTCAAAAGCTTCCCCCAGCCAGTGCTGGAAATTATCGATATGGGCTTTAATGCCGGTACAGTTGAGGTCGTGCCGTGGCCATGTCCCTGGGTTTTGCGGTTGGCCAGGCAGGGTGGGGAGGGCAGTATTTGCGTGCTGTTCAGGAAGAGTATTCATTGTTACCACCCATTAAAAAGCCGGATGACGCTTACGCTTATCCGGCCTACGGGAGAGTGCCATTTGTAGGCCTGATAAGCGACAGCGCCATCAGGCAATAAGTTATTCGTCGTGCGTAATAATCGCTGGGATGGTGTCATCCTTGCGTAACGTCAGAATTTCACAGCCGTTTTCCGTTACCACAATAGTATGCTCGTACTGAGCAGACAAGCTGCGATCTTTGGTTTTCACCGTCCAGCCATCTTTCATGGTGCGGATACGGTAATCACCGGCATTCAGCATCGGTTCTACGGTGAAGGTCATGCCCGGCTGCAGTACCACACCGCCGTCGTCTGCATCGTAGTGCAGAACCTGAGGTTCTTCATGGAAGCCGCGACCGATACCGTGGCCGCAGTATTCACGTACCACAGAAAAGCCTTCGCCTTCTGCGTATTTCTGAATTGCAGCACCCAGGGTACGCAGGCGAATACCCGGTTTTACCATGCGCAGTGCCAGATACAGGCTTTCCTGCGTTACGCGGCACAGACGCTCGCCAAGAATGGTAGGTTTACCGACGATAAACATTTTGGACGTATCGCCGTGGTACTCGTCTTTAATCACGGTGACGTCGATGTTGACGATGTCGCCGTCTTTCAGGTGCTTAGCGTCATCCGGGATCCCGTGGCACACGACTTCATTAATAGAGATGCACACGGATTTCGGATAACCGTGATAACCCAGGCATGCGGAAATCGCCTGCTGTTCATTCACGATGTAGTCGTTACAGATGCGATCCAGCTCGCCGGTGCTCACGCCCGGTTTGATAAACGGTTCGATCATCTCCAGCACTTCGGCTGCCAGACGGCCAGCGACGCGCATTTTTTCGATTTCTTCAGGAGTCTTAATTGAGATAGCCATGAATTCTGTCCATCAGTGTCGATTATTTCGACAATAATTGTGTAAGTGTCGTCAATGGTATCAGTCCCGCATACATGCTGCCAAATTGAGAATCATTCTGAACTTCGCCTTTCGTGCCACAGGTGCGTTGGCTACATTTTTTCACCCCAGTCACTTACCGGCCGTAAGCTCCCGAGGATTCAAAAATTTGCCGCCTGCCTGTAACACGAAATTCATCGTTCAATCCAGCACAGACCGCCAACAATTATTGGTGTCGCTGGCGTATTTATGGTATAAAGCGCGCCGGACTTCCGTTCTATTCGCAGACTACACACGATGGACGGGAGCGACAAATCTCACTTTGTGTAACAACACACACGTATCGACACATATTCCGGGGTGCCCTTAAGGGTCGGTAATATGGGATGCGTGGAGGCTTAACCCCAACTTTTATATATAGAGGTTTTAATCATGGCAACTGTTTCCATGCGCGACATGCTCAAGGCTGGTGTTCACTTCGGTCACCAGACCCGTTACTGGAACCCGAAAATGAAGCCGTTCATCTTCGGTGCGCGTAACAAAGTTCACATCATCAACCTTGAGAAAACTGTACCGATGTTCAACGAAGCTCTGGCTGAACTGAACAAGATCTCTGCTCGTAAAGGTAAAATCCTTTTCGTTGGTACTAAACGCGCTGCAAGCGAAGCGGTGAAAGACGCTGCTAACAGCTGCGATCAGTTCTTCGTGAACCATCGCTGGTTGGGCGGTATGCTGACTAACTGGAAAACCGTTCGTCAGTCCATCAAACGTCTGAAAGATCTGGAAACTCAGTCTCAGGACGGTACTTTCGAAAAGCTGACCAAGAAAGAAGCGCTGATGCGCACTCGTGAGCTTGAGAAACTGGAAAACAGCCTGGGCGGTATCAAAGACATGGGCGGCCTGCCGGACGCTCTGTTCGTAATCGATGCTGACCACGAGCACATTGCTATCAAAGAAGCAAACAACCTGGGTATCCCGGTATTTGCTATCGTTGATACCAACTCTGATCCGGACGGTGTTGACTTCGTTATCCCGGGTAACGACGACGCAATCCGTGCTGTGACCCTGTACCTGGGCGCTGTAGCTACTACCGTTCGTGAAGGCCGTTCTCAGGATCTGGCTTCCCAGGCGGAAGAAAGCTTCGTAGAAGCTGAATAATAAGGCACGCTCGTTAGAGCCCCCTTATAAACCAGGTAGTATCATGTTTGGTTAGGGGCCCTTCAGGCCCCTTTTTCACTTTTAAATCTGTGCGGTTTCATGCCGGGCAGATCAAATCTTCCGAGGATTTTAGAATGGCTGAAATTACCGCATCCCTGGTAAAAGAGCTGCGTGAGCGTACTGGCGCAGGCATGATGGATTGCAAAAAAGCACTGACTGAAGCTAATGGTGACATCGAGCTGGCAATCGAAAACATGCGTAAGTCCGGTGCTATCAAAGCAGCGAAAAAAGCAGGCAACGTTGCTGCTGACGGCGTAATCAAAACCAAAATCGACGGCAATATCGCTTTCATTCTGGAAGTTAACTGCCAGACTGACTTCGTTGCTAAAGATGCTGGTTTCCAGGCATTTGCTGACAAAGTACTGGACGCTGCCGTTGCTGGCAAAATCACTGATGTTGAAGTTCTGAAAGCACAGTTCGAAGAAGAACGTGTTGCTCTGGTTGCTAAAATCGGTGAGAACATCAACATCCGTCGCGTTGCTTCCCTGGAAGGCGAAGTACTGGGTAGCTACCAGCACGGTGCGCGTATCGGTGTTCTGGTTGCTGCAACTGGTGCTGATGAAGAACTGGTTAAACAGCTGGCAATGCACATCGCTGCAAGCAAACCAGAATTCGTCAAGCCGGAAGACGTTTCTGCTGAAGTAGTAGAAAAAGAATACCAGGTTCAGCTGGACATCGCGATGCAGTCTGGTAAGCCGAAAGAAATCGCAGAGAAAATGGTTGAAGGCCGCATGAAGAAATTCACCGGCGAAGTTTCTCTGACTGGTCAGCCTTTCGTTATGGAACCGAGCAAATCTGTTGCCCAGCTGCTGAAAGAGCACAACGCTGACGTAACGGGTTTCATCCGCTTCGAAGTGGGTGAAGGCATCGAGAAAGTTGAGACTGACTTTGCAGCAGAAGTTGCTGCGATGTCCAAGCAGTCTTAATTTTAAAAGGAGCCGCCTGAGGGCGGCTTCTTTTTGCGTCCGACTTGTAAATTCAGCTAAGCGCTATAGTGGCAAGGCTGAAAAGCGACATACAATGTCGCTGGAATTAACTCATCTCATTCGTTGACAGTCTCAGGAAAGAAACATGGCTACCAATGCAAAACCCGTCTACAAACGTATTCTGCTTAAGTTAAGTGGCGAAGCTCTGCAAGGTTCAGAAGGCTTCGGTATTGATGCAAGCATACTTGACCGTATGGCTCAGGAAATCAAAGAGCTGGTCGAGCTGGGAATCCAGGTTGGCGTAGTGATCGGTGGTGGTAACCTGTTCCGTGGTGCTGGTCTGGCGAAAGCAGGGATGAACCGCGTCGTGGGCGACCACATGGGCATGTTAGCCACCGTCATGAACGGTCTGGCGATGCGCGATGCGCTTCACCGCGCCTATGTGAACGCTCGCCTGATGTCCGCAATTCCTCTGAACGGCGTGTGTGATAACTACAGCTGGGCGGAAGCGATCAGCCTGTTGCGTAACAACCGCGTGGTTATTTTGTCCGCCGGTACAGGCAACCCGTTCTTCACCACCGACTCCGCAGCCTGCCTGCGTGGTATTGAAATTGAAGCGGATGTGGTTCTGAAAGCCACTAAAGTTGATGGTGTGTTTACCGCCGATCCGGCTAAAGATCCAACAGCAACCATGTACGAACAGTTGACCTATGCTGAAGTACTGGATAAAGAACTGAAAGTGATGGATCTGGCTGCGTTCACGCTGGCTCGTGACCACAAATTACCGATTCGTGTCTTCAACATGAACAAACCGGGTGCGCTGCGCCGTGTAGTGATGGGTGAAAAAGAAGGCACGTTAATCACGGAATAATTCCCGTTGCGGCTAAATGCAGGTAATATTCCGCTTTAATGTCGCGGGATACGTCCCTCAAAATTAATCAAGACTATACTTGTCACACCTTGCGTAGTGGGTATGGTCTGACTGAAACAAGCTTTCAAGGATTCGTAACGTGATCAACGATATCAGAAAAGATGCTGAAGTACGCATGGACAAATGCGTTGAAGCATTCAAAAATCAAATCAGCAAAATTCGCACGGGTCGTGCTTCTCCCAGCCTGCTGGATGGCATTATCGTGGAATATTACGGCACGCCGACTCCGCTGCGCCAGCTGGCAAGCGTAACGGTTGAAGATTCCCGTACCCTGAAAATCAACGTGTTTGACCGCTCTATGGGTCCTGCTGTTGAGAAAGCGATTATGGCTTCCGACCTCGGTCTGAACCCAAGCTCAGCGGGCTCTGACATCCGCGTTCCGCTGCCACCGCTGACCGAAGAGCGTCGTAAAGATCTGACCAAGATCGTTCGTGGCGAAGCTGAAGGTGCTCGTGTTGCTGTGCGTAACGTACGCCGTGATGCCAACGACAAAGTGAAAGCGCTGCTGAAAGATAAAGAGATCAGCGAAGATGACGATCGCCGTTCTCAGGACGACGTACAGAAACTGACCGATGCTGCAATCAAGAAAGTTGATGCGGCGCTGGCAGAGAAAGAAGCGGAACTGATGCAGTTCTGATTCGCCTGTACGCTAAAAACGCCGCTTAGAAGGCCTGAGAAGGCTGGATGGCGGCGTTTTGCTTTTTATCCTGTCTCAATTCTTCTGGATGTCTCATGAAGCAATTAACCATCCTGGGCTCAACCGGCTCTATTGGTTGCAGTACGCTCGATGTAGTACGCCATAACCCGGATAAATTTCGTGTTGCTGCGTTGGTAGCGGGTAAAAATGTCGCCCGTATGGTGGAGCAATGTCTGGAGTTTTCCCCCCGCTACGCGGTGATGGATGACGAAAAAAGTGCAGCGCTGGTGAAAGCCGCATTGCGCGAGCAGGGAAGCCGTACCGAGGTGATGTGCGGGCAGCAGGCTGCCTGTGATATGGCCGCGCTGGATGATGTCGATCAGGTCATGGCGGCGATAGTCGGCGCGGCAGGTTTGTTGCCAACGCTTGCGGCAATCCGCGCGGGCAAAAATATTTTGCTGGCGAATAAAGAGTCTCTGGTAACCTGCGGGCGTCTGTTCATGGACGACGTGAAACGGCATAAAGCGCGGCTTTTGCCGGTAGATAGCGAACATAACGCGATTTTTCAGAGTTTACCGCAACCTATCCAACACAATCTGGGATACGCTGACCTTGAGCAAAACGGCGTTGTGTCTGTTCTGCTTACCGGGTCTGGTGGCCCTTTCCGTGAAACGCCATTGCCCGATCTGGCGCTAATGACTCCCGATCAGGCATGCCGTCATCCGAATTGGTCGATGGGACGAAAAATCTCCGTCGATTCTGCCACCATGATGAATAAAGGTCTGGAATACATTGAAGCGCGTTGGTTGTTTAATGCCAGTGCAAGCCAGATGGAAGTGCTGATCCATCCACAGTCGGTTATTCATTCGATGGTCCGTTATCAGGATGGTAGCGTTCTGGCTCAGTTGGGTGAGCCTGATATGCGCACGCCTATCGCCCATACGATGGCATGGCCGGAACGTGTGAGCTCTGGCGTTAAGCCTGTCGATTTTTGCCAACTCAGTGCGCTGACGTTTTCCGCACCTGATTATCAGCGTTATCCGTGCCTGAAACTGGCGATGGACGCGTTTGAGCAAGGACAGGCTGCGACAACTGCGCTGAACGCCGCAAATGAGATTACCGTTGCCGCATTTTTGGCGCAGCAGATTCGATTTACGGATATCGCCGATCTTAATTTGTCCGTACTGGATAAGATGGATTTGCAGGAACCGCAGAGCGTTGATGATGTGCTGAGGGTCGATGCCATCGCCAGAGATGTCGCGACAAAACAAGTGACACGACTCTCAAGCTGATGATAATCCCTCTGTGAGGGATCGTGCTATTTGTTAGCGTTGGGCTTCGGTGATATAGTCTGCGCCACCTGATCGCAGGTATTTGCTTTTTTTCGATCGGGTAAGCCGTGGTTTGACACGGCTTTTTTGTGGATAGGCTTCAGTATTCCTGAGTACCGTATAATCCTTTCAGGGACTAAAAACGCGTTATGTTGTCTGCAACTAAACCATTAAGCGAAAATTTGCCAGCACATGGTTGTCGCCATGTCGCAATTATCATGGATGGCAATGGCCGCTGGGCGAAAAAGCAAGGGAAGATTCGTGCCTTTGGGCATAAGGCCGGAGCAAAATCCGTCCGCCGGGCTGTCTCTTTTGCTGCCAATAACGGTATTGATGCGTTAACGCTGTATGCCTTTAGCAGTGAGAACTGGAACCGACCAGCGCAGGAAGTCAGTGCGTTAATGGAGTTGTTTGTGTGGGCACTTGATAGCGAAGTGAAAAACCTGCACCGCCATAACGTGCGCCTGCGTATTATTGGGGATATCAGTCGATTTAACACTCGTTTGCAAGAACGGATTCGCAAGTCGGAAGCGCTTACCGCCCAGAATACCGGGTTAACGCTGAATATTGCCGCGAATTACGGTGGACGGTGGGATATTGTCCAGGGCGTCAGGCAACTGGCACAACAGGTGCAGGAAGGTCTGTTGCGTCCAGAGCAAATTGATGAAGAGATGCTTGGTCAGCAAGTGTGTATGCATGAGCTGGCTCCTGTGGATTTAGTGATAAGGACTGGGGGAGAGCATCGAATTAGTAATTTTTTGTTGTGGCAAATTGCCTATGCCGAACTTTACTTTACGGATGTTCTCTGGCCCGATTTCGATGAACAAGACTTTGAAGGTGCGCTACATGCCTTTGCTAATCGTGAGCGTCGTTTCGGCGGCACCGAGCCCGGTGATGAAAAAGCCTGATGGGGGTCGCTTTTGCTGAAGTATCGCCTGATTTCTGCTTTTGTTTTAATACCCGTTGTCATCGCGGCGTTGTTTTTGCTGCCGCCGGTGGGGTTCGCCATTGTTACGCTGGTCGTCTGTATGCTGGCCGCCTGGGAATGGGGACAGTTAAGCGGTTTTACTACGCGTACACAGCGAGTCTGGTTGGCGGTTTTGTGCGGGCTATTGCTGGCACTGATGCTGTTTTTGCTGCCTGAGTATCATCATAATATTCACCAACCGCTGGTTGAAGTGTCGCTTTGGGCGTCGCTGGGCTGGTGGGCCGTGGCGTTATTACTGGTGCTGTTTTACCCCGGTTCAGCCTCGGTCTGGCGTAATTCCAAAACATTACGCATAATTTTCGGCGTGTTAACCATTGTTCCTTTCTTTTGGGGAATGCTGGCGCTACGTGCCTGGCACTATGATGAGAATCATTATAGTGGCGCGCTATGGCTGCTCTATGTCATGATCCTCGTTTGGGGAGCGGATTCAGGTGCGTATATGTTTGGTAAGATGTTTGGCAAACATAAACTGGCGCCGAAGGTTTCTCCTGGTAAAACCTGGCAGGGTTTTATTGGCGGACTTGCCACTGCAGCTGTAATCTCGTGGGGTTATGGTATGTGGGCGAATCTTGAAGTTGCGCCTGTCACCTTGCTCATTTGCTCCATCGTTGCAGCCCTGGCCTCCGTGCTGGGTGACCTGACCGAGAGTATGTTTAAGCGTGAAGCAGGTATTAAGGACAGTGGTCACTTAATCCCAGGGCACGGCGGTATTCTGGATCGTATTGACAGCCTGACGGCTGCGGTGCCGGTCTTTGCTTGCCTGTTGTTACTGGTATTCAGGACGCTCTAACGGATGGTCTTATGCTGAGTATTCTCTGGAATCTGGCTGCATTCATCGTTGCACTTGGTGTGCTTATCACCGTGCATGAATTTGGTCATTTCTGGGTTGCGCGGCGCTGCGGAGTCCGCGTCGAGCGCTTTTCCATTGGCTTTGGAAAAGCGCTTTGGCGCCGTACCGATAAACAGGGTACGGAATACGTTATCGCCTTAATTCCCCTTGGCGGTTACGTCAAAATGCTGGATGAGCGCGCTGAGCCAGTTGTACCGGAGCTGCGCCACTACGCTTTCAACAATAAAACAGTTGGGCAGCGCGCGGCTATTATCGCTGCAGGCCCAATTGCAAATTTCCTCTTCGCTATTTTTGCCTACTGGCTGGTCTTTATCATCGGTGTCCCTGGCGTTCGCCCGGTTGTTGGTGAAATAACACCCAACTCGATTGCTGCCCAGGCGCAAATTCAGCCAGGTACGGAACTAAAAGCGGTTGATGGTATCGAAACCCCTGATTGGGATACTGTCCGATTGCAGCTGGTATCCAAAATTGGTGATGAGCATACGACCCTCAGCGTGGCGCAGTTTGGCAGTGACCAGCGACAGGACAAAACGCTGGATTTACGCCATTGGGCATTTGAGCCAGACAAAGAGGATCCCGTCTCTAGTTTGGGCATTCGTCCACGTGGTCCGCAGATTGAACCGGTGCTGTCAGAAGTGCAGGTTAACTCCGCGGCAAGTAAGGCGGGTTTGCAAGCTGGCGACAGGATCGTTAAAGTCAATGGTCAGCCGCTGACGCAATGGATGACGTTCGTGACGTTGGTGCGCGATAATCCGGATAAGCCGTTAGCGCTAGAAATTGAAAGACAAGGGGACTCCTTGTCTTTGACGTTAATCCCGGATTCAAAACCGGGTAACGGAAAGGCCGAAGGTTTTGCGGGCGTAGTGCCTAAAATTATCCCTCTGCCTGATGAGTATAAGACTGTACGCCAGTATGGGCCATTCAGCGCCATCCTCGAAGCCTCGGATAAAACGTGGCAGTTGATGAAGCTAACGGTCAGTATGCTGGGAAAATTGATTACCGGTGATGTAAAACTGAACAACCTCAGTGGGCCGATTTCTATCGCCCAGGGGGCTGGGATGTCAGCGGAGTTCGGGGTTATTTATTACCTGATGTTCCTTGCGCTTATCAGCGTGAACTTAGGGATAATTAACCTGTTTCCGTTGCCCGTTCTTGACGGGGGGCATCTGCTGTTCCTGGCGATTGAAAAGCTGAAGGGCGGTCCGGTATCCGAGCGGGTTCAAGACTTTAGTTATCGCATTGGCTCTATCTTGCTGGTGTTGTTAATGGGGCTTGCACTTTTCAATGATTTCTCTCGGTTGTAAGAGAGTGTTAGGAAGAACGCATAATAACGATGGCGATGAAAAAGTTGCTCATAGCGTCGCTGCTGTTTAGCAGCGCCACCGTATACGGTGCTGAAGGGTTCGTAGTGAAGGACATTCATTTCGAAGGCCTACAGCGAGTCGCCGTTGGTGCGGCTCTCCTCAGTATGCCGGTGCGCACAGGCGACACGGTTAATGATGAAGATATCAGTAATACCATTCGTGCTCTGTTCGCCACCGGTAACTTTGAGGATGTCCGCGTCCTGCGCGATGGTGATACCCTTCTGGTTCAGGTAAAAGAACGTCCGACGATTGCCAGCATCACTTTCTCCGGTAACAAATCGGTGAAAGATGACATGCTGAAGCAAAACCTCGAGGCGTCTGGCGTACGTGTTGGCGAGTCTCTGGATCGCACAACGCTTGCCGATATCGAAAAAGGCCTGGAAGATTTCTACTATAGCGTCGGTAAATACAGCGCCAGTGTGAAAGCGGTGGTCACGCCGTTGCCGCGTAACCGCGTTGACCTCAAACTGGTCTTCCAGGAAGGCGTTTCGGCGAAGATCCAACAGATCAATATCGTCGGCAACCATGCCTTCACAACCGACGAGCTTATCTCTCACTTCCAACTGCGCGATGAAGTACCGTGGTGGAACGTGGTGGGCGATCGTAAATACCAGAAACAGAAACTGGCGGGCGACCTTGAAACCCTGCGCAGTTACTATCTGGATCGCGGTTATGCTCGCTTTAATATCGATTCCACGCAGGTTAGCCTGACGCCGGATAAAAAAGGTATCTATATCACCGTTAACATCACAGAAGGCGAGCAGTACAAGCTTTCTGGGGTCCAGGTGAGTGGTAACCTGGCTGGACACTCTGCCGAAATTGAGACCCTGACGAAAATCGAACCGGGTGAACTCTATAACGGCACCAAAGTGACCAAAATGGAAGATGATATCAAGAAGCTTCTGGGACGCTATGGTTATGCCTACCCGCGTGTACAGTCGCAGCCTGAAATCAACGATGCAGACAAAACCGTTAAATTGCGTGTAAACGTGGATGCGGGTAACCGTTTCTATGTGCGTAAGATCCGTTTTGAAGGTAACGACACCTCGAAAGATTCCGTGCTGCGTCGCGAAATGCGCCAGATGGAAGGTGCCTGGTTGGGCAGCGATCTGGTTGACCAGGGTAAAGAGCGTCTGAACCGCCTGGGTTACTTTGAAACTGTCGATACCGATACTCAACGTGTTCCGGGCAGTCCTGATCAGGTTGATGTGGTCTATAAGGTGAAAGAACGCAACACCGGTAGCTTTAACTTCGGTGTGGGTTACGGCACAGAAAGTGGCGTGAGCTTCCAGGCGGGCGTTCAGCAGGATAACTGGTTAGGTACCGGTTATTCCGTCGGGATTAGCGGTACCAAAAACGACTATCAGACCTATACTGAACTGTCTGTCACCAACCCGTACTTCACCGTCGATGGTGTGAGTCTCGGTGGTCGTGTCTTCTATAACGACTTTGAGGCAGATGATGCAGATCTGTCCGACTATACCAACAAAAGCTATGGTACGGACGTAACGCTGGGCTTCCCGGTCAACGAATACAACACGTTGCGCGCAGGCCTGGGTTATGTGCATAACAAACTGTCCAACATGCAGCCGCAGATTGCGATGGATCGTTATCTTGATTCAATGGGACAAGATGATACCAGCAGTTTTGCCGCGGATGACTTCACCTTCAACTACGGTTGGACCTACAACAAGCTGGACCGTGGGTATTTCCCTACGGAAGGTACGCGTGTCAACCTGAACGGTAAAGTGACTGTTCCGGGGTCTGATAACGAATACTACAAAGCGACGTTGGATACGGCGACCTATGTGCCGATCGATGACGACCACAAGTGGGTGGTTCTGGGACGTACCAAGCTGGGCTATGGTGATGGCATTGGCAGTAAAGAGATGCCATTCTATGAGAACTTCTACGCGGGTGGTTCCAGTACCGTGCGTGGCTTCCAGTCCAATACTATCGGCCCGAAAGCCGTCTATAAGAACGGGGCTTATTCTGGCGATAGAGACAATAATAACAACTACGAAGAGTGTACGGGCGCTGCGTTGTGTAAATCAGACGATGCGGTCGGCGGTAACGCCATGGCTGTAGCCAGCCTGGAATTCATCACACCTACGCCGTTTATCAGCGATAAATATGCTAACTCGGTGCGTACCTCCTTCTTCTGGGATATGGGTACCGTGTGGGATACAAACTGGCAGAACACTGCCGACACTCGTGCAATTGGCGTACCAGACTACAGTGATCCGAATAATATCCGTATGTCTGCGGGTATCGCGTTACAATGGATGTCCCCATTGGGGCCGTTGGTTTTCTCCTACGCCCAACCGTTCAAGAAGTACGATGGAGACAAAGCGGAACAGTTCCAGTTTAACATTGGTAAAACCTGGTAATTGTTCTTCGCAAAGGAATGTAGTGGTAGTGTAGCGCTGACTTTAGGCGATCTTGCATGGGATCGCCTGGCCACGCAAAGAACTGCACCTTCGGGTGCAAATGGGATGGTAAGGAGTTAATTGTGAAAAAGTGGTTATTAGCTGCAGGTCTCGGTTTAGCGATGGCAACGTCCGCACAGGCTGCTGACAAAATTGCAATCGTCAACATGGGTAGCCTGTTCCAACAGGTTGCACAGAAGACGGGTGTTTCTACTACGCTGGAAAATGAGTTCAAAGGCCGTGCCAGCGAACTGCAGCGTATGGAATCCGACCTGCAATCTAAAATGCAGCGTCTGCAATCAATGAAAGCAGGCAGCGACCGTACCAAGCTGGAAAAAGACGTCATGGCTCAGCGCCAGACTTTCTCTCAGAAAGCGCAGGCTTTCGAGCAGGATCGTCAACGTCGTTCTAACGAAGAACGCGGCAAGCTGGTTAATCGTATCCAGACAGCTGTGAAATCTGTTGCGAGCAGCCAGAGCATCGATCTGGTTGTTGACGCGAACACCGTTGCATACAACAGCAGCGATGTAAAAGACATCACCGCTGACGTACTGAAACAGGTTAAATAAGTAATGCCTTCAATTCGACTGGCTGATTTAGCAGAGCAGTTGGATGCAGAATTACACGGTGATGGCGATATCGTCATCACCGGCGTAGCGTCCATGCAATCTGCGCAAACTGGCAACATCACGTTCATGGTGAATCCAAAGTACCGTGAGCACCTGAGTGCATGCCAGGCTTCTGCCGTTGTGATGACGCAGGACTCCCTTCCGTTTGCTAAGAGTGCTGTGTTGGTAGTGAAGAATCCCTACCTGACCTATGCACGAATGGCGCAAATTTTAGATACCACGCCTCAGCCTGCGCAAAACATTGCACCCAGTGCAGTGATCGATGCAACGGCGAAGTTGGGTAACAATGTTTCAGTGGGCGCGAATGCGGTCATTGAGTCTGGCGTAGAACTGGACGATAACGTGGTTATCGGCGCAGGTTGCTTCGTTGGAAAAAACACAAAAATCGGCGCAGGTTCACGCTTGTGGGCGAATGTGACGATTTACCACGACATTCAGATCGGTGAAAATTGCCTGATCCAGTCCAACACTGTTGTCGGATCCGACGGATTTGGTTACGCGAACGATCGCGGTAACTGGGTGAAGATCCCGCAACTGGGTCGCGTGATTATTGGCGATCGTGTTGAGATTGGCGCATGTACCACGATTGACCGTGGTGCGCTGGACGATACCGTGATCGGTAATGGTGTTATCATTGATAACCAGTGCCAGATTGCGCATAACGTCGTGATTGGCGACAATACGGCGGTAGCCGGTGGCGTCATTATGGCGGGTAGCCTGAAGATTGGCCGTTACTGCATGATTGGCGGCGCCAGCGTGATTAATGGGCATATGGAAATATGCGACAAAGTCACGGTAACTGGCATGGGTATGGTGATGCGTCCTATCACAGAACCTGGCGTCTACTCCTCAGGCATTCCGCTACAACCCAACAAGGTATGGCGTAAAACAGCTGCACTGGTGATGAACATTGATGATATGAGCAAGCGCCTCAAAGCGATTGAGCGCAAGGTTAATCAACAAGACTAATACATCGTTTTACGCATGTCTGACTTTACGGCCTGTCACATTCCTGGGATTGCGGCAGGCCGTGTTATTATTGCCTTTTAGTATATTTAGACAGGAAGAGTATTTTGACTACTAACACTCATACTCTGCATATTGAAGAGATTTTAGAACTTCTGCCGCACCGTTTTCCGTTTTTACTGGTAGACCGCGTGCTGGATTTTGAAGAAGGTCGTTTTCTGCGCGCAGTGAAAAATGTATCCGTTAACGAGCCTTTCTTTCAGGGCCACTTCCCGGGTAAACCGATTTTTCCGGGCGTGTTGATTCTGGAAGCGATGGCGCAGGCTACGGGTATTCTGGCGTTTAAAAGCGTAGGAAAACTGGAGCCAGGCGAACTGTATTATTTCGCCGGTATTGATGAAGCACGCTTTAAGCGTCCCGTCGTGCCTGGCGATCAGATGATCATGGAAGTGACTTTCGAGAAAACGCGCCGCGGCCTGACCCGTTTCAAAGGGGTTGCGCTGGTCGACGGTAAAGTTGTGTGCGAAGCAACGATGATGTGTGCCCGTAGCCGGGAGGCCTGATACGTGATTGATAAATCCGCCTTTATTCACCCAACTGCCATTGTCGAAGACGGCGCCAGCATTGGCGCTAATGCTCACATTGGCCCATTTTGTATTGTTGGACCCCATGTTGAAATTGGTGAGGGTACCGTACTGAAGTCTCACGTTGTCGTGAATGGCCACACAAAAATTGGTCGCGATAACGAGATTTATCAGTTTGCCTCCATTGGTGAAGTGAACCAGGACCTGAAATATGCTGGTGAACCGACCCGTGTGGAAATTGGCGATCGCAACCGCATTCGCGAAAGCGTCACCATTCATCGTGGCACAGTGCAAGGCGGTGGGTTGACGAAGGTGGGCAGCGATAACTTACTGATGATCAACGCACACGTTGCGCATGATTGTACGGTAGGTAACCGCTGCATTCTGGCGAATAACGCGACACTTGCCGGACATGTATCGCTGGATGATTTTGTTATCATCGGCGGCATGACCGCGGTGCATCAGTTCTGCATTATTGGTGCACACGTAATGGTGGGTGGCTGCTCTGGCGTAGCCCAGGACGTCCCGCCGTACGTTATCGCCCAGGGCAACCACGCAACGCCATTTGGCGTTAACATCGAAGGTCTGAAACGCCGTGGATTCACCCGTGAAGCGATTACCGCGATCCGCAACGCCTATAAGGCGCTGTATCGCAGCGGTAAAACGCTTGAGGAAGTGAAACCTGAAATCGCCGAACTGGCGAAGCAGTACCCCGATGTTCAGGCTTTTAGTGACTTTTTTGAACGCTCAACGCGTGGTCTGATTCGTTAATGACTGAGCAGCGTCCTTTAACGATTGCCCTTGTCGCCGGAGAAACCTCCGGCGATATTCTTGGTGCCGGTTTAATTCGTGCACTCAAGGCTCGTGTTCCCAATGCGCGTTTTGTTGGCGTTGCGGGGCCATTGATGCAGGCGGAAGGCTGTGAAGCCTGGTACGAAATGGAAGAACTGGCAGTAATGGGCATTGTAGAAGTGCTCGGGCGCCTGCGCCGTTTACTGCATATTCGTGCCGATCTCACTCGCCGATTCACCGACCTTAAGCCGGATGTTTTCGTCGGGATCGATGCGCCTGATTTCAACATTACCCTTGAAGGTAACCTGAAATCGCAGGGTATTAAAACCATTCATTATGTCAGCCCCTCTGTATGGGCGTGGCGACAGAAACGCGTTTTCAAAATAGGCAGATCCACCAATATGGTGTTGGCCTTTCTGCCTTTCGAAAAAGCGTTTTATGACAAATTTAACGTCCCGTGTCGCTTTATCGGTCACACCATGGCGGACGCCATGCCGCTGGACCCGGATAAAAACGCGGCGCGTGATGTGTTAGGCATTCCTCATGATGCTCACTGCCTGGCGCTTTTGCCTGGGAGTCGTGGTGCAGAAGTGGAGATGCTCAGCGCCGATTTCCTGAAAACGGCGCAGCTATTACGTCAGCATTATCCGGATCTCGAAGTTGTCGTGCCGTTGGTCAATGCCAAACGGCGCGAGCAATTTGAACGTATCAAGGCTGAGGTTGCCCCGGAGCTTTCCGTGCATATGCTCAACGGAATGGGACGTGAAGCGATGATCGCCAGTGATGCTGCGCTGTTAGCCTCAGGCACGGCTGCACTGGAATGTATGCTGGCGAAATGCCCAATGGTTGTCGGCTATCGTATGAAACCTTTCACTTTCTGGTTGGCAAAACGTCTGGTGAAGACCGATTACGTATCACTGCCTAACCTGCTGGCGGGAAGAGAACTCGTCAAAGAGCTGTTGCAGGATGAATGTGAACCGCAGGCGCTGGCGCACGCGTTGCTGCCTCTGCTGGCGAACGGTAAAACCAGCCATGCGATGCACGACACGTTCCGCGAATTGCATCAGCAGATCCGTTGCAATGCGGATGAGCAGGCAGCGGATGCAGTTCTGGAGTTAGCACAATGATTGAATTTGTTTATCCACATACGCATTTGGTGGCGGGTGTGGATGAAGTTGGACGTGGCCCATTGGTTGGCGCGGTAGTGACTGCCGCCGTTATTCTTGACCCGGCACGTCCGATAGTGGGTCTTAACGACTCCAAAAAATTGTCGGAAAAGCGTCGGCTGGCGCTTTTTGATGAAATCAAAGATAAAGCGTTAAGCTGGAGCCTGGGTCGTGCGGAACCGCATGAAATCGATGAGCTGAACATTCTGCACGCCACGATGCTGGCAATGCAGCGTGCGGTTGCGGGTTTGCATATTGCGCCGGAATACATCCTGATCGACGGAAACCGTTGCCCGACATTGCCGGTACCGTCGATGGCGGTGGTAAAAGGTGACAGCCGCGTTGCGGAAATCAGCGCAGCGTCCATCCTGGCGAAAGTAACGCGCGATGCTGAAATGGCCGAGCTGGATAAGGTGTTCCCGCAGTATGGTTTTGCTCAGCACAAAGGTTATCCAACCGCTTTTCATCTGGCTGCGCTCGCTGAGCATGGTGCAATTGAGCACCATCGTCGCAGTTTTGCTCCTGTCAAACGCGCACTGGGACTCACGTCCTGATTCTTGTGTTAAAGGAATCTGAAGATGTCTGAACCTCGTTTCGTCCACCTGCGGGTGCACAGCGACTACTCCATGATCGATGGGCTGGCGAAAACCGGGCCGCTGGTGAAAAAGGCGGCCGCGTTGGGCATGCCTGCGCTGGCGATCACCGATTTTACCAACCTGTGTGGTCTGGTGAAGTTTTACGGAGCGGGTCATGGCGCAGGTATTAAACCGATTGTTGGCGCAGATTTTCATGTCCGTAGCGAACTATTGGGTGATGAACTCACGCAACTGACGGTACTGGCGGCTAATAATACGGGCTACCAGAACCTGACGTTGTTGATTTCGAAAGCCTATCAGCGCGGTTATGGCGCAGAAGGACCGGTTATCGACCGGGATTGGTTGGTCGAGCTAAAAGAAGGTTTGATTTTGCTCTCCGGCGGTCGCATGGGCGATGTCGGACGCAGCCTGCTGCGCGGTAATAGCGCACTGGTTGACGAGTGCGTGGCGTTTTATGAAGAGCATTTCCCTAATTGCTACTTCCTTGAGCTGATCCGTACCGGTCGCCAGGATGAAGAAAATTACCTGCATGCTGCAGTAGCGCTGGCCGAAACACGTGGCCTGCCAGTGGTCGCGACCAACGATGTTCGCTTCCTTGAAACCGGTGACTTTGACGCACACGAAATCCGCGTGGCGATCCACGACGGCTTTACGCTTGATGATCCCAAACGCCCGCGCAACTACTCGCCGCAGCAGTATATGCGCAGCGAAGAGGAGATGTGCGAGCTGTTCTCCGATATCCCGGAAGCGCTGGAAAACACCGTCGAGATTGCCAAACGCTGTAACGTGACGGTGCGCCTGGGCGAATACTTCTTGCCGCAATTCCCGACCGGCGACATGACCACCGAGGATTTCCTCGTCGCGAAATCGCGTGAAGGCCTGGAAGAACGTCTGGCGTTTCTGTTCCCCGATCCTGAAGTTCGCGCGCAGAAGCGCCCGCCTTACGACGAACGTCTGGAGATTGAACTTAAAGTTATCAACCAGATGGGGTTCCCGGGCTACTTCCTGATCGTTATGGAATTTATCCAGTGGTCGAAAGATAACGGTGTACCGGTAGGCCCAGGACGTGGTTCTGGTGCGGGCTCGCTGGTGGCTTACGCGTTAAAAATTACCGACCTTGATCCGCTGGAATTTGACCTGCTGTTCGAACGCTTCCTGAACCCGGAACGTGTCTCGATGCCTGATTTCGACGTTGACTTCTGTATGGAGAAACGCGACCAGGTTATTGAACACGTCGCGGAAATGTACGGTCGTGATGCGGTTTCGCAGATTATTACCTTCGGTACGATGGCGGCGAAGGCGGTTATCCGCGACGTGGGCCGTGTGCTCGGTCACCCGTACGGCTTCGTTGACCGTATTTCGAAACTGGTGCCGCCCGATCCAGGCATGACGCTGGCGAAAGCCTTTGAAGCTGAACCCCAACTGCCGGAAATCTATGAGGCAGATGAAGAGGTTAGGGCGCTTATTGATATGGCGCGCAAGCTGGAAGGCGTCACGCGTAACGCGGGTAAACACGCTGGTGGTGTCGTTATCGCCCCGACAAAAATTACTGATTTTGCACCGCTGTACTGTGATGAGCAGGGGCTGCACCCGGTTACCCAGTTTGATAAGAACGACGTGGAATACGCCGGCCTGGTGAAGTTCGACTTCCTCGGCCTGCGCACGCTCACTATCATTAACTGGGCGCTGGAGATGATCAACGCGCGGCGTGAGAAGAACGGCGAACCGCCGCTGGATATCGCCGCGATTCCGCTGGACGACAAGAAAAGTTTTGACATGCTGCAACGCTCGGAGACGACAGCCGTCTTCCAGCTTGAATCCCGCGGTATGAAAGATCTTATCAAGCGACTGCAGCCTGACTGCTTCGAAGATATGATAGCCCTGGTGGCACTGTTCCGCCCCGGTCCGCTACAGTCGGGGATGGTAGATAACTTTATTGACCGTAAGCACGGGCGTGAAGAGATCTCTTACCCGGATGTGCAGTGGCAGCATGAGTGTCTGAAACCGGTACTGGAGCCAACCTACGGAATTATCCTGTATCAGGAACAGGTTATGCAGATTGCCCAGGAGCTGTCCGGATACACCCTTGGCGGCGCGGATATGCTGCGTCGTGCGATGGGTAAGAAAAAGCCGGAAGAGATGGCTAAGCAGCGTGGCACCTTTGAAGAAGGGGCGAAAAAGCGTGGTGTAGACGGCGAGCTGGCGATGAAAATCTTTGACCTGGTGGAGAAATTCGCCGGTTATGGATTTAACAAATCGCACTCCGCCGCCTATGCGTTGGTCTCTTACCAGACGCTGTGGCTGAAAGCGCATTACCCCGCTGAGTTTATGGCGGCGGTGATGACGGCCGATATGGATAACACCGAGAAAGTGGTGGGATTAGTGGATGAATGCTGGCGTATGGGGCTGAAAATCCTGCCGCCAGATATCAACTCCGGGTTGTACCATTTTCACGTTAATGATGATGGCGAGATTGTCTACGGTATCGGCGCGATAAAAGGCGTGGGTGAGGGGCCAATTGAAGCTATCATTGAGGCGCGTAATAAAGGCGGTTACTTCCGCGAGCTGTTTGATCTCTGTGCCCGCACGGATATCAAAAAACTCAATCGCCGGGTGCTGGAAAAGCTGATTATGTCCGGGGCGTTTGACCGCCTGGGGCCGCATCGCGCAGCACTGATGAACTCACTGAACGATGCGCTTAAAGCCGCCGATCAACATGCGAAAGCGGAAGCTATCGGTCAGGCCGATATGTTTGGCGTACTGGCGGAAGAGCCGGAACAAATTGAGCAATCCTATGCCAGCTGCCAGCCGTGGCCGGAACAGGTGGTACTGGACGGTGAGCGTGAAACGTTAGGGCTTTACCTGACGGGACACCCTATCAATCAGTATTTAAAAGAAATTGAGCGCTATGTCGGAGGCTACAGGCTGAAAGACATGCATCCGACAGAACGTGGTAAAGTTACCACGGCTGCGGGGCTCGTCATTGCAGCGCGGGTAATGGTCACCAAGCGCGGCAATCGTATCGGCATCTGTACACTGGATGACCGTTCCGGGCGTCTGGAAGTGATGTTATTTACCGATGCTCTGGATAAATACCAGCATTTGCTGGAAAAAGACCGCATACTTATCGTCAGCGGACAGGTCAGCTTTGATGACTTCAGCGGTGGGCTTAAAATGATGGCCCGTGAAGTCATGGATATTGACGAAGCCCGGGAAAAATATGCTCGCGGGCTTGCTATCTCGCTGACGGACAGGCAAATTGATGACCAGCTTTTAAACCGACTCCGTCAGTCTCTGGAACCCCACCGCTCGGGGACAATTCCAGTACATCTCTACTATCAGAGGGCGGATGCACGAGCACGATTGCGTTTTGGCGCAACGTGGCGTGTCTCTCCGAGCGATCGTTTGTTAAACGATCTCCGTGGCCTTATTGGTTCGGAGCAGGTGGAACTGGAGTTTGACTAATACAGGAATACTATGAGTCTGAATTTCCTTGATTTTGAACAGCCGATTGCAGAGCTGGAAGCAAAAATCGATTCTCTGACTGCGGTTAGCCGTCAGGATGAGAAACTGGATATTAACATCGATGAAGAAGTGCATCGTCTGCGTGAAAAAAGCGTAGAACTGACGCGTAAAATCTTCGCCGATCTTGGCGCATGGCAGGTAGCCCAGCTGGCTCGCCATCCACAGCGTCCATACACCCTGGATTATGTCCGCCTGGCGTTTGATGAATTTGATGAGCTGGCGGGCGATCGTGCCTATGCGGATGACAAGGCTATTGTCGGCGGCATCGCGCGTCTGGATGGCCGTCCGGTGATGATCATCGGTCATCAGAAAGGCCGTGAGACCAAAGAGAAAATTCGTCGTAACTTCGGCATGCCAGCGCCGGAAGGCTATCGCAAAGCGCTACGTCTGATGGAAATGGCTGAGCGTTTCAATATGCCGATCATTACCTTCATCGACACCCCTGGGGCTTACCCGGGAGTGGGCGCGGAAGAACGTGGCCAGTCTGAAGCGATTGCGCGTAATCTGCGTGAGATGTCACGTCTGAGCGTGCCGGTCATCTGTACCGTTATCGGTGAAGGTGGTTCCGGTGGCGCACTGGCGATCGGTGTGGGTGATAAAGTGAATATGCTGCAATACAGCACCTATTCCGTTATCTCCCCGGAAGGTTGTGCTTCTATTTTGTGGAAAAGCGCAGACAAAGCCCCGCTGGCTGCAGAAGCGATGGGAATTATCGCGCCGCGTCTGAAAGAGCTGAAGCTTATCGACTCTATTATCCCGGAGCCGCTGGGTGGCGCACACCGCAACCCGGAAGTGATGGCTGCATCACTGAAAGCACAGCTGCTGGCCGATCTTGCCGATCTTGACGTGTTAAGCAAAGATGATTTGAAAAACCGTCGTTATCAGCGTCTGATGAGCTACGGCTACGCCTAAACTGCATTTATTCTGAAAAGGGCCACAACGTTGTGGCCCTTTTTTTTACCTGCGGTTTGACCAGGCTATGATTAACTAAGGTTTTTCCAGGAGGAACGCATGAATATCATTGCCATCATGGGACCGCATGGCGTCTTTTACAAAGATGAGCCCATCAAGGAGCTTGAACGTGCGCTACAGCAGCAGGGGTTTCAGATAATCTGGCCGCAGAATAGCAACGACCTGCTGAAATTTATTGAGCACAATCCGCGTATCTGTGGCGTTATTTTTGACTGGGATGAATACAGCCTGGATTTGTGTAGTGACATCAACCAGCTTAACGAATACCTCCCACTTTACGCCTTTATTAATACTCATTCGACGATGGATGTCAGCGCACACGATCTGCGCATGGCGCTGTGGTTCTTTGAGTATGCGCTGGGTCAGTCTGACGATATTGCCACGCGTATTCGCCAGTACACCAATGAATATCTCGACAACATTACGCCACCTTTTACCAAAGCGCTGTTTACCTATGTGAAAGAGGGAAAGTACACTTTTTGTACCCCAGGGCATATGGCGGGAACGGCATACCAGAAAAGCCCGGTCGGTTGCCTGTTCTATGATTTCTTTGGCGGCAATACGCTTAAGGCTGATGTCTCCATTTCGGTGACTGAGTTGGGATCGCTGCTCGACCATACTGGTCCGCACCTCGAAGCGGAGGAGTATATTGCGCGCACGTTTGGTGCCGAGCAAAGCTATATGGTCACAAATGGTACCTCGACATCGAATAAAATTGTCGGCATGTATGCCGCACCTTCGGGAAGTACGCTACTGATTGACCGCAACTGTCATAAGTCTCTGGCGCATTTGCTGATGATGAGCGATGTCGTGCCCGTATGGCTCAAGCCGACGCGCAACGCGCTGGGTATCCTTGGCGGTATACCTAAGCGTGAATTTACCCGGGAGAGTATCGAGCGCAAGGTCACCGAGACGGTACAGGCGCAATGGCCGGTGCATGCGGTAATTACTAACTCCACTTACGACGGGTTGCTCTACAACACTAACTGGATCAAGCAAACGCTGGATGTGCCCTCTATTCATTTTGATTCGGCCTGGGTGCCGTATACCCATTTTCATCCGATCTATCAGGGGAAAAGCGGGATGAGCGGTGAACGGGTGCCAGGGAAGGTGATTTTTGAAACCCAGTCCACCCACAAGATGCTGGCGGCGCTGTCGCAGGCTTCGCTGATTCATATTAAAGGCGATTATGACGAAGAGACGTTCAACGAAGCCTTTATGATGCACACCTCCACGTCTCCAAGCTACCCGATAGTGGCGTCGATAGAAACGGCGGCGGCAATGCTGCGTGGTAATTCAGGTAAGCGGTTAATCAATCGTTCGGTGGAACGAGCACTGCATTTTCGCAAAGAAGTGCAGCGGCTACGCGAAGAATCAGATGGCTGGTTCTTTGATATCTGGCAGCCGGAAAAGGTGGATGAAGCAGAGTGCTGGCCAGTAGCGCCTGGTGAAGACTGGCACGGATTTGTCGATGCTGACGCCGACCACATGTTCCTCGACCCGGTGAAAGTGACCATTCTGACGCCAGGGATGGATGAGCAGGGAAATATGAGCGAAGAGGGGATCCCCGCTGCGCTGGTGGCGAAATTCCTTGATGAACGCGGCGTCGTCGTCGAGAAAACGGGCCCGTATAATCTGTTGTTCCTGTTCAGTATTGGTATTGATAAAACCCGGGCGATGGGTTTGCTACGTGGACTAACGGAATTTAAACGTTCGTACGATCTGAATTTACGCGTTAAAAACATGCTGCCGGATCTGTATGCTGAGGATCCCGATTTTTATCGCACTATGCGTATTCAGGATCTGGCTCAGGGAATCCATCGATTGATCCGCCAACACGATCTCTCCAGGTTGATGCTGCGGGCATTCGACACGTTGCCGGAAATGAAAATGACGCCTCATCAGGCCTGGCAGCGGCAAATTAAAGGTGACGTCGAGACAGTTACTCTTGATCAACTGGTGGGGCGTGTTTCCGCCAATATGATCTTGCCTTATCCTCCAGGTGTCCCGCTGCTGATGCCCGGAGAAATGATCACAGAAAAAAGCCGGTCAGTACTCGATTTCTTGCTGATGCTGTGCTCGGTGGGGCAGCGCTACCCTGGATTTGAAACTGACATTCATGGGGCTAAGTTGGGTGAGGACGGCGTGTATCGCGTGAGAGTCCTGAAAATGGCATAACGACTTGCCGGAACCCGTTGCGCACGAGTAACGTGCTGAGAGTAAAATTAAAGAGGCGAAGAACATGCTGGGGTTAAAACAGGTTCACCATATTGCCATTATTGCGACGGACTACAGGGCCAGTAAGGCATTTTACTGTGATGTATTAGGCTTCACGTTGATGAGTGAAGCCTACCGGGAAGAACGTGACTCCTGGAAAGGCGATCTGGCGCTGAACGGCCAGTACGTGATTGAGCTCTTTTCTTTTCCTTTCCCACCCTGTCGCCCCAGTAGACCGGAAGCCTGCGGTTTACGCCATCTGGCGTTCAGCGTCGAGGATGTGGAAAAGTCGATTGCTCATCTTGAAGCCCACCACGTGAAATGTGAGCCGGTGCGCATCGATCCCTTTACCAGTAAACGCTTTACGTTTTTTAACGATCCAGACGGATTACCGCTTGAACTGTACGAGCTGTAAGGCTTGTCATTGTGGCGTTTGCCCGGTAACGTGCCGGGCAATGCTATTGTAAGCAATCATCATGACGACACTTACGCTGAACACTTCACTTCTGAACACTAACGCGATCCTCGTTGCTTTTAGCGGCGGCCTCGACTCTACCGTGCTGTTGCACCAACTGGTGCTGTGGCGAATGCAGCATCCTGATGTCGCCCTACGCGCAATCCATATTCATCACGGATTAAGCCCGCACGCAGACAGTTGGGTACAGCACTGTGAGTCGGTATGTGCGCAGTGGCAGGTGCCGCTGGTGGTTGAACGGGTCCATCTTGAGGATGATGGCCTGGGCATCGAAGCGCAGGCGCGACGCGCGCGCTATCAGGCCTTTGCGCAGACGCTGCTGCCTGGAGAGGTGCTGACGACCGCTCAGCATCTGGACGATCAATGTGAGACATTTTTGTTAGCGCTTAAGCGTGGCAGCGGTCCTGCCGGACTTTCCGCCATGGGGGAAAACTCGCCGTTCGCCGGAACCCAACTGATTCGACCGTTGCTGGCGCAAACGCGAGAGGCGCTTGCAACATGGGCGCGCCAGCATGAATTACGCTGGATTGAAGATGAAAGTAATCAGGATGACGCCTACGATCGCAATTTCCTCAGATTGCGCGTTACCCCATTGCTCCAACAGCGCTGGCCGCACTTCGCGCAAGCCACGGCTCGTAGCGCCGCGCTGTGCGCTGAGCAGGAGAGCTTACTGGATGAGCTGCTGGCCAGCGATTTAGCCAACTGCGTTACGGCGCAAGGTACACTCTTGCTCGGGCCATTAATGACGATGAGTACCGTACGGCGTGCTGCGCTGCTTCGTCGCTGGCTGGCAGGATTAAATGCACCGATGCCTTCCCGTGATGCGTTAGAACGTATCTGGCAGGAAGTCGCGTTGGCACGTGAGGACGCATCGCCCTGTTTTCGCCTGGGTGAGTATGACGTCCGCCGTTATCAGTCACAGCTGTGGTGGGTGAAGCCGGTTGGTGGGCAAAGTGAAACCGTCATTCCGTGGCAATCCTGGAAAACGCCGTTGACGCTGCCAGCCGGGCTGGGAGAAATACAATTACTCCCAGCTGGTGAGCTGCGTATGCCGCGTGCGGATGAACCCGTTAGTATTCGTTTTAAAGCGCCTGGGTTATTGCATATTGTCGGGCGCAACGGTGGGCGTAAGCTTAAAAAAATCTGGCAGGAGCAGGGTATTCCTCCCTGGCGGCGAGATACCACGCCATTACTGTTTTATGGTGACACGCTGATTGCGGCAGCAGGGGTTTTTGTCACGCGGGAAGGGGCGGCGGTAGATGAAGAAGGCGTGAGTCTGATGTGGCATGCCTGATGGCGCTGTGCTTATCAGGCCTACGTATCGCATGGAAAGTAGGCCGGATAAGGTGCAAGAAAGGTTAAGATTCGCTGACGACCACGGTACCGATTTGCGGGTGACTGAAACTGGCAATTTTGTCGAGGCGAAGCTCACGGGTTTCACCCGCGACATCGGCGACCAGATATTCCACATTTTTGCGTGAAACCAGGTCATTTGCTTTTGCCTGTAGAACTTCGCCATCTTTGAGCGCCAGCGTCAGTAACAAATGGTGCTGGCAGGCGAGTTCAAGATTGTCGTAATCATCACAGTTGATGGGTTGATACGTTTCATTCATTGACATAATCGCTCACCAGTAAGTTCGCGGCAGCATAGGCCGCCTTTTCCCTGACCGACTCTGAAAGGGCGCTGTCTGCCGCCACTTCATTAAGTACCTTCAATACGCAACCCAGCGCATCCGGGACATACCCTAAGTCTCCGCTGGCGATTTCCGCGTACCGCTTGCGTATTAACTCACAATATTTTTCCACATGCCCTCCTGTCAGCACTCTGACTTAACCGTGGATGCAAGTCTAAGCCTACGAAGATAAACTCTGTTTAGCAAGGTGACTATACCATACTCATTCAAGCAATATCAGCGCCTTGATGGACGGTACACACGTTAGTCGTTAGCAGCCTTTTGCCGCCGTTTTCGCTACAATGGCAGCCTGATTCAAAAGGAGTTTTCCCATGGCGCTTAAAGCGACAATCTATAAAGCCGTCGTCAACGTAGCGGATCTCGACCGCAACCAGTTTCTTGACGCGACATTGACGCTGGCGCGTCACCCTTCAGAAACCCAGGAACGCATGATGTTGCGCCTGCTGGCCTGGATTAAATATGCCGATGAACGGCTGCAGTTCACGCGTGGCCTGAGCGCGGAAGACGAGCCTGAAGCATGGCTGCGTAACGATCATCTGGGCATCGATCTTTGGATTGAGCTGGGTCTGCCGGATGAGCGCCGTATTAAAAAAGCCTGTAACCAGTCTGGCGAGGTTGCTCTGTTTGCCTACAACAGCCGTGCGGCTCAGATCTGGTGGCAGCAAAACCAGAACAAATGTGCGCAGTTTAAAAATCTCACCGTGTGGTACCTGGATGATGAACAACTGGCGCAACTGAGTGATTTTGCTGGTCGTACAATGGCGCTGCAGGCAACTATCCAGGACGGTGCTATCTGGCTGTCCGACTCTCAGAACAATCTGGAAATTCATCTGACCGCGTGGCAGCCGCGTTGATGATTGTTATCTCCCGAAACGTCTCTATCCCTGACAATGAGCTGGAAATCACGGCGATTCGGGCACAGGGCGCGGGCGGTCAGCACGTTAACAAGACCTCAACGGCTATTCATTTGCGCTTTGACATTCGGGCCTCCAGCCTGCCAGAGTATTACAAGGAACGCCTGTTAGCTGCCAGCCATCATCTGATCTGCGGCGAGGGTGTCATTATTATTAAGGCTCAGGAATACCGTAGCCAGGAGTTGAACCGGGAAGCGGCAATATCCCGGCTGGTGGCGGTGATTAAAGAATTAACCGCAGTGCAGAAAAGTAGGCAGGCCACGCGCCCGACACGCGCTTCAAAAGAGCGCAGATTGTCATCGAAGGCGCAAAAGTCCACGGTGAAGGCACTGCGCGGGAAAGTTCGTCGTCCACAGGACTGACGAATAGGAATACAATATTGAGAAGGAATCTGTGGTGAAAACAGCAATACTGTCATTAGCAGCTGTATTTACACTCTTTGCCTTGATCGGCTGTAACAATCGCTCTGAAGTTGATGTTCTGCAACCGACGCAAGCGGCAGAATTAAAACCGATGCAGCAAAGTTGGCGTGGCATCTTGCCGTGTGCGGACTGCGAAGGGATTGAAACCTCTTTGTTCCTCGAAAAAGATGGAACATGGGTCATGAACGAACGCTATCAGGGCGTACGTGATGAACCGTCTTCGTTTGCTTCATATGGCTCGTGGGCGCGTACGGCTGACAAGCTGGTGCTGACCGACAGCAAAGGTGAAAAATCTTACTACCGGGCAAAAGGCGAAGCGCTGGAAATGCTCGATCGTGAAGGCAATCCCATTGAGTCACAGCTCAACTACACCTTGCAGCCGGTTTCTGCCAGCCTACCGGTGACGCCAATGCCGATGCGGGGAATGTATTTCTACATGGCGGATGCCGCAATCTTTACCGACTGCGCAACGGGTAAACGGATGCCGGTGGCGAACAACGCCCAGCTTGAACGTGACTATTTAGCCGCGCGCGCGGAAAACGGACAATCTGTATTGCTGACGCTGGAAGCGCATTTCACGCTGGAGGCGAACCCGGACACCGGCGAAAAAGTGAAAACGCTGATGGCGGATAAAGATGCGAAATTTATCCCCGGTAAAGGATGTAATTAATTGATGAAAAAAAGGCCCTGATTATCAGGGCCTTTTGCTGATATTAGCCTTTAATGGCTTTGACCAGATAGTCGACAATGTCGCCGGTTTTAATCAGCTGTTTCTCGCCGTTACGACGATATTTGTATTCGATATCATCGTTATCGAGGTTACGGTCGCCGAGCACGATAGTGTGCGGAATACCGATCAGTTCCATATCGGCAAACATCACGCCCGGACGCTCTTTACGATCGTCCATCAGCACTTCGATACCCTGTGCACGCAGTTCTGCGTACAGCTTCTCAGCCAGTTCCTGCACACGGTAGGATTTGTGCATGTTCATTGGCAGAATAGCGACCTGGAACGGTGCGATGGCGTCTGGCCATACAATGCCGCGATCGTCAAAGTTCTGCTCAATAGCGGCAGCCACCACGCGAGTCACCCCGATACCGTAGCAGCCCATGGTCAGAATCTGATTACGGCCATCTTCACCCTGAACGGCAGCTTTCATCGCTTCAGAATACTTGGTACCCAGCTGGAAGATGTGGCCCACTTCGATACCGCGTTTGATCATCAGCGTACCTTTGCCATCCGGGCTCGGGTCGCCGGCGACTACGTTACGGATGTCAGCAACTTCAGGGGTAGCTACGTCACGATCCCAGTTGATACCGAAATAGTGTTTACCGTCGATATTGGCGCCGGCGGCAAAATCACTCATTACCGCAACGGTACGATCGATAACCACCGGGATCGGCATGTTAACCGGACCAAGGGAACCCGGACCTGCTTTCACGACGGCACGGATTTCTTCTTCAGTAGCAAAAGTCAGCGGGCTGGCAACCTGCGGCAGTTTTTCTGCTTTAACTTCGTTCAGTTCGTGATCGCCGCGAACCAGCAGAGCAACCAGCGGGTAGCTGCTGCCTTCAACCGCTTTCACCAGCAGGGTTTTCACGGTTTTTTCGATAGGCAGGTTGAACTGCTCAACCAGTTCGGCGATGGTTTTCGCGTTCGGCGTATCAACCAGCGTCATTTCCTGGGTTGCTGCTGCGCGCGGCTCTTTCGGCGCAACGGCTTCGGCGAATTCGATGTTCGCCGCATAGTCGGAAGAGTCGGAGAAGATCACATCGTCTTCGCCGCTCTGCGCCAGCACCTGGAATTCGTGAGAGGCGCTGCCGCCAATAGAACCGGTATCCGCTTGTACTGCACGGAAATCCAGCCCCATACGGCTAAAGATTTTGCTGTACGCAGCGTACATCGCGTCGTAGGTTTCCTGCAGGGATTCCTGAGAGGTGTGGAAAGAGTAGGCATCTTTCATCAGGAATTCGCGGGAACGCATCACGCCGAAGCGTGGGCGAACTTCGTCACGGAATTTAGTCTGGATCTGATAGAAGTTCAGCGGCAGCTGTTTGTAAGAGCTCAGCTCATTACGGATCAGGTCGGTGATGACTTCTTCATGCGTTGGGCCGAGTACGAATGAACGATCGCCACGGTCTGCGATACGCAGCAGTTCCGGGCCGTACTGTTCCCAACGACCGCTCTCTTCCCACAGTTCAGAAGGCTGAACGACCGGCATCAACACCTCGATCGCACCGGCGTTATTCATTTCTTCACGCACGATGTTTTCGACTTTTTTCAGGACGCGCACGCCGGTCGGCAGCCAGGTGTATAACCCGGAGGCCAGCTTGCGGATCATCCCGGCGCGCAGCATCAGCTGGTGGCTGATGACTTCGGCGTCGGCAGGTGTCTCCTTCAGAGTGGAGAGCAGATATTGGCTAGTACGCATGTTGTTACGGTTCCAGTTGAACGATCGAACAGGCTGGATGCCAGCCTGACACAAAAAAAGTGGTTTAGTTTACCAGCGAGAAAGGGATGTCAAAAGAGAAGGGCACGAAATTAGCGGGGTTCAAGCGCAAAGACTTCAAAACCTTCTTCCGTTACGCGCCAGCGCACGTTGAAATCGTGTAGCCAGACGGCATACGTTTTGCCTGTCTCTTCACCCTTACGATACGCAGGACGTGGGTCCTGTGCCAGTACTTCACCGATAAATGTTTTCAGCAATGGATAACATTTTTCCAGCGCCAGAAGCTGTTGTTCAACCTCTGTAGTGAAACTTACCGCCATTTCGGCAACCGGCGCATGCTGCGCGTAGCTGGCAGTGGCGTCAGGCAGTGCTTCTGCAAATGGCAGATAAGGTTTGATGTCGACCACCGGCGTTCCGTCGACCAGGTCCAGACTCCCCAGTTGCAGAATGACGCTCTCTTTGTGGCAGACAATTTCTTTTAGCTCAACCAGCGACATGCCGACAGGGTTAGGACGAAAGGTTGAACGCGTGGCAAAGACGCCCATTCTGGCGTTACCACCCAGACGGGGTGGGCGCACGGTGGGTCGCCATCCGCCTTCCATTGTCTGATGAAAAACAAAAATCACCCACAAATGGCTGAATGCTTCCAGGCCGCGAACAGCATCGGCCTGGTTATAGGGCGCGAGCAAATGCAGTTCGCCGTTGGCGCTTTTCACCAGACCCGGCTGGCGTGGCACAGCGAACTTTTCTTTATAAGGAGAGCGGATAACGCCTATTTGCTCGAACTGAAAATGACTCATTTAGACGAAATATTCAGGGCAGAACCAATGCAAACCGCCTGACGATAGCAGCCCGGCGTCCCGCTGGTAACTTCGCAGCTGTGCAGTAATACCGCATTGGCTTTCATTTTGGATGCGTTTATCTGCATGCGTTTGCGTGCGGTTGGAATACTCGGAGGGGAATCCTGGTTGGATGCCTGGCAGGACTCTCCACTCACTTCGCCAAGATCGCGGAAGGGTTTACCGACCAGATCTTCTGCGTTGGTGATAATTCTGACCGGCGTCGCGCGCGGTGCTTTTGGTTTTTCCGGCTCCGCTTTTGGCGGGGTAGCGGTGCTTTGAACGGGTTCAACAGGGGATCTGCTTAACATAGAACAGCCGCTCAGCATGAGTGCTACTAAACAGATCGGTAAAGCACGCATAATATTTCCTCAATGAATGATCTAAACGTCAGATATTGAATCAGGTGCTTGCATAAATGACAAGACGGGCAAGCGCCCGTCCTGATGATATTACAGATTGTGAAAACAGCCTAAAATTACCAGCCTTTAACAGCACCGCCGTTGAAGACTTTGTTTGCCGCTTCGTAAACTTCGTCTGACTGGTATGCTTCAACGAATTTCTTCACGTTCTCAGCATCTTTATTGTCTTCACGCGTCACG
Organism: Citrobacter sp. wls619; assembly: GCF_005281345.1. Lineage (GTDB taxonomy): Bacteria > Pseudomonadota > Gammaproteobacteria > Enterobacterales > Enterobacteriaceae > Citrobacter. The sequence continues at coordinate 44,625 of NZ_SZXJ01000077.1, forward strand.
ATCAGGTTTACGTATGGGGAATCTTTATCTTCAACAAAGATCCCGTCTTTTGCCGGAGTCAGGCCGATCTGGCTGGCATAGGTGGTGTTGATGACTGCCAGTGCGATTTGCGCGTCGTCCAGTGAGCGTGGCAGCTGCGGCGCTTCCAGTTCAACCAGCTTCAGGTTTTTCGGGTTTTCAATCACGTCCAGCGCGGTTGGCAGCAGGCCAACGCCATCTTTCAGTTTAATCAAACCGACTTTCTGCAGCAGCAGCAGGGAACGGCCGAGGTTAGTCGGGTCGTTTGGAATAGCGACCTGAGAGCCATCCTGCAGTTCATCCAGTGATTTGATTTTTTTGGAGTAGCCTGCAATCGGATAAACAAAGGTATTGCCTACGGCAACCAGTTTGTAACCACGATCTTTGATCTGCTGATCCAGGTACGGTTTGTGTTGGAAGGCGTTAGCATCGATATCGCCTTTGCTTAGCGCTTCATTGGGCAGGACATAATCGTTGAACGTTACCAGTTCAACATCCAGACCGTATTTTTCTTTAGCCACTTTCTGTGCGACTTCAGCAACCTGCTGCTCTGCGCCAACGATAACACCCACTTTGATGTGGTTAGGATCTTTTTCATCCTGGCCACAACCCACAAGTGCCAGAGAACCGATCAGGGCTCCAACTGCCGCAAAGGTTTTGAATTTGAACGCCATGCTTATTTCCTTTTCTTAATGAGTTTTTAGTGTTGTGTGTAACGTTATTTGTGCGTGACTGCCCGGACGATGCGATCGCCGGATAACTGAATTAAATAAACCAGAACGACGAGCAATACCAGTACTGTATTCATTACGGTAGCGTTATACCCAATGTAGCCATACTGATAGCCAATCTGGCCAAGGCCACCGGCACCGACGGCACCGCCCATCGCCGAGTAACCAACCAGCGTGATGAGGGTGATGGTGGCCGCATTGACCAGTCCTGGCAGCGCTTCTGGTAGTAATACCTTACGTACAATCTGCAACGGCGTAGCGCCCATCGCACGCGAGGCCTCAATCAGCCCGGTCGGGATTTCCAGCAGGGCGTTTTCCACCATACGAGCAATAAATGGCGCGGCGCCGACGGTTAGCGGGACGATAGCGGCCTGCAGCCCGATAGATGTGCCAACAATCATGCGGGTGAACGGAATCATCCACACCAGCAAAATAATGAACGGGATGGAACGGAAAATGTTAACCAGCGCAGAAAGCGTGCGGTACAACTTCGCGTTCTCAATGATTTGTCCTGGACGCGTCACGTACAGCAGTACGCCCACGGGCAGGCCAATCACAAAGCCAAAAAAACCGGACACAAAGGTCATTGCCAGCGTTTCCCATACGCCGCGAACCAGCAGCCAAATCATCGGCTCAGACATAACCCAGTACCTCTACTTTTACGTGGTGTTCCTGCAACCAGCTAATGGCTGCTTGTGTATCTTCTTGTGTACCGTGCATTTCAGTCAGCATGATGCCGAACTTCACGCCGCCGGCGTAATCCATCTGCGCGCTGATAATGTTGTTATTCACATTAAAGCGGCGGGCCGTTTCCGAGAGTAATGGGGCATCAACAGAGTGACCGGTGAACTCCATGCGTAGCATGGGCACGCTGTCGGCTTGCGGCTCAGCTTTTAAACGTTCCTGATAATCTTCCGGAATATCCAGGTGCAGCGTGGACTGGATAAACTTCTGCGCCAGCGGGGTTTTGGGGTGTGAGAACACCTCACTGACGGTGTCCTGCTCAATCAGTTCACCATTGCTGATGACTGCGACGCAGTCACAGATACGTTTTACAACGTCCATCTCATGAGTAATCAGCAGAATGGTGAGCCCCAGGCGACGGTTAATATCTTTCAGTAATTCGAGAATCGAGCGGGTCGTCGCTGGGTCGAGGGCGCTGGTGGCTTCATCGCACAGCAACACTTTGGGATTACTTGCCAGAGCACGGGCAATCGCCACACGTTGCTTCTGACCACCGGAAAGGTTCGCCGGGTAGCTGTCGTGCTTGTCACCAAGGCCAACCAAATCCAACAGTTCCGTCACACGACGTTTAATCTCTTCTTTTGGCGTGTTATCCAGCTCCAGTGGCAGCGCAACGTTGCCAAAAACAGTACGGGAGGAGAGCAGGTTAAAGTGCTGGAAAATCATGCCAATTTGACGGCGCGCTTTAGTCAGCTCTGACTCTGAAAGCGTCGTCAGCTCCTGACCGCCGACCTGAACGCTACCTTCAGTTGGGCGCTCGAGCAGGTTTACGCAGCGAATGAGTGTGCTTTTACCGGCACCGGAGGCACCAATAACGCCATAAATCTGTCCGGCAGGAACATGCAGGCTGACATTGTTTAGCGCCTGAATGGTGCGAGTCCCCTGCTGGAACACTTTGGTGATATTCGAAAGTTTAATCATTAGTTATTTATTATCGTAATTAAGTTAGCCGTGGCATTTTCGTCTGTCTGGTACGGTCGACGCCGTCAACAAGATGGATGTTAAGGCATCCAGACGTCTAAATCAATCGGGCTTTGCACGATGAGCACTTTCTTGCCCGCCGAAACATGCGATACTAGAGCAACATGCCTTATTCAGGAGCTATAAAAGGTGGCAAAGTCTGTACCCGCAATTTTTCTCGACCGTGACGGCACTATTAATGTGGACCACGGCTACGTCCATGAGATCGACGAGTTCGAATTTATCGACGGTGTCATTGATGCTATGCGTGAACTTAAAAAGATGGGTTATGCGCTGATTGTCGTGACGAACCAGTCTGGTATTGCCCGTGGCAAATTTACCGAGGCACAATTCGAAACGTTAACGGAATGGATGGATTGGTCATTGGCCGATCGCGATGTTGATCTGGATGGTATCTATTATTGTCCTCATCATCCGCAGGGCACAGTCGAAGAGTACCGCCAGGTCTGCGACTGCCGTAAACCGCATCCGGGCATGTTGATCTCCGCCCGCGACTTTCTGCACATCGATATGGCCGCTTCTTATATGGTGGGCGACAAAATAGAAGATATGCAGGCGGCGACAGCTGCAAATGTAGGAACGAAGGTATTAGTGCGCACAGGCAAGCCAGTCACTCCGGAAGCAGAAAATGCGGCAGATTTAGTGCTAAATAGTCTGGCGGACCTGCCAATGGCGATAAAAAAGCAGCAAAAGTAAGCGTTATGGATAAAAGGTGAGCGGTTGAAACAAAAATGCATTTTTCCGCTTGTCTTCCTGAGTCGACTCCCTATAATGCGCCTCCATCGACACG
>NZ_SZXJ01000078.1 GCF_005281345.1 Citrobacter sp. wls619
GTTGCGTCCATCAGTTGAACTCACAGCCAAAAGCAGACCTTCAGGTCAGTCAGCAATGTCCGCTGCGTGCCAGAAGCGGAAGTTCGTCCGTTGTACTGAATCTCAGTACAACGTTTTCTTCTCCTCCAAAATAATTTTGAAAATAGTTAATGTCTGAGGCCCTGCAGAGGCCTCAGACAGGCAGCGCGCGATCTTTCACAACCGTTTTCATCACCAGGGTTGAGGTAAGCCGCTGCACCCCTGACAAACCGGAGAGTTTTTCATCATAAAGCTTCTGAAAAGCCGGTAGGTCCTGGGCAATAACGTGAAGCATATAATCCGGGTCCCCAAACAGTCGCTGCGCCTGGATAATTTGCGGTATATCTTTGACTTCCTCCTCAAAGGTGTAGACCGACTGCCGGTCACCCTCGCGCAGAGTGACGAAGACGATAGCTGAAAAGTTCAGCCCGAATCTGGCCGGGTCAATATACGCCCGGTAGCCGCTGATAATACCTTCCTGTTCCAGAGACCTGACCCGTCGCTGGCAGGATGACAGGCTAATCCCCACCCGTTCTGCAAGGTCAGTCAGTGAAATTCGACCGTCCCGCTGAAGCTCTGCAAGAATATTGCAATCTGTGTCGTCCATTTTCAAAAATCTCCCGGAAATTGTATTTTTTAATCCTTTAAATGAAAGCACATTTCGCATTCAATGCGATATCCTTTCTTCAACTTTAAATGTATTGATCAGATCAAGGTTTAAACGCATGCAGTTTTCAGCGGCAGATAAATGGCCGAGATGCAATGATTCTCATGAGGATTATCCCGTATGTCACTGAGTATGTTTGCTTCATTTTGGGCAGTGTCCATGCTTTTAATTATCACGCCAGGGGCCGACTGGGCTTACGCTATTTCAGCCGGAATCCGGGGACGTCGTGTTATACCTGCTGTTGCCGGCATGCTGAGTGGGCATATTGTAGCTGCAATTGTAGTGACCGCGGGCGTCGGTTCGCTTATTGCGGGTGCGCCTGGGGTGCTCTCCAGTCTGACCGTTGCCGGAGCTGGCTATCTTCTCTGGCTCGGCATTGGTGTTCTCCGTCACCCTCCAGTGCCAGTAGCCGGTCAGGATGAAAACGCCGGTTCGCGACTGAAGTGGATGCTTAAGGGGTTCTGCGTCAGCGGGCTTAATCCAAAGCTTTTCCTGCTGTTTTTAGCTCTGTTGCCTCAGTTTACCGATGTCCACGCCGCATGGCCACTTCCACTGCAAATGGCCGCGCTAGGGATGATACATGTGGTTAGCTGCGCTACGGTCTATCTGCTCGTGGGATACGGTGCAGGAATAGCGCTTCGGTCTCGCCCGCGCGCGGCGCTGAATGTCAGCCGCATTTCGGGCGGCCTGATGATCATTATCGCGATCCTACTGCTGGCAGAGCAGTTTCTCTGATTCGCGGCCATTCAGGCTAATAACGACACACTATTCAGCAGGTACACTATGAATACACTCAGCGTCAGGGAAACATTCTCCCTGGGCTTTATGGCGTTTGCGCTGTTTCTGGGTGCAGGCAACATCATTTTCCCACCCTTTATCGGACTTCAGGCTGGTAGCCACGTCTGGACTGCAGCAGCAGGGTTCCTGGTAACCGGCGTAGGGCTACCAGTGCTCTCTGTCATCGCGCTGGCAAAAGCGGGCGGTGAAATGAGCAACATCATCAGCCCTGTAGGAAAAATCGCCGGCAACGTACTGATTGTGGCCTGCTACCTATTTATCGGCCCACTGTTTGCCTCACCGCGCACGGCAACCGTTTCATATGAGCTTGGCATGGCAGCATATATTAACAATGGGGGAAATGCGCTGTATTACTACAGCTTCGTTTATTTTGCGCTTGCGGCGCTGGTTTCTCTATTTCCGGGGAGGCTACTTGAGTCTGTCGGACAGGTCCTTGCGCCACTGAAAATCGTCTCACTTATCGTGCTGGGTGGTGCAGTCCTGCTGCTTCCGGCCGTTTCAGTGCAGGAACCAGTGGCGGATTACATTGCTGCACCGCTTTCCAGCGGCATTGTTAATGGATACCTGACGATGGATACGCTGGCCGGGCTGGCCTTCGGTCTGGTTGTGGTAAACGCAGTTCGCGCCAGAGGTATAACATCTCAGGCACACGTTACGCGCTATACCATTAGAGCGGGCATCATTGCCGGTGTGGGTCTGACACTGGTATACCTGAGTCTGTTCATGCTGGGCATGAAAAGCACCGCGCTTGCGCCTGACGCCACAAACGGAGCTGATGTGCTGCGCGCGTTCGTACAGCATGCCTTTGGCGCCAGAGGCTCGTTGTTTCTCGGCGTGCTGATCACGCTGGCGTGTCTGGTCACAGCAATCGGTCTGACCTGCTCTTGCGCCGCCTACTTTAGCACCGTCACACCTTTCGGCTACAGGCCGCTGGTGCTGTTTTTCGCCGCGCTTGCCTTTTCCATTTCCTGCGCCGGGCTGGACACGCTTATCCGGATTTCCATCCCCGTGCTGATTGCGGTTTATCCGCCCTTTATCATGCTTATCGTGATGAGCTTTGTGCATCACCGACTGAGTCAGCCCGTGCGCGTTATTGCTCCCGCCACGGCGGTGGCTTTTCTCTGCGGCCTGTTTGACGGGCTCGACGCGGCGGGACTGAAGCAGTTTGTGCCAGCGGTCTACACCTCGCTCCCCCTGCACGGCCAGCAGATGGCCTGGCTGCTTCCTGGCGGTGTTGTGCTGCTGTTGAGCTTCTGCGCATCCCGGTTCAGCCGCGCGGTGCAGGCGGCATCATGAGCCGCCTTTCATCAGATATGGCATCGCCATGTGCGCTGAGGTAAAAATTGGTAAAGGTCGTTCTGCTCCCCTGCATTGCGTGCGCGCAGCTCATTATATTCGTGAGCGCGGAAAACCTGCTCTGGCGCACTACCGACTATTATCCTGAGGTGTTCACCCGCGTGAGGTACGTCAGCGACACGTCGCTCCTGACGCCTGCCGCCGTCAGGGAAATATGCCATACACCGCTGACGAAGCCGGAACTCCGGAAAAAAAGCGGTTCGCTTTATCTGCGATGCGGGACGCCGGGGCTCGAAGGCGTCTGGCGGATCGAAAAATACAATTAAGGGTTGCGAAAACTGGCATTCTCGCCCCCCAACATCCTTTATCAACGCAATGAGTTAGCAGGGAACACCATGCCATCAGTCACTCTGACATACCTGAAAAACCTCAAGCAGAGCGGTGAAAAGATCACCATGCTCACCTGCTACGACGCAACATTTGCACATGCACTGAGCACGGCGGGCGTTGAGATGCTCCTCATCGGCGATACGCTGGGGATGATCCTGCAGGGCCATGACAGCACCCTGCCGGTCAGGCTGGAAGATATGGTTTATCACACTACCTGCGTAAAGCGCGGAAACAACGGCGCCTTTATCATCGCCGATCTTTCGTTCATGACCTGCTCCTCCCCTGAGCAGGCCCTGCACAGCGCGGCGCAGCTGATGCAGGCGGGTGCGCAGATGGTCAAGATTGAGGGCGGGGAATGGTTGTGTGATACGGTGCGCCAGCTGACGCGCAATGGTATACCGGTCTGCGCCCACATAGGACTCACCCCCCAGTCGGTTAACGTCTTTGGTGGCTTTAAGGTACAGGGGCGTGACAGCCAGCAGGCGGCCGTCCTGATCGACACCGCGACAAAGCTTGAAGTAGCCGGCGCGGCAATGGTACTGGTTGAAGCCGTCCCCGCCGCGCTGGGAAGTGCGCTGAGCAGGGCCGTATCCGTACCGGTCATCGGTATCGGCGCCGGCCCGGACACTGACGGGCAGGTGCTGGTGCTGCATGACATGCTTGGCCTGAGCGTCACCGGCAGGACTCCAAAATTTGTCAAAAACTTCATGAAAGGGCAGGACGACATTCAGGATGCGGTAAAAAGCTACATTACCGCCGTGAAAAACGGCAATTTCCCCGCGGCGGAGCACTGCTACTCAGATTAAGTTACAAATATAAGCCACTTATGTCAGCCGCCCTGTCTGTAATCTGACTAAAACTATTAATTGCTGATGTCCGCTTTTCGCTCACAGCGGACCTCCAGCTCAATTACCTGGTCCGCTTAGTGCCAGAAGCGGATGTTGATAGTTTTAGCTTAACAAACGGGGAGCGGATTAAAGCCGGGCATTGGCGTATGGCAGGGTGGAAAAAGTTAGTAGTATCATTTCACTCAGTAGGGATCTCAACTTTGCAGACACTGTCAGGCGGTCATAATCCAAAACTAGTTGCAGTTGTCAGGCAATTCCAATGTTTGAAGACAAGATATCAATCAGGGCACAGGTATTAGCCGTGAGCCCTCCCTTACGCCATATCAGTTCCGTTGTTATTTGGCTGTTTTCACTTTCAAAGGGATGGATTGTGATGAGTTCCTGTGTCGGAAACGTATCGAGGATTGGTGTTGGTATCACGCCCGCCCCCATTCCTGCACTGACACCACCCAGAATGGCATGGTAGGAAGACATTTCTGCCAGCCTGTAAGGTCTGATCCCTGCATCTCTGAACCAGGTTGTTAGCCGGTCGCGATAGGAGCAGCCGTCACTGAATACCAGCAACGTTGTGTGAGTTAAATCGGCAGCAGAACGTATTGGCGGGAAATTTGCTGCGGCGATAATAACCAGTTCTTCCTTGTAAACAGCCATACGTTCCAGTCTGTCATCAACCGGTGCGTCAGCAATGAAGGCTGCATCAAGTTCGTGACTAAGCACGGCATCGAGCAGTGTGCGGCTTATCCCGGTAACCAGCTCCACCTTTACTGATTGATGTTGCTGGTAGAGGCGCGCCAGCGGCTCAGGCAACCTTGTTGCGGCCATACTATCGAGCGCACCCAGTCGGAACCGACCGCCAGGCACCGGCTTTACCATCTGCTGTTCTGCTAAGGTAACCAGCTCGATAATCTTCAGTGCATTGTCATAAAGCACTTGGCCTTCATTTGTCGGAAGAAACCTACGGCCAGATTTTACAAACAGTGTTGTTCCGAGCTGGCTCTCCAGGTTCTGAACTCGAGTGGTTATTGCGGAGGGGACTCGGCAGAGCAAATTTGCTGCTGCAGTAATAGTACCTGTTTCTACCAGTGCTATGATGGTTCGGAAGTCAGCTATATCCATATTTTCACCATAATTGAAAATTGGATTCTATTTTATTCAATTGAAATGAATCTACATGTTTTTTAATTTATTTACTCTATTTAAACAGCTACCAGCCTCCCAGCTAGTCTCAAGCGCTTGTTGATCATCGCAAAATGGTCACGTTTGATTAATACGGGAGCTATTGAGGGTAAAATGAAAAAACTTGGATTAATCGGCGGCACCGGACCAGAATCAACATTGCTCTACTATCGCAAATTTGTTTATGAAGCTAACAAAAGAATTGGCGATACATTCTTCCCGTCTCTAACTATTGAAAGTATCAATGTATATGACGTCCTGACCATGTGTGGACGGAAAGATTATGAAGCGCTGACGAAGTACCTGGCCAAGGCTGTCGGGAATCTGGTGGCCGCCGGGGCTGAAGTCGTCGCCTTGACCGGTAACACACCACACATCGTCTTCAATGAACTCCAGTCGTGTACAAAAGTTCCTCTTGTCAGCATTATCGAGTCCACTTGTGCAGAAGTTCAGACTCTGGGCCTGAAAAAAGTAGGTCTCGTGGGAACACGATTTACAATGGAGGGTGACTTCTTCAAACGGCCTTTCACTGAAGTAGGCATCCAGGTGGTCATCCCGCATGCTGACGAGGTTGATTACATTGCAGAAAAAATCCACGATGAACTCGAAAGAGGCATTATTAAGTCACAGACGCGAGACACGTTTACCGCGATCATTGGGCGGATGTATCAGGATGAAGGCATTGAAGCCATCATTCTGGGATGCACAGAGCTTCCCCTTTTGTTTGCGGGTACAGAGTTACCTGTTAAAGCACTGGACACGGTTGATATTCATATTGAGACGTTGTTTAAAGCTCTTCAATAGTATTTTACATCAATTTGCGGAAAGAACCGGGGGCGAACTGCCCCCTTTGTTTAACATGCTACGATTTAAGTAATGCCTTCATAAAACTTCGAACTTCCGCTGTTCGCTCACAGCGGACCCGACAACCGACTGGTTGGCCCGCTTCACACCATGAGCAGGCGTTAGTAACGCCCGCCCTACATCAATTGGAAGAGCGCAGATCAATCTCTTCCCGCCAGCAAAAGAGTGACCGTGGTGTTCCGTTTGAGGCCTGGCGTTCAAAGGCGTCGATTGAGAGGTAAAACAAATAATATCCCTTATCTCCTGTCGGCAATTCTTCGAAAATTTTTCTTATCGGTGACCGGAAAGGCGGCGCTCAAGGTTGGCCTGAACCTGAGGCCACTCATCATCAATTATGCTGTACCGTATGGAAGTACGCTTTCGACCATCAGGCATAATTCGTTCATTTCTGATGATACCTTCCTGGACCGCACCAATACGGAGAATGGCAGCCTGAGAGCGCTCATTCAATACATCAGTCGTAAACTGAACGCGAACACACTTAAGTTGCTCAAAGGCGTAGCGCAGCAGTAACAGTTTACTCTCGGTATTTGCAGCTGTTTTTTGCCAGCTTTGTGAATACCAGGTGTGACCAATTTCGAGTTTTCGGTTTTCGCGATCAATCTTCCAGAAACGCGTTGATCCAATGACACGTTGGTCGGATGAGAGCGTTACAGCAAACGGCATGACAGTGCCTTCGGCCTGCCCCTTCAGGGCTTTCTGAATGTACGAATCAGCGGTGTCAGCAGACGGAACTACCGTAAATGGCAGAGACCAAAGTTCCCCATCTTCAGCTGCATCAATCAGTAGCTGAGCATCCGTCTTAAGCAGAGGGCGGAGCGTTACAAGAGCCCCTTGCAAAGTAGGCGTCATATTTGTGGCCTCACAGTTCTTTTGTGTAGATGGATTGGGCTGCATAATCCTGTACCGAATGACTTACTATGCTCCGTTTGCATTTAATAATCGACTCATTCAGGGGCTATTGTCTGTTCACCGTTTATACTACATGGCAATATAAGTAATTCCCCCATGCATTGATAACAATTACTCACTTCCACTACTCGTTCAAAGCTGCCTGTCGATGTCTGGTACACAGTTACTGCATAACAGGCAGCTTCGTGCCAGCAGCGGTAATTGCTAATGCCCATGGTGTATCAATCAATGGGAGTAGATATATTTCGGGGTTAAGATAGCGAAGCAGCTAATCTATTTTTCTATTGACCTCTTGAATAGTGCTAGAGCACACGTATTTCTCCCATCATATGCCAAAGGGTTTTGATTATTATCCTGACGAATGTAGTGAAGAAACATCTGGTATTGCACCCCCCCTTTGAATTTATTTCTCCAATGTGGAACTTTGTTACCCAGATAAATCACACAGTCTCCTGGGCGCAGGCTGAGTGATTTATTTTTTCGATCTATACCACGAACCCACAAACGCCAATCTGTATTTCGTGGCTCCGCAGCAATAGTAACTGACACACTTATCTCACATGAGTCACGGTCCACATGTTCTCGAAGTACAGCCCCATGCTCATAAATTCGCCAAAATGAATAAGTTGGAAGCAAAGCATATCCAACTACTGACTCGATATTCGGTTGGAAAAATAATAATAAACTTTCACTAAGCATCGCGGCATATTGTTCAGGCTGACCAGCAATCACACTATTGTCAGATATTACCATGTGGCCTGAAAAAAGAGATAAGTCCATGTATTTCCTGGTAAGGGAGATTATTTCTTGTGATAAAAAATCACTTATCTTAACATAACCATACTCACGAAAATGCTCTGAACTATTCATCTGAATACGCCTCATGAATTACATATATTAGAATAAAAAATATTCCTATGTTACTATCGTCGATATATTGATAAAGCAAAATTCCTATCAGGTCGTAAGGCTACCAGAGGTTTTTCTCGTGGAAATTTTTTCGTGCTAAATGAGAATCTTTCAATAAAATATCCTACCGCTTTTACTAAAATTATTTCATTCCATTGCGCCGCCGGACAAATTCTCCCTCCAGCACCAAACGGAATAAATGAAGTCTGCTTTAAGCAATTGGATTCAAATCGTGATGAAAGAAAATGGCCAGGTTTATCCCAGTATGAACGCATGCGATGTAACGCATAAGGTGAAATTATAACGGCATCCCCCGGATTAATTACATGCCCCCCCAAAGTTTTAACATTAGTGCATGTTCTACCTAAAGCCCAAGCAGGAGGGTATAAGCGAAGAGTTTCTTTGATCGCTGCAATGCAGGGTCCTCTAAGTAAGCTAGCACGAGAGAAGTTAGTGACGGTTCTTTGTTGCAAGATTTTATATTGCGTATGTTCATCGCGACCTAGCAACAGTATCGCCCAGATAAAGGTATATGCCAATGGTACTACCGCATTCAAAATTGTTTCTTGAATTGCATGCGTTATAGCGTCTGATGGTTTTTTACCGCAATGTGTTTGAATGTCTTTCGCAAGTTTGTTGAGTATTCTTTTTGCGACCCTCTCTTGCGAAATAAAATATTTATATTTATCAGGAGGAGAGGCAAATCCAAATCTGGCCCTTAACTCCTCTATGACACATGATGCTTGAGAAATTTCAGTAGCATTCTCTTTTAAATCAAAGTCGAACAGTAGCTTTAAACTAAAAATTAAAAACATAGCTTTAACTTCAAGATAAAAACCCTCTGAAATAGGGATTCCAGAATTAATTGATTGTTCACATAATGCGAGATTACCACTATGCGTTTTGAAAAAATCATGTATTTTCTGAATAAATACTCTCGAATCAATCGTTGGAGAGGTAATTCCCAGCCATTTGCACCCTGCAGGGGACAATAATCCATAAAGACATCTATAAGGGTGTGAGGGACAAGAAAAATCAGAATGTTGTTCTAACACCATCCTGACTTCATCTAGTCCGCTAACTAAATAGGCATGTCCTTGCTCACTTTCATAGTGTGAAACTGAATTGGGTAAACTTGCTAAGTTTAAAAAAAAACGCGCTGTATTCATACAATTGTTATCCGATATAACCCAGAGTATTACACTCTCAATTTAGGTCAGATATCAATCTCAACCATGTGCGAATGATTTCTGTTCTGTCTTTAAGATTTTTGTCAACCAGATCACGTAGTGCATTTAAGCGGTCGATAAAAAAGTTGTCTATTGCGTCCAAAGATTCAATCCTGCTATGCAAGGGGGTCATCGGAACTGCTCCACGCCAATCTGGATCTGACAGCGCTTGTTGAAGTAGAGTCAAAAATATCAAGTCGTGTGCACTTCCTGAACCTACATGATTTAAGGTAATAGCAAGCGACAATGAATGTTCTTTAGCACATGCTGAATGCCATACACCAGACGGTACGATAAGAATATCTCCAGGTTTTAAATTATAAGAAGATGCTTGAGAAAATTGGGGCTGTTCAAATTTTTCCCATATCTCCATAAACGGTTTGTCTCGAAAATACCGGTATACACCATCGGGAAAACGACCTGCGTTTTCTAAAGGGTTACGGATGGCTGGAGTATTACTAACCATCCATTGCTTACAGCCTTCAAGTTGCAATGTTATAACAGATTTATCATCAAAATGAGGTGTATATCCTGCACCATTATTGGAGATATAGGAGCGGCAATCGACGGTCCCTGACCAGCCCAAACTAGCCTTACATGTTTTTGCCAATTGATTTAGTACAGGAAAAGCTATATTCATGCGAGTGATGCATATAGTTCCACCTGCATCATAGTGTGTCTCGATTTCTCCTGCTTCAATCGGGGTCAGTGGACTCATACTTTCACGCCCGGGGCTAGCATACGTAACATTTAAATCAGTATCTTTGAGGCAATCATCCTGAGATTTTATCGCTTCACACAAGCTTCGGAATCTCTCCGCACTTCCTTCTTGATATAATGGAGTTCCAGCATTGTAACTACTTATAATATCAGCGACGGTTAGTGGAAATATCAAGCTCTCGAAACTTATTGCCTCATTCATTTTCTACCCCATGTTCCGATTTTCATGAGTGCTTTCCTCACACACGGACGGTAAGCTGCTGACAAATCAGCATAAATACCATGCTGCGGTTGGAATTAACAATTTATTTATGATTTTTTATTTTCCTTTCTTTAAAGGATCCCCCCCCGCTTTTCCTGAGGTTTTGCTTTTCTTTACCACTTTTGGCTTAGCATTATTCCCAACATACGACCAACCATCATGTGGGCCACGCTGTGCATCAAATACTGGCTCGAGGCATAATTTTTCAGGCCGGCTATCATTTTCTACGATTACAACTAAATATTTTTTCAACTCAGCATCAGGAATATTATAGATATTCCCTTTTTCATCACGAATTATCATTTTGTGGACTCCAAAGTAAACGTGCCGAAACATTTAACCTTTAAACAACTGATTGTTTTCAAATGGTATTATCGCCCTCATGATTTTCAATTTTTTTCTTGTGCTTTTTGATGAAATGATGAATCAAGTTTATTTTCTACGGAAAAACAGCCGTGCTTGTGATTGTGCTTACTGAGTTCCTTGTACTTATTATCAAATGATGGATATCCATTGTCATTGTTAGTAATTCGAGTGCTAAATTCTTTTCCATATTTAGCTAATAACTGTGATCTCCTATTTCTTAATAAAGCAGTTGCCGCGTCCATTTCTTGTATTTCATATTGTTCATTTAATGGTAAAACCAATAACTGTGCAATTGGATCACCATAATCAAAACTAATGAAATTCCGTTCTAAAGGTGCTTTAAAGACTAAAAAAAAAGGGCGTGGCCACCAACTTGTTTCAACTAATCCTGGAATCGCTATTGGGGCCGTACCACTAGTATCCAATAAGCATCGAGCATGCGGTAAAATAAACAGCCCCATGCCCTCTGGAACTTGAATGTCTAGCAGAGGACTTAGCCCAAAATAACCGGGAGCAAAAGTACTGAATGGATGCCAGTTGGGCGGAGCTTCCGGAGGTAATTCTGCAGAAATATCCCCTAACCAAACAGGGCACCCCTGCTTCAGATATACTTTGCACGGAGTTTTCCAACTGAAACGTATCTCTAAACCATACATACAAGCATCCTGAAAAGGCTTGCAATGCCATGGTTGTGGAATATCTCTTTTTGAATTACTCCTATTTTGCACGTGAAGTCTGGATTTACGTGGTTCAAGGGCATAATGAATTTTACGATATTGTATTTTCATATAATACCTACCATAAACAGCATCTAAAATAGGAAGCATTTATAAAGATAAACTTTCCTTGCATGAAATGCACTTGAGCAATTTCCAGCATTAGAGTTATTCAATATAACGAACATTCTTAATGTGATTATTTTGTAACAATTGACCAACTGAGTGATAAACCAGATTGATAAAATCATAGGATGCACATCAGAAAATTTCCATAATTACATTGTACTTTTTGTCTCCTTTAGATCTGTTGGTGCGATGTAAAAAGTAACAACCTTTTGAGTAGGCTGAATTTTTGCGAAAAAAGATGACGTATATTTCTGGCGGGTGCACTAGCATATTGTTCGTTGGTCAAAGTATTTGTGGCTCATTCTCAATCTTTTCGCCACATGTTTGCATAGGATAATGCTAGTAATGCGCTGTCCTGATAACAATTACAAACTTCCGCTTCACGCTCAACACAGTCCAAGGATCATCACTCTGGAGGATAAACAGGGCCTCCGTTTCACAAACAGAGCCCTTAAATCTTTCTCGGCACCCTTGAAGCTCAGGTCTGCCCCGCTGACTCCGACAGGATAAACAAGCGAAGGGTGCAAACCTAACAAACCGCGAAAGAGTTAAGCGCTACCCCGTCTCGTAGTACGTAACTGGCGCTGAGTGAACAGCCAGGCACTATTCGCGGAGAAGTGTGATTGTCAGGGTCTGGTGCGATACTCACATAATCAGCTCGGCGGTCTTCAGTCAGCGTTCTGTTGTTTCGTCAAATATTTTCGCATCAGCGCATTTTGTAGTGTCACGCCACGACACACAGGGAAACCTCGTTCCACGACATGAAAGCCGTGTCGTAGGTAGAATGCTTCCGCAGCCTTACTGACATTTGAAGTAAGTTCACCCATTCCACGTTCTCTGGCTTCTTCATGAATGCGGTCCATCAGTAGCGTCCCTACGCCCTGTCTCGGGTAGGCTCCCGAGACATAGAAATGGTCAATGTATCCATTTGGCTGAACATCCGCATATCCAGCTATTTCACCATCCACTTCAACAACAAAGGGACGTAGTGCCCTCATGCGATTGGTCCAGTGGTCCGGGTCGATATCTGATGGGGCCCATGCAGCTATTTGTTCATGTGTGTAGTAGTGTGATGCGAGGGTATGTACAGAAGATAAAAATACGCTGAATAACGAAATTTCATCTCCATTTCTGAACCTTCTGATCTTCATAAAACCTCGTTATGAGCGTGGCTAGTAGAACAATATCATTACTTTTCATAATGTTCTATTTTATAGACTGACCATGCGATCCCGACATTTTCTGCATCGAAATCTGGATAACCCTGGCTTCTGCGAATCTCATCTCCCTTTATCAGTGTCGGTTTTGGGTTAAGATAATCGCCTCTCCGTTCTGGCTGTGGTTAATGATATGAATCTCAATCGCTGTTGTTATTTGCTACTGGTCTGCGCTGCAATCGGTAGCCTTTTTGCCCCACATCCGTTGCTGATATGGGGCCTGCTCGCCAACATATTGACGCTGGCGATTTACGGCGTGGATAAAATGGCAGCGCGTAAGGCCTGGCGCAGAGTGCCGGAATCCACGTTGCTGGTATTTGGCGTTGTGGGCGGATGGGCTGGCGCCATTGTCGGCCAACAACTCTTTCGCCATAAAACACAAAAGCAGCCCTTCAAAACTTACTTCATCATCAGTGTGATATTAAGTACCTCCGCTATGGTAGCCGTGTATCAATTCTTTCCATTCTCACTTTCCTGAACATCATTTAGGCATAGAGCCAGCCCCTGCACTACGTTAGCGTGTTGGATTATCACCAAAAGTATCGTTAGCCTGTCTGTCCTGATGTACTCACTCTATACTCTGCAACAGATCGTCAACATTAAGGATGGGTATGAAAAAGCTGTTGCTGGTTATCCTGGTGTTAACTGCATTTGCTGCCAATTCTATCCTCTGTCGTATCGCCTTAAAGAATGGGTATTCGGACCCTGAGACATTCAGCGTGCTGAGATTACTCGGTGGTGCCGTAATGCTGTTTTTCTGGCATATAGCCCGGGGGAAACTGAAAGAAATACGCTGGAAAATCATCGATGCCCTGTTGCTGTGCGCCTATGTATTATTCTTCTCAATCGCGTATGTTCAGCTCAATACCGCAACAGGCGCATTACTGCTGTTTGGCGCGGTGCAGATCTGCATGATTAGCTGGGGATTAATTAAAGGTGAAAAACTTAGCGGATACAAAGCCACCGGGATCGTCATTGCCATTGGCGGGATCATTATGCTGCTGCTCCCCGGCGCAACCGCTCCCCCTTTTATACCAGCCCTGACGATGGTTGCTTCAGGCCTGGCATGGGGAGTTTACTCTGTGCGTGGAAAAAATATCCTCTCTCCTGCCGGGACGACTGCGGGAAATTTCATTCTGAGCCTTCCGGTTATTCTCATCCTGAGTCTTGTACGACAAGAGCCCGTGCATACTGACGCAAACGGCGTCATCCTTGCCCTGCTCTCCGGCGGACTGGCCTCTGGTGTGGCTTACGTACTTTGGTATCAACTTGTTGCCACCATGTCTTCCGCAACCGCCAGCACACTGCAGTTGAGCGTGCCTTGTATTGCTGCAGTAGGTGGGGTGCTATTTCTTGGCGAATTACCTGATTTGAGAATTCTGGTATGCACACTGATCGTTCTGGCTGGCATAGCCATTGTTATTTCATCCGATCGAACACAGAGCAAGAAATCAGCACAGGGATAACGTCGAGGAGCCGCAGTACTGTGCTTCGGTGTTTTGACTTACCGCCCACATGCACCCTGCCACGCCCTTTGCGCGATAATCAACTTGCTTAATTACTCTGCAATTACACAGGAAAAATCAATCAGCTTAAAGCTCAAATACAACATATAAATCAGTAAGATAAAAAAATTGCAGGGACGGTGAATAGCAGGGTATAGCAGCTATAAATGTGACCATTTTATGTTCCTGCCCCTAAAAATCCCCCCAAAATCAGGCCCTCAAGTGTGGTAAGACCGCTGCGTAACCGCACAGGTCATTCAGCCCTCTCATGTACATATTCCCATAGCTCATTTCGAGCCATCGCACATAGTTCAGTCTTCAAGCTGTTGTATGCCTGCCTTTTGCACATCACATTCACATCACCGACTTGATCATCCGTACTTATGACCTTCAACTAATCAAATCTCACGTGAAAAACAGAGCCCCCTCATACGACTGTTTCGTGCCAAGAACAGACGTTGGCACTTATACGCAAGCTTAAAAAATGGTTACTGAAGTTGTGGCAATTAAACGAGTGTAAAAAATAGCGCCAGATCCGTACCAAAGGGAATCGGTCCCTGAACACGCCTACTGGCGCTACCAGTGATTTATTTAGGGTTTTGGACCGAACATGTCGACCAGTTGCCCTGCGTCAGGCATGCCGATAACCTGCTGTAGCTCATTACTATCATTCATGTAGTAGATTGCCGGAGTCGCACTAGCCCCTAAGTCATCCATCAGTTTTTGGTGGTACTGAAGAAGACTAAACGTTTCTCGGGGAGTGACACCGTCAAAGCGAGGTAATTTTTTACCACCAGAAAGCTCATACTCTTTCCATGCGGTTACCGGATCGCTGGCATTCAGGATCGCTGTCGCATTTCTGCCGCTTTTGGGGTTTAGAAAAGCGACCAGGAGTGTATTCAGCTGTACCTTACCTGTTTTTACCCATGGCTGTGCTTCGGACCAGAACTCTTTGCAATAGGGGCAGAATGGATCGGCAAAGACAATGACTTTCCTGGGAGCAGAATCAACACCTTCCTTGAGGGGATGGGCACTATTCAGCGTTTTCCACATTTCGCGGCCTAAAGGGACATAAATCTCTTTTTTGAAATACTCTTCACTCAGATTTTTACCTTTTTCATCATAAAGATACCCCGAGATAACGTGTTTGCCATCAGGAGTTAAAAACAAGGTTACCCCCATATCCTGATACTTGCCTACCCAACCTTTAACACCTCCGGGCGAATCTATCTCTTTGATGATAGTTATCCCTTGCTGCTCTCCGAAATTTTTGACTATCTGAGGGACGGAAACCTCGGAAAAGGCCAGCCCTGGAATCATCCAGGCCGCCATTAACATAATATATTTCATCATATCGTCTCGATGTTCTGGGGGATCGCTCCCCCAGATGTTTATTACTGTTTTTTCAGCGCATCGCTGACCATGGCATCGAATTGTTCAAAAGGGATCCAGCCAGATAGCATTTCATCGCCAATCAGCGTTGCCGGTGTTCCCTGGATGCCTAACTTCTCGGCGATAGAAAGGCTTTTCTTAATTGTCTCCAGGCTTTGTTCGTCAGGTGTTCCCACAATGACACCCGCTTTCTTTTTCGCTTCCTCAATGCTGGCTGTATCGTGATATCCCTTTTTCGCCATCAGAATATCGTTAAATTTCATAAACTGCTCAGGGTGCGCACGCCATACGGTTAATGCGTCCCTTGCCGAGGTGACCGAACTTTCGGAACGATATGGCAAGAATTTGAATACCACAGCAACATCTGGATATTTTTCAACGATCTTCTCCAGGTAAGGATCGAACTTTTTGCAGTAAGGGCAGTTGTAATCCGTAAAAACGACCAGCGTCAGCTTCGGATTTTGAGCGCCAATGTGCGGTGAATTGGGGTCATGAAAAATAAAATCGCTGTATTGTGAAATAACTTTCTTCATCTGCTCCTGCCCGGCTTGCATATTTTGCTGATCGAGCTTTTCAGCGGCCGCGGCAAGTATCTCCGGATGGCTAAGCAGCGTCTCCTGAACAAGTTCCTGTACACGAGCCTCCTGGGCTGCGGTAAGCGGAGAAGAGGCCGATGCCTGCATAGATGCGGAGAGGAGAATGAGAGTGAGTAGTGTTTTTTTCATAGCAATTAACCTTTGGCCTGGGTGAGGACAGTAAGAACGGTTGGTTTATCAAGCAGCGGAGGAAGGACCTCGCCTTGAGGTGTCCCAGGGCCATAGACTTCGTTAAAAGGAATGGCGTAACTGTTTCTTTTCTGCAGAAAGCGGGTGATGAGTTCGGAGGGTTTACTCCAGTCACCGCGCAGCGCCACTACGTCGGGTTGGTTAAGCGCACTGATGATTTCCGGTTGATTTAAAACCCGATGCTCATTGACTTTACATGTGACACACCAGTCAGCCGAGATATCGACAAAGACTCGTTTGCCCTCTGCAAGTGCATTTTGTATGGCTTCCTCGCTCAGAGGTTGCCAGTTAATCTGCTGAGAAGATGCATCAGACGCAGAGGTCATTGATTCCCCCTCAATGAGACCTCTAATCTGATACCCGCCAAAGGCGGCCAGCGCGATGACAACCAGCCAGAAGACTGGCGTCGTTTTCTTGTCGGTAATCAAGAATGCGATAAGCGCCACCACAGTCAATAACAGGGCAATAAGACTGCTGGCAGTGCCGCCCAGATGAAGGCTCAAAAGCGTTGCCAGCCAGAAGCTGGAGGCCAGCATCATTAAACCGAGCACCACTTTTAATGTATTCATCCAGCGCCCAGGTCGAGGAAGCAGCATTGCCGTTTTCGGGATTAAGGCAACGAATAACCAGGGTAAAGCCATTCCCAACCCAAGGACCAGGAAGATTAACCAGAGTTCCTGAATAGGGGCTGCAAGGGCAAAAGCAACGGCGGTTCCGAGGAAAGGGGCGGAACAAGGTGTTGCCAGCAGGGTGGCAAAAACCCCTTCACAGAAGCTTCCCACTATTCCGGATCCACCAGCAGTCGCCATCCGGCCGACAGCGGATGAAGGTAGCAGCATCTCGAATACCCCGAAGAGATTCATCGAGAAAATAAAGGTAACAGCGACCATTAAGCCAATAAACCAGGGATTCTGAAACTGAATTCCCCAGCCAAGAGAGGAACCTGTTAACTTCAGAATGGTGACCATCGTGGCCAAAAGGGCAAAGGAGGTCAGGATACCTGCACTGGTGGCAAGGAATCGCAATCTGACTTTACTCTTATCCGATCCTGAGTGAAGCACGGAGCTGAGCTTCATCCCCATGACTGGTAATACGCAGGGCATGAGGTTGAGGATTAATCCCCCCAGTAGTGCGAAAAAGAGTATTTTCCCTAGCTGAAGCGCTGGTTCCCCCTGCGATTGCTGCGTTGAGTCTGCCGATTGTTCATCTGCCCCAACAGCGAGGGTGGTCTGCTGGGCTTTCCCGTCATTTGTCAGGACAAACGACAGATTTTTTCCGGCCAATGTTACCGGTTTTTCCCCCCATTCATCGGTGACCGGAACCGTGATCCTGATGCTGGAACCCTCACTGTGAATATCGGGATCGCCAGGAATGATTCCCCCATCCAGTGGATCAAAGTAAATACCAGGCGTTTTCCAGTCGCCCGTAGCTGTACCGGTGATCACCAGATTCCCACCGACAAGATGCGCGGAGAGATCATCCGACAGTCCTTTATCTGCCGGGATAGTTCTCATTGCATGCTCAAAGGCATCCTGAAAACCTTCGTCAACAGGCTGATTAAAGTCCAGATGAAGCTTATAGTCGGTTAAAAGACACACGTTGCTGCAGGTGGATAACGTGAGCGTACCATCAAGCACGTCATCCGGGTCCCCGGTGATAATCATGGGGATGATGACGTGCTTGTGATAACCCTGCGTTGTCAGGCCTGAAATCTCGAAACGCGAGGGTACTGGCCAGTACCACTGAGCCTGCTCACCATTTTTCCAGGTGATTTGAGGGGCGACGCCACCCTCCCCCGGCGAACGCCAGTAGGTCTTCCAGCCAGGGGCTAGATCGACATAAAGCAGGCCATAGATATGATCTTTACTTCTCTCAGCCTGGAAGCGAATTCGGGCATGGTCATTTTGTGGGGATGTCAGCCATCCTGTGTCTGCTGCATGCGCGACGCCCATGCAGGTCAGCAACAGGAAGACAATCCTCCTGAAGATATTCAACATTTTTTTCTCCGTAAATTAAAAAATTAATCGTGTTTAAAACGATTATTCATTCACGGAAAACACAGTTTACGAGATGGATTCGAAGTGTTGGGGGCCGGACTGGTTCATCCCTGAATACGTAAGTACGAACCTCTGCGAAAAGCTGAAGCAGAGCCAGGAATATGATGACGGCAGGCAAGGCACCGTCAAAGAAAACGGGTTGCGTGCAGAGCAGAGAGCATCCGCTAATCTGACAGGGGGAAGGGCCATGCTGACTTTCATCAGCATCTTGCCCAGCTGAGACAGCAGGCGTTGTTAACGGCTGGACCTGATGGGTAGCGTCCTGTAAAAAATGGTGGAGATAGACCGCCCGCTGGGCAAGGCAGATAGCCATGGCCACGCAGGTCAATATCAAAAACCATTTACCAAGAAGCTGACGATTACGCATAGGATACCAGGATATTCATAGCCCACGAATCATAAACAATCTTTATAAATGTACAAGGGATAGCAGTGTAAGGTTTTGTCTGGAGTGTTGTCATCGTGCAACGATTTGTCTGGCGCCCGGGAGTATCTTAAGTTTTAGAACCGCTCTCATCATTAAACTTGTAGTTTTGCTAGCAGCATCCATTAAACAGAGTTCAGTCGATACTCCCCGAGGTGTCTCCTTCATAAGGCAACAGCGAGTCGCTTATTCAACCGGACTGTACCTGTAGTAACCCGCGAATGTCGCTGTCAGTATTCGCTCGCATGATGAATGCAAGCATGCTGATTAGGAAATTGAGATTGAGGCAGCGTCCGCTCCTCGCTCACAGCGGACCTTCAACTCAGTCAACAATGTCCGCTCCGTGCCAGGAGCTGATGTTGCGGGCACTACGACACATTCAGTCAAAATATCTAAAATCACATGGCGCGGTTATACGGGATGTTTACAGTTTTCGATTACCCCCGTCTTTCAGCTCTTTAAAGATCCCAAGAAATGCTAACCCTACAGGCACAAGCGAGCCCCATAACACGGCATTCCAGCCATAAAAATTGAGTAGCGCGCCAGAAGAAAATGATCCCACGATCATCACACCAAACACGACAAAGTCATTCAGTGACTGAACCTGCGTCTTTTCCTCTGGCCGGTGATAGTCAATAATTTTCGCCGATGCACCTATGAAACCAAAGTTCCAGCCAAGCCCCAGCAGGATAAGCGACGCCCAGTAATGGAAAACGTCCGTTCCACTGAGGCCAGCCAGTATTGACCCTGCAGTAATCACTAAACCAGTCGCAGCAATCCTCATGGCACCAAACCGGTTAATCAGCCTGCCGGTAAAGAATCCTGGCCCATACATGGCAATCACATGCCACTGTATCCCTAAATTAGACGCCTGCTGAGAAATTCCATGCATATGCATTGATAATGGCGCCGCTGTCATCAGGAAATTCATGGTCATATAGGTCACCGCGCCGCTGAATACGGTTCGGATAAACCCCGGTTGCTTAACGATGTCACGAAGAGCTCTCCCACCGGAGTGTATTGCCGCGGTGGGTTCTACTGGTGTGACGCCCTTCAGTATTAAAGCGGAGATTAGGGCCACACCGGCCTGAGCAATGAAAGTGACCACGAAGGTGTGAGGAGCCCAGAGATCCATTGTGCCCGTCACCAGCATTGGTCCAATTACGCCAGCAATAACGCCTCCCCCCATAACCAGGGAAAGGGCCCGTGCACGCCGTTCTGGCGCCACGCCATCCGTTGCTGCAAAACGAAAACTGAGCGCAACCGCTGCATATGCGCCACCCAGTAATGCCGCAATACAAAACATAATGAAAGAGCCAATAAACATGGCCAGTGCCGCCGTCAGTCCGGTAACAACCCCTGCACCGGTGCCGACCATAAACGCAGCCTTACGGCCATGCTTTTTCGCCAGCGCTCCTAAAGGCAGGATACACGCCGCCATACCCAAAACAAACATCGTAATGGGCAATGTAGCCAGGGAACTATCCGGAGCCAGTGCGTTACCTACAATAGCTCCGGTTGCATAGAAAACTACGGAGTTAGCACCAGCCAGAGCCTGCGCTGCCGACAGCCGGATTACATTATTATTTTGTTCTGCAACAGACAGTAAGTATTCTGTGGACATCTGATCAATTATCCTGGTTCATTGTGAGTACAATCCGGTAACGAGCCTGGCCTTCCCTTAGTCGTGTGAGGGCCTCATTTGCTTTCTCAAACGGCATCAACTCAGTCACCGGTAACGCCTGAAAGAGATGGCTGAAACGTAGTGCCTGCTCTGTTTGCACCGGTGTACTGACAAATGAACCCGTCAGGGTTCGCTCCGCGCCTATCATCATGCCCGGCATGATCTGTAACGGTGATGGCCCGGTACCCAAAAGGATAGCTTTGCCCTGTGCAGATAAAGCCGGCAATAACGCCGAAATAGCATCAGAATCGGGGGCGGTTGCCAGAATAAAATTGACCCCTCCACTACTTTTCAGTTGTTCTGATGCATTTTCCTGTCTGGCGTCAATATATCGATGCGCCCCTAACGCCAGGGCTGAGTTTCTTTTTTCGCTGCCATGAGCAATTGCAATGACTTCAAACCCCATCTTACGGGCGTACTGAATTGCCAGATGACCTAAGCCACCAATACCGACAATAGCTACTTTATCACCGGCCCTGGCACCGGAATGGCGCAACGCGTTAAAGGTCGCGGTTCCGGCACAGAGAACGGGTGCGGCCTGAGCGGAGGACAATTCGGAAGGTATGGCAATAAGTGCGGTATGGCGCATAACCACATATTCAGCATATCCCCCGTCACAGTTAAGCCCCGGCGTCAGCTGATTCTCACACAAATGAAAAAGTCCGTTCCGGCAGGGTGGACAATGCTGACAGTAGCCACCTAAACGCCCAACCCCTACTCGCTGACCAGTTTTCCAGATATCGGGTACTGCACTTCCTCTCTGAACAATGCAACCAACAATTTCATGGCCGGGAATACGGGCGGGATAACCAGCCCGTACAGGTTTCTCCGTGTCACGGAGATCGGCACCACACACACCACAGACTTCAACCTGAAGTAATACTTCATCCGGCCCTGGGTCAGGGATAGCTCTTTCCGTTAGTTCAAGTACCCCTGGAGAAATCACCTGCATAGCGCGAAATGTCTTTTTCATGAAGTCCACCTGCCGGGAGTTTTTATATTGCGAGAGCGACAAGGAAGCGAGACACCATGTTGTAAGCTGCAACGGTTGCAACGGCCTCCACGGTTTCCTTTTCACCTAATCGAATTTTGAGCTCTTCGATGACATTTTCATCCACCAGGACGCCATGAGTGGACTGATCGGTAAGTCTGATAAGCAGGGTCTCAGTCTCATCGAATTGCGGTGAAATGATAGACTCCTCAAGTGCAGCTGCTTTTTCAGCCGTTCCACCTGCATCAAGGTAGGCCGGATAATGCACATCCCATTCGAATGCGGCTTTATTAAGCCAGGCGACGCGCAGCATGATCAATTCCCGGTACTCAAGGCTGAGAGAAAACTCTTTTCGAACCCGTACCATCAGCTCGTTCCAGCCGGTAGCCAGAGGAAAACTTTTCAGCAGCACACGATCGATACCGATAAGTTCACCACCTGGTCGACGGGCCTGGATGGATTTAAGCAGAGCGGGGTCAACCGGGTCGCTGTCCTGCCAGGGTGTTACTCTTGGTTTGGCCATTATATTCTCCATGCTGTGTATATAATGCAGACAGATTCAGTTCAGAATTAAGTCACCCTCTATCGTCATGTTTTGCGCCAGTAACCATCGGTTGAAGGACGCACTGATGACCCGGCGGTGGATCTGTTCGAACTGATGCATTGTTCCCTGACCACTGACGTGAATGACGTACTGTAGCTGGCCGGGAATATCCCCAACGTTTTTTTCACAGGACGAGGAAATTCCCGTCATGAGTTGCCCATGGGTCTGGATTTCGAGGTGTGTAAGTGTGACTCCCTCACTTCTGGCTTCCTGTACAAAGGCCGCGGTCATACAGGCATTAAGTGCCGCCAGCATCAACGCCTGGGGATTAGGCGCAAACCCTTCCCCCCCGAGTGCTTCAGGCTCATCTGAGTCGATAACATGCGTCTGATGGACCGGCTGACGGTTATCAATGCTAAAGGACTGACAGCATGTCCTGCAGGCCATACCTCCGCGCCAGGTAGTGAGAAGGTCATAGTTTGCTGTATGAATTTGCATAATTACTCCGATGCCGCACATGGAAACCCATGTACGGCATGGTCATCAGGCGTTACGGCCCGCCATCACACCGCCATCGATATCCCAGATGGCACCGGTGACCCAACCGGTCTTGTCAGACAACAGGAAGGCGACAGTTTCTGCAATATCCCCCGGTGTGCCTACACGTCCAATCGGGTGGAAGTTGTCAAAGCTGTCCATCACATCTTTCACGTCATCTTTAGGAATAAAGCCTTCGTAAATCGGGGTATGAACAACCGCTGGCGAAACGGCATTCACACGAATACCATTGCCACCCAGTTCAATAGCCAGGTTTTTAGTCAGTGCGTGCAGACCGGCTTTTGCCATGGAATAAGCGGAAGACGGTGTTGCACCGATGGCCTGCTGCGCCCACATAGAACCGATGTTGACAATCGAACCTTTAATACCGGCTGCCACCATATTGCGAACCACGTCGCGGGTGATAAAGAACGTCGCGCGGTTAATATTCATGTACATGTCATAGTCAGACCCTTCATGCTCGGTGAAGGGTTTCGGGAAGAATACACCGGCAGCATTCACCAGCAGGCTGATGTCTTTATGTTCGGCATTGATGGTATTAACCACATGCTGCATACCGTCTTCTTTCATCAGATCGGCCACGATAATGGAGACCTGACCGTCAGCAGCCAATGCCTGGCGAGCCTGCTCAGCTTTGTCCTGGCGGTTACCAACAAGTACTACGCTGCCACCATTTTTCAGGACCAGTTTCGCTGTTTCGAAACCCATTCCGCTTGTACCGCCTACCACTAACAGTTTTTTACCGGCAAAAGATGCGTTCATCACTAACCTCTTCAGAATCATTTATGGATGTTGACAAGAGACCACTGCTCTCATCGTGTGGCAGCAGAATGACATGATGAACAGTCACTGACTACTGAGAAGAAATTGCGATACAGAAAAGAAAATCTTTCTCGGTGGCGTATACTGACGGATACGAAAATGAAGGAGTCTGGAATGCGCTCACTTAATCGATTGAAATGGCTACATGCTTTTGAGGCGACAGCCCGACACGGCAGCTTTACCGGGGCAGCTCAGGAGCTCGGTGTGACTCCGGCGGCAGTAGGCCAACTGGTCCGGGCACTGGAAGACTGGGTTGGGCACCCACTGTTACACCGTGTACGGACGGGCAAAGAGCGGCTGACGCTGGTTGATGAGGCTCAGGATGCCTTACAGGACATAACCCTGGGACTCGATAAGCTCGAGGCTGGCCTGAATAAATTACGTGGTCGTAGCGCTCGCTCTGTTGTGGTTGTCACAGCTTCTCAGGTACTGGTGATGAACTGGTTGATGGAACGCCTGAATCGCTTTGCAGAAACCCATGAGAATATAGACTTACGCTTAAATGTGACGGAGAAACTCATTGATGTTTCACATGGCGAGGCAGATATTGGCGTCCGGTGTGGACTGGGGGACTGGCCGGGAATAAATAAAACCTGGCTGATGGATGAAGAGGCGGTTCTGGTTTGTAGCCCCCGTCTGGTTCCGCCTGAAAAAGTATCTTGCGGGGAATGGCTCGCTACACAAAAACTTATCCATGATGATACACCCCATCCTGGGGCCAATTTTCCGTTGTGGGATGATGTGCTGGATGCTGTTAACTCCCCGGTGGCACATATAAGTGGGCTGCATATTAACTCAACATCCGCCGTTATCCTGTCCGCACTCGGGGGCCGGGGGGTGGCGATTGTTCGCTACGCCCTCGTAAAAAAATTGATTGAAACTGGCCAGCTTGTGCAGTTGCATCCCGACCATCGCTGGCCGTTGAAATGGTCATATTATGTGGTGACCCCACAACACATTAAGGTCCGCCACGAAGTAAATGTTTTTCTGGACTGGCTTGTCCAGGATGTCCTTTCAGAAACCCAGTAATCCAGTCTCCACGGCATAAGACTCTGCTGTCGCTAAGTCAGCAGTTTTATGTCGGCATCTTAACAACGTAGAATTTCTTCCTCGCCAGACAAGAATATCTGATTTGTTGAACCCGCCCTGCATTCTGATAATCCTCCCCAGCGAACGACAAACGCTCCGGTTCTACGCTGGAGTATTTGTCATCATTATCAATGAAGGAGAAAACGATGGCTTATCTGCAAATCACCCTTGATATCAGCAATGAAAATCGTGCAGCCGCAGCAGGCGTATATCAGCAATACAAAGCGCCATTCCTGAGCACTATTGACGGTGCGACATCCAAAGAGCTGCTTGTTCGCCCTGAAGATGTTCAGGTTTTACATGGCTTCAGGACCGTAAAACAGGCTGAGGCCTATCTCACCAGCGCGCTGTTCACTCAGGATGTGGTCGTTGCCCTGAAGCCTTATCTGAACAGTGCTCCGGATGTGCGGATTTACGACGTTATTTAACCCTTTATCGACTAACTAAATTGTCTGGTTTTACGGAGCTCATAATGTTTACTAACTGGAATGAATATCGCAGTACGTTGCTGGCGTCCATCGGCAAATTTGCCAAATTACAGCCTGAATTTATGAAAGGCTTTCAGCAAATGGATAAAGGGACGTTAGAAAAAGGGCATCTGGACGAGAAGACGCAGGAACTGATTAGCCTTGCCGTTGCTGTCACCACGCGTTGTGATGGTTGTCTGGCCGTGCATGTTGATGCCGCCGTCAAACATGGTGCAACACGTGAGGAGATTGCTGAAGCGCTGTCTGTAGCAATAAAAATGAATACAGGTGCTGCGCTCACTTACACCGCTCGTGCACTGGATGTCTACGACAACCTGCCGAATAAATAAGCCTGAATACGGCATCCTCAGGATGCCGTTAACCTAGAAAAATAATGCTACTTAACGCTGACTTTACAAAGCACGCCGTTGTCATTCCTGACAACGCGCAATGGACTTGTTCCCCTCAACCCGGCGTGGAACGGATAATGCTGGATCGTATCGGTCATGAGCAGGCCAGAGCAACAAGCCTTGTCCGCTATGCTCCGCACTCTGAGTTCCCTATGCATAGCCACCCTGGGGGCGAAGAAATACTGGTCCTGAGCGGTACTTTTACTGAAAACGGCACCGATTATCCATCCGGGTGGTACCTGCGTAATCCGGATGGCTCTTCGCATCAACCTTCCAGCCATGAGGGGACAACCATCTTTGTCAAGCTCAGGCAAATGGTGAAAAACGAAAACCAGTTTATCAGAATAGATACTAATGACAGCTCTAACTGGCACAGGATGACTCAAAGAGATATCTGCCCTTTGTATAGCGACAATATGGAATCTGTTGCTCTCATCAAACTGGCTGCCGGGGAGCGTCTTTTTTGTTCACCGGTATCGGGGGGGGCTGAAATTTTGCTTCTTGAAGGCGAAATGACCGACCCTAACGGTATTTATCCAAAAGGCAGCTGGCTGAGATTTCCGCCCGGAGACATGCCTGCACTGATTGCTTATGCCGGAGGGGTAACATTATACCTGAAAACAGGGCATCTGAACCCAGCCACCTTAACCGGAGTCTTCCCGTGAATCAAAATACAGTCATAATAATTGGAGCGGGTATCAGCGGGCTTTATGCCGCCACTCTTCTTGAAAACGCGGGGGTTGATTATCTGCTCCTGGAGGCGCGAGACAGAACTGGTGGGCGTGTACTGTCGAGCAGCACTGCAGATGGTATACATATTGATATGGGGGCCACGTGGTACTGGCCTGATATCCAGCCTGCATTAACACAACTTATCCAGCAACTGGGTATGACATCAGTTCCGCAGACCCGACCGGGTGATATGCTCTTTGAACGTCAGCGCAATTCTGCACCAGAACGTTATCCCGCTTATGAAACATCACCTGAATCCTTCAGGCTGAAAGGCGGAATGCAAGCTTTGACGACGGCATTGAAACATCAGATCCCGGTGCAAAAAATCAAGCAAGACCATCAGGTTATTGCTGTCTCTCATGCAGCCGGCGGTCTCCAGGTACAAACAAAATCGACAGGGAATGAAACGTCTACATTCAACTGTAAGCATGTCTTCCTGGCATTACCTCCTGCGCTGGCCGCAAAAATAGAATTTATGCCAGCGCTGCCTGACGGGGTATTGACCAACTGGCGTAAAACCCCTACATGGATGGCACCACATGCAAAATACGTCGCTCTGTATCAGACGAATTTTTTACAGGCACAGAATCTGTCCGGGGATGCAAGCAGCCGGGTTGGTCCAATGGTTGAAATACATGATGTGTCTGAGCCTGATTCGTCTGTGACAGCAATTTTTGGTTTTATTGGTATACCGGCAAAATCGAGATGGACGGTAGCCGAATACGTGCTCAAACAACTATGCCGGGAACAGTTGATACGTATGTTTGGTCTGGAAGCCGCTGTTCCTGTGGCTGAATTCATAAAAGACTGGGCGGCAGATCCATTTACTGCAACGGAATTTGACCTGCTGCAGGAAGTTGGCCATGCCTTACCCGAACAGATTCCGATGCTGGGCGAATGGGCCGGGAAAATGACAGGGATTGCAAGTGAGTGGTCGCCGCAATTTTCGGGTTACCTGGCAGGGGCAATCGACGCTGCCTCAGAGGGTTTTAACCAGTGGTTACGTAAAAAATAAACCAGTGAAAGACTTATCTAACTCCCTGAAGATCATGGGCTGATGATAAAGGAAAATATTCTTGTCATAAAATCGCCAGCTTATAAAGGATACTGCCAGGAAACGGAAAACATCCCATACTCGCTCTTTTTTAAGCAGGCATGACGGACTGCTTTGAGCTGAGAGTTCAACCGATGGATACAACGCTTCCCCGTAGGGGACGAAATCCACGGTAAAGCGCTTCAACCTGGTGAACAACGGTAAGGCTGGGATTAGCTGATGAACTCATCAAGCATCTAACTAAAGAAGCCAAATCATATAAGGAACTGGAACTTCGCTTATATGTGAATGGAGACAATGGGCGCGCGATTCGTGCTTATGAGCGCGGTGGTTTCACTGAATCTCCGTACACCATTATGAGAGTGGGTTTATAACTGCCCAAATACAGCACTCTAATGCTCCACCTGAAAGCATAAAACAATGCCGCGCAAGCGGCATTTTTCATTACCATGATGCTCTTGAAGACTCCGTACGCCTAACGCCAACTTCCGTTTTCGCTCAAAGCGGACCTTGCAGTGCTTCGCCAGATGCCATGAAACGGACATTTCAGCAGTAGTTTGGGCTGTGTTCAAACTCACCCAACCCTTTGTGCTACGATATTTGCTTTAGATTGTCACATAGGATCAGATTTTGAATTCATACATTTTCCTTGCCGGGGCCATCGTAGCTGAAGTCATAGGTACAACCCTGATGAAGTTCTCTGACGGCTTCACGCGCCTATGGCCATCTGTAGCAACTATTGTGTGCTACTGCACAGCCTTTTATCTTCTCTCCCAGACTCTGTCGACCATTCCGACGGGTATTGCGTACGCAATTTGGTCAGGTGCTGGAATCGTATTAATCAGCCTTTTGGGCTGGTTGGTCAGTGGGCAAAAACTTGATTTTCCGGCGATCGCAGGCATGCTTCTTATTTGTGCTGGGGTTCTGGTTATTAATATTTTTTCAAAATCCTCCCCACATTGAT
Organism: Citrobacter sp. wls619; assembly: GCF_005281345.1. Classification (GTDB taxonomy): domain Bacteria; phylum Pseudomonadota; class Gammaproteobacteria; order Enterobacterales; family Enterobacteriaceae; genus Citrobacter. The sequence goes on from NZ_SZXJ01000078.1 coordinate 27,996, forward strand.
TCTCTTATCTTGCTCGAGCAGGAAAAGCGCATATGAAAATACCAAAACTCCATACGGAACGCTTGCTGTTAAAACCATTAGAAGCCGAAGATGCCCCGCAGATTCAGGTGCTTTATCCACGCTGGGAGATAGTTCGCTATATGGTTTCCTCTGTACCCTGGCCCTATCCTGATAACGGTGCGGAGAATTACGTCAATAACGTTGCCCTGCCTGATATGGAAAAAGGGATTGCGTGGGTCTGGACTATCAGACTCCGTGATGCCCCTGACGCTCTCATAGGTTTAATTTGCCTTTATGACGTTGAGGATAATAACCGTGGATTTTGGTTAGCTCCGGAATATCAGGGTCAGGGTTTTATGCGTGAGGCCAGTAATGTCGCTACGGATTACTGGTTTAATACGTTAAATAAGACGGTATTGCGTGCGCCGAAAGCATCTCTCAATATCCGTTCCAAACGTATATCAGACAGTAGCGGCATGCGGCTTATCAAGACGGAAAAGAAAGAGTATGTCAGCGGGTTACTGGATTCTGAACTTTGGGAAATCACGCGCGACGAATGGAACGCTCGTCAGCGTCGGTTAATATAAATTATGGAATGTCCCGTGTAGGCTTCCCGACTTTTGAGAAAGTGGAAGTCAACGGTGCCGCTACACACTCGGTATTTCGTTACCTGAAAGACGAATTATCCGGCGTGCTGGGTGGGCGGAACAAGTGGAATTTTGCTACGTTCCTGATCGGGCGTGACGACAAGCCGCTCAAGCGTTTTACCCCCCTTCACTACCCCAGAGAAAATAGAAACCACTATCCTTACCGCGCTTAAAGTCTGAGCGTCCCTGTAATTCAAACCAACCCCGGTATGCTCCAGTTCGCTGTCTGAATAAAAAACATGCTGCAATATCAACAAAATATAATCAACTTGCTTAATTACTCTGCAATCGCGTGAAAACATGCAGAAAAATGCTAATTCCCTCTTGCCTCATTCGGTCTGTGCCGCTAATATTCGTCCCCGTTGTCACCTACAACGTTGCGTTCATAGCTCAGTTGGTTAGAGCACCACCTTGACATGGTGGGGGTCGTTGGTTCGAGTCCAATTGAACGCACCATTTGCGTCCGTAGCTCAGTTGGTTAGAGCACCACCTTGACATGGTGGGGGTCGGTGGTTCGAGTCCACTCGGACGCACCAAATCATATCCCTTTGATTTGGTGCTTTTTTACTTCGAAAATTCTCAAACGTTCTCCTGAAACACACCTTATTCTTTGCGCAAACAAGCAAGATACTTCTGCACCGATCGCACCACAATCTGTCTGGCATTGGATTTAATATCCTGACCTTCAAACGCGCCATAGAGTCGGTCGAATCTGACATCCTGCAACGCGTGCATAATGTGGATAACCGCGCTTGCCGGCAATGGCAGCATATTGGGGTAGCTCCACATAAACGACACGGCATCCGCACCGGGAGTGACCTGCAGAATATCGCCCGCGAGGATTATCCCTTCCCCATCATCAATATGCATAATACTCCCCCCCGCAAAATGTCCGCCCAGGCGTAACAACGTCACGGTAGGGAGCAATTTATGCACATCGCCTTCCCATAGCCGAATAGAGGGACTGTCACGCATAATCCACTGGCGATCGTCAGCATGCAGATAGATTGGTGCATCGAATGCTGCCGCCCAATCCTGCATCGTGGAGTAGTAGTGAGGATGCGAAATGGCAATAGCGCTCAACCCACCCAGCGCGGTGACGAGCGTCTGCGTGGCCGGGTCCAGATTCGCAATACAATCCCAGAGCACATTCCCCTGCGGGGTGCGTAGCAAAAATGCCCGCTGGTTAATGGCAAACCGTGGCACAGTCTGAATACTCAGTAGCCAACGCTCATGCTGCTGCCATTTATTCGTATACGTCGCGTGAAGCACAGCTGGATCGATCCATGATTGCCCGGTAACGGGAACATACTGGCGCTCATCTTCGCAGATTTTGCAATGCGCTATAGCCCCTTGCGCATCGTCATAAGACGTTCCGCAGGTCTTACACAAGATTGTCATTTGTCTTCCCCCTGCACGTTTGCCCTCTTCCGTTCCCGTTCAGGATCTTTTATTACGGTCAAAGCATAGAACAAAAAAAGACAGCGTCAGCATCCCACCGCACGCTGGGTCAAATACCCCTTTGAAAGTGAGTACAACACCAAATGATGCCAGCGGAACCGCGTCACCAGATGCCTTCAAAATTCCTGGTGCGGAGCGTATCATTCACCTTCTTCGCATAACCGCCATAGCCCAGAGATCAGATTTCATGCCCTCTTCAATCACCCTCCTTGCTGCGGGAAGTTTACGACTGGCATTTACCCCATTGCTCAATCAGTTCACCCGCCTTAGCGGCATTGAGGTCAACGTTGGCTACGGCCCGGCAGGGTTGCTACGCGAGCGTATTGAAGCCGGGGAACCGTGCGCACTGTTCGCCAGTGCAAATCGGGCACATCCGCAACGGCTACTGGACACACGCCAGGCCATTTCCACGCATACACTGTGCTGGAATCAACTGGGTCTGGTCACCAACCAGCGCGGCGGCTGGCTGGATTTACTACGCGACCCGGCGCTACGTATTGGCACATCCACACCGGGCTGCGACCCTTCCGGTGATTATACCTGGGCATTTTTCGACAATATGGATGCACTGGAACCGGGCCTTGGACGACAGCTTCGTGCACGCGCCCTGCCACTGGTTGGCGGCCGCGATACGCTCAGCATCCCGCCTGGTGAGTTGGCAAGCAGTTGGATTCTTCGCCAGGGGTTGGCCGATCTGTTTATTGGTTACGCGCATTATGCAAAAGCACTGGGTTCACAGTCCGATGTTCGCTACGTTGCTATTCCTGCTGAACAGAACATCTTGTGTGAATACCAACTGGCGGTGCTCGATGCGTCTGAAGAAGTGATGAGACTGGTTAAATTTATGCTTGCCCACGACGGTCAGGCGTTGCTGACCGCCGCCGGTTTCTTGCCCGTTAGCGCTGGATCGCAAACAGCGGCGCAATAAACGGGGTCTGATAGTTTTCCACACTGAATTTTCGCAATGGCAGGCCATAGGCCTGGAACAGATTGTCTTCTGTCACCACGCCGTCCGTCAGCCCTGCCAGCCATTTGCCCTCGGGAAGCAACAGCAGCGTATGGGTTGCAATCTGTAAGGCGTGCAACGGATCGTGCGTCGAGAAAAGCACGCTACAGCCCTGCCGGTGTGCCAAATCGCTGATGAGCTGTAGCACGACCTGCTGATTGGCAAGATCCAGCGCTGAACATGGCTCATCAAGCAACAACGTCTGGCATTCCGTAACCAGAGCGCGGGCAATCATCACCAGTTGCTGCTGACCACCAGAAAGAGAGCTAAACGATATGGCGGCGAGATGCGCAATGTTTAGCTGTTCCAGCGCCTGCTCCGCCCGTTGTTGATCCTGACGGCTGGGTTGTGCAAACAATTTTACGTGCTGTGCCCGCCCCATCAACACCACATCGCTCACCGTATAGGGAAACGGCAGATGGCAATGCTGGGCCACAATGCCTATCCCCCCATGAACCTCAATACTCCCGCCCAGTGCGGGTCGCGTGCCCGTGAGCGTATCCAGCAGCGTGCTCTTGCCCAGACCGTTTCGCCCAAGCACCGCCCAGATCTGGCCTTGCTCACACTGAAAAGTGAGGGGGGCAAACAATGGAGAGCGATAGCCATAGCTAAGCTGATTCACACTGAGCGCAACAGATGTCATTGTTTCCCCCGACGACTGGTACGAATAAGTAAGAAGGCAAACAGCGGTGCGCCGAGCAACGCGGTGATGATCCCCAGCGGTATTTCCGCATGCATCAGGGTGCGGGCGATATCATCGACCGCAATCATAAAACCGCCCCCCATCCAGAATGCACACGGGAGCAAGCGACGATGATCAACCCCCACCAGCAGCCGCGCAAGATGGGGAATAACCAGCCCGACCCAGGCAATGCTGCCGCTGACCGCCACCTGTGCGGCAACTAAAAACGCGCAGCACACCAGCACGCTACGCCGCAGCGGAACCACCGCCACGCCCAGCGCTTTAGCATCTTTATCATTGAGCGATAACAGATTTATCCGCCAGCGCAACTGGTACAACATCGTCGCCGCAATGGATACCGGGATCGCCAGCAGCAGGACTTTATGCCAGTTAGCCGTGGCAAAACTGCCCAGCAGCCAGAATACGATGTTGGGCAAGGTTTCTTCCGTATCGGCCTGGTATTGAATCAGGCTCACCAGCGCGGCAAAAAAACCACTTAAAATGATGCCAGACAAGATCAGCACCAGCGTATTTTCCAGCCCCTGTAAGGCCGCAATGGCATACACCAGAATCAGCGCCGCCAGACCGAAGAAGAAGGTTGACCCCATCATCAGCCACGGTTCAAGGCCCAGCAGAATAGCCAGTGTCCCACCGAAGGCCGCCCCCGAGGTTACGCCTATGATGTGCGGGTCGACCAATGGGTTGTGAAACACCCCTTGCAAGGTAGCGCCGCACAATCCCAACGCACCACCCGCCAGCAACGCCATCAGAATACGCGGTAGTCTGACCGTCCATATCACCTGACTGGCAATACCCTGCGCATCGCCAAAATGGGTGAGTTGATAAAACACTTCACGTAGCGACAACGGATATTGTCCGAGACACAGCGAACTGACCCCCAGTACCAACACCCCTGCTATCAGTAATGATTGCAGGGGGAAACCCCGTTTACTTAGCAGCATCAGACTGCCAGTTCACACGATAAAAACGTTGATAGTAATCCTGCGCCTGCGCATCCACGTCGACATTTTTATAGGCATCCGGGTAAAGTTTTTTGGCCATCCACAGCTCGCCTATCGCCAACGCTTCCGGCATCGGATAGCCCCAGGCTTTGGCATATTCAGGCATCAACCAGACACGATGATTTTTCACCGCATCAATGCCCTGCCAGTTAGGATCGTTTTGGATCTCAGTGACCACCTGTGGATATCGGTCCTGAACAAAAATCACCTGCGGGTTCCACGCCAGCACCTGCTCAAGCGCCACCTGACGTGCGCCTTTCACGCTGGCCGCCGCCACATTTAACCCTCCCGCATGTTGCATCATCAGGCCGGTGTATTTCCCGGAACCGTAGGTCATAAGGTCAGGGTTAGCCATATAAATGCGAACCTTTTGCGCTTCCGGTATGGCCGCCACTGGCGCATTGAATTTTGCTCGCGCCGTAAAGACGTAATTGATCAGCGTTTCCGCCTGCGTTTTACGCCCAACCACATCCGCAATCAGGCGGATCCCCTGCTTTAAACCGTCGTTGTAGACCTGCTCTTCATCAGCCATCGTCGGGTTCATTTTATTCTGTTGCCCGGCAATATCCTGACGTAACGAGATAGCCACCACCGGGATACCGGCATTCTGAATCTGCTGGATCATCTCGGCGGGCGCATAGTTGGCGACAAACACTACCTGCGGATGAATTGCCAGCAGACTTTCGATATTCACGCTGGTGAGATCGCCAGGCGTAGGCAGCGTAGTTATTGTCGGCATAAAACGGGCAAACTCAGGCCCAAGCTGTTTTTTCCAGCTCGACATCACGCCGACAATATCCTGCGCAGCATCCAGTTGCACCAGAATATTCAGCGTCTGGTGTTGCAGCACAACCACCTTATCGACATGGTCAGGGATCGTAACCTGACGCCCAAGCTGATCGGTGATAGTACGATCCGCCTGCGCGGAAAAGGCAAAAAACATGCTGGCGCAAACCAGCACAAAAGAGCGAAGCGTTAACATAGATACCATCTGGACTGGGAAAAATTCGATATGCATTAAATTATATAACGTGATAGCTGGCAACCCATTATCACCAGACACGGTATACCTCCACGCGGTTCGTCACGGCAAATACAGCGTGTAACCCTGAACTGGCCTGCATTTGCCCGTCTGCGCTTCCCGTTTTACCCCTGTGGGGGTAGCCCGGCTAAAATCCGCATCGCCTGCGCCTCGCTAAGCGAATAATCAAAAAACTGGCGGTAAAAATCGCGGGTTACGTTCACCATATCCAGACCGCTAAACAGTGTTGGATGCAGTTTTGACGCGGCCCACAGCAACTGCAACGCGCTTTCGGTTCCATAGCGATCCCAGGGGAAGACGCCCGCCGGATTGCGCCAGACTTTGCCCTGTTTCACCGCGTTAAGTTCTTTGAACAACGCGGCATAAGGTGAACGGGCAATATCGCCACATCCCGCCCCGAGAATAATCACCTCCGGCTGCCAATACAGCACCCGCTCGGGTGAGACTTCTTTCATGTTACCGTCCACTTCCCCGGCGACGTTCCGCCCACCAGAGAGCGCAATCCAGGTATCAATCAACGTGTTTCTACCGTCGACTTTCAGTGGGTTTAGCGACTGAATGTGCAGAACCCGCGGGCGCTGATTTTCCGCTAACGTCGCCGTTTTAGCGTGAACATCCGCAATAGTGCGGGTTAAAAATTGATTATATGCCACCGCCCTGGCGCGCGCCTGGTCCGTACCCAACACGTCCGCCGTGGTCGTGACTGACTTTTCCATCGACGGATAATCAGTAAATGCCATTTCCAGCGTCGGGATGCCCGCCTGGTTGTAACTCTGCGCATCCCCCTTGCCCTTTGCGACAAACAGTACGTCGGTATGCAGAGCCAGCAGGGCCTCGCTATTGAATGACGTCCCGTGAATTTGTAAGGCCTGATTAAGCGATGGGTTTATTTTGAACATCCACGGCTGGCTCTGTGGGTGGTTGACGGTGGCGACAATCTGACGTCCCGCCCCCAGCGTCATCAGCACCGAGTGATGGGCAAACCAGCTATCCGCAATACGTTGAACCGGTGTGGGGACGGTGACAGTGTGACCGGCATCATCCACAACCTGACGCGTGGCCAGGGCGGGAAACGCCAGCCACACACAGAGCAACCATGTGTGGCACGTTTTCATCAGCAATCCTTAAAAATCAACCTGAACAGAAATCTGCGCCTGACGAGGGGCGCCAAGTTGCGCACTGGCCGCCCCGGCCCCCGTATAACCCGTCAACGCGCCAGGGACAATGTTGGTCCAGTAGCGGCGGTCGGTCAGGTTAGTGATATCAAACCGGAAAGTCGTGGGCGTGTTCCACAGTCTGGTGGCATAACGGCTACCAATATCCACCGTGGTATAACTGCCTACCCAGGTATCATTCGCGTTATCGGTAGCCCGACGTCCGACGTAATGCACGTTGGCATCCACATCCAGTCCCTGAACCTGTTCAATGCTATAGACTGCCAGCACATTCGAGGTAAAGCGTGGCAAGCCGACAACCTGCTTGCCATCTGCATTGCTGGCGGCAGTGTTGTGCAGCATGGGGTCCAACCAGGCGGCTCCCCCTAACACCCGTAAATTCTCCGTGATATGCCCATCAGCCATCAGTTCCAGCCCGCGGTTTTTCTGCGTCCCGTCCTGGGCAAATTCGCCATTGTCGTTGGTATAAGCGAAGGGACGTTTTGCTTCAAATAGCGCAGCGGTGAGCAGCAGATCTTTGACCGGCGCATATTTTGCCCCCACCTCCACCTGATGGCTGCGATACGGTTCCAGTACGTGTCCCGCGTTGCTGGCCCCGGCCGGTGCGGTATCCCCCTGCTGCAAACTGTCAGCCCAGGTGGTGTACAGCGTGACGTTCTCAACCGGTTTATACATCAGGCTGGTGGAGCCGCTCATACCGTTATCCTTTTGGCGACTGGTTTCATGACCGGATTTGTTATAATTGCTGACGGTAAACAGGTTTTCGCTGCCAGACAGCAACAAACTCCATTGCGGAGTGAAATGCAGCGTATCGCTTAACAGAAATGCATGCTGCGTAGTGGTCGCCGAATGATAGCGATTAGTAAAGTCAGGATAAGGCGGGCGTGGATAGTCGGGGTGTTGATCAAGTGAAGAATGCCCCAGCGTAAAGGTTCCCCCATTTCTCGGGTTATAGTTTTTCCATACAAATCCGCGCATTCCGGTCGCGATATCCTGCGTCAACCAGCCGGAATCAATGCTGCCGGTCAGGTTCGCCAAATAGCTGTTGATCGTAAAGCGACTGGCCGCTGAATTCGAGGTCGTGGTGGTGTAGTGACCCCGATTATCCGTCAGGGTATTGGTTACCGCCGTCGATTCACGGTCAGCAACCTGGTGTAAGGCTCCCAGATCCAGCATCCAGTTACCGTCAAAATCATGCTTGATGTGCATGTCCGCGGTGGTCGTTTCATCATCATGACCCGCATACGACTGACCATATTTACTGTTAGTCGGATCGAATGCCGAAGGAAACTGCACGCCTTTTGCCAGCGCAAAGCTGCCCGGCATGCCTTTTTCGTAATAATGGTAATAGCTGAAATTACTCTCCAGTACGGTTTTATCGGTCAACTGAAAATCCAGGCCCAATCCCGCGTACTGCCGACGAACATGGCTATCGGTGGTGTAACTGTGCCCTTCATCATTCATCAGATTGAGGCGGTACTTCACCCTGTCTCCCGCGTCGACAGGCCCGCTGAAATCCATTGATGCCAGCGTTCCTGATCCTGTACCTTGCCCTACGGTAACCCGATGCAGTGGCGTATCCAGAGGGCGTTTCGAGACCAGATTAAACATCCCCGCCGGGTTAGCGGGTCCGTACAGTGAACCTGCTATACCGCTCAGTACGTCTATATTCTGGAACTGCTCTGTCGGATATTCGGTGGTGGAAACGGCATTCAGCCCATCAATCATATGGTTTTGCACCACGCTCCCTTGCATGCCACGGGTTTGTGGTCGAACACCCTCTCCCTGAACGGACGGTATGTAGCGATAAACATCCTTAACATCTTTGATTTGTTGCTGATCAATCACCTTTTTCGACAGTGTTTGTACCGACCACGGAACATCGATTAACTCTCGCTGGCCCAGGCTACCGATCGTCGCCTTTTTTTCAGCCGCCGCAGGCTCCTGCTCGGGGAACGAAGATTGAGCAGGCGCGGAGGCAGTCACGGTAATGGTGTCATCAGCATGGGCCGACAGGGGGGCGGCAAGACAAGAAAACGTCAGCAACCCGGAGGCAATTGGGGTGATTTTGCAATTTAACATGTGTTGATTCAATTCGTTAGATAGAAAGACTGGCGGTCGCTAACACAAGCGCCTTCTCTTGCGGGGCACGTTTATTATATTTGTATGATGAATAGGATAGGCTTAATCGATATATATGTAAATATATAACGAAAGGGATTGGCGAATTGGCGACAACAAAAAAGCCGACGGTAATGGCTACTGTCGGCTTTACACACGATCTGTGCTGAACGAGATTACTTCATCGACGTTTTGATTATCTCTAACGCTTGTGCAAACTGATCCTGCGGGATAGTCAGTGGGTAAAGGAAGCGGATCACGTTGCCATACTGACCGCACGTTAACAGCAACAGCCCCTGTTCAAGCGCTTTTTTCTGCACGCGCTGTGCGGCGGTGGCACTGGGTTCACCCGTGGCCGCATCGCAGAATTCAGCGGCAATCATCGAGCCTAATCCCCGCACTTCAGCAAGTTCAGGACATGCTGCACGCGCATCGGTCAGCACAGCACGCAGCTGCTCGCCAAGCGCTGCTGCACGCTGGCACAGCTTTTCATCACGGATGATATCCAGTACCGCATGAGCTGCCGCAATCGATAGCGGGTTCCCGGCGTAAGTCCCCCCCAGCCCACCCGGCGCAGGCGCATCCATAATATCGGCTTTGCCTACCACACCCGATAACGGCATCCCACCCGCAAGGCTTTTCGCCATGGTCATCAGATCTGCTTTATCCGCATAGTGATCCATCGCAAACAACTCCCCGGTACGGGCAAAACCACTTTGCACCTCATCGGCAATCATCACGATGCCATGCTCATCGCAGATACGGCGAATTGCCGCGACAAACTCCGCTGGTGCGACAACAAAGCCGCCTTCACCCTGGACGGGTTCGAAGATAATCGCCGCGACCTGGCTCGGATCGATATCCGCTTTAAACAAACGCTCTATCGCTTTAACCGAGTCTGCAGTTGAAATCCCCTGCAGCGCAGAAGGATACGGCGCATGGTAAACGGACCCCGGGAACGGGCCGAAGCCTTTTTTGTATGGCGCCACTTTGCCGGTTAACGCCATCGTCATGTATGTCCGCCCGTGGAAACCACCGCCAAAGGCGATAATGCCAGGGCGACCGGTGTGAGCGCGGGCAATTTTAACCGCATTTTCCACGGCCTCAGCCCCGGTGGTAAAGAATGTCGTTTTACGCTTACCGTCAATTGGCGCCACCGCGTTGATTTTCTCCGCCAGCGACACATAGCTTTCGTAGGGAACAATCTGATAAGCCGTATGGGTAAAGGCTTGCAGTTGTGCTTCAACGGCCTGCACCAGACGCGGATGGCGGTGGCCGGTGTTCAGCACGGCAATCCCGGCGGCGAAATCGATATACTGATTGCCTTCAATATCGGTAATCGTGCTGTTTTCAGCCGACTGGGCATAAAAATCACACATCACGCCCACGCCACGTGGGGTGGCATCCAGACGACGTTGTTGCAGGTTTTTATTGTTCATTCTCTACACCTTGTCCATAAACACAATTGGTTGAATTACCCTTTAAATTTAGACGCCATCTGGTACTTTAATCGAGAGCCAAATCGTTTTATTTTAAGGATCCAAATGCGTTCACTTGCCGGAGATGTGATCAAGCATGCATTTAGCCAGCAGACTGACGAGAAGCTGCATCGTCGCCTGTATGCCGCCATCTGTAGCTGCATCCTTGAGGGGAACCTGAAACCCGCTACCCGCATGCCCCCTTCACGCGATCTGGCGAGTGAGCTGGCGTTATCACGGAATACTGTCCTGCGGGTTTACGAGCAGTTGCAGGCCGAAGGCTATATCTCCGCGCGCACCAGCAGCGGCACGTTTGTGACCGACAGCGTGCTGGACAATCTCGGCCAGGCCCCTAATAAACAACTGGTTTCACCTGCGACACATGAAGATCACACCAGTTTGTCCGCCCGTAGCCTTGAACTGCTAGGGCATGCCAGCGCCAGTCCCCGCCAGTGGGGGGCTTTTATTCCTGGTGTGCCGGATGTGCATTCTTTCCCGCATCGCACACTGAAAAAAATTCAGGATCGGTTGGCAAGGCGGCTACGCCCGGAGTTTCTCACCTACGATGCCACTGGTGGTTTGATTGAACTGAAAGAAGCGCTGGCGGACTATCTGCGCACCGCCCGCGGCGTACGCTGTACGCCCGATCAAATATTGATTACCGAAGGCATTCACCAGGCGTTAGATCTGGTAACCCGCTCGTTGTGTAATCCTGGCGATAATACGTGGATTGAAGAACCCGGTTACTGGGGAATAAAAAACATTCTGCGCATCAATGCTGTCAACTTTTCTGCCATCCCGGTGGATGAGCAAGGCATGGTTCCGCCTGCTTGCGTCGAACCGGCGCCGAAACTCATTTTTGTGACACCGTCACATCAATATCCGCTTGGCCCGGTAATGAGCCTTGGTCGACGGCGACAGCTACTCTATCAGGCACGTGAAACGCATAGCTGGATTGTGGAAGATGACTACGACAGCGAGTTTCGTTTTTCCGGCCAACCCATCCCGTCATTGCAGGGACTGGAAGAAGATGCTCCGGTTATCTATATCGGCACTTTCAGCAAGACCCTCTATCCGGCACTGCGGCTCGGGTACGTTGTGATACCCAAACCGCTTGCCGCCCCACTGATGAAGGTTCATAACGATCTCTATCGTGGTGGGCATCTCCTGATTCAGGCGGCGCTGGCTGAGTTTATTCGTGAGGGTTACTATGCGGCGCACATCCGTAAAATGCGCCAGTTATATAGCCGCCGACGCCATACGTTGGTAGAGCTCATCATCAGCCAGCTTGGTGAGGATTATCTGGGACCTTACAGCAGCAACGCCGGACTACATCTGATTTTACAGCTACCTGCGGGTACTGATGATAGCGCCATTGCCCAACAGGCCAACGCACAAGGTCTTCTGGTTCGCCCACTTTCGCGGTACTACGTGAAAGATGAAAAACGCAGCGGTCTGCTGCTGGGCTTTGCCAGTATTGAAGAACATGAGATGGCTGCGGCGTTTACCCGACTGGCGGGTATTATCAGGATAAACACCGAGTAAGCACTGCCGGATGGCGGTGCAAGCACCTTATCCGGCCTACGAATTACGCATTTTTGTAGGCCGGATAAGCGCAGCGCCATCCGGTATCATCGCACAGATTAATGTGAGGCTTTTTTAATCCCGGACAGATCTTCCTGGCTTATCTCACCATTACCCTCACCCCAGCTTTTACGCACGTAATTGATCACGTCGCGCATTTCGCTGTCGCTGAGCAACCCACTATAGGCTGGCATCTTAAAGGAGACATTCCCGCGTGTCGTCGGTGTTTCTGCGCCGTGGGCAATCACCCTGAACAACGGCGTTGGGTCGTCTACCATCACTAACGGGTTGTGAATGAGCGAAGGTGCATTATCATCGGTTCCTTTCCCTTCCAGACCATGACAGGTCGAGCAGTAGCGGTTGTAAGTCACTTTACCCGCTTCAGGCGAATTCGACCAGGAGGCCGTGACAGCTACTGTACGTGCCGGTTCCGTCTTCGCACTTTTCAGGCTCAACAGATATTGTGCAATCGCCGTGGCATCTTCGTGCGTCAAATACTGAGTGCTCTGGCTGACGACTTCAGACATCGATCCCGATACTGCAGCATGTTTGCTTTTCCCCGTCAGCAGCAATGACGTTAACGCCTGCTCAGACATCCCGGTTCCCCGTAGCGATGGCGCATACCAGCCGTCGATCATCGCCCCGCTCAGGTACTCAGCATCGGCATTGGTATAGGCTTTTTCGTTCATCGCCATCCCTCTCGGGGTATGGCATGACCCGCAGTGACCCGGACCTTCCACCAGATAAGCACCCCGTTTTACCCGCGCTGCCGCATCATCCGTTTTGTTGTCTTCAACAGCGGCAGTCGGCGCATCGGTAAACAACCAATTCCAGATATGCAGCGGCCAGCGGGCCGAGACAAGCCAGGGAATTGCGTTCTCTTTATTGGGCTCTGCTGACGGCTTAACATCATGCATGAAGTAGCTATACAGCGCCTGAACATCTGCGTCGGACAGTTTCGAGTAAGAAGGATAAGGCATCGCCGGGTACAGCGGATGACCGTCTTTGGCAATCCCCTGACGCACGGCTTTCTCAAAATCGTCGTAAGAATAGTTGCCGATACCGTGAGTCTTATCCGGGGTAATATTCGTCGAATAGATATCACCAACCGGCGTGGGGAACTTCTTGCCTCCTGCCATCGCCGCTCCGCCTTCCGCGGTATGGCATGCCACGCAGTCGGAGATCCTCGCGATGTACTCACCGTTAGATTCAGCGGCAGAGACAGAAGCAGTAAACAGGCAGGCGATTAGAACGGTTACATTACGCATAGATCACCCCATATCCTTGAGTTCATTGACCGCGCGCCATGCCTGATCGATAGCAGCATGAGCATAAGCGCTCCAGTCAGCATCAGAGTTAGCGATGGCAATACGTCCGATAGGTTTACGCGCCCGCTCAATAATCTCCGGCATTTTTTCCATATCGTCGAACAGTGAATTAGCGTAATACGCATAACCATGCGCCCAACGGTTAACGGTAATGGCCGCAATATCCCGTTGGTTGTCAAAACCGGTTGAGCCAAACATTTCCTGCAACTGAGAACGGATCATCTCTTCATGTGCGGCAAACGTGGTCCCCAGCAGATAAGCACGCCCCAAACGGAACTGCTCCCTCGCGGACAGATTACTGCCAGGATACGTGGGCACATAGACCATATGAATCACCATGGGCTCGTCCGGCGAGGCCGGGTGTTGATATCCGCCGATACTGACCGGATAGTCGAGCTTGATTCGGCTGTAAGGCGCGGCCGGTGAATAAAACTCATGCACACCCAGTTGCTTAAACGCTTGCCAGTTTTTGACCACCACATTGGTGTACACCAGCGGCGCCTTCACGTTCAGTTTGAGATCGGCCTGCTGCTGCTCCGGCGTTTCCGGTACCAGATACGGGATCATCATGTTATAGCCCGCCATAATGGCGTTCTTACCGCGCACGCGATGCAGTTTGCCGTCGCAAAGATACGTGACGGCAACGCCCCCCTCCACGTTCGCCGCATTTATCACCGTGCTGTTCAGGCGCAAACGCGTGGCGTTTTCCGGCAGGTCGAGCTTTTCATAATGCAGTCTGGCGAGGACAGAATCTTCCATGGTATTGCCCGGCAGCGCGTCCGGCACCATGTGTCTGACCAGCAACCGTGCCAGACCCGCATTGCCATCCGGGAAATGATAGACATAGGGTTCTTCGAGGTCGGCCAGCGATTCACCGTCCAGCGGCGGCAGCCCTAACGCTTCCATTCCCGGCAATGCGCACGCACGAGCATCACTACCGGATATGCCTTCAATACCGATGGCAAAGAAATCATTGGAACGCTGCTGAAAATAGAGCAGCGCCATTTTGCTTAAGCCAACCCTGGTGGAAAGAAACTCACTATAGCTGTGGGTATCCAGCCATTCCGTTTTCTCATCAACCGTCATCCCTGGAAGATAATCAACCGGACGCACGTGCAGATCGATCAGCGCTTTACGATCTTCCTCACTCAAGGGGAAGTCGTTGATAAAGTCTTCGATATTACGGCCATTGAGCCGATCTGGCGGAATATCATCGGATACCGCACGCCCCGGATCGCCGCTGACTATTTTCGTCTCACCAAAATTCTTTTTATCGAAGAAGACGCCGCGACTAAGCTGCCAGTCGGGGTAGAAATTAACGTCAAAACTCTTTTTCAACCGCGTGACGCTTACGCCGACGGTTTCCATTAGCTTATTCACTTCGGGGCTGAAATTATGCGCGGGTGACTGAAAGGCTTCACTCCCGCCATATCCGATCAGTTTTTTGCCTGCTGAGGAGAATTCGTTGCGTTTGGCGTGACCACCAAAATCATCATGGTTATCGAGGATCAGCACCTTGCTGTTTTTTCCGGCCAGTTCATGCCAGAAACAACCTGCGGCCAGTCCGCTGATACCGCCGCCCACAATCACCAGATCGTACTCTTCCTCTACGGGCAGAGCGCTTAAATCAAAGTGTTTATGTTCACGGCCTAACGCATGAGCCATTTCAAACGAACCCGGATGGTTACCGCGTAGCCCCGTTAACGCCGGCGGATAATAACTTCCATCAATAAATTCGTGCCCCTTTCCAGCCGCTCTGACCAGATCCAGAGGGGTCAGTCCCGCAGCGATAGTCACCGCCACGCCGTTGAGAAAATCACGTCGGGTAATTGCCATTACTTTGTCCTTTTGCCACTGACACATTGTCCTAAAAAACACTACAAATGAGAGGTTCCCCCTCGCAGATACAAGGAGGATACCGCCGACTACTTCACTGGCTTTAGCTCTTCATCCAGTTTTTTAGCGTCATAATAATCACCCTGCCAGGTGATTTTTCCTGCCTTAACATGAATATAGCTGACACCTTCAAATTTGATCGGATTATTTGTCGGCGGGCTTCCCGCCCATTCGCCGCTATTTTTACCCGAGAATTCCCAACGAAATGCCACGGTATCTTCATCAGCGACAGGTTTACCGACCATTTTCCAGGTCAGATCCGGAACCGCCTTAATAAATGCACCGATCACGTCTTTTTCAGCTTTTTCCCGGCCGGTTACCGGCTCCCCTGCGGCGGCATCGTAATAAACGGCATCGTCCGCCAGGTACTGCGCTGCCAGCGGCGCATTATGCGCATTCCATGCTGCCATATACGCTTTTACCGTGTTCAGCGGTGAGCTTTCTGCCAGGCTGAACCCTGAGAACATCACCAATGAAAGTACGGCTATTTTTAATGTTTTCATCGCATTACCTGTTATTCGGAAATATCACACATGATATGTTTCACCCGGGTATACTCATCGAGCGAATAAGAGGAGAGATCTTTTCCGTAGCCGGATTTTTTGAATCCACCGTGCGGCATTTCGGCGCACAGCGGAATATGACTGTTAATCCATACGGTGCCGAAATCGAGATCAATGCTGAAACGCTGCGCGCGACGGTGATTGCAGGTCCAGACGCTCGCGGCCAGGCCATATTCCACATCGTTCGCCTTGTGCAACGCATCTTCATCACCAGAAAACGACTGAATGGTCATTACCGGACCAAACACTTCGTGTTGAATGGCTTCATCGTGTTGATGCAGGCCGGAAATTATCGTCGGCTCAAAGTAGAAACCCGGCCCAGGCCCCGCACGACCACCGGTTTCAATTTTCGCATGTGCAGGTAAACGCTCAATAAACCCCTTCACCTGCTCAAGCTGATTTTTGCTATTCAACGCGCCATATAACGCATCCTGATCCTGCGGAGGACCAAACTTGATACTTTTCGTTTTTTGGATCAGTTTTTCCAGGAACGTCGCATAGACAGAATCTTCCACCAGGATGCGCGTGGCGGCAGTACAATCCTGTCCGCCATTGAAAAATCCTGCGGTAGTGATGGCAGTAATCGCCTTGTCCATATCGGCATCAGCGAATACGACGGCGGGCGCTTTGCCACCCAGTTCAAGATGGGCCTTTGTCAGGTTAGCTGCGGCTGATGCCGCAACCTGCAGACCCGCGCGTACCGAACCGGTAATCGACACCAATGAAGCCGTCGGGTTAGAAACCACCAGTGAGCCAGTACTGGCCTTGCCCAACACGACGTTAAACGCCCCTCGCGGAAATAAAGGTGCCGCCAGTTCAGCCAGGAGCAGCGTACTTACCGGGGTAGTATCGCTTGGTTTTAAAACCACCGTATTGCCAGCGGCAAGCGCCGGTGCAATCTTCCATACCGCCATCATAAACGGGTAGTTCCACGGTGTGACTTGTCCCACTATGCCCAACGGCTCACGACGAATCGTTGAGGTGAACCCGGCGGAATATTCTCCGGCGGCCTTCCCTTCCAGACAACGCGCTGCACCGGCAAAAAAACGAATCGCATCGCACGACGCTGCTATCTCTTCTTTTTCGATAAAATGACGCAATTGACCGGTTTCCTGGCTTTGCGCGTTGACCAGTCGTTCAACATTTTTTTCTATCTCATCCGCCAGTTGCAGCAGTGCTTTTTGCCGCTGGGCAGGTGTCGATTTTTTCCACATGTTAAATGCCGCCTCGGCCGCCGAGTAGGCAAGCGCCACCTCAGTCGCACCGGCATTAGGCGATAACGCGTACGTTTCACCGTCAACCGGACTCACCAGCTCAAACGTGTCTTCTGTGTTACCCGCTACATATTGCCCGTTTATAAAATGCTTCAGGGTTCTCATGCCTGTCTCCCGCCAATTAATACATAAAGAAGCTTATGTAATATATATATTGTAAAAATTTTTCAAATGCGCAACATTGACACTATGATAAGCCTCGCACTTTTAACTTAAATTTTACATTTTCAGGGTAAGGTTTTTCATCGTCAGCGCGCAGCGCGTTTTGACGCTATCGGGACACACATCCGCCTGTGCAGCGATGTTGCGCGTGGGCAGGTAAAATAACGCGGCCATTCTGACCTTTCGTGCCCCGCGGGCATGTGTTAAAAATGGTCGTTGTTTCAGGGAATTGAGTGCAGAAAAGATTATGATTACTCATGCGGTCATATTTGCGCCTATCGGGCAGGTCAGTCGTTCAGACCAGATAGTGCAGCGCCTTTCAAACGCCATTATTACCGGGTTGCTGGAGCCAAAAGAACAGTTGCCCAATGAAACCGATTTGGCAAAGATGATGGGTGTCTCACATATCACTATCAGAGAAGCGCTCAACACGCTTCGGGCTAATAATCTTATCCATACGGTTCGTGGCCGTAATGGCGGGAGCTTCGTTTGCGAGAATATTGATGGCAAAAATAGCGCCCTGCATCCGTTTAAATCGATCAGTACCGATTACCTTTCGGATTTAGGCGAAATGCATTGCGCCATTATCAGCCACAGCGCCAGGTTAGCCTCCAGACGCATGACCGCGGCGGATATTGCCAAATTTCGCGAGTTTGTAGACGTGCTGAGGAAAGCCGACTCACCGGAACTGATGACTCAGGCCGATATGCGTTGTTTGCTGGCAATTGCAGCCAGCTCTCATTCGGCACGGCTGGCCAACCAGGAGCTTCAGGTCCAGGCCGAGTGGGCATCACTGGTGGCAATACTCTATCGCGCTGACAATATTCATGCAGAAATTATTGCGCTTTATTCGGCGCTGGCCGACGCGCTCGCCGCCCATAACGAGACCGGGTCAGTCCAGTACGCCACGCAGATCATCGACACGTTTACCTATTACCTTATTGAAAAAAAGCTGAAATATAACTCGAACTGACAATCAGTGAAGGCAGGACAGACCATGAGCTCTTCGACAACCTTAAGCGCATTAATCCGTAAAATTGATGATATTACCGCCTCTACCGTAGAGTCTACCGTTGCGCTGGCGAGGAGCATTCACGAGGCCATTGCCGGTGTGCAAAAAGCTTCAGCCGAAGTTGTCCTCGACCCCGCTGTCAGATCAACGGTTCAGCAACACATCAAGAGCACACTGAACAACAATCACTACTGTTCAGGCGCAGGTTTCGCCAGCCATATTGCGAGTACAGCAACCACCAAAGAATATTGGCTGCTGGAATGGTGGTATAAGAAAGATAATGGATTGAGTCAGGCACATCTGGATTTGGATCAGGCGACGCAACAGCGGCTGGATTTCAGAACCTTTGAGTGGTTTAAGCATTCGCCTCCGGCAGGTGAAGCGTATATTCATGGCCCGTATGTCGACTATATCTGTAACATCTCCTATACCCTGACCTCAGCGGTGCCGGTTTACTATCATGATCAGTTCCTCGGCGTGGCCGCCGTCGATCTGCTGGTCAGTCAGATAGAAGCCGAACTGCTCTCCTGCCCTCACCCTGATTATGTCATTCTGACCAATCTGGAAAACCGGATCATCTTTTCCAGTTGGCCGCGCTTTCGCGTCGGTGAATTATTGTCACCGGCGCACAGCACGGTGGTGTATCAAAGCGACTACTTTATCCTTTATCACTACCAGAAAGGCTGAGCGTTACCTGATAAAGATGCCAGCGTCATATCCGGCGCGCAAAACGTTCGAAACTAAGGGCCCGAAGGCCCTTAGTTTTAGTTATCCTGCCCCATATTGAGCTTCGTGGCGTAGGCAATAGCATCGTTTTCCGGTGCAGCCGAGCGGCCAAACGGTCGGGTAAGGAACATGTAGATCAATCCTGAACCGACCACAATCGCCAGACCAAACAGGACTGTCCAACGGTCGATGAAATCACTGCTGTCAGCAGGCTGTGCCAGTAACCAGATCCCACACAGGCCGTAAGCTAGTGCCAGCACGTTGACAATCACGCCCCAACCGCCAATCGTCCACTCTCCGGCGGGTTTCCAGCCTTTCAGGCGTTGACGCAGCGCGGCCAGTACCACCATCTGGAATGAAATATAAATACCGATAACTGCAAATGCGGTGATACGCGATAAGTTATCTGGCTGGAAATAGACCCAGACACAAATGATAACCGGCAACACACAGCTGACGACCATGGCATTATCCGGGACACCATTTTTAGAAATTTTGGCCATCCACTCACTGCCCGGCAGCATTCTGTCACGAGAGAAAGAAAAGATAAGACGACTTAATGCCGCTTGCAGAGACAGAATGCACGACAGCATCGCGATAATCGCGACGATGATAAAGACCGTCGCCCCGGTTTCCCCCAGCGCTTCATTGAGGATTGCCGGGATCGGATCGGCGGTTTTACCATTCACGATACTCACCAGGTTCGGTGACGCCAGCAGATAGCCCATGACGGAGATAATGGCGGAGATCGCGCCAAACACGATACTTAAAATCATGGCTACCGGGATTTTTTTGCTTGGATTTTGCACTTCCTCTGCCACGTTACCGCACGCCTCGAAGCCAAAGAACATGAACAGGCCCATCAGCGCGGCGGACATAAAGGCGGTGGAATAACTTCCGTCATGCGCCAGTACCCCCATCGAATCAAAGATGACGGAGAAAGGCTGTGAGCGGTGGAAAATCAGCAGGTAAATACCCAGCGCAATCACGCTGACGATTTCACACCAGAAACCAATTTTGGCGACCCTGGCCAGATTCCTGGTCCCGGACATATTGACGGCCATCATCAAGAGCAGCAGCAAGACGGAGGTCACCAGCATGGTGGCGGGTGTCTGGCCATAATGAAAGAGTGATTCCACAAATGTTGATGTGTATTCCGCGATCGAGGTAATCGTCACCACCAGCGCCCACAGGTAGATCCAGGCGGCGATCCACGCATATTTCTTCCCCCACAACCTTCTCGCCCAGGGATACAGTCCCCCGGTGATCGGATATTGAGACGCAACCTCACCAAACACCAGGGCGACTAACAACTGCCCGCACGCGACGATCAATATCCACCACACAGCGGGTGGTCCCGCCAGCGTCACTGCCAACGCGAACAGCGAATAAACGGCGGTGAGCGGCGACAGGTAGGTAAAACCCAACGCAAAATTTGAAATAAGCCCGATCGAGCGGTTGAACTGTTCTTTGCCATCTTTTTGAAAATTATCGTTTTTCTTATCAGGTGTCTGTTCCATATTGCTTTCTCTTTTGTGGAATAGTCGCAGGGTTGAACAATTAATGTATAAAAGATATTAAGTTATATGTATAGTGATTTTGTCGCATATTTGTTAAAACAAATCGCACATCACGTTCCTGAATAAACAAGGGTTCGACTCGATTTAATAACATTCAATTAACATAACGAGTGAATGACGAGAGGTTTTCAGCGTTGGAGGCCTGGACGCTGATGTCGCGCGGGGCACGGGAAAACGCGCACGCCGTTGAGCAGCACCGTCTGCTGCTGGAAGCGAACCGCCATCTGTGGGATACGCTGCCGGAAAAATACGCTGACCTGGTATAAGAACGTGCTTAGTAGCAATAATCGCTGCTGTTCAGCAACATTTTTGCAATATAATGGAATGATGTTAAACGCTGAACCTGGCAGGTGAATGATGGAAATTGATCTCGATAATCTGGTCTTTGATGGGCTGGAAGAAGCGCAAGAGCGTAATGCTGAACGTCTGGAAGATGCGGACAAAAAAGCGCAGGAAATTATTGCTGATAACGACTGCGGCGATGCCTGCAAAATCTAATTTCTGAACCGGCGCAATGCCGGTTTTTTTTCTAGTCAGCCTGCGCTTCACGCCGTATAACGTAACGCTTCAATCAACTGTGCAAAGGCCGCGGTATGTTGTCTACGGCTGGGATAGTACAGATAATAACCGGGAAAAGGTTCACACCAGTCTTCCAGCACTTTTTCCAGCGCCCCTTCTGCTACCGCCTGTTCGACGGTATCTTCCGGTACAAATGCCAGGCCCATGCCCGAAATTGCCGCACTGATACGCGGTGGAAGATTGTTAAAAATAAGCTGCCCTTCTACCCGCACCCGGAGATCCTGCCCATTTTTGGCAAACTCCCAGGCATACAGCCCGCCGAGGGTCGGCATGCGCATATTGATGCAGTTATGCGTCTGTAGATCGTGGGGGGTTTGCGGTTTGCCATGGCAGGCAAAATAGGCGGGTGACCCTACCACGACCATGCGCCAGTCGGGACCGATCCTGACAGCAACCATATCTTTGGCCACCTGCTCACCGAGCCTGATACCGGCATCATAGCGTCCCGTCACGATATCCGTCAGGCTATTGTCGATGGTCATTTCCACATTTACATCAGGATATGCCTGCAAAAACGGCTGTAGTGCAGGCCAGACGGTCGATTGCAACGCATGTTCCCCGAGCGTCAGACGGATATTACCCGCCACACGCTGGCGACTATCGGTTAATGCCAGTAGCTCCGTTTCAATGTCATCGAAACGCGGACTGATACTGTTGATAAGCCGTTCACCGGCTTCGGTTGGCGCGACGCTTCGCGTGGTACGGGTCAGCAGCCTGACATCCAGTCGCTCCTCAAGCCCGCGAATGGCATGGCTTAATGCTGACTGCGAGACCCCTAGCTTCGCTGCGGCGCGGGTAAAACTGCGTTCACGGGCGACGACAATGAGATAATAAAGATCGTTAAAATTATCACGCAGCATGCTTGTTCCCAATCCAGACCTGTTTTGTCGTATGTTACAGGTCAGAATGGGGATTCAGTAGTATTTCTGCTTATTTTGCACACTTCATTCCAGTACATTTCGCGCGTCAGGCGAAGTTCAGCGTGTTGTTTTATCACGGAACCACTCCGGATCAATGTTGGCGATATCCACCCCATACAGGCTGGCGACAGGAAGAACAGACTCCACAACACGCTGAAGATTTCGTTCCGCACTATGTTGTGACGTCTGTGGATGTCGATTCTTGATACGCAACCAAAGAAATTTAACTCCGTTCATCTTCTCCGCCGCCTCTGTCTGTTGGACACAACGTATTCCAACGCAGAATGCGTAAAAAATGAAATGCGAATTTTTGCCAACGTTGTGCACTATTTTGCATTTCAGTTTTTCATTATTTTCACCCGTAATTAACACCCCTTTCACTAATATCATTTTGTATATAGATAAGAATTTTTTCTTATTTGGTCACCGCCGCAAGTTATGGGAGCGTAAAAAGCACAAACCAAAACAACAGGGATTCAAAGAAAATGATGGCAACGAAAATTCACAGCACAAAAAAAACATGGCTGGCACTCAGTGTCCTGCTGGCGTCAGGCATTGCCGCGTCAAACGCGCAGGCCGATCAACTGGCCGATATCAAAGCCGCAGGTGTGGTAAAAATCGCCACCTTTGACGCCAATCCACCGTTCGGCTCCATTGATGCAAAAACGCATAAGATTGTCGGCTACGACGTTGATTTCGCTGAAGCGCTGGCTAAATCACTTGGCGTTAAACTGGAACTGGTCGCCACCAACCCGGCTAACCGTATTCCGTTATTGCAATCCGGTAAGGCCGATTTAATCGTAGCGGATATCACTATTACACCTGAGCGTGCACAGGTTATCGATTTCTCCGCCCCTTACTTCGTTACCGGGCAGCAATTCCTCGTTCCGGCAAAATCCCCGGATAAGCTTGATGACTACAGCAAGGCGCGTATCGGCGCGGTGAAAGGGACGACAGGTGAGCAGGCATTGCATCAGCGTTTTCCACAATCACGTGTGCTGGCCTATGACGATATTCCGCTGGCATTAACCGCACTGCGGAATGGTAATGTCCAGGCGATCACCCAGGACAGCACCATTCTGGCCGGGTTGTTGGGCGGTGCGCCTGATAAAGCAGATTTCAAAATTTTGCCCGACCTGTTGAGCAAAGAAGAGATTGGCGTGGGTGTAAAAAAAGGCGAACCTGCGCTGTTGAAGGCCGTGAACGACGAGTTATTAAAGCTCGAGTCTACCGGGCAGGCAGCCAAAATTTATGATGTCTGGTTTGGTCCGCAAACCAAAAACCCGCAGCCCCGCGCCTTCAAAATAGAAGCGAAGTAATATGCTCTCAGGCCTTTTTAATCGTCCCGCAGCTTCGGCTGCGGATTTTACGCATCTGCGCCAGGCGCGTGTTGAACTGCGTAATGTCATAAAACACTATGACAATCATACCGTGCTTAACGGCGTCAGCCTGTCGGTTGAACCGGGCGAAGTCGTCACCATTCTCGGACCTTCTGGCTCAGGAAAGTCGACGCTTATTCGCCTGATCAACCAACTGGAGTCACTGAGCGGCGGCGATATTTTTATTGATGACAAACCCATCGGTCAGCTGCGCGGCCCCGCATTGCGTCAGCTTCGTAGCCGAATTGGCTTTGTGTTCCAGCAATTCAATCTCTACACCCACCTGACGGCACAGCAGAACATCACGCTGGCGCTGGAATATGTTCACGGTTGGAAAAAAGCGGATGCTGAGCAACGGGCACTTGCACTGCTGGAACAGGTAGGATTGGCCGAGAAAGCCGATGCGTACGCCGCCCAACTTTCCGGCGGACAGCAACAACGTGTTGCCATCGCCCGTGCACTGGCCTCCTCGCCGCAAATCATCCTGTTCGATGAACCCACCTCCGCGCTGGATCCAGAAATGATCGGCGAAGTGTTGCAGGTCATGAAGAGTCTGGCCCATAGCGGCATCACCATGATTGTCGTGACCCATGAAATGCATTTCGCCCGGGAAATTGCCGACCGCGTGGTGTTTATTGATGGCGGCGATATTCTCGAAGTCGCGCCTCCTGAGACATTTTTCACTCGCCCTCAGCACCCCAGGACGCAACGTTTTCTGAAAAAAGTGCTCGACCCGTTACACCAGGAGTCATCGTTATAATGCATGCAATGGACTGGCAGGGGGTGCTGAGCGGGCAACCTCTGCAATGGATAATCTCCGGTTTTCTGACCACGCTTTGGGTCACGCTAGCCGGCGTGGTACTGGCCACGGTATTTGCCATCTTTCTGCTCAGCCTGCGCCTGACAGGACACCGCTTTGCGGCCACCGTGGTCAGCGTGTGGGTCTCAGTTTTTCGCAATACGCCTTTACTCGTTCAACTGATGTTCTGGTACTTCGCTGCATGGAATCTCCTTCCTCGCGACGTGATTACCTTCATTAATGCGGAACACGCCTGGTCCATTCTGCCGGGGGATGTCTGGTGGTTAACGCCGGAGTTTCTCTGCTCCGCATGGGGGCTGGGTGTCTTTACCTCGGCCTTTCTGGTCGAAGAGGTCGCCTCCGGTTTACAGGCTGTGTCTGGCGGGCAGCGCGAGGCAGCCATCGCACAGGGGTTTTCGTCATGGGCGACTTTCCGTCACATCCTGTTCCCTCAGGGGCTGGCAAATGCCTGGCAGCCAATCGTGGGGCAATATCTTAATCTGATGAAGCTGTCTTCATTAGCCAGCGGCATTGGCTTTGCCGAACTGACGTACCAGGTGCGGCAAATAGAAAGCTATAACGCCCATGCGCTGGAAGCCTTTGCCGTCGGCACGGCACTCTACCTGTTGACCGGTATTGTGCTGGGGATGTTGTTAACCCGTCTTGGCCCTGTACCTGCAGCAGGTAAACCGTTGGCGCGTAAAACACGCATTTTTCGTTTCAGGAGCCTACAGCATGATCGCTAATATTTCGGTTATTACCGACAATCTGGACTACCTCCTGTGGGGGCGGGTCGCAGAGGGTCAACCGGGGGGCGTTCTGCTCACGCTGTTGATGGCGATTGGCGCAGCAGCACTGGCTCTTCCGGCCGGGATCGCACTCGCCTGCTGCGCCTGGCGTTTTCCTGGAGCGATACGCAAGGGGCTGTTTATCTGGGCAGAGTTTATTCGTGGTATTCCGTTAATCTTCGTGATTTTCTGGATGTGGTATCTGTTGCCCATGCTCACAGGCAGTGATTTACCAGGAGCGATAACCGTCACGCTGGCATTGGCCTGGTTTACCGCCGCCTCAGTGATGCATTCCGTGTACGCCGGCATGACTGCGCTGCCAGGCGGTCAGTATGATGCGGCAGTCGTTCAGGGATTTAGCCCACTCCAGGCGCTCGGGTTCATTCTGTTGCCGCAGGTTCTGCGCAACGTACTCCCCTCGCTAACGGGGATTTTTATCGGGCTACTCAAGGATACGTCGCTGGCGTTTATCGTCAACGTGCCTGAGCTCACGACGGTGGCGGGTCAGGTTAACAGCCGGGTACAAATTTACCCGGCGGCCATTTTTGTCTTTACCGGACTGGTCTATTACCTGCTGTGCTTTAGCCTGGAGAAGATCACTCAGCGTCGGTTCGCGTTGAAATAGCACCACGGCTCAACATGCCACAAACTGATGGTCTTCGTTGAGCCGATACTTCACCCCTGCGCGAATGTTATTTTCCCCCTCAATAGCCACCGCAAAGCGCATTCTCTTACCGTCGTGATAGGCAAGCGCCGCGCACCCGCCGGGGCCGAGGATTATCGAATCGACCACGCCAGTACTGGCAATAACCGTGTTTTCTCCGTTGGCCATGATCTGCACGTTGTCCGCGCAGTTGGCGATTTTCGACTCTGCGCCAAAACTGGCTATCTGGGTTAAATCACCGCTGCTGGCGATACGACTTCTGTCACCCAGCGAACTGATGCGCACCCGCATCCCCGTGCTGGCCATTCGTGTACCGTCTCCCACACTACTGACACGGGTGGAATTTCCCGCGATGGCAATACGACCACGCTCACCGGAGCTGGCAACATGAGCGTTATAACCCACGCAGCCAATACGTGCGCTGTAACCTGCGCTGGCAATCTGCGCAGCATACCCGGCGCTGACGATTTTAATGTTATCGCCCGCGCTACCGAGACTGTCACCATCAGCCGCGCTCGCCAATTGTTTACCGTTGTCGTCTGCCGTCTGCGGACAGACAACACGGCCCATCGCACAGATATCCTGCTGGACAAAATTCTCTTCATCCTGCCATCTTGACCAACCGTATTCTACGAGGCTATCTGCCCAGTCACTATACCCTTCCTGCTGGAGTGCACGGTGCACCTCCGCGTAGCTGCCTCCCTCAGGAAACGCACGCAGAAACCAGCGATACATCACGGGCCCGACGCGCCAGGCCCGTAAGTCACCACGAGTAATCATCATCTCTTAATGCCGGTGATAGCCATCCACCATGCACTTAAAGGTTTCGCCCGGTGTGCGTCCTGTCGTGCAGAGATAAAGATGTCCAAAAATGAAAAACACGCTCACGATCGCCAGCGCAAAGTGCGCCTGCAGCAACCAGTAACGTACGCCAGGGAACAGATCGCCCACAGCCTGTGGGTACAGGGATAGCAACCCGGAGATCAGCAGTAGCGGCAGCAAACCGTACATCACGCCGACATACGCTGCCTGCTGTAACGGATTGAATTTCGAACGCGTTGATGCCGGGAATGGATGCGCTTCGCCCTGCATAATGCCAAACAGATAGAATCGCGTCTGCCTCTGCGCCCGGCTGATCCAGCCCTGACGCTGAATAATATAATGATGACCGTTCCCCCCAATCAGGTTAATCAGGACAAAACCAATCCAGCAGGCAAGCAGCAAAAAGCCACATACCTCATGCACAGTCAGCAGGCTTTTCATCACTGGGGCACTGACCGCGGTGAAATGGTTTAGCAGGCCGCTGGCCAGCAGCAGCAGAAATAACAGCGCATTCGACCAGTGCCACAAACGGACCGCTTTCGAGTATAAATAGACCTTCTCTCCGTGTCCTGCCGACGCTTTATTCGCTGAACGAAAGCGCAACATTGCGTGGAGCGCCAGCACCAGCCACATCCCCACCAGCATTAACCCGGCGAAAACCAACCAGACGGGCCAGTAATCCGGCGAAAACATCGGGACGTACTGCGCAAGCTGTGCGTGAAACTGTTCGGCATTCTGCGACGCGTTCATACATTATCCTTTTTAATCAAATGTTGACCGAACCGACGATACAGATGGGGCTTCCCGGCGCCTGCAAGTTGATATTCGTAGTACTTGTTTTCCCGCAACCAGGTCTGAATTTCCGGGCTGTCCTCACGGCCAAAAATCAACGCGTGTTCTGGACAAGAATTGACGCAAATTGGCGGGAAACCTTTCGCCAGACGTGATTCTGCGCAGAAGTCGCATTTATCTGCCACTTTGGTTTGTGGGTTGAGATAGCGTACCTGATACGGGCATGCGCCAATGCAGTAACTGCAGCCGATACAACGAGAGGTATCGACGCGCACAATCCCGTTGTCATCTCGCCAGGAAGCACCGGTAGGACACACCTCAATGCAGGGGGCATCGTCACAATGCTGACAGGACTGACGAAAATAGTGATACAACGTTTCGTTATCGTTATCCGTTACCGGGATATGGGCTATCGATAAACGGCTCCCCTGAACAGGAACATGATTCGTTTTCCTGCACGCTCGGGCGCAAATATTACATCCGTTGCACAATGATTCGTCGTGGATCATGACATAACGAACGTCTTTAGTACTCTTCGTACTCGCTAACAGGTTTTGGCCTGGGCCGGTGAAAAAAATCACCGTCCCCATGCCAATGACAAATTTTCGTCGGGTGAAGGACATCGGGTTATCCTCTAATGCTGTGACAGTGATCGTCCACACGTTCCATGACATCAACCTGAAAAATTCAGGGGTTCTGATACTGCTCAACCTCAAGCCATTCGCACAGGCCATACGCTTTGCCGTAACTCATAAAGCGCTCGCTAAACAGATAAGGTTCCGCATTCGACGATTCCACAGCACGTATGTCTGCATAATCAGGATGCGTTTCCATGGCCGTGAGCGCCGCCGTAACCTGCTCAGGTTCAAAATGGTATGGCGGCTGCGCCAGCATGGCGACCTTATAGGGGCGAGGATACGTTTGGCAGTCAAAACGTACCGCTTCTGCAATGGCACGGCAGATATCATTTTCCACCACCTGCACACACATTTCGGCGTAGTTTGCCGTCATGGTTTGCGTCGAGTAGAAGTAGGTATCCTCTGAGCCCTGGATACAGGTAATATCTGCGTCGGATGCGTGCTGACGCATCGCGTCCAGCAGCGTAGCCAGGTCACTTTCAGGAACCGAATAAGGTGGCAACAGAAACACGCTGCGTGCCACCAATTGACCTGAAGCAGAATGCTGGCGGATAAAATCCGCCACTATCGACTCCGGGCTGGTAGGTTCCTGAATGAGTGACGCACTCCGGTGTGCGACAGGCTGGTGTAACGCGTGCAGCCACTGTCTCTTTTGGCTATCCACGTCATCACCAGACGCATCCTCTGCAGGGGCCAGGTCGTTACTCACGTACGTCATCTGCGTTCCTTACGCCGGCAACAGATTGTGTGCAGCCAGATCGGCTGCCACATCCTCAAGGCCGAGGCGGTGAAGGGTGTCGCGAGTTGGGCAGCCCAACGCCGGGTCCCAGCCCATTTCCTGATAGAACATCGTAAGCGACTGACGCATATCTTCCCGGTCCATCTTGTCGGTCCCTTCGGTAAAGACCGGGATCTTCGGATCTTTATCGAACACCCAGGAACAGATCAGGTCGTGCTCATTACGCATATCCATGGTTTGCATCAACTTGACGGTATAAGCACGATGCAGGGTAAAAATGCGCTCCGCGGCCAAATCCAGACTAGCCTGCGTTGTTTCATCCCCCGTTACGGCCTGGAAGAATTTCGCTTCCAGATCGAGGTCTCCGCGATAGTTTCGACTCTTCAGTGGCGAAACCGTCATAGGCCAGACCCAGTTGCACAGCGTAACCGCATTGTGCAGACAAACTTTCATCAGCGTCCATTTGGCGTATTTGATTTTGGCGGCATTAATCGGGGTGTAGTTTTTGGTTTCATCGTAGGCATCCTGTGAACCAAACAGTTCGCCCGCCACTTCACGCTGTAGCGCCAGCGGTAAACCAGAGCCGATAAAGTTGATATGGGTGTGCGTCATACAGTCGCGGTTGAACATACAGTTGGTGATCGCCCCCACCTGCGCCGAGGCTTCGTTCGCATGGTGAACAGGGAAACCAAACGGCGACCACAGTTTGTTCTTCGCGTAACCCCAGTACTCTTCGCCTAAATTCCAGCGTTCTGCAATCGCGTAGGAGCCATCTGCCAGGTGGCTGAGTTCACCCACGCGATGCGCCAGTCGATAGTAGAAATCTTTGATAAAGTTCGGATCGCCTGCTTCCAGTTGATCCCAACGGATCTCTGCATACTCTGCCGCAGGTAACACCCGCTTAAAGACGCCTTTGGAGTAGCAGTACGTAAAGTCACGATGCAACTGACCGTAGTTACACCAAATACCATAATCATCGAACAGGTTCAGGCCAACCAGGTTTCCTACGACGCGTCCATCGTCTTTATCGTCGAAATCTTTCGGCCCATTCGGGAAAATAGTGGTATGTACAAAGTTCGCCACGCATGTATTCCCGCCGGTACTCGGCACACCAAAATCTTTCACTCGGGGAACATTGAGTTGCGACATGCAGCGAATTGGACATGAATGGCAGCCACTCATTTTGACGGTGTACTTCTCAGCGGCCGGGCCGAGATCAAACACGGATTTATGGGTACGAAAACCGACCGTATTCTGGTTTCCCGGAGGAATTTCCCCCGTTTCGATTGGCCCTCCTTCCGCAGCGCCCCAGAACAACCCTTTGCGGGCCGTCCAGCGCGAATTCGGTGAAGAGTATTCAGCCCAGGCTTGTGGCGTGCTCGGCACAACATGGTTGTTGTTGGCGCCGATAAGCTCGGTCATCATGTAGTCATTAAGCCGCTTCATCTCTTTGCGATCGGCAATATTGACCCCCTGGGTCCCCTCTACCGCAATGGCCTTCAGGTTTTTCGACCCCATGACTGCGCCAGTGCCGGCCCCGCCGCTGTGGTTACGGCTGTTAATCATGCAGGAAAGCGGAACGAGGTTTTCACCCGCCTGACCAATGGCTGCAACGCACGTTTCCGGGCTGGTGATACGGCAAATTTCTTCGGTAGTTGCGCGCGTACCCTTACCCCATATGAAGTCCGCTTTTTCGATGCTGACCTTATCGTCTTTGATGTTGATCCAGACCGGAGACGGTGATTTCCCTTCGATAATAATGGCGTCGTAGCCCGCGAATTTCATTTGTGCGGCAAAGAAACCGCCCATATGGGCATCGACCACTAAATTGCCTTTGGTAAATGTCGATAATGAGGTGATATTGACGCGAGAACTGCAGGGTGCGCCTGAACCGGTTAGCGGCCCGGTCGCGAAAACCAGCTTATTTCCTTCATCAAAAGGTTTGGTGCCTGGCTGGACTTCGTCGTACATAATTTTATAGCCAAAGCCCATCCCACCGACAAATTTCTTAAATTTACTGGAATCTTCAAC
Organism: Citrobacter sp. wls619; assembly: GCF_005281345.1. Taxonomy (GTDB): domain Bacteria; phylum Pseudomonadota; class Gammaproteobacteria; order Enterobacterales; family Enterobacteriaceae; genus Citrobacter. Next base: position 58,906 of record NZ_SZXJ01000078.1, read on the forward strand.
GGTGATATTACCCGTGGTGAGATTGACCCGTAAAATATTACCTGTCCAACCATTAGCCATCATGTTTTCCTTTGCAAGAAGGTCCGATAGATATACTCGCCACCTTTCAGGCAGTTCTTTTATTCAAAAACTGCAATTTTCTGGCATTAAATGACGCGTATCAGGCAGCCCTGCTATCCATCAAACAGTAATATCTTTCCACTCGATAATTTTTAATGCCCCAGTCGGACAAGCATTAGCGCATTCCCCGCATAAAACACATTTTGAGGATTTCTTCGTTACGGTATTAACGGTCGCCATCATCCATGGGCAGGCCGTGGTACAGGCACTGCAGCCAATACAGCGTTTATGATCTACGGCAATGCAACCGTCTTCCTGTTTCCAGGTAATTGCGCCAATCGGGCAGACTTTCATGCACTGGGGATCTTTACACTGACGGCAAGTGTCTGCGGTGTAGTTTAAATCGCCGTACAACCCGCCACCGGACCCGACTCCATCATCGCCAAAGAAGTAGTTACGATGAATTTTGATGCGGGAAAAGAAGGTGCCAACAGCGCCATCGTTATAATTAGTACAGGAAATTTCACAGCGATGGCAGCCAGTACAGCGGGCTCGTTGAGTCACCAGCACCCCTTTCGGCGTATTGATAAGTCCGACGGTGCCGCTATCGATATCTTCCTGCTTACAACCCAAAAGGGATAGCAGCGCGGGGGCAATCGTTAATCCTGCCAGACCTTTCCCTGATATACGCAGAAACTCAAGCCGCGTTAAACCACAATCTAAAAATGGACGATCAACCTGGTTCATTTATTTCGCATCCTCTTCGCAAACGCTGTAGTAGCAACAGATCCAGGCTAATTTTAATGAATGCAGATCAGGTCAAATCGGCCATAAATGTTGCCAACAACACGTGAATTTTTGCCCTAACCTGATCGCACAGATGACGGTGGTTAAACTGAATCAATCCATACCCTAAACACGGGTATAATCCTTTAGGGTTAGGCGGATAAATAATGTGGTTATTCCCCCGCTGTAACCTTGATCGTTATCAATTAAAAATCGGAAGGAAAATAATTAATGTGGAGTGATATTTATTATCATTAAGCGAGATTGAAATAACATTTCATATGCATGAAAAATATTTGGGAGTGCAATCACAAATACTGTGTTATATACCACTCGATATATAACAAAATACATAACGAAATTTGTAATTTTAGTGACCGAACTAAATTATATTTATTGGAAGATAACGAAAATGAAAATAAGAGGACGGCAGAATAATTCTACCGCCCTCTTTTATGGATTAACCGGCCAATGCTTTGATCACCGTCTCCATGGCCTGTTTTTCTAACTCACTGCGCTTCACACGCTGATTGGCGAGGGTTGTTCTCAGTACGCCAGCAATGACGATATGCTTAGGCTCTTGCCCCAGATCGCGCATTTCCAGCACTACTTTACCGACTACTCTGCACATCTCGCGGTACAGCTCGTCGTCTTTGGTCTGATTTCCCATATTCACCCGCTCGTCATTAACTCAAACCCACAGCATATATCACTCTGGCGAATTAGACAAAAATCCAATGAAAATCAAATAAATGTCACAATTTTACTGGATCCGCTGAAATCGATTTACCAGCTCGGCAAGGCTTCCGGCCTGCATTTTTTCCATCACCCGCGCCCGATGCACTTCAACCGTGCGAACGGCAATATTCATGGCATCGGCGATTTCCCGATTTATCAATCCCTTTGCAACCAGATTCGCCAGTTCTCGCTCCTTCGGCGTAAGTTGCTGATAGCAAGCAACGATTTCCTGCCGCGAAAAAGCCGCTGCCGAGGCCTGCAGAGCATTTTCCAGCGCAGCCTGTAGCGGCGCGGCTGAAACCGGCTTCTGTAAGAAATCGACGGCTCCGCGCTTCATTTGTTCAACCGCCATGGGCACATCACCATGCCCGGTAAGAAATACCACCGCCAGGGTGCTCTCGCGCTGACGCATTGCTTCATGCACGGCATGGCCATCCAGTACCGGCATGCGCATATCCAGCAGCAATACGCCGACCTGGTGCAGATCGGCCTGAGCCAAAAACGTTTCGCCCTGCTCCCAGCAACGTACCTCATACCCCATACTTTCCAGTAAAAATGCACAGGCCTGAGTCACCGCTATATCGTCATCCAACAGATGAATTATCGCCACAACGCCCTCCTTCCTGTGTTTGCTTAAAATATAATGTCACCACTGCGCCCGCCAGACCGTCAGGCGCAGGGTGATTTTTGATGCTAATGTCGCCATTTGCGTAGCGAACCAGTCGCTGACAAATGGCCAGCCCGAGTCCCATCCCTTCCTTGCGGGTGGTCATAAAGGGCTGGAATGCCTGATATAACTGCGCATCGTCGATCCCCCCGGCGTTATCCTGCACCAGGATGCGCACACCATGCTCCTCACTGCACGCGGAGAACCACACCGTTTTTGCCCCCGCCTGGGCCGCGTTTAGTACCAGATTAGCCAGAACCTGCTCCAGCAAAACGGTCGGCAGTGTAACCGTAAGCGAATTATCGACCTGCGTGTGTAACGCGACCGTCGGGAATTGCTGCGCCATGCGTAGTAACTGCCAGACATGATGGATCGCATCATGAACGTTAATGGGCTCCCAGTCGTCGGTCATCACCGGATTTCCCTGCGCCTGACTGACCCACTGACGTAAATTGCGTAGCGTATCGGCGCCCCGCTGCGCCTGCTCGTCAATCTGTTCCAGGGCGGGTAACAACGGATGCTGCTGATCCTGGCCGCGCAGACGAATCAGACAGCCCTGTGCATAGTGGCGGATAGCCGAAAGCGGCTGGTTAAGTTCATGAGCGAATCCGGACGTCATCTCCCCCAGCACACTCATTTGACGCGCGGTTTCCAGCGCCTGTTCCTGTTTGCGCAACAGCACATTGTTACGCTCAAGCAGTCTTCCGCGTCGGCGGACCAACAGCATGACCCAGATGTAATTGAGCGTCAGCAACAACAGGACGATACCCGCCGCCCCCATGGCCAGACGATGTTGAATAAACCAGCTTTTGACATCCAGCCAGAGTTGGCGCTGCTGTGGGTGCTGACGGACATCGCGCAGCAAGGCTTCTACTTCGCGGGTCGAGGCCGGCGCGCCCCAACGAAAGGCGGCGTTTTGTGGCGCGTTAAACAGTACCCGCGTCACGCGATCGGCGAGTTCATCACTGACCGCGGGCAAGGCAGCAAACGACCAGTCAGGATAGAGCGGCGTGCTGGTTACGCAAGGAATTGACGTTGGATAGGTAATCACGGGCCTAAAGTCCGCTTTGCGGATTAGCCCTTCTTCATCCATTTTTTCCAGCAGACACACGGGCACAATCACCGCCTGAACCGCTTTTTCACGTAATAAATACAGCAAGGCATCGGCAGGAAAGCCGGTAAACGTCAGACGTAAATCACGCTCAGGGCGCAAACCCGCATCGCTAAGTGCTTTGTATCCCAGCAAATAACCGCCAAATGCCTGAGCATCAATGGCACCTACCGTTTTACCAATCAGATCGTGAGCATTCACAATCCCACTGTCACGCCTGACGAGGACAGCACTGCCAATCACGTTGCTGGTTGCCTTTCCGCCACGCGTAGAGCGTAATGATGCCAGCCAGCGAAGCGCTGCATGGCTGTTTAGCTGCACGAATTGCGCAGGATTGGTGACCACAAACTGGACGGTTCCACGGTTAACCGCCTCCTGCATCTGCTGCAGATCCAGCGGTTGAATATGAAACTGTTCACCCGGGATTTGCTGATTTAACAGGGTTTCCAGCGGTTGCCAGTGGGTACGGGTAGAGACCTCACCACGCATCGCCAAAACACCTACATTCCACGAACCTGCCCATGCCACGCTGCCGAGCATCCACACGGAGGCCAATAGCGTCAGACAGCGAAAGACGTTACATCCCACTGAATTATCCCTGTCAATTATGTTGTTTTAGATCAACAACAAGCCGGGTATGTGGTTAACCACAATAGAGTACCCCCATCACGATTTTTACACTGTAAATCATTGAGATTCTTTATTCATCACACGCAAATTAACGGCGTGACCAATGTTTCGTTGTTGCATCGTGACGGGAGAAAATATGGACAGCAGTAAACGGCAGTTTCTCCAGCAACTGGGCATCCTGACCGCTGGCGCATCACTGGTTCCCCTGGCACAGGCCCAGTTTCCCTTTTCGCCTGAACGGCATGAAGGATCGCCTCAGCATCGCTACGGCATGCTGGTCGATCTGCGTCGGTGTATCGGCTGCCAGGCCTGCACCGTGAGTTGCGCGATTGAAAACCAGACGCCGCAAGGTGAGTTTCGTACCAGCGTGAATCAATATCAGGTGCAACTTGAAGGCCAGCAAAGCGTCACCAACGTCCTGCTGCCGCGCCTGTGCAACCATTGTGATAACCCCCCTTGCGTGCCGGTGTGCCCGGTGCAGGCTACCTTCCAGCGCGAAGATGGCATTGTGGTTGTCGACAACACCCGCTGTGTCGGCTGCGCCTACTGTGTGCAGGCCTGCCCATACGATGCACGGTTTATCAACCATGAAACGCAAACCGCTGATAAATGCACTTTTTGCGTTCATCGACTGGAGGCGGGCCTGCTCCCGGCCTGCGTCGAGTCGTGCGTTGGCGGCGCGCGCATCATCGGTGATATCAAAGATCCACACAGCCGGATTTCTCAAATGCTGCAGCAACATCATGACGCCATCAAGGTCCTGAAACCGGAAAGTGGCACCTCGCCGCACGTGTTCTATCTGGGCCTGGATGAGGCCTTTGTGACACCATTAATGGGGCGTGCCCAGCCCGCGCTCTGGCAGGAGGTTTAAATGAACCCGACCCTGATTATCGAAGAGGTTCTGACGCATCCACAGGACGTAAGCTGGTTACCCTGGGCGGTGCAATATTTCTTTTTTATCGGCATTGCCGCCTGCGCGGCACTGTTTGCCTGCGTGCTCCACTGGCGCAAAAAGGAGAGGCCGGAGTTAGAAAACCTCACGCTGCTGATAGCCCTGACCTGCGCGATTACCGCACCGTTGGCACTGACGGCTGATTTACACCAGACGGCACGCGTCTGGCATTTCTATGCCTACCCCACACCGTGGTCATGGATGCCGTGGGGGGCGCTATTTTTACCGCTGTTTACCGGGTTTTTAGGGCTGTGGTTTATCGCACAGCAGGTTAAGCGATTAACCGCAAAAAGTTACAGCGTCACGAAATGGTTGGCCGTGGGCAGTGCGCTGTCGGCGATTGGACTGTTGGTCTATACCGGTCGCGAGGTCTCTATTGTTGAGGCGCGCCCGATCTGGTTCAGCTACGCCTTCCCGGTCGCGATGTTCCTCAGTGCCCTGCAAACGTTCCTTGCCCTGCTTATCGCCACGGTGAAAAACGCAGGGACAACATTACCGCGTCAACTGGCATGGGGACAGATAGTCACGCTGTGCGCGCTGGCTATCGTGGTGGTGATATGGGCAAGTGGCAACACGCTATCGGGGTCGGCAATTCGCCAGTGGCTGGATGTGGCGGCTTCCGCACGGCATTACGCCCTCGGCTGGATTGCACTTTGGGTGACCTCACTGGGTCTTTGCGCCCTGGTGTTACGCCATCCGTTATCACTGCCATTCCGTATTTCGCTGGCAATCAGCGCAATGGCATTGTGCTGGCTGATGCGCTGGACATTACTCATTCAGGTACAGACCGTACCGAAATTTAACGCCCAGTTTAACCCCTATACCCTGCCCGGTGGCACTGATGGCTGGCTGGCTATTCTTGGCACTTTTGGCCTGTGGGTCGCACTGATCATTATGGTTCGTGAAGCCCTGAACGCGATCGCAAGGAGAATGCAACATGGCTAATTTAACTCGTCGTCAGTGGCTTAAAGTCGGTCTTGCCGTCGGGGGCATGGTGACCTTCGGCCTGAGTTATCGGGACGTGGCAAAGCGTGCGATTGATGGTTTGCTTGACGGAACATCAGGAAAAATAACCCGCGACCGTATCTTTGGTAATGCACTCATCCCCGAAGCACATGCCCGGCCGCGCTGGCAACAGAATCCGCAGCAGGTGATCTCCATGACGCAGTGTTTCGGCTGCTGGACGCAATGTGGCGTGCGTGTCCGTGTTGATAACGAACAAGGCAAAGTGTTGCGTATTGCGGGCAACCCGTACCATCCACTATCTCACGAACACCACATTGACTCCTCTGTTCCCTTTGCCGCCGCGATGGAACAACTGGCGGGCGAAACTGGCCTCGATGCCCGCTCCACCGCCTGCGCTCGCGGTGCAACGTTACTTGAAGGCCTGTACAGCCCACTGCGTATTCTGGAGCCAATGAAACGCGTGGGTAAACGTGGAGAAGGCAAATGGCAGCGCATCAGCTTTGAGCAACTGATCAACGAAGTGGTGGAAGGCGGCGATCTGTTCGGCGAAGGCCACGTTGACGGTCTGCGCGCGATCCACGATCCCGATACGCCGATTGATGCCCGACACCCCGGTTTCGGCCCAAAATCCAATCAGCTACTGGTCACCAATACCAGTGATGAAGGACGTGATACATTTTTGCGCCGCTTTGCCCTGAACAGTTTCGGCAGCAAAAACTTCGGTGCACATGGCGCGTACTGTGGTCTGGCCTATCGTGCCGGGTCTGGCGCGTTGATGGGCGATCTGGATAAAAACACCCACGTAAAACCCGACTGGGATAACGTCGAATTTGCGTTGTTTATGGGAACGTCTCCAGCACAATCCGGCAACCCGTTTAAGCGCCAGGCACGGCAACTCGCCAGTGCCCGTTTACGTGATGACTTCCGCTATGTTGTGGTTGCACCAGCCCTCCCCCTAACGACGGTGCTTGCCGACGATCGTGGGCACTGGCAGCCCGTACGCCCAGGGACGGACTCCGCACTGGCGATGGGGATGATCCGCTGGATAATTGAAAAGCAGCGCTATAACGCTGATTACCTGGCTATTCCTGACGTACAGGCCATGAAGCAGGTCGGGGAAAAAAGTTGGACCAACGCTACCCATCTGGTCATAACTGACGAAATTCCAACGCTCGCCGGTCAGCATTTAACGCTGGCGCATTTACGCGCAGACGCCGCCAACGAACCCACCGTCATTAACGAAGCCGGAGAGATCGTCGCCGCCAGCAGTTGCCAACGTGCCCAGCTGTTCATCTCCCGTGAAGTCACGCTGGCCGGGGGGCAAACGGTCACGGTAAAAAGTGGCTTCCAGTGTCTGAAAGAGTCCGCAGAGAAACTGTCCATGGCGCAATACAGCCAGCAGTGTGGCGTTTCTGAGGCAGACATTGGCGCACTGGCCGATGCGTTCACCCGTCACGGACGGAAAGCGGCAGTGATCACCCACGGCGGGATGATGGCGGGTAACGGTTTTTATAATGCCTGGTCGGTAATGATGCTCAATGCGTTGATCGGGAACCTGAGTCTCGAAGGCGGCGTGTTCGTCGGCGGCGGTAAGTTCAACGGTGCAACTGACGGCCCGCGCTACAATATGGACAGTTTTGCCGGGAAGGTGAAACCTAAAGGTCTGAGCATTGCCCGCAGCAAGACAGCCTATGAGTCTTCCGAAGAGTACCGCAACAAAGTCGCTGCCGGGCAATCGCCTTTCCCGGCCAAAGCGCCCTGGTATCCGTTTGTCGCAGGCCAGCTTACCGAATTACTGGTTTCAGCACTGGAGGGTTATCCGTATCCGCTAAAGGCCTGGATCTCCAACATGACCAACCCGTTTTATGGGATTGCGGGCTTACGCGGCGTGGCAGAAGAAAAGCTTAAAGACCCTGCGCGTTTACCGCTGTTTATCGCGATTGATGCGTTCATGAACGAAACAACCGCGCTTGCGGATTATATCGTACCGGACACGCATAACTTCGAAAGCTGGGGATTCAGCGCCCCATGGGCCGGTGTCGCCAGTAAAGCCACCACCGCCCGCTGGCCCGTGGTCAGGCCCGCCACCCGTCAGACCGCTGACGGTCAACCCATCTCGATGGAGGCTTTCTGCATCGCGGTGGCAAAGCGCATTGGTCTCCCCGGCTTTGGCGACAATGCCATTTCCGATCCACAGGGCAACGTGTATCCGCTCAACCGCGCCGAAGATTATTATCTGCGACTTGCCGCCAACATTGCCTTTATGGGCAAAGCGCCGGTGGCAGAGGCACGGGAAGAGGATATCACGCTGACCGGGGTGCAACGAATCTTGCCGGTGATGACCCAAACGTTAAAAGCCGATGAGGTGAGTCGCGTGGCGTTTATCTATTCGCGCGGTGGTCGTTTTGCGCCAGACAACAGTGGTCGGGTCGATAACCGCGTCGGCAATGCGTGGGAAAAACCTCTGCAAATCTGGAATGCGGATGTCGCGGCCCACCGTCATGCAATTACCGGCGAGCGCTACAGCGGCTGTCCGGCCTGGTATCCTTCGCGCCTCTCTGACGGGCGTTCAGTGGAGGAACTATTCCCTGAGCAGGAATGGCCGCTGAAGTTGATTTCATTTAAATCGAATACCATGTCCAGCGCGTCGGCCGTGATCCCCCGGCTGCATCATCTTAAGCCGGTCAATCTGGTGGCGCTCAATCCGCAGGACGGCAAGCGCTATGGTTTATCGCACGGCGATACTGTTCGCATCACGACGCCGGGTGGGCAGGTTGAAGCGCAAATCAGCTTACTGCAGGGCGTAATGCCGGGGGTAATCGCGATTGAGCATGGCTATGGACATAAAGAGATGGGCGCTGCGCAGCATACGCTCGACGGTGAGCCGATGCCGTTTGATAAAAAGATAAAGTCAGGGATCAATATCAACGATCTGGGTTTTGCGGATCCGACACGAAAAGTGGCCAACACCTGGCTGGATTGGGTTTCAGGAGCCGCGGTACGTCAGGGGCTACCCGCAAGGCTTGAGCGAGTGTAACTCGGGTGTCGGATGGCAACGCTAACGCGTTTTATCCGGCCTACAGCACAGCTGTAGGCCGGGTACGGCAAAAGCGGATCAGTTATTAACCGGGATAACCGCGCCTTTATATTTGGTGCGGATCCAGTCCTGGATCTCTTTTGAGTGCAGCACATCAACCAGCGCCACGATATCCTTTTTCTTCTCATCACCGCGATGAACGGTAATGATATTGGCATACGGGTTATTTTCACCGCTTTCTACAGCAATCGGATCTTTCACCGGATCCAGCCCGGCGTCGATGGCGTAGTTGGCGTTAATCACGACCGCATCCCCTTCTTCATTGTTATACATCTGCGGTAACAGCGCCGCTTCAACGTTAGGTAAGAACGTCAGCTTTTTCGGGTTCTCTACGATGTCGCTAATGCGCGCCGTCACTTTATCCACCCCCGGCTTCAGCTTGATCACGCCCTCTTTTTCAAAAATCGACAGAATACGACCTTCTTCAGATACCGCATCACGCATGATCACCTTGCCGCCTTCCGGCAGATCCTTCAGTGACTTCACCTTTTTCGAATAGATACCAATCGGCTCGATATGAATCGCCCCGGCGCTGACGAAATCATAGGATTTGTCGCCAGCATGATCTTTAATCACGCTATTCAGGTACGGGATATGCTGGAAATAGTTGGCATCGATCTCACGACCCGCCAGGGCGGTGTTCGGCAGAATGTAGTCCTGGAATGGTTTAATCTCCAGGTCTATCCCTTGCTTCGCCAGAATCGGCTTGGCCTGCTCAAGGATCTCCGCATGGGGTACGTTTGACGCGCCAACGGTCAGCGTATCAGCCCAGGAAGCAAAGCTCAGGGCACTTAGGGTTGCTGCTGCGAGTAATGTCAGTGATTTTTTCATAATGATGGTTTCCGTATTTTATTAGCGTTTATCTAACAGAGAGGTGATCACATCGCCGCAAAGCTGAATGATGAAGACGATGAGCAGAATCGTGACCGTCGCCACCAGCGTGACGTCGCTGTGGTTGCGCTGGAATCCTTCCAGGTAAGCCAGGTTCCCTAAACCACCGGCACCAATCACCCCCGCCATCGCGCTGTAGCTAACCAGGGCAATCAGCGTCACGGTGATCCCGGACACCAGAGCGGGTGAGGATTCCGGCAGTAAAACCCGAAAAACAAGCGTCGTCAGACGTGCGCCCATCGAGCGCGTCGCTTCAATAACGCCTTTATCTACTTCACGCAGGGCGATTTCGACCAGGCGTGCGTAAAAAGGTGCAGCGCCCACAATCAACGCGGGCAACGCGGCATTCGCACCAAGAATGGTGCCAACGATTGTTTTGGTAAAAGGTATTAACAACACGATCAGAATGATGAACGGGATCGAGCGGAAAATATTGACCACCAGCGAGATCCCGCTATACAAGGCGCGGTTCTGGAATAGTCCACCGCGTGCGGTCAGGAACAGCGCCAGCCCGAGTGCAATCCCAAGGACAAACGTTGCCGCGCCAGAAAGTGCCGTCATATAGAGCGTTTCCTGGGTCGCTGCCAGCAGTTGGTCCCACTTCAGATGGGGAAACAGATCTTCAGGCATGTTGAATCACCTCGCCTTCAATGTCGCTGTGGCGCAGGTCGGCCAGAATATTGCTGAGTTGTTCTTCGGTAGCCACGACGTGCACCCAAAGCTGACCGAACACGCCATGCGCGGTTTGCGTCATCTTGCCGTGCAAAATGTTAAACGGCAGGCCATAGCGCAGGGTTAATTCCCCAACAACCGGCCGGTGAGTGCGCTGCCCGGTAAAAGTTAACTTGATCACGACACCGCCCAGTTCGCTTGCCAATTGCGGATTAAACTCCTCTTCTTCGGTGTATTGGCTCACCTGCCGCACAAACTGTCGGGTAATCGGCTGCTGCGGATGGGTAAAGACAGTAAGTACATCGCCCTCTTCAACCACCCTGCCGTTTTCCATCACCGCGACGCGATCGCAGATTTTGCGCACCACATGCATCTCGTGGGTGATCAACACGATGGTTAAGTTGAAGCGACGGTTAATATCGAGCAGTAACTCCAGAATCTGATCGGTGGTTTGCGGGTCCAGCGCCGAGGTGGCTTCGTCACACAGCAGTACATCAGGAGTATTCGCCAGCGCACGGGCGATCCCTACGCGCTGCTTTTGGCCGCCGCTGAGCTGCGATGGATAGGCATTTTCGCGACCGCTCAGACCGACAAGGTTAATCAGCTCGGCCACCCGCGCCTTAATCGCGGCTTTCGGCGCACCGGCAATTTGCATAGAGAAAGCGATATTTTCACTAACGGTGCGTGACCACAGTAAATTAAAGTGCTGAAACACCATGCTGATTTTCAGCCGTGCCTGACGCAACGATTCCCCGCGGGCGGCGGAAATAGCGTGGCCGTTAATCGTTACGCTGCCGGAGGTCGGTTTTTCCAGACCATTGAGCAAACGTATTAAGGTGCTTTTTCCCGCCCCGCTGTAACCAATAATTCCGTAAATCTGCCCCTGTTCAACCGTCAGGTTGACGTTATCGACAGCGGTAATAGCAAGCCTGCCTGGCGTAAACACTTTCGAAATATTTTTCAGGACAATCATGTCGTTTGGGTATCCGCTGCTGCTTATTGTTATCCTGCTAGTGCTTTTGGCTATTTAGCAGTATGGATGTCCAAACGAGTGTAATCAGCGAGATGATGTTTTAAAATGAATTAAAACGAATTTGATATAACTTTAAGGAATATCCATACCGCAACAAGAGACTCAGCCCGCGGTCACTTTCACATCCGAGTGGGCTGACAGCATGAAAATTTTTCTGAAATATTTACTCACTGACTTACAACTGGCCAAAGCGTGGTTATTTAAAACTGAATCGAGCAAGCCAACACCTTTATAAGGAGCGTTCAAAAATTGCATCACTGAGATATGACAATCATCACAAACTGTAGCCCCGCAAGTGTAAGCATATAAGAACTAAAAAAATGAAATCGTCTTTTTATCCTGCGTGATAATTTGGTTTTGCTTCCGGTTTACAGCATGATCTGTGATTCATTTCACCACATGTCAACATTACTCTAAATACAATTCAACGAAATACACGGAGGCTTTAATGTTTAAAGAAGAAAGGCGCACCACTATTCTTAACTTGTTGATCAAAGATCATAGCGTAAGCGTAAGTAAACTTGCCGTTCTTTTTAATGTTAGCCGGGAGACTATTCGTTCAGATCTTTATTATTTTCAGAAAACAGGAATGCTGGTGCGTTGTTACGGTGGTGGTATTGTTAATCGTCAGGCGTTAAGCAAACTTATTACTGAAAATAAAATAGATATCTCCGGCACTATAGCAACTCCGGCAAACAAAGATATTCGCTTAAACAAAGAAGGGGCTAAAATGTCGGGCAAAGTTTGTATTTTAGGTTCATTTAATATTGACGTATCCGCTACTGTGCCGTGGCTGCCTCAGAGCGGTGAATCTATCCTCGCAAGCCAGTCCGGTTTTTATCCAGGAGGAAAAGGCGCTAACCAGGCTCTGGCCGCAAATAATGCGGGTGCTGATATTCATTTTATTTTTAAAGTTGGCAAAGATCAGTTCAGCACTTTCGCACTCAATCATATTATTCAATCGGGCATCAACTCCTATTGTGCCTATCAAACCGATGATGCCCCCACCGGGAGTGCACTCATTTATGTTTCAGCGGAGGATGGTGATAATATCATCGCCATCTATCCCGGTGCTAATATGTCGCTGAGCAAACAAGAAATTAATGAACAGCAGGGTTATATCTCTGAAGCCGATGTTCTACTGATGCAACTGGAGACAAATATCGATGCTATTGAAGAGTTCGTGCGCCTGGGTAAATTAGAAAACAAAACTATCATTCTTAATCCAGCACCCTATACTAAAAATATCCACCATTTATTATCTTCCATCGATATCCTGACACCTAATGAAACCGAGGCTTCGTTTTTGTCAGGTATTACCATTGCCGATATTGATGATGCAAAAAAAGCAGGAAATATCATTCTGCAGTCAGGTGTTAAGAAGGTCATTATCACTCTTGGCGCGCAAGGATCATTGCTGTGCGAACATCACCGAACGTTGTTTATCCCCGCCTGGAGTGCCGTCGTCAAGGATGCCGCGGGCGCGGGTGACGCATTTAATGGCGCACTGGCCACCTCACTTGCCCGGAAATCAGACCTTGTGTCAGCCATTCAGTATGCCTCTGCCTTTGCTTCACTGGCAGTAGAACAAGAAGGCGCATCGAGCATGCCGCAACATGAGCAGGTACTGCACCGGATGCGCACTCAATCGCATGAAATTGTTAATATCAAATAATAGGATATCAGTATGAAAATTTTATTTATCGGTGAGTCATGGCATATTCATATGATTCATTCTAAGGGATATGACAGCTTCACATCCAGTAAATACGAAGAAGGTGCTGACTATCTCTTATCCTGTCTGCGCCAGCAGAATATTACTATCGACTATATGCCAGCGCATATTGTACAAACCCGTTTTCCGCAAACCGCAGCGGAACTCGACGTATACGACGCGATCGTGATTAGTGATATTGGCAGCAATACCTTTTTGTTGCAAAACAAAACCTTTTATCAGATGAATATCATCCCGAATGCGTTAGCGCTGATTAAAGAATATGTCTCCAATGGCGGCGGTCTGTTAATGATTGGCGGATACCTGTCCTTCACCGGCATTGAAGCTAAAGCGAATTATAAAAACACCTTGCTGGCCGACGTTTTGCCGGTCGAAATGCTGGACTATGACGATCGCGTTGAAATTCCAGAAGGATGCAGCCCAATCAACACTGATGAGCAACATGTCATTACGCAAGATCTGACGCAGTGGCCCCCCTTACTCGGTTATAACAAACTGCACGCCAAAGTAAACGCGACAACGCTGGTCAAAATAAATGACGACCCGCTATTAGTTCTCGGTGAATACAATAAAGGGAAAGTCGGTTGTTTTGCCAGTGATTGTGCGCCGCACTGGGGTAGTCCACAATTTATGCAATGGGAACATTACACGCCATTCTGGTGTAATGTTCTGCAATCAATTAAAAAATAAGCGTCTGTCTGCAGGTGATTATTGAATCACCTGCCCTTTTCTCTCTGTATCGGTTAAAAATATGCAAAGCCACTACAAATATGGTGAAATGTTTTACGATGGCATATTAACCAGCTATCGTATCTACGGCGATCCGGCATCTTCATTAATGCCATTAATTATTTTACACGGCGGCCCATCAGGCGGTTTTGATTATCTTTTAAATTATCACCAGCTGTCTGATGATGGACGCATGGTGGTATTTTACGATCAATATGGCTGCGGTCGTTCCACGCATTTCCCGCTGGCGGAGGCCTCATTCTGGACAATAGAACGCTATCTTCAGCAACTCCAGCAATTAATCTGCCATCTGAATATTGGCCAGCGATATTCATTACTCGGACACTCCTGGGGAGGCATGCTGGCAGCAGAGCATGCCTGCACGCAGCCGGAAGGATTAGGTGGTGTGATATACGCCAGCTCTCCTGCCAGCATCCCACTTTGGCAAAGTGAAGTCCTGCGACTGTTTAAAGAACTCACGGCTGGCGCGGATACAATGCCAGACGATGTCATTATGCAGGCAAAAATCTATCAGCATCCGCCTGAACAGCTTATTGCCTATTACGCCAGGCATGTTTATTCCCTGCAGCAAGAACCGCTGCATATTCAGCGTGCTAATGCGCAATTCGCCGCCGACCCCACGGCTTACCATATTTTGTGGGGCGCCAATGAGCTGGCTGTCAATGGCACGCTGGCGCAGTGGGATATCACCGATTCATTGCACAAGATTCAATGCCCTGGATTAGTCCTTCATGGCGAGCACGATCAGGCGACATCGCAGGTCGTTCAACCGCTTATTACCCATATAACCCACTGTCGGGGCGTCACGATTCCTGACAGCAGCCATAACCCGCATGAAGAAAATACCGGGCCTTGCCTCACTGCGGCTCGTGCGTTTTTACGCGCCCTTGATTAACACGAATTGAGGTATTTACTATGAGTAAAATCAAAAAGTTATCTCTTACAGATTTGGTGTTGTACGGGCTGGTATTTATGGTTCCGATCGCGCCGGTTTCTCTCTATGGTGTGGTATATAATTTATCTCATGGCATGGTCGCGCTGGTGTATATTATTGGCGCTATCGCGATGTTTTTTACCGCCCACAGCTATTCAACATTGTCAAAGCGCATCTCCTCTTCCGGGTCGGCTTATACCTATGCGGGCGTGTGCATCAACCCCGCAGTGGGTTTTCTCACCGGCTGGATTTTGCTGCTGGATTATCTGTTATTCCCTACGCTGGTTGCCGTGCTCGGCGGTGTTGCTGTGCATGCCATACTTCCGCAAATACCGATTTGGGTGTGGCCGTTAATTTATGTAGCCATCGGAACGGGTATAAACTATTTGGGAATACAACAAACAGCTAAATTCGACAAGCTGCTGGTCTTTATTCAACTCGGTATTCTGGCCATTTTTGTGGTGCTGATTTTGCGTCTGCTGATGCTCGATAGCAGCCATGTGTCATTCTCTTTCAAACCCTTTTTTGACTCTCAGTGGTTTACGCCTGGCTTAATTGCTACCGCTATCTCTGTTGCGGCACTCAACTTCCTCGGGTTTGATGCCATCAGTACCTTAAGCGAAGAAAGCGAAGGCGGCGGAAAAGCGGTCAGTAAGGCAACTCTTCTCGCCCTGATCCTGGCCACCGTGCTGTTTATTATTGTGGTGACGTTTGCCGCATTCGCCACCGGCAAAATAGACAGCTTTGCCGACGGTACTGAAACAAACGAAGCCTTCTTCACGATTGCAGGTGATGTTGGCGGTATCTGGCTTAAAGTCGCATTTTCTATCATCGTGGCGTTCGTTTGCGCGGTCGGCAATATCATAACGGCACAAACCGCCGTATCCCGCGTTCTGTTCTCTATGGGGCGCGACAAAATGTTGCCCACATTCCTGGCACACGTACACCATAAAAGAAAAACACCTGACTATGCCATTCTGTTCACCGGGGCTGTGACACTCTTTCTTAGCTACCTGTTTTCCGGGAAAATTGAGTCCATATCCACCCTTGTTAACTTCGGCGCGCTTTTCGCCTTCTTTGTGGTAAACCTGTGTGTCTTTGTGCTCTACAACGTAAAGATGAAAGAACATCGTCGCCTTTTCCCACACGTGATCTCTCCTGTGCTGGGCATGGTCGTCATCGGTTATGTCTGTATGAATATGAACATTCACGCGCTGACGCTGGGGGTCATCTGGTCTGTCATCGGTCTGGCGATTCTGTGGTATCGGAAAGCGCATAAGCAGGACATCAATATCGATCTTGAGGGGCGCAAGCTGCTCGACTAAGTCGTCTGAATACTGAGTTTGCAGCAGGTTATTTTTTCTTGTTGCGCAACACCGCCTGACGTTAGGCGGTGTTTTGTTAACCAACCTGAAACAATTTAATGCAGATTCTTTGTGAAACTGCACAGAACTCTTTTGAAACGCTGTTTCCATTTTCCTTTTTGATAATTTTCAGCGTATAATGCGCGCCAATTGTCTCTTGAATGGTTTCAGCACATTGACCTGTAAAACTCAACGACTACAAAACTCACCATCCCGTTGGGCTGAAACGCAAGCACACATTCCTCTGCACGCTTTATCGATGTCACCTATTCTTAGAGCGAGGCATCACAACTTTCGTAACTCAGGTTTAGCTTTCCATCCGTGCGCGATGGAAGCCAGATTTCCATATCCTTCTCAACTTAAAGACTAAGACTGTCATGAAAAAGACGAAAATTGTTTGCACCATCGGTCCGAAAACCGAATCCGAAGAGATGTTATCCAAAATGCTGGACGCGGGCATGAACGTCATGCGTCTGAACTTCTCCCACGGTGATTACGCAGAACACGGTCAGCGCATCAAGAATTTGCGCAACGTCATGAGCAAAACCGGTAAAAAAGCCGCGATTCTGCTCGATACCAAAGGTCCGGAAATCCGTACCATTAAGCTGGAAGGCGGCAACGACGTTTCTCTGAAAGCGGGCCAGACCTTCACTTTCACTACCGACAAATCTGTTGTAGGTAACAACGAAATCGTTGCGGTTACCTATGAAGGCTTCACGAAAGACCTGTCTGTTGGCAACACCGTACTGGTTGATGATGGCCTGATTGGCATGGAAGTTACCGCTATCGAAGGTAACAAAGTTATCTGTAAAGTGCTGAACAACGGCGATCTGGGCGAAAACAAAGGCGTTAACCTGCCAGGCGTTTCCATTGCCCTGCCAGCACTGGCTGAAAAAGACAAACAGGACCTGATCTTCGGTTGTGAGCAAGGCGTTGACTTCGTTGCGGCCTCCTTTATCCGTAAACGTTCTGACGTCGTTGAAATCCGTGAGCATCTGAAAGCACACGGCGGCGAAAACATCCAGATCATCTCCAAGATTGAAAACCAGGAAGGCCTGAACAACTTCGACGAAATCCTCGAAGCATCCGACGGCATCATGGTTGCTCGTGGCGACATGGGCGTTGAGATCCCGGTTGAAGAAGTTATCTTCGCGCAGAAGATGATCATCGAGAAATGTATCCGTGCACGTAAGGTCGTTATCACTGCGACCCAGATGCTGGATTCCATGATCAAAAACCCACGTCCGACCCGTGCTGAAGCCGGCGACGTGGCGAACGCCATCCTCGACGGCACCGATGCCGTTATGCTGTCAGGTGAATCCGCGAAAGGTAAATACCCGCTGGAAGCGGTGACCATCATGGCCACCATCTGCGAACGTACCGACCGTGTGATGACCAGCCGTCTGGACTTCAATAATGACAGCCGTAAACTGCGCATCACTGAAGCTGTGTGCCGTGGTGCTGTTGAAACTGCAGAAAAACTGGATGCTCCGCTGATCGTCGTGGCAACCCAGGGCGGTAAATCTGCACGTGCTGTGCGTAAATACTTCCCGGATGCCACCATCCTGGCGCTGACCACCAACGAAACTACCGCTCGCCAGCTGGTGCTGAGCAAAGGCGTCGTTGCACAGGTTGTTAAAGAAATCACCTCTACTGATGATTTCTACCGTCTGGGCAAAGAAGTGGCTCTGGAAAGCGGTCTGGCACAGAAAGGTGACGTCGTTGTTATGGTTTCCGGCGCACTGGTTCCGAGCGGCACGACCAATACGGCATCTGTTCACGTGCTGTAATAATTCCATCGCGAATTAATTTGCTTAAAAAGCGCCCTTGCGGCGCTTTTTTATTTTCTTGATAGCCACGATTAATAAAAAATCAAATCGGATTTCACTATCTAATCCGAGATTATCTAAGATGAATCCGATGGAAGCTTTCTGTTTTCTCTCGGGTTTTTGGCTGTTTTTGCACAATTCGATGCTTCTTTGAGCGAACGATCAAAAATAAGTGCATTCCCATCAAAAAAATATTCTCAACATAAAAAACTTTGTGTAATACTTGTAACGCTACATGGAGATTAACTCAATCTAGAGGGTATTAATAATGAATCGTACTAAACTGGTACTGGGCGCGGTAATCCTGGGTTCTACTCTGCTGGCAGGTTGCTCCAGCAACGCTAAAATCGATCAGCTGTCTTCTGACGTTCAGACTCTGAACGCTAAAGTTGACCAGCTGAGCAACGACGTGAACGCAATGCGTTCCGACGTTCAGGCTGCTAAAGATGACGCAGCTCGCGCTAACCAGCGTCTGGACAACGCAGCTACTAAATACCGCAAGTAATAGTATCTGTGTAATAAAAATGGCGCACATTGTGCGCCATTTTTTTTGCCCGTTATTTCCTTCCCTGTTACTGCGTTGTGCGCATCTGCGCATCCTCCCCTGGCGCACCGTTCTGCGCTGACGTCACTTCGGGTCCATTGGCAACAACCGGTGTCTGCCCGGAACTAACGGTCACGGGATACCCCGCACGGCGATACAGCGCTCTCTCAACCAGACTGTTATCGACGGCCTTATTCTCTTTGAACTGATTAAAACCTGCCGGTAATACATAGGGCATGGTCTGAACGTTTTGTTCCTCTTCCGGTGACAACGGCCTGTGCACCTCAACATAGCGCATACCATTTGGCTCAACGGAGTACTTTATCGGCTCGTTGATTACTCTGACAGGCGTACCTGGCCGCACCTGCTCGAACAGCGCTTTGATATCCGGCGCGTTCATACGGATACAACCAGAGCTTACGCGCAGGCCAACACTGTCAGGTGCGCTGGTTCCATGGATCAGGTATTCACCATTTCCATGCGCCAGACGCAATGCAAAGCGTCCTAACGGGTTATTTGGCCCCGCAGGTACTACCGGCGGTAATGTGATGCCGCGCTCCAGAGAGCGCTTACGGATGCCCGGTGTAGGCGTCCAGGTCGGATTGGGTATTTTCTGCCCAATACGGGTTTCCATCACCGGTGTTTCCAGCCCCTGCAAACCAATGCCAATGGGGAAGACCTGAACAATTTTTTCTCCCGGCGGGAAGTAATACAAACGCAGTTCCGCCAGATTCACAATAATGCCTTCGCGTGGCACATCCGGTAGCAATAATTGCGAGGGAATGGTTATCAGGGTTCCAGGCCTGGGTACGGGGGCTATGGTGTTATTTGCTTCAAGGATCAGCATTGCAGCGGTGTCAAAACGCCGGGCTATCGCCTGGAGATTCTTATCGCCTTCCTGCACGGTGTAGGTTTGATTTTGCCCAACAAGACGGCTATTCGCCGCAGGCAACGGATAATCGACCGCCCAAGCGGCCTGTATAGCGCTGTAAGCGCCGATCAGCATTAACGTAATAATAGACGCGCGTTTCATACTCACTCACCCCCCTGGCGTTATTGCCGGATGACGGCAAGCGTCCGATCCGGCCTACGAGTCATTGCGGTGCCTTTCACGGAATCATTCCAGTCAGCCTGAAAGATGACGTGTTTTATCAGTTTAGCTAAGAGTTGCGGCTTTGGAGCGGATCGCCCGTATCATCGCTTCCAGTCCCTGTGAACGTGAAGGTGTGAGATGCTGTGCGAGCGCCATTTTTTCGAACCACGGACGCACATCAAAATTCACAATATCCTGAGCCGTCATCCGGTCATACAAAATGAAGACGACGGCGATAAGTCCTTTCACAATTGCCGCATCACTGTCGCCCTGTAATTCAATAATACCTTCAGCATTCTGCCGCATAACAATCCATACCTGACTTTGACATCCCTGAATGCTATTTTCCGGGCAGCGATCGTCGGCAGTTAATTCCGGCAGCCGCTGACCCAGTTCAATGATGTACAGGTATTTCTCTTCCCAATTAGCGCAACGCAGAAAATTACGCAACAGTTTTTCTTTATCCGGTAGCGCAGCCATAATGCCTCCCTGTTATCCCAGCAAGTGATGAATACGCTTGAGTCCCGTCACCAGGCGATCCACTTCTTCATGGGTGTTATACATGGCAATGGAAGCCCGGCACATCGCGGGAACGTGATAATAAGCCATCAACGGCATCGCGCAGTGATGCCCCGTGCGCACGGCAATTCCATAGTTATCAAGAAAGCTACCGACGTCATACGCGTGATGCTTGCCCAGGTTAAAGGCGATCACGCCTAAACGGTTTTCCGGGCCGTAGAGCGTCAGATTAGGTACCTCCGCCAGTTGCTCCAGCGCATAACGCATCATGAACTGCTC
The DNA here is from genome assembly GCF_005281345.1 of Citrobacter sp. wls619. Lineage (GTDB taxonomy): Bacteria > Pseudomonadota > Gammaproteobacteria > Enterobacterales > Enterobacteriaceae > Citrobacter. Next base: position 79,556 of record NZ_SZXJ01000078.1, read on the forward strand.
ATATTCACTGATTTCAGTAAGCCCCAGCGCGCTAACGTATTCAATGGCCGCTCCCAGACCGATAATCCCTCCGGTGTTCGGCGTTCCGGCTTCAAAACGCCAGGGGGCTTTGGCCCACGTTGTTCCCTGGCTCAGACTGACGGTTGCTATCATCGAGCCACCGCCTTCCCACGGCGGCATTTCCTGCAGCAACGACTCTCTGGCATACAGCACGCCAATGCCGGTGGGTCCATACAGCTTATGTCCGGAGAAAACATAAAAGTCACAATCCAGTGCCTGCACGTCCACCGGGTGATGCATGACCGCCTGCGCGCCGTCTACCAGCACTTTTGCGCCGAACTGATGCGCCAGCTCAATCATCTCCGGCAGCGGGTTTTCCGTGCCCAGGACATTCGATACGTGGGTAATGGCCAGCAGTTGCGTGCGGTCATCAAACAGCGTCGGCAATGTTTCCAGTTGCAACGTCCCATCGGCATTCAGTGGGATAACACGCAGTTCCGCACCTACACGAGCGCACAGCATCTGCCAGGGGACAATATTGGCGTGGTGTTCCATTTCACTGATGATGATGTTATCACCCGCCCGGACATTGCTACTGCCCCAGCTGTTCGCCACCAGGTTGATGCCCTCCGTCGTGCCGCGGACAAACACCAGTTCTTCGGCAGAACGTGCGTTAATAAACAATGACGCCAGCTTGCGTACATTCTCCATTTTTTCCGTCGCCTGGGCACTGAGCGTATGAATACCCCGATGGACTGCCGCATAGCCATGCCGATAAAACTCAGCCTCGGCATCAATCACCTGGTTGGGCTTTTGCGCACTGGCAGCACTGTCGAGATAAGCCAGCGGTAAGCCGTTGACCTCACGCGTCAGGACCGGAAAGTCCGCCCGTACTTTTTCAATGGGAAATGTCATGCTACGCCTCCCGGCAGACGTTGGGCTATCCGCGCCAGTACCTGTTGTTTCAGCGTTTCATCGATCAGGGCTTCCGTCAGCTCAGCGGCAAACGCGTAGAGAATCATCTGTTGGGCATCCTGCTGGCCAATCCCACGCGAACGCAGATAGAACATCTGTTCATCGTCGATCCGCCCTACCGTCGCCCCGTGGCTGCATTTCACGTCATCAGCGTAGATTTCCAGTTGCGGCTTGGTGTCCACTTCTGCCAGTTTACCGAGCAGTAAATTATTGTTCGTCATCTGACCGTCAGTTTTAATGGCATGCTGCGCCACGTTAATCAGGCCATTAAACACCGCCCGGCCTTTATCACTGACAATCGTTTTATGTAACTGGCGGCTGTTGCAATATCCCTTATTGTGTTCAAGCCAGGTTCGGGTATCGCAAACTTCATTTTTCACCGGCATCGCCAGACTGTTAAGGCGCAGCGTGCTGTTCTCCCCATTAAGCTGGGTACTGGTGTTATGGCGTAAAACCGCACCACCGAGTAAGAAGCTGTAACTCATCGCCGTCGCATCTGCCCCTAACTGGATATCGTTATGCGCGAAATGGTGGCTAACCGGATTCTCAAACGCCAGTTTGAGATGGTGCAAATGGGCATTTGCCGCCACGTTCATCGTTAAGCGTGCGCCGGTAAAATGTCGATGCGCATTCAGGCTAACATAGTGCTCAATGACGGTAGCTTCTGCGCCTTCAGCCAGTTCAAGATGGTGGCGATAGTGCGCGGTATTCACTTCATCACCCGCCAGTCCCTGGGTGATGTGCATCAACAGCAGCGGTTTCGCTGGACGTTGATGTCGTTTGACCTGAATGTGCGTGACGCTGCGTGAAAGGCTTTCGGTCAGATGCAGGAACACCTCTGGCTGGATAGCCGCAGGGAGCGCCTGACGCGCATCATCAACGGTAATGTCAAAGCCGCTGCCGTCCATGCTGTCGCTAAGCGCCTCGCAGTACTGACCGTCAACAAACACCAGACGTAGTGCATCAATAGCGCCGCTCAACGCGTCGCACTGTGCTGGCGTTATTGCAGAAAAACGGCTGACAAACTGGCCGTTGGTTAACCCTTCCAGCGGCGTATATTTCCAGTCCTCATGTTTACGCGTCGGCAACCCCAGCCGCAACATCTGTTGCAGGTGTTGTTGCGCATGCTGTGAGCGACGCTCCCCCTGCGCTTCAAACAGATGATGCCACTGCTGGAGCACGTTACTGCTGTTCACTAAGCCAGCCATACCCTTGCTCCTCCAGCTGTTTAACCAACGTAAAATCACCGGACTTCACAATGCGCCCCTGGTAGAGAACGTGGACGTAATCGGGTTTGATATAGTCGAGGATTCGCTGGTAGTGGGTGACAATCACAAACGAACGCTTTCCGTCACGCAATGCGTTCACGCCATCAGCGACGATTTTCAGCGCGTCGATATCCAGACCAGAGTCAGACTCATCAAGAATGCACAGTTGGGGTTCCAGTACCGCCATTTGCAGAATGTCGTTACGTTTTTTCTCCCCACCGGAGAAACCGACGTTTACCGAACGCGTCAGCAGATCTTCCGGCATCTTCAACAACGCAATTTTCTCTTCCATCAGATCCTGGAAGTCAAAGCGGTCCAGCGACTCTTCGCCACGGTAGCTGCGCACCGCATTCAGTGCCGTTTGCAGGAAAAACTGATTGCTGACGCCGGGGATCTCCACCGGATACTGAAATGCCATAAAGATCCCTTCACCGGCCCGGTCTTCCGGTGACAGTTCCAGCAAGTTCTTACCGTTAAACTCAACCGTCCCGCCCGTGACTTCATAATCTTCTCGTCCGGCGAGTGTCGCAGACAACGTGCTTTTCCCGGAACCGTTCGGCCCCATAATGGCGTGTACTTCCCCGGGGCGAATCTCAAGACTCAGCCCACGCAGGATCGCCTTCTCTTCCACACTGACCTGTAAATCTTTAATGCTTAACATGTGCTTTCCTTAAATTTTAGCCGACGCTGTGTTCAAGACTTATGGCGAGAAGTTTTTGCGCTTCCACAGCAAATTCCAGCGGCAGCTCAGAGAACACGTCTTTACAGAAGCCATTGACGATCATTGAAATAGCATCTTCCTCGCTGATGCCACGTTGCAGGCAGTAGAACAACTGGTCTTCACCAATGCGCGAGGTCGTCGCTTCATGTTCAAGCTGAGCGCTGTTGTTTCGGCACTCAACATACGGGAAGGTATGTGCCCCACAGTCCGCACCAATCAGCATTGAGTCACATTGGGTGTAGTTACGGGCGTTAGTGGCGGTTGGCATAATTTTCACTAAGCCGCGGTAGCTGTTCTGGCTATGTCCGGCGGAAATCCCTTTCGAGATAATGGTCGATTTCGTGTTCTTGCCAATGTGGATCATTTTGGTGCCGGTATCAGCCTGCTGATGACCGCTGGTCAGCGCAACGGAGTAGAATTCGCCGATCGAATTATCACCGCGCAGAATGCAGCTCGGGTATTTCCAGGTAATGGCTGAGCCGGTCTCTGACTGCGTCCATGACATTTTGCTGTTTTCGCCTTCACACAGCGCACGTTTGGTCACGAAATTCAGGATGCCGCCGGTATTGCCATCGCCGGGGAACCAGTTTTGTACCGTGGAATACTTCACCTCAGCATCTTTATGGATGATCACCTCGACCACCGCCGCATGCAGCTGGTAACTGTCACGCACCGGCGCCGAACAACCTTCGATATAGCTGACGTAACTCCCCTCATCCGCCACCAGAATCGTGCGTTCAAACTGTCCGGTTTTTTCTGCATTGATACGGAAATAGGTCGACAGTTCCATTGGGCAACGCACGCCTTTCGGCACATAAATAAACGTGCCGTCTGATGCTACCGCCGCATTCAGCGCGGCAAAGAAGTTGTCATTCCCCGGGACGACGGTACCGAGGTATTTTTTTACCAGTTCAGGATGATCGTGAATGGCCTCGCCGAACGAGCAGAAAATAATACCCTGCTCCGCCAGCTTATCGCGGTAGGTCGTTGCGACTGACACCGAATCGAAAATGGCATCCACCGCCACTTCTTTGCCTTCACGGACCGGCACGCCAAGCTGCTCGAACGCGTCTTCAACCTCTTTGCTTAAAAACGCATTCGCGCCCGTTTGTTGCACCGCTCCCGGCTCAGAGGCGCAGGTTTCATCACAGTTGCCGCAAGAAGGTGCCGAGTAATAGCTGTAATCCTGGTAGTTCAGTTTGTCATAGTGCGCTTTTAGCCAGTGTGGTTCTTCCATCGTCAGCCACGCGTTAAACGCATTCAGACGGAATTCCAGCATCCAGTCGGGTTCATTTCGTTTGGCCGAAATTGCCCGCACCACCTCTTCGTTGATCCCTTTGGCCAGCTCATCGGTTTTGAGTTGGGTAAAGAACCCCTCTTTGTAATTGAGGTGCCCGCCAGCCCAGGTGTTGACATCGTCAGTTGCTTCAGTATTACGAGACATAGTACCGCCTATACCCCAAAGCTTTCGCCACAGCCACATTCGTTCTGGGCTTTCGGGTTATGAAATTTAAATAACTGATTTAATCCTTCACGCACGAAATCGACTTCAGTTCCATCGATAAACGGCATCGCCTGTAACGGGACATAAAGTCTGGCGCCCTCTGTTTCAAATAGCAGATCGTCTTTCTCAGGTTGCCTGACGGTGTCCAGCACATAGCCGAATCCCGCGCACCCGGTTTGTTTCACGCCTAATCGCACGCCCAACATATCGGGTTGCCTTGCCACCAGTTCACGGATATGCGCCGCTGCCGCTGGCGTTAACGTGAGCCCGCGCCACGCAAAATCGTTGGGATTAAATGTTCCTGAATGCAATTCCATAGGGTTACCTCGAGTCATTAGCTTGCAAGCTATAACACCATGTTAGTGATAATGATTATCACTTCAACCCCTCAACAGCAGGGGCATTCGGGTTAACCGCCCTTTTTGACGACTTTTATTAAGCATAGACCCTGCGGCGAGGGTTAACAGGGATGGATTTTTTTGTTCAATACATTGATTAATAATAGATTATGAATATGTAATCATTCCGGCAGGTCAAATGCTAAAAGATGTATAGATAATGTCTATTTAAGGGATAGGTGGGGATGACTACGGCGGGAGTAATGCGGTTCAAAACGCATGTGGGCCATAAAAAACCCTTAAGTCTGCTTGCGTTGCTGACAGACTTAAGGGTTCCGACCCCATCCGGCGCTTATCTCCGGCACTCATAATGGCTTAGCTCTTGAAGGGGCACTAGGAAGAATCTCATACCCTGAGAAATTTTTTTTAACACAAATTGCGCTTTGACTCTTTTATAAACACGCTCAATCACATCGTTAGCGCGGTGTCTCATTCAGTGCGTCCAACAACAGTCGCAGCCCCGCTGGCTGGTGATCGCGGGAAAGATATAAACCATAAATCGGCAGGCGTTTAGGCTGTAGTTGCGGTAGAAGCCGTATTAATCTCCCCTGCGCCAGCCCTTCTCTCGCCTCCTGCTCAGGAACCAACGCAATCCCCATCCCCGCCAGAGCGGATTCACATAGCAGCGACGAGATACCAGCGCTTAAATTACCTTTAATGGCCACCGTGACGGCTTGCCCTTGCGCATCGAGAAAATGCCATGACTTTCCGGCAAATCCGCTGTAATAAAGGCAATTATGCTGCGCAAGATCGTCGACGGTTTTTGGGATGCCGTGCTGGTTAAGGTAATCCACAGAGGCACATAACACCGATTCACAATCCCCTAAGCGCCGGGCAATCGTTCCGGGTTCGGGATTTTCCGTGATGCGGATCGCCACATCGATACGCTCCCCAACCAGGCTTACCGGTTGATTGTTGATCTCAACTTCAATGCGGAGTTCAGGATAGCGAGCCAGAAACGCGGGCAGCACCGGCGCCAGAATATGTATGGCAGTAAAATGTGCGCACGCCACCCGTAGCGTACCCGATGGGGTTTGCGCGAGCCCGGCGGCACCGATATCTCGCGAAAGTTGTGCCAGGGTGCGGGTTTTCACCAATGCCTCTTCGCCGGCAGGCGTGATTGTCAACCGTCGTGATGAACGATGGATAAGCCGCGCCCCGGTCCACTTTTCCATCTCATCCAGATAGCGACTGACCATCGGTCGGGAAAGCCCCAGCGCACGCGCGGCGGCACTCAAACTGCCTAAATCACAGATGTGGTTAAAAACGGTTGCCGCCATGACTCTGTCCATTGCATCCCATCCGATCGTTTTATGAAACTCAGCATGTCCTGATATGGGAATTCTAACAGATCCGAATTTCCTTAAAATACGGGAACGATCAAAAGACAATGTCCTGCACAAGGTTCCCCGTTATGAAAATCAATACACTGGCTATGCTGTTACCCCTGTTTGCCTCTTCGGCGTTTGCCGCTCCACTACAGCTGGATGTCTATAATCCGCAGGAAAAGGCTATTTTCCCGGTCTCTTCTACGCTGGTGTCCGGCCCGAAAGAAGCCATTTTGTTTGATGCCCAATTCAGCACCCAAGACGGTGAAAAACTGGTGCAAATGATTCGCTCCAGCGGTAAGACGCTGAAAGCCATTGTGATCACGTCTGGCGATCCGGATTTCTATTTTGGCCTTGAGCCACTCGTCAAAGCCTTCCCCGGTGTCAACGTGCTGGCTACACCGCACGTGGTGGATCATATTCGTGCCACCAAAGAAGCCAAATTACAGTTCTGGGGCCCACAGATGAAAGACGGTGCCCCCACTTCGCTCACTGTACCGCAGGCCACCACGCAAACACGCTTTACGGTTGATGGCGAAACGCTGGAATTACGCCATCCTAATGACTATGCGGCGTATGTCTGGATCCCGGCGAACCGCGCCATCATTGGCGGAACCGGTATCGCTTCAGGTATTCACGTCTGGACAGCGGACACGCAGTCATCAGCAGAGCGCACGGCATGGCGTAACGTGCTGAGCGAAATGCAGCAATTACATCCCGCCCAGGTGGTTCCCGGTCATTATATTGGTGAACGCCCGGCGGGTGATAAAGCGATTCGCTTCACCCAGGATTACCTTCAGTCGTTTGAACAGGCGCTGGGCACGAAAAAAGGTTCAGCCTACGTGATAAAAACAATGACCGCCGCATGGCCGGGTCTTGCTGACGAAAGCTCTCTGGAACTGAGTGCGAAAGTGAATACCGGTGAGATGAAGTGGTAAACAAGGTTTAAGGCAAAAAATAACCCCGAACACATGTGTCGGGGTTTTTATTACGACAGGCATACCGGAATCAATGAACGCCCAGGCGCCAGGCAAAATAGATCTCTTCTTTCAGTTCAGTCGAAGAGAGCGTTAATAAATCGGCAAACTCCAGCTCTAATTGTTTCAGTCTTTTCAGGTACTGAGCCGGTGAAAGATCGGTTTTATCACGACGTAAAAATTCTATTGCCAGTTGGGCCGGGTCTAATTGGGTAGACATATCATCCTCGCTTGTGTTCAGAACCTGCACAGTATAACACCATTACCTGCGCAGATAATGACCAAACTCAACATGCATCACAAAATAGCGGTCGTCAGTCGCGAGGTGCAGCATAACCGGCCCTGCTCATCAAAGATCTCGATTTGCCACACCTGATGACGTGAACCGGTATGCACAGGGCTGCACACCCCTCTGACGAGCCCTTCACGTGCAGAACGAACGTGGTTGGCGTTAATTTCAAGGCCTACCACTTTTTGATCGCCCTGCGTACACAGATATCCAGCCACCGAGCCAATACTCTCAGCCAGCACGACAGACGCCCCGCCGTGCAGCAAACCAAAGGGTTGTTTGGTGCGATGGTCCACGGGCATTGTGGCTTCCAGAGTATTGTCGCCAATATGCACAAAACGAATATCGAGCAGCCCTACCATATTTCCTTCACCCATGGCGTTGAGCGCCTCGAGTGTGACTTCACGTTTCCAGATCATCCTATAATCTCCAGTAATGCCTGTAATGGGTGGCGAACGCCCGTGCCCTCTACGCGTTTAACCTGGCTGCGACATGAATACCCGGCGGCCAGACAACGGTTACGCGGCAATCGTTGCATTGCCTGGTGCCATGATAACTCATAGATCCCTAAAGAGTTCTGATGATTCTTCACTTCATGGCCATACGTACCCGCCATCCCGCAGCACCCCACGCTGACATTTTCCAGTTTGGCCCCAAACCGGGCAAAAATCGCGGCCCACTGCGCAGGCGCTCCCGGCAGAGCTGTCACTTCGGTGCAGTGTCCGAAGAAGTACCACGGTTCGCCACCGATAGCGACCGGCGGTTGTGACACCAGTACAGCCGATAACCACTCATTGACCAGTAAGACATGGAAATCACCGCGCTGCTCGCCGAGCGCCAGCTTGTATTCATCGCGATAACATAGCACCAGCGCCGGATCGACACCGACCATCGGGATATTCAGCTTTGCCACCCGGTTGAGGAATTCAGCGGTCTTTTTCGCCGTTTTCGCAAACCGGTTTAAAAAGCCCTTTATATGCTGCGCTTTGCCGTTAGGCGAGAATGGCAACAGCACCGGCTGTAAACCCAATTTTTCGACCAGGCGGATGAAATCAGCCACGACCTGTGCATCGTAATAGCTGGTGAAAGGGTCCTGCACCACCAGCACCGTACGGGCTTTTTGCTCCAGGCTGAGAGCTTCAAGCTGTTCCAGCGTCATATTGGCCGAACGATGCCCGACCAGTTGTCGTTGTAATGATGGCGCAGACAACAGCGGCAAATCCACCATGCCGATGTGTTTTTTCGCCAGATTACGTACCAGCGGTTGATTGATGAAAAAGTTGAACGTTTTAGGTGCGCGCGCCATTAGCGGTGCATAACTCTCAACGGTGGCGACCATGTGATCGCGAAGCGGGCGCAGATAGCGCGTGTGATACAGCTGCAGGAAGCGCGAGCGGAATTCCGGAACATCGATTTTAATCGGGCACTGCGTAGAACAGGCTTTACATGCCAAACACCCGGACATCGCCTCTTTCACTTCATGTGAGAAATCATACTCGCCCTTACGCGCATGCCAGCTGTTGCGGGTTCGGGCGATTAGCGTACGTAAACTGGCACGTTTTTCTGGCAACTCTTTTTCCAGTTTCACGGGGTCGATCCCACGATCGGCCAACAGACGCAACCATTCCCGAACCAGCGTTGCCCGCCCTTTTGGCGAGTGAATGCGATTAAGGCTAATTTTCATCGACGGACACATCGGGCTTTTCGCATCAAAGTTAAAGCATAACCCGTTGCCGTTACACTCCATTGCCCCACGCCACTCCTGGCGAACGGCCAGCGGGATCTGGCGGTCATACGTTCCGCGCTTCACCGCGTCCACTTTCATCATCGGCGCATCAACACCTTCCGGTGGACAGATTTTCCCCGGATTGAGCCGGTTTTGCGGATCAAACGCCGACTTCACTTTACGCAGTTCGCGATACAGTTCTTCGCCAAAGAATGCCGGGCTGTACTCAGCACGGAAACCTTTTCCGTGTTCGCCCCACAGCAGACCACCATATTTTGCCGTCAGCGCCACCACATCATCAGAGATGCGTTTCATCAGCACTTCTTGTTGTGGATCGCACATATCCAGCGCCGGTCTGACGTGCAGTACCCCGGCATCCACGTGACCAAACATGCCATAGCTCAGGCCATGACTGTCGAGTAGCGCACGGAACTCGGCAATATAGTCGGCCAGGTGTTCCGGCGGTACGCAGGTATCTTCGGCAAATGGAATCGGCTTCGCAGAGCCTTTGGCATTCCCCAGCAGACCAACGGCCTTTTTCCGCATGGCGTAGATGCGCTCGACGCCGGCCAGTTCGGTACACAGCTGCCAGCCAATCACACCGGCTTCCTGCCGGGTAATTAGCCCGTCCAGGCGTTCACACAGCGCACTGACCTGCGAATCAATTAATGCTTCATCATCACCCGCAAACTCGACGATATTCAGCCCGAGCATCTCTTTATTCGGGACATCGGTAATCAATTCGCTGACGGAGTGCCAGACAATATCTTCCCGCGCCAGATTAAGTACTTTGGAATCGACGGTTTCGACCGACAGCGCACGCGCCTCCACCATCACCGGCGCATTACGCAATGCAGAGTCAAACGAATCGTATTTGACGTTGACCAGCCGCCGAACTTTAGGCAGCGGCGTGATATCAAGGCGGGCTTCGGTGATAAATGCCAGCGTACCTTCAGAGCCCGTAAGGATGCGAGTTAAATCAAACTCGGTCATCTCATCATTGAAGACGTGCCGCAGGTCGTAGCCGGTTAAAAAGCGATTGAGCTTGGGGAACTTGTCAATGATCAACTGCCGATTCTCACGACACCGTTCATAAACCGTTTTATAGATACGCCCAATCGCCGTATTGTTTTTACCGAGCATTTCGGCAAATTCAACCGGCATCGGCTGGGTATCGAGAATATCCCCGCCCATCAATACCGCGCGAATACCCAGCACATGATCGGAGGTTTTACCGTAGACCAGCGAACCTTGCCCGGAAGCGTCGGTGTTGATCATTCCCCCCAACGTCGCCCGGTTACTGGTGGACAATTCAGGCGCAAAGAAATAGCCGTAGGGTTTCAGATATTGGTTAAGCTGATCTTTTATCACCCCCGCCTCGACCCGCACCCAGCCTTCCTGCACATTGATTTCGATGATGCGGCTCATGTAACGGGACATATCAACAATAATGCCCTGATTAAGCGCCTGACCGTTGGTGCCTGTGCCGCCGCCGCGTGGGGTAAAAATCAACGACGAAAAGAGCGGTTCTGACGCCAGGCGGGCGATAAGCGCCACATCAGCCGTCGAGCGAGGAAAAACCACGGCATCAGGCAGAAGCTGATAGATACTGTTATCCGTCGACATTGTCAGACGATCGGCATAGCTCGTTGCCGTATCGCCCGTGAACCCTTGCTGCTCCAGCGCCTGCAAAAAATTGAGCACCAGTTGAACGACACCTGGCGCCTGAGAAATTTGTGGAATCATTATAGTGACCCTTTCCTGCGGTCTGTGTTGTGAATTTAATCGTTTGCGTGTTGCTTTGTTTGTTGTATCACATTTTTTTCTAATACGCTCAGCAGATTTACAGGCAGAATCCGCCTGTTCAAAACCGCTGAAATTGCTCATCATTATAGAGTGTGATTAACGTGTTCACGTCGCGTCAACGTTCTGACGCAAAGACAAAGGTGAAAAGTATTTATGGTAAATTTCCGTCAGCCCAGGGATATTGCACAAGTGCTGCTATCGGTGCTGTTTTTAGCCATCATGATTGTGGCCTGTCTCTGGATTGTGCAACCCTTTATCCTCGGTTTTGCCTGGGCAGGTACGGTGGTCATTGCGACCTGGCCCATCCTGATACGTATACAAAAATTGCTGTGGGGACGTCGTTCACTGGCCGTGCTGGTGATGACCCTATTGTTAGTTCTGTTATTCATTATTCCTATCGCCCTGTTGGTCAACAGCATCGTTGATGGCAGTGGTCCTTTGATCCATGCCGTTACCGCCGGCGATATGACGCTGCCGGATCTGGCGTGGTTAAACAGTATTCCGCTGGTGGGTGCCAAACTCTATGGCGCATGGCACAGCCTGTTGGATATGGGCGGTTCGGCTATCATGGCTAAGGTTCGTCCCTATATCGGTACCACAACCACCTGGTTTGTTGGTCAGGCCGCGCATATTGGCCGCTTTATGATGCACTGTGGCTTGATGTTGCTATTCAGCGCCCTGCTGTACTGGCGCGGTGAGCAGGTGGCGCTAGGTATTCGCCACTTCGCCTGCCGTCTTGCATCGAAACGCGGAGACGCTGCAATCCTGTTGGCAGCACAAGCCATTCGTGCGGTTGCATTAGGCGTGGTCGTCACCGCGCTGGTGCAGGCCGTCCTCGGCGGTATTGGTCTGGCGGTAACGGGGGTACCTTACGCGACGCTACTGGCGGTGTTGATGATCCTCTCCTGTCTGGTGCAACTGGGGCCTTTACCGGTGCTGATTCCAGCCATTATCTGGCTTTACTGGACCGGTGATTCTACCTGGGGCACGGTGCTGTTGGTATGGAGTGGCGTGGTCGGAACACTGGATAACGTTATTCGTCCCATGCTGATTCGTATGGGGGCTGATTTGCCGCTGATCCTTATTCTCTCCGGGGTTATCGGTGGGTTAATTGCATTCGGGATGATTGGTCTGTTTATCGGCCCAGTGGTACTGGCTGTTTCATGGCGCCTGTTCTCCGCATGGGTCAACGAAGCCCCGGCACCGGGCACCGACCCGGATCAAATCCTCGAAGAAATCGCTGAAATCGAAAGCAATAAGTAATACAGCATCAGGCGGCAACACTGCCGCCTGATTGTTTAATATCGCTGATAAACACATCACCGCTCCCCGAACCAAACCCAACGCCAGCCCTGTGGGAGTACTCATTTATGTCGCAAATTCTTTACAGTTTTTAAACTATTGAGATGAATCTGATCGACGTGAAAAACCCGCATGCCTACTATTACCCCAAGGCTTTAGATCAACACATTGATTTATAAGCATGGAAATCCCCTGAGTGAAACAACGAATTGCTGTGTGTAGTCTTTGCCCATCTCCCACGATGGGCTTTTTTTTATCCTGCACTCCACGTCCCCTAACGACCTACATCACATCAGCTCGCCAATTGTTTTATTTCACTCTCACGCCAAATGCACCGACTTCACAGATTAATAACAAATAATATTGCACAAGATACTGTGACTCTCTTCAAGCCGAAATATCCACAATAATGCTATTACTATTCCACCGTCTTTTATGAAGTGATGAAATAATGAACGCACTAGAATTGCAGGCTATCCGCCATATTTTTGCTATGACGGTGGAAGAATGCGCCACGTATATCGCGCGTGATGGCGACATTGTCGCCTGGCAACAATGGGAGCGCGGGGAAAAAGAAATCCCGGAAAACATCGTGCGCATTTGTGCAGAAATGAAAGCAAAGAGAAAGTTAAGAATTAACGCGATCATTGAAAAAATAAATAATCGTATCGGTAATAACACGATGCGTTTTTTCCCCGATCTGGTTTCTTTTCAGGCAGTTTATAACCACGACAATTTTCTCGACTGGAAAATCTACCAATCTGCGGCAGTGGAACTCTATGCACACAGCCTTGAGCGTTTGTGTTAGTCGGTCATAACGTCACCACTACGTTGCAACACGGGCACCCGACATTATGCCCTCGCTCACGCGCAGTCTGCATACTATTTGGGCTAATACCCCCTACGCGACACAGAACACAACATCCATTTAGCCTCTTCGCTGAGTAATACATTATGAAAAACACCTATTTCTCCACTGCGATAGGGCTGTACCTTAATTACCTGGTACACGGTATGGGGGTCATTCTGATGTCCCTCAATATGTCCTCACTTGAGCAGCAGTGGCAAACCAATGCAGCGGGGGTCTCGATTGTCATCTCCTCTCTTGGTATCGGTCGGTTAAGCGTCTTATTAGTTGCAGGCATGCTCTCCGATCGCTATGGCCGCAGACCGTTTATCATTTTTGGCATGATCTGCTACCTGGTCTTCTTTTTTGGCATCATCAATACTCACAGCATTGTGATTGCCTACGCTTTTGGTTTTTTAGCGGGAATGGCAAACAGTTTTCTTGATGCCGGAACCTACCCCAGCCTGATGGAAGCCTTCCCCCGCTCGCCCAGCACCGCCAATATCCTGATTAAAGCCTTTGTCTCCAGCGGCCAGTTTCTGTTGCCGATGGTTATCAGCCTGCTGGTATGGGCTGAACTCTGGTTTGGCTGGTCCTTCTTGCTGGCGGCGGGAATTATGGCGCTCAACGGCATATTTTTGTTTCGCTGCCGCTTCCCTGCACATCCGGGCCCGCAGCATTCCATCACGCCATCATCCGCATTACAGGAACCTGTTCAGCCGGAGCATCGTTGTTCCCTTCTTGATCTGGGGAGTTACACCCTGTATGGCTATATCTCGATGGCCACATTTTATCTGGTTAGCCAGTGGCTGGCACAGTATGGTCAGTTTGTCGCCGGTATGCCGTATACGTTATCTATCAAGCTGTTAAGTATTTACACCTGCGGTTCGCTGCTGTGCGTATTCATTACTGCTCCTCTGGCGAGAAAAGCGGGTCGTGCAACGTCTCTGTTGATGCTGTACACCTTTATCTCCTTTGTCGCGCTGCTGGCGGTTTGCCTGCATCCAACGACCTGGGTCGTGATTACATTCGCCTTTGTCATCGGGTTCTCTTCAGCCGGGGGCGTCGTGCAAATCGGTCTAACGCTAATGGCCGCTCGCTTTCCGCAGGCGAAAGGTAAAGCTACCGGTATTTACTACAGCGCGGGCAGTATCGCGACCTTCACGATCCCACTGATTACCGCCAGACTCTCCGAAACCAGCATTGCGCACATCATGTGGTTTGATGCAGGCATTGCTGCGCTCGGTTTCCTGTTGGCACTGTTTATAGGTTATCGCAGCCGGCTTGCAGCAAAGCGTCAGTTAAACATGGCGCCACTCGCCCAATAACGCGGGTGCAATATTATTCCCCTCTGCTGCAAAATAATTGGACGTATTTTTAAAACAACGGCAAAACGTCGGTCTGACGAATTAGGTTTCACAGTTTGATATGCAATATACCTGGTAACTTAAACGCCATGCTATGTAGGTACAATAACTACTGCCCGGTATATTAATCACAAGGTCGCCGAAATTTACACTACACCGACGAGCACAGAATAATTTTAAAATCCGCAAGGAGTTGTGAAAAAATGTCTCAGAAAAAGACCTTTAACACGCCATTTCTTCTGGCGATAACCTGTATTTATTTCAGTTATTTTTTACACGGTATTAGCGTCATCACCCTGGCGCAAAACATGACCTCCCTGGCTGAAAAGTTTTCAACCGATAATGCAGGGATTGCCTATCTAATTTCCGGTATTGGTCTTGGTCGACTGGTCAGTATTTTATTCTTTGGCGTTCTCTCAGATAAGTTCGGTCGCCGGGCTATCATTCTGTTAGGCGTTATTCTATATATGCTGTTCTTCTTCGGTATTCCCGCCAGCCCCAATCTGATGATTGCCTTTATTCTGGCTGTATGCGTTGGCGTAGCGAATTCGGCGCTGGATACCGGCGGCTATCCGGCGTTAATGGAATGTTTCCCCAAAGCATCCGGCTCGGCGGTTATTCTGGTTAAAGCCATGGTGTCGTTTGGCCAGATGATTTACCCCATCGTCGTCAGCACCATGCTGCTCAACCATGTCTGGTACGGCTATGCGGTCATCATCCCGGGTGTACTGTTCGTGGTCATCACCCTGATGCTGTTAAAAAGTCGCTTTCCCAGCCAGATGGTGGACGCGGGCCTCGCCAAAGATCTGCCACAGATGAACAGTAAACCCCTGGTCTGGCTGGAAGGCGTCGCTTCCGTGCTATTTGGGGTTGCCGCATTCTCAACCTTTTATGTCATCGTGGTCTGGATGCCGAAATATGCCATGGCATTTGCTGGCATGGCAGAAACTGACGCACTAAAAACCATCTCTTACTACAGCATGGGATCGCTGGTCTGCGTATTCATCTTTGCTGCCCTCCTGAAGAAAATGGTTCGCCCCATTTGGGCTAACGTTTTTAACGCTGGTCTGGCAAGCATTACCGCTGCGGTCATTTATTTGTATCCCTCTCCGCTGGTTTGTAACGCAGGATCGTTTCTGATTGGCTTCTCTGCTGCTGGCGGTATTTTACAGCTCGGTGTCTCGGTGATGTCGGAGTTTTTCCCGAAGAGCAAAGCCAAAGTCACCAGTGTTTATATGATGATGGGTGGTGTAGCCAACTTTATTATCCCACTGATCACCGGATACCTTTCTAACATCGGCCTGCAATACATCATCTTGCTGGACCTTGCATTTGCTCTGCTGGCATTCATCACCGCCATCATCGTCTTTATTCGCTATTACCGCGTATTTGATATCCCCAAAAATGATGTGCGGTTGGGCGAGCGTTATTTTCAATAAATTGTTTAGAAGGAGTATCAAATGGACGTAACTGCAAAATATGAACTGATTGGTCTGATGGCCTACCCTATCAGACACAGTCTGTCCCCTGAAATGCAAAATAAAGCGTTAGAAAAAGCGGGCCTGCCTTTTACCTACATGGCATTTGAAGTCGATAACTCAACATTTGCTAATGCAATTGCCGGTTTAAAAGCGTTAAAAATGCGTGGCACCGGGGTTTCCATGCCCAATAAGCAGCTGGCCTGTGAATATGTTGATGAATTAACGCCTGCCGCCAAACTGGTTGGCGCAATCAACACCATCGTTAATGATGATGGCTACCTGCGGGGTTACAACACCGACGGCACCGGTCATATTCGCGCGATTAAAGAAAGCGGCTTCGATATTAAAGGTAAAACCATGGTACTGTTGGGCGCGGGCGGCGCGTCTACAGCCATTGGCGCTCAGGCAGCCATTGAAGGCATCAAAGAAATTAAGATCTTTAACCGTAAAGATGAGTTCTTTGAAAAGGCGCAGGCATTCGCCAAACGTGTTAATGAAAACACTGACTGCGTTGTCACCGTGATCGACCTTGCCGATCGCCAGGCTTTTGCCGAAGCCCTCGCCAGCGCGGATATTTTGACCAACGGCACGAAAGTCGGCATGAAACCGCTGGATAACGAATCTATCGTGACCGACGTTTCCCTGCTGCGCCCGGAACTGCTGGTGACCGAATGTGTGTATAACCCGCATATGACCAGGTTATTGCAACAGGCACAACAAGCCGGTTGCAAAACGATTGATGGTTACGGCATGTTGTTGTGGCAAGGGGCTGAGCAGTTCAAGCTCTGGACCGGGAAAGATTTCCCGCTGGAGTATGTCAAACAGGTTATGGGTTTTGCAGCCTGATGGGCAGTATTTGTGAATAGTTAAAGGGTAATCAATGAAAACCGTAACCGTAAGAAACCTCGTGATTGGCGAGGGTGCGCCGAAGATCATTGTCTCGCTGATGGGTAAAGACATCACAACGGTAAAAAGCGAAGCACTGGCCTATCGCGAAGCGGATTTCGACATCCTGGAATGGCGTGTTGACCATTTCGCCGATGTCGCTTCCATTGACGCAGTGCTGGAAGCCGCACGTGCAATCCGTGATGTGATGGCGGATAAACCGTTGCTGTTCACCTTCCGTAGCGCACAGGAAGGGGGTGAGCAGGCACTGTCCGTCGAAAACTATATTGCGTTAAACCGCGCAGCAGTGGACAGCGGTCTGGTGGATATGATCGACCTGGAGCTTTTCACCGGTGATGAGCTGGTTAAAGCCACCGTCGAGCATGCGCACGCGAAAAATGTCTTCGTTATTATGTCGAACCATGATTTTCACAAGACACCTGCGGCCGATGATATTGTCCAGCGACTGCGTAAAATGCAGGAACTTGGTGCAGATATTCCCAAAATCGCGTTGATGCCGCAAAGTAAAGCGGATGTGCTGACATTGCTTAGCGCAACGCTGGAGATGCAGGAACGCTACGCCGACCGCCCAATTATTACCATGTCAATGGCGAAAACCGGTGTGATCTCACGACTGTCCGGCGAAGTCTTCGGCTCAGCGGCGACGTTTGGCGCGGTGAAAAAAGCCTCGGCCCCAGGACAAATTTCCGTAACCGATCTACGCACCGTTCTGACAATATTACACCAGGCTTAATGGTTAAATATTTTTAAATTGCAATAAATAACGCCATGCCCCAGATATTCGTTTCACCACGAATATCTGGCAGACGATTAAATATTTTGAAATAACGTAAAACTATTATCGAATATAGCGATAGGTATTCGCACGAATATAACCTGGAGTTTATATGAAACTTTCAAGACCAACACGTTTAAATGGTCGGGTACCGGTATTATCTGCAGCTGACGCAATTGATTACATTCCGGATGAAGCCACCCTCTGCGTATTAGGCGCTGGCGGTGGGATACTTGAAGCCACAACATTAATTAATGCACTGGCCGAGAAATATAAAAATAGCCAATCCCCGCGTAATTTGTCGCTAATTAGCCCGACAGGACTGGGCGACCGCGCAGACCGGGGAATTAGTCCACTGGCTCAGGAAGGTTTAGTTAAATGGGCGTTGTGCGGCCACTGGGGACAATCCCCACGTATCTCTGACCTCGCGGAACAAAATAAAATTGCCGCCTACAACTATCCGCAAGGCGTATTAACACAAACCCTGCGTGCCTCTGCGGCCCATCAGCCAGGTATTTTGAGTGATATCGGTATTGGCACGTTTGTCGATCCCCGCCAACAAGGTGGCAAACTCAATGAAGTGACCACCGAAGATCTGATCAAACTGGTAGAAATTGATAGCAAAGAGTATCTCTACTACAAAGCCATTGCGCCGAATATCGCCTTTATTCGCGCCACCACCTGTGACAGCGAAGGCTACGCCACCTTTGAAGACGAAGTGATGTATCTCGATGCGCTGGTCATCGCGCAGGCCGTGCATAACAACGGCGGCATCGTCATGATGCAGGTACAAAAAATGGTGAAGAAAGCCACACTGCACCCTAAAGCCGTGCGGATCCCTGGCTATCTGGTGGATATCGTCGTTATCGATCCTGAACAGACTCAGCTGTATGGCGGAGCACCGGTTAACCGCTTTATTTCAGGCGATTTTATCCTTGATGACAGCCTGCAAACTGCCCTGCCACTTAACCAACGTAAACTGGTAGCCCGACGTGCGCTGTTCGAAATGCGGAAAGGTGCAGTGGGTAACGTTGGCGTAGGAATTGCCGATGGTATTGGTCTCGTTGCGCGGGAAGAAGGCTGCGCCGATGACTTCATACTGACGGTTGAAACCGGGCCAATCGGCGGAATTACCTCGCAGGGCATCGCTTTTGGGGCCAACGTCAATACCCGCGCTATTCTGGATATGACCTCCCAGTTTGACTTCTACCACGGTGGCGGTCTGGATGTGTGCTATTTAAGTTTCGCCGAAGTCGATCAGCACGGCAACGTCGGTGTGCATAAATTCAATGGCAAGATCATGGGCACTGGCGGTTTTATTGATATCAGCGCCACCTCGAAGAAAATTATTTTCTGCGGCACCCTGACGGCCGGAAGTCTGAAAACGGATGTTGCCGACGGCAAATTGAATATCGTGCAGGAAGGTCGGGTGAAGAAATTCGTTAGCGAATTACCAGAAATCACCTTCAGTGGAAAAATTGCCCTCGAACGTGGACTGGATGTGCGTTACATCACCGAGCGCGCCGTATTTACGTTAAAAGAAGATGGCCTCCATTTAGTGGAAATTGCCCCAGGTGTTTCTTTACAGGAAGACATTCTGGACAAAATGGATTTCGCTCCCGTTATTTCTCCAGACCTGAAACTGATGGACGAAAGATTATTTATCGATACCACGATGGGTTTTGTTTTACCCGACGCCGCCAATTAAAAGGAGTACCCTGATGGACTTTTCATTAACTGAAGAACAAGAGCTGCTGCTTGCCAGCATTCGGGAACTGATCACCAGTAATTTCCCGGAAGAATATTTCCGCACCTGTGATCAAACCTCCACCTACCCTAAAGAATTTATGCGCGCGCTTGCAGATAACGGCATTTCAATGCTGGGCGTGCCGGAAGAGTTCGGTGGTATTCCGGCAGATTACGTCACGCAAATGCTGGCGCTGATGGAAGTCTCAAAATGTGGTGCGCCTGCTTTTCTGATCACTAACGGTCAGTGTATCCACAGTATGCGCCGTTTTGGCTCCGCGGAGCAGCTACGTAAAACCGCTGAAAGCACCATGGAGACGGGCGATCCGGCCTATGCGCTGGCGTTAACCGAACCGGGAGCTGGCTCAGATAACAACAGCGCCACCACCAGCTACACCCGCAAAAATGGCAAGGTGTACCTTAACGGACAAAAAACCTTTATTACCGGTGCCAAAGAGTACCCGTATATGCTGGTCCTGGCTCGCGATCCCGAGCCGAAAGATCCGAAGAAAGCCTTTACCCTGTGGTGGGTGGATTCGAAGAAACCCGGCATCAAAGTTAATCCGCTGCACAAAATCGGCTGGCACATGTTAAGTACCTGCGAAGTCTATCTTGATGACGTTGAAGTAGACGAAAGTGATATGGTCGGCGAAGAGGGTATGGGCTTCCTCAACGTGATGTACAACTTCGAAATGGAGCGATTGATCAACGCCGCACGCAGCACCGGCTTTGCCGAATGCGCTTTCGAAGATGCCGCACGTTACGCCAACCAGCGTATCGCCTTTGGTAAACCGATTGGCCACAACCAGATGATCCAGGAAAAACTGGCGCTGATGGCGGTTAAAATCGAAAACATGCGCAATATGGTATTGAAAGTCGCCTGGCAGGCCGATCAGGAACAATCACTGCGTACCAGTGCGGCGCTGGCAAAACTGTACTGCGCCCGCACAGCGATGGAAGTTATCGACGACGCGATTCAGATAATGGGTGGTCTGGGTTATACCGATGAAGCCCGTGTATCCCGGTTCTGGCGTGATGTGCGCTGCGAACGCATTGGCGGTGGCACCGATGAAATCATGATCTACGTCGCCGGACGTCAGATCCTGAAAGATTATCAAAACAAGTAAGCCGTTCTGTCATCCGGATAGCGGATAAACGCTATCCGGACTTACGCCAGAAAATCAGACTTCCGGCTGCAGGCATTCCTGCTCAGTCAGATTATTTTTAAACTGCTTACGATAATCGCTGGGAGTACAGCCTACGTGTCGCTGAAAGAGTTTGGCAAAGTGATCAACATTTTCATACCCTACCCGCCACGAGATTTCCGCTAACGACGCTTCCGTATTCGTCAGCGAAAATTTGGCTTCCGTCATCCGCCGTTGAATAACATAATTAATCGGCGAAATACGATACTCTTTAGTGAATTCGTGGCAGATATAACTCACACTGGCGCGAAACTTTTTAGACAACTGTTCAAGTGTGATTTTTTCGCGAAAGTTGTTATTCAAATACACCAGAACATCTTTAATTAACACGTCTTTTTTAATATACCCCTGCTCCGAACGATAAGCATTTTTAAAGTTTTCGTAATACAAAACGGTTAATGCGTAGGCAAAGGCATCATACGCAGAGGATGACAGATTATTTTTACACTGCGGAATCATAATACTCAGTTCATTAAAAATACTCTTAATAACCTCCTTTCCCTGGCCGACGCTGATGACCGGACACGAGTGTAACTGCAACAGCTGGTTATCCTGCCAACCATTGAAACGAAAACCGTACAGCGCACAGGTGTAGGTCGTGGCAGGTGCGCTGCTATCCGAGGCGACAGCATGTAACCGTCCTTGTTCTATCACCACAATATCCCCGGCGTGAGCGACGTACAGTGAAGAATCAATGATTAAGCGCGCGACACCTTTTTTGACATAGATAAGCTCTGTTTCATTGTCATGAACATGGTGGCCCGACTCCCAGTTTGGATCATCACTGATGACAAATCGCGAAAATCTGGGGGTCTTCCCCTGCTCAAAAAGGGTTTCCATGGCATTATCAAAACATCGTTGATACATGACAGCCTCCACCTTTAGATGGTAAATATGCGGAAATTAAATAGTGTTAAATGAAAACGATTAATCACGTTATACAACGATATTCTACCCAAGCGAAACAAAATTATTTGCGTCGTCTGCAAGATGACACTTCTTGCTCAAGAACGCTGTTAGCGTGCGTTATTTACGTTTTATACTAATTGAAAAGAATAAATGTTATTAATTCAACATTAACGATTTACATATCAGAAACAAATGCGGGCAGATATCGCTAAAAAATAGGATGTATTTCTCAATTACACCCTCGTTGACTGTTTTCACGGTGTAATCTTGCGTACACAATCTTTACCCCCCGCGTAGAAACCCCGCATCGCCGCTGCACATTTTTCTGCAAGATTGTTGGGAATGAAAACAGATTGCCCCGTCGAAAACAGGCCCCACTCTGCCGCACACTATTTTCAGTCAAATTTTCCCTACTGCCGATAATGACGCACATCGTCATTATCCGAACGTGACTCACTGGAGATGCCATGAAAATAATAACCTGCTTTAAGTTGGTGCCTGAAGAACAGGACATTGTTGTTACCCCAGAGCGCTCGCTTAACTTTGATCGGGCCGATGCCAAAATCAGTCAATTTGATCTGAATGCGATTGAAGCCGCCACACAACTTACCGCTGAAGGCGATGAGATTGTCGCCTTAACGGTGGGTGGCTCCTTGCTGCAAAATTCTAAAGTACGTAAAGACGTGTTGTCCCGCGGTCCGGATAGCCTGTTTATGGTGCAGGACCCACAGCTGGAGCACGCGCTGCCGCGCGATACCGCCCAGGCACTGGCTTGTGCGGCTAAAAACATTGAATTCGATCTGATGCTGTTCGGAGAAGGGTCCGGCGATGTCTACGCACAACAGGTCGGTTTGCTGGTGGGTGAGCTCCTACAGCTTCCTGTGATTAACGCGGTAAGCCACATCCAACGTAACGGCGACCGCATTGTGGTTGAACGTACACTGGAAGACGAAGTTGAAGTGATTGAACTGCCGCTCCCCGCCGTACTGTGCGTAACCTCAGATATCAATACACCGCGGATTCCGTCAATGAAAGCCATTCTTGGTGCCGGTAAAAAACCCGTCACCCCCTGGCAGGCCAGCGATATTGGCTGGACGCCAGCATCACCGCTGGCGGAACTAGTCAGCCTTAGCGTTCCACCGCAGACAGAACGTAAGCACATCATTCTGGAAAATGACTCAGCAGAAGCCATTGCCGAACTGGCCGAACATCTGAAAAAAGCCCTGAACTAAGCCCAACGGAGAACAATCATCATGAGTAAATTAGCCAACGTATGGGTGTTTAGCGATAACGTAGAACGCTATGCGGAATTAATGACCGGCGCCCGCCAGTGGGGCGAGCAGGTACACCTTATTGTGCAGGGCAACGAACAGGCCGATCAGGTTAAAGCACTGGGTGCCAATGACATCATCGTACTCGAACACGCCAGTGGACTGCAGCGTGTTGAAAACTACGCCGAGACTGTCGCCGCCTTACTGCAAACGCACACCGGCCTGTTGCTGATGCCTGCGTCTAAACGCGCAAAATCACTGGGCGCGCGGTTAAGCATTCAACTCAATGCGGCGATGGTAAACGACGCCACATCGGTCACTCTCGATGCAGGTACGCTGTTTGCAGAACACCGTATGTATGGCGGTCTGGCCTTCGGTAAAGAAAAACTGAATAGCGCGCTGGCGATTATCACACTTGCCCCTGGCATGTTTGAACCCGGAGAAGCCAATCCTGCGCATACCTGCCCTGTCGTCTCTGCACCTTATATCACGCCGCTTCATGAGATTGTTTGCCAGGAACGTCGCACCAAATCCCTCAGCAGCGTGGATCTCAGCAAAGCCAAACGCGTGGTTGGCGTCGGCCGTGGCCTGGTGGCCGAGAGCGATCTGCAGATGGTACGCAATCTTGCCGCCGTTCTGGGTGCCGAAGTGGGGTGTTCACGCCCTATTGCCGAAGGTGAAAACTGGATGGAGCGCGAGCGCTATATTGGCGTTTCCGGCGTGCTGTTGAAATCAGATTTGTACCTGACACTGGGCATCTCAGGGCAAATTCAACATATGGTCGGCGGGAACGGCGCGAAGATCATAGTCGCCATCAATAAAGATAAAAAAGCCCCGATCTTCAACTACGCCGATTACGGTCTGGTTGGTGACATTTACAAAGTCGTCCCGGCCCTTATCGAACAGCTCAGTCGCTAACTGCCACATTTAACGCACATATCCCGCTGCATTCGCGGCGGGAAAGGAGCAAAGAACATGTCAGATGAAAAATTTGATGCCATTGTGGTCGGTGCTGGCGTGGCGGGTGCGGTAGCGGGTTACGTGATGGCCCAGGCCGGGCTGGACGTGCTGGTTATTGAGCGCGGAAACAGTGCCGGCAGCAAAAATATGACCGGAGGACGACTCTACACGCATAGCCTGGAGCATATTATGCCCGGCTTTGCAGAGGAGGCCCCTGTCGAACGGAAAGTGACCCGCGAAAAAATCTCTTTCCTTACCGAAGAAAGTGCTGTCACCCTCGATTTCCATCGTGAAAAAGACATTAGCCCAGCGCAGGACTCCTATACCGTATTGCGCAACAGACTCGATCCCTGGTTGATGGAAAAAGCCGAACAGGCCGGGGCTCAGTTTATTCAGGGCGTTCGCGTCGATTCCCTGATCCGGGAAGGCAACAAAGTCACTGGCGTGCAGGCGGGTGACGATATCCTGGAAGCCAATATCGTTATCCTTGCTGATGGCGTCAATTCCATGCTGGGACGTTCACTGGGAATGGTACCGCCCTCTTCGGCACATCATTATGCCGTTGGCGTAAAAGAACTGATCGGCCTGCCGCCAGCGGTCATTGCAGATCGCTTTAATCTGTCAGGAAATGAAGGTGCCGCCTGGTTGTTTGCCGGTTCGCCATCTGATGGCCTGATGGGCGGAGGTTTCCTGTACACCAACAAAGACTCCGTCTCTCTGGGGCTGGTATGTGGTCTGGGCGATATCGAGCATGCGACAAAAAGCATTCCGCAAATGCTGGAAGATTTTAAACAGCACCCCACTATTCGCCCACTGATCGCCGGCGGTGAATTGCTGGAGTATTCCGCGCACATGGTGCCGGAAGGCGGCCTGGCGATGGTACCAAAGCTGGTGGATGACGGGGTGATGATCGTCGGCGACGCCGCTGGTTTTTGTCTGAATCTGGGCTACACCGTGCGCGGCATGGATTTGGCGATCGCTTCAGCAGAGGCTGCAGCCAAAACCGCCATTGCAGCGAAAGAACGTCAGGATTTCTCCGCCAACAGCCTGATGGACTACAAACGCGCCCTTGAACAGGGGTGCGTGATGCGTGATTTACAGCATTTCCGTAAGATCCCCGCGCTAATGGAAAACCCCCGTCTGTTTACCCAATATCCGCGCATGGTGGCCGATATCATGAGCGATATGTTCACCGTTGATGGCCGCCCGACCCCACCCATTCGCAAGACTATTTTGTCCCACGCGAAGCAGATTGGGCTGATGAACCTACTGAAAGACGGCATCAAGGGAGCAACCGCGCTATGAGTCAGGACAGCACCGTAAATGTTGACGTCAAACTGGGCGTTAACAAATTCAATGTCGATGAAGGGCATCCGCACATCATTCTTGCCGAGCATCCTGACATGAGAGAATTTCGCAAACTGCTGAAAGCCTGTCCTGCAGGACTGTATAAGCAGGACGAAAGTGGAAATATCCATTTTGATTCCGCAGGCTGCCTGGAATGTGGTACCTGCCGGGTTCTGTGCGGTTCCACTATCCTCGATCAATGGGAATACCCGGCTGGGACATTTGGTGTGGATTTCCGTTACGGCTAACACGTATCGCCTGTTGTACGCCGGATACAGACATCTGTCATCCGGCAGGACGTGTACCGAAATTATCCAGGGAAAAACTCATGAGTGTCACATTAACGTTTAATGCCGAACGTCGGGAAGCTTATCGACAACAAGGATTTTGGGGGGATGCATCGCTGGGTGATTACTGGAGCCAAACTGCTCAGGCGATGCCGGATAAAATCGCGGTGGTCGATAACCACGGCGATTCATACACCTACGCCGCACTCGACAGTGCGGCCAGCCGTCTGGCGACCTGGCTGCTAGCCTGCGGGATCCAGCCGGGTGACCGCGTCGCCTTTCAATTGCCCGGCTGGTGTGAATTCACCCTTATCTATCTGGCCTGTCTGAAAACCGGGGCGGTTTCCGTACCACTCCTTCCGGCCTGGCGCGAAGCCGAACTGGTATGGGTACTGAACAAATGCAAGGCAAAGATTTTTTTCGCTCCTACGCTGTTTAAACAAACCCGGCCGGTGGATCTGATCCTGCCCTTGCAAAACCAGCTACCACATCTGCAACAGATTGTTGCCGTCGATAAGCTGGCACCCGCGACAGACTCACTGGCACTCAGCCAGCTTCTTTTATCCCCCCCCTTAACTCAGCCAGTCAACGTGCATGCCGATGAGCTGGCTGCGGTGCTGTTTACCTCCGGAACAGAGGGGATGCCCAAAGGGGTAATGCTGACCCACAACAACATCCTGGCCAGTGAACGCGCCTATTGTGCCCGTCTTAATCTCACCTGGCTGGATGTATTTTTGATGCCTGCGCCACTCGGCCATGCTACCGGTTTTTTACATGGCGTGACCGCACCGTTTTTAATTGGCGCACGCAGCGTACTGCTGGATATTTTTACTCCCGCAGCCTGCCTCGAATTGCTGGTACAACAACGCTGTACCTGCGTACTCGGCGCCACACCGTTCGTCTACGACATGCTGTGTCGCGTGGAAAAACATCCCTGCGACCTCTCGTCGTTACGCTTTTTCTTGTGCGGCGGCACTACTATTCCGAAAAAAATAGCCCGCGATTGTCAGCAGCTCGGCATTAAACTTTTAAGCGTCTATGGCTCAACAGAAAGCTCGCCGCACGCGGTGGTCAATCTGGATGATTCGCTTTCCCGTCAGATGAACACCGACGGATATGCCGCTGCCGGCGTGGAAATTAAAGTCGTCGATAAGGCACGTAACACGTTGCCTGCGGATATGGAAGGAGAAGAGGCATCCCGCGGACCCAATGTCTTTATGGGCTACCTTGATGAACCTGAACTGACAGCCCGGGCACTGGATAATGACGGCTGGTATTACAGCGGCGATTTGTGCCGAATGGACGATGCCGGATACATCAAAATCACCGGGCGTAAGAAAGATATTATTGTGCGCGGTGGAGAAAATATCAGTAGCCGCGAGGTCGAGGATATTTTGTTGCAGCATCCGCGTATTCATGATGCCTGCGTTGTGGCAATGCCGGATGAGCGTTTAGGTGAACGATCGTGTGCGTATGTGGTACTAAAACCTCCTCACCATTCGCTGTCCCTGGAGTCTGTCGTGGCCTTTTTTAGCCGTAAACGGGTAGCAAAATACAAGTACCCGGAACACATCGTGGTTGTCGAGAAGTTACCGCGCACGGCGTCTGGCAAGATCCAAAAATTTCAGCTACGTCAGGATATTATTCAGCGTTTGAGCGTGGAGAGTATTACCGGATAAAGCGCCGGATGGCAATGCTAACGCATCTTATCCGGCCTACGTTGAATAGGCCGGATAAGGCATGATATTACTTGTTCAGTTCAGCCAGACTCAGCCAGGTTTGTACTACGGTGTCCGGGTTCAGCGACAGGCTGTCGATCCCTTCTTCCATCAACCAGGCCGCGAAGTCTTCGTGGTCAGATGGGCCCTGACCACAAATACCAACGTATTTGCCCTGTTTCTTAGCGGCACGAATCGCCATCGACAGCAGTGCTTTCACCGCATCGTTACGCTCATCAAACAGTTCAGAAACCACGCCAGAATCACGGTCCAGACCCAGCGCCAGCTGTGTCATGTCGTTAGACCCGATAGAGAAGCCGTCGAAGTATTCGAGGAACTGTTCAGCCAGCAAGGCGTTGGATGGGATCTCACACATCATGATGATCTTCAGTCCATTCTCGCCGCGCTTCAGCCCCTGACGTGCCAGCTCTTCCACGACCGCTTTCGCCTGGGCAACGGTACGAACAAACGGTACCATTACTTCCACGTTAATCAGCCCCATGTCGTTACGGACACGTTTTACGGCATCACATTCCAGCGCAAAACAGTCACGGAAGCTATCCGCAACATAACGACCGGCGCCACGGAAGCCCAACATCGGGTTCTCTTCATGCGGTTCATAACGCTCACCGCCGACCAGGTTGGCATATTCGTTGGACTTAAAGTCCGACATGCGCACGATGACGCGTTTCGGATAAAACGCCGCACCCAGCGTCGCGATCCCTTCAGTCAGGCGACCTACGTAGAACTCGCGTGGTGAATCAAACCCTTTCATCATCGCGCGAATTTCGTTTTGCAGTTCCGGCGTTTGATCATCGAATTCCAGCAGTGCACGTGGGTGCACGCCAATCATACGGTTGATAATAAACTCGAGACGCGCCAGGCCGACACCTTCGTTTGGCAGACAAGCGAAGTCAAAAGCGCGGTCCGGGTTACCGACGTTCATCATCACTTTCAACGGCAGATCCGGCATGGTTTCCACGCTGGAACTCTTCACGCTGAAGTCCAGCATGTCGGCATACACGTAGCCGGTGTCGCCTTCCGCACAGGAGACAGTGACTTTCTCGCCGTCTTTCATGCGTTCGGTCGCATCGCCACAGCCAACAACCGCCGGAATGCCCAGTTCACGGGCAATAATCGCCGCATGACAGGTACGACCGCCGCGGTTGGTGACGATCGCCGCCGCTTTTTTCATGATCGGTTCCCAGTCCGGGTCGGTCATGTCGGTAACCAGCACATCGCCGGGCTCAATGCGGTTCATTTCGCTGATGTCATGAATGACTTTTACCGGGCCAGCACCGATGCGGTGACCGATGGCGCGACCTTCCGCAATAATTTTACCCTGAGCATGCAGCGTATAACGTTCCATCACCTGGCCACGAGAACGCACGGTTTCCGGGCGAGCCTGTACAATGAACAGCTTGCCGGTATGACCGTCTTTAGCCCATTCGATGTCCATCGGACGACCGTAGTGCTTCTCGATTTGCACCGCCTGCTTCGCCAGCTCCTGCACTTCCTCGTTGGTCAGTGAGAAAATATCGCGTTGCGCCTGCGGAACGTCTTCAATGGTAACCTGCTTGCCATGCTCCTGAGTCGGCGCATAAATCATGCGGATTTTCTTAGAGCCCATAGTACGACGCACGATGGACGGACGGTTGGCCGCCAGGGTCGGTTTGTGCACGTAGAATTCGTCCGGGTTCACCGCGCCCTGCACCACCATCTCACCCAGTCCCCACGCGGAGGTGATAAAAACCACCTGATCGAAGCCGGATTCGGTATCAATGGAGAACATGACGCCGGAAGATGCCAGGTCTGAGCGCACCATCCGCTGAACGCCCGCAGACAGCGCTACGCCACGATGATCATAGCCTTGATGAACACGGTAGGAGATTGCGCGGTCGTTAAACAGAGAGGCAAACACGTGTTTGATAGCGACCAGTACCGCATCAAAGCCCTGGACGTTAAGGAACGTTTCCTGCTGGCCGGCGAATGACGCATCTGGCATATCTTCTGCGGTAGCGGAGGAACGCACGGCAAAAGAAGCATTGGCATCGTCCGCTGACAGCTGCGCGTAGGCATCGCGGACGGCATTTTCCAGTTCAGGCTGGAAAGGAGTGTCGATAATCCACTGGCGGATCTGTGCACCCGCTTTTGCAAGCTCGGTAACATCGTCGATATCCGTTTTATCCAGCAGCTCATAAATGCGCTGGTTTACGCCGCTTTGGTCCAGAAACTGGTTAAACGCATCGGCGGTCGTTGCAAAACCATTCGGTACGGAAACGCCCATACCTGAAAGGTTAGTAATCATTTCACCCAGGGAGGCATTTTTGCCCCCAACTCTGTCTACATCATTCATGCCGAGTTGGTTATACCAAAGCACCAGCGGTGACGAGCCATTGTTGGACATCGAACAATCCTTATATATGAACGAGGTTAGGAAACTCAATTTTGCGTAATTATCTTGGCATATTTACCTCAGCGAAAAAAACGGTGAATCGTTCAAGCAACTTTATTTTTTATTTTTTCAGATTCTTTCCGCATTTGCGCAAACCCGCGAACGGCACGGGATCACCACAAAATCAGTCGGTATAAACATTTGTTCCGAAAAATGAAATGTACTTTTCATTAAATATAAAAATAGCGTTTCATTTTATAAAATAGATACAGCAATATTCGCTTCTGACGAATTTTAATTTATGCTTTCAGAGAATTATGTCTGCCCCCAGGATGAGCAAAATGGATAATGCTGTTGATCGTCATGTATTTTATATTTCTGATGGCACCGCCATCACCGCAGAGGTATTGGGTCATGCGGTAATGTCGCAATTTCCGGTCACGATCAGCAGCATTACGCTGCCGTTTGTGGAAAATGAGAGTCGTGCTCGTGCGGTTAAAGACCAGATTGACGCCATTTATCAACAAACAGGTGTGCGTCCTCTGGTGTTCTACTCCATCGTATTGCCGGAAATTCGCTCGATCATTTTACAAAGTGAGGGTTTTTGCCAGGACATCGTCCAGGCACTGGTTGCCCCGCTGCAACACGAGATGAAACTCGACCCCACACCGATAGCACATCGCACGCACGGCCTGAATCCTGGCAATCTCAACAAGTACGATGCGCGTATTGCCGCCATTGATTATACCCTCGCGCACGATGACGGTATCTCGTTGCGCAACCTTGATCAGGCGCAGGTGATCCTGCTTGGCGTTTCCCGCTGCGGCAAAACGCCTACCAGCTTATACCTGGCAATGCAGTTTGGTATCCGGGCCGCTAACTACCCCTTTATTGCCGATGATATGGATAATCTGGTACTGCCCGCCTCTCTGAAGCCGTTGCAACACAAACTGTTTGGTCTGACGATTGACCCTGAGCGCCTGACGGCCATCCGCGAAGAACGCCGTGAAAACAGTCGCTACGCCTCACTGCGCCAGTGCCGAATGGAAGTTGCTGAAGTCGAGGCGCTGTACCGGAAAAATCAAATTCCGTGGCTCAACAGTACCAATTATTCAGTAGAAGAGATTGCCACCAAGATCCTCGACATCATGGGGCTGAATCGCCGCATGTACTAGAATGCTAGTGCATTGGTTCGATTTTTTGTTATTATGCTCGCCACCAGGCAGGATGAGTGTGATATTGTGATGTACATCACTTCCCGGTAGTCCTGCCGTTGAAGCAACAAATTTCTGAGATAAGTAATGAACAGAACCGATGAACTCCGTACTGCGCGTATTGACAACCTGGTCACTCCAGCAGAGCTTGCGCAACGGCATCCTGTTTCGTCCTCCGTCGCCCGTCATGTCACGGAATCCCGACGCCGGATAGAAAAAATATTAAATGGTGAAGACCCTCGCTTGCTGGTCATCGTAGGTCCCTGCTCGATTCACGATCTTGATGCCGCCATGGAATACGCCACGCGTTTGCAGGCACTGCGCACTAAACACCAGGCGCGTCTGGAAATCGTGATGCGTACCTATTTTGAAAAACCGCGTACCGTCGTGGGCTGGAAAGGCCTTATTTCCGACCCGGATTTGAATGGCAGCTATCGCGTAAATCATGGTATTGAGCTGGCACGCAAACTGCTGTTACAGGTCAACGAACTGGGTGTCCCGACGGCCACTGAATTCCTCGATATGGTGACAGGTCAGTTTATTGCCGATCTGATCAGTTGGGGCGCCATTGGCGCACGCACCACAGAGAGCCAAATTCACCGTGAAATGGCTTCCGCGCTCTCCTGTCCCGTCGGGTTCAAAAACGGCACAGATGGCAATACACGTATCGCCGTCGATGCTATTCGCGCGTCACGCGCCAGCCACATGTTCCTCTCTCCGGATAAAACCGGGCAGATGACTATCTATCAGACCAGCGGCAACCCCTACGGTCATATCATCATGCGCGGTGGTAAAAAGCCGAACTACTCTGCCGAAGATATTGCCGCTGCCTGCGATACGCTGCATGAATTCTCTCTGCCGGAGCATCTGGTGGTGGATTTCAGCCATGGCAATTGCCAGAAGCAGCATCGCCGTCAGTTAGAAGTGTGCGATGACGTCTGTCAGCAGATTCGCAATGGTTCGACGGCAATAGCCGGGATCATGGCGGAAAGTTTCTTACGCGAAGGTACGCAAAAAATCGTCAGCGGCCAGCCACTGGTTTATGGCCAGTCAATCACCGATCCCTGCCTGAACTGGGAAGATACGGAACTGCTGGTCGAAAAACTTGCCGCGGCGGTAGACAGTCGATTCTAACATCATGCCCGGGTGGCGGTTTCGCCTGACCCGACCTACGGTTCGTGCCCATCCAGGCCCGGTCAGCGTCATGCTACCGGGCTTTTTTAATGCAGCGCAATCCCGCAAATTTGATCCCGTCACAATTATTTCACAAAAAGGCTTGATGCAAATTCTTAGTTTATTGATAATGATTATCATTGTTACATTGATTGTTATTTTTAAACACTATGTCACGTATGGATAACACTACAGCAACGCCTGCAAAAGAAAAAACACCGCCCTCTGTCGCGTCTGACGAACGTCGGATTGACAGTAAAAGCCTGCTGGGAAATGAAGGACGAGTGATCATAGAACATGATGGTCAGCACTACCTGCTGCGCCAGACACATGCCGGTAAACTCATTCTGACTAAATAAATACCTATTACGCCAGCCACCCAGGTGATACCCAGGCAGCCAGCGCTTTCGATTTTCTAATGGAGAGTTGCTATGCCACACCTGCACACGACATCGCTGCGCCCATCGCTTTTGGCTCTGGCGATCGTAAGTCACCTTCCCGTCGCCGCCTATGCGGCGGCTGAAGATATGACTGTCACCGCCACCGGCAATGCCCGCAGTGCCTTTGAAGCGCCAATGATGGTCAGCGTGATTGATGCGACCGCGCCGGAAAACCAGACGGCCAGTTCAGCGGCAGATCTGTTACGTAAAGTGCCTGGACTTACCCTTGACGGTACGGGACGAACCAACGGTCAGGACGTCAATCTGCGCGGCTATGACCGCCGCGGAGTGCTGGTACTGGTAGACGGCGTACGTCAGGGAACCGACACCGGACACCTGAACAGCACATTTCTGGATCCGGCGCTCATTAAACGTATCGAAGTGGTGCGTGGCCCTTCGGCTCTGCTGTACGGCAGCGGTGCGCTCGGCGGGGTCATCGCCTATGACACAGCAGAGGCTAAAGACTTACTTGAAGCGGGTAAAAACAGCGGTTACCGCGTGTTCGGTACTGCTGCCTCGGGCGATCATAGCCTCGGCATGGGCGCCAGCGCGTTTGGTCGTACCGACACGCTGGACGGTCTGCTCGCCTGGTCAACTCGCGACCGCGGGGACTTACGCCAGAGCGACGGTACCACCGCGCCGAACGATGAAGCGATAAACAATATGCTGGCAAAAGGGAGCTGGAAAATCGACAGCGCCCAGACGCTGGCAGGCTCGCTACGTTATTACAACAATGATGCACGTGAGCCTAAAAACCCACAAACCAGCGCAGCAGATACCAGTAACAACCCGATGACCGATCGCTCAACGATCCAGCGTGACGCACAGTTGACCTACACGCTCGCCCCTGCGGACAATGACTGGCTGAACGCTGATGCTCGCATTTACTGGTCCGAGGCGCGCATTAATGCCCAGAATCCGGATGCAACTAATGAGTTTCGCAAACAAACCACCAAAGGCGGAAAAATTGAGAACCGCAGCCGGTTGTTTACCGACTCCTTTGCTTCTCACCTGTTAACTTACGGTGGTGAGTACTATCGCCAGGAACAGCGCCCCGGTGGTGCGACGACCGGTTTCCCTGAGGCAAAAATTGATTTCAGCTCCGGCTGGCTACAGGATGAAATCACCCTGCGGGATCTGCCAGTAACCGTGCTGGGTGGCACACGCTATGACTCATATCGCGGTAGCAGCGATGGTTACGCGGATGTCGATGCCGACAAATGGTCGTCCCGCGCAGGAATGACCGTCGCGCCGGCCGATTGGCTGATGCTGTTCGGCTCCTGGGCTCAGGCTTTCCGCGCGCCGACAATGGGCGAGATGTACAACGATGCAAAACACTTCTCCATCGGCCGTTTTTACACCAACTATTGGGTACCCAACCCTAACCTGCGTCCGGAAACCAACGAAACGCAGGAGTATGGCTTCGGTTTGCGCTTTGACGATTTGCTGATGGCAAGCGATGCGCTCGAATTTAAAGCCAGCTATTTCGATACCAAAGCCAAAGATTACATCTCCACCAGCGTCAATTTTGCTGCCGCGACCACCATGTCCTATAACGTACCCAATGCCAAAATCTGGGGCTGGGACGTGATGGCGAAGTACTCCGCCGACCTGTTCAGTTTAGACATGGCCTACAACCGTACACGAGGCAAAGATACCGACACGGGTGAATACATTTCCAGCATTAACCCGGATACCGTCACCAGCAAACTGAACATCCCCGTGGCACACAGCGGTTTCTCAGTCGGCTGGATAGGCACGTTTGCAGACCGCTCAACCCATATCAGCAGCAGCTACACCAAACAACCCGGCTATGCCGTAAACGACTTTTACGTGAGCTATCAGGGTCAACAGGCGCTGAAAGGTATGACCACCACGCTGGTACTGGGTAACGCTTTTGACAAAGCGTACTGGTCTCCGCAAGGCATTCCGCAAGATGGCCGTAACGGCAAAATTTTCGTGAGTTATCAGTGGTAATCCCCCTGCCCCGGCGAGCCGGGGCAGCAATCTGGAAGGAAGAGGCAATGAATCACTACACACGCTGGCTGGAACTGAAAAAAGAACATCCTGGAAAATACGCGCGTGACATCGCAGGGTTGATGAACATTAGCGAAGCTGAACTGACCTTCGCACGCGTCGGTCATGACGCGTGGCGTTTACGCGGCGAAGTGCGCGAAATCCTGGGCGCTCTGGAAGCCGTAGGCGAAACAAAATGTATTTGCCGAAATGAATATGCAGTGCATGAACAAACCGGTGCCTTTACCAACCAACACCTTAACGGTCATGCCGGGCTGGTACTGAACCCACGCGCCCTCGATTTACGTCTGTTCCTGAACCAGTGGGCCAGCGCCTTCCATATCAGCGAAACCACCGCCCGTGGCGAACGTCAAAGTATCCAATTTTTCGACCATCAGGGTGATGCGCTGCTGAAGGTTTATGTCACGGAGAATACCGATATTACCGCATGGGGTTCGCTTCTGACCCGTTTCATCTTCGCAGAAAACCCGCCGCTGACGCTGCAAACTGTCGAACCCGTCGTACCCGCCGTTAATGTAGACGCTGCGACAGTGGACAAAGAGTGGCGCGCCATGACCGATGTTCACCAGTTCTTCGGACTACTGAAGCGCCATAATCTGACCCGCCAACATGCATTTAATCTGGTAGGTGACGACCTGGCCTGTAAAGTCAGTAATGGCGCGTTGGCACAGTTACTCGAAACCACACGACAAGATGGCAACGAAATCATGGTATTTGTGGGTAATCGCGGCTGCGTGCAGATCTTTACCGGCATGGTAGAAAAACTGGTGCCGATGAAAGGCTGGCTCAATATTTTCAACCCGACCTTTACCCTGCATCTGCTGGAAGAGCGCGTCGCCGAAACGTGGGTAACACGTAAACCGACCGCCGATGGTCACGTGACCAGCCTGGAGTTGTTTGCCGCGGATGGCACGCAAATCGCCCAGCTTTATGGACAGCGTACGGAAGGTGAACCGGAGCAGGCGCAATGGCGAGCGCAGATCGATGCCTTAACGCCAAAAGGACTGGCCGCATGAAAAAACTGCTGGTCCTGATTGCGCTGCTGCCCATCGCAGCGCTGGCTGCTGACGAAGAACGCGTTGTGGCTCTCGGTGGCGATGTCACCGAGATTGTATACGCACTGGGAGCACAATCTTCCCTTGTGGCGCGAGACAGCACCAGCCAGTGGCCTGAAGCGGCAAACACGCTACCGGATGTTGGTTATTTACGCCAACTCAACGCTGAAGGGATCCTGGCTACCCGCCCTACGCTGGTGCTAGCCAGCGCACAAGCGCAGCCTTCTCTGGCGCTAAAACAGCTTGAGCAGAGCAACGTCAGGGTTGTCACGATCCCTGCCAGTAATACGCTTAGCGTGATTGATGAGAAAGTGCAGGTTATTGCGCAGGCTACACACCAGGAGGCTAAAGGCGAAGCCCTGCGCAACACGTTACGCCAGGAGCTCGCGGCATTACCCGCCACGCAGCTTGATAAACGCGTTCTGTTTATTCTCAATCATGGTGGAATGACCGCAATGGCGGCAGGGCAGGAAACGGGGGCAGATGCCGCTATTCGCGCGGCCGGCTTACGTAACGCGATGCAGGGGTTTAGCCGTTACCAGCCGTTATCACAAGAAGGCGTAATAGCCAGCCAGCCCGACCTGGTGGTGATCTCACACGATGGTATTCAGGCCGTTGGTGGTGAAGCTAACCTGTGGGCACTGCCTGGACTTGCGCAAACGCCTGCCGGGCGCAATAAGCAGGTACTGCAGATTGATGATATGGCATTACTGGGCTTTAGCGTTCGCACGCCACAGGCCATTTTGCAGCTACGTGCCAAAGCGGAGCAATTGCCCTGATGGCCCGACGAATCACCTGTTCGTTATGGACGCTGGCCTTTATGCTGGGTGTAATGACGATACTGGCGACCGGTTTTGGCGCGTTGCGCCTGCCGGTAAGCCTGCTCTGGCAGGACGGAGATGACGCATTGCGTCAAATCTGGCTCACCATTCGGCTACCGCGCGTTCTGCTGGCGCTGGTGATTGGCGGCTCGCTGGCACTGGCAGGTTGCGTCATGCAGGGATTATTTCGCAACCCGCTTGCCGACCCAGGGCTACTGGGCATTAGCAGCGGTGCGGCCTGCGCCGTCGCCCTGTGGGTGGTGTTGCCGGTCTCATTACCTGCGTTACTCATGTTGTATGCGCCAATGATAGCGGCATTTCTCGGTGCACTGGCTGCCACCGTGGTGATTTTTATCCTCAGCCAACAGCGCGACGGTTCGCTATCGCGTCTGTTATTGGTCGGAATTGCCATCAACGCGCTCTGCGGGGCAGCGGTTGGCGTGCTGTCGTGGATCAGCAATGATGCGCAGCTGCGCCAGCTATCACTTTGGGGAATGGGCAGCTTGGGTTCTGCGCAGTGGTCAACACTACTGGCCGTCACCTCGCTAATGCTCCCAACAGTACTGGTTATCTGGCGCCTGGCTGCGGCACTGAACCTGTTACAACTGGGTGAGGAGGAGGCGCATTATCTCGGCGTTGATGTCCGGACGATCCAGCGTATTTTGTTGTTGTGCAGCGCATTACTCGTGGCCGCTGCCGTAGCGGTCAGCGGAGTCATTGGGTTCATCGGTTTGGTTGTTCCGCATTTAATGCGTATGTGGCTCGGCTCAGACCATCGGGCCGTGATCCCCGGTTCTGTTCTGGCTGGCGCATTTTTACTACTGATTGCCGATACTCTCGCCCGCACCGCCGTTGCGCCTGCGGAAATGCCCGTTGGTCTGTTGACCAGCATTCTCGGTGCGCCATGGTTTTTATGGCTTATTTTTCGTCAGCGAGGCGCGCATGACTGAACATTTTATTGCAGAAGGGCTTCACTATCGCCTTGCTGGTCGCTCAGTTATTGACGACGTATCGCTCAAACTTGCTAAAGGTGAACTGGTCGCGCTAATCGGGCCGAATGGTGCGGGAAAATCCACCCTGCTACGTCTGTTGACCGGCTTTCTAAAACCGACTGCCGGACACTGTTTGTTGGATGGCAAATCACTGGCTGACTGGAGTACGCAGACGCTGTCGCGCCATCGCGCGGTTATGCGTCAGCAAACGCAGGTAGGTTTTGACTGGCAGACAGAAGCCGTCATCGCGATGGGCCGTGCCCCCTGGTCCCAACATTCCGAGCACGAGCTTATCGCACAGGTAATGGCAATCACCGGCTGCACACCGTTGGCGGGCAGACAATACGCCGCGCTTTCCGGTGGCGAACAACAACGTGTTCAGCTAGCCCGTGCGCTGGCGCAATTATGGTGCGACGCCGAACCTCGTGGTTGGCTATTTCTCGACGAACCGACGTCAGCGTTAGATCTTTACCATCAGCAACATCTGCTGAGATTACTAAAAGCACTCACCGCTTCAGGAAAATTGCATGTTTGCATCATCCTTCACGATCTCAATCTGGCAGCGCTGTGGGCTGACCGGATCATACTGCTCCATCAAGGACGCATTGTGTCTCAAGGAACGCCCAACACCGTGTTGCAGGCTGATGATCTGATACGCTGGTACGGTGCCCAGGTTCACGTTGGCCAACACCCGGCCAACGCCTCCCCACAGGTTTTTCTCGCACCTTAGCTGGAACAACTCACTTCCAGCCGTTTACCCCAGTCAGGTGGACGGCTGATATAATCATCATCCCGATCGGCAAACGGGGTACGTAACGCAGCATGTAACCGATGTAGCTCGGTGTAATCCCCCTGCTCTGCCTGGCTTATTGCCCGCTGCGCCAGCCAGTTACGTAGCACCATAGCCGGATTCGCCGTCTTCATCTGCGCGTGTCTGACAACATCAGCCACATTGTCTTGTTGCAGGCGCGTACGGTAACGTGTGAACCAGCCGTCAAATGCCGCACGATCAATAAACTCATCGCGCAGTGGGGACAAGGCGCTGTGTTGTTCCGTTTGGCTGAGCATGCGGAATGTTCGCGTGTAGTCGCTACCTTCCCGCGCCATCAAACTAAACAGTTCGCTAAGGATTTCGTTATCGTTTTTCTGCTCGCTAAAGAAACCCAGTTTTTGCCGCATGCGTTGCCCATAGCGGGTGAGCAAGGCCAGTTGATAACCGTCCAGCGCATCATTGAGCACATCAACCGGGATGAATGGCGACAGCGTCTGCGCCAGACGTTGTAGGTTCCATAACGCTGCAGCAGGCTGATTATCAAAACTATAGCGCCCCTGATGATCGGAGTGGTTGCAGATAAAATCTGGCACGTAATCATCAAGGAAACCGAAGGGACCATAATCCATCGTCAGGCCAAGAATCGACATGTTGTCCGTGTTCATCACCCCATGCGCAAAGCCTATGGCTTGCCAGTCGGCCATTAACGTCGCGGTGCGCGTGACAACATCCGTAAACCACAACTGATACTTATCCGCCTCTTCCTGCCATTGTGGCCAGTAATGACGGATCGCAAAGTCAGCAAGCTGGCGTACTTTTTCCGGTTCACGACGATAATAAAAGTGCTCAAAATGACCGAAACGCATATGGCTTTGCGCCACGCGAATGAGCATCGCGCCTGCTTCAGTGGTCTCTCGCTGCACCGGAGTCTCGCTGGTGACAATCGACAAGGCCCGGGTGGTAGGGATTCCCAGATAATGCATGGCTTCGCTGGCCAGACTCTCTCTAATCGTCGAGCGCAGCACGGCGCGCCCATCGCCCATGCGGGAATAAGGCGTTAACCCAGCGCCTTTCAGATGCCAGTCAAGGGTTGTGCCGTCTGCAAGCAATTGCTCACCCAGCAGAATCCCTCGCCCATCGCCGAGCTGCCCAGCCCAGACACCGAACTGATGCCCGCTGTAGACTTGTGCCAATGGCGACATCCCAGGTAATAGCGATTCGCCCCCCCATACACCTGCCCCATCGCAAATATCAAACAACGCAGCTGGAATACTCAATTGCTCAGCCAGAGCATCGTTATGCCAGATGATGCGCGCATTTCTCAGGGGGGTGGGCGAAAGAGCGGTATAGGTTGCTGGTAATTCATCACGCCAGCGAGTAGTAAAAGACAGGGTCATAGGGCCTCCTGTCTCTAGTGTAGACTGTTAATAGCCTGTTAAACACCAGCAAATAAAAGGGTTATCCTTTTACCAGTGAAATAATCTTTGCAGGTGATACCGCCGGCCACAGTCCCCCTTGCATCGCGCTGAATCCCAAAGGTAATACCCGCGCCAGCATCTCCTGTGTATCAATACCGCTAATGATGATTGATTCACAGCTGGGGGATAATTGCGCCAGAATAGCCCGCATAAACGGCTCAAACGAAATATGTGTAATCCTTTGTTGAACAAAGTTTTTATCCAGCACAACCCGTTTGAACAGACCATCAAAAATTGCCCGCGTGGATATGCCACCGGCACCGTAGTTTGTCAGTATTAATGGGAATCGCACAGCCAGAGCCGCCAGTGTGGGATTTTCTTTGCCACTGTTTAACTCCGGATAACTTTCATTAATCGTCAATTCAATAAATGAAAATCGTTCAACACGTGAAGCATATTCAGCGTCTGATAATAAAGTCTTAGCGACCGCAGGCGTTAAATTAATCCACGCCGGAATTTTGCGTTGAATAAAAAAGTGTTGGCACGTTTCGATTAATTCCAGCTTCTCGGCAAATAAACGGCATTGCTCGTCGTCTGACATCCGCGTCATAACCAGCTCTGTTGGCATGCGTACGTTGCCATCCGGGCTGACAAAGTTTGTAACAATGTCGACGTACTCAAGGTCACCTTTTTCACTTCGTGCAGGAAGAAAAGAAAACTCTGAATGATAAAGATAATCCAGTGAAACAATCATTGTGCCAGCCCCTCTGCATGGGTGTAATCCGGCATCCTGTAGCAAAGGATGGAAAAATACGTTGCTGCTGATACAAATAGAGGCCCTTTCATTTTTCCCTTTTTAGCCAGTAAATCGAATCCTTTTTTTTTAGCTTATCCTGATTATAAACGAATATCCAGCTTTGCACTTTTTAATATCTCGGGATAAATCATATTTTTAGCAAGATACGCTCTTAATGTTCAGGGTTATTGACCGACAAACAGCAGAAGTGAAAGTTGACATTTAAAATGTGGATGACGAGAAAGCCGCGAGCCGCTCTCGTCACCCGTAATGATTAAATTCGGCGTGCCTGCCAAAAGTTTTTACGCCAGTAGACGTTATCCAGCGAAGAACGCATCACTCCGCGACTGGTTGAAGCATGGATAAATTGATTATTGGTATCGTAAATTCCGACATGCAGACCACTTTCACCGGACCCCGTTTTAAAGAAAACCAGATCGCCGGGTAGCAAATCATCTTTATCTATCTCAGTACCAATCTTTGATTGAGTACGCGTGTCGCGCGGTAATTGCAGATCGAATTGATCACGCATCGTCATCAACACAAATCCCGAACAATCCACCCCGCTACGGCTCATACCGCCATAGCGATAGGGAGTGCCATGCCAGGTTTGCAACTGATCGTTAAGACCCGCGATAACGGCGATAGAGTCCGACAGTCGGGCATTCGGCGCAGGAGCACGATGGCTGCTGCACCCCGCCAAAAACAATGCTGTGATGAAAAGGAGCCAAAAGCGCATTCAGGACGAATCCTCTGATTTTTATTTTTGTGCCAATTTAGCGTGGAAATTATGTGATTTTCAAGAACCCATTTAACTTAAGTGGTTGATATGAGCATTCTGTGGCCTTCAATATCCAGGCGGCGGAAATTTACACCGTAGGCCAACGACAGATTGGCTGGCGTCAGCACCACATCACGCGCACCGCTCGCCAGCAGCTTTCCGCGCTTGAGCAACCACGCCTTGTGCGCATGGCGTAGCGTATGGTTAAGATCATGGCTGCTCATCACAATGGCGATTCCCTGCTGACACAGCTGGCTCAACACCCTGTCCA
Source organism: Citrobacter sp. wls619 (assembly GCF_005281345.1). GTDB lineage: Bacteria > Pseudomonadota > Gammaproteobacteria > Enterobacterales > Enterobacteriaceae > Citrobacter. Next base: position 120,834 of record NZ_SZXJ01000078.1, read on the forward strand.
GCGCGTTTTGTTGCGCGACATCCAGGCTATTCATCGGCTCATCCAGCAACAAAAGTTGCCCATGCGGATTAGACTGTGGACTCATTTGCAGGATGACGGCCGCCAGACGCACACGTTGCCATTCCCCCCCTGAAAGCTGATTAACACCACGTCCCAGTTTATCGCCCAGCCCAAGCGCATCAGCCACCTCCTGCAGCAGGTCTGTTCGGGCTTTATCAGGCTGATGCAGCGTCAGAAAATGCCAGACCGGCATCGCAAATGGTGGATTTTGCTGTTGCGCAAGATAAGCACGATATTGCGCCAGCTTCGCTGCCGGCCAGTCACCGAGCGGTGTATCACCAAAGGTGATGCTCCCTTCTCCGGTCGTCAGCCCCGCCATTCGCGCCAACAACGTACTTTTCCCCGCGCCGTTGGGGCCCACTAAATGCAGGATCTCACCTGCTTTAATTTCACCAGATAGCGGGCCGAGTCGGGTCGATTCCGCAACATCCTGTAGCAGCATTAATTGGGACATTAGTTGGCCAATGCAGTCTTTATAGCGTGTACAAGAACCGGGTCCTCAGGCGTCATATCAGGGGAATAACGCTGCAGCACCTGCCCATCCCGACCGACTAAGAACTTCTCGAAGTTCCACAGAATATCGTCCGGGTAGAGCGGTGCCCGCCCTTTACTCGCCATACGCGCATAAAATCCGCTATCCGCCGGTGCAACCGCTGTGGGTGCCGCATCAATCAGCTTCTGATACAACGGATGGCGGGCTTCGCCATTGACATCAATCTTACTGAACATCGGGAAGGTAACGCCCCAGGTGGTGCTGCAATACGTCTTAATCTCGTCTTCGCTGCCGGGCTCCTGCCCCAGAAACTGGTTGCAGGGAAATCCCAGAACGGTGAAACCCTGCCCATGCCAGGCTTTCTGCAGGTTTTCCAGTTGCTCATACTGCGGCGTTAACCCACATTTTGAGGCTACGTTGACAATTAACAGTACATTTCCGGCATACGCCTGCAATGAGGTCGCCTCGCCGTCGATGGTTGTCACTTCCGTATTAAAAAGCGTGTTTTGCATAGCATCTCCAGACCAACAGGTGAATAGTGGGATGACCCTGTTCAGCTTTTAAGCATAGACCGAACCTGCGCTTTCTAGCGCGCAGCTTTTAACAATAACCAGATAAATACCGGTGCGCCCATCGTGGCCGTCACCACGCCAATGGGTAATTCAGCCGATGCCAGTACCAGACGTGCAACGACATCAGCAAACAGTAGTGCAATTGCCCCCGCCAGCGCACACCCAGGGAGTAAAACGCGGTGATCGGTTAATCCACACAGTCGCAGAATATGGGGGATTACCAGCCCGATAAAACCAATTGCCCCCGCCAGCGCCACGCTTACGCCGACCATCCATCCTGTGGCAACCACCAGCAGGTTGCGCCAGAACCATAGGGGCAGTCCCAGCTGGCGCGCGGAGGTTTCCCCCAGCGCCAGCATATTCATCGGCTGCGACTGACAGCAGATCCACACCAGCACCGGAATCAATGCCACCATGAGCCAGGCCTGATGCCAGTCTACGCCACCGAAGCCGCCCATCATCCAGTACATCAACTGTCGAAGATCAAAAGAGGTGGAAAAATAGATAGCCCAGGTCATCAGCGCGCTGCAGATAATCCCCAGCGCCACGCCTGCCAACAGCAAACGACTGGTCGATAAATGTCGGCGGGCAAAACGAAGAAGAATGAGGGTGATAATCAGCGCACCAGCAATGGCGCACAGGCCTAATGCCCAGCCGGGCAATCGCCCTTGCCCCAACAGTACTGCCGCAATAAGCCCAACCCCCGCGCCATTAGACACGCCGAGTAAGCCAGGCTCCGCGAGCGGGTTTTCAAACAGCGCCTGCATCACCGCGCCAGCCAGGGCCAGTGCGGCGCCTACCAGCAATACGGCAAGCGTACGGGGCAGTCGAATTTGCCAGACGAACAGATCGCCGCGAGCGCTAAACCAATCGCCGGGAGCAATCCACTGTTCTCCTGCGCACAAACTTATCATGGTTGCCAGCAGCATCAGCACTGACAGAGACAGTATCCAGCGCACGTTTCGTCGCTGCTGTTGATGGGCGAAAGTCAGCATGTTTTCCATTCTGCTGAAAAAAGATGGGGAGATTCTACGGTGCTGATTCAGTAGTGAAAAGGAAAAAGGCCGCATAGCGGCCTTTTTAGTTATACGCGTCATACTTTGCGTATCGTTAAATCACTCTTCTTTGGGCGTTGCGTTTTCAACCCGGCTTTTTAACTTCTGCCCGGGTCTGAAGGTCACCACGCGCCGTGCTGTAATGGGAATATCTTCGCCCGTTTTCGGGTTACGTCCCGGACGTTGATTCTTATCACGCAGATCGAAGTTACCAAAACCAGAGAGTTTTACCTGCTCACCGTTTTCCAGAGCACGACGGATCTCTTCGAAAAACAGCTCGACCAGTTCTTTGGCATCCCGCTTGCTAAGCCCAAGCTTATCAAACAGATATTCTGACATTTCAGCTTTTGTAAGCGCCATAGGTTCAATCCCTCAATGATGCCTGGAATCGCTCTTTTAATGCCTCTACACATTTGGCGACGGTAGCGGCAATCTCCTCTTCTTCAAGTGTACGGCTGGTATCCTGAAGGATCAGGCTGATAGCGAGGCTCTTATAACCCTCCGCAACACCCTTACCGCGGTACACGTCAAACAAGTTTACGCCAACTACCTGATTTACGCCAACTTTCTTACATTCGGATAAAATATCCGCTGCGGGAACGTTTTCTGCCACAACAACGGCGATGTCACGGCGGTTCGCCGGGAAGCGAGAAACTTCACGCGCCTGAGGCACCACGCGGTCTGCGAGCTTATTCCACTCCAGTTCGAACACCAGAGTGCGACCGTTCAGATCCAGTTTACGTTCCAGTTCAGGATGAACAACCCCAATGAAACCAATACGTTCACCTTTCAGATAAATCGCTGCAGACTGACCCGGATGCAGCGCTGGATTCGCTTCAGCTTTGAACTGGATGTCCGCCAGTTTGCCGGTCAGGTCGAGAACCGCTTCCAGATCGCCCTTCAGATCATAGAAATCAACCGTCTCTTTCGCCAGATTCCAGTGTTCGTCATGACGGTTGCCGCAGATCACGCCCGCCAGCATCAGATCCTGACGGATCCCGAGGTTAGCCTGTGTATCCGGTACAAAACGCAAACCCGTTTCAAAAATACGCACACGGTTCTGCTGACGGTTCTGGTTGTACACTACCGTAGACAGCAAGCCGGTCCACAGAGACAGACGCATTGCTGACATATCGATAGAGATTGGGCTTGGCAGCAGCAGCGCTTCTTCACCCGGGTGCAGCAGCGACTGGACCTTAGGATCAACAAAGCTGTAGGTAATAACTTCCTGGTAGCCTTTGTCATTCAGCATGGTCTTAACACGTTTCAGCGAGAGGTCCGCTTCACGATGTTCACCCATGATAAGACCCGCCTGAATTGGCGTGTTCGGGATATTGTCGTAACCGTATACGCGGGCGACTTCTTCGACCAGGTCTTCTTCGATCTCCATATCGAAACGCCAGCTCGGCGCGACAGCCTTCCACTCGCCCTGGCCTTCCGTCACGTCGCAACCCAGACGACGCAGAATATCGCTCACCTGCTCATCGGCAATAGGATGTCCGATCAGGCGATCCAGTTTGCTACGACGCAGCGTAATGGTGGCGCGTTTTGGCAACGTCGCTTCGTTGGTCACATCAATCACTGGGCCGGCTTCACCGCCACAGATATCAATCAGCAGACGCGTTGCACGCTCCATTGCTTTGTACTGCAGCGCAGGATCGACACCACGCTCATAGCGGTGAGAAGCATCGGTATGCAGACCGTGACGACGTGCGCGGCCGGTAATAGACAGCGGGCTGAAGAACGCGCATTCCAGCAGAACGTTTTGCGTTTCATCATTCACACCAGAGTGCTCACCACCAAAGATACCCCCCATGGCCAGCGCTTTGTTGTGGTCAGCAATCACCAGCGTATCCGCACTCAGTTTTGCTTCGCTACCGTCAAGCAGAACCAGGGTTTCCCCTTCTTTTGCCATACGCACAACAATCCCGCCTTCAATGCGGTCTTTGTCGAACGCGTGCATCGGCTGGCCCAGTTCAAGCAGCACATAGTTGGTCACGTCAACCACGGCATCGATGGAGCGAATACCGCAACGGCGCAGTTTCTCTTTCATCCACAGCGGCGTTGGCGCCTTAACATTGATGCCTTTCACCACGCGGCCCAGATAGCGTGGGCAAGCTTCTACGGCTTCGACCTGAATCGGCAGGACGTCGCTAATGGTGGCCGCTACTGGCGCCATTTCCGGCTCAATCAGCGGAGCTTTGTTCAGCACAGCCACATCGCGCGCCACACCAATAATGCCTAAGCAGTCGGCGCGGTTCGGCGTAACGCTGATTTCGATAGTGTTATCGTCAAGCTTCAGATATTCGCGGATATCGGTGCCAATTGGCGCATCGGCTGGCAGTTCGATAATACCGTTATGATCGTCGGAAATACCCAGTTCAGAAAACGAGCACAGCATGCCTTCAGACGGTTCACCACGCAGTTTCGCAGCTTTGATTTTGAAATCGCCCGGCAGAACAGCACCCACGGTTGCCACGGCCACTTTCAGCCCCTGACGGCAGTTTGGCGCACCGCAGACAATATCCAGCAGGCGGTCGCCGCCGACATTCACTTTGGTGACGCGCAGTTTGTCAGCGTTCGGGTGCTGAGCACACTCAACCACTTCGCCCACCACAACGCCGTTGAACGCGCCGGAAACAGGCTCCACACCGTCAACTTCCAGGCCCGCCATGGTAATTTGGTTTGACAGCGCATCGCTATCAATTGCTGGGTTAACCCATTCGCGTAACCACAGTTCACTGAATTTCATTGTATTACCCTGCCTTTATTTAAACTGTTTGAGGAAACGCAGATCGTTTTCGAAGAAAGAACGCAGATCGGTAACGCCATAACGCAACATGGTCAGACGCTCCATACCCATACCGAAGGCAAAACCGGAGTATATTTCTGGATCGATACCGACGTTACGCAGCACGTTCGGGTGAACCATACCGCAGCCCAGGACTTCCAGCCATTTCCCGTTTTTACCCATGACGTCAACTTCCGCAGAAGGTTCAGTGAACGGGAAGTAAGAAGGACGGAAACGAACCTGCAGGTCTTCTTCAAAGAAGTTACGCAGGAAATCGTGCAGCGTACCTTTCAGGTTGGTGAAGTTGATATTGGTATCAACGATCAGGCCTTCCATCTGATGGAACATCGGGGTGTGCGTCTGATCGTAGTCGTTACGATATACACGGCCCGGCGCAATGATGCGGATCGGCGGTTGTTTTTCTTTCATGGTGCGGATCTGCACGCCGGAGGTCTGCGTACGCAGCAGACGCGTTGCGTCAAACCAGAAGGTATCGTGGTCAGCACGCGCCGGGTGGTGGCCAGGAATGTTCAGCGCGTCGAAGTTATGATAGTCATCTTCGATTTCTGGGCCCGTCGCCACGGTAAAGCCCAGCTCACCGAAGAAACTTTCAATCCTGTCGATAGTACGCGTTACCGGGTGCAGCCCGCCATTTTCGATACGGCGTCCCGGCAGGGAGATATCGATAGTTTCTTCAGCCAGGCGCGCGTTCAGCGCTGCATTTTCTAATTCGGCTTTACGCGCGTTCAGCGCTTGCTGTACCTGCTCTTTGGCTTCATTGATTACCGCACCTGCTGCCGGGCGCTCTTCCGGTGGCAGCTCGCGCAGGGTTGTCATCTGAAGGGTCAGGTGCCCTTTCTTGCCCAAATATTCGACGCGGACATTGTCTAACGCGGCAACATCTGAAGCCTGGTTAATGGCGGCCGTTGCACTGGCAACCAGCTCTGCGAGATGTGACATGGTTTTCCTCGTTATGTTGCGATATTCACTAGTCGCTCGTATATACGCAAAATCATTCAAGTTGTATCAACGCGGCAAAAGAGCAGATGCAGCCAGCACAGAGACAACTTGAAGGATGACGCGTATAAAAAAAGCCTCCACCAGGGAGGCTTTTAGGCGCTGTTTTCCGTTTCTTCTTTCACGCGCAAGCCTCCTGAGTTCAGGTGCTAAAGTAAAAGAAGAAGCGGAAAATAGCAGCATTCATGCTTGCGTTACCTTGTGTGGTAAAAACCGGACAACCTGTATTGAAAAGGCTTACGGATAAATTGTCAACTAATTGATTGAACTACAAATAAAAGAGAGGGAGCCAGGCTCCCTCTTTTCACCGGCTTATGCCAGAGCTGCTTTCGCTTTTTCGACCAGAGCGGTGAACGCTACTTTGTCGAATACTGCGATGTCAGCCAGGATCTTACGGTCGATTTCAACAGAGGCTTTTTTCAGGCCGTTGATGAATTTGCTGTAAGAAATACCGTTCTGACGTGCTGCTGCGTTGATACGCGCAATCCACAGTTGACGGAACTGACGCTTTTTCTGACGACGGTCACGATAAGCGTACTGACCAGCTTTGATAACAGCCTGGAAGGCAACGCGGTATACGCGAGAACGCGCACCGTAGTAGCCTTTAGCTTGTTTCAAAATTTTCTTGTGACGTGCACGGGCAACTACACCACGTTTTACGCGAGCCATATGTGCTCTCCTGTTTCTATATTCTTAGTAAAAAAATGAATTAAACGTTAACGGCTTATGCGTACGGCAGGCACGCGATAACCAGACCCAGATCGCCTTTAGACACGAGGCCTTTTGGACGCAGGTGACGTTTACGCTTAGTAGATTTTTTGGTCAGAATATGACGCAGGTTTGCGTGCTTACGCTTAAATCCACCACCACCGGTTTTTTTGAAACGCTTAGCAGCACCGCGTACGGTCTTAATTTTTGGCATTTTAATAACTTCCACTTCGCATTGTTAATAAACGAAACGTAGGCGAACAACGGCTGTGGAACCCGCAGGCTCCACAGACATTGCTACTTGAAGGCCTTACTGTTTCTTCTTAGGAGCGAGCACCATGATCATCTGACGGCCTTCGATCTTCGTTGGGAAGGATTCGACTACTGCCAGTTCACTCAGATCGTCACGGACGCGGTTGAGCACTTCCATACCGATCTGTTGGTGGGCCATCTCACGACCGCGAAAACGCAGTGTGATCTTAGCCTTATCGCCATCTTCCAGAAAGCGTACCAGGCTGCGGAGTTTTACCTGGTAATCGCCATCGTCGGTGCCAGGACGGAATTTAATTTCCTTAACCTGGATAACTTTTTGCTTTTTCTTCTGTTCCTTAGAAGACTTACTCTTTTCATAAAGGAACTTGCCGTAGTCCATAATACGACAAACTGGCGGTTCGGCGTTAGGGCTGATTTCAACTAAATCTACTCCAGCTTCTTCAGCCTTTTCGATCGCTTCTCTCAGACTCACAATACCCAAAGCTTCGCCTTCCAGACCTGTTAAGCGAACTTCCAGGGCGCGAATCTCGCCATTGATACGATTCGGACGTGCCGTTTGAACTCGTTTTCCGCCTTTAATACCTTATTCCTCCAGTTGTTGAAGACTGCGGCTGCGAATCTCTTGTTGCAGCTTCTCAATCACTTCATTTACGTCCAGGCTGCCCAAGTCTTTGCCACGACGGGTGCGCACGGCAACTTTGCCTGCTTCTACCTCTTTGTCGCCACAGACCAACATGTAAGGGACACGACGTAAAGTGTGCTCGCGGATTTTAAAGCCAATCTTCTCATTTCTCAAGTCTGCTTTTACACGAATGCCCGCATTTTGTAGTTTCTGCGTTAATTCGTTAACGTATTCAGACTGAGAATCGGTGATGTTCATGACCACAACCTGAACCGGCGCGAGCCAGGTCGGGAAGAAGCCAGCGAACTCTTCGGTCAGGATACCGATGAAACGTTCCATCGACCCAAGAATTGCGCGGTGAATCATAACCGGCACCTGACGCTCGTTATTTTCGCCAACATAAGAGGCGCTTAAACGGGACGGCAGGGAGAAGTCCAGCTGTACAGTACCGCACTGCCATGCACGATCGAGGCAGTCATACAGGGTAAATTCAATTTTTGGACCGTAGAACGCGCCCTCACCCAGTTGGAACTCAAACGGGATGTTGTTTTCTTCCAGCGCCACGGCCAGGTCAGCTTCAGCACGGTCCCACATTTCATCGCTGCCGATACGTTTTTCGGGGCGAGTGGACAGTTTGACGACGATTTTCTCGAAGCCAAAAGTGCTGTACATATCGTAGACCATACGAATGCACGCGTTAACTTCATCACGAATCTGCTCTTCAGTACAGAAGATATGTGCATCATCCTGAGTGAAGCCACGTACACGCATCAGACCGTGCAGCGCACCTGACGGCTCGTTACGGTGACAGCTACCAAATTCAGCCATACGCAACGGCAGGTCACGATAGGATTTCAGACCCTGGTTAAAGATCTGCACGTGGCCCGGGCAGTTCATGGGTTTAATGCAGTATTCACGGTTCTCAGAAGAGGTGGTGAACATCGCATCTTTGTAGTTGTCCCAGTGACCTGTTTTTTCCCACAGCACACGGTCCATCATGAACGGACCTTTCACTTCCTGATACTGATATTCTTTCAGTTTCGAGCGAACAAAAACTTCCAGCTCGCGGAAGATAGTCCAGCCATCGTTATGCCAGAACACCATACCCGGTGCTTCTTCCTGCATATGATACAGGTCAAGCTGCTTACCGATTTTGCGATGGTCACGCTTGGCTGCTTCTTCCAGACGTTGCAGGTATGCATTCAGGGCTTTTTTGTCGGCCCATGCAGTACCATAAATACGTTGCAGCATCTTGTTGTTGCTGTCGCCGCGCCAGTATGCCCCTGCGGTCTTCATCAGTTTGAAGTGATGACAGAAACGCATGTTCGGCACGTGCGGACCACGGCACATATCGACGTATTCTTCATGATGGTACAAGCCAGGCTTGTCATCATGGGCAATGTTTTCATCAAGAATAGAGACTTTATAGGTCTCACCACGCTTCACGAAGGTTTCGCGCGCTTCGTACCAGCTGACTTTCTTCTTAATGACATCGTAGTTTTTCTCAGCGAGCTCGTGCATCCGCTTCTCGAGCGCGTCGACATCTTCCTGGGTTAACGTACGGTCAAGATCGATATCGTAGTAAAAACCGTTGTCAACAACCGGTCCGATCGCCATTTTGGTGTTCGGCCAAAGTTGTTTGATCGCATGCCCTAACAGGTGCGCACAAGAGTGACGAATGATCTCCAGACCTTCTTCATCCTTCGCGGTGATGATGGAGAGTTTCGCATCATGCTCAATCAGATCGGAAGCATCTACCAGCTCACCGTTAACACGGCCAGCAATAGTCGCTTTCGCCAGACCTGGACCGATGTCCAGCGCAACATCCATGGGGCTTACAGCGTGGTCGTAATGGCGTTGGCTGCCATCAGGAAGAGTAATAACAGGCATGTTATATCCTTATTTGCAGTGGTGCCCCACACGTAAGAGCACATACAAAGATTCAATATTTAAAATTATCAAAAAGGTCTGGGCTGATTCCCGCTTCACTCTGCGAAATATGTCACAGGTCACCTGACAGGCAACGCTGGACCTACGCCCGTTTTTTGATAACACCGTTTGACAGTGTACACGGCATTACGAGCCGATCAAAGCTGCAATCAATGCGCTTTCCATGATGTAAATCAATTCACGGACACCCTTCTATCTTTGTTACACTAAGTAGAATGGTCTGACCTGGGCAGGAAAAGAACAATGCCAACAAATCGTTTTGCCAAAAAACACTGGAAGATGGTTGTAATACTGCTGGTTATTTGTGCGGCAATGCTGATGCTACGCTGGGCAGCCATGATCTGGGGTTAAACGTCAGAAGCACTATGCCAACCTGAGCAAATATATTCTACAGACTGTTAATTGTGTTTAATTATGACGGTAATGCTGAAATGCCATTTTCAGGACAGCCTATTTATTCATTAAATTGAAAGCGTCTAAAAATGCGGGATGTCAGAAAAGCATCAAAAATAAAGCGCGGTTAGGATAATAAAAATACTTAACGTTAATTTATCAAAGCCGGGCCAGTTAACTGGCCCGGCTAACTATTACATCCGATAGCCGAGCGAAACCGTCGTGCGGCGATCGGTATGCTCCGGCGCGGTTGCCGGCGGTTCGGAGTTCCAGGTCACGTTGTACGCAACCTTCAACCCAAAGTGTTCGTTGATAGCAACATTCAAAGCCGTTTCAGAATTCAGCGTTGTATCATCGGCACCAAATACCGACACACCCTGCGTAAACTTGGTGTTGTCCGTCATCTGCCACGCATAAGCTCCGGACGCATAACCTAACGGCTGCGTTTCAGTGGTGCCATCAGTGTGCTCGTCATAACGTACACCAGGACCGAATTCAAAGCGGAAACTGTGCACCGGTCCATTGAGAAACTGGCGACCATAACCGGCCGTTAGCACGTCACGCTCACGGTATCCGTTATAACGGTCTGTTAGCCAACTGGCCTGACCAAAGAGATAGTCATAGTCAGTCATGTTATAACGACTACGACCACCTACAGCATATTTCTCAGATGAACGCTCATCATTTGAGGAGGTGTTGCTGGCATTTCCCCACAGAGACCACGCCGTAGATTGACCATACCAGGTCATGGTGGTGTCGGCGGTTAAAGAAGAACTTTTTGTGTTGCCTGACTGGGCAAGATATCCCGCGTTCAGGTTACCTTCAAAGGGTTTTTTCGCGCTGGAAGGGTCATCCATGACAGTAAAAACGGAATCATCGGCGGCGGCATGCATTGACGCAAACACGCACCCCGTCAGCAATACTGCTGCGGGCACTGTCTTCAAAAGCTTCATTTATAAAGAGTCCGTACAACAAAAAAAGAGACCATAACGGTCTCGGAAACTTTCATGTGGATCAATGACAAAAGACCCTTGAAAGGTAACAAATTATAAAAAGACTCGAATAACATAGCAATAAATTCTTATTTCATTTTTTGAATAAGAGCGTTCCTAATCCTTTATTTTATTTATATATCTTTGGCAGGAGAATTTTAAATAAAGCTGCGAGAAATCATGTTGTTAATTACTTCACTTTCGTGGCGTTAAGTGCCAGACTGGGGTCAGCCTAACAGGAGGTAAAGATGATACGTATCTATACGTTAACACTTGCGCCCTCTCTCGATAGCGCAACAATCACGCCACAAATCTACCCCGAAGGTAAACTTCGCTGTACCTCACCGGTTTTTGAACCTGGTGGCGGAGGCATCAACGTTGCCCGCGCCATTGCACATCTTGGCGGAACCGCAACGGCTATCTTCCCGGTCGGTGGTGCGACCGGCGAGCACTTAGTTTCTTTACTTGCCGACGAAAATGTTCCCGTCTCGACTATCGAGGCCAAAGACTGGACCCGACAAAATCTCCATGTCCACGTCGAATCCAGCGGCGAGCAGTATCGTTTTGTCATGCCCGGTGCCGCGCTGACTGATGACGAATTCTACCAACTGCAGGATCAGGTACTGGAAATTGAATCGGGTGCGATACTGGTCATTAGCGGCAGTTTGCCGCCCGGTGTGCAAATAGAAAAACTGACCCGCCTCATCACCACCGCACAAAAACAGGGCATTCGCTGCATTGTCGATAGCTCCGGCGAGGCGCTGACGGCGGCATTAGCCATCGGCGGTATCGAACTGGTAAAACCCAACCTCAAAGAATTGAGTGCGCTGGTGAAACGCGAACTCACACAACCCGATGACGTCCGCAAAGCAGCACAGGAGATTATACAAAGCGGCAAAGCGCTTCGCGTTGTGGTCTCTCTTGGGCCACAAGGGGCATTGGGCGTCAATCAAGAAACGTGCGTCCAGGTCGTTCCTCCGCCGGTGAAAAGCCAAAGTACCGTTGGCGCAGGCGACAGTATGGTCGGCGCGATGACGTTGAAACTGGCAGAAAATGCCCCGTTTGAAGAGATTGTGCGTTTTGGCGTCGCTGCGGGTAGCGCAGCAACGCTGAATCAGGGCACACGGCTGTGCGCGTTGGGCGATACGCAAAAAATATATTCGTATCTTACCCGATGATGACACCATCCCCCTTATCAGGCATTAAGGGGGATTTACCGACAAAACTGTCAGCATGCGTATTATGCGTCTATGATAAAAAATCACGTGATTACAAAGAAGTGAATCATGTTAAACCGAACGTCGCAATTTCTCAGGGAGGTATGGAAGAACGACATACAATAAGTGCCTTTCCAGCGATGACGCGTCTACGGTGTGCGTCAGTTCGTGTTTTTTTACCGCATTCTTGCGCTAACCTTATGATCTGGCAGACAACATGGGGAGAGACATCATGTGGCAGGCTATCAGTCGTCTTTTAAGCGAGCAATTAGGTGAAGGCGAAATCGAACTGCGTAATGAACTGCCCGGCGGAGAGATCCACGCCGCATGGCATTTACGCTATGCGGGGCGCGATTTTTTCGTCAAATGTGATGAAAGAGAGCTGTTGTCTGGCTTTACGGCGGAGGCCGACCAGTTAGAACTGCTTTCCCGAAGTCAAACCGTCTCTGTTCCCAAAGTCTGGGCGGTGGGTGCCGACAGAGATTACAGTTTTCTGGTAATGGACTTTCTCCCTCCCCGCCCGCTTGATGCCCACAACGCGTTTATTCTCGGACAACAACTTGCACACTTGCACGAATGGAGCGATCAGCCACAGTTCGGCCTCGACTTCGATAATGCGCTCTCCACTACGCCGCAACCCAATGCCTGGCAGCGTCGCTGGTCAACCTTCTTCGCCGAACAACGCATCGGCTGGCAACTGGAACTTGCGGCGGAAAAAGGCATCGCGTTTGGCAATATTGACGCCATTGTCGATCATGTTCAGCAACGACTCTCCTCCCATCAGCCACAGCCTTCTCTCCTGCACGGCGATTTGTGGTCGGCAAACTGTGCGCTCGGACCGAATGGCCCCTACATTTTTGACCCCGCCTGTTACTGGGGCGACAGAGAGTGCGATCTGGCAATGTTGCCGTTACATACCGATCAGCCACCGCAGATTTATGACGGTTATCAGTCTGTCTCGCCGCTACCGTTAGATTTTCTCGACAGGCAGCCTATCTATCAGCTGTATACGTTGCTTAATCGGGCAATTCTGTTTGGCGGGCAGCACCTGGTGGTGGCGCAAAAAGCGATGGAAAGGTTACTGGCGGCTTAACGTACAGATAGCCCGAAGGCGGCTTTGTTTATCAGGCCTGACGCTTCACGTAGCCCAGGCCTGATAATAGCGGACTTACAAAAAGCCCAGCAATGAGAAGAAGAAGTAGCCGATCACGATAACGATCACCGGCAAAATATAGAGCGGGAAGATTTGTAAAAAGATCGTATGGTGTGGCACCACAATACGCGACTCAATTTGCTCACGCGATAACCCTTCACTGCCTTTTGCCTGTTCCAGAATCAACTGATCTTCAACGCCCTCGCGTAAAAAACGCGCCTGACGACTCATTCTGGCGCCAGAGTCCTGCAATGCCAGGCCGATGAATATCAGAATAAAAATCAACCAAAAAACAAGATTCAGTCCGGTCTGAAAATCCGGTGTCGGCGAGTTATACCAAAACAGGTTAAGAAACGGCGTATTTACCCGCATCATGTCGATCATCACATGGGCAAAATCGAGCATTACTGCATTAATCCCTTCCTGCTTTTCGCTGTGCGCGTACATAAACTTCAGTACTGAAACCAGTGTTGAAATCAGCGCCGGAATGAAAATTACCCATCCCAGCAACCTTTTCAAGACAGCAATGCGTCCAGCTTGTTGATACGTCATGAGTTCCCCTTGATAAAGACGTGTCATTTTGGCCTAAGTTTACCCGTTGATAACCGTTTTCGCCTGATCTTTAAAGGCGGTATACTGCCAAATTAGCCATAATGAACGCTTAGAGCTCGTTCTGGTGGGCTCTTAATCCCTGTTATCACCCTAAAGGAGAGGTTGTGATGTCAACCCCGCGTCAAATTCTTGCTGCAATTTTCGATATGGATGGATTACTGGTCGATTCAGAACCGCTCTGGGATCAGGCCGAACTGGATGTGATTGCAAGTTTAGGCGTAGATATCACCCGCCGCCATGAACTTCCCGACACGCTTGGTTTACGTATCGATATGGTTGTTGATCTTTGGTTCGCACAGCAACCTTGGAAAGGCCCCTCTCGTCAGGAGGTGACGGAGCGCATCATTACACGGGCCATTGCGCTGGTAGAAGAAACACGCCCCCTGTTGCCGGGCGTACGTGAAGCTGTGGCACTGTGCAAATCTCAGGGAATCAAAGTTGGACTGGCCTCCGCATCACCGCTGCATATGCTGGAAAAAGTGCTGACCATGTTTGGTCTGCGCGATAGCTTTGACGCGCTGGCCTCGGCAGAAAAATTACCTTACAGCAAACCGCACCCGCAGGTTTACCTCGATTGTGCCCACAAGCTGGGCGTATCCCCGTTATCTTGTGTCGCGCTGGAAGATTCCGTGAACGGGATGATTGCGTCGAAAGCAGCGCGAATGCGCTCAATTGTTGTCCCCGCCCATGAAAATCAGGATGATCCCCGTTTTGTGCTTGCCGATGTCAAACTGGCCTCGTTGACTGAGCTCACTGCCGGGCATCTTCAGGGTTAATCTCCCACCGGGCAATGACCATATTGCCCATTTTTTGCCCTCTCAATATTTTTAAAACACAGTTTCATTTTAATTGTATTTTTGTTCAACCTCTTCTATTCTTCTCCTATTGCAAGGCATTAACAGTAAAAATAGCTGAGGTGAACATGGTTCTGGACGCGTTTCGTCTTGAGGGTAAAGTCGCAATCGTCACCGGTTGTGATACCGGGCTTGGACAAGGTATGGCCCTGGCGCTGGCTGAAGCCGGATGTGACGTGGTTGGCGTAAACCGCAAAATCCCGCATGACACCGAGGAAAAAATCACCGCAGTTGGTCGGCGTTTTATGGCTATCCAGGCCGACCTCAGCCAACAGGAGGCGCTGTCCAGCGTAGTGACGCAAACTGTGGCGGCATTTGGTCGGGTCGATATTCTGGTCAACAATGCAGGTACGATTCGTCGCCAGGACGCGCTGGATTTTAGTGAAAAAGACTGGGATGACGTAATGAACCTGAATCTCAAGTCTGTTTTCTTTCTGTCGCAGGCGGTGGCGCGTCAGTTCCTGGCGCAGGGCAACGGCGGTAAAATTATCAATATTGCCTCAATGCTCTCTTTTCAGGGGGGAATCCGCGTGCCGTCCTACACCGCATCGAAAAGCGGCGTGCTGGGGATCACCCGCCTGCTGGCCAATGAGTGGGCGGCTCAGGGAATTAATGTCAATGCCATCGCTCCCGGCTATATGGCGACCAATAACACACAGCAACTGCGCGAAGACAGTGAGCGTAATCAGCAAATCGTCGATCGCATTCCCGCGGGGCGCTGGGGAACACCGGATGACGTGCAAGGCCCGGTCGTTTTTCTCGCCAGCCCGGCTTCTGACTATATTAATGGTTACACGCTTGCCGTGGACGGCGGTTGGTTGGCGCGTTAATCGTGCATTTGTGACAAAGGGTTACAACGTCACCTCTTCCGCCTACTGTATAAAACCCCTATACTGTATGAATTGACAGTTTATTGGGTTTTATCATGACGGCGGAAGGCCACCTTCTTTTTTCTATTGCCTGTGCGGTATTTGCCAAAAATGCCGAGCTGACCCCCGTTCTTGCTCAGGGTGACTGGTGGCATATTGTGCCTTCGGCCATTCTAACGTGTCTGCTGCCCGATATCGATCACCCGAAATCCCTGCTTGGGCAGCGGCTGAAGTGGATCTCAAAGCCTATTGCCCGGGCATTTGGCCATCGCGGGTTTACGCATAGCCTGCTGGCGGTCTTTGCCCTGCTGGCCACATTTTACCTGAAAGTTCCGGATAGCTGGATAATCCCGGCCGATGCGCTACAAGGGATGGTGCTGGGCTATCTCAGTCACATACTGGCCGATATGCTGACCCCGGCAGGCGTTCCCCTGCTTTGGCCCTGTCGCTGGCGCTTCCGTCTGCCAATCCTCGTCCCGCAGAAGGGAAATCAGCTGGAGCGCTTTTTGTGTATGGCGCTGTTTGCCTGGGCCATCTGGATGCCTCAGACGATGCCGGAAAACAGCGCAGTGCGCTGGTCATCACAGATGATTAACACGCTGCAGATGCAGTTTAATCGGTTTATAAAGCACCAGGCTGATTAATAAAACAGCCAAAATGTCATTTTAGGAATAAACAATTCCATTTGAATATAAGAGGCAAGTCACAGTTCTGCTAATCTTGCGCCAACAGAATCACCATTGCATGGTGATACGAATAATAAGATCAGGAGAACGGGGATGAACTTTCCATTAATCGCGAACATTATCGTGTTCGTAGTACTGCTGTTCGTGCTGGCGCAAGCCCGCCACAAACAGTGGAGTCTGGCCAAAAAAGTACTGGTCGGTCTGGTCATGGGCGTGGTGTTTGGTCTCGCCCTGCACACCATTTACGGGTCCGACAGCCAGGTACTGAAAGATTCCGTTCAGTGGTTTAACATTGTCGGCAACGGTTACGTGCAACTGCTGCAAATGATTGTCATGCCGCTGGTTTTTGCCTCTATTCTCAGTGCCGTTGCGCGTCTGCACAACGCCTCTCAGTTGGGCAAAATTAGTTTCCTCACTATCGGAACGCTGCTGTTTACCACGCTGATCGCCGCGCTGGTGGGTGTTCTGGTGACGAACCTGTTTGGTCTGACTGCTGAAGGGCTGGTGCAAGGCGGTGCTGAAACCGCACGCCTGACCGCCATTGAAACCAATTATGTGGGTAAAGTTGCCGACCTCAGCGTGCCGCAGTTGGTGCTGTCGTTTATCCCGAAAAACCCATTTGCCGATCTTACGGGTGCAAACCCGACGTCGATTATCAGCGTCGTTATTTTCGCGGCCTTCCTGGGCGTTGCGGCACTTAAACTGCTGAAAGATGATGCGCCAAAAGGCGAGCGCGTATTAACGGCTATCGATACCCTGCAGAGCTGGGTGATGAAGCTGGTTCGTCTGGTGATGCAACTGACTCCGTACGGTGTTCTGGCGCTGATGACCAAAGTGGTTGCCGGTTCCAATCTGCAGGACATCATCAAGCTGGGTAGCTTCGTCGTTGCTTCGTATCTCGGCCTGGGCATTATGTTCGTCGTACACGGCATCCTGCTGGGTATTAACGGCGTTAGCCCACTGAAATACTTCCGCAAAGTCTGGCCAGTACTGACTTTCGCCTTCACCAGCCGCTCCAGCGCCGCGTCTATTCCACTGAACGTCGAAGCGCAAACCCGTCGTCTGGGCGTCCCTGAGTCCATCGCCAGCTTTGCCGCCTCTTTTGGCGCAACGATTGGTCAAAACGGTTGTGCGGGTCTGTACCCGGCGATGCTCGCCGTGATGGTGGCACCCACTGTCGGTATTAACCCGCTGGACCCAATGTGGATTGCCACGCTGGTGGGTATCGTGACCGTCAGTTCCGCAGGGGTTGCGGGTGTGGGCGGTGGCGCGACTTTCGCGGCACTGATCGTACTGCCTGCCATGGGCCTGCCGGTCACACTGGTTGCTCTGCTGATCTCTGTTGAACCGCTGATCGATATGGGGCGTACTGCATTGAACGTTAGCGGTTCCATGACCGCGGGTACGCTTACCAGCCAATGGCTGAAACAGACCGATAAAACGATTCTGGACAGCGACGATCACGCCGAACTGGCGCATCGCTAACAGCCTGTCTGCGCAAAACAAAAAACCGCCGGGGAGTTATTCCCCGGCGGTTTTTTATATCCGATTAATCGCTCAGCTCGTTTTCCTGGCGAATCTGGTTAGCCCAGCGCTGTGCCGACTCCGGAACCGTAAATGCAGGCGAACGCTGAAACGCCTCCCCCATTAAGATAAAAGCGACATATTTTCCGCGCAGTATCCATACGTCACGAAACGCATCCATTTTCACCGCATGCTCTGGTGGAGCTGGCTCCACGCGAGGAACATAGCTGATAACCGGACGATTTTGTTGGCGAAGAGGTTTCATAATCAGTTGCTTCACTAAAGACAAATTCTAAAAATCTGAAAAACGCTATCTTAGCTGATTTTACCCCCGGACGGTGCAAAAACAGTGAATTCGTGAAATGGGTGGCGATAACGGGGGGGACGACAGGTTGCAGCAAATATCAATGACGTAGACAAAAAAATGCGGCGCACCAACGCGCCGCCAACTCAGGAATTAAACGTTCAGAAAACTGCCAAGACGATAACCGCGCTCCGCAATAGCGTATTTCAATGACGAAGACGTCAGTACGTCAAGCTCAGTTAAGCGGGGGTAACAGTAGGCACTTTGTCGAATGATGTCATCGATAAACGCCGGATGACACATCACTTCCAGCGAGGACTCTCCCCGGTCTGCGGACGCGTCCAGCGTCTGCAAAAACAGGGCCTCAGAAATCGCGTCGCCATAAAACTCGCTGCTAAATCCCTGGGAGGTACGCAACGTTTCCGGTAAATCAGACGCCTGGAACACCGTCTGCCGATCGATCCGCAACGCCACCCCCTTCTCCGCGGCAAAACTGGCGACAATCGGGAAAATCTGCGGGAACATATGCACGTGGTGATGACTATCCAGGTGCGTCGGTTCCCGCCCGAACAGGTCAATAAAACGCTGATACTGTGCAGCCAGCTCCTGAGAAATCTCTTCCAGCGGCAACGTCTCTTCCTCTGCCATCTGCCAGATCCATTTCCCTAACACACCGTCACGCGTCAGACCCGGCATCGCCGTTAACGGTTTGCCGAGCGTCAGGACAAAGTGCATCCCAACGGCAAGCTCCGGTATATCGCGACTAAGCTGTACCGCATGCTCTATCGCCTCGCCATTCACCAGGGCCGTGGTTGAGGTGACAATGCCATTGCGACAGGCTTCAACAATGCCGTAGTTTTGTCCTTTGCTCAGGCCAAAATCATCCGCATTCACAATCAGTACGCGTTCCATAGCCAACCTCAGTTAGTGTTGTTCGCTTTTAAGCTTCTCGATGCATCCGGCGAAATTTGGCAGCCATTTTTCATGCGCCAGGATCAGCTCGCGGGCAAGAATTTCAGCATCAGTGTCTGAATGCACCAGTGGACTCAGGTTTAACGCCAGCAGTACATCATTCAACTCGCCGCTTAGTGCTGCGTTGCTCGCCGCTACTTCAAAACCTTTAATGGTATAGATAAGGCCCAGGACCTTTTCATCGAAATGGGTGATACGCGGGTGCGGCGTTGCACCATTGCGTCCCAGCGTGCAGGTCATCTCAACGGCCCAGTCCGCAGGAATATTATCAACATGGCCATGATGAGGAATGTTGACGTAATGTTCGGTTTGTTTGTCGTTGTAGATAGCATTGATGACTTCACACGCGGCATCAGAGTAATAAGCCCCGCCACGCTGTTCCAGCTCTTTCGGCTTAACATTCAGCTCAGGATTTTTATACAGATCAAACAGTTGCTTCTCAACTTTCTGTACTACCTGGGCGCGTGCGCCACCTTTGTAATATTCGCCCATTTCAATCGCCAGCATCTCTTTTGGCTTGAAGTAGTACAGCAAATACGAGCACGGCAGCAGTTTCAGTGAACGAATCAGCCCTTCACTGAACGGCAGATCGAAGATGTTCTTCACGCCAGAGGCTTTCAACTGACCCGACGCTACGCCGTCCAGCAGTTCATCAAAACGTGACACACCGTTGACCAGAACATCCTTAATGAAGACCATATGGTTCAGACCAAACAGATCGATGGATAAATCATCACTCTGTTTCAGCGCCAGGACGTCGCTGATAAACATCTTCATACCGATTGGAATATTGCACACGCCGATAAACTTCTTGAAGTTAGTATGGCGATAGACCGCTTCAGTGACCATACCAGCCGGGTTGGTAAAGTTAATCACCCACGCATTCGGGCACAGTTCTTCCACATCCTTCACAATGTCAAAGATCACCGGAATGGTACGTAGTCCTTTAAACAGGCCTCCAGCACCGTTAGTTTCCTGCCCCAGATAGCCATGGCTCAGAGGAATACGTTCGTCCTGTTCACGAGCCTTAAGTTGTCCTACGCGCAACTGCGTGGTAACAAAATCAGCATCTTTCAGCGCTTCTCGGCGATCCAGCGTTTTATACACTTTCATCGGGACGCCAGCTTTATCAATCATGCGCTGGCAGAGGTCAAAAATAATGTCCAGCTTCTCTTTACCACCGTCGACATCCACCAGCCACAATTCAGAGACCGGTAATTCATGATAACGCTTAATAAAGCCTTCAAGTAATTCAGGGGTGTAGCTGCTCCCGCCACCGATAGTGACGACTTTTAATTTCTGGCTCATAATTTCTCCCTTCAGTGTAAAAACACTGACACGTATTATGCTCAACCCATTCGTCAGGTATAGCGTGGCAGTCCCAACGCTATTTTGGGCAAGCTATAAAAATTGGTTATTGGTAAATAAAATTTACTGATTAAATTCCGTTAATTTCTTACGATAGCTATTTGGTGTAAACGACGTCAGCTTTTTAAACGTTTTAATAAACAGGCTCGGACTACTGTAACCAGACTCATAGGCAATATCAGTTACAGAATAGTTAGTCATTTCCAGCTGTTTTTTAGCAAAATTAATGCGGATTTCATTAATAATCTGCATTGGCGTTTTACTGTAATAACGCTGGGTTGCACGGGTCAGATACTCCTGGGATTTTGCGGACAGGTGTACCATATTTTCCAGCGCATTTTCGCTGAACTTCCTTTTGTCATGCATGCTTTCCACGGTAGTTTTAAGCCATTGTGGAATATCATCCAGCACCTGTTCTTCCCGATGATGGCGTAACCGATTAATAATATAGAAGGTGACCACTTCTACAAATTCATCCAGTCCGCTTTCACGAAAGTTCAGTGATGCTATAACCGTTTCGATGTAAGTAAGAAACGAGCTGTTCGCCCGATACACCTGCGATGCAACAAAACAAAATGGTAGCAACGGGTGGTAGTGCTGTTCAAAAAAACGTTTACTGATACCAACGTTAAGAATTCGCGTCGCGCCGAAATCATAGAAACTTTGATGATGCGATCCCAACGGGATAAAGACAAAGTCTCCGCGCTCAAGCAGTACACGCTTACCGTTGATCTCCTGATAGTAACGTCCCGTTAAGACCAGGGTAAATTCGTAGTAATCATGCTGATGCAGCCCACTGATGCTCTCAGTTTTGTTATAGATGAACACATGAAAATTTTTGCCATTAAAAAGCTGCTGCTCATAGACGGTTTTGATTTCCGGTGCGTTAATCTGTAGCTGCATTCTGCACTCCTCGTTATTTCAGCTTCTCGTGAAGCTCAATCAGTTCTGTCACCAGTTCACGTGCCAGCATCGACGTCATCAGGTGGTCCTGTGCATGGACCAGCACCAGGCTGACTTTCATTTTACCTTCACCCTGATCGCCTTCAATCAGTTTGGTCTGGACAAGGTGTGCTTCGTTCAGCGCCATGCGAGACTGTTCCATCATGGTCTTCGCTGACTCAAAATCACCCTGTTTGGCCAATTTAAGCGCACCGTACGCCAGACTACGTGCCTGACCCGAGTTGATGATGAGCCCCATCACCACTTCTTCAAGCTCTTCAGCCTCTGACTGCGTATCGACGATATTTTCGATATCTAACATACTCTTTTCCTCTGGTTCAGTCCGGCATGGCCGCATAGCCATGCCGGATTAAATTTAGAATTTCAATGCGTTAGCGATATCTTCTTCGCTTTCTTCTTTATCAATGACGTTCTGAGCTTTGTTGGCGACGACCACGAACGGCAGATACACCAGCGTTGCGATACCAAGGTTAAACAGTGCGACCAGCAGAGCAGCGACGCTACCGTTGGTGTTAAAGAATGCGCCCAACCCGGTTGGCATCGTCCACGGTGCAATGTTGGTAATCGGTGGAATAATGCCTGTGTAATAAGCGGCCAGTGTAATCGCTGCCAGAATCGGCTGAACCAGGATGAATGGAATAAACATAACCGGGTTCATGATAATCGGCAGACCGAACAGAATGGGTTCGTTAATCTGGAACAGACCTGATGGCAGTGCCAGTTTCGCTACCTGACGATAATCAGCGCGACGAGAAGCCAGGAAGATAGCAATAATCAGACCCAGCGTTGCCCCACTCCCTCCCAGGAAAATATAGGAGTCCAGCATCGGCTTCGCCCAGACGTGGAACGTCTTACCCGCTTCCAGTGCCGCGTCTACGGAACCAAACTGTTGGTAGATAGAGATGTTTTCCAGCGCCCAGGGGGTCATGATACCGCTGTCCAGTGCAGTCAGTGCCAAAGAACCGTGAATACCGAAGAACCACAACAGCGGAACAAAAATCACGTACGCCCAACCCACCACGCTACCCAGTGACGCCAGCGGAGTTGAAATGGAATCCATGATGATCTGGTGGAAGTTCGTTCCCCAGGTGTTCAACGCCCAGGCGATGATCCCCATAATAGAGAGGATAATGAAGCCAGGAATCAGTGCAGAAAACGAGCGAGAAACAGAAGCCGGAACGCTATCAGGTAATTTAATAACCCAATTACGATGCACGACGAAGGTGAACATTTCCGCGACCACCAGGCCGATAATAATACCGGAAATAATGTTCGCACCGCCCAGCCAGTTAGCACCCACGGCATAGGCCTCGCCCACGCTGTAAGGTGTGACTGTCATAAATGCGGCGACAGATAATAAACCAGCAGCCAGTGCATCGACTTTGCGTTCTTCCGCCAGCGCCATACCGATAAAGAATGGCGCCATCAATGACATAATACCCAGCGTACCGTTATAGACGTTCCCACCGATGCCTTTTAAACTATTTAGCGTTTCAATAGTTGAAGCATCAAGTCGAATGCCCATGGAATAAAAAAACGACCCCTCCCCAAAGCTCAGGAAAACGTTATTGATTAATACAAACATAGCCCCTGCGAGGGTTAACGGCATTAAACGAATAAAACCGTTTTTGATTGCATTAACGTGTGGCTGCTTTCCAATTTTTACAGCAAAAGGAAGGAGTACCTTTTCAAGTGAAGCAATAGCGTTACTCATAGAAAAATACCCTTAAATACCGCAATTAACAATTGCGGTGAATGTTAATGAAATAACTCTTTGACGGGAAATTTAAAATAAAATAATTAATTTGCTGCGGCTTTTTTAATTGCTGCAACTGCAGCCTTAAGCACGCCTAAACCATCGACTTTGCCATACAACAGCGAGTCAATCACTTCTACAGGTTTGTTGGGTAACAAACGCTGAATTTCGGGCAACATATAAGCAATCTGTGGACCTAATAACACAACATCGGCTACCTGGCCTTTTTCTCCGGCCAGCGTTTCGGGAAACGCTTCAATGATAACCGGCACTTCGTATTTTTCAGCCTGAGCACGCATCTTCGAGACCAACAAAGAAGTCGACATGCCCGCAGAACAAAACAGATAAATGTGTTTCTTTTCCATTAAAACGATCCTCATGTGCGATTATCTGTGTACCAGACACTCCGCAAGCCATAACCTGCATCCATGCTCTGGGTAACTTGCGTCAGCTAAATTACTTTTTTAGGTGGCTGAAATGAGTATACGGGATTGCACTCGCGGATGGTATTTCATTGACCAACTAAATTGTCTCTCCTTGACCTGTGGTTATGACACCCCTCACACTTCGGGCAAATAATTCGCGACAATAAATAAGATCGTGTGGCACAAAAAAACCGGCACAGCGGCCGGTTCGTCAGAGTGCTCAGGCAATAAACAGATGCAACTACTTAGCAGACTGCGGGTCGGTGTCGTACTCCGCACAGGTCTGATAGCCGGAATTAATCACGTGCCCAGTATCATCTAATGCAACAAAATAGGTCTCTGCTTTACCATCTCGTTGACCCAGGATGTAGGTCTGACATGTACCACGCGCATGGATCATGCTGACTTCAGATGACGGTTTACCGGCAATCTGCATCACTTGCGCCCGGCTCATCCCTTTCTTCACATCTTTCACCACGGGCTGCACAAATTGGTCTTTGGTACGGTCGTAAGCCGTACACCCTGCCAGCATAGTCAATACCGCCGCTGCGCTCAGAATTCCTGTTAGATTCTTGTTCATATTCCGTCCTCTTGTTTTTCAGCGTGTTATATAAGCCTGGAGCACAACAACGCATTTTTCAAGCTGTCAGTGGATACTCAGGTCATTTCAGAAAATTCTATCAAAACAAAATGATGTTATATCCGGCTGCATCCCTTGTCGTTTGGGCGTCAACGCGTTAGCTTTAACACATCGTTATTTTTGATCATTTCATTTTTTGGAGGGGGTTAAATGACTCTGCAGCAAGAGATAATCCGGGCACTTGGCGCCAAACCACACATTAATGCAGAAGAGGAAATTCGCCGCAGCGTGGATTTTCTGAAATCGTACCTCAAAACCTACCCTTTCCTTAAATCACTGGTGTTAGGGATTAGCGGTGGGCAGGACTCCACCCTGGCCGGAAAGTTATGCCAAATGGCGATTTCTGAGTTGCGCGAAGAAACGGGTAACGATGCGTTACAGTTTATTGCCGTGCGCCTGCCTTATGGTGTGCAGGCCGATGAACAGGACTGTCAGGACGCGATCGCGTTCATACAACCTGACCGTGTACTCACCGTCAACATCAAAGGCGCAGTATTGGCCAGCGAGCAGGCATTGCGAGACGCAGGTATTGAACTGAGTGATTTCGTGCGCGGCAATGAAAAAGCCCGCGAGCGTATGAAGGCACAATACAGTATCGCCGGAATGACCAGCGGTGTTGTCGTGGGTACCGATCACGCCGCAGAAGCCATTACCGGATTCTTTACTAAGTATGGCGATGGCGGTACGGACATTAACCCAATATTCCGCCTCAACAAGCGTCAGGGTAAGCAGCTTCTTGCGGCATTAGGTTGCCCTGAGCATTTATACAACAAAGCGCCAACCGCCGACCTCGAAGACGATCGTCCCTCTCTGCCCGATGAAGCCGCATTAGGCGTTACCTACGACAACATTGACGATTATCTGGAAGGAAAAACGTTGGATGCCGACGTTGCGAAGAAAATTGAAGGCTGGTACGTGAAGACAGAACACAAACGCCGCCCTCCGATTACGGTGTTTGACGACTTCTGGAAAAAAGCGTAATTCGCTGATTTACCCGTGCCGGATAACCACAAAAGGGCTTATCCGGCCCAAACGACGTCATTGCACCGAATCAGGCGAAAAACCAGGCTTCCAGTTAATCTCACTGAACAACAACTTCCCCTCGCGCTCCAACAGTCGCAACGTATGCTTACCGTCATGCCAGCACGCCCCCTGGTCAGCCGTCAGCAACTTATCCCCCAGTTGCCAGGCTCCGCTAATCACAAATACCACGCCGCCACGCGAACCAAAGGTCGTAAACGTCCGGTCAGCCACACGAACTTTCGCCTGGCAAACATCCCGACGGGTCATGATATTAAAATCCATCGACATCTGCCCTTCCGTCAGCTTCGCTTTTACCACACGGTCACCGGCGAAAGTAAAAGGCTGATGCTGTTTTAGCGTATGCGGTAGCGTGTTAGCGCCTTCCAGCGTGACTTCTCCCCCTTCGAGCAGCGTAATAACGCGCTCAACGCCGGGGAAGAGTGAAAATTCGCCGTTCGCAGCAATGGAGGCAATACTCGCCCGCCAGTGAAAGTCGCGCGTTGCTGGCGGAAAACAACATATTTCACGCGTTTCTCCCGCACCATTACGCCAGAGATTAACCGGCATTTTGCGGATATCAAAGTACTCCATCATCCCTCCAGAAAGGCACCGTGCGCCGACATGCCGTCATCAGGCAGCCAAATCATCATTGTTATCATTCACCCTACTCGTTGTTATCGGCAGCAGAGTTGATTTGCCTTAGCGATGACCATGGCGTTTTGCAAGAAAGTTTAACGCGCTGATCCAGGTAGCATTTTCGCGGGCTTCAGGAGCATAACGTGTCCGAAGCGCGGTGCAATAGGTAGGAAAGAAAAAACCGCCGATCCTGCCCACATCGTTAAACGTGTTGTGGACAAGGCCGGCGGTCTTGAGTTTTTTTCACGCTGTCTGGGGCAATCTGCTCCGACACAGCGTGAATGATTGAGTATAGACGCCTACCGATTATTCGGCAGCCTGTGGCATTTTACCTTTCTGCGCTGCACGTTCTGTCAGACGCTTCTCAAAATTGGCATTAAACTGTTTTTTCTGTTCCGGGGTCAGAATGTTATAAATTTTGTTCTGCGTTTCCATATGCGCCAGCATGTTAGCTTTGCGCTGCTCTTCCATCTTCGCAATCTGCGCTTCAGCTTTCGCTTTATCGAAGCTATCGCTGGCGATGATATCGTGCATTGCACGGCGTTCTTCCAGCGGAGGACGTTTCATCTGATCGCGCTGACCTTTCATGATGTCGCGGATCTGCTGTTTCTGTGCATCGGTCAGGTTCAGGTCTTTAAACATCATGTCATGATGCGGGGCAAACTTACCGTTGTGGTGCATCATCGGTTTGGCATCTGCCGGAGCGGCTGTGGTAGCGTCAGCGGCATGAGCCAGGTTTGCAGCGCCCAGCGCCAGGGTAGAGGCAACAAACAGAGCAGTCAATTTACGCATAATTTCTATCCTTCCTTTCAGTTATTCTGACGACATTCATGCGATGCTTATGCAATGTGATGTCGTGTTGACGGGATTAACTTTACCGGCTCAAGCGTCAATTAATCAGAGCAACGGTAAAACAATGAAAGTGTAAAAAACAAACTTTCATCAATTATGAAGAAAAAAAGAATAAATTGCGGAGAGTTGAAATAAAAAATTACAACAGGATGATTTTGAAAGGATTATGAAGAACTATACCTGAACTCTGGTTATTAAGAAAGCAACTTACCAGGAATAATCCGTAATAAATATAAACAGCACGCAAAAATAAGCCCTCAGAGATTAACCCGAGGGCGGATATATCTTTTACACCCTTTCCAGCATCAGTCCCGCGCGTAAACCACAGGCCACATTTGGATTAGGAAAGAGAACATATTCAACGCTATGGGTGACGATAAAACGTTCATCGCCATCCTGAGCCAGCACGGTTCCCTCTTTAAACGCGGTAAAGTTTAGCGTCTGGTTGTCCATGTAGAGAATGAAATCGTCGCTGCGCCGTGTAATTTGCGCGACCACGCGATAGCGTAACGGCGGCGTCTCAGCTGCCGCTACGGGTCTGCCTGTCAACAACATTGCCAGCGCCTGCGCAGTATGAGCAAACTGTGACAGGTTGTTTTGCCCAAACGGCAGCGCCTTGCCCAACTCCAGCGTGCAGGCCAGCGCGCCAAAATGCTCCCCACTAAAATGGGTAAACGTTCCGCCTGGCGCCTGATGGAAAACCAGAGCCTCCAGCCCCGCATCCCCCAGCCAGTGAAGAAACGCCTCATCCCATGCCACATCACGCTGCGGTAGCACGCCAAAACGCAAATGATGTGACCCGCGAATAGCCGTGTGGAGATCGAGATGCCAGCGAACAGGTGCCTTTGCCCGCGCGTAAAAATCTTCCAGACACCGTTCAAGCTCGCGGGCACGCCGTGTTTCACCGCTCTCATCGAAGAGCTGCCAGCGACCGCCAAACATACGGTTCAGATCGCTATGACAATAGCGTTTGCCCGCAGCTAACGCCTGCGGATTGCCCAGGATCAGCAATAGCCGCCATGTCAGCGGCAGCGTGCCGCTAAACAACCCGGACAGCAATGTATCCAGTATTTCTACTGGTGCGGTTTCGTTACCATGAATGCCCGCAGACAAAACCAGCGAACGCTCAACCGGAGCAACCGGCGTCAGTTCCAGCATGCCATGCCCAATCCATTGCCAGTCAAAACCGTGAACTTTCCCCCGGGAGGTATCTGGCGAGTCCCCCGCAAGCGTCAGCGCAAGAAAATTATCCATGACGTGTACGCTCCTGCTGGAAGGGATACACCGAACCGAGCTTGAGTAATTGTGTCAACGTATCCAATGCTTCACGCCCTTCGCGCAGCAACTGCGGGTCAGCAAGATCGGCTGCGGTAAGGCGATCGCGATAGTAACGATCAACCCAGTTATTCAGCGTGTTAAACAGCACATCATTCATGAGAACCGCCGGGTTCACCGCCTGTTGCTCCTGTGGGGTTAACACGACCCGAAGGCGCAGACACGCCGGGCCACCACCGTTGGACATGCTTTCGCGCAGATCGAATACCCGTAGATCGTCAATCGGGTTGTCATCTTCAAGCAGACGGTTTAAATAATGCCATACCCCTGCATGCTCCCGGCATTCCTGCGGCAAGATCAACATCATTGAACCGTCATCACGACTGAGTAGCTGGCTGTTAAACAGATACGTTGCCACGGCATCCTGCACTGACACTTCCGCCAGGGGAACTTCCAGCGCCGTAAATCCCGCCACCTGGCTACGCAACTGCTGTAACAACGCCTGCTGGTTGGCAAACGCCAATTCATGACAAAACAGCACCTGACGATTTGATACCGCAATAACATCGTTATGAAACACCCCAAGATCGATAACATCCGGGTTTTGCTGAGCAAAGATAATCTGCTTAGGGTTCACCTGATTCAGGCGCGCAACAGCTTCGCTGGCCTCACGCGATTGCCTCGCCGGATAACGCTTCGGCTGCGCGCCGTTGCCCTCTTCACGACCATAGACAAACACCTGCACGCCGGGATCTCCATAATCACCGCCGAGGCGGTTGTGGTTAGCCGCACCTTCATCACCCAGTAACGCAACCTGTGGCAATGCACTATGGACCGTAAAGCGGCTCTCATCGCGGAAGATCGCGCTTAGCAACGCTTCCGTGGTCGGAGCCTCCAGCGAACGGTGAAACTTGTTATTCAGGTTGGCGACGGTCAGATGCACTTTCCCGTCCAGCGAATCTGCCGAAGGACAGACCGTGGCCGCATTCGCCACCCACATCGGCGAAGCGGAACTGGCACTGGAGAGCCAGTGAGGCGACTGACGCGCCACTTTCTCCAGCACCTGTTCGTCACTGCCGCTAAATCCCAACTGACGCAGAACCGGAATATAAGGCCGCTCGTGGGGCGGGATCACCGCCTGAGCAAATCCCGCATCCGCCAGCGCTTTCATCTTTAGCAGACCCTGCTTCGCCGCCAGACGGGGATTCGACACCTGAAAACGGTGTCGGGTTGAGGCCTCATTGCCAAATGACAACCCCGCATAGTGGTGAGTCAGTCCCACCAGACCGTCGAAATTTACTTCGCGCGCTTTCATGGCTTATCCTCGCATGAAAAATCGAGTCCTGGGCTAAGCGCTGTCGGCAGCGTCAGGGTTGGAGATTCCAGGCTCGCCATCGGCCAGGCGCAATAATCTGCGGCATACCACGCACTGGCGCGATGGTTGCCTGAGGCGCCAATCCCACCGAACGGCGCGGTGCTTGTTGCGCCGGTTAGCGGTTTATTCCAGTTGACGATGCCCGCACGAGCTTCCAGTAGCAATTGGTCAAACTGATTGCGATCCGGCGAAACCAGCCCGCACGACAAACCAAAGCGGGTATTGTTGGCCATGCGAATCGCATCATCAAAGCTGTCATAACGCCAGACACCGAGCAGCGGGCCGAAAACCTCTTCATCCGCGACATTCGCCACGCCGGTCAGTTCAATAATGCCGGGGGTCAACAGTGAAGTTCCCGCTTGTACCTGGCGCGGTGCCAACAGGGTTCGCCCTCCCTGCGCTGCAAGGCGTTGCCAGGCGTCACAAACATGTTGCGCGGCCTGTTCAGAAATAAGCCCGCCAATAAACGGCTGCGGTTGTGCATCCCAGTTGCCCGGCATTAAACGCTGGCTGACGTCCACCAGCCGCGCCAGAAACGCATCGCCCTGCGCCCCTTTTTTAACCAGCAGACGACGGGCGCAGGTACACCGTTGCCCGGCTGTAACAAATGCTGACTGAATAGTCAGATGTACCGCCGCATCAATATCTTCGGGGTTCTCGATAATCAGCGGGTTGTTCCCGCCCATCTCCAGCGCGAGGATCTTTTCCGGCTGGCCAGATAGCTGACGATGCAGCTGATAACCCGTATTGGCGCTACCGGTAAACAGCAGGCCATCCAGGTCGTCCAGTGCACTCAGTGCCTGTCCTGTTTCGCGCCCCCCCTGTACCAGGTTCAATACGCCCGGCGGTAATCCCGCCTGTTCCCACAGTTTGATCACCGCCTCACCGGTCCACGGCGTCAGCTCGCTGGGCTTAAAAATGAGCGTATTGCCAGCCAACAGCGCCGGAACGATATGACCATTGGGTAAATGACCGGGGAAGTTATACGGGCCAAACACGGCCAGCACACCGTGTGGGCGATGACGTAACGTCGCTGCGCCATCTGGCAGCGCGTTATGCTGTTCACCGGTACGGGTGTGATACGCCTTCACGGAGATGGCAATTTTATTGATCATCGCCGTCAGTTCGGTTGCAGCTTCCCAACGCGGCTTGCCGGTTTCCCGTGCAATGATCGCCGTCAGTTCTGCTTTATTACTCTCCAGCAGCGTCGCGAATTTCTCGACAATGTCCTGGCGGGCGGCAAAAGCCTGTTTCGCCCAGCCCGGAAAAGCGGCCCGCGCCGCCTGGCATGCCAGTGCTACCTGAGTCGCATCGGCATCATTGCCTTGCCACAGCACATCCCCGCTCACCGGGTTCGTTTTCACCCGTCGTGCACCCAGCCCGGTCACCCAGTCACCGTTTATCCATAATGTCATACTGCTTTCTCCTCCGCACAAAGGCGCACAAAACGTACATGGTCACCCGCGTGGCATTTCAGGGCGTCCAGTTGCGCTGCCGTCAGCACCAGTCGTTGGGTATTCGGGTCGGCACGCACTAACATGACGCGGAAGTTTTGATAATTTTCATTAGCCACCAGGCAGGCAGGATATTCGCCCGGTGCAGGTTGACCTTCAGCCACTTCCACCAGTCGACTTTTGCGGATAGCGCGTACCCGGTCGATATCGCATTCCAGCGTCGGCCCGCCGTCGAAAATATCGATGTAGTTGCGGTAGCGAAACCCTTCTTTCTCCAGCACCGCACGGGCTGGCGCCGTTTGGGGATGCACTTCGCCAATCACGCTTTGCGCTTCTTCCGACAGGAAGTGGGTGTATATAGGATGTTTAGGCATCAGCTCTGCAATAAACGCTTTTTGTCCGGTGCCACAGAGAAAATCTGCGCGGCTGAATTCCATCGAGAAAAAGCGCTTGCCAAGGCTTTGCCAGAATGGCGAATAACCGTGTTCATCAATGACACCCCGCATCTCAGCAACGACTTTTTCGTTAAAACGGTCACGAAACGCCGCCATGAACATAAAGCGCGACTTCGACAGCAAATAGCCGTTACCTTCTATACGCCAGTCCGGATCGAGAAACAGGGTACAAAGCTCGCTGCTTCCGGTGTGATCGTTACTGAGAAACAGCGTCGGCAATGCGTTATAGACATTCAACTCTTTCGAAGCATGAACCAGCGTGCCAACACGATAGTTGTACCAGGGATCGTTAAGCCCTACCGCCACTTCAATCGCACAAATCCCCGCCACGGTTCCGGTGGTACTGTCTTCCAATACAAAAACGTAGCCCTGCTCGCTTTTAGGCAACTCGCCTTGCCAGGTTTTCAACGAACGATCAATACGCGCCGCCAGCGTGGCTTCATTTGCGGGCAATGACGTCAACCCACCGCCGGTCTTACTGGCAAGCTGCATTAACGCGGCGATATCCGCGTGTTCAATGGGACGGATCACCATCATGATGAACCTCCTGCTTTAATGCGTTCGCATGCCAGCGCAAAACGATCGAGCCCGGTTGCCACCTCTTCCTGGCTGACGTTTAGCGCTGGCGCAAAACGCACCACGTTAGCGCCAGCAATCAGTACCATCACGCCTGCATTGGCCGCTTCTTGCGAGATCTGTTTCGCTTTTCCGGCAAATTCCGCATTTAGCACACAGCCGATCAACAGCCCAAGACCACGGATTTCACTAAACAACCCAAAACGTTCGTTAATGGCGTTAATACGCTCCACAAACCAGTCATGACGCTGTTTAACACCATTGAGGACTTCCGGCGTGTTAACAATGTCCAGCAGCTTACCCGCCACGGCAGTGGCTAATGGGTTTCCGCCGTAAGTTGTGCCGTGAGTGCCCACGGTCATCACGCTGCTGCAACGTTCGGTGGTCAATAAAGCGCCAATAGGGAATCCACCGCCAAGCGCTTTGGCCGTCGTCAGCAGGTCTGGTGTCACACCGTAGTGCATATAGGCATACAGTTCGCCGGTACGCCCAACGCCGGTCTGTACCTCATCAAAAATCAGCAGCGCATTATGACGATCGCATAATTCACGCAGCCCCTGTAAAAACGCGGTGGTTGCCGGTACGACGCCACCTTCCCCCTGCACTGGCTCCACAATAACCGCACAGGTGGTGTCATCGATCAATTGGCTGGCGGAGTCGAGATCGTTATACGCCGCATGACGGATATCCGGCGGCAGTGGTGCGAAATCCTGTGAATAGGCTGGCTGCCCCCCGGCACTGACGGTAAACAGCGTGCGACCGTGGAAGGCGTTTTTAAATGCCACAATGCCGCTTTTTTGGCTGCCAAACCGATCGTGGGCAAATTTACGCGCCAGTTTTAGTGCAGCTTCGTTTGCCTCCGCGCCGGAGTTGCAGAAGAAAACCCGCTCAGCAAACGTCGCGTCGATAAGTGTCTTCGCCAGACGCAATACCGGTTCGTTGGTGTAACCGTTGCCGGTATGCCAGAATTTGCTGGCCTGGTCATTTAATGCCTCACGCAATGCCGGATGTGCATGCCCCAGTGCGTTAACCGCAATGCCTCCCGCGAAATCGATATACTCTTTACCCTGTTGATCCCACAGACGTGAACCTTCACCGCGCACCGGAATAAAAGGCGCTGGGGCATAGACAGGCATCATCCATTCATCAAAATTTTCACGCGTAACTGACAGAGACATAGCGACCTCAACGGTAAATAAAAGGTTATTTATATGTTAATAAATATAGTGTTTGCGGTGTAAATGTAGATTGCAGGGTTCGTGCCAGCCAGCGGAAAAAGTGCATAAACGGGGTCTGAGAACGGAATATCAACAAGTTACAGCACAGCGATATTCACCATATGTGCATATAAAGTGAATATGTTTGCGCATCAGCGGACTAAATAGAGGAAAAACCGCAATTTTATTCAGTCGCCAAATATAATTCTGGAATTGTGATCGTATACGAAATTTATCGGAAATTATTGCCCCATAGCGACGCGCTTCGCGCCAAAACGGTGCAGTTTTTGCTCCATCGTTAACACCATTAGCAATCATTGTTGGAATCAGGTGACAAGAAGCAGTCAGTTCGTCGAAATTCTGCTACCATCCTTGCACTATTCATCTTACAAAGTGGCAGCGACTATGAAATTTGTCTCTTTTAATATCAACGGCCTGCGTGCCCGTCCTCATCAACTGGCAGCCATTGTCGAAAAACACCAACCGGATGTTATTGGCTTACAGGAGACAAAAGTTCACGACGATATGTTCCCGCTCGAAGAGGTAGCAAAACTGGGCTACAACGTTTTCTATCACGGACAGAAAGGCCATTACGGCGTGGCACTGTTGACCAAAGAGACACCGATTGCAGTGCGCCGTGGTTTCCCGAATGATGACGAAGAGGCTCAGCGCCGTATCATTATGGCGGAGATCCCGTCTCCGCTTGGCAACATCACCGTCATCAACGGCTACTTCCCACAGGGCGAAAGCCGCGACCATGAAACCAAATTCCCGGCGAAAGCGGCGTTCTATCAGAACTTACAAAACTATCTTGAGACGGAGCTGAAACGCGATAATCCGGTGCTGATCATGGGTGATATGAATATCAGCCCAACCGACCTGGATATCGGCATCGGCGAAGAGAATCGCAAACGCTGGCTGCGTACCGGAAAATGTTCCTTCCTGCCGGAAGAACGTGAGTGGATGGAACGTCTGTTAGGTTGGGGGCTGGTGGACACCTATCGTCACGCGCATCCTGATAAAAACGACCAGTTCTCGTGGTTTGATTACCGCTCGAAAGGCTTCGACGATAACCGTGGTCTGCGTATTGACCTGCTGCTGGCAAGCAATCCGCTGGCGGAACGCTGCGAAGAAACGGGTATCGACTATGAGATCCGCAGCATGGAAAAACCGTCCGACCACGCGCCAGTGTGGGCAAAATTCCGCGTCTAATTATCTGCATTTTTTCGCTCTCCGGGCCTCGCCTGGAGAGTCAGTATATTCTGTGCAAAATCAATAAAGCGACGGTAATACATTGTTGCGAGCGGGATTTTAATATATCTTCGCGCGCACTTTTCGCTGGTGAAAACGCTTCATTGCCCACGGATTTACAGGAGACCCCCCATGAAAAAGAAGTTCGCATAAGGCAGAATACCGACTGCTGATTGTGGCAGTGCTATTCTGCGCCCTGGCTGGGGTTTTCCACTATTTTGGTCTGTCTGACCTGATAACCAATCTCCATCATTTACAAGATGTCATCCGCCAAAGCGGGTTGTTCGGCTACGCGCTTTATATTCTGCTCTTTATCGTCGCGGCGCTGTGCCTGATACCCGGCAGTATTCTGGTGATTGTCGGCGGTATCCTTTTCGGCCCACTGGTTGGCACGCTCATCTCTTTACTGGCCGCAACCGTTGCCTCGGCATTATCATTTTTACTGGCACGCTGGCTTGGGCGGGAACTATTACTGAAACACGTCGGGCATACAGCGACGTTTCAGGCGATCGAAAAAGGCATTGCCCATAGCGGTATCGACTTTTTGATCCTGACCCGCCTCGTTCCCCTGTTTCCTTATAATATTCAAAACTATGCGTACGGACTGACGGCCATTCCGTTCTGGTCATTTACACTGATTTCAGCTATCACCACGTTACCCGGTATCTTTATCTATACGCTGATGTCACACGAACTCGCCAGTGAAGGCATCACCTGGGCGTTTATCGTTAAACTCAGTGTTGCAGGCTTTGCCTTGTTTGCCCTCGTGCAGGCGGCAAAGGCCTGGGCCCGGTATAAACATATCGACCCCTCTGCAAATCGAGAGCTTGCCGGTAAATGAGAACACTGAATAGAACGAATATCAGAAAGTGTTGCCGGGCTGGGTTCATTGCCCTGTTGGTTGTCGCGTTAATGGCGTGGGCATGGCTGCCCGGCGTGAGAGACTTTCTCACGCAGAGCCTGACTGCGTTTACCACGCTTGATCAGCATGCGCTTGAAAATTTCATTCGTTCCTGGGGTCCCCAGGCCGCGGTCGTATCGTTCTTCCTGATGATTTTACAGGCGATCATCGCCCCGCTTCCGGCCTTCCTGATCACCTTTGCAAATGCCTCATTGTTTGGCGCATTCTGGGGCGGTGTTCTCTCCTGGGCCAGTGCGATGGCGGGTGCAGCACTCTGCTTTTTTATCGCCAGGATGTTCGGGCGCAGCGCGGTAGAAAGATTAACCGGTAAAACGGTGCTAAAAAATATGGACGCCTTTTTTGAGCGCTACGGTAAACACGCCATTCTGGTCTGCCGCCTGTTACCTTTCGTTCCCTTCGATCCGGTCAGCTACGCCGCCGGCCTGACGTCCATCCGCTTTCGTCATTTTTTCATCGCCACCGGTATTGGCCAGTTGCCTGCCACTATCGTTTACTCATGGGCTGGTAGCCTGCTGACCGGCGGCACATATTGGTTCGTGACCGGGCTGTCTATTCTGTTTGCCCTGAGTGTCGTGATTTCAGTGGCAAGAGGCCTTTATCTTGAGCGGCACAGGAAGCGTTCCTGAAGCCTCCATAAACGACTGGAGATACTATGCGTTACTGTTTATTGTGCCTGGGTTTGCTGCTCTCTCCGCTGACAACCTTTGCGCAGAGTGATAACTGGCAGCAAATCAAAAACGACGCCCGGGGTCAGACGGTGTGGTTTAACGCCTGGGGAGGCGATAACGCCGTTAATCAGTATCTCGACTGGGTGAGCGGTGAGATGAAAACACACTACGCCATTAACCTGAAAATTGTCCGTCTGGCGGATGCCGCCGATGCTGTAAAACGCATCCAGACCGAAGCGGCATCAGGGCGTAAAACAGGTGGTTCGGTTGATCTCCTGTGGGTCAATGGCGAGAATTTTCGCACCCTGAAAGACGCTGGTCTGCTGCAAACGCAGTGGGCGCAAATGCTGCCCAACTGGCGTTACGTGGATACCCAACAACCGGTGACTGAAGACTTCGCCATTCCCACAGAGGGCGCCGAATCTCCGTGGGGTGGCGCGCAGTTAACCTTTATCGCCAATCGGGATATCACAGAACAGCCCCCTCGCTCTGCGCAGGCACTGCTGGAATTTGCGCGAGCGCATCCCGGCACGGTGACCTATCCGCGCCCACCCGAATTTACCGGTACCGCTTTTCTCGAACAGTTGCTGATTACGCTCACCGCAAAACCACAAGCACTGAAAAGCGCGCCCGATGCAGCCACGTTCGCCGAGGTTACCGCCCCTTTGTGGCAGTATCTTGATGCTTTACATCCCGCACTGTGGAGAGAAGGGAAAGACTTTCCCCCTACGCCTGCCCGCATGGATGCCCTGCTGAATAGCGGCACACTGCGGATATCGTTAACCTTTAACCCTGCGCATGCACAGCAAAAAATCGCTCGCGGCGAGTTACCGAAAAATAGCTATAGTTTTGGCTTCTCTCAGGGCATGTTGGGCAATGTGCATTTTGTCACCATTCCCGCGAATGCGCGTGCCAGTGCCGGGGCGAAAGTGGTGGCTAACTTCCTGCTCTCGCCTGAAGCGCAGCTCCGCAAAGCCGACCCCACCTTTTGGGGCGATCCTTCAGTGCTTGCCCCCCAAAAATTACCAGCCGAACAGCGGGAAGCGCTACTGGCTCGAATCCCGCAAGGACTCCCCGCAGTCCTGCCTGAGCCACACGCAGCCTGGGTAAATGCACTGGAACAAGAATGGCTACGCCGTTACGGTACGCATTAATTCTGCTGCTCTGGGCCTGCATGGCGGCAATCTATTTGCCGCTGGTCCCTGCGGCTTTTACGCTAATTGCGCCAGCGCTTTCCCTTGCACACTGGCTGGCGTTGTTTGCCGATCCCCAACTCCTGCAAGCGTTACTGGCGACACTGGTTTCTGTCACGCTAGCAGCCACTGGTGCGCTCGGTATCGCCCTGCTAACCGTCCTTGCATTCTGGCCCGGCGCTGGATGGGCGCGGCTTTGTACTCGCCTCCCCTGGCTGCTGGCGGTTCCGCACATTGCGTTTGCCACCAGCATGCTGTTACTTTTCGCCGAAGGCGGCATGCTCTACCGTCTATTGCCGTTTCTCAGCCCACTGTTGGACCGCTACGGTGTGGGTCTGGGCATCACATTGGCGGTGAAAGAAAGCGCTTTTTTGCTCTGGATCCTTTCCGCTTTATTGAGTGAAAAGCAGCTGTCGCAGCAGGTCATCGTGCTGGACTCACTGGGTTACAGCCGGTTGCAGTGTCTGAACTGGCTGGTACTGCCCTCTATCGCGCCAGCGCTAGGGAAAGTTATGCTGGCGATTGTCGCATGGTCGCTCTCCGTCGTGGATGTCGCGATCGTCCTTGGGCCCGGCAACCCGCCAACACTCGCGGTGTTGAGCTGGCAATGGTTAAGCCAGGGCGACGCCGACCAGCAGACAAAAGGTGCGCTCGCCAGTTTACTGCTGGTGCTGTTACTGGTCATTTTTGCGCTGGTGGGCTATCTGCTCTGGCGCGGCTGGCGACGCACAATTCCAGCAATCAGCGGTGTACGCCTGCAGTTCTCATCCTGTACAGCCGGACGATCGCTGATCCAACTTCTGCCCATCAGCGGCGTTGTGTGCGCAGTCGTTCTGCTCCTGATGGCAGAATACTCATCGCTGAACCGAGATGCGCTGATCAACAGCCTGCAAATGGGGATGCTGGCCAGTACACTTGCGCTGGTCACACTGTTGATATGGCTGGAATGGGGGCCACAAACCGGACCCCGTTGGGTCTGGTTGCCCATTATCTTACCCGCGTTACCGCTGGTCACCGGCCAATATACGCTGGCGCTATATGCCCAACAGGATGGCCAGTTCATCACGGTGGTCTGGGGGCATTTATTGTGGGTAACACCGTGGATGCTGTTTGTGCTTAAACCTGCATGGCAGCGTATTGACTCGCGCCTTATTGTGATTGCGCAAACGCTGGGCTGGACACAAAACCGCATTTTCTGGCAGGTAAAATGCCCGTTGATGCTGCGCCCGGCACTGATTGCTTTCGCCGTAGGATTTTCGGTTAGTATTGCCCAGTACATGCCAACATTATGGTTGGGCGCAGGTCGTTATCCCACACTCACGACCGAAGCCGTAGCATTAAGCAGCGGTGGCAGCACCGCTATTCTGGC
This sequence comes from Citrobacter sp. wls619, assembly GCF_005281345.1. Lineage (GTDB taxonomy): Bacteria > Pseudomonadota > Gammaproteobacteria > Enterobacterales > Enterobacteriaceae > Citrobacter. The sequence continues at coordinate 159,369 of NZ_SZXJ01000078.1, forward strand.
GGCACAGGCGCTATGGCAATTGCTGTTACCGTTGGTTGTTTTCGCACTCGCAGCCTCGCTTTCCGCCTTGGCTGGCCGCTTTCGACAAGGACTCCGCTAATGCTCATAGTGCAAGATGTTTCCCTGTACCTGGGGTCAACGCCCCTGCTGACGGGCGTCAACCTTCAGGTCAATAAAGGTGACATCGTCACTATTATGGGGCCTTCAGGAAGCGGCAAGTCTTCACTATTTTCGTGGATGATTGGTGCGCTCCCCGATCAATTTCGTGCCTCCGGTCAACTATGGCTCAATGAACGGCGCATTGACACACTACCTACCGCGCAGCGCCAGATGGGTATTTTGTTCCAGGATGCCCTGCTGTTTGATCACTTCAGTGTTGGGCAAAATTTATTACTGGCACTACCCGCTGACCTGAAAGGTACGGCGAGACGCGATGAAGTGGAACATGCCCTTGAGCGTGCGGACCTGGCGGGCTTTTATCATCGCGACCCGGCATCGCTGTCCGGGGGGCAACGCTCACGCATCGCCCTGCTTCGCGCCCTGCTGGCGCAACCACAGGCTTTGCTGCTGGATGAACCCTTCAGTCGCCTGGATGCGTCACTTCGGGATACGTTTCGCCAGTGGGTGTTCACCGAAGTGCGGAAGCTGGGGATCCCTGTGGTGCAAGTCACCCACGATATGCAAGACGTCCCCCCGGCAGGCCGGGTAGTACAAATGGATTCCTGGGCGTGAATGTGGCGTTATGCTGCGTTAACGCAAGGATTTTACTTAACCGACGGCACAGAATGTCGTCCTCTTTTTTCAACGTCGGGCTATTCGATGAAACGTGTTTCTCAAATGACCGCGCTGGCACTGGCTTTAGGGCTCGCTTGCGCTTCATCCTGGGCTGCTGAAACAGCACAGACGCTTACCCTCAACCAGTTACAGCAAAAACAAGGCGCGGCAATCGATACCCGTCAGAGCGCTTTTTATAACGGCTGGCCTCAGTCGCTCAATGGTCCTTCCGGGCACGAACCCTCCGCACTGAACCTGTCTGCCGCTTGGCTCGACAAGATGAACGATGAACAACTTACCGCCTGGGTTCAGGCACATCAGTTAAAAGCCGATGCGCCAGTGGCACTGTATGGCAACGACAGCGATGTAAAAGCCGTCAAAGGCCGCCTGCAAAAAGTGGGTTTTAACCATATTTCGACCCTTAGCGATGCGCTACAGGACCCTGCACGCTTGCAGCGTCTGCCGCACTTCGAACAGTTGGTTTACCCACAATGGCTACACGATCTTCAGCAAGGCAAAGACGTTACCGCAAAACCGACTGGTGACTGGAAAGTCATTGAAGCGGCCTGGGGGGCGCCAAAATTTTATCTTCTAAGCCACATTCCGGGTGCGGGCTACATTGACACTAACGAAGTGGAAAGCGAACCGCTGTGGAATAAAGTCTCCGACGAACAGCTAAAAGCGATGCTGGCTAAACACGGTATCCGCCACGACACCACGGTCATTTTGTATGGTCGCGATGTGTACGCCGCCGCACGCGTGGCGCAAATCATGCTGTATGCGGGTGTAAAAGATGTTCGCCTGCTCGACGGTGGCTGGCAAACCTGGTCCGACGCAGGTTTACCCGTCGAACGCGGCACCCCGCCGACGGTCAAACCTGAACCGGATTTTGGCGTCACGATCCCCGCCCAACCACAATTGATGCTGGATATGGCGCAGGCTCGCGGCTTGCTGCATCGCCAGGATGCGTCACTGGTCAGCATCCGTTCGTGGCCAGAGTTTATCGGCACGACCAGTGGATATAGCTACATCAAGCCAAAAGGTGAAATCGCTGGCGCTCGTTGGGGTCACGCAGGAAGTGACTCCACCCACATGGAAGATTTCCATAATCCGGATGGCACAATGCGCAGTGCAGACGACATCGCCGCCATGTGGAAGCAATGGAACATTCTGCCGGATCAGCAGGTCTCTTTCTATTGCGGCACCGGTTGGCGCGCCTCAGAAACCTTTATGTACGCCCGCGCAATGGGCTGGCAAAACGTGTCGGTCTATGATGGCGGTTGGTATGAGTGGAGCAGCGATCCGAAGAACCCGGTAGCCCGCGGTGAACGTGGTCCGGACAGCAGCAAGTAAGATTGGCATCATTGCCGGATAAGCGCATCCGGCAACACAATACGTTACGCCTGACGCTGAGCCGCTTGCATTGCCAGTAACACGCAAGAAACTGATTAATAAAGGGGAAGGCACCTTCCCCAAAATTCCCCCAAAATCCCTCACCAAAACTAGACCGCAATTACGATCCATTTTTTTTCTCTCTCATCTAAATATACTTCCGACATTTCTTTGTTTTTGTGGCCCCATAAAGCCTGCACGTCCAATCCGTGTCGCTTATAAACCCGTCCTGATAACGACCTTTGCTCATAGAATGTCGGCGGCGTCTTGCCCTTAGAGGCAACGATTTCCACCCGGTCGCGAACCATGCTAAATGCGTCGGTAAGCGCCCTTGCTGTAACCCCATCTCCAGCGCTTGCCACGCCCATTCTTTTTGTGTGATGAACAAGATACTTACTAACTACACAGTCACGGCATTTAGATACAACTTCACGTAAATTCATACCTATCTCTTCCATTTTTATAGATAAAGGTATGGCAATTTGAGTGCCAGTTTTGTTTTGAACAACATGCAGGTGATCATCCCAAATATCGCTAAATTTCATTTTGACAATATCACCTGGTCGCTGCCCGGTTAGCATGGCCAGCAACATGGCATTTTTGAGATAAGAGCTGCTTGCGGCTTCGAATATCTTCCACCACTCCTGCATACCCAAACGCTGTCGTGACACGGTTACTTTGGGGTTTCTTGTTGCTTCTGCGGGGTTGAATCCGGGATTTACCACCCCGGCATATTGAGCCTCTTTGAACACCTCAACCCACCCATAGCGGAGAGCCTGAGCCATTCGGTTTTTATCTTGGTCAGTGTATTCGGTGAGTATTGCCGACAATTCACGAGCTGAGACTTCGGTAATCGGAGTGCGCGGGAATCTTTCAGCTAAACGCCTTGCAAGCCTTTTTCCACTTGTGGCTGTACGCACTGATAGGTCGCCCTTGCCTAGCCTTTTATCAAGGATTTCACAGTACCTTTCCACCCAGGCAGACAAAAGCATCTCACTCTTTCGCCCTGCTTTTTCAGATCGAATGTTAAGTATTGCGAAAGACTGGTTTACCTGCTGCTCTGCGTGGATTCTGTTTAGCTCTACTGCGGCGGTTCGTGCGGTGTCGGCATCCGTGCCGAACCCAATGAACTTACCAGATGACGGGTGCTTGTATTGCCAATAAACCTTGTTTGTTCGCTTATCCAGCTTGCAATAAAGATTAGGAATGGAGACATTAAAACTACGTGGTCGAGCTGCCATTTAAAACCCTCTCAACTAACGCCCTGGCATTTTTATCTATCCCTGACGATACCTTGATGGGTGCAATTAGTCCTACAAATTGTGCCGTTTCATCAATAAGCCAGCGCCTGCCCTGTTTTATTGCTGGCGGGTAGGTCTGCCTTGTCTTTGCAATAACCCGAAGCGTAGCGGCACACGGGGGTTCTTTAAAGTGGGCTTTCGCCCACTCGGTCATGCTCACCAGCACCCGCGCCACCACCCATCTTCTGACATTTCAAGCCGGATTCTCCGCTCCCCGCCAGAGATCCCCATTACTACCGAGTATAGATATTTTGGAAAAGAGAATGTTGCACCCCCCTTCGAACTGAGCCCGCACTCAAGCCCCTCCCCAAGCCTTACCCTTATAACTTTCAATTCCTCATCCACCTCTACACGTGCTGATGAATAATTCCCGCCCTCTAAAACATCTTTTGACAGATAGGCCAGGCCATACGCCTTAAGCACCAACACGGGCCCAATAAGACCACTTCTATTTGTTGATACCCTAACCTTCCCATATTCACGAATTGATTTAAAAACCATCAGGATTTACCCCGACAAGCTTGCATCTATCCATCAGCGATTGGGCCGTTACCGTTAGCAGGTTTAAATCAACCTCTGAGCCGTGAAGAATCACAGCCAGCCTCTTTAGCGTGGCTTGCGCTTGGCTATCTGGTGCTGGTTGTGGGGCGGCGTATAGTGGTACGGTTTTATACAGTGTTACGTCTGGCTCTTTGTTCTCGTTCCACTCACCAACCCAATCATCTATAACCGCTTTGCGGGTTGACGCATACTCACCAAAATCTACCCCGTCACCCTGCATTACGTATAATATCGGCTCAGCGCTATCAGCTTTGCGCCGCAGCTGTAGTTCTAACAGCATCACTTCAAACAACCGCGCATCAACTTCTACTGAACCACGAACACAACGAGAATTGTGCTCGGTTATTGTTGCCTGGATTTCAGAGAGGATTTTTGACAGTCGCTCGTCTGTTAGTTTGTTATTCATTACCCTTCTCCTGGTTAGTCATGGAGGTTTTCGGCAGGTGCTCGGCGTCCCACTTCTTCATGCACTCCTCAATTTCCCACGCTGTTTCACCAATAGTGCATAACCCATCAATCACGCGCTGGCGCTCTTTCAGTAAATTTTCGCTATCAGCCTTGCGGCGTTCCTGTAGCTCACACAGAAGCATGAACACGCTACGAAAATACGCCGCTTTAAATTCACTATCCGCTGTATCTATAGAGTTACTTGTCATGCACATAACTACTTCCAGTTCATTGTCTGTTAGTTTGTTATTGGTCAATTAAAAATCCCCGTCGCCTACAGATAAATAGCTGCTAGCAGATAACGCAATCATTGAACTACCGCCCTCAATTTCACCCAGGAGCAGGTTAAACCCGCCTGACGCCGTGTAATAATTCGCGTCCGGGTACTCCTGTTTAACCTCGTCCAAAAGCGCCGCCAGTGCCTTTGTCAGCCGCTTAAATCTGCGCTCAATATTCGGGCACTTCTCATCTAACAGCCTATGCGCTTCGTACGGGTCGCCGTCGATACGCTCTATGAGTTCTTCTGTATTCATTCTGTTATCGCCCCTTATGGGGCGCTCCGTTAAGCTGGGGCGCGTGATGCACTGCCAAAAATCTTATGAATCGCGTAGCCGCTCCAGTTCTGGCGGCATTGGTCGAAGATGGAGCCACCTTGATTGAGTGCGAGACGCCCGAGTTTGTAGGTTGACGGCTTACCACCTCGCCCAACCGTGACGTTCTCTACCAGCGCGTACCCCCTGAGTTTTGCCATCATTGTCGCCACCTTGTTGTAATCTGCTTTCGGGTTCGACTTGATGATTTGGTGAATCGTTGACTCACCATGCGCTCTCAGGTGATCCAGAATTAATTCTCTTGTGCCCATTTCATTTAGCCCCTTCGCACTCGCCGCTATTCACGCATTTATTGCACGGCTCATTTCCCTTGCTCTTACTGTGATCGCACGGCTGGGCATCAAACCAACTAGCCCAAGAATCGGTTAGAGCGTGGCTGGTACCAGTTTTTATTGACACGTCAATCACTCGCGCCACCATGGAGCTTTTCAACATTCCAGCTACGGTTTTCATTCATTGCCCTTAATTTTTGTATTGATTGTTTTTAATGCATTCACTACCTTTTCCGGGTCAGTGTTGGTGCATGCCACCTGATAAGAGTCGGCCTGGACGTTGACTGCGCACCCTTCCCCAAGAGAAACAGCTTCGTTCTTGCCCGACTCGCTTTTAGCCACACTACAACCAGAAATTAGAACAATTAAAATAAGCGGTATTTTTCGCATAAAATATCCTCTGCTTCTTTGCTGTAATTGCCTGAATTAATTAATTTAGAACGCTCGCGTGCCGCCTTTATAAAGACATTCCGCACTTCATCCGACTGTCTTTTCCTTGTATCGCTCCTAATACAGAATGTTTGTCTATTTTCCCTTTGATTTACTATCCTTTTTTTGCTCTGAGATTTTAACCCCATAATTAGCACTCACCCCCAAACAATGGGCATTGTGCGTCCCTTCGCCAATCATTGCGCCAACCATTCCACGAAAGCGCATTTCCGAAATCATCTTTCCATTGGAATAAATATGTTTGCATACCTTGACGAAGTAGCGCTCCTTCGCACTCGCCACCTTGTCATGCGCCGCGCTCAGCTCATGCGACATAGACAACATCTCTACATCCTTCTTAGCTGCTTCACGAACAACAACATCGGCAATATCGCGATATGCCTTTACCTCGCCCTGTAAATACGCGATATAAGAATTCGCCGCCGCTAATTCATTACACGCGGAAAACCATTTCTTTGCTTTTTTCAACAATTCTTTCATTTCTAGCCCTTAGTTCATTTTTAATTAAATTAATTGTCAGGGAGTTTTCTGAATTTATTTTTTTAATAAAAACCTTATTCCCCTCGGTAATTCCACGCGCATGCGAACACCAAGCTAAAAGCTCAGTAAGCTCACTTACTTTCATTGACTTAATTATTTTTTGAAAACTACCTTCCTGCATTTATCGTCACTCCGCATCCTCAGTTTATAGAGGTGGGAGACTAGGTATTAGATCTCGCGATCCACTCCCTTACGTAGCAACTAATGCGAAAACATACTTTTCATATATTTTCTAATGTAAGAATTAGTAATTCTTGTTCTTTGCCATACGCTCTTGTAAATGACTCTTTTCCTGCGTGAATAGCTAACTTCCCATCCCCGCTATTTCTGTGATGGTTCGTACACAAACAAATAACCTCAAACCAGCCCGAACGCTGCGCCGCCCCCTGACCTTCGCGGATGTGATGTATCTCACCCGGGGTTCCCCATACACCAGCCTGTATGAAACAGGCCACACAACCCAGCTCTGCCACTTTTCCCACATGAGCCTTTTCCGCTTTCGTCTGGTGCTTGCTCATTGCATCACCTCAAAGCTACGCGCCACTAACTCTCCTTCCGCGTTAAGCCACAGCTCACCGTAAACGCTATCAGGGTGTTTTTTCATTAACTGGCTTACTACATGTTCAAAGCGCTGGAGCTGCTCGTCTGATACGTGAGAGAAGCGGCGAACGTATTCACCTGCTAACGCTGCGTGGATACGGCTTGTTGATTGGTTTAACTGCTGGATTAACTTTTCCATTTACTGCTCCTTTGGCTGATTTTGGGCAATAAAAAGCCCACGCGAAGTGGGCTATTGGAAAAGCTCCGACTACGCTGTTATTTTTTGAGTTCGATTACGGGCAAATCCCGTCGATAGCTGTACAGCTTCCCATCGTCAACGATGTATTCAGCCACCAACCAATCATTCACCCTTTGCGGTGTCGTTCCACATGCCTTTGCAAATGCAGACTTGTTTCCGCTGTAGTATTTTTCAATGTAATCAATGAGCTTCATCAAACCCTCTATTGTTCCGATGTGTTTATTTAACGCTTTTTCCGTTAAGCCATCAAGCCTTATTTAACGCTTTTTCCGCTAAATCACTTAGTCAGCATTTTTTGTTCATTCATAACTTCTTTCTTAATCTTGTAGTATGTCCCCTGCGACACGCCCAGCATCTTCATAACAGCATCGTCGGTAAACCCAGCATCTTTCATTTGCTTTAGCTTGTCGCGGGCCTCGGTGACGTGCTTAGCTTCTCCGCGCTTACCCTTTCCTCTGGCGTAGGCCGCTTTCATTCCTTCTACCTGGCGTTGGCGAATCATCCCGCGCTCAAGCTGAGCTGCGGCAACCATGATGTTAATAATGAACTCACTCATGCCATTTTCATTGCCGGGGGTAAGCTCGATCCCCAAATCCAGAACTTTCAGACTTACACCCATCTGCTTCCAGTCGTTCCACAGGTTTGCAAAGTCCATCGTTGAACGCGACAGGCGGTCTATCGACTTCACAACGACAACGTCACCTCTCCGCAATTTCCCAACCATGCGCTGAAATTGCGGTCGATCCAAATTCTTCCCGCTGGCTCCCTCATCATAAAAAGACTCATCAAACTGGATGCCGTCAAACGCATCCTCTTGTCGGTCTATTTTTTGCTCTTTAGTTGAAACTCGACCATAGACAAAAATCATACAGCACCCACATTCAAAATAAGTGCTTGTGATATACCCTACAATTAAGCTTATGTCCTACATTTTTTTGTACCTTTTAGCGGGGCTTTTTGTTACCTATAAAATAGAATGCTTTTTTGTACCCCACAAAAACAAAAAATCCCCCGAGGGGGATTAAAGAAAGTAACCATTGAAGTACAACTTTGGCTTTGGCGGTAACTCTTCAAGTCGTTTTTTTGCAGCATCCCTGTCTCTACGGGCATCATCTAAATCCATCTTGTCCGTGTAACACTCTACGTTCGTCTGTGCCACGGAATCCCACCCCATATTTACACATCCACTATAGTAACCTTCCTCCTGTTGAAACTTCCACTCCGCCGCCTGAGCGCTGCCCTCTACCATAGCCCGCTCTTCATCCCACCTTAAGAACTCGCGAGCGTTATTTTTACCAAACCACACAATACCAGCAGCAATGACAGTCAATATAACAAACAGTTTTTTCAACTCACTTCCCCTCATGGCACACAAGAGAGGTAAACACCTCCAATCCCACCGCATTCAGCATCGTTACAGTAGCGATTCCCGTTATACTTGATAGAAGTAACACCTCTTCCGCTCCATTGCTGAACGCCAACTTATACTGCCTTGACGCTCTCGTCTGATCGTCCATTGACATCATGCTAACCACTATGGGCTTAGGACTATTTTCTGCAACCATCGTAGTGCTTGCTCCGCCCGGTATTTCTTGCACCGTTAGCGCGGCATCCCTCCCGGTACTAACCCCAATACATGTATAGTCGTGGTTAATGTGATCCTTACCATTTAATGGCAAATCTTTTGCGAAAGCCCCTCCAGCCACTAGCAACCCCAAACACACAATCACCTTTCTGAATTTCATAAGATTTCCCCAGCCAATAAAAAACCCGCACATCATGCGCGGGTTCGTTTGGTGTTTTGTGGCTGTGAGTGCTAGTGCAGGGTTACTCCTGCTGTGGGTTTTCGACAACTGGAACCACCAGCCCTGAGTTAAGCGCCAGCAGTTCGGTGTAAATCTCTGCTTTGAGTTCCTGCCGGGTGAGTGCGACGGTCATTCCTATGTAACTCTCCATCGTGCTTGTTTTCGCCAGCAGGCCACCATTCATATAGGCGTGTCCATCAGAGCGAATTTCGAACGTTGTCGCCCCGGTTCCATCCCACGCCATGTTCCATTGACTGTAGTGATAGGCGCTAGTTGCCCCTCTGACCTGATATAGATTATCCCGCGTGTCTTCGTTCAGATATAGCGGAAATGCCGCGATTGCCGAACCACCACCATTAAGATTGTAAGTCCCCCCCCATTGCTGGAACGCCTGCGCCGCCTGACCATGAACAGTGGAGTTACATGTAATCTGTGTTCCGGCGTTAAGGCTTATTGCCCCAGCGGCATGCGCCTCTATCGTACCAGCCTCGTGCGCAATCTGCGTTTGCTGGTTGGTCGCCCATGATACGCGATACCCTGACGTTGATTGGTCTGTGTAACCAAAGTACGTATTTCCCCACGTCGTCCCGGTATAGGTAAACGCGTCGTCCTGCGCCGTAAAATCCGTTCGTTCCCAAAGCGCTGACCAGTCCACGTCGTGGCCGTCAATCTCCAGACCGCCAGCAAAATTCACAGTCTTATCGAACGTTACCCCGTCCTGGTTGGCGTACTGGTCTTTCACTCGCTCCCATATGCTCAGCACTACTGATTGGCTCTGCTCAATCTTCTGTAGCTCTGAGTGAAGAACCTTAATCATTTCCGTCATATCGGCTGGAACGTTTAATTTTTCCAGTCGGTAGACAGTTGGCGGGGAGCTGGTTAGCTGTGAGTTTTGCGTGGAGCTACTGGACGTAGTGCGTACTCGTGTCTTGCTCCTGGTCGCTGCATTGGCCTTTGCCAGCGCCTTAGCTTGCTGCGGGTTCATTAGAATGCCCTCCCCGTGCTCTTGATTGTGAAACTAACACCCACCGGAATAGAGCCGCTGCCAGCAATTTCCAAACGATAGGCGTGAGTCTCACCCTCAACTCTCCAGGTAGTTCGGCGCTGTCCTGATAGATTGGCTGTCTGTGTATCCCACGTGTAACCAGAATCCGGGTTATCACTGCGGCCCAGCTCAACAGTGATATCGTTCGCGCCTTTTCCGTTTAGGTATGCCTCGGTAATCATTGAGCGATAGCCAGTGTTAAACTCAAGCCCTCTACGCTCTGCGTAGCACTGCAAGTCTTGCTGGGTCATGATTCCCACGCCCCCCGAAATAATGTTTCTCACCTCCGTTGACCCGTAGTTCAGGTAATACACGCCACCAGCAGCAGATGCCCCAATCATGGTTCCCTGTGCCGTTTTCACGTCACCGCTGTCCCATGTCACGTTTGCGTCATCCCATATAGTGTCATCGTCATCCCACACAGTTGGGGAGCTAACTGGTGCTATTGGGCAGAAACATGCGTCGTTGATATAGGGGAGTGTTTTTCGTGACCACGTTTTTTTGACGTAGTTATAGGTGAGCGAGGTTGTTTTGGCGTAATCGCCCTCGGCCTGGTCTGCGCCGTACATCATCACCCAAATCTCTGACAGTTCCGGGTAATTGAGTAGGCGAATCATCCCCCGCTCGTGCGTTGATACGTAGTCAGCCAGATATTCTTTTACCGCCCCGTCAGCCACAGACACCCAGGACACGGAGTCGTGCTTCACCACGTCCGACCCGGTAAACACGTAGTTGTAACCGTGTGCGTTCACGCAACAGCCAATATCCAGGCACCCTAAATCGCTGTATACCAACTTAGTGATAAAGGGTGACTGGTCGTTGCCGCTGGGCGTTAGTGAGTATGTCTCGCGCTCGGTGTACACATACAGGGTGCCGCCGTTCTCCGCTGCGTCCGTTACCTCGTAATTGCTGCTCAGATCCTGCCAGCCTGCGTACCCGTCAATTACTGCTGACGCAAAGTCCTCCGGAGTCCTGTTTGCTGCTGTATCGTCCCAGTTTATTGGTAGGCTGTTTTCCTGAGCGAATCCAGACCACCTCACTCGCGTTGGGTACGGCACGTCCTGCCCGCCCTGCGATTCTTCAACCGTTGAGAGCAGTAGCAACCGGTTATCGAACGATACTATTTTTTTACACGTCCAGCGCCTGTCCTGAATATCCGGTGTCCCGGTACTGTCCACGACAGTTTGCTCACCCCATCCGGTTAGCGCGTCGAAGCCGTCCCAGTCGTACTGCTTGGCTATTGGCGCGGAACCAGTGACGCCAAAAATCTGACAGTTGTTAATCTGGCACTTGTAGCTAATCCAGATATCGTCAATCGAAAAACCTGTGGCGTAGTTGTCGTCAGACGTTACGGCGAGCTTTGCGAATTCCGCAGTAATCATCGACTGCTGCCACACGCAGACGTCGTCACCGTCAACGCCCAGCCCAAACAGAACTTTTGCTCCGGCCGAGTAGAAATCAAACATGACTACGTCAATCAACCACAGTGGCTGCGGTTGGTAGACTCCCGAACTATCAGTAGTGTAATACTCGCAGAGCTGATTCCCGAGATACTGCGTTATTTCACGTCCATTGAACCGGATGTTGACGGCGTCCGTAAACGCCGCATCAGGGAGCATTGTCGGGTCACCGTCGAGCATTAGCCCAACGGAGCCGAGTTGCTGAATATTTGGTTTTGTCATGCTGTACGCACCCAAATATAAGCACCGTAATGAAGCGGAGCAAACCCCTCTGCGGCAGTACCCAACGAAACGGCGTTTCCAGAGAATGTTGCGTTGTGCACATGCCCACCAGCCGACGCGGAGGGCTGATCTCCCCCGAACCCGGTATTGCCCATCACCGATGATTCAAGATATTTTTTCGCCTCCTTCCCTTCGCCGTAAGCGGGAAGGTCGTGCACGTGTTCACCCTGAGTGTCCAGCGATACGGTGCCAGTCGGGGTGATGGTTTCCGCAGATATGTTTGCCCGTGTCACGATGGCGCGACCATTAATCCCCACACCAAAACTGACAGACCCCCCATCCGCCGAAGATTTCGCAGTTCCAACCCCAGCAAGTAAGCCCGTTACCGCCGACCATGTACCAAACCCTAAAATATCAACCGGGTTACGGGTGTCGGTAAAGCTGATGAACGGTGCGCCTACCGGGTATTGCAGTTGCTGAAACAGCTTGAACGTCATTAATAGGTCGGTGTTGCTGTTGGCCTGTGTCGTTGTTGGTGTCCCTGCCGCCAGTGCCGCTAACGTCCCATCGTCTTTTGTTGGGTCGGTTAGGTTGAAATTACTCAGTGCACCAGCCGTGGCGCTGTTATCAATCCATGGGGTGTTTAGGGTGATGTTGTTGATTTGGTCCGGTGTCCCGGTTATTGGTGCGGTTGCGTTCGGAATTGTGTTCTGAACGGCGCTCTTTATCCCCCTGATGTGATCGTCACCGCCGCTGACAAAATCCGACTTTCCTACAGGCCAATCCGGGTTGAGCTGGCTAATATACGTGGCATTCTCAATGGGCATTATTTCTTATCCTCCAGTCGGTTTACGCGGCGATCAACGTCTACGATTTCCTGCTGCTGCACTCTGATATCAGCGCTTAGTGACTCAATCTGCGCCTGATCCGTCTTTGCCATGGCGCTTGTGTCGTCGATAACCTGTTGCGCGTGACCAAATGAGAACGCGACGCCAAAAATGGCGGCAACGCCAGTGAACCCCATAAACTTCAACAGGGAGTGAGTTTTGTCGTTAGAAGTAGCCACGGCGTTTCACCTTTGCTGTTCCGGTTTTCTTGAATTGGTCGCTAACGGCGTTTAGTTCCTGTACCTCTTTATCAGCCATTGCAGACCATGAGTTAGCTGAGTCGCTATCGCGTGAAAACATTGCGCAGTATGCCAGGCCATACCAAAGCAGGGCGTTTTCTGCTGCGTCGGTGTAGGCGTTAGTCTGGACACCTTGAGAAATGCGCGGGGGCTTTTGATAACCGGTTATCGTTACTGACGCGGGTTTTACCAGTTCAATATTATTGCCGTTGGTGGCGTAGTGGAAATCGTACCCCGCCAGCTCCGGGCGGTTCGCCAGCGCTACGCGCAAAGCCGTAACGTCTGCATAACTGGTTGCAGTCCCCACCAACTCAGAGATAGTGACGCTATCAACCGTCATGAACTCAGACATATCAATACTAACTGAGTCGGTGTTGTAGGTTACTGTTTTGCTCATTGCGCCGATTTTTAGCTCGCTATCCAGCTTGGTTTGAGCAGCGGCGATAAATTGCGGAATGGCGTTGATGGTCTGACTATCGGTGCGTCCTGACCATGATTTGATATTTGACACCAGGTCGTTGTATGTAGTGCTCATAATTCACCCTCAAATCCGTCGAACATAGCCCCTAGTAAGTAGCAATAGGTCTCATTTCCCTCGCCCTCTCTAACAGGCACGCCAACCATTGAGCATATTTCAAATGCTGTATGCGCCAACTCATGCACTAGCGTTGACTGCTTTCCGCTGTTTACGCACACCAAAAAACGACGCTTTCCGCGATAGTAGATATACCTACTTAGCCCCGAGGAATATTTATGATCCTCGCAAACCTCCAGTCCCGCCGCCTGATGCGCCTCGCGCCAATCATCAAAACCCCGACAAAGATATACCCACCCATTACCGAACAACGGCACCTTCATTGATGGGAGATCGGGCCATTTACTTTTCATAATTCACCTGTAAAAAAGGCTGGCATTTGCCAGCCTCCTGCTTATGCGTATTTGAGGGTTTTCTTTTCATCGCGGACAACGTTCATGATTTTTCTCACAACATTGCCCTCTGTGGTTTGCGGGATTGGCCTCCCGGTCAGCGCCTGGGTGATGTAGTCGATAACTACCCCTTGCGCGTCGGGTTCCAGATCCACAAAATCGAGTTGCTCACCCCCCCCTGTTGCTTCACGCAGTGCGGCTACACCTGCGTAGCAAATAGCCGCTAATTCAATAATTGTGATTCCTCCTTTCATTCAACCTCCACCGGGTCTGTTGGCTTTCCCTCGATCCATGCGGAGCGCCATGGGTTAGCGTGTTCCCAGCCAGATTCCAGCAGGAACGCCACTTCATCGGCGTCGCCAAGCTCAGGCAGGTCTTTGACGCGAGGCTCACCAAATACAGCCTCTTGCCAATCTTCCGGGTTGTAGATAAGGACGGTGCCGTTATTCATTATTGGATTGAACATCACCATTACTGTTTGCCCAAAGGCATCCGTCAGGGTGCTGACTTCCCAGCTCACTTTTGTGGAATCTTCGAATACGCGGACGCGGTTACCGTTCTCTCCGGTCTTCTCCTGCATGCCGGAAATGGTGTCCGACATATCCATAGATGCCATGAGAATCTTTGGCTTCGCGCCAACGGTTTTCAGGCGCTTTAGAGCGTCTTTAATGTCATCTTCGGTGGGGGTTGCAGAGGCAGAAACGATATAAGTTTCGACATTTTTAAGTGGATCGCCAGAAATGGTGGTGCCGCCGTCGGTGCTGGAAATCAGGTATTTTATACCCGCCGCAGTTGCTGCGGTTGGGTTGCCGTCAGAGTCATTAGCCGGAGCCTTTGCGGGGCCATTGTTGAACATTGCCCATTCAAAATCGGCTTTCAGTTCGGTGGCGCGTTTTTGGGATTGTCGATCAAGCTGCCCTTTGCCTGCATAGTATGCCTGGCGTTGAGCTTCACTGGTTACCGCTAAACCCAGAATGAGCTTTTGGGTGTAGTTTTCCAGCATGGTGGTTTTGCCGTAGGACTTTGGCACATCAGCCCATTGAACGTTTTCGGGATAGGCGTTTGCACCGGGCGCTTTCAGGCTATCAATCTGCCATTGGTGGTGCTGGTTATCTACTTTCTTTTTGCCGATGGTGGACCAGAACATAGTCTGTTCAGGGTCTAGCATGGCGATGTCGTTGGCTACTTCGCTTTCTACGCCGACGTGGTCATAAGACCAGAGTGTTAAGGCTGCCATTCATATAGGCCTCCTTTGTTGGGCTTCTTGCCCATATCCTGAGGATCGTTGAAATGATTTTTTGCATTAAATCGTCGCGATTAGATCATTGATTTTTGTTATATGTCAATTTATTTTTTTTGCTGCTGCCTCTATTTCCGCCCTTTCCTCCCTCCCAACCACACGGCGAACCACGGCGCGTGTCACTTTTTGTGCTACAGCTCTACTAACTGGCGCAGCAACAGCCCCAACCGGACCACCAAACATAAATCCCGCCCCCACTTGTGCAGCCGTATTATCCAGCGCCTTATCAGTCATTGTCTCATCCCTCACCCCCGGCAATGACGCTCGAATAGCCTCTAGCTGCTCATAAAGACGCATAGCCTTCGCACCGCGTTGCGCGGCATCATGCGTGTGCGTCATAGCCCAATAAATAGCCCGTTCATCTTCGGGTATATCAGACCATTTTACGCCATTAGCTTTAATGCCTTTTGCGTCATTCATAACCGACTTAACGTTTTTTTGTATCTTGTCTAACAGTTTGATTTTATGGTCTAAAGCTGTCTGCACATTCCTCTCGCCAGCGGCTCGGGCTTCCTGATATTCCGCTGATGTAAGCGATCTCTCTTTAGACAATTCTTTATCCAGCCTTTCCATTGCGGCGGTGTAGGCATCAGACACCCCGGCGCGGTGCGCTGCCGCCTGCTTTGCTGAAACATACCGCCTCATTTCAGGGTTTAAAATCCCTTTAGCATCTAGCCATTGCAATGTGTCTGGGGCGTCTTTTACCGCCTCAAGTAGTCGCTTTATATTGACGTGCGGTGACGTTTCAAGAAATCGCTCTAACTCAAACTTTGTGCCATGTATGTATGATGCGAGCGCATTATAAAACCGCTGTGACGACACATCTTCACCTGAATCTATTTTAGTGATCAGCTCGTTAAGCGGGTCATGACTGGCTCTCATGACTTGCTCAAATTGACCATAGCCAGATAACTCAGGGTGCTCATCTCCGGGAAAAGGCAGGTGTGGGTTTTCGTAGTCTTCTGTAAACTCCCTGAACTGCTGCAATGCCTGCTTAGCCGTCATCCCCTTTTCTGCTGTATCAGTTTCTTTCAGCCCGTTAAGAGCGTAGCTCTCGGCCTCGACACCCACCAGCCTATGCGCTATTTTTTGGTTATATTCATCCAACCATTGCGCCTGCTGAGCCGTTAGCGCGTCAACACGATCCGTTTGGCGCTGCCCTGCCTTTATCGCCTTTTCTGCCTCTTGCTCTCTGCTAACCTCCGTTACTGGGGATTCATCAACATACTTTTCAGCGTTTGCAATATCCTCAGGCGCTTCTACATGCCCCAAACGCCCTTTTAGGTATTGAACTGCAGACGGCGTAAATCGCTCTAATACAGGTGCGGCTAACTTTCCTACCGTGTGGATAACCCCAGGTAAAACCGCTGCCGTCGCCATGTTTGTAGCTACATCATTATTTTTTCCATCAACGATGTTTTCAGCCTCGGATTGCACCCCTGCCGTAGCTGCATTAAGCACCGAGTCAACACCCGCTCGCG
This sequence comes from Citrobacter sp. wls619, assembly GCF_005281345.1. GTDB lineage: Bacteria > Pseudomonadota > Gammaproteobacteria > Enterobacterales > Enterobacteriaceae > Citrobacter. The sequence continues at coordinate 175,882 of NZ_SZXJ01000078.1, forward strand.
CCACCCATGACAACCCTCGTGCGCCCGGTACAACAAACCCCGCCGCCACGTCACGAACGTCATGCTGCAATTCAACTGGTACACTATGCGCGTAATCGTTGATGCTCGCTGCCATCTTCGCTTGCGTCGCATTACCCTTGCCACCTACTGCCTTATAGATTTCAGGGTAATCCGCAAAATCCATTGGTGTTGCGTAGCCCTTTTGCACTGCTCTCTTCGCAATGTCGGTATCACTGGTTCCGTCAGGGATGTTATTCATCGTAAAGCCGTTTGGCAGCTCCATTGAGAAAGGCATTAGTAATCCCCGCTGCTCTGTTTAGGTTGTCCTGCGTTCTCGCCAAACTTACGAACCTCTGGCGCTACACGATTAACGTACTGCTGCGCGGCCTGCGTGGTCGTGATTGTGCCGTCATTCAGCGCCCTGATTGTGTCAGGCGAAACATGAAACGCAGCCACCAGCGCACCCATCACCTCTGGATTGTCCAGATCGTATCCCTTCGATTGTACCGTGTCCTGTACGTGCTGCATGTGGCTCTCTGCCTGAGCAGTTGCATTTTTCTTCGTCAAATCAATCATTTGTTGTCGGTCTGCGTCTGTCATACCCTCGCCAAGAAACGACTTAACAGCCCCATACGCCTTATCCACCATGCCCGTTGACATTTCACGCTGCACAGCATGATTTTGCGTGACTCGCGGCGACAAGTTAGGCGACTCGCCAACCTGAAATTGCATAGCGCGTTGCGTGTCACCTCCCGAGTTGTAAGGCGCTGCCGCTACTTTTTGTGCGGCTTCCAGCACCTTATCAAACATCGCTGTTTGAGCGCTCTCACTGGTTCGCAGGTTTTTGGCGCTGGCTATCTGCTGAATGGCCCCCTTTAAAATCGCCCCGTGATAAGCCCGCCCCGCCGCCGCGATGTAAGCAGCTCTCTCTTGCGGGTCTGTAATTTCCTGCGGCACTTGGACCTGCGCCGGATTGAATGACGCATTTTGCAGTGTTGGCTGACCACCAGCCGCTAATTGCTCGCCAGCCTGCGCACCCTGCTTAGCCAATGCTGAGATACGTGCACTTCCTGCGTTCTGCAGTGCGATATTTTCCATCACCCCCTCATGTCTCATTTGGTCATTATGGAAAACCGCGCTCTGCTCTCTCGCTAAACGCCCCTGTTCCATCTGGTCTTTATGAAACCCTTCGCGCTGCTCTCGATCCGCTTGACGCTCTTCCGTGTCAACCTGCCTGTCTAACGCTTTCTGCATACGGTCTGCTTCTTTGTCCAACTCCTTGTTATCGCCCGTTTGGTACCAGTTCAGAATCGCTGGGGCGCTAAAGCCCTTCTCGTGCAACTCCATGATGTAATCGCCACGCTGTCTCAGGTCGTAGCCGTGGTCATGCACCGCCAGCGCCGCCGACATACCACCAGCAATACCCGCAGCGGCGTTACCCGTCACCAGAGCCGTTACCAGCCCCATAAGGCCTGACGCCATCCACATTTGATGTGATATCTCTTCTTCACTTGGTGGACTTACCTTTGGAATTCCGTTATAAGCCGCCTGTGCCTGCTCAATGAGCTGTTGAGTCTGGATTACGTACGGGACGTTGCTACCCTGATTGGGTGTCACGCTCTGCCCGTGAATCGCATCCATGTTGATTTGCAGGTTTTCATTCTCGCGTTGTTGCTGCAGGTCGGTTACGGCTGTCATTTGTTAGTCTCCACTAATTTTTGACCTTTCATTGCTTTGCTCATGGTCTGCTGGTAACTGGAAGACTTAGCCCCAGCCCCTTTTGGTTTACCCATTGCTTTTGCTTCTTTGTAGTTGTTGCTCATGCACGTATAAATCAGCTCTTCTCCGCGCTGCTGCGTTATTTTTCCGTCTAAAACGCTCTGGTATATCTCCTTTAAAACCCCATCAATCTTGTCTGTCTTAAGTCCGAACATGGGGTAGTTTTCTGCCATCGTTTCCGGTGACATAGAGCCACGAAATTTCATGAGGTCGGGAACGTTGTAATTAGCCTCCGGCGTTTTCGTCCACATGACCTCATTAGCGTTCGGGTCGTATTCCTGTTGCCACCCTTCCTGCTTTGCCCATTGGTATTTGATGGGGTCATTCTCTGCCGTGGTTCCGGTGGTATTGTGCGATGCCAAAATCTCACTGGCTCTCGTGTTGTACTGCTCAAATAGCTGGTCAAACTGCTGGTTAATATTCATGGTTTCTCAGTTTTTTATTCTGCGCCGGTCAACTGGCCAACGCAGTTTTGTAGTTGATTGTTCTGTTACAGCAGGTTTTTAAATCCACTCAGCCCTTGTAGCGGGTCACCGCCTGCCAGCCCCTCCACCTCGTTAATTACCGAGCCGTTAGATCCTGCGCTGGCCTGAACTCCATGACCCGACCCACCCAGCGGGGCGCGTTGTTGGTATTTCGGGGTCATTGCCGCCTTTAATATCCCTGGCATTTGTTTACTCAGCGCCTGCATTGTCCAGTCTTTCAAACCACCGAAAACAGAGTCACCGCCAGCCATGGAGGTTGCGCTTACCCCTGATGCGAGTTGGTCTATCGTGGAGTCGGCAACCTTAGCCACATCAGCCGCCGAGTCTCCCATGCCGAGAAACTCAGCCACATCACCACCAGCCTCTACAATTGCCGAACCAGCCGCCGATGCCATTTCTTCGATTGATGCCATTACCATAAACCGCCTCCCGTTCCGTTCGTTGTCGACGTTGTGTCGGTTGTTGTGTCAATTCCTGCTGCTGGCAGTATTTCTTGCATCAATACAGAGAAATCAATCAAATCCATGTTGTTGTTAATCATGTCATTCTTGCGATTATTGTTGGCAGTCTGCTGATTAAACCACTGCTCAAATAGCCCGGCGTTAAACTGGTTTTTCTCTCCAGACGCCGCCATTTTTGTCCCGGTCTGGAATATTGAGCCGCCAGCACTTAGCAACTGATCCAGAAGACCCACCTCACCTGACATAGCGCCAGTTGTCAGGCCAACGGAGCCTTTCAGAATCTTCATAGCAAGGTCGCTTTCCTGAGTGACCATGCTATTAGCGCCGCTCGACAATACGGCGTTTCTCGCGCTATCAGCCGAGCTACTGCCACTTACAGCAGTTGATGCCATTGTTGATTGAGCGGTATTGCCGAACTCCGCACCCATTTCACTGTAAACGCTATCTTCAATTGCACTGTCTTGCGTATCCATGAAGTCGCTAGCGCCGTTGTACAGCCCCGTAACGCCGCTCATGAACTGCGTCTTGCCGTTACCCTCTAATAACCCCTGAATTTCCCCTAGCGCCTCATCAACCAGGCTTGCGCCGCCTTTAGCGATAGATGTACCCGTATCAATGGCCTTTCCGCTTCCTGCTCGCTCCAGCGCTGCTTGCTCTGCCGGAGTCAGGCCGGATACGACGCTATTCTCGTAGTTGATACCGCTGTAGCTGCTAATGAAGTCATTCACTATTGGCTCAAGAGCATCGGCAAGCCATGACGTTGTGTGGCTGGTTGAGCTTGATGTGCTGCTTCCGTTACCCGTAATGAGCCCCATTATTTGTACTTATCCCCCCACACCTTCTCACCGAATGACAGTCCGCGCTTCGCCTGCGGCTGCTCTGCTTTGGGCTGAGTTCGTGGCGTTTTCAGTGCCATGGTTGTTTTCTTCTGTAGTTTTTTCGCCGCCTCTTCACGTCCGGCTCGGTAAATCATTGCGTCCCTCACAATCTCCATGAATGCCGGGCTAATTGCGTCAGCGTATGCCGCCTCCGGCATCACCTTTTTAGCCAGGGCATCCACGGCGATGATGTGCTCGCGCTTCCATCCCGCTTTTGTCAGGGCCATTACGGTTTGCTTGGCGTTGTGTTTGCGCGTCCGGTTAATGGCGTTATCACGAAGGGTTTTCTCTTCGCTGGCGATCGCTTCCAGCTCGCGCTTTCTACCTCTCGCGTCGCGGAGTTGCATGTGTGCCGCCTGGTATTGCTGTGACGTCAGCTTTCCTGATGCAAGATGCGCCTCCAATTGCTCAATCTCTTTGTCACACTCAGTTACCGCCAGAAGCATTGCGCGTTCAAGCTTTTCGCCGTGCTCATTGACTGAGTCAGCCAGCGGGGCTACGGACTGGTTGTATCGCTGGTTTGTCTCCAGTTCGCGTAGTGCGTTTTCAACCTGCTCCGGCGTGTATTTAGTGCCTGAAAACTCATAAAACTCTACGCCGCCGTCCCCTTCGCCTTCTCCAGAATCTCCCTGAGTCGGGGTGCCATCGTCGGTGATACCGATAGCGATTTCCTCTGACTCTCCAGATGGTTTTCCATCTCCCTCTGTGCTGCTCGGTTCGATTTCTTTTGCCTGTTGGCGGTTTGTAGCCCGAAGTACAGCCTGTGCAAGAGCTGACCGTCCGATTCCTCCCACGGCAGGCGCTTTGCTTTTGTTTTCGGTGTTGGTGTTTTCATTTTCCATTTCATGCCTCTTGGGTGTTGTCGATGCGCTCTTGTTCCTGCGCGTTCTTGGTTACTTCGTTTGCTGAGTTCTGCTCCAGCTCCTGAGCCTTGAGCAGCGTGTCAACCATGCTGATTTTGGTTTCCGCGTCCATCTGCTTGATGGTGGCAAGGTCTTTCAATGCCTCGTTTAGTTTCTTGGCAACATCAGCCTTCATGTCACTTACTTTGGCCTCTGCCAGCCCGGTAGCGGCGATTTGCTCGCGAGCTTTACCGATGGTGATTAGTGCCGTAATGAGTTGCTCAACCTTTGACGGTTTCGGCATATCTTCAGGTGCGGTGATATAGCGGCTAACGTCCTCCTGCCCGGTAGCAACCCGGAGATAATCGGCGTAGATGTTGTATACGTTTTCAGGCTGGAAATTTTTCGGGAGCGTGCCGAGCTGCGCGGCTGTTTCATACGCAGATTTAACATTAGATGCGGCCTTGGCTGCGTCATAAACCGACTTAATGTCAGCAGTCAGGCCAATGTCTGAACGAATCAACTTGAGCGGGATGTGATCAGAACCAAGCTTCACGGATGCGCCGATTTCCTGCATAACCATCAGCAACTTGCGATACAACGGAATAACGAACGTCTCCGCTATGGTTTCTGCGATCTGGTTCTCATTCAGTTCCTGTTTGTCCTGGGTCAGTGCAATGGCTGTTCCGGATGCCTGGCTGTTTTCTTCCAGCGCCTGAGCCTGTCCGGCACTCCCCTGAATGGTCGCCTGCACATCCTCGTTAATCTCTTCATTAAGGAGTTGCATAGCGTTAGGAACGTCCGTTCCCTGTAATTTTTGAATGGCGTTAGGGCTGCGAACGTTATACGCCGCACCGGGACCACGATCATTCAGGAACACCGCAAGGCCGTCAGGCTCCATGTTGTTTTCCTGATAGGTATATTCCCCATATGCCGCACCGTCTGCGCTGCGCTGAATGGCTCGCATCGCACGCGTTTTGTTGGTTTGCGCGGTGATGCACATGTCATAGAGCGACTCTGACCACGCAGAACCGGAGACAATCGACATACCACCTAGAATCAGTGGGTTAACGTCAACTTTCTCTTGCAGCAGAATATCTGTATCGGTACTGACAACGTGCCATAACTCAGGTGTTTTCCCTTGATAGCATCCGCGCCAGTAGTGGTGGGTGATTGTAATTTCGCGGTTGTACTCGCTGTACGACAGGTTAGGCGCGTCGATATCTGAATTCATATCATCGACAACCAGCAGTTGCTTACTGGTTCCCGCAGTGGAATCAAGCGCCGACTTTTCACCTTTGGCGAGCTTGTTTTTTGGATAGCCGCGCATCTCCCCCTCAGCAACTGTTATCAACTCGCGATAGGCCGAATAGGTCGCGTCGTCGGTGTTTGTTGCCCTTGGGTGGATGTAGAAATCGGAGAAGGCGATCAGATTGAGGACGGGAAACTTGATTGTGCGAGTCCCTTTAATCCAACCGGTTACGGTCTGGTCGTCATTGACTGTGATTTCCTGGTCAATGTTGTACCCAGCCTTCATGATGACAGCCGTTTTCACCACCAGCTCGTGAGCCGGAGAATTGTCAAAGTCGTACCTTTCCGTTTCAAACAGCTTTTCGTCATAGCCAACACAGGCGACCTGATTACCGGTTATCAGGATCTCTTTGATTGCGGCCATGTAGAGCAACTTTGAGTTATTCACCTTCATTGCGGCGGTGTGCACTGCTTTGGTGATCGCCTTTGCCAGCTTGCCGCTGGTCAGGTCATCACTATCAAACGTTACCGGGCTGCGATTGCTATTGGTAAACAGCGCAAGCACTGTCGGGTAAATACTTTCAAATGATTCCCACATCACGCGAGAGGCGCGAATATCGGTGTCATCCGTTTTAGGTGGCACTTCGCCGCGATACGTCTCGTATGAGAGCGTATAGCGCCCTGTCACAGCCTGCTTGAATGTATCAGCCGCCTGAAACTGCGATTGCAGCTCGGCTAACAGTTCGTTTTTGTTCACAGTTTTTTGGCTCCCGCTTTGCTGTACGCCCGCATTGCGCGTTTGTAAGGTGATTTGGAGTGATCAACAGGTGGTTGTATTTTGCGTTTAGCTCGCAGCATGGTTACGCCGTCGAATTCCACGCGAGTTGAGCAATAACGCATAGCGTCAAGATGATGGTTGTTTTTGTCGGACGGCACGGTCTTTTTACCTTCCTTAACCCACTGATACAGGCGCAACTCATGCAGCAGGCCAGTACAGGTGTTAAATATTTTCAGGTCGTTATCCTGGAACCACTGAGCAAGGAGGGAGATAGAGCCCTGCAGGGTTTTGCGATTGGTATAGCCTGGTAGTTGCGTTTCGTGTAACTGCCACGCGTCCGGACAGGTAAGCGCCCCGACATCACGCATAACCTCTAAGCGAGTCATGTTGGTTCCTGCCTGCTGCCCGTTCCCGTCAGATGGTGAAATCACACGAATAGACGGCAAACCAAGACCAACAAACTCCACAGGTTCCTTTCCGGTTGCTTCCTCCCAGTCCTCCGGGGGTAGGTCGATGATTTTTCTAGCCATGTAGTCAGGCATGTGACTATTGAAATACACCTCAGACTCAGGAACGCCGTATAAATCCTCCCCTTCGCTACTCCACTCCTGAAACACGTACTTTTTTCCCGTTTCCGGGTCGTATGCCACGAAGAGAATGATTGATGGATCAGCGAGGCCGGAGTATCCAAAGTCCAACCCAGCCAGTACCAGCCAATGGTCAGGAATCTTGAAAGGAGTGCAGGTTATTTGCTCATCACTGTACGGGTAGATAGCACCCACACCGAGAACCGGTACACCCTCACTGCGCATCTTGCGTTGCCAGTATGGAATACGAGCCTCCATTGACTTCCGGCGCTCCGGTGTGATGTGCGGCGCGTCATTCCAGGTGGCGTTCTGGAAATATATCTCCCCCGTCTTATCGTGTTTGCACTGGTTGTAGAAATCAGTTGCGCCAACCTCCGGTGTTGCAGTACATGCCACGCACCCCTCGGTATTAGTGGTTCGCGTGGTGCATTGCGCGATTAATTCCGCCTCCTTTTCGCTTTGTTCATCAACCCATATATACATGACACGCTGACCCATGAAGACCTTCTCATCCTGGGTGGAGCTATAGAAATGAATCTCTGTCTGTCCACCCGTCGCATCCCATACACGGAACGACTTGACCGTTTCGCCATCAGTAATAAAGCTGTCAAAGTCGATACGTTCGCGAGGAATGGAGCCTGACCCCATCTCCTTACGCTTACGAGCGTCATTGGTTCCAAGCAATTCTTTTTGGAGCACTTTGCGGGTAGCATCAGTTGAGATGCCGATAGCCCACATGATGCGGGTGTCATCTGATGCGCGATCACAACGGAAGCCAGGCCACCACACCGGATACAGCGCCGTTGCTTGAATCGCAAACTCAACCGCTTCTCCGTATGTCTTACCAATCTGGTTGGCTGCTGACAGGTAGCGGAGCAAGTAGTTTGCACCAGAACGAAACCAGCGCATCTGGTACTGATAGGGTTCAAAGAAATCCAGCTTGTAGAACTTGTTGAAATGCGCCGCCAGCCGAAGCAAGTGAATATGCTCGCGCATCTTCCCCTTGCCCTGAGACACGATCATCACCGCCAGTGATCGCACACGGTCACGATATTCTCTGGTTGTGAACTCCGGGCGCTCAGTCACTGCTCACCCCTTTCATCACATCACGCTCAATGGCGTCGAGATCTGAATCAGAGAGATATGCATCCGACTGCCCAGCAAGCGCCGCCCTTGACTTATCGGCTAGTGTTGGAGCCAGCGATAGCAGGCGTGTTGCGGTTGTGGCTAGGTTGGCAAATGCAGTTGCCTTGATGCCGGGAGACTCCAGGCGGTCAAAGATTTGTGCCATTAACCCCCCGCGCTCAACGAACACAGACACTTCGTTGTTGAGTGCGTCAGCACGGCGTGACATAGCCAATGTTTCCAGGTGGGCTGCGTAGCGCTCAAAGTGCCTTTGAGTTACCACGCCCTTGCGAGGGGCAAAGCCAAGCTTGCGCATCTCCCGGAGTTGAGCCTTGCTCACTTCGGATATTGCTTGCTTAACCTGTTCTCTGCGTAGTGCGGATTTTTGGATCTGCTGCTCTTTGCGAGCATGTGCAGGTTTACTACTCATCACCAGCTCTCGCTAGTGCTTGGGCATCCGACCCATAACCTGAGGTTCGTTAAAAAAAATATTTCTGCGACTTGAGCAAGTGAGTGCGGATTAGGATTCGCGCCTCAGAGAAACGGCTCAAGAAACAGAAGTGACAAAGGTTCAGCCATTTTCAAGGCAAACCAATGTCACTTAACTCTCTGGAATTCTCGTCTCGGGAGGGTCCGTATACGAAGTTTCCAGCCTATCCGCACCGACCAAGGCGTGGTAGATAGGTGATGCAACGTTAGGGCTTATCCTGTCAGCCCCGCCAGGTGTGCACCATCAAAGGAGCCTGTCCCGGAACTCAATCCGCGAGACTCTTAAACTCTGATACGAGTCACCTGTGGGGCTTGGCGATCCAGATACCCCACTTCCCTTACCACGCCTCTGCAACCAGGCTAGTGACAGCCGTCAACGCTAAACGTAGCTCTACACCAGACACAAACCTCATGAGATTTGATAGCCCGTGCAGCAAGCCAGAACCCCGGCTCCCTTTTATCGTAAGACAATCACCCACTAAATGGTCAAGATTTATTTTGCTGTGAAGATGTTAAACGTCTGTGTATTCCAGCCAATACAGGCAAACCAATGGGGTAAAAACATTCCCCAAAACTATTTTTATATTGTTGTTTTAAAACGAGTTTATTTTTTGCTAAATCTTTACTATCAGACAAACAAAAACAAATCCAACCATTTGAATTTAATGATTTTTTATTGCTTGTTCAGCTGATGCGCCGCTTTCAGCGTCAAATATCCACTCCAGATCCGGGTGAGTGTTGTCATCCAGCACAGCGCGCCAAATATCCATGCCATCAGGGCAAAATAGCCTGGGAACAGGCAGCCCAGCACAAACAGCAAAATGGTCTCGGTTCCTTCGGTCAGCCCGCCCAGATAATAAAACGACTTATGCGCATAACCCGGATTATCAATCTGGTGTTTCGCCGCCAACGCGGCAAAGGCGAGAAAACTACTCCCCGTTCCGATAAAGGCGAACAACAGCCAGCTGCCGGCCAGCGCATTCAGATCCGGTGCGGCCAGAATAAAACCAAACGGCACTAAGGCGTAAAAAAGAAAGTCGAGCGAGATATCGAGAAACCCGCCGGCATCAGTAAGCCCCCTGCGCCGCGCCAGCGCACCGTCCAGTCCATCAAACAGACGATTTAGCACGATGGCCACCAACGCCGCCGGATACCAGCCTAAAGCCAGAAACGGCAGCGCCAGCACGCCAATGGCAAAACCTACCAGTGTCAGGCCATCCGGCGTAATTGCGGGCTTATCGATAACCCGCACACAGCGATGCAAAAGCGGTTTTAAGCGCGGATGAAGATGCCTGTCAAGCATGTGGGCGTCCTTTGAAGGTGTCGCACAGTCCCTGAGAGGGGATATCGAGTGCGGCATTAAAGCGCGCCGAGAGATTCTGGAACGCAATCAGCGCGGTCATTTCAGTAATGGCATCCTCGGAAAAATGCAGCTTCATTTGCGCTTTTAATGCCTCATCAACCCGAGGCGGCGTGGCGGTAACGGCATCCGCATAAGCCAGTGCGACACGTTCTTCTTCACTGAACAGCGTCGATTCTTGCCAGGCAGCAACCTGCAAGACTTTATCCAGTGCGCCACAGCGTTCAGCCAGACGTAAACTGTTGGCATCCACACAAAAGGCACAATGGCACACCTGAGAAACGCGGGTCATTAGCAATGCTCGCATCACCGGCGTTAAGCGCGCCCGCTTACGCTCCAGGAAGCCAACAAATAGCGCCACCAGCCAGAACAGAAATGGCATTCGCCCCCACCAGCGCGTGGGATGTAGCACATCGCCATAGTGTTTTTTCTGTGTTGCTACAAGCGGTTTCAAACTGGAAGGGATACGCGTCAACGGTTTTACCCATGACTGAGGTTCATTCAACGGTTGCTCCTGAATACTTTTGGTCAAACCCATGGTTAACTATATTATGTCATTTTCTGCTGTTAGATCTTGATGAATATGATGAAAACCCTCGACGTGGTTGCCGCGATTATTGAACGTGATGGCAAAATTTTACTGGCTCAACGCCCGCAGCATGCAGATCAATCCGGTATGTGGGAATTTGCTGGTGGTAAGGTTGAACCTGGAGAGAGCCAACCACAAGCGCTGGTCCGTGAATTACGTGAGGAACTGGGTATCGAGGCTATCGTTGGGAATTACATCGCCAGCCATCAGCGTGAAGTATCAGGCCGATTGATACATCTGCATGCCTGGCACGTGCCGGCTTATCGGGGCGAGCTTTACGCCCATGAGCATCAGGATTTGGTCTGGTGCTCCCCCGAAGAGGCGCTGCGTTATCCACTCGCGCCTGCTGATATCCCGCTATTAGAAGCGTTTATTCTTTTACACGCCGCCAGACCAGCGGGTTCGTGCTGATGGTTTTCTCATCGCGCTGGCACTGTAGCAGCACGCCATCGGCTTTCACCACCGCCCCTTCTGAATAGTTTTGATCCTGATAAATGCAGCACTGATTACAGGGCTGCGCGCGCTGACCGCTGGAACTGAACACTTCCGGCGGCACATTCACTTGCACATCCGGACGATAAAGCTGATTTGCCAGTACCCCGTTGGATAACATCACCAACGCACCTGCCATGATTAAACGGCGCATATTCTTTCCTTTTTAACTGACATTTATGCTCAGTATAACGGTATAAACCGGCAGAAACTTTAGTTCCTCGATCATCGTTTTTGGTTATGAGCAACGCCGCGATATTAATTTACTTAGCGGGATTAATTTTTTCTTGCGTCTCGTCACACTGCTGATGGTATAGTCAAAAACTGCAAAACACTTAACACAAATATCAAAAATATAACCATATCAATACATAAGAGGTTCTTATATCTATGGATCAGACATGTTCTCTGGAGTCGTTTCTCAACCATGTACAAAAGCGCGACCCGAATCAGACCGAGTTCGCGCAAGCTGTTCGTGAGGTAATGACGACACTGTGGCCGTTCCTTGAGCAAAACCCGCGCTATCGTCAAATGTCCTTGCTGGAGCGTCTGGTTGAGCCTGAGCGCGTGATCCAGTTCCGCGTGGTCTGGCTCGACGATCGCAATCAGGTACAGGTTAACCGTGCGTGGCGCGTACAGTTCAGCTCCGCGATTGGCCCGTACAAAGGCGGCATGCGTTTCCATCCTTCGGTGAACCTGTCGATCCTGAAGTTCCTCGGCTTCGAGCAGACCTTTAAAAATGCACTAACCACGCTGCCAATGGGCGGTGGTAAAGGCGGTAGCGACTTTGATCCGAAAGGTAAAAGCGAAGGCGAAATCATGCGTTTTTGTCAGGCGCTGATGACGGAACTGTTCCGCCATTTAGGGCCCGATACCGACGTCCCTGCGGGTGATATCGGCGTGGGCGGTCGTGAGGTCGGCTTTATGGCCGGGATGATGAAAAAGCTGTCCAATAACAGCGCCTGCGTCTTCACCGGAAAAGGCCTTTCTTTCGGTGGCAGCCTGATTCGCCCGGAAGCAACGGGCTACGGTCTGGTGTACTTTACCGAAGCGATGCTCAAACGCCATGGTCTGGGTTTTGAAGGGATGCGTGTGGCGGTTTCCGGCTCCGGTAACGTTGCACAATTCGCCATTGAGAAGGCGATGGAGTTTGGTGCGCGCGTGGTTACCGCCTCCGATTCCAGCGGTACCGTGGTTGATGAAAGTGGATTTACAACAGAAAAACTGGCGCGTCTGTGCGCGATTAAAGACAGCCGTGACGGTCGCGTGGCGGATTACGCCCGTGAGTTTGGTCTGACCTATCTGGAAGGTAAACAACCCTGGTCTGTTCCGGTTGATATCGCCCTGCCATGCGCAACCCAGAACGAACTGGATGTCGATGCCGCACGCGTACTGATCGCCAATGGCGTGAAAGCCGTCGCCGAAGGCGCAAATATGCCAACGACCATCGAGGCCACCGATCTGTTCCTGGAAGCCGGCGTTTTGTTCGCGCCAGGCAAAGCCGCTAACGCGGGTGGTGTCGCCACATCCGGTCTGGAAATGGCGCAGAATGCCGCGCGTCTGGGCTGGAAGGCAGAGAAAGTCGATGCCCGTCTGCACCATATCATGCTGGATATTCACCATGCCTGTGTCGAGTACGGCGGTGAAAGCAAACAAACCAACTATGTGCGCGGCGCCAACATCGCAGGCTTTGTGAAAGTTGCCGACGCGATGCTGGGCCAGGGTGTGATTTAATTCAGAACGGTCGCTCCCGTAGGCCTGATAAGCGTCGCGCCATCAGGCATTGCCGGATGCGGCACACGTGCCTTATCCGGCCTACGAATACACTACACGCCTGCCTCTTCCGATGGCGGGCTTTTTTTTGCCGGACGTTTACGCGGCGCACTCTTTTTCTTCTCACTACCGCCAGGTGCGGCAATCCCACGGAACCGGCGAACGGGTGTACTACGAGCCTGGTCGATTAACTGATACAGCGTTCCGACTAACGGTTGCATAAAGTCCTGATAACGACACTGTTTTTCACTAATTTGGGTCAGAATCGACTCCCAGTGCGCGGTCATATCCGGGCGCGTCGCCATTTCAGGCAATGAGTGGAACAACGCTTTTCCGGCATCGGTCGAATGGATATAGCGCCCTTTTTTCACCAGGAATCCGCGTTTAAACAGTAATTCGATAATCCCGGCTCGTGTTGCTTCGGTTCCCAGTCCGTCTGTCGCACGGAGGATCTTTTTCAGATCTTTATCCTGCACAAAACGCGCGATCCCGGTCATTGCCGACAACAACGTTGCATCGGTAAAGTGGCGCGGCGGCTGGGTCTGGCGTTCAACCACTTCGCCTTTTTCACACAGCAACGCATCGTCTTTTGCCACCACTGGCAGCGGCGTACCGTCGTTATCTTCATCGCGCTCTTTGTTACCGAGCAGCGTACGCCATCCGGCCTCCGCCAGGAAACGCGCCTTGGCCACAAACTTACCTTTGGCGATATCCAGTTCAATGACGCACTTACGAAAAACAGCATCCGCGCAGAACTGCATCAGATACTGACGGGCAATCAGGTTGTAAATTTTCGCTTCGTTGTCATTCAGGTTGATGGATGAACTGCGCGCGGTAGGAATGATGGCGTGGTGCGCATCCACTTTTTTATCGTCCCAACAGCGGTTTCGCGTATCGGGATTGACCGCCGGTTGCGGGAGCAAATCCGGGGCATGAACGCTAATCGCGTTCAACACCGCGTGACGTCCGGCAAAGTGTTCTTCCGGTAGATAGCGACTGTCCGAACGCGGATAGGTAATCAGCTTGTGGGTTTCGTACAGTTTTTGGCAGATATCCAGAACATTTTGCGCACTTAAACCGAAGCGTTTCGCGGCTTCAATCTGCAACGCTGACAGCGAAAACGGCAGCGGCGCGGATTCTGATTCCCGTTTATCATTATAACTGGTGACTATCGCCGGCTGGCCGTTAATGCGGTTTACCACGTGTTCAGCCAGGGTACGATTCAGCAAGCGCCCTTCTTCATCCTGATACGGCTCACACGCTTCGCTCGGTTGCCAGATAGCGGTAAATCGCTCATCGGCAGGCGTCACGATATGCGCTTTTACCTCGAAGAAATCTTTGGCGACGAAGTTTTCAATCTCTTCATCGCGACGCACAACCAGGCCGAGCACCGGCGTTTGTACACGACCAACAGAGAGGACGCCCTGGTACCCTGCGTTGCGCCCGAGAATAGTGTAGGCGCGCGTCATATTGATACCGTACAGCCAGTCCGCCCGCGCCCGCGCCAGTGCCGACACGCACAGTGGGATGAAATCGCTGTTTGCACGTAGGCGATCTATCGCCCGCTCCACTGCCTGTGGGTTGAGGTCGTTAATCAGGCAGCGTTGTACCTGCTGGCGCTTTTCAGGCGCCAGTTGCAGGTAATCCAGCACCTCGTCCACCAGCAGTTGTCCTTCGCGATCGGGGTCTCCCGCGTGAATAACTTCGCTGGCTTCATGTAAAAAGCGTTTAATGACGTTGAGTTGTTTGGTCACAGAAGGACGCGGCTGTAGTTGCCACTTTTCCGGAACAATCGGCAGATCGGCCAGGCTCCAGCGAGCATAACGGCTGTCGTAGGCGTCCGGCTGCGCCTGTTCAAGCAGGTGACCGATACACCAGGTCACCACTTGCCCATTTCCGCATTCAATGAAACCGTCACCTTTACGATGTGGTTTGGGTAACACATCGGCGATGGCGCGCGCCAGACTCGGTTTTTCGGCAATAAACAACCGCATCGGGTTAACGAATCTCAACCATGGCGCGACCGCCGCGGGCTTCCACTAGCTCACCGATAGCCGTGAGATCGATACCAAACTGCGCCGCTGCGGCTTTGACCTCAGCTTCAGATTCCGGCGTTACCGCCAGCAGCAAGCCGCCGGAAGTTTGCGGATCGCACAGCAGATCGCGTACCGATTGCGGCATTTCCCCCATCAGGTGTCCATAGCTCGCGTAGTTACGCTGCGTACCGCCCGGCACTGCGCCCTGCGCGATGTATTCTTCAACGCCAGGCAGCTTAGGAATGTCCTGATAGACGATCTGCGCCTGAACGCCGGCCCCCTGGCACATCTCGCTCAGATGACCCAGCAGACCAAAACCGGTTACATCGGTCATGGCTTTCACACCGTCGATATCGGCAAATGCCGCACCGGCAATGTTCATCCGGCACATCACTTCCGTCGCCAGTCCGACGTGTTCCGGTTTCAGCAGCGATTTTTTCTCCGCGGTGGTCAGTACACCAATACCCAGCGGTTTGGTGAGGAACAGCTTACATCCAGCCTCTGCGGTGCTGTTTTTCTTCACACGTTCGGTTGGCACAATACCCGTCACCGCGAGTCCAAAGATTGGTTCAGGGGCATCAATAGAGTGTCCACCCGCCAGTGCAATCCCCGCCTGACGGCAGGCAAAACGCCCACCTTCGGTCACTTCGCGGGCTATTTCCGGCGCCAGTTTATCAAGAGGCCAGCCCAGAATAGCGATTGCCATAATCGGTTTGCCGCCCATCGCAAAAATGTCGCTGATAGCGTTGGTCGCAGCAATGCGGCCAAAATCAAACGGATTATCGACAATCGGCATAAAGAAATCGGTGGTACTGATAACGCTGGTGCCGTTACCCAGATCGTACACCGCCGCGTCATCGCGGGTTTCATTACCCACGAGTAAATTCGGATCAACAAACTTCGCCTGCTCGCTGTGCAGGATAGTTTCCAACACTTTCGGGGAAATTTTACAACCGCAACCGGCTCCGTGGCTGTATTGTGTTAAACGAATAGCGTGCTCGCTCATGGACATCTCCTGTCATTGCAATGCGGATATGGTAGCGCTCATTCCATGATGTGGTAAGAGTGACTGTCTGAATTAGGGTGTCTTTGCTCATAATCCAGACAGTTTTGCCGTTGGTATCAGAAATAACGGACGAATGAGGTCGGATCGGCAAGATTAATCGAGGTGGAGGCTTTTAGCTGCGGCGTTCCCAGATAGAGAAAACCGACGATTTTATCCTGTGGACGACAATCAAACGCTTCGCGGACTACCGTACTTTCCGTTAAGGCTCCGCTGCGCCAGATCCCGCCAAACCCTTGCGCAATCGCCGCCATTTGCATCGCCATTACCGCGCAGCCCGCGGACATTTCTTGTTCCCACATCGGGACCTTGTCGCTTTCTTCACATTTCGCCACCACAGCGATAATCAGCGGCGCGCGAAACGGTGCTGTACGGGCTTTATCCTGTGCTTTTTCATCACTTCCGGCAGCAATCGCGCCTTTTTCAAGCACGGCGCTAAAACGTTCGCGCCCTTCACCTTCAATCACAAAAAATTGCCACGGTTGTAGCGATTTGTGGTCTGGCGCACGCATACCAGCGCGCAGGATATTTTGCAGTTGCTCTCCCACCGGGGCCGGTTCGACAAGACGAGAAGCGCTACGACGGGTCATAAGTAATTCGAGTGCATCCATTTGCTTAACTCCAACAATGATATTTGTTCACAAAATTAACACGTGGGCGGATTTTGTTACAGCACAGGTAGTGATTCCTGCTGACAAGTGCCTGCCGGGTCATTACGATAGCCACATCTTAACGCCTTTCTCGTGGCTCACGGGGGCGTGTTGTTAATCGATAGGGAGAATACATGCGAACCCTGTGGCGATTTATTGCCGGATTTTTTAAATGGACATGGCGATTACTCAATTTCGTCCGTGAATTTGTGCTTAACCTGTTCTTTATCTTTTTAGTACTGGTGGGTGTTGGGATCTGGATGCAGGTCAGTAGCAGCAACACCAGCGAACATGCTGAACGTGGCGCACTGCTGCTGGACATCTCGGGGGTTATTGTTGATAAACCTTCAAGCACCAGTCGGTTAAGTGTCATCGGTCGTCAGCTGTTTGGCGCAAGTTCCGATCGTCTACAGGAAAACTCCCTGTTCGATATCGTGAATACCATTCGACAGGCCAAAGATGACCGCAACATTACCGGCATCGTGATGGACTTGAAAAACTTCGCCGGTGCCGACCAACCGTCGATGCAATATATCGGTAAAGCGCTACGCGAGTTCCGCGACAGCGGTAAGCCTGTCTTTGCTGTAGGCGATAACTTCAGCCAGGGGCAGTATTACCTGGCAAGTTTTGCCAACAAAATTTGGCTATCTCCGCAGGGTTCCGTTGATCTGCACGGCTTTGCCACCAACGGTCTGTACTACAAATCCCTGCTGGATAAGCTGAAGGTCTCAACGCATGTATTCCGCGTGGGCACCTATAAATCCGCCGTCGAACCGTTTATCCGTGATGATATGTCACCTGCCGCACGTGAAGCTGACAGCCGCTGGATTGGCGAGCTGTGGCAGAACTATCTCGATACGGTCGCCGCTAACCGGCAGATCCCGGCGCAACAGGTATTCCCTGGCGCGCAAGCGATGCTGGACGGCCTGACGAAAGTCGACGGTGATACCGCGAAATATGCTCTCGATAACAAATTGGTGGATGCTCTCGCCTCCAGCGCTGAAATCGAAAAGCTGCTGACCAAACAGTTTGGCTGGAGCAAAGTGGATAAAAACTACCGCTCTGTCAGCTACTACGATTACACGCTGAAAACGCCTGCTGATACCGGGGACAGCATCGGCGTCGTCTTCGCCAACGGCGCCATTATGGACGGAGAGGAAACGCCGGGGAATGTAGGTGGCGATACAACCGCTGCACAGATCCGTGAAGCACGCCTCGATCCGAAGGTGAAAGCCATTGTCCTGCGCGTGAATAGCCCAGGCGGTAGCGTCAGCGCCTCGGAAGTGATCCGTTCTGAGCTGGCAGCGGCAAAAGCGGCGGGCAAACCGGTTGTCGTTTCCATGGGCGGCATGGCGGCGTCCGGGGGGTACTGGATCTCCACGCCTGCAAGCTACATCGTGGCAAACCCCAGCACCCTGACCGGTTCCATCGGCATCTTTGGTGTTATCAATACCGTGGAAAACAGCCTGGATTCAATTGGCGTGCATACTGACGGTGTTGCAACATCCCCACTGGCGGATATCTCTATCACCAAAGCGTTACCGTCGGAAGTACAGCAAATGATGCAGTTAAGCATCGAGAACGGCTATAAGCGCTTTATCACGCTGGTTGCGGATGCACGTAAGACGACACCAGAACAGATTGATAAAATCGCGCAGGGTCACGTCTGGACCGGTCAGGATGCGAAAGCAAACGGACTGGTAGACAGCCTGGGCGATTTCGATGATGCCGTCGCGAAAGCTGCAGAGCTGGCAAAACTGAAACAATGGCACATTGAGTATTATCAGGACGAACCCACCTTCGTGGATATGGTCATGGACAGTATGTCAGGTTCGGTGCGCGCCATGCTGCCAGAAGCCCTTCAGGCAATGCTCCCGGCGCCGCTGGCTTCTGCTGCCAGCGCGGTAAAAGCTGAAGGAGATAAACTGGCTGCGTTTAACGATCCGCAAAACCGTTATGCGTTTTGCCTGACCTGCGCCAACGTCCGCTAACTATTGACCCCTCTTCGGGATGAGGAGGGGTTTTCTTTGAGACAGAAGAAAAGTCATGCAAAAGAAATCGATTTACGTTGCCTATACCGGCGGTACCATAGGTATGCAGCGTTCTGAACAGGGTTACATTCCGGTATCGGGCCACCTGCAGCGCCAACTGGCATTGATGCCTGAATTCCACCGCCCTGAGATGCCAGACTTCACCATCCATGAATACGTCCCACTGATGGATTCCTCCGATATGACGCCGGAAGACTGGCAACATATTGCTGAAGACATCAAAGCGCACTATGACGATTATGATGGCTTTGTCATTCTGCACGGCACAGACACCATGGCGTTTACCGCCTCGGCGCTCTCTTTTATGCTGGAAAATCTGGGCAAACCGGTCATTGTGACAGGGTCACAAATCCCACTGGCAGAGCTACGCTCGGACGGACAAATCAATTTGCTGAATGCATTGTACGTTGCAGCAAATTACCCGATTAATGAAGTCACCCTGTTTTTCAACAATCGCCTGTTTCGTGGCAACCGTACAACCAAAGCACATGCTGACGGTTTTGACGCTTTCGCCTCACCAAACCTTGCTCCACTACTGGAAGCGGGGATCCACATCCGCCGGCTTGGGACGCCGCCCGCACCGCATGGTGCAGGCGAACTGATTGTTCACCCTATCACCCCGCAGCCGATCGGCGTGGTCACGATTTACCCCGGGATCTCTGCTGACGTGGTGCGAAATTTCCTGCGCCAGCCCGTGAAAGCGTTAATTCTTCGCTCCTACGGTGTCGGTAATGCACCACAAAACAAAGAATTTTTGAAAGAGCTTGAAGATGCGAGTTCGCGTGGCATTGTGGTGGTGAATCTCACCCAATGCATGTCCGGCAAGGTCAATATGGGCGGTTACGCGACGGGGAACGCGCTGGCGCACGCGGGCGTCATTGGCGGCGCGGACATGACCGTCGAAGCTACGCTTACCAAGCTGCATTATTTGCTGAGTCAGAACCTGGATACCCAGGCTATTCGCGAAGCGATGACGCAAAATCTGCGTGGCGAGCTCACACCAGACGAGTAAAGGAGTCTATGACGATGGCCCGAGCCTTATTGTTGGTCGATTTACAGAATGACTTTTGCGCCGGTGGCGCTCTCGCCGTCCCGCAAGGCGACAGCACAATCGATATTGCCAACCGTCTGATTGACTGGTGCGCCGTACGCGGTGACACCGTCGTTGCCAGTCTGGACTGGCACCCGGCGAATCACGGTAGTTTTGCCAGCCAGCATCAGGTTGCGCCTTACAGTCAGGGACAACTGGACGGACTGCCGCAGACGTTCTGGCCCGATCACTGTGTGCAAAACAGCGAAGGTGCTGCCCTGCATCCACTGTTGAACCAGCGTGCGATTTCTCAAACCTTCACCAAGGGTGAAAATCCACTGGTCGACAGTTACAGCGCCTTTTTTGATAACGGCCGTCGTCAGGCAACTGCGCTTAATGCATGGCTGCTGGAAAACCGCAAGGCTGAACTGATCATCATGGGTCTGGCAACCGACTATTGCGTAAAATTTACCGTGCTGGATGCGCTCGATCTTGGCTATACCGTCAGCGTTATTACTGACGGTTGCCGTGGGGTAAATATTCAGCCAGAAGACAGCGCGCACGCCTTTATGGAAATGGCTGCGGCCGGAGCAACGCTGTACACACTGGCTGACTGGGAAGAAACGCAGCGCTAATATTTTGCCTGATGGCGTACTGTCAGGCAAAACTCACCCCAGGCTCGATATCTGCTCCAGCGAAACCCTGCGGGTTTCAATACCAAAACAAAACAGGATCAGTGAGCACACCACCAGCATAGCGCCGAGCACAATAAACACGGTGACCGCGCCATACTGAGTGAGTAATACAGCAACCCCGTACGGTGTAAATACAGCGACAATTCTCCCCACGGCATTCACAAAACCGGAACCTCGCAATCGAAGATGGGTTGGCCAAAGTTCCGGGACATACACCGCAGAAGCAAAACAGACATACATATACAAAAAAAAGATCATCACCAGGCCATAGCTTAAAATCGCCCATTCCTGTGTTTGAATCGAATAAAAATATCCCAGGATAGCAATAATAATCAGCAGCGTTGAGCCAAATAACCGTCGTGGGAAGCGGTCAATAATTAATGCGGCAATATAAATGCCTACCGGTGCCCCAATCATAATAATCGAGGTCATGAAAATAGATTTCGTCACATCAAAACCGGTGTTAACGAAAATTGTCGGGATCCAGACGGTAATAGTATACAGCGAGATGTTCATCGCGATCAGTACTGTGATCGCCACCAGCGTCCGGCGTAACATTTGCCCCTTGAATAACAACCAAAACGAATCATTTACCGTGCTTAACCCCGTTTTTTCTCGAGGATTTGGACATGGCGGCAAGATGATCTTTTTTTCTTTCTCGACCTGTTGTTCTACATCCAGGATATGCTTTTCCGCCTTTTCTTGCAGACCTTTGCCTGCCAGCCACCGGGGAGACTCAATAAGGTATTTTCCTGACAGATACCAGGCCAACAGCATTCCCACACCACCAAGAAAAAACATCACTCGCCAGCTGAAACAGGCGATGACGACAACACCGACAGCCGCAGACAGCATGGGTGACCAGTTGCCGACAAAAGACAAACGAGCAGACCATTTACCGCGTACCACCGGGGGAATAAACTCAGTAAAGGAGGCATAACCCACCATAATCAGCGCCCCCATTCCTACCCCCATAAGCCCACGGAAGAAGATTAACCAATACATATTGGGAACAAAAGAGGCGGCAGTTGCAGAAATACCGACTATCAGCAAATTCATCCGAAACGCTTGCCGCCGCCCAAGATAATCGCCGATAAACCCACCGCTCAATGAGCCAATAAAATAACCAAACATTAGCGCTGAAGTAAATGCCGCATTAAGGTAGTTATTCGACCAGCCATTACTAACCAGTTTAGCTAATACCACATTACCGGAATAACTCAGAAAGCCCGTCAGCAACAAACCAAAGCTGATAATACCAAAAATACGAAAGTGAAACTTTGAAAAAGGTAAGCGATCCAGCCTTGCGCCGATATGTTCATATTGTTCCATCTGGGTGCCTCAAATGCAGCAAAATATAATAAACTTGTTATGGCAATAGGCGACAGTGTAAATCTGTCGCATTTACCATCATCATTTTTATTTGGCATTAACCGGATGCAATCTAAAAAATATCGACTACTTAGCCCTGCATTAGTACACAAGCTGGATATTATTTTTCTTGCAAAATTCAACCCACTCAGCACCCGGTGCTTTATCTGTTATAATGTAATTAATATGGCTAAGATCCACTAACTGGACAAATGCTTTACGATCAAACTTTGAGTGATCGACTAACAGAGCGACCTCTGCCGCCTGACGAATCATTGTTTTTTTGATCTCAGCTTCTGCTTCGTTTGAATCAAGCGCACCGCTTGTAATGTCCAGCCCTTTGCAGCTCATCACCATGATATCAACGTGATAGCGGCTGATAATCTCTTTGGTGATACGGCCCTGAAGTGACAGTGTATTCTTATTTAACTCTCCCCCAGTCGAAACCACATTAATCTCAGATTGCGCTAATTCATGAAACGCTTCCGCTGAGTTCGTCAGCAACGTCAGATCGTTTCTTTCCTTCAATAGCTTTAATAATTCCATCGCAGTACTGCTGGAGTCGGCAGCCATCGTGGTCTTATTTTTAATAAACGGTAACGCATTACGGGCAATGATCTGCTTCTCTTCGAAGAAAGATTTTGCACGCTTATAAAAATGAATATTGTCGGACAACGCGG
Organism: Citrobacter sp. wls619; assembly: GCF_005281345.1. Lineage (GTDB taxonomy): Bacteria > Pseudomonadota > Gammaproteobacteria > Enterobacterales > Enterobacteriaceae > Citrobacter. The sequence continues at coordinate 198,347 of NZ_SZXJ01000078.1, forward strand.
TAGTATTGAGCACTGCACCGCCATATGTTCGGGTCAGAAAACCTTCATCTTCCAGTTTTTCAAGATCGCGGCGAATCGTTTCCTCAGTTACCTGAAAGATTGAACTTAAATTAGATACCGCCACTTTCTTATCATTAGCCACCATTTGCTTAATGGCCTGAATCCTGTCTTTTGCCGCCACGATGACACCTCTGTTTCCTGCAAAGTAATAATAAGACCCTAGTATCTCACAGGCTATGTTTATTTTCAAAAGAACATGTCTGAATCACAGATTTCAATACTCTTTTACACAGAAACAGAGGTCAATCCTATCTGCTGGCTTATTTGCTATCCAACGCCTCTGCCATTTGCCTCATCAATAATGAATCATCATCTGTCAGAGGAATGGTCAACGCCTCGACATTCTCGCGAACCTGTTCAGGCGCGGTTGCGCCGCTCAGTAAGGTAATTAAATCGCTTTGCTTTAAAATCCATGCCAAGGCCAGCGCGGGGATTGTGCAGCGGTATTTCTCGCACAGTGGCTGCCATTGCTCAAGCATGTCAATCACCCGCAGCATATTGTCCCGTTGGAACCAGACTTTGTTGGCCCGCGCACCGCTAGGGACATAATCTCGATCAATAGTCCCGGTCAGGAGTCCCTGCTCGAGTGGGGAATAAACCTGCACAACAATGCCATTCTGCTGGCATAACGGCAGCAGTTCAGTTTCCAGCGCGCGATCAAGAATGCTGTACTTGGCCTGCACGATATCCAGCTCGCCATACTTGAGGTACTCCCTGACATGCCCGGCATCCACGTTGGCGGCGCCGATAGACCGAATTTTCCCTTCTTTCTTTAGGGCGTTTAGCGTATTAACGGTTTCCGCTATCGGCGTAAAACAGGGTTCAACCGACTGCCAGTGGGTCATATAGATATCAATACTGTCGATACCCAATCTTTGCAGGCTGGCATCAACCTCTTCGCGAATAGACTCAGGCGAGAGGTTTTTATACAGCTGGCGATCACCTACTTTGTTAAACAGGCTGCCTGTTCGCTCCCATACGATGCCGCATTTGGTTTCAACCACGATCTCGCTGCGCGGCAGCTTTTTCAGCGCCTGCCCGACAATCACTTCGCTATTACCGAAGTTGTACCCCGGAGCGGTATCAATCAGATTAATGCCGCAACGGTGTGCTTCAAGAATGGTGTCGATACAAACCTGCAAATCAAGATCGCCATTCCATGCCGGACCGCCGCCGATGGCCCAGGTGCCCAGCCCCATACGGGAGAGCGTAATATCCGTAATGCCTAAAGGAATCATTTTCATCTGCCGCTATTACCCTTCATATTCGTCGAGAAGTTGTTCAACCAGCTTTCTGTTCTTCACGCCCGTCGTGGCGCCCACGCTGAGGACCGATATTGCTGCCGTTGCATTAGCAAATAACGCACACTCGCGCAGCGGTTTGCCTTCAAGCAGCGCGGAGATAAACCCCGAGGCGAAATTGTCTCCCGCGCCGATGGTGTCGATGGCGGTAATTCCCGACACCGCCGGGACCTCCATTTTCATATCAGCACGCTTGATAAAGCAGCCTCTCTTGCCGGTCTTAATGACTACCGTTTTCACACCACAGCTCAGGAAGCTATCGGCTATTTCATCCAGCGTCTCTTTCCCGGTGAGCAGTTTTGCCTCTTCAAAATTGGGAAACAGATAATCCACATAGCTCAGCGCCTCACGGATGTCGTCCAGCGTTTCATTCAGTCGCGGTTTAATCATATCGGCGCAGATAATGAGCTTATGCGCTTTCGCCTGCGTGAAAATGGCCGTTAACGCCTGACCATCAAGCAGCGGACTGTTAAAAATACTCGCCAGCGACAGCAGCTTTGCCTGCGAGAAACGGTCAAAATCAACATCGTTAATATTCAGTTTCCACAGGCTGCCGTTGCGGTTGGTGACAAAGGTGCGCTCACCATCGGCGGTGACTAAACCCACGTTAATAGAAGTATCAATATCCGCATCCTGTTTCAGGCTCTGAATATCAATATTCTCCCGACGACAATGGTCGACAATAAAATGTCCCGCAGCATCGTCACCGACCCGGCTTATTAATGCAGTACGATGTCCGAGACGAGAAATAATCGTCGCTTCATTAATCGCATCGCCTCCCGTCGTCATCGCAATACGTTCTAAAGGATAAGAATCTACATCAAAGATATTTTTACTTACTGGCTGCAAGGGAATATCAACAATAGCCGCCCCGATACAAATAACCTCGATATTATCCATATTGTCATTCCGCTTTACCGTCAGAGCCAAACAGTTTAATTTTCTCCAGTGCGCGCTCTTTTACCGCTTTGCGAACTTCACGCTCAACGTGCAGGAACGGCTGATTCTGGTTCTCCTGCACCGCCGCCATTGCCGCCTGGCACAGTTCGGTATGAATATTGATTTTCGAAATACCTAATGAAATGGCCTTTTTGATATCCGCATCGCTAATGCCGGACGCGCCGTGCAGCACCAGCGGAACGGATACCGCCCGGCGTACGCGCTCAACAACCTCGAAATTAAGTTTCGGTTCAGAGCTATAAACCCCGTGCTGATTGCCAATCGCTACCGCCAGAGAATCGCAGCCGGTACGCTCGACAAATTCCGCCGCCTGGCTCGGGTCGGTATAGTGATAGCCCGCCAGCGCTTCTTCATAAACCGTTTCATTCCCCACGTGGCCCAGCTCCGCCTCGACCGGAATACCCAACGGATGGAAGAAATCCACTGCCTCTTTAGTCAGGCGAATATTCTCTTCGAAATCAAAGGCGGAGGCATCGCGCATCAGCGAATTCATGCCGTGGGTCCAGGCGTTATGGATAATTTCCATGCTGCGCCCGTGGTCCCAATGGGTAATAACCGGCACCGAGGCTTTTTTCGCCATCGAAACCATCATATGCGAAAAATCTTCAAACGAGGTATTACCCACAAAGCCGGTACCGAATGAAATAATCACCGGCGATTTAGACTCTTCCGCCGCATCGATCACCCCCATTAACATTTCCGCATTCCACACGTTAAAGTGGGCAATCGCATAATGTTTATTCTGGGCATCATTTTCCCAATATTTAATATCTGCCAGCATAGTTGTTTCTCCCTTTTCAATAAATTAATGGTTAACTTTAATAACGCCTTTGATAATTTCGCGTTTATTGTTGACTGACTCATCAAACGCGCGCTGAACATCTTCATAATCATAAATATGTGTCACCATCGACTTGACATCGAAACGCCCGGAGGAAATGGCTTCAATAGTGACCGGATAGCGGTTGGCGTAGCGAAAAACGGTCTGAATGGAGACTTCACGGTTAATTTTGAGGAAATTAATCGCCGAATCACCGGGAACCGTCCCAACGATCATGATTTTCCCGCCGCGCATCACCAGGTACGGAGCCTGCTTAACGGTGATCGCCGAGCCGGCAGTTTCAAAAACAATGTCAGCCCCCATATCGCCGGAGAACTGCTGACAGCGGGCAACGGTGTCCTCTTTCGCTCCGTTGATCACCGTCGTCGCACCAAGCTGCTCGGCCATGGCCAGACGTTTTTCCAAAACATCAACAACGGCGATGTCGGTAGCACCCAAACATTTACAGGCTTGCAGGGTCATTAAACCAATACAGCCCGCCCCCAGAATGACAATTTTCTTGCCCGGTTTAACGTCTGCCAGCATTGCGGCATGCATCCCTACCGCCGCAGGCTCTACCAGCGCGCCTTCCATGGTGTCCATGTTATCGGGCAGCTTGTAAGTGAAGCTCTCCGGATGGCACAGATAGTGGGTTAGCGCGCCGCGATAATTAGGCTGCGTGGCCATAAAATCGACGTCCGGACAGATGTTGTATTTCCCTTCCAGACAGTAGCGACAGTGACCACACGGCACGCCCGGCTCAATATTGACCCGGTCGCCCGGTTTAAATTTACTGACGCGGTTTCCTACCGCCACCACCGTACCGGCACATTCATGTCCGAGGCCAATTTCCTGGTTTGGGTCTTTTGGCGGAATAAAGGGACCTGATTCGAAACCGTGAACATCTGAACCGCAAATACCTACATATTCAATTTTGATCAGTACTTCATGCTCTTTGGGTACCGGGATATCGGCGGCAATAATTTTCATCGTGCCCGGCGTTTTTAATATCGCTTTTGAATTTTTCATTTTATTTCCCCATCAATATTATTTGCTGGTAACTGCATCAATACCGAGGCTTTCGACAGAGACGCCTTTGGTTTCAATTCCGATGGTAGCAATGGCGACAGCGACAATAATGGAGACCGCCCCGAGCAGTACAAACACTCCCGTCACGCCGTAACTATTAAGCAATACTGCGACCGCGTAAGGCGCAGCGATGCCGCTGATACGCCCCACCGCATTTGCCAGTCCGGAGCCACGCAGTTTCGCTTCGGTTGGCCATATTTCCGGTACATATACCGCTGAGGCGTAGCAAACGTACATATACACAAAGGTAATCAGGAAGAAGCCTATTAACGTAATCAGCAGCATGCTGGTTTGCAGCGAGTAGATATATCCCAGCACGGCGATTAATACTAATAAGCCCACCCCCATGGTCTTTCTGGGAATTTTATCCATCACCAGCATGGCGATAAATATTCCAAACGGCGCACCAAACATACTCATGGTATTTAAGACAATGGAATCTTTCAGGTTAATGCCCTGGGTCATAAATATCGTCGGCAGCCAGTTAATTAAGGTGTACTGCACGACGTTCATGGCAATCAGAACAAAGGAACCTAAAATAACGCGCTTGAGTAATACGCCGGTTAATAAAGCCGAATACGGAACAGAGCGCGGTGCCTTGCCGTCATCTCCTATCACCACTGGCGGCAGTGGCTTACCGGTCTGCTGAACCACGCCCTCTTCTATTGCCCGCATCACTTTTTCGGCTTCCGCGTAGCGTCCACGAGACTCCAGCCAGCGAGGCGACTCGGGGAACCAGCGCCAGGCAATGGCGGTGGCAATCAGCGATAGCACCGCCGGGATCAGCAGTTGCACGCGCCAGTTCCATTCAGCACTGATTAACGGCGTCAGTCCCATCGCAATCAGCGAGCACAGCGGATAAGACCAATTACCGATAAACGAGACCCTACTGGACCAGGTACCGCGATTTCTGCCAGGCATATATTCGGTGAACCCGGCAAACAGAGTCACCAGCAGCGCACCTAATCCCACCCCCATCACAAAACGGCAGGCAATAAGGAAGGTCATATTTGGCGAAAACGCACCAACGATCATAGAAATAATATGAATCGCTTCATACAGGATAAAGGCATTTTTGCGCCCGGTTTTATCCCCGATAATTCCCCCGGCAAGCGCACCAAGAAACATTCCCGCCGTCGTAATGGCAGAAAACGTGGCGGTAGTGGAATTATCGGTCCAGCCGAGTTCTTTTAACTGCGCAAGAATTAATCCGCCAACGGCATTACTCCAACAAACCAGTAATCCAAAGGCAACCATCGCAAACATCGACGTGTGCCAACGGCAGTCAGGCAGCCTGTCCAACCTCGCGCCGCAGTACGGTTTTGCTATCTGTTCCATCCGGGAACCTTCCTTTAATAAATGAGGTTATTCATCAAAGTCGTAGGTCATGATGACCTTAATCGCGGTTTTATCGACCATGGCGTCAAACCCTTCGCGCCATTGCGACAAGCCGATACGGTGAGTAATCATCGGTTTAACTTTCAGCGCACCGCTGGCCAGCAGGCGGATGGCATTGCGCCAGGACGTAGAATCGTATGCCATATGGCCAATGATGCTTTTATTCCACGCGGTGATATCGTTAATGGAAAAGTCGAGAGGCTTGAAGCCCATGCCCACGCGGACGACTTCACCGTTTGGACGCAGCATTTCAATAGATTGTTTCAGGGCAATATTGGCGCCGGAGCATTCGATGACCAGCCCCAGATTGTCTTTACCGCAGATTTCCTGGCAGCGCGCGACCACATCTTCGGTGGAACCGTTGACAACCGCAGTCGCCCCCAGCTCTTTGGCGATCGGGAAGCGTACGGCGACGTCCTCTTCCAGCCCGACCATCACGATATTGACGGCCCCCATAATGCGCGCCATCTGGACCGAAAAGAGTCCCAATGGACCGGTGCCGAAAACCACAACGTCCTGGCCGGGAAGGAATTTGGATTGCTGAGCGATAGATTTGTAGGCGTTACAGATAGGATCCAGCACCGCCGCTTCTTCATAATCAACGCCTTGTGGGATTTCCCACAGCGCATGGCGGTGAATTTTGAGGATTTCCCCCGGCACCAGGCAATATTTCGAGAACCCTCCGCCCCATGTGTTGTTGTCGAGACCTAAGTTCACTTTTTCTGTACAACACAGAAAATCGCCTTGTTCGCAGGCTGGGCAAACGCCGCAGACATGTCCACTATTGTCAGAAACCACCCGCTGACCGACTTTCCAGTCCTTAACTTTGTCGCCAACGCGGACAATTTTACCGGCGAACTCATGGCCGCGGATGGAGTTAAACTGATCGGATCCGCTATCAACATTGTAGTGTTTCATGTCCGCGCCGCAGATAGCCGCCGCTTTGATTTCAACCACGATGTCATCCGGGCCACAAACCGGTTCCGGTACATCAATCATCTTATAGCCGCCAAAGGCCTTGCCAAATCTTGCCAGTGCTTTCATTGAATTTTCCTTTGTGTTTAGTTTTGCATCAGTGGTCATCATACTTATCCATATAATTTTTGAGGTCAACATCAAATCTTTGCAACGCAGATAAAATTCTGTATTTCACAACTCAGATCACAAATAAGTGCAACTATGAACTGAAAAACAAAGGAACATGGCAGCCGCTTCGCTAAAGTGACGTGAACCCCTTCGCATTTTTCCTGTTATGAAACTGTTAACCTACAAGAGCTGTTTTTTTCGCCACGCCATTTCCGTGGCGTGTTTGCTTTTTTAATTGTCAAAGAGGAACTCCGATGAAACTTTTGCCTTTGTTGGCAGCATTACCCCTGCTCTGTGCCAGCGTTGTTTCCGCTAACTCACTGATGTCTGTCGGCTACTTCAACGGCGGCGGCGACGTCACTGCCGGTCCTGGCGGCGATATCGACAAACTGGATGTTCGCCAGATAACCCACCTGAACTACTCATTTGGCCTGATCTATAACAACGAGAAGGACGAAACCAATGACGCGCTAAAAGATGCCAGTAAGCTGCATCAAATTTGGCTTTCAGAAAAAGTGCAGTCTGATCTGCAAAAGATCCCGGAATTGCGTAAACAGAACCCGAATCTTAAAGTTCTGCTTTCCGTTGGTGGTTGGGGGGCGCGTGGATTCTCAGGCGCTGCGGCCACAAAAGAATCCCGGGCGGTATTTATTCAGTCGGTGCAAGACATCATTGCGAAATATGGCCTGGATGGTATCGACCTCGACTGGGAGTATCCGGTAAACGGTGCATGGGGGTTAGTTGAAAGTAAACCGACCGATCGTGCAAACTTTACTACGCTGCTGAAGGAGTTACGTGCCGCAGTGGGCCATAAAAAACTGGTGACCATCGCAGTCGGTGCAAACGCTGAAAGCCCGAAAAGCTGGGTAGACGTCAAAGCCATTGCGCCATTGCTCGACTACATCAATCTGATGACCTACGATATGGCTTACGGTACTCAGTACTTCAACTCAAACCTGTACGATTCGACAACGTGGCCAACGGTCGCCGAAGCGGATAAGTACAGCGCCGATTTTGTCGTCAATAACTACCTCGCAGCAGGGCTAAAGCCCGCTCAGATGAACCTGGGTATTGGGTTTTATGGTCGCGTGCCTAAACGCGCCGTTGAGCCAGGGATTGACTGGAGCAAGCCCGACGCACAGAAAAATCCAGCCACTCAGCCCTATTTTGAGCCACAGCAAATAGCGTTGTTCAAATCACTGGGCGTTGATCTGAGCAAAGATACCTATGTGAAGTACAACGACATTGTGGCGAAGCTCATCAACGATCCGCAAAAGCGCTTTACCCAACACTGGGACGATGAAGCAAAAGTGCCGTGGTTGTCGGTGCAGTCTGCCGACGGAAAAGCACTTTTCGCCCTCTCTTACGAGAATCCGCGCTCTGTTGCCATCAAAGCGGACTACATCAAAAGCAAGGGACTGGGAGGCGCGATGTTCTGGGAGTATGGTGCGGATGATAAAAACCAGTTAGCGAAGCAGTTGGCCGATTCATTGGGTATCAAACACTGATCCCAACGCTTGCCACAATAGGTTATGATTATCGCAATCCGCTGCGCCATTCTCTGGCGCAGCTTTTCATCTTCTACTGGAGGCATGAGCTGGTATGGCTTTCATCCCTAAAAATTACGCCCGTCTGGAAGTCGGTTATCGGGAAAAGGCACTTAAGCTCTTTCCCTGGGTCTGTGGACGTTGTTCCCGCGAGTTCGTGTACTCAAATCTGCGCGAATTGACCGTACACCATATCGATCACGACCATTCTAACAACCCGGAAGACGGTAGCAACTGGGAAATGTTGTGCCTGTACTGCCACGATCATGAGCATTCCAAATATACGGAAGCGGACCAGTATGGTTCAACAGTGGTTGCCGGAGAAGACGCGCAGAAGGCCATTGGCGAAGCGAAATATAATCCGTTTGCCGACCTTAAAGCGATGATGAACAAAAAGTAGTCTACTGCATATGCCCGGCATAAACGCTCACCGGGCATTTATCATCAGGATTTAAACGTCGCAATCGGCTCAGGCGTAATGCCAAATTCCACTTTTAGTTGCTGCTTACTCTTCATCACCATCTCACCGTTGGTATCGATAGTCATGTGCTGCGCATTCGTGTTGTTACGTGCCTGCCATAACATCACCAGTTGCAGACTGTTCTCTTTTTGTTCTGCGGTCAGCGCGACGCCATCCGGCCATTTTCCCAGTTCAACGGCTGTCGATAAGCGCTGATAAACTTCCGGCGTCATGCTGTTGATCATCTCATCAAGATTCATGTTAAATCCACTCTCCGTAGAATAATTTGCTGAATCGTTTCTTCAGCCTTTCGTTTGCTCGCCGTTTTCGCCGTCTGTGAAGTTCAATGACGCTGAATTAACGCAGTAACGCTCACCTGTGGGCTGAGGCCCATCCGGAAAGACATGCCCGAGATGCGCATCACAGTTTCCACAGCGGATTTCAATGCGCTGCATGCCATGAGACGTGTCTTTTATGTAACGGATAGCCTCTTCGCTCACCGGCTCGTAAAAGCTAGGCCAGCCGCAGCCAGAATCGTATTTCGTCTCTGAACGAAACAAGGGGTTATCGCAGATCAGACAATGGTAGATGCCATCACGCTTATTGTGCAGCAAACGCCCGGTAAATGGCGGTTCTGTCCCATGATTTTGTGTCACGTAAAACTGCATTTCGGACAAATTTTTTTTCAGTTCTTCTGGGGAAGGTTGCTTAGCCATTTGCTCACATCTCGCTTTATCTAAACTCACATCGCGAGACAGATTCTAACAAAACATTAACACCGTAGTGCGAACTTTTGTTCTAAACTTGATCCGTGCGAAATGGCAGCCCAGGAATCGTGATCAACATCACGTTTTTATCTTGATTGCCCTTTAAAATTCGGGCCGCCGCCCCCATGTGGTTTCAAGCCCAAAGGAAGAGTGAGGCGAGTCAGTTGCGCAAAGCTTAAGCAGCAGTTTGATTTGTCGCAATGATTGACACGATTCCGCTTGACGCTGCGTAAGGTTTTTGTAATTTTACAGGCAACCTTTTATTCACTAACAAATAGCTGGTGGAATATATGACTATCAAAGTAGGTATCAACGGTTTTGGCCGTATCGGTCGCATTGTTTTCCGTGCTGCTCAAGAACGTTCTGACATCGAGATCGTTGCAATCAACGACCTGTTAGACGCTGACTACATGGCTTACATGCTGAAATATGACTCCACTCACGGCCGTTTCAACGGTACCGTTGAAGTGAAAGACGGTCATCTGATCGTAAACGGTAAAAAAATCCGTGTTACCGCTGAACGTGATCCGGCTAACCTGAAATGGGACGAAGTTGGTGTTGACGTTGTAGCTGAAGCTACTGGCCTGTTCCTGACAGATGAAACCGCTCGTAAGCACATCACTGCTGGCGCGAAAAAAGTTGTTCTGACTGGTCCTTCCAAAGACAACACCCCGATGTTTGTTAAAGGCGCTAACTTTGACAAATACGAAGGCCAGGACATCGTTTCTAACGCTTCCTGCACCACTAACTGCCTGGCTCCGCTGGCTAAAGTTATCAACGACAACTTCGGCATCATCGAAGGTCTGATGACGACTGTTCACGCGACCACCGCTACTCAGAAAACCGTTGATGGCCCGTCTCACAAAGACTGGCGCGGCGGCCGCGGCGCATCCCAGAACATCATCCCGTCCTCTACCGGTGCTGCTAAAGCGGTAGGTAAAGTACTGCCAGAACTGAATGGCAAACTGACTGGTATGGCGTTCCGCGTTCCGACCCCGAACGTATCCGTTGTTGACCTGACCGTTCGTCTGGAAAAAGCTGCTTCTTACGAAGAAATTAAGAAAGCAATCAAAGCTGCTTCCGAAGGCCCGATGAAAGGCGTTCTGGGTTACACCGAAGACGACGTTGTATCTACCGATTTCAACGGTGAAGTTTGCACTTCCGTGTTCGATGCTAAAGCAGGTATCGCACTGAACGACAACTTCGTGAAACTGGTTTCCTGGTACGACAACGAAACTGGTTACTCCAACAAAGTTCTGGATCTGATTGCTCACATCTCCAAATAAGTTGAGATGGGACAGTAATCTGTAAGAGCGACTCAGGTCGCTCTTTTTTTTGCCCGAAGATACCCGTCATACTTCAAATTGCAGGTGTGTTGGCTACGCTCTCTCACCCGAATCACTTACTACAGTAAGCTCATCGGGGTGAATCAGGGACATCCATGTCCCTGACCGAAGGCAACCTTTGGTTGTTCAAATTCGTTCCTGACGAATTTGTCGTTCACTTGCCGCCGTCCTGCAACTCGAAATATTTAGGGTTAAAAAGGATTGCGTAATGATTAATAAAATTTTTGCACTTCCGGTAATCGAACAAATTACCCCTGTCCTCTCCCGCCGCCAGCTTGATGAGCTGGAGGTTATTGTTGTCGATCACCCTCAGGTTAAAGCCTCTTTCGCACTGCAGGGTGCTCACCTTCTGTCCTGGAAACCAAACGGCGAAGATGACGTTCTCTGGTTAAGCAATAACACGCCGTTTAAAACTGGTGTGGCGCTGCGGGGTGGCGTACCGATTTGTTGGCCGTGGTTTGGCCCGGCGACTCAGCAAGGTCTGCCTTCTCACGGCTTTGCACGTAACCTGCCCTGGACGCTGAAGGCGCACAACGAAGATGATAACGGCGTGGTTCTGACGTTTGAGCTGCAAAGCAGCGCTGAAACGCGTCAGCTATGGCCGCACGACTTTACCCTGCTTGCCCGCTTTAAAGTCGGCGCTACCTGTGAAATCGAACTGGAAGCCCACGGTGAGTTTGAAACCACCTCCGCACTGCATACCTACTTCAACGTGGGCGATATTGCCGCAGTGAAAGTCAGTGGTCTTGGCGACCGCCTGATCGATAAAGTGAACGATGCGAAAGAAGATGTGCTGGCCGATGGTATCCAGACCTTCCCGGATCGTACTGACCGTGTTTATCTGAACCCGGAAGCATGCAGCGTCATCCATGATGGTTCACTCAAGCGTAATATCGATGTCGTGCACCACCACCATCTGAACGTTGTGGGTTGGAACCCGGGTCCGGCGCTGTCTGCCAGCATGGGTGACATGCCGGACGATGGCTACAAAACGTTTGTTTGCGTAGAAACAGCCTACGCAACCGCACCGCAGAAAACCACGGAAGAGAAACCTTCTCGTCTGGCGCAAACTATTCGTGTTGCGAAACGATAAGATTTTGCCTGTTGCCTGATGGCGACTTATCCGGCCTGCTGACGCATTGCATAGGCCGGATAAGAAAAGTAAACATCGCTATCAGGCCATATCCAACGCGGTTTTGCCTGCTGGAGCAGGGCAGGCTTTATCTAATAATCTTAACTCATCAGTAGAGAGCGTTATCTCTAACGCGGTCGCATTCTGTTCGACGTGCGCCACACTCGCCGCTTTTGGAATCGCGATCACGCCCGGTTGCCGAATAACCCATGCCAGCAAGATCTGGGCGGTACTGGCATCATGTGCACGTGCAATGTCGCTAATCACCGAATGAGTGAGCAGACCACGGCGCAACCGTCCTGCCTGTGCCAACGGGCTATAGGCCATAACAGGCATCTGCTGTTGCTGACACCATGGCAGCAAGTCATATTCAATGCCGCGCGACGCTAAATGATATAGCACCTGGTTAGTGGCGCATTGCCGTCCACCGGCAACCTGCCATAGCGCCTGCATCTCGTCATAATCGAGATTTGAAACACCCCATCGACGAATTTTCCCCTGAGCGATGAGTTTTTCCATGGCGCTGACGGTTTCTTCATAAGTAAAGTCCCCCGTCCAGTGCAGCAAATAGAGATCCAGATAGTCGGTTTTCAGCCGACGCAGACTGCCTTCACAGGCAGCAATCGCTTTCTGGCCACCGGCATTCCATGGATAAACTTTTGAAACCAAAAATGCACCATCGCGCCGTCCCGCTAAAGCTTCGCCAACAATTTCTTCTGCTGCACCATCAGCATACATTTCAGCCGTATCAATCAGACGCAGCCCCAGATCCAGGCCAGCCTGCAACGCCGAAACTTCATCACGACGACGGCAGGGATCCTCCCCCATGTTCCATGTTCCCTGCCCTATCGCAGGAAGCGAAACCTGCTCGGTAAACATCACCTGTTTTACTGTCATAGTTCCCCCCTGAGTACATGCACCACAGTAAAGCAAAACTCGGGGGATGTGTCCTGGGGTGGTGCACAAATTGCACCATCCTCGTTTGGAGGGTTCGTCGTTAATCAGATGCAATAAAAAACCCGGGAACAGTATTTATTCCCGGGCTTAGACAGATAACGTGTTAGTTGTGCAGAGATTATTTTAAACGGCCTAAATATTTACCTTCTTGCATGGCGTTTATTTTTCCATTCTTATATACAATAACCGAAATCAAGCCTGCACTGTAGGTTTGCGCATCTGCATTATTTTCATCATTTGCTGCCGGGCTACCATTAATATAGGCAATGCCATCGGCGCCACGTTTAAAATCAACTCCCAGTTTCTTTACATGTATGGGTTTTACCGTACTGGCGTTAACCGGAGCATTCGCTTCGCTAACCATGGTTTTATGATCATGTTGTAACTGGCGGCGGTAAGCCTCGCTAATAGCATGAGCAGGTGCAACAGTTGATGCCACCAGCGCAGCGATAATAATTAATTTTTTCATAAGGAAAACCTTAATATTTATCGTGGTTATGATGATGGCTGGAATTACCGTCATTTGTGCTGTACAGGCTCTGTGCATTTTCCATCGCCTGCTTTTCCGCTGCGGCATTGATTGTAGCCTGACGATTCTGCTCAGCAACGTAGCATGCGTCCCGACTGACGCCCTTGTTCTCACAGTCATTCATGCGAGAAGCCTCGGTAGAACAACCCGCCAGAACCCCGCCCATCACAGCTATCATGATTAACTTTTTCATTATCTATACCAGGTTTTTTCTCAAAAAACCTTCATCGCAGATTATATTTCTGCAAGGAAGAATTACTCTCGCTACTTTTTAAGTTTGAGTAATATCTGCAATAGAATATTTAATGTCAATTTTAATTTTTTCAGATAATTACCTAAAGAATGTAAAATAAAAATTAAACACTTTGTTTTTTACTCTTCACATGAAAGATGACTTTCATGGTTAAGTTAGACAATCAAAATAGTTGTCAGATATTTGCAACACGCTTGCAAGGTTAATTGAGATCCAGACATCATAACAAAACAGTGCATTTTCAGTATATTGCCGCAGTAGATTTTGTTAGTCGCTAACGATGATTGGTCGTGGGACACCTGTATTTCTTACTCTGGAAAAAAATCGATATCAGACTAATTAAATAATACGTTCCTTTTTGGTAACTACACCAGGTAAAACACGTTAATTATTCGTTGCGGCAGCGCATAAGACAGGAGCAGCAGAAATCGTGAATTCTCATGCTTTAGATCAACATTCATTCCCGTCAGGCATAAAAAAGCCCGCATAACGCGGGCTCATGTTCAGCATTGGAAATGCATCAGAACTTATAGGTGATACCCGTTGAGATCAAACCCGTCCAGGATTTGTCTACCATCGGGCTGTCTGTCACTTCATCAGACAAACGGGTGTAACGCGCAGTACCGTACACGCTCCAGTCGCCTAAGAAATTATAGTTGGCGCTGAGTTCAAGGTACGGGTTCCAGCTGCTTTCAGGATCGTAGCTGCGTAAACCACTGCGGGACGATTCGTGGCGCGATACACCATAGTAGTACTGGTTCTGGTTTTCACTGTTCCACTCAACACCAATCCCCGGTGTCAGCGTCAGGCCCCCGTTGGTATAACGGTACAGCCATGCCAGATCCCATACGATACCATTACTGTTATCCAGCGCGTCTCCCGCGAGGCTGGTACGCAGGAAACCATATTGTGTGTTATGCACGTAAGAAAGCCCGGCCATCATGGTGCTCTTACGCTTATCAAGATTACGCAGACGGCTATCGTCGCTGTCGCCCGGTTTGAAGTACAGTGGAGACCAGTACGCCATCACAGATAATTTATCTGTATTGTCATTCCACAGGTAGTAACCGCCGCCCAGACCACGGAACCAGAAGTTGTCGCTTTCATAGGTCACAACAGGGACCGGGTAAACGTCACTATCGTAGTTTTTGTAAGGGTGTTCAACCACACCAACGCCTGCGCCCAGCGTCAGGTTGCTTTCTGCTTGCGCGACGCTCGCGGACGTGGCAATAAGCACGCCAAGTGCCAGAAGTTTGAGTTTGGTCACAATCCATAATTCCTTATTCAAATGTTTAGCGACGAAAGTGTAACCGCCAATACGCTTCAGCCCAACTATTTTACGTATTACCTGCCCGATGTAACCCCCTAATTTCTCAACGAGTGATGACATTTTGCTTGCAGTACGGTGAACAGCACATGAATTCAACCCCATTTCTTTACATAACATGTGCTTTTTTTGCTGATGAGTTATTGATATGCCATTGAAATTCATTTGCGCGTGCAGGCAAGTTTTGCAAATGCCATCTACGCTTAAATTTAGAAGGTGTATCACCGAATACGTTGATCTCCTGACCATCGAAATGGCATGAGAGTTGCTTATTTTTTTCAGCAGCGACGTCGTTCAGTTTACCTCTTCAGGGGCCTCTACTATTCATATGAACGGCTCTTAACATGTGCTAAAAAACGAAAGGACGGCATACCATGAATATATTCGATCACTATCGCCAGCGTTATGAAGCTGCCAAGGACGAAGAGTTCACGCTGCAGGAGTTTCTTACCACTTGTCGGCAAGATCGCAGTGCTTATGCCAACGCGGCAGAGCGGCTATTAATGGCTATTGGTGAGCCTGTCATGGTTGACACTGCCCACGAACCTCGACTTTCTCGACTCTTTTCGAATCGGGTGATTGCACGTTATCCCGCTTTTGAAGAGTTTTACGGCATGGAAGACGCGATTGAACAGATTGTCTCTTATCTGAAGCATGCGGCTCAGGGGCTGGAAGAGAAGAAGCAGATCCTGTATCTGCTGGGGCCGGTGGGAGGGGGGAAATCATCGCTTGCAGAGCGACTGAAGTCGCTGATGCAAAGAGTGCCCATTTATGTCCTCAGCGCCAATGGTGAACGTAGCCCGGTTAACGATCATCCGTTATGCCTGTTTAATCCGCAGGAAGATGCACAGATCCTGGAAAAAGAGTATGGGGTCCCGCGTCGCTATCTCGGTACGATCATGTCGCCGTGGGCTGCGAAGCGTTTGCATGATTTCGGCGGGGACATCACTAAATTCCGTGTCGTCAAAGTCTGGCCGTCTATTCTGGAGCAAATCGCCATCGCTAAAACCGAGCCTGGTGATGAAAACAACCAGGACATTTCCGCTCTGGTCGGGAAAGTGGATATTCGTAAACTCGAACACCATGCGCAGAACGATCCTGATGCCTACGGCTACTCAGGTGCGTTGTGCCGCTCCAACCAGGGGATTATGGAATTCGTAGAGATGTTTAAAGCACCGATTAAAGTGCTGCATCCTCTGCTGACTGCAACCCAGGAAGGAAACTACAACGGGACAGAAGGTATCTCTGCCCTGCCGTTTAACGGGATTATTCTCGCCCACTCGAACGAATCTGAATGGGTGACGTTCCGTAACAACAAAAATAACGAAGCCTTCCTCGACCGTGTATACATTGTGAAGGTCCCGTATTGCTTACGTATCTCTGAAGAGATAAAGATCTACGAAAAACTGCTTAACCACAGTGAGTTGACTCATGCGCCTTGCGCACCGGGCACGCTGGAAACGCTCTCTCGCTTCACGATTCTTTCGCGTCTGAAAGAACCTGAAAACTCGAGCATCTATTCGAAGATGCGCGTTTATGATGGTGAAAGCCTGAAGGATACCGATCCTAAAGCAAAATCGTATCAGGAGTACCGGGATTACGCCGGGGTTGATGAGGGGATGAACGGTCTGTCCACGCGTTTCGCGTTTAAGATCCTCTCCCGCGTATTTAACTTTGACCATGCCGAAGTCGCAGCAAACCCCGTGCATCTGTTCTATGTGCTTGAGCAGCAAATCGAGCGCGAGCAATTCCCGCAGGAGCAGGCAGAACGTTATCTCGAGTTCCTGAAAGGCTATTTGATCCCGAAATACGCCGAGTTTATTGGCAAAGAGATCCAGACGGCTTACCTCGAGTCCTATTCAGAATATGGACAGAACATTTTTGACCGTTATGTAACCTATGCGGATTTTTGGATTCAGGATCAGGAGTATCGCGACCCGGATACCGGTCAGTTGTTCGATCGCGAGTCACTGAACGCCGAACTGGAGAAAATTGAAAAACCGGCGGGTATCAGCAACCCGAAAGATTTCCGTAACGAGATCGTCAACTTTGTTCTGCGTGCCAGAGCAAACAACAGCGGTCGTAATCCAAACTGGACCAGTTACGAAAAACTGCGCACGGTTATTGAGAAGAAAATGTTCTCGAATACCGAGGAGCTGCTGCCGGTCATTTCGTTTAACGCTAAAACCTCGACTGACGAGCAGAAAAAACACGACGATTTTGTCGACCGTATGATGGAAAAAGGCTACACGCGTAAACAGGTGCGTTTACTGTGCGAATGGTATTTGCGCGTACGTAAATCGTCTTAACATAAGTGCCCGGTGGCGCCTGCGCTTACCGGGCCTGCAAAACAATATTCCGTAGGTCGGATAGCGCCAGCGCCATCCGGCACTTACAGACATGGCGAACAGTTGGCAGTACGGGGGGCATATGACCTGGTTTATTGACCGGCGTCTTAACGGCAAGAACAAGAGCACGGTAAATCGCCAACGCTTCTTGCGCCGTTATAAATCGCAAATTAAACAGTCGATCTCCGAGGCCATTAACAAGCGTTCGGTGACCGATGTAGATAGCGGCGAATCTGTCTCTATTCCGACCGATGATATTAGCGAACCGATGTTTCATCAGGGCCGCGGTGGCCTGCGTCATCGCGTGCATCCGGGTAACGATCATTTTGTACAGAATGACCGTATCGAACGTCCGCAGGGGGGCGGCGGCGGCTCAGGAAGCGGACAAGGCCAGGCCAGTCAGGATGGAGAGGGTCAGGATGAGTTCGTCTTTCAGATATCTAAAGATGAATATCTTGATCTGCTGTTCGAAGATTTAGCGCTCCCAAACCTGAAGCAGAATCAGCAGCGTCAGTTAACGGAGTTTAAAACGCACCGAGCAGGGTTTACCTCCAACGGCGTGCCCGCCAATATCAGCGTGGTGCGCTCCTTGCAGAACTCACTGGCGCGTCGCACAGCAATGACGGCGGGTAAACGTCGTGAATTGCATGCGCTTGAGGCCGATCTGGAAACCATCGCCAAAAGTGAACCTGCGCAGTTGCTGGAAGAAGAACGATTACGCAAAGAAATTGCTGAATTACGGGCAAAAATCGAACGCGTACCATTTATTGATACTTTTGATTTGCGCTAC
The DNA here is from genome assembly GCF_005281345.1 of Citrobacter sp. wls619. GTDB lineage: Bacteria > Pseudomonadota > Gammaproteobacteria > Enterobacterales > Enterobacteriaceae > Citrobacter. Next base: position 216,517 of record NZ_SZXJ01000078.1, read on the forward strand.
AAGAATTATGAGAAACGACCCGATCCTTCCAGCCAGGCCGTGATGTTCTGCCTGATGGATGTCTCTGGCTCAATGGATCAGTCGACTAAAGATATGGCAAAACGTTTTTATATCCTGCTGTATCTGTTCTTAAGCCGCACTTACAAGAACGTGGAGGTGGTCTATATTCGCCATCATACTCAGGCAAAAGAGGTTGATGAACACGAGTTCTTCTACTCTCAGGAAACGGGGGGAACTATAGTTTCCAGCGCCCTGAAGTTAATGGATGAAGTGGTAAAAGATCGCTACAACCCTGCCCAGTGGAATATCTATGCCGCTCAGGCATCGGATGGCGATAACTGGGCAGATGATTCACCACTGTGTCATGAAATCCTGGCGAAAAAGCTGCTACCGGTGGTGCGATATTATAGCTATATTGAAATCACCCGGCGCGCGCACCAGACCCTGTGGCGCGAGTATGAGCATCTGCAATCTACCTTTGATAACTTTGCGATGCAGCATATCCGCGACCAGGATGATATTTATCCGGTATTCCGCGAGCTGTTCCATAAGCAAAGTGCTACCAGCAATAGTTAGCGCTTAGTAACGTAAAAAATCAGCCAGTTTTTCATCTCTGGCTGATTTTTTCTTGCCGGGTTCAGTGCGTTCCGTTCATACATAGAATGACGCTACATTCTTTCTACCAGCGGGTAGAAGTCTTTATTTTCCCGTTGCATACGCTCATATACTTTACGCAAAACGATGTTGGCATCGCGTCTGAACGCGTCATCGTTGCCCATCAACTTACTGGCAATATTCCAGCGGCGGGAGAAACCCTCATATTCGTTAACAATATCCGCCATTTCGCGTTTAAATTTTGTGCTGACTTGCCGAAGCGCGTTATTACCATCCTGTTCAATATGCGGATAAAGGAACTGATCTTCAGCAGATAAATGCGTTTTAATGATCGCACTCATGCTCACAATCGCAGTAGCGATTTCCTGAGCATTGGCTGAGACGCCAGCGAGGCTTAACTTACGCAAGAATGATATTTTTTCCAGTATATCAACATGCTGACTTTTCATTTTATCAATATTCATCCGTTTATCCTTGTTATCTTCCTTTGATGGAACAGCAGGCAATGTAGTTTAGTTGGTGACGTTGCGAGTGGAAAAAACGAAACATTTTCAAGAATCGACGACGATTTTCATACGTTCGCATACCGTTAAACGCAATTTTAATCGCGCCCTTTACTCCTTCATCGCGAATTAATCCGCGCGGTGACATCAACGACATTTTGCCATTCTGTTGCATGACCTGTTCAAACCCCGCGCTCATCAACAGGTCACTCCATCCTTGTTTGGTCAGCGGACTGACGTTTGATTTCACCACCTGAACCAACTGATACTGGTCGCCCTCTTCCAGTTTTTGCGCAGTGAACATAATGTCGTGGGTCAATAAACGTCCACCGGGTTTCAGCACCCGATGATATTCCGCAATCAGTTTCGCTTTAGCTTTGTCTGCATACATCGTCAGCATGGCTTCATTAATCACAACATCGAAGCTGTTATCTGCAAAAGGCAGCGTATTGGCGTTTGCCGCCATGACATGAATGTAATTTTCCAGTCCGTTAAGCGCCACATTACTTCTGGCCTTGCTCAGCGCATTTTTATCCATATCAATGGCATAGACCGTACACCCAAAGCGCTGTACCAGTTCGATGGCCGTCGTAGCCATATTACAGGCCACTTCAAGGACCTGGCTGCCAGGCGTCAGTTGGGACTGCCGGAACAACCATTCTGTCGCTTCAACTCCGCCTGGGCGCAGGCGGGTTTTTCCCAGGCTGGCTAAAAATGTATGGCCCGCTTTTTCAGTCGCGCTCATTCGCCGGTCTCTTTTTTTATAAGTTGCATTATAAATACAACATTAGATGTTAAAGGTGAAGAGCACGAATGATTTTTATTACAAACAATGCGCAATTCTGCGGGATTTTCCGTACTGTTAGAGTGGATGTATACCGTGTGATAGACTGGCGTATCCGACTTACAGGGTTGTAAATCATTATGAAATTGCATCATAAAGCGCTCCGGCACTTTATCTCCGTAAGCGTTATTGTTTTGACATCTTCTTTTTTGGTTTATGAACTTGTTGCCAGCGATCGGGCAATGAGCGCGTATATGCGCTACATCATAGAGAAAGCAGATTCATCCTTTCTCTATGATAAATATACCAATCAGAGCATTGCTGCCCATATGATGCGCCAATTTTCATCCCCGAAAAAGCCCATCACAATCGAACAACGAAAAGCGCTGTGTACCGCTTTCGAAACCGTTAACGGCATCCATGGATTCAATCTCACTACCCATGACTATCTTCCGTTACGCGGTACGTTACAGACCCACTCTCCGAGTTGTATTGAACAACTTGACGATATCTTTCTGCTCCCCGCCTTCGATCAGGCCGTAAACGCAAATCGTGAACGGGTAGATTACGGTCAGGGATTAGGCACCATGGAATACAAGTTTCGCTATTACATTGACCTGAAAAACGACTACATCTATTTCTACAACCTGGTAAATTCATATCAATTTGCCATGAATCACTGGTCCTTTCTGCAGAAAGGTACGCTGGGAATAAACCAGAGCGATATTGATGATGTTTTTACTGGCCGAACCGTCATTTCCAGTATTTATCAGGACGATCTCACCCAGGAGAAAGTGATGAGCTTTTTGACCCCGGTCTACTATACCGGCAAGCTAAAAGGCATCGTCATGGTGGATGTTAACAAAGACAATTTAAAGAACATATTTTATACCAACGACCGTCCCCTCGTCTGGCGCTATCTCAATGTGACCTTATCTGATATCAACTCAGGTAAAGAGATTATCATTCACCAAAGTGAGAGCGACTTGTTTCAGTATGTTCATTATATTAATGACATCCTAGGCGGAATGCGTATCACATTATCGCTTGATTTTATGTACTTTATTGTGTCTTCCTGGAAGTTATTTGCCTTCTATTTACTGGCCACTGCACTGTTACTGAACATGGTCAGGATGCATTTTCGTTTGTATCACAACGTCACACGCGAAAATATCAGCGATGCAATGACCGGGCTTTATAACCGCAAAATATTAACGCCCACGCTTGAGCAGCGTTTGCAGCAGTTGGTCAACGCCGGAACCTGCGTAACGTTTATTGCTATTGATTGCGACAAGTTAAAGACAATTAATGACACGCTCGGGCACCAGGAAGGCGACCGTATTATCACCATTCTGGCCAACGCTATTCAGGCCTCTATTCGCAAAAGCGACTACGCCATCCGTCTCGGTGGAGATGAGTTTTGTATTATCCTTATCGATTATGCCCCTGAATTCACCGCCCAACTACTGGATCGTATTCGCGAAAAATTACACACTATAGCTCCGGATACCTCTGTCAGTTTTTCCGCGGGGATTTATAACATGCAGCCAAACGACACCATTGATGACGCCTATAAGGCATCAGATGTGCAGCTCTATAGGAACAAACAGAAAAAACACCACCGTGAGTGATAGTGTATTCGTCAGGATGTTCATCGTAGTACCAGGAGTAAGAAATGACAGAAGTAAATAAAGGCGACGTGACGCACCAGCGTTTAATTTCACTGTTGTCAGAACAAGGCGCAACGTATCGTGTGGTCAGCCATGAAGCCGTTGGCAAGTGTGAAGCTGTCTCGGAAATTCGCGGTACAGCGCTCGGTCAGGGGGCAAAAGCCCTCGTCTGTAAAGTAAAAGGCAACGGCGTTAATCAGCATGTACTAGCTATTCTCCCGGCTGACCAACAGGCTGACCTGAACCAGCTTGCCGGACATATCGGCGGTTTACGCGCATCACTTGCCAGCCCGGCGGAAGTGGATGAACTGACCGGCTGCGTGTTTGGCGCTATCCCACCGTTTAGTTTCCATCCGAAACTCAAGCTGGTTGCCGATCCGCTGTTGTTTGAGCGTTTTAATGAAATTGCGTTCAATGCCGGACTGCTGGAAAAATCCGTGATCATGGACACCCAGGATTATTTGCGCATTGCGCAACCTGAATTAATTCCATTCCATCGCGCACAATAGCAAGTCCATAACATCAGTATCAAAACGCGATATTATGCGTTCGCCTAAAAATAATAATAATCAATAAAAAAGCCTGTTCCGTCACGCATTTACGCGTACAGTAAGCAGGCTTAATTTTTCTTTTGGCAAGGAAACTACGATGTTTGATGTCACACTGCTGATCCTGCTTGGACTGGCAGCTCTGGGCTTTGTCAGCCACAACACCACTGTCGCCGTTTCAATTCTGGTGCTGATAATTGTCCGTGTTACTCCGCTGAATACATTCTTCCCGTGGATTGAAAAGCAGGGGCTTACCGTTGGGATTATTATTCTGACGATCGGCGTCATGGCGCCCATCGCCAGCGGCACGCTGCCCCCCTCCACGCTTATTCACTCCTTTGTAAACTGGAAGTCGCTGGTCGCTATCGCCGTCGGCGTTGTTGTCTCCTGGCTTGGCGGGCGCGGCGTCACGCTGATGGGTAGCCAACCTCAACTCGTCGCCGGTTTACTGGTGGGCACAGTATTGGGCGTTGCCCTCTTTCGCGGTGTGCCGGTGGGTCCGCTTATTGCGGCCGGTCTGGTGTCGCTGATTGTTGGGAAGCAGTAGTCAACCCCGCCAGATAGCGGCCTGGTGTTTGACCCAGACCTTTCTTGAACATGGTGATAAACGCGGTCGTAGAATCGTAGCCAAGCATTTGAGCAACCTGCTGTACATTGTGCCCGTCGATCAGCGCCTGCAGCGCCAGGATCAGTTGCAGCTGATGGCGCCAGCGGCGAAAACTGAGCCCCGTTTCTTTGACGACCAGACGGGCAAGGTTACGCTCACTCATGGCAAACACGTTGGCCCACTGCCCCAGTGTTTGCCATTGTGCAGGCTCCCGCGCCATCGTCGCCACCATCTTGCGAATTTTCGGATGATCGGATACCGGTAACTGCATTTGCTCCTGCGGCTGCTGCGGTAGTTCGTCAAACAACACCTGCGTTAACCGCTGAGTGGCGGGTTCACAGAGCTGGGCATCCGTTTTGCTCGCCAGCGCAAGAATAAGCTCCCGGCATAATGGCGCTATTTTCAGCGTACAACAGCAATCCGGCATCACTACTGCATGAGGTTCAATGAATAAAAAGCACAACTGCGCGCCAACGGTAACGTGGTTGCTGTGCGGAATTTCACCCGGTATCCAGACCGCATATTGCGGCGGCACCATCCACATGGCGTTCTCCACTTCGCAGGTAATTGCGCCATGCAATGCCAGGATTAACTGGCCTTTGCGGTGTTGATGCAGCGGGCTGAAAAGTTCGTCTTCCTGAGCCTGAATACAAAAAGCCACGGCGGCATCGTGGTAAAGATCGGGTTGATACCCATCCAGCCTCAGTCCAAACATAAGAATGTCCGATTTTAGCGATAAACTGTCATTTTAGCTTGATTCATCCACAGAGTAAAAACGCTAAGGTAACGCCTCGCCTGACGATATGAGAAAAAAATGACTAACTCCCCTTCTTCCCGCGGTAAAAACGGTGCGCTGTTAATTGCGGGTATCCTGATGATCGCAACCACACTACGCGTTACGTTTACCGGCGCAGCCCCTTTACTCGACGCGATTCGCACTGACTACGGTCTGACCACCGCCCAGACGGGACTCCTGACCACCCTCCCACTGCTTGCTTTTGCGCTGGTGTCGCCTCTGGCGGCAACCGTCGCTCGCCGTTGGGGTATTGAACGCAGCCTTTTAGCCGCCATGTTGCTGATCTGTATAGGTATTGCTATACGTTCACTCCCTTCATCCGGAGCCCTGTTTGGCGGGACGGCAGTCATTGGCTGTGGCATCGCACTGGGAAATGTCCTTTTGCCGGGCCTCATTAAGCGTGATTTTTCACAGCATGTGGCAAAGCTCACCGGGGCGTATTCGTTAACGATGGGCGCTGCGGCAGCGCTGGGGTCGGCAATGGTCGTGCCGCTGGCGTTACATGGCTTTGGCTGGCGCGGCGCGCTGATGATGTTAATGGTCTTTCCGCTGCTGGCGTTATTGATCTGGTTACCTCAGTGGCGCCAGACGGCCAATGCCAGCCTCAGCAATTCGCGAGCGTTGCACTCCCGCGCAATCTGGCGCTCCAGTCTCGCCTGGCAGGTCACGCTGTTTTTGGGCATCAACTCGCTTATTTATTACGTTGTTATCGGCTGGCTACCCGCC
>NZ_SZXJ01000079.1:0-354 GCF_005281345.1 Citrobacter sp. wls619
ATCAGTTTCAGCTTGATTACAGATTACATTAACCGGCTAAAGGCGGGTTAATAAAAAGAATTTGCCTGGCGGCTGTAGCGCGGTGGTCCCACCTGACCCCATGCCGAACTCAGAAGTGAAACGCCGTAGCGCCGATGGTAGTGTGGGGTCTCCCCATGCGAGAGTAGGGAACTGCCAGGCATCAAATTGCAGTAAACCGGGATGAAAATCCGGGTGGTGACAAAGAAATTCGGTGGAGCGGTAGTTCAGTTGGTTAGAATACCTGCCTGTCACGCAGGGGGTCGCGGGTTCGAGTCCCGTCCGTTCCGCCACTTATTAGAAAATTAAGCCTGCTACTAAGCAGGCTTTATGATA
>NZ_SZXJ01000079.1:366-40895 GCF_005281345.1 Citrobacter sp. wls619
TGTTTGTACGGAGTGAAAACCGCCGGATGCAGCATCCCGCCTTATCCGTCCTACAAAAATCACACTATTTCTGGCTGATAACTCGGCTCTCTCCCTCGAACATTTCTTAATCCTTTTCCTGCTAATTAAAATCGTGATCTATCTCTCATAATAAATTATAACAATTATATAACATTTGGTTTACTAAAACAGACACGAAACATCATTGATAGATTCATAAGATCCTGGCAGGGGTACAATTCTAATGGCTGATAGCAGTGTAACTGAGAACGGGGCGCTGGCAGATGGCGACACCCGCCGTCGTATTTGGGCAATTGTGGGTGCATCGTCAGGGAATCTGGTTGAATGGTTTGATTTCTATATCTACTCTTTCTGTTCCCTTTATTTTGCCCACATTTTTTTTCCTTCCGGAAATACCACCACTCAATTGTTACAAACCGCTGGAGTTTTCGCGGCAGGCTTTCTGATGCGGCCAATCGGGGGATGGCTTTTTGGTCGTATTGCAGATAAACACGGACGTAAAAAATCCATGCTGTTATCTGTTTGCATGATGTGCATGGGATCGCTGGTGATCGCCTGTCTGCCTGGATATGAGACGATCGGCACCTGGGCTCCCGCACTATTACTGCTGGCCAGATTATTCCAGGGGCTGTCCGTTGGTGGGGAATACGGTACTAGCGCGACTTACATGAGTGAAGTAGCCGTTGAAGGTAAGAAAGGTTTTTATGCTTCATTCCAGTACGTGACATTAATCGGCGGGCAGTTACTGGCATTGCTGGTTGTGGTCATATTACAGCAAACGTTAGAAGGCTCAGCGCTGAGAGCATGGGGTTGGCGTATTCCATTCGCACTGGGAGCTGTATTGGCTATTGTTGCGCTATGGCTGCGTCGTCAGCTGGATGAAACATCAAAACAGGATGTCCGTGCGTTGAAAGAAGCGGGTTCGCTGAAAGGGTTGTGGCGTAACCGCAAAGCCTTTGTCATGGTGCTTGGCTTTACCGCCGCGGGTTCTCTGTGTTTTTATACGTTTACGACCTACATGCAGAAATATCTGGTTAATACGGCGGGTATGCATGCCAACGTAGCCAGCGGCATTATGACGGCTGCATTGTGCGTGTTTATGTTGGTACAACCGCTGTTCGGTGCGTTGTCAGATAAAATAGGCCGACGGACTTCAATGCTATGCTTTGGTGCGCTGGCGACGATTTTCACTGTGCCTATTCTGTCCGCACTGCAGAATGTGAGTTCTCCATTTGTGGCATTTGCCCTTGTGATGTGCGCCTTGCTGATCGTCAGTTTCTATACCTCTATCAGCGGGATACTGAAGGCAGAGATGTTTCCGGCGCAGGTCCGTGCGTTGGGGGTTGGATTATCGTATGCGGTAGCCAATGCCTTGTTTGGGGGATCGGCTGAATATGTCGCGTTATCCCTAAAATCTGTCGGTATGGAAACGTCATTCTTCTGGTATGTCACCGTGATGGCGGTGGTCGCATTCCTGGTTTCGCTGATGTTACATAGTAAGGGAAAAGGTTTACGACTCTAATGATGTGCCAGTTGCCAAACGGCATAGCCGGTTGATGCGCCCGCCACATCCCAGGCAAAGTCTTTCCAGCTCCAGCCGCTCCCAGCGGGGCGGCTGTCCCACAGCTCTTTTGACGCGCCCAGGCTGACTGAGAACATCAAACCGATAGCTGCGCTACGATCGCGACTGTTTCCCTGATGCTGTGCATACTCGTTCCCCGCTGCGGCAAGCATGGCCGAGGCGATAAAGTGTTGAGCTTTGTCTTGCCCACTCCAGCTGTCGTTAGCCATGTGGCTACAGCCGGAAAGAAGCAAAACACTGGCAAGAATACACAGGCGCACCGTTACCTCCATAGGAAAAACCCCGTCACTGGACGGGGTTTTGATTACAGAATCCGGCTGATTAATCTGTCGATTCGAATACGGCGTAATCGACGGATAAGCTTACGCACTTTCACCGGATAGTCAGCAATACTTTGCAAGTCGCGATAGTGTTTCACGACGGTGGTGTGCGTGCGGATAAGCTCCAGCTCTTTATCACGCTGGGGAGTCAGTTCCTGCTGGGGATCATGGATAAGAATGGCGTTTTCCAAATCCAGCCGCCAGGCGCGGGGGTTAAGATTATTGCCGGTAAGCAGCATCCATTTATCATCAACCCACATGCCTTTCAGATGATAGGTGTTGTCATCATCTTTCCATAAGCGCACGACCAGCTGGTCGGTATTCACGTAATACTGCAGTCTGCTCAGGAAACGGCGCAGATTTATTTCATACAGATAAGGCAGCGCACCGATGATCTTGAATGGCTCATCTTCCGGAATAAAAAAGTCGTTGGCGGTTTTATCACCGACAATGATTTCGACCTTTTTCCCTTCACGCAGCAGTTGAATGATATTACGCACCAGGATGGCTGGCAGGTTGAAATAAGGCGTACAAATGGTGAGTTTGTGCTCCGCACAGGGCATAAGGTGGAAAATGGTCTTATTTAACAGACTGGATTTTCCGAGTCCAACCAGCGGCGTGACCGAAAGTTGTTCATTATCCGCATCTCCCTGGAAATGAAAGGAGGCATCGCGCAGTTCCTGACGGTACAGGCGGATATCGTTTTTAATTTCCGGACTTTTAGGCCGATGGATATCATCGAGACGATTAACGCCGCGCCCATTCATCAGGTTCTGCGCAACCCAATCGTACATGATATCGGCCATCTTCGCGTTGCGAATCAGCTGATAGCGGTCATAGCGGTATTTATCATGTTGGTGTAAGTAAACATCGTTCAGACTGGCCCCGCTATACAGGACGCTATCATCAATGATAAAGCCTTTAAAATGCAGAACACCAAGCGCTTCGCGGGTGTTAATTGGCACGCCGTAGACAGGGATATCGATACCAGGGTTTTCTTGCGCCATGCGGCAATACCAGTCCGCGTTGGTATTGGATGCCGCAACACCAATGCGTCCGCGCTGGGCTCGATGCCAGTCGACAAGCACCCGGATATCCAGTTCAGGACGCTGCCGCTTTGCCGCATAGAGCGCGTCGAGTATGCCTTTACCGCCGTCATCCTGTTCCAGGTACAGCGCAATAATGCAGATCCGTCGCGTCGCGCTGGCTATTTTCTCCAGCAGAGTCTCCCTGAAATTTGCGGGAGCATAAAAGAAATCTACATCATCAACTGACTGAGAAATCTTAGGTAGTTGGGCAAGGTGTTGTTGATGTTTATTACGCTTAAATTTTGACAACATCACAGTGCATTTCTTCTCTGTTCATTGAAGGGTCCTCTGTGCTTTGCAGACGACATAAGCGGGCAATGATACCACCAGTACCCATGAATGTGGTCAACATTTCCAGTACCTTACTCACGATTCCTCATATTGGGCCAGATTCAGCGTTAGCCCAACAATTCCCTCTTCGAGCTGGACATCGACATTAAACCCGAGTTTTCGGGCCAGGGCGACCATCCCACGATTGTTTGGCATCGTAATACCATTTAAACGTCTAAGTCCGTGATCTCGGGTGTATGCAATCAACTTTTCCATCAACCGACGACCTAAACCCAGCCCTTTGAGGTCTGAACGAACCAGTACGGCAAATTCCGCATCGATGTTATCCGGATCGGAGATAGCCCGCGTCACGCCGAGGATCTCTTCGTGGTTATCACGACAACGCACGGCCACAAAGGCCATTTCCCGATCGTAGTCGATCTGCGTCATGTTGGCTAAATCTTCATGGGTGAATTCGTTGATCTCACTGAAGTAGCGATAATAAAGATCTTCTTTGGTTACCTGAGAAATGAACTGCTGCAGATAGGGTTCATCTTCCGGCAGAATAGGGCGGAACAGACAGCGCTCGCCGTTCTTCATCTCGACCCACTCTTCAAGCTGATGGGGATAAGGGCGTACCGCCAGCCTGCTTTCGTTATCGCCCGTGAAAGGGGCAATATCCAGTGTGACGTCCAGTGCAGTAAATTCCCCAGCAGAGGCCAGCAGAGGATGGATATCCAGGCGCTGAATTTCCGGACAATCGACGATCAGGTTGGAGACCTGCACCAGAAGCTGGCTTAACCCGGCGATATCCAGTGGACGTAGTGCGCTGCGGGCGCGGATCTTTTTGTTTTTGATCCCCTGGATCACCAGATAACGCGCCAGGTTCATGTTGAGTGGCGGCAATGCGACAACAGCTTGCTCTTCAGGACGCCACTCAACTCCGCCTTCACCCAACATAATCAGTGGGCCAAACACAGGGTCATGTTCGACGACGACGCGCAGCTCCTGAGCACCGGCGCGATTCGCCATACTTTGTACTAACAAACCGTGGATACGTGCCTGTGGCCAGGCCATTTTTACCCGATCAAAAATCGCATTCGCGGCCTGCTGCACTTCTGTTGCCGTACGCAGGTACAACATAACCCCCTGAACTTCCGACTTATGTGGGATATCAGGAGAGCGAAGCTTCAGTGCTACCGGGTAACCGATTTGTTCTGCGATGTGTACGGCTTCCGCACTGTCGCTGGCGATCCAGGTTGGTAGAGTGTGTAAACCATAGGCTTGCAAAATCGGCTGCACTTCATGGGTATCCAGCGATGTCGCGCCCTCAGCAATCGCCTGCTGTAACAGATTATGCGCCTCGGCTGTGTTGGCGGTCAGGCTATCGGGTAGGGCTGGTGTTTCTCGCAGTTGCTTCTGGTTACGCCGATATTCAACCATATGCATGAAGGCCGTAATGGTACCTTCCGGCGTACGATAGGTGGGTAATCCGGCTTCACTAAACAGCCTGCGGGCTTCCTGGGATGAAAACTCGCCGCACCAGTTGGTCAGCAAGGAGACGAACTTACCTCGCGGATGGTGTTTGACGGCTTCAATTAGCGCCTGTGCGCTCTCGGTTCCGGGGGCTGCCGCGCTGGGGGAGTGAATGACCATCAGTGCGTCAAAATCCTGACTGGCGAGTAAAATATCCAGTGTCTTAACGTAGTGTTCGCTGCTGGCATCGTCACGCAGATCCAGTGGGTTGGCGATATCCACGTGAGCAGGTAAGGCATCGCGTAATTTCTGGCAGGTTTCCTCACTCAGCGCGGCCAGCTTACCGTTTCGCGACCACAGTTCATCTAATGCCAGCGCCGCGGGAGCGGCCCCATTGCTGATGATCATCAGTCTGTCGCCACGTAGTGGGCGCATGTGGCTCAGGGTTTCGACCGCCGAGAAAAGCTCATGAGTGTCCTGTACGCGCAATAAACCAGCACGTTGAATCGCCGCATCCCAGGCTGGGTCCATTCCGGAACTGGTATGCAGTAAACGCTGTGCTGCGGGGCTACGGCCGCTTTTAATCACCAGAATAGGTTTGTTACGCGAGGCGCTACGCGCAGCGGAGACAAAGCGCCGGGCATCGCTTAAATGTTCGAGGTAGAGCAATATCGCGCTGGTTTTGCTGTCGCGCGCCAGGTAGTCGAGTAGTTCATCAACATCAATATCCAGGCTGTCGCCCAGTGCGATAAAGTAAGAAAAGCCCATTTCTCTCTGCTGTGCCCAGTCGAGTATGGTATTGGATACGGCGGCGGATTGAGAGATAAAAGCCAGCTTACCGCGCTTAATCGGAACGGGGGAGAAGCTGGCGTTAAGTCCCTGCCAGGGGGCCAGAAGCCCGAGACTGTTAGGGCCCAGTAGACGAATTTTATAACGTGATGCGCAGGCCAGCAGCTCAGCATGCTGCGCCGCGGGAGCCGAGAGAATAATGCAGGTTTTGCAGCCTTTTTCGCCCAGTGCTTCCAGTAACGCCAGATTACGGCTGGCATTGGTACACAAAATGGCCAGGTCGGGAGAAAAAGGCAGGCTGCCAATATTGGGCCAGGCCAGTACGCCCAACACGGCTTTCCAGGCGGGGGTCACTGGTAAAACGGGGCCGTTGAACCCGCCTGCCAGCAGGTTACGCATCATCAGGTATCCTGCTCGATTGGGCTTCATTGACGCCCCAATCACGGCAATGGATTTCGGTCGCAGTAGCGCTTCCAGACCACGTTGACTCATATCGGTTTCCTTAATGACTCCAGTGACCGAATGATTTTAAACGCTTTCTGTTGAGTCTGCTGTGATGCTTCCCTGATGTTGAGTTTTTCCTGCCAGGTAGCGTGTTTTAAAGCGCGTGAAGTGAGCGCTTAAGCCTTCAGCCGCTTGCGTATCTCCTGCCAAATCCAGTAAGGCAATGGCGACTTCGGCAGTGCAGTACTGTCCCTCGGCGTGCACCCCGCGCAGGTGGTAAGCGGAAAGGCGCGATAGATCGACGGAGATCACCGGCAGGTTGTCGAGGTAGGGACTTTTACGGAACATTTTACGTGCTTCCGGCCAGGTGCCATCAAGCATGATAAACAACGGTGGTTTACCGGCTGGCGGTGTGAAAATGACTTCACGTTCTTCACCGGCATAAGACGCGGGGAAAACGACCATTGGCTGATAATCAGGATGTTGCACCAGATCAAGCAGTTCCTGCGGTGGTTCGGTACGAGACCACTGAAAAGCTGCAGTATTGGGCAAAATATCAGCAATCAAACGTCCCGTGTTGCTGGGCTTCATTGGTTCGGTATCGAACATCATCAGACAAAAACGGCTTTTGGCCTGAGAAGGCACCCATGTTGCGCACAGGCAGAGTTTCAGCGGCAGCAGACAACGCTGACAGCGACGAATGCGGTTACCTCGGGCAAGAAAAGGACGTGTGGCGCGCGCGAGGCGCTCAGCGCGTAACTGAAGAACAGCGTTATCGGTCATGGGGAAACACGTTGAAAAACGCTATTGTCGCAGAGGTGAAAACGGGGCACAAGATGCGCCCCGCAGAGATTACAACGATTCGTTAAGCCAGCTATCAAACGGGGCTTTGGGCACTGCGCCATTCAGCATATCGACGACTTCACCTTTTCTGAAGATCATGATGGTCGGAATGCTGCGGATACCGAAACGTGCGCTGAGTTCGCGTTCGGCTTCCGTATTCACTTTAACAAAGCGCACTTTACCGCTACGCTCTTCCGCGACATCTTCAAAAATAGGTGCGAAGTTACGGCACGGGCCACACCATGGCGCCCAAAAATCAACTACCACCGGAAGATCGTCTTTTAGCAGCTTATCCAGCGTTTCACCGGTCGCATTGATCACCTCCCCGTCAAACAGGTCGTGACCACAGCGTCCGCATTTGGCCGCTTCCTGAACACGATCGTCGGGAATGCGGTTGATAGCCTGGCAGCTGGTACAAACGGTATTCATAACTAACCTCTGGATGAGTAGGGTGGACTTCGCGGCAATGACGCCAGTATGTTTCTATTATGTTACATATTATCGGAGAGACTGTTTTAAACAACAATGCGTTTTATTCAATGAGTACAATAGTCATTAGCTTTTAAATGAAATAATGGCTAACGACGTGCACATCGGGTAATCTGCGCGCTTCGCGCAGAGCAGGTGGAGAAAAACATGAGCGACGAACTGAAGAACAAAAACGGCAAGGTCAAAGTGATGTACGTCCGCAGTGACGATGACTCGGATAAACGCACCCAAAATCCACGTACTGGCAAAGGCGGCGGTCGCCCCGGTACTTCCCGAGCCGAAGGCGGTCGTCGCCCTGCCCGTGATGACAGAAAGGGGCCGAACAGCGAACGCGGTCGTGAGCGTGGTCGTGACCGCGATGTAGAACGCGACCGCAGACGTGAAGATTCACCGTGGCGTACCGTGTCCCGCGCACCGAATGATGATACTGCGGATAAAGCCGATCATGGTGGCATCAGCGGTAAGAGCTTTATCGATCCTGAAGTACTGCGTCGTCAGCGCGCGGAAGAAACCCGCGTTTATGGCGAAAATGCGTGTCAGGCGTTGTTCCAGAGCCGTCCGGACGCCATTGTCCGCGCCTGGTTTGTTCAGAGCGTCACCCCGCGATTCAAAGAAGCATTGCGCTGGATGGCGGCAAACCGCAAAGCCTATCACGTGGTTGATGAGGCCGAACTGGCGAAAGCGTCTGGTACTGAGCACCATGGTGGTGTTTGCTTCCTGATCAAAAAACGCAACGGTACTACCGTTAAGCAGTGGGTTGGTCAGGCCGGAGCGCAGGATTGTGTGCTGGCGCTGGAAGATATCGCAAACCCGCATAACCTGGGCGGTATGATGCGTAGCTGCGCACACTTTGGCGTGAAAGGCGTAGTAGTACAGGACGCAGCATTACTGGAATCAGGTGCGGCTATCCGTACCGCTGAAGGTGGCGCTGAGCACGTACAACCCATTACTGGCGACAGTATTGTGGATGTACTGGATGATTTCCGCCAGGCGGGTTACACCGTCGTCATGACCTCAAGCGACAAAGGTAAGCCGCTATTTAACACCACGCTGCCAGAAAAAATGGTGCTGGTGTTAGGCCGCGAACGTGAAGCTCTGCCAGAAGCAGCTTGCTCAGCAGACGATCTGTGCGTGGCGATTGATGGTACTGGTAAGGTAGAAACGCTCAACGTCTCCGTTGCGACAGGTGTACTGCTCGCGGAGTGGTGGCGTCAGAACAAAGCCTGATAATAAAAATGCCAGCGAATCGCTGGCATTTTTTTACTCGCTTTCTGCGGGTAATACTGGCATCCAGTCGATCGGCTTTTCACCTCGTTGTTCCAGCCACTCATTAGCCAGCACAAAGTGATTGCAGCCAAAGAAACCGCGATGGGCAGAAAGGGGGGACGGGTGCGGCGCTTTCAGCACATGGTGGCGCTGTGCATCAATAATGGCCCCTTTCTTCTGCGCGTGAGAGCCCCAAAGCAGGAAAACAACGCCTTCACGATGTTCGTTAATCAGGCTAATGACTTTATCGGTAAAGGTTTCCCAACCCAGGCTGGCATGCGAATGTGCCTGACCCGCCCGAACGGTGAGAACGGTGTTCAGTAGCAGCACCCCCTGACGAGCCCAACTTTCCAGGTATCCATGTGTCGGACGGGTAAATCCCGGGATGGTGGCTTCCAGCTCTTTATACATGTTCAGTAATGACGGCGGAGTGGCGATGCCTGGACGCACAGAGAAAGCCAGACCATGGGCCTGCCCTGGACCGTGGTAAGGATCTTGTCCCAGAATGACAACTTTAACGTCGCCAAGCTCAGTAAAGCGAAAAGCGTTAAACACATCTTTTTGTGGCGGATAAATTGTCATACCTGACTGGCGTTCGCCGGCAACGGTATGCAGCGTGTTCACAAAATAGGGCTGCTGTTTCTCTTCAGCCAGCACATCGTGCCAGGTTAATTCGGTGGCCATCTCGCTCTCCTGCGATTTTTTCAATCCCCATAGCTTAACTGCTTCTTTCAACGGCGCAAAATTCTGCACGCTTCTCAACGTGCTACCCCTTAAAGATAGTTGAAAATTTATGTAAAAAGTTTACCTGCGCATATAGCGTAAGTTGATGTAAAACAATAAAATCCGCCTATCACCACTTTTCATGTGTGGTTTTTGTTGATTTAAATCAAAGATTCAAGGGTGTGTGAGGGGTATATATACACTCAAGCAACAATGGTTTTACCAATTGGCCGGATGAGGCCAACCGAAATCAAATAATTTTGCCGGGGAGGCATCAACATGATTACAGGTATCCAGATTACTAAAGCTGCAAACGACGACCTGCTGAACTCTTTCTGGCTGCTGGACAGCGAAAAAGGCGAAGCACGCTGCATCGTTGCGAAAGCAGGTTTCAATGCTGATGAAGTCGTTGCCGTCAGCAAACTGGGCGAAATCGAATACCGTGAAGTACCGGTTGACGTACAGCCGGAAGTCCGCGTGGAAGGTGGTCAGCACCTGAACGTGAACGTTCTGCGTCGCGAAACGCTGGAAGATGCGGTTAAGCATCCAGAAAAATATCCGCAGCTGACCATCCGTGTTTCTGGTTATGCAGTGCGTTTCAACTCTCTGACCCCAGAACAGCAGCGCGACGTTATTGCTCGTACCTTTACTGAGAGCCTGTAAGGCTCGCGGGGAATAACCCCGATTAGCAGAAAATCAAAAGGCGGAAGATGTTAGTGCATCTTCCGCCTTTTCACATCCGTTAGTAAAAAATCCTCACCGCACAGTAAACCAACAGTAATGCCAGAACGATATTCAGCTGCCGTCCATAGTGGCGAAAGATACGCTGGAAAAGATGACCCGCCAGCGCCCAGCAGGCATTGCCAAATGTTCCAATCAGCGCCAGCAGAATACTGACACCAATCAACCAGTAAGCATCCTGGGTATATGGCAACACAAACGTGGATAACGCGGTAATGCCATACAAAATGATTTTGACGTTCACAAACTGCAAACCAAAACTCGCCCAAAAGCTAATCGGTTCCGCCTGTAGACTATCGTTTGAGGCTGGGCTGGTGGCGATTTTCATGGCCAGCCATAAAATGTAGGCTGCCCCTGCCCAACTCAGCCAATGAATGATAGCCGGATCCAGGACGGCCAGCGAAAACGAGATCCCGGCGCACAGCAGCATGACGATTAAAAAGCCCAGACTCATTCCGGCCAGAACATGTGTGCTCTGACGAAAGCCATGTGATGTCGCCGCACTCAGCGCGAGAATATTATTTGGGCCGGGCGTTAGCGCAGTAATCAATGTATAGGTCCAGAATGCACTTAAAAGCATGGGGGTCACTTGTTATCTCCTCTGTTTTAGCAGACAGTACCCGAGACACAACATTTAAAAAAATGAATGTTTTTGCATTTTGGATTCGATAATTTCGATAGGTTGGTGAGGATGGATTTACGTCGGTTTATTACGTTAAAAACGGTAGTGGAAGAGGGCTCATTCCTGCGGGCTTCACAAAAGCTTTGCTGTACGCAATCAACCGTAACGTTTCATATTCAACAGCTTGAACAAGAACTCTCCGTACAGTTATTCGAAAAAATTGGCCGGCGGATGTGTCTCACCAGTGAGGGCAAACGGCTGATGCCGCATATACATGACCTGACTCGTGTGCTGGCATCGATCCGCCAGACGGCGCAACAAGATGCACAGCCGAGC
Organism: Citrobacter sp. wls619; assembly: GCF_005281345.1. Lineage (GTDB taxonomy): Bacteria > Pseudomonadota > Gammaproteobacteria > Enterobacterales > Enterobacteriaceae > Citrobacter. The sequence goes on from NZ_SZXJ01000079.1 coordinate 11,377, forward strand.
GGCGATCTCCGCGTCGCAACCGGAGAAACGTTGCTGGCCTATAAAATGCCGCAGGTTTTACAGCGCTTTAAACAACGCGCTCCCAATGTTCGGTTGTCCCTACAGTCACTCAATTGTTATGTCATTCGTGATGCTCTGCTGGGCGATGAAGTTGATCTGGGGGTGTTTTATCGGGTGGGAAATGATGAGGCGCTAGAGATGCTGTCACTGGGTGAACAGTCACTGGCGCTGGTGGCCTCTCCGGTTCTTCAGGATGTTGATTTCACTCAGCATAATCAGCATATTCCCTGCAGTTTTATCATTAATGAACCGCAATGTATTTTTAGACAGCGTTTTGAAAGTCTGCTGCGTAAGCGACAGATAACGCTGGAAAATACTATTGAGCTATGGAGTATCGAAAGCATCAAGCAGTGTGTCTCTGCGAATCTTGGTGTCAGTTTTTTACCGCGGTTTACCGTTGAGAAGGAATTACACTCAGGAGAATTAATCGAGTTGCCGTTCAGTGAAAAGCCTGAACTGATTACCGCATTGTGCGCACATCATGCCGGAAAAGTCGTTAGCCCGGCGATGCGGATTTTTATGGAATGTATTACAGAGAGTTTTGCTGCGCATGAAAAAATGCCGGGCTAAACGGCCCGGCATTCGGTTTACTCTTTGTCGGACTGCTGGGTAGCAGCTCCGCTCGGCTTACGACGTTTGCCGATATTTTTGGCGTCGCGGTGACGTTTTTTCACCCGCGGCTTCTCTTTCTCTTTCGCCTTTTTCTCAGCGCGCTTTGCCAGCACTTTCTTGGATGGCTTACCGTTAGATTTCTCACTTGGCGCGCGCGTGGTTGGACGCAGTTCGTCGATGACGCGTGCTTTCAGCGGCTCGTCAATATAGCGGCTCGCTTTGCCGAGTAACAGGTGGTCATGCGCTTCAACCAATGAAATCGCGGTGCCTTTACGCCCGGCACGACCGGTACGACCAATGCGGTGCAGATAGGCATCGCCACTGCGCGGCATATCGAAGTTAAACACGTGGCTGACGTCAGGAATATCGATCCCGCGTGCGGCCACGTCAGTTGCTACCAGCACGTTCACGCGACCATCGGTCAGGCGTTTGATCGCTTCGTTACGTTTGTTCTGCACCATCTCGCCTTCGAGATAGCAGTTATTAATGCCCGCCTGGCGCAGCCAGCCTGCCAGCTCGTGCACACGTTCGCGTTTGCGTACAAAGACAATTGAGCGGGTCGCTTCCGGCTGTTTTAACAGGTGGATTAGCATGGCAGTTTTGTGCTCGATGTCATCGGCACGGTAGTAAAACTGATGGATCTTCTTGCGTTCGCGGGTGGACGGATCCGCAGAGACTTCGACCGGATCTTCCAGCAGACGCTCGGCAAAATCTTTAATCGCATCGCCTTCCAGCGTGGCAGAGAACAGCATGGTTTGCTTACGCCAGCGGGTTTCACCGGCGATATGCTCGATGTCCTGAGCAAAGCCCATGTCCAGCATACGGTCAGCTTCATCGAGGATCAGCGTCTCAACCGCATGGCAGTCGAAGTTTTCTTCTTTAATGTATTGCAGCAGACGACCCGTGGTGGCAACCACGATGTCCTGGTTTTCGCTAAAGACTTCCATGTGGTTCATGTAAGCCACGCCGCCGGTAATCGTAGCGATATCCAGATGTGTATTCTTCGCCAGTTCACGAGCGTGTTCGGCAACCTGCATCGCCAGTTCGCGCGTTGGCGTCAGGATTAAAATGCGCGGCGGACCAGATTTCTTGCGCGGGAAGTCGAGCAGGTGCTGCAACGCTGGCAGCAAATATGCCGCCGTTTTACCGGTGCCTGTCGGCGCAGAACCGAGTACATCACGGCCATCGAGCGCAGGCGGAATGGCGGCAGCCTGAATGGCGGTCGGGCGAGTGAAACCTTTTTCCTGGAGGGCATCCAGAAGGCTTTCATCGAGTTCAAGTTCGGAAAAAGTCGTTACAGTCATGTTCTACCTCTGAGTGGGGCGCTGATTATAGACGTTACGGCTGCAATCTTCATCTGTTTGTATGGATATACCTTCTCAGGTATTGTTTTTATCCTATGTTATCGTTTTTTTTCCAGGAAGGTTGTTCTTCATGCCCCAGTCTACATCCGTACTGAGACGTAATGGATTTACTTTTAAGCAGTTTTTTGTGGCACACGATCGCTGTGCAATGAAAGTCGGAACAGACGGTATTTTATTGGGGGCCTGGGCCCCCGTTGCGGGCGTAAAGCGGATCCTGGATATTGGTACCGGGAGCGGCCTGTTGGCGCTGATGCTGGCCCAGCGCACTGATGAAAACGTCATCATTGACGCCGTGGAGCTTGATGTCGACGCCGCACAGCAGGCGCAGGAGAACATCGCGCAATCACCGTGGATGCATCGCGTAAATGTTCATACAGAAGATGCGCAGCAGTGGATACCGCGTCAGACCGTGCGTTTTGATTTGATAATCAGCAACCCTCCCTATTATGAACAGGGCGTGGAATGTGCTACACCGCAGCGCGAGCAGGCGCGCTATACCACCACGCTCGATCACCAGGCGTTGCTTACGCTGGCGGCGGACAGTATTACGGAAGAAGGTTTTTTTTGTGTCGTGCTGCCGGAACAGATTGGGAACGCGTTTACCCAGCAGGCATTAAGTATGGGCTGGCATCTGCGATTACGTACGGATGTAGCAGAAACGGAAGCCCGACTACCGCATCGGGTATTGCTGGCATTCTCCCCGCAGGCCGGGGAGTGCTTTAGCGACAGGCTGGTGATTCGTGGGCCAGACCAACGTTACTCTGAAGGTTACACGGCGCTGACCCAGGCATTTTACCTATTTATGTGATGACTTAGCGGCGAGAGAATGGACGGGCCGGCTTCTGGAAGCTGCTCTGGGTAATCCAGCGTGTAGTGCAGGCCCCGACTTTCTTTGCGCATCATTGCGCAGCGGACAATCAGCTCGGCAACCTGCACCAGGTTACGCAGTTCCAGCAAATTGTTCGACACGCGAAAATGGGCATAATATTCGTCGATTTCCTGCTGCAACATCGTGATACGTCGCAGGGCGCGCTCCAGACGTTTAGTTGTGCGCACGATGCCGACGTAATCCCACATAAACAGCCGTAGCTCATGCCAGTTATGCTGGATAACAACCAATTCATCCGGATTTTCTACCCGACTTTCATCCCAATTTGGGAGCGAGTTAACGCCGCGGGCATAAGGCATTCTGCGGTCAATATCTTCCGCCGCAGACCAGCCATACACCAGACACTCCAGCAGCGAGTTCGACGCCATGCGATTGGCGCCATGCAGTCCGGTATAGCTCACTTCGCCGATTGCGTATAAACCGTCGACATCTGTGCGGCCAAAGTCATCAACCATCACACCGCCGCAGGTATAGTGCGCAGCGGGAACGATGGGGACTGGCTCTTTGGTCAGATCGATGCCCAGGCCTAACAGTTTTTCATAAATCATCGGGAAATGCTGGCGGACAAATTCTTCGGGTTTATGGCTGATGTCGAGGAACATGCAGTCAGCGCCCAAACGCTTCATCTCATGGTCGATGGCACGGGCGACAATATCACGCGGGGCCAGCTCGCCGCGCTTGTCAAAGTCGGGCATAAAGCGTGAGCCATCCGGGCGTTTCAGGTGCGCGCCTTCGCCGCGCAGCGCTTCGGTCAGCAGAAAATTGCGCGCTTGTGGATGATACAGCGCGGTTGGGTGAAACTGGTTAAATTCGAGATTGGCAACGCGGCAACCCGCACGCCAGGCCATGGCTATCCCATCACCGGAGGAAATATCCGGGTTGGTGGTGTATTGATACACTTTAGAAGCGCCGCCGGTAGCCAGCACGACTGACTTCGCATGGCAGGTTTCGACGGCTTCCTTATTACGATTCCAGATCCAGGCTCCAACAACCCGACGCGTCCCCGGTAGACCAATTTTATCTGAGATGATCAGGTCGACGGCGTTACTGCGCTCCAGTACCCGAATATTCGGATGACTTTGCGCCTGGCTGACCAACGTGGTTTCGACCTCTTTACCGGTGGCATCTGCCGCATGCAGGATACGTCGATGGCTATGGCCGCCTTCTCGGGTCAGGTGATAGCTCTCTTCGCCGTTGGGCTGAACCTGAGTATCAAATAAGACGCCTTGATCAATCAGCCACTGGACACACGAACGGGCATTGCTGGCAACAAACTCAACGGCATGACGATCGCAAAGACCGGCCCCTGCAATCAGCGTATCTTCAACGTGGGAGTCAATGCTGTCGGTTTCATCGAAAACAGCGGCGATGCCACCCTGAGCATAAAATGTCGAGCCTTCGCTAACCGGCCCTTTGCTCAGGACAATGACCTGATGTTTTTCAGCAAGGCGTAGTGCCAGTGAGAGTCCGGCAGCCCCGCTGCCAATGATCAGCACGTCACAGGATAATTCGGGAGTCGTATTCATGATTTTTGTTTAATTTACTAAACAGTGTTTGGTCACCATAGCACCACATTGCGCGATACTGCACGTTTTATTTTTAACTGTGTTGCAATGGCTAAACACAAAGGAAGGGCATGTGGATGAGTGAAAGAGCAAAAATATTTTGTGAAGCAGGCCGTTAGCATCAGATTATGAGGTGAAATAAAGTGGCCGTTGGGTTACTCTGCAAGCGGTGAAATGGGCATTTCTATACAGATAGTGCGTTGATCGGGTTATGTAGACTTATAATGAGAGATAAGACCTGTCTACAACATGACAAACAAAAACAAATGCGTAACGGAACTTTACGAAACTTGAGCACTCTAAGCTTTTGCTTGCTCATAGTGAAGCTTATGGAGTGGCGTTTCGAAAGCGCGTGGAAATTTGGTTTGGGGAGACTTTACCTCGGATGAGCGAGCAGTTAACGGACCAGGTCCTGGTTGAACGGGTCCAGAAGGGAGATCAGAAAGCCTTTAACTTACTGGTGGTTCGCTACCAGCATAAAGTGGCGAGTCTGGTTTCCCGCTATGTACCTTCGGGCGATGTTCCCGATGTTGTACAAGAAGCATTTATCAAGGCCTATCGTGCGCTGGACTCGTTCCGGGGAGATAGTGCTTTTTATACCTGGCTGTATCGTATTGCAGTCAATACAGCGAAGAATTACCTGGTCGCTCAGGGGCGTCGTCCACCTTCCAGTGATATAGATGCGATTGAAGCAGAAAATTACGAAAGTGGCGGAGCACTGAAAGAAATTTCGAACCCTGAGAACTTAATGTTGTCAGAAGAACTGAGACAGATAGTTTTCCGAACTATTGAGTCCCTCCCGGAAGATTTACGCATGGCAATAACCTTGCGGGAGCTGGATGGCCTGAGCTATGAAGAGATAGCCGCTATCATGGATTGTCCGGTGGGTACGGTGCGTTCACGTATCTTCCGAGCGAGGGAAGCTATTGATAATAAAGTTCAACCGCTTATCAGGCGTTGACGATAGCGGGATACTGGAAAAGGTATTAGGCATGCAGAAAGAAAAACTTTCCGCTTTAATGGATGGCGAAACGCTGGACACTGAGTTACTCAAAGAGTTGGCTCATGACCCGGAAATGCAAAAAACCTGGGAGAGTTATCACCTGATCCGCGATTCCATGCGAGGTGATACCGCCGACGTTCTCCATTTCGATATTTCCGACCGCGTAATGGCTGCTATCGCAGATGAGCCAGTACGTCAGGCGGCGCCATTGATCCCTGAGGCCCAGCCAGCACCGCATCAGTGGCAGAAAATGCCATTCTGGAAGAAAATGCGTCCGTGGGCCGCGCAGCTTACCCAAATGGGTGTGGCCGCGTGTGTATCACTTGCAGTTATTGTTGGCGTCCAGCACTATAATGGACAATCTGAAACGTCCCAGCAGCCCGAAACACCGGTATTTAATACATTGCCGATGATGGGTAAAGCCAGTCCGGTGAGCCTGGGTGTACCTTCTGACGCGACTGCCAGCGGCGGTCAGCAACAGCAGGTACAGGAGCAGCGTCGTCGTATTAATGCCATGTTGCAGGATTACGAACTGCAACGTCGACTGCACTCCGAACAGCTTCAGTTTGAGCAGGCGCAAACACAGCAAGCCGCTGTCCAGGTGCCAGGAATTCAAACTTTAGGAACGCAATCGCAGTAATGAAGCAACTTTGGTTTGCCATGTCACTTGTGGCTGGTAGCCTGTTCTTCTCTGTAAACGCCTCGGCCAATCCTGCGTCCGGGGCGTTGTTGCAGCAGATGAATCTGGCCAGCCAGTCGCTCACCTATGAGCTGTCATTTGTCAGCATCAATAAGCAGGGCGTTGAATCCCTACGTTATCGCCATGCCCGCCAGGACAACCGCCCTCTTGCACAGTTGTTGCAAATGGATGGACCGCGCCGGGAAGTGGTGCAGCGTGGCAACGAAATCAGTTACTTTGAGCCAGGACTCGAACCGTTCACGCTGAATGGCGACTATATCGTTGATTCTCTGCCATCCCTGATTTACACCGACTTTAAACGCCTTGCCCCCTACTATGATTTTATCGCGGTAGGCCGCACGCGTATTGCAGACCGACTCTGTGAAGTTATCCGCGTGGTCGCGCGTGACGGTACGCGTTACAGCTACATCGTGTGGATGGACACCGAAACCAAGCTGCCAATGCGTGTCGATCTCCTCGATCGGGATGGCGAAACGCTTGAACAATTCCGCGTTATCGCCTTTACCGTCAATAACGGGGTTAGCGACAGCATGCAGACGCTGGCGAAAGCAAACCTTCCGCCGTTACTGTCAGTTCCTGCCGGGGAGAAAACGAACTTCAACTGGAGTCCATCGTGGCTACCACAAGGATTCAGTGAGGTCTCCAGCAGCCGACGTCCACTGCCGACAATGGATAACATGCCGATTGAATCGCGCCTGTATTCTGATGGTCTGTTCAGTTTTTCTGTGAACGTGAACCGCGCGTCGCAAAACAGCGCCGATCAGCTGCTGCGTACCGGACGTCGAACGGTCAGTACTACCGTGCGGGATAACGCCGAAATCACCATTGTGGGCGAGCTCCCGCCGCAAACGGCAAAGCGTATCGCGGACAATATTAAGTTCAGGGCCGCGCAATGATAAAAGAATGGGCAACGGTTGTTTCCTGGCAAAATGGTCTGGCGACGGTCAGCTGCGATGTTAAAGCATCGTGTAGCAGCTGCGCGTCGCGGGCTGGATGCGGCAGTCGTGTGCTGAACAAACTGGGGCCGCAAACAACGCATACTATTGTGGTACCCAGTGATGAACCGCTGACGCCAGGGCAGAAAGTTGAACTGGGTATTGCCGAAGGGAGCCTGTTAGGCTCGGCGATGCTGGTTTATATGTCTCCGCTGGTGGGACTCTTTATTTTTGCTGCGCTGTTTCAGGTGCTGTTTGGCAGCGATATCGCCGCACTCAGCGGGGCGATACTGGGCGGCGTGGGGGGATTCCTGATTGCGCGAGGATATTCCCGTAAGCTTGCTGAGCGCGAAGCCTGGCAACCGGTTATTCTCAACGTAGCTCTCCCGCCCGATCTTATTCGTGTTGAAACCCAGCAGTGATATCTTTGCCTGATGGCGCTGCGCTTATCAGGCCTACAGCGTCCTCAGATGCAGAAGTAGGCCGGATAAGGCGTTTATGCCGCCATCCGGCAAAAGTTTCACTGACTTTGCAAAGTTGTTTCCAGTTCCCGCTATCCTTGCTCTATGAACATTTCCTCGCCTCAGCGATGTAGTGTAGAATGCGGCGTTTCACTTAAACAGACGTTAAGCTCAGAACAGCGACTTCTCAGAGCCTGCCCAGGCAGGCGTAAGGCACAATAATTACACTATATGAAGAACATACGTAACTTTTCAATCATAGCTCACATCGACCACGGTAAATCGACGCTGTCTGACCGTATTATCCAGATCTGCGGTGGCCTGTCTGACCGTGAAATGGAAGCGCAGGTTCTCGACTCGATGGATCTTGAGCGTGAGCGCGGTATTACTATCAAAGCGCAGAGCGTGACGCTCGATTTCAAAGCATCTGATGGTGAAACCTACCAGCTTAACTTTATCGACACCCCGGGCCACGTTGACTTCTCTTATGAAGTTTCTCGCTCGCTTGCCGCCTGTGAAGGCGCACTGCTGGTGGTTGATGCCGGGCAGGGTGTTGAAGCGCAAACACTGGCTAACTGCTATACCGCCATGGAAATGGATCTGGAAGTGGTGCCGGTACTGAACAAAATTGACCTGCCAGCCGCCGATCCTGAACGCGTAGCGGAAGAGATCGAAGATATCGTCGGTATTGATGCAACTGACGCAGTCCGTTGCTCGGCGAAAACCGGCGTTGGCGTCACTGACGTTCTTGAACGTCTGGTACGCGACATTCCGCCGCCGGAAGGCGACCCTGAAGGCCCATTGCAGGCGCTGATCATCGACTCCTGGTTCGACAACTACCTTGGAGTGGTGTCGCTGGTGCGTATTAAAAACGGCACCATGCGTAAAGGCGACAAAATTAAAGTGATGAGCACCGGTCAGGTCTATAACGCCGACCGTCTGGGTATCTTCACGCCAAAACAGGTTGACCGTACCGAGCTGAAATGCGGCGAGGTAGGTTGGTTAGTTTGCGCCATTAAAGACATTCTCGGCGCACCGGTTGGCGATACCCTGACGCAGGCGCGCAACCCGGCAGATAAACCCCTGCCTGGCTTTAAAAAAGTGAAGCCGCAGGTATACGCGGGTCTGTTCCCGGTCAGTTCCGACGACTACGAAAACTTCCGTGATGCGCTTGGTAAGCTGAGCCTGAACGATGCTTCCCTGTTCTACGAACCGGAAAGTTCTACCGCGCTGGGCTTCGGCTTCCGCTGTGGCTTCCTGGGTCTGCTGCACATGGAGATCATTCAGGAGCGTCTGGAACGTGAATACGATCTTGATCTGATCACCACTGCGCCGACCGTAGTTTACGAAGTGGAAACCACCGCGAAAGAGACTATCTACGTCGATAGCCCGTCCAAGCTGCCGCCGCTGAATAACATTTACGAACTGCGCGAGCCGATTGCTGAATGTCATATGCTGCTGCCGCAGGCATACCTCGGCAACGTTATTACGCTGTGTATCGAGAAGCGTGGTGTACAGACCAACATGGTTTACCACGGTAACCAGGTTGCGCTGACCTATGAAATTCCAATGGCGGAAGTGGTCCTCGACTTCTTCGATCGTCTGAAGTCGACCTCTCGTGGCTATGCGTCGCTGGATTATAACTTCAAACGTTTCCAGGCCTCCGACATGGTACGTGTTGATGTTCTCATCAACAACGAACGCGTCGATGCGCTGGCGCTGATTACCCACCGCGATAACTCCCAGAGCCGTGGCCGTGAACTGGTCGAGAAGATGAAAGATCTGATCCCTCGCCAGCAGTTTGATATCGCAATTCAGGCGGCCATTGGCACGCACATCATTGCGCGTTCAACGGTTAAGCAGCTGCGTAAAAACGTTCTGGCTAAGTGCTACGGTGGCGATATCAGCCGTAAGAAAAAGCTGCTGCAAAAACAGAAAGAGGGTAAAAAGCGAATGAAGCAGATCGGTAACGTCGAACTGCCGCAGGAAGCCTTCCTCGCTATTCTGCATGTCGGTAAAGACAGCAAATAATCTTAAGGAGTTGGCATGGCGAACATGTTTGCCCTGATTCTGGTGATTGCCACACTGGTGACGGGCATTTTATGGTGCGTAGATAAGTTTGTCTTCGCGCCAAAACGCCGGGAGCGCCAGGCTGCGGCACAGGCCGCTGCAGGCGATTCACTGGATAAAGCAACGCTGAAAAAAGTTGCCCCTAAGCCGGGCTGGCTGGAAACCGGTGCATCCGTTTTCCCGGTACTGGCTATTGTGCTGGTGGTGCGTTCATTTATTTATGAACCGTTCCAGATCCCGTCGGGTTCGATGATGCCAACACTGTTGATTGGTGATTTTATTCTGGTAGAGAAATTTGCCTACGGAATTAAAGATCCTATTTATCAGAAAACGCTGATCGAAACGGGTCACCCAAAACGCGGAGACATCGTGGTATTTAAATACCCGGAAGATCCGCGTCTGGACTACATCAAACGCGCTGTCGGTTTACCGGGAGACAAAGTGACGTACGATCCGGTGGCGAAAGAGGTTACTATTCAGCCAGGATGCAGTTCTGGTCAGGCGTGTGAAAACGCGCTGCCGGTAACGTACTCTGATGTTCAGCCAAGTGATTTTGTGCAGACGTTTGCTCGCCGTAACGGCGGGGAAGCGACCAGCGGTTTCTTTGAGGTTCCGCTGAACGAAACGAAAGACAACGGCATTCGCCTGACCGAGCGTAAAGAAACGCTGGGTGAGGTAACACACCGCATTCTGATGGTGCCAATCGCGCAGGATCAGGTGGGGATGTACTACCGTCAGCCGGGTCAGCAGTTAGCCACCTGGATCGTTCCACCGGGGCATTACTTCATGATGGGTGATAACCGTGACAACAGCGCGGACAGCCGTTATTGGGGATTTGTACCGGAAGCGAATCTGGTAGGAAAAGCGACCGCAATCTGGATGAGTTTCGACAAACAAGAAGGTGAGTGGCCAACCGGCGTTCGTTTAAGCCGCATTGGTGGCATTCACTAATTGCTGATAATGGTTCACGCTGTTGTCTTAATAACGACAGCGTGAATTATTTCTCGGATTAATTCCCTCAGACTAACGACATCCCTTGTCGTTGTGTATAGAATATTCCCCCGAAGTTTTAGGTTGGCGCCGTCAGGTTGCCACGGCACACGAAACAGCGTTGGTTTGTATACAAATGCATATAGCCGAAGCCAGATGGCTTAGCGAAGTGCGTATATCAGGTCTGTTTCGTGTGCTGAATTGTGGACGCATTCATTTATTGGTATCGCATGAACCCCATCGTAATTAATCGGCTTCAACGGAAGCTGGGCTACACTTTTAATCATCAGGAGCTGTTGCAGCAGGCATTAACTCACCGTAGTGCCAGCAGCAAACATAACGAGCGTTTAGAATTTTTAGGCGACTCTATTTTGAGCTTTGTTATTGCGAATGCGCTGTATCACCGTTTCCCGCGTGTGGATGAAGGTGACATGAGCCGCATGCGCGCCACGCTGGTGCGTGGAAATACGCTGGCTGAATTAGCCCGTGAATTTGACCTCGGAGAATGTTTACGCCTGGGGCCGGGTGAGTTGAAAAGCGGCGGTTTCCGTCGCGAATCAATTCTGGCGGATACCGTCGAAGCGTTGATCGGTGGCGTCTTCCTCGACAGCGATATTCAGACGGTTGAACAGTTGATCCTGAACTGGTATCAAACGCGTCTGGACGAAATTAGTCCGGGCGACAAACAAAAAGATCCGAAAACGCGCCTGCAGGAGTATTTGCAGGGTCGCCACCTGCCGCTGCCGTCTTATCTGGTGGTGCAGGTCCGTGGCGAAGCGCACGATCAAGAATTTACTATCCACTGCCAGGTCAGCGGCCTGAGTGAACCGGTGGTTGGCACAGGTTCGAGCCGTCGTAAGGCTGAGCAGGCTGCCGCCGAACAGGCGTTGAAAAAACTGGAGCTGGAATGAGCGTCGATAAAACTTACTGCGGATTTATTGCCATCGTCGGTCGCCCGAACGTCGGCAAATCCACCCTGTTGAATAATCTGCTTGGGCAGAAGATTTCCATTACCTCACGTAAGGCACAGACAACTCGTCACCGTATTGTTGGTATCCATACCGAAGGCGCGTATCAGGCGATTTATGTCGATACCCCGGGTCTGCATATGGAAGAGAAACGTGCCATCAACCGTCTGATGAACAAAGCGGCAAGCAGTTCTATCGGTGATGTTGAGCTGGTCATTTTTGTCGTGGAAGGCACGCGTTGGACGCCGGACGACGAGATGGTGCTCAACAAGCTGCGTGACGGTAAGGTCCCGGTTATTCTGGCTGTCAATAAAGTGGATAACGTCCAGGAGAAGGCCGATCTGTTGCCGCACCTGCAGTTCCTGGCAAGCCAGATGAATTTCCTCGATATCGTCCCGATGTCTGCGGAAACTGGACTGAATGTCGATACTATCGCGGGCATCGTGCGTAAACATCTGCCGGAAGCGATTCATCACTTCCCGGAAGATTACATTACCGATCGCTCCCAGCGTTTTATGGCCTCTGAGATCATCCGCGAAAAACTGATGCGTTTCCTGGGGGCTGAGCTGCCTTATTCTGTCACCGTCGAAATTGAACGTTTTATTTCTAACGAGCGTGGCGGCTACGACATCAACGGTTTGATCCTCGTTGAGCGTGAAGGGCAGAAGAAGATGGTGATTGGTAATAAAGGCGCCAAAATCAAAACCATCGGCATTGAAGCGCGTAAAGACATGCAGGAGATGTTCGAAGCGCCTGTACACCTGGAGTTGTGGGTGAAAGTGAAATCCGGCTGGGCCGATGACGAACGCGCGCTGCGCAGTCTCGGTTACGGCGACGACGTCTAAATCCCTGCAACTTGAAAGACGGCGGGTATGATGGAAGGATGGCAACGCGCTTTTGTCCTGCATAGCCGCCCGTGGAGCGAAACCAGCCTCGTGCTGGATGTCTTCACGGAAGAGTCTGGCCGCGTGCGCCTTGTCGCCAAAGGCGCACGTTCTAAACGTTCCAACCTGAAAGGCGCACTCCAGCCTTTTACCCCGTTGTTACTTCGCTTTGGCGGCCGCGGTGAGGTGAAAACCTTGCGCAGCGCGGAAGCCGTATCTCTGGCACTTCCCCTTAGCGGTATCACGTTGTACAGCGGCCTGTACATCAATGAACTCATCTCGCGCGTGCTTGAGTATGAAACTCGTTTTTCTGAACTCTTTTTCGACTACCTGAATTGCATTCAGGCACTGGCTGGCGCGACAGGTTCGCCAGAGCCGGCACTGCGTCGCTTTGAACTGGCCTTACTGGGCCACCTGGGTTACGGCGTGGATTTCACCCACTGTGCGGGCAGCGGCGAGCCGGTAGATGACACCATGACCTACCGCTATCGGGAAGAAAAAGGCTTTATCGCCAGTGTTGTCATCGATAACAGCACCTTTACCGGACGCCATCTGAAAGCGCTAGAATCGCGTGAATTTCCTGATGCTGACACGCTGCGTGCTGCGAAACGCTTTACCCGTATGGCCTTAAAGCCGTATCTTGGTGGTAAGCCCTTAAAGAGCCGCGAATTATTCCGGCAGTTTCTGCCGAAGCGAAAATAAAATAACGAGGATTGTCATGGCTGAATTACTGTTAGGCGTCAACATTGACCACATTGCCACTCTACGTAATGCACGTGGTACCGCATATCCGGACCCGGTTCAGGCAGCGTTTATCGTTGAACAGGCTGGCGCGGATGGCATCACCGTACACCTGCGTGAAGACCGTCGCCATATCACCGACCGCGACGTACGTATTCTGCGCCAGACGCTGGATACGCGAATGAATCTGGAAATGGCGGTAACCGAAGAGATGCTGGCTATCGCCGTAGAGACAAAGCCGCATTTTTGCTGCCTGGTGCCGGAAAAGCGTCAGGAAGTTACTACTGAAGGTGGTCTGGACGTCGCCGGTCAGCGCGACAAGATGCGCGATGCCTGCAAACGCCTGGCGGACGCAGGCATTCTGGTTTCGCTGTTTATCGATGCGGATGAAGAACAAATTAAAGCGGCTGCTGACGTGGGCGCTCCGTTCATTGAAATTCATACCGGCTGTTACGCCGATGCGAAAACCGATGCTGAACAGGCGAGTGAACTGGCGCGTATTGCTAAAGCGGCGACGTTTGCTGCCAGTCTGGGCCTGAAGGTGAATGCCGGTCACGGTTTGACGTACCATAATGTTAAAGCCATTGCGCGGATCCCGGAAATGCACGAGCTAAATATTGGGCATGCGATTATCGGGCGTGCGGTGATGAGCGGGCTGAAAGACGCCGTCGTGGAAATGAAACGTCTGATGCTGGAAGCGCGTGGCTAATGGCGATTCTGGGTTTAGGCACGGATATCGTGGAGATTGCGCGGATCGAGGCGGTGATCTCCCGCTCCGGTGAACGCCTGGCCAGACGGGTCCTGAGTGACAACGAATGGGCCATCTGGGAAACGCATCAGCAACCGGTGCGTTTTCTGGCAAAGCGCTTTGCGGTAAAAGAGGCCGCAGCAAAAGCCTTCGGTACCGGCATTCGCAATGGGCTGGCGTTTAATCAGTTTGAAGTCTTCAACGATGAACTCGGTAAACCGCGTCTGCGGTTATGGGGGGAGGCGTTAAAACTGGCGGAAAAACTGGGTGTCGCGCATATGCATGTGACGCTGGCCGATGAGCGTCACTACGCCTGTGCCACGGTGATTATTGAAAGCTAGTGTCAGGATTTTGTAGGCCGGATAAGGCGCTTACGCCGCCATCCGGCAGGCAATCAGGGTGAGTTATAGCTTATCCGCGTGGTGCATCAACACAAACTTATCCCACAGCTGTTCTTCGGTTTCGCTATGTGCCGGGTCTTTCAAAATTGTGTTGGGGATCGGACACACTTTCTGACAGGTTGGCGTGTCGTAATGGCCTACGCATTCCGTACATTTGTCGCTGTTAATCTCGTAGATGCTTTCACCCATCGAAATCGCCTCATTCGGGCATTCGGGTTCGCACATATCGCAATTGATACACTTTTTAGTGATTAACAGGGCCATCAGGAAACTCTCAAAACATCACAAATCGGGCGGGCATTATACGCGCATTCTTTGCTCAGACCAGTTTTTTTACCAGCGCTTCACTGTGACGAATTCGTTCCGGAGCATGTTCTAAATCTTGCTGAACCAGCGCCATAAACAGTAAATCCGTGAGCATCATCTGTGCGTGCGTCGATGAAATTGCCGCGCTGCGCGTCGCTTGTTCTTCGGCAATTGTATACAGGCAGTGGCTTGCTCGCTGTTGCAGGGCATTGGGTGTAAATCCGGTGATGGCAAGTATTTTGGCACCGGTGCGCAATGTTTCATCCGCAGCCAGGTTGAGTTCACGACGTTCCCCTGTATAGGAAATCGCCAACAGGAGATCGCCCGGCGAAAGCGCCTGTACCGTTGCCAGCAGGGCATGCATATCGCGTTCCACTACTGCGTTAAAACCTATTTTCAACAGTTTCCAGGCAAAATTCTGAGCCACCAGCCCAGAGGCGCCAATTCCGGTCAGGACAATGCGTCGGGCGGAGCGTAACAAGGCGACGCTTTCCATCAGCTTTTCTTCGCTGTTGATATCCAGTGTGGCGTGCATGGCCGCAACGTTCTCCTGAATCAGTTTTTCACCCACCAGACGCATAGGATCGTCGCCGCGGATCTGATTATGCACTGGGATAGAATGGGGATTGGGATTACTGGCCAGTGCTTCGCTGATCGCCAGTTTCAGTGCGGGAAACCCTTTAAACCCCATTTTTTGTGCGAACTTCACGACGCTGGACTGGCTGACACCCGCTTCAAAAGCGAGTTGTTGTGAACTGAGATGACGCGCAGTATCCGGCTGTGCGAGGAGGTAATCCGCAAGCTTTTTATCGCTTTGCGCGAGGTCCGGGTAACGCTGACGAATGCGAATCAAACAGTTCATGCTGTCTCCTGGCGAAAACGTGATGGCGATTACAAAACAAAATTTCACTCGCCTGGGTGAATATTATATTCCATTATAACGTATTACTATGAATTAAAAATTCCTAAGGAACAAAAAATGAATCTCGGTGCGTTAGTGTCAGAAAGCCGCAATCCTCAGACCATGGATCTTGATGCGTTATCCACACTTGAGTTGGTTCATCGTTTTAATCAACAGGATACGCTGGTAGCACAAGCAGTAAAAGCAACTCTGCCTGAAGTTGCGCTTGCGGTCGATGCGGCGGCTGACGCGTTAAAAGCGGGAGGACGGATTATCTACATGGGGGCGGGGACCAGTGGGCGTCTTGGCGTACTGGATGCGTCTGAGTGCCCACCGACCTTTGGCGTCCCGCATGGTCTGGTGGTCGGGCTGATTGCTGGCGGACCGGGTGCGCTGCTGAAGGCGGTAGAAGGCGCAGAAGATAACCCGCAGTTAGGTGAAGACGATCTGCGTGCGCTCAACCTTACGGCACAGGATCTGGTGGTGGGGCTGGCAGCTTCTGGTCGCACGCCGTATGTGATTGGCGGGCTGAAATATGCGCGTTCGGTGGGTTGTGCGACGGCGGCGATTTCCTGCAATCCAGATTCCCCTATCGCGCATGAAGCGGATATTGCCATCTCTCCGGTAGTGGGGCCTGAGGCGTTGACAGGGTCAACGCGACTGAAATCCGGTACCGCGCAAAAGCTGGTGCTCAATATGATTTCTACCGGTGCAATGGTGAAGTTTGGCAAAGTGTATCAGAACCTGATGGTGGATATGAAAGCGACCAACGTTAAGCTGGTAGACCGGGCGTGTCGCATGGTCGTGGAAGCCACCGGTATTGCGTATGACCAGGCGCAAGCTCTGCTGAAACAGACCGATTTTGATGTTAAGCCCGCCATTTTGATGGCTCTCACGGGTCTCGATGCCGCCGCCGCCCGCGAAAAACTTGCCGCTCACCAGGGTTTTTTACGCGCGGCGTTAGAACACTAAGAGGTGTATATGGATAAGACGGCGGTGCTGGCCAGCGACATTCTGCTGGGCGTTGGCGGAGAGAAGAATATTCTGCGCCTGGAAAACTGTATGACCCGCGTCAGAGTGGTAGTTCAGGATGACGGACAGATTGATATCCCTCGCCTCAGGCAACTGCCCGGTGTTAGCGGTTACGTGAAGCAGGGCGCACAGCACCAGATTATCGTCGGTCCCGGTAAAGCCGCCAAAGTGGTGGATGCTATGCGTTCCCTGATTGCCGATGGCGGCGAGCGAGCAGACGCCAATGATATCGAGCGCACGAAGTCAGAGGCCAAAGCGAAGTACAAAGCACCCATGAGCGATGCGCTGCGCAAGCTGGCGAACGTCTTTATCCCTCTTATTCCGGCGTTTATCGCCTCCGGTTTGATTACCGGCATCATTAACATCCTCAAACGTCCGGACATCGTGGGGGACTTTGCGACCCACTATCCGAATATGTTGGGACTGTTAGGCATTTTTGGTAGCGCCGTGTTTGCCATTATGAACATCCTTGTCGGGGTGAATACCGCCAAAGTCTTCGGCGGCTCTCTGGCGATGGGGGGGGTGATGGCGGGGATCCTCTCCAGTCCGCAGCTGGCGCAAATTACCCTGTTTGGCGAGGCCTTGCAGCCGGGACGCGGTGGGGTAATCGCGGTACTGCTGGTGGTGGCGCTAATGTGCTGGATTGAACGCAAATTCCGAGTGCTGTTGCCGGAATCGCTGGAGCTGATCCTCAATCCACTGCTGACCACCCTTATTACCGGGACAATTGCCATTGTGGCGCTGCAACCGCTTGGTGGCTGGATAGCCGAATCCATTGCCCATGGCGCTTCCTGGGCTATCGATCGCGGTGGCTTCCTGGTAGGGGCGGTGCTGGCTGGTACCTTTCTGCCACTGGTTCTCACCGGGCTTCATCAGGGGTTGGTCCCTATCCATGTAGAACTGGTACAGGCGCACGGGTATAACGCACTCTTTCCTATTCTGGCGATGGCCGGAGTGGGGCAAATCGGTGCGGCGATTGCGGTACTGATGAAAACCCGTAACGCACGGCTGAAAAAAGTGATTAAAAGCGCGCTGCCGGTCGGATTGCTGGGTATTGGCGAACCGCTGATTTTTGGGGTGACATTGCCATTAGGTAAGCCGTTTATCGGTGCCTGTCTCGGTGGTGCTGTCGGTGGGGCGCTGATCAGCTACTGGAAGGTGGCGACGGTCATCACCTTTGGCATCTCCGGATTACCGCTGGCACTGACGATTGTTGCCGGAAAAGTGATGTTCTATCTGTTAGGCTATCTGGTAGCAGTTATCGCCGGGTTCCTGTTTACCTGGCTATTGGGGTTCAACGATCCAGAGGAATAAGGTTTGACCAATCACCAGCGCCGCGTTGTTTTTTTTGATTTGGATGGCACGTTACACCAGCAGGATATGTTCGGCAGTTTCTTACGTTTTCTGTTGCGTCGCCAACCGCTAAATGCGTTGCTGGTGCTGCCCCTGTTGCCGATTATTGGGCTGGCAATGTTAATTAAAGGGCGAGCTGCCCGCTGGCCCATGAGCCTGCTGTTGTGGGGCTGTACTTTTGGTCGCAGTGAAACGCGCCTGAAGGCACATCAGGCCGATTTTGTGCGCTGGTTTCGCGGGCATGTGACGGCATTTCCGGTCGTGCAGCAGCGTCTGACGACGTACCTGTTAAGCTCCGATGCTGATATCTGGCTTATCACCGGCTCCCCGCAGTCGCTGGTGGAGCAGGTTTACTTCGATACGCCGTGGCTGCCGCGTGTCAATCTGATCGCCAGTCAAATGGCGCGTGGGTACGGTGGCTGGGTATTGCCGCTGCGCTGTCTGGGGCATGAAAAGGTGGCGCAACTGGAACAGCAGATTGGCGCGCCGTTGCATCTTTACAGCGGTTACAGCGACAGCAAGCAGGACAATCCACTGCTCTCTTTTTGCCAGCATCGTTGGCGCGTCACGCCGCGCGGGGAGCTGCAACAACTCGAATAGAGTAAACGATAGCGTCTGTGTATAATGCGCCCGCTTTGATTACTGGAGTTACCCCTTTGTCTGATGTTGAATTTAGCCACGAATACTGGATGCGCCACGCTTTAACGCTGGCTAAGCGCGCCTGGGATGAGCGTGAAGTCCCGGTGGGTGCAGTATTGGTCCTCAACAACCGCGTGATTGGCGAAGGCTGGAATCGGCCGATTGGCCATCATGATCCTACCGCCCACGCTGAAATCATGGCGTTGCGCCAGGGCGGCCTGGTGCTACAAAACTACCGTCTGTTGGATGCGACGTTGTATGTCACACTGGAACCGTGCGTGATGTGTGCCGGTGCGATGGTGCACAGCCGTATTGGTCGGGTGGTTTTTGGTGCGCGCGATGCGAAAACGGGGGCGGCGGGGTCGTTAATGGACGTACTGCATCATCCTGGCATGAACCATCGGGTTGACGTGACTGAAGGCGTGTTACGCGATGAATGCGCGACGTTGCTCAGCGATTTTTTCCGTATGCGTCGTCAGGAAATTAAAGCCCTGAAAAAATCCTCCAACGTGTAAATACCAATCTGATTGCCTAAGGGCGTTGTGCTAATCAGCCTGGCCTCCCTTCAAAGACGACTTCTGCTCTTTCTTCTGCGTCGAAAATAGCAGAGAAGGGGAGTGTGACAGATAGCTTGATGAGGTCTGAGACAGGAATGCCGCCAGCGGAAACTTCTCTTCGCCTAACAGTTCTGCGGGCGATACCGCCGGGTAATCCTGCGCCAGTTGCTGTGTTTCAATTGCCTGCTTTTCTTTCTCTTGCAGGTATCCCACCAGGCTTATCTGATACTTACGGATATTTTCCACATAGGCGTAGGCTTCGTGACCGCGTGCATAGCCATAGGTCAGCTTGTTGTAATACGGTTTTTGACTGAGCAGCGGCAGACGTTGTTTTACATCGGACCAACTGTTCGGGTTGCCTTTGGTTTTTACCGTCAGCGCCCGCGCATCCAGCATATGTGCGTAGCCCATATTGTAAGCGGCGAGCGCAAACCAGATACGTTCTCCTTCGGGCACGGTATCAGGCACTTTGCGCATCATGTCCTGCAAATATCGCGCGCCGCCGCTGATGCTCTGTTCGGCATCGGTACGATCAGTGAGCCCAAGGCTCTGGGCAGTATTTTTGGTTAGCATCATCAGACCGCGTACGCCGGTCGGGGAGGTGGCCTGCGCGTCCCAGTGTGATTCCTGGTAAGAGATTGCCGCGAGCAGTCTCCAGTCTATTTCCTGCGCATATTTCTCAAAAAGTGGCTTCAGATCCGGTAATACGCTATCAACCGCACGCAGGAAGGTGCGGGTATCAACATAGTCAAAATCATCGCCATGCCCAAGGTACTTTTCTTCCAACCGCGCAAGCGAGCCGTCTTCATTCATGGTATTGAAGAAATCCAGCAGGGCAGCGGACAGCGTATTGTCATCGTCCAGACGGCTGAACCAGGTCACTGGCTGTTCGTCGGAGACATCCAGCGCGACGGCCAGCTCAGGGTGTACACGCTGGTACAGGCTGATGGCGACGGAATCGGCAATGGTGTAATCCAGCTTACCGGCGATGACATCATCAAGCAGTTCAGTGGTGCCCTTTTTCTCATCAACTTTCCAGCTCAGGTCCGGGTATTTTTTTTCTTTTAACTGCTGGAGGTCATTTATCACCACGTGTCCCGGGGCGATGGTCAGCTGATTTTCGTTCACGCTGGCAAGGCTGCGAGGGCGATATTGCCCAACCCGATACACCAGTTGTTGCGATACGGAATAGTAGGTCGGACCCGGCTGATAATTTTTAACGCGCTCGCTGTTATACACCAGACCTGCGGCTAGCAGATCGGCATTCCCGTTATCCAGGTCGTCAAAAAGCTGGCTGATGTTCTGGCGTACGGTGATTTTCAGCTTCACACCCAGGTAGTTGGCGAAGGCTTTGGTCAGTTCGTAATCCAGGCCGAACTTTTTCCCATTAAGCGTGGCGTAAGTGAGCGGGGAGTCGATGGTACTGACGCGCAGCTCTCCCCGCGACTGAATGGCGGCGATACGATTGTCGGCTTTACCGAACCAGGGGATAGATGGCCAGAGGGCCGCTGCCAACAGCAGCGTCAAAATACCGATGAACAGATAATTAATCTTTAATTTTTTCAATTAGTTAATTCTCTGAATCGTACGTTGTCTCTGCGTGCTGTGGTGTTGATTAAGAAGTGAATTAGTCATTAATGAGCGGCATTTTGCTTAAACTTGCGTCAGTTGGCAACTTATTCAGAAACCAGACCGCATTTGATGATAAGACAAGGTCGTGATTTTATTTCGACGCAAACGGTTTCGTCGGCGCGGTAGATTCTTTATAATGACGCCCGTTTCCCCCACTTGGGCACACCGAAAGCTTAGAAGACGAGAGACTTATGATGGAAATTCTGCGTGGTTCACCTGCACTGTCTGCATTCCGTATTAACAAACTGCTGGCACGTTTTCAGGCTGCCAACCTCCAGGTCCACAACATTTACGCCGAGTACGTCCATTTTGCCGATCTGAATGCACCATTGAATGAGGATGAGCGCGCGCAACTTGCTCGTCTGCTGAAATATGGTCCTGCTCTTCACAGTCATGCCCCTGAAGGCAAACTGCTGCTGGTCACGCCTCGCCCGGGTACCATCTCCCCGTGGTCTTCTAAAGCGACTGATATTGCCCATAACTGCGGCCTGCAACAGATTAGCCGCCTGGAACGTGGCATTGCCTGGTATGTTGAGGCTTCCACGCTGACTGCGGAGCAGTGGCTGACGGTTGCCGATATTCTGCATGACCGCATGATGGAAACGGTTTTCTCTGCGCTGAGCGATGCTGAAAAACTGTTTGTTCATCACCAGCCTGCGCCGGTTTCCAGCGTTGACCTGCTGGGTGAAGGACGCCAGGCGTTAATTGACGCTAACCTGCGTCTGGGGCTGGCGCTGGCAGAGGATGAAATCGACTATCTGCAAGATGCGTTCACCAAACTGGGACGCAACCCGAACGATATCGAACTGTACATGTTTGCACAGGCCAACTCCGAGCACTGCCGCCATAAAATTTTTAATGCCGACTGGGTGATCGACGGTAAGCAGCAGCCGAAATCGCTGTTCAAGATGATCAAAAACACCTTCGAAACCACACCAGATCACGTCCTGTCTGCCTATAAAGATAACGCAGCAGTGATGGAAGGCTCTGAAGTGGGTCGCTACTTTGCTGACCACCAGACCGGCCGCTACGATTTCCATCAGGAACCTGCACATATCCTGATGAAGGTTGAAACCCATAACCACCCGACGGCGATCTCGCCGTGGCCGGGCGCTGCAACAGGTTCTGGCGGTGAAATTCGTGATGAAGGCGCAACCGGGCGCGGTGCGAAACCGAAAGCCGGGCTGGTGGGTTTCTCTGTCTCTAACCTGCGTATCCCGGGCTTTGAACAGCCGTGGGAAGAAGATTTTGGCAAGCCGGACCGCATTGTCACCGCACTGGATATCATGACCGAAGGCCCGCTGGGTGGTGCTGCGTTTAACAACGAATTTGGTCGTCCTGCGCTGACGGGCTACTTCCGCACCTATGAAGAGAAAGTGAACAGCCACAACGGTGAAGAGCTGCGCGGTTACCACAAACCGATCATGCTGGCGGGTGGGATCGGCAATATCCGTGAAGATCACGTGCAGAAAGGCGAGATCGTGGTGGGTGCTAAGCTGATCGTCCTCGGTGGTCCGGCGATGAACATCGGCCTGGGCGGTGGTGCGGCATCATCTATGGCTTCCGGCCAGTCTGATGCCGATCTTGATTTCGCTTCCGTACAGCGCGACAACCCGGAAATGGAGCGTCGCTGCCAGGAAGTTATCGACCGTTGCTGGCAGATGGGGGACGCTAACCCGATCCTGTTCATCCACGATGTTGGCGCGGGTGGCCTGTCGAATGCCATGCCAGAGCTGGTCAGTGACGGCGGACGCGGCGGCAAATTCCAGTTGCGCGATATCCTGAGTGATGAACCGGGTATGAGCCCGCTGGAAATCTGGTGTAACGAATCTCAGGAGCGCTATGTGCTGGCGGTGGCCGCCGACCAGCTGCCGCTGTTTGACGAACTGTGTAAGCGCGAGCGCGCACCCTATGCGGTGATTGGTGAAGCCACCGAAGAACAGCACCTGACTCTGAGCGATAGCCACTTCGACAACCAGCCGATTGACATGCCGCTGGACGTTCTGCTGGGTAAAACGCCGAAAATGACCCGCGACGTACAAACGCTGAAAGCCAAAGGCGAGCAGCTTGCACGTGAGCATATTACGATTGCTGACGCGGTAAACCGCGTGCTGCACCTGCCGACTGTGGCAGAGAAAACCTTCCTCGTGACCATCGGCGACCGTACTGTCACCGGGATGGTGGCGCGTGACCAGATGGTGGGTCCGTGGCAGATCCCGGTAGCGAACTGTGCGGTCACTACCGCCAGTCTGGATAGCTACTATGGTGAAGCGATGTCCATCGGTGAACGCGCCCCTGTCGCGCTGCTGGACTTCTCCGCCTCTGCGCGTCTGGCCGTCGGTGAAGCGCTAACCAATATTGCGGCCACGCAGATTGGCGATATCAAACGTATCAAATTGTCAGCAAACTGGATGGCGGCTGCTGGCCATCCCGGTGAAGATGCCGGGCTGTACGAAGCGGTACAAGCCGTCGGGGAAGAGTTATGTCCGGCGCTTGGCCTGACTATCCCGGTGGGTAAAGACTCCATGTCGATGAAAACCCGCTGGCAGGAAGGTAACGAGCAGCGTGAAATGACCTCCCCGCTGTCGCTGGTGATCACCGCCTTTGCTCGCGTTGAAGACGTGCGTCATACAATCACGCCGCAACTGTCTACTGAAGACAATGCGCTGTTGCTGATTGATCTTGGCCTTGGCCACAATGCGCTGGGCGCGACATCGCTGGCACAGGTATACCGTCAACTGGGCGACAAACCTGCCGATGTGCGCGATGTAACGCAGTTGAAAGGCTTCTACGACGCCATTCAGGCGTTGGTCGCACAACGTAAGCTGCTGGCTTACCATGACCGCTCCGACGGCGGTCTGCTGGTTACGCTGGCAGAAATGGCCTTTACCGGTCACTGCGGCGTTGAAGCAGATATCGGTGCTCTGGGCGATGATCATCTGGCGGCGCTGTTTAATGAAGAGCTGGGCGCTGTCATTCAGATTCGCGCTGCTGACCGTGACGCGGTAGAAGCGATTCTGGCGGCGAACGGTCTGGCTGATTGCGTACATTATCTCGGCCAGGCGGTAGCCGGCGATCGTTTCACCCTGACCGCTCAAGGTCAGCCGGTGTTTAGCGAAAGCCGTACTACCCTGCGTATGTGGTGGGCGGAAACAACCTGGCAGATGCAGCGTCTGCGCGACAACCCGGAATGTGCCGATCAGGAACACAACGCTAAAACCAACGATGCCGATCCTGGTCTCAACGTTAAACTGTCGTTTGATATCAACGAAGATATTGCGGCTCCGTATATCGCTACCGGTGCGCGTCCAAAAGTTGCCGTGCTACGCGAACAGGGCGTTAACTCCCACGTAGAAATGGCGGCAGCTTTCCACCGTGCGGGTTTTGACGCTATCGACGTGCATATGAGCGATCTGCTGGGCGGTCGTATTGGTCTGGGTAACTTCCAGGCGCTGGTGGCCTGTGGTGGCTTCTCTTACGGTGATGTGCTTGGGGCAGGGGAAGGTTGGGCGAAGTCGATTCTGTTCAACAATCGGGTACGTGATGAGTTCGAAACCTTCTTCCATCGCCCGCAAACGCTGGCACTCGGCGTGTGTAACGGTTGTCAGATGATGTCTAACCTGCGCGAGCTGATCCCAGGAAGCGACCTGTGGCCACGCTTTGTGCGTAACCACTCCGATCGCTTTGAAGCGCGTTTCAGCCTGGTCGAAGTGACACAAAGCCCGTCTCTGCTGCTGCAGGGTATGGTGGGGTCACAGATGCCAATCGCGGTTTCTCACGGCGAAGGTCGCGTAGAAGTGCGTGACGATGCGCATTTGGCAGGGCTGGAGAGCAAAGGGCTGGTGGCGCTGCGCTACGTTGATAACTTCGGTAAGGTGACCGAAACCTATCCGGCTAACCCGAACGGTTCTCCAAACGGTATCACTGCGGTTACCACCGAAAATGGTCGCGTCACTATTATGATGCCGCACCCGGAGCGCGTGTTCCGTACCGTGAGCAACTCCTGGCACCCGGAAAACTGGGGCGAGGATAGCCCGTGGATGCGCATCTTCCGTAATGCGCGTAAACAGCTAGGTTAATCTGGTCAAACATCATGAAGCCCCTCTTGAGGGGCTTTTTTGTCGCCAGGATACAGAGCGACAGATGGCGCTGCGCTTATCAGACCTACGGGGAAGAGCACTTGTAGGCCGGATAAGGCGTTTACGCCGTCATCCGGCAATAAACCCGGCGCTTATGCCGCAAAATTAAAGTGTCGGGAAATCCCGACATTGGTAGGGTTGACTTGTCGCTAAAAAGAGACACTTAATGTTTTGATTTATAATGATTTTGTTTTTAAGTGCTGCGAGTGTTGCTGATTAGCGACAGAATGAACAAAAAACACCCAACCCTTATTTTTACACAATTATTCATATTTCTTATATTTATCATTGTGTTAATAAAGTGTTTTGAATATTGGCACAGATGCTGCATAATATTAACCAGTGGCTCATTCACCTTCTTATGTCAGCCCCTTCGGGACGTGCTACATAAACTTCGAATGACGCACAACAAGGTGCCTGCCGTCCAACATCTGATATTAGCGAAGCTCATATCAACCTTCGGGCGAAACGTCGAGTTAGGCACCGCCTTATTCCATAACAAAGCCGGGTTAATCCCGGCTTTGTTGTATCTGACGTTCCCCTCAGTTAGCATCGTCTTATTCCCGTCCATTGAGAGTAACGCCTTGAAGCGCTGGTCTGTTTTCCCTCGATCCTTACGTCAGCTGGTGACACTGGCATTTTTGCTGATCTTGCTCCCTTTGCTTGTACTGGCCTGGCAAGCGTGGCAGAGCCTGAACGCCCTGAGCGCGCAGGCGGCGCTGACGAACAGAACCACGCTCATTGATGCCCGACGCAGCGAGGCAATGACCAACGCCGCGCTGGAGATGGAGCGTAGCTACCGACAGTACTGTGTGCTGGATGATCCGACGCTGGCAAAGGTTTACCAGAGCCAGCGTAAACGTTATAGCGACATGCTGGACGCGCATGCAGGCGTGTTACCGGACAACAAGCTCTACCAGGCGTTGCGGCAGGATCTTAACGATCTCGCCCAACTGCAGTGTAATAACAGTGGTCCTGACAGCCAGGCGGCAGCCCGTCTGGAAGCCTTCGCTAATGCGAATACCGACATGGTGCAGGCTACACGTACCGTGGTCTTCTCGCGTGGTCAGCAGTTACAACAAGAAATTGCCGAACGTGGTCAGTTCTTCGGCTGGCAGGCGCTGGTGCTATTTCTCGTGAGTCTGGCGATGGTACTGCTGTTTACCCGTATGATTATCGGCCCGGTGAAGGGGATTGAACGGATGATTAACCGTCTGGGAGAAGGCCGCTCACTGGGCGATAGCGTATTGTTTACAGGCCCCCGGGAACTGCGTTCCGTTGGCCAGCGCATAATCTGGTTGAGCGAGCGCCTTTCCTGGCTTGAGTCACAGCGGCATCAGTTTTTACGCCATCTCTCCCATGAACTGAAAACGCCGCTGGCCAGCATGCGTGAAGGCACAGAGTTGCTGGCCGATGAGGTCGTTGGGCCGCTTACTCCCGAGCAAAAAGAGGTGGTCGGTATTCTGGATGACAGCAGCCGTAATCTGCAAAAGCTGATTGAGCAATTGCTTGATTACAACCGCAAGCTGGCGGATGACGAAGTAGAACTTGAGCGCGTTGAAATCGCGCCGTTGGTGGAAAGTGTTGTTTCAGCACATAGCCTGCCCGCTCGCGCCAAAATGATACATACTGATGTTGCGCTGGCGGCGAACGCTTGTCTGGCCGAACCCATGCTGTTAATGAGCGTGCTGGACAATCTTTATTCCAATGCGGTGCACTATGGCGCTGAATCCGGTAACATTTGGGTCCGCAGCAGTTTGCATGGCTCGACGGTATACATTGATGTCATAAATACCGGCACACCGATTCCAGAAGCAGAACAGGCGATGATCTTCGAACCTTTTTTCCAGGGCAGCCATCAGCGAAAAGGGGCAGTCAAAGGAAGCGGGTTGGGACTGAGTATCGCCAGAGACTGTATCCGCCGTATGCGGGGAAAACTGTATCTGGTTGATGAGCATGCGCAAAGCGTTTGTTTCCGCATAGAACTGCCGCTATCTGCATCGAAAAACCACTAAAATGAACCTAAGTCTGGTGAGTATGCCACACGTTGTTGCCCGAATGCTTAAACGAGATTTTATTCGCCGCGTCTTACTCGCAAGTCTGCCATGCCTGGCGCTGGTCGGCTGCGTTCCCAACGCGGTGAATCACATTATCGGCGATCCTTCGCAGGAGAAAATCCCGCCGCATCAACTCGCTGATTACCTTGCCACCGAATGCACGGATATCTGGTCGCTGTCGGGCCAGTCTACAGATTCCAACCCGCTCTACTGGCTGCGGACCATGGATTGTGCCGAGCGCCTGATGCCTGTTCAGGCACGCAGTGAAGCCAGTAGCCAACTCACGGATACCTGGCAGGGCGCTTTTAAGCGCGGGATACTGCTTGATGGCGCCCACATTACACCGCCTGAAAGGCGTGAAATAATGGCCCGTCTGGATGCGCTAAGCCCGCAAATTCCGGCCCAGGTCCGTCCGCTTTATCAGGTCTGGCGCAGTAGTCAAACGCTGCAGTTACAGCTTGCAGAAGAACGTATGCGCTACAGTAAACTTCAACAGTCATCCGACAGCGATCTTGACGCGCTGCGCCAACAGCAACAGCATTTGCAGAGCCAGCTCGATCTCACCACCCGTAAGCTGGAAAACCTGACCGATATTGAACGACAGCTGTCCACCCGTAAACCTGCCGGCAGCTACAATCCCGATGCGTTGCACGGTACTGATAAACTCACGACGCCTGATGATGGGGAGGTCACGCCATGATAAGCCGCAAGCCCGCGCATCTGCTGCTGGTGGATGACGATCCAGGGCTGTTGAAATTGCTCGGTATGCGACTGACCAGCGAAGGTTACAGCGTCGTAACCGCAGAAAGTGGGCAGGAAGGGTTGCGGGTACTGAATCGTGAAAAAGTGGATCTGGTCATTAGCGACCTGCGCATGGATGAAATGGACGGCATGCAGCTGTTCACTGAAATCCAGAAAGTGCAGCCGGGGATGCCGGTCATTATCCTGACCGCGCACGGCTCCATTCCTGATGCTGTCGCGGCAACGCAGCAAGGGGTTTTCAGCTTTCTCACCAAGCCGGTCGATAAAGACGCGCTCTACAAAGCGATTGACGGTGCGCTGGAACAGTCCGCGCCTGCTACTGATGACAGCTGGCGTGAATCAATTGTTACCCGTAGCCCGTTAATGCTGCGTTTGTTAGAACAGGCGCGGATGGTTGCGCAATCGGATGTCAGCGTGCTGATCAACGGCCAAAGCGGCACCGGGAAAGAGGTGTTTGCCCAGGCGATTCACAACGCCAGCCCGCGCAGCCACAAGCCTTTTATCGCCATAAACTGCGGGGCGTTGCCGGAACAACTGCTGGAATCAGAGCTTTTTGGTCATGCGCGCGGTGCCTTTACCGGAGCGGTGAGTAATCGTGAAGGCTTGTTTCAGGCAGCAGAAGGCGGGACGTTATTTCTCGACGAAATAGGCGACATGCCCGCGCCGCTGCAGGTTAAATTACTGCGCGTATTGCAGGAGCGAAAAGTTCGTCCGCTCGGAAGCAATCGCGATATCGACATTGATGTGCGGATTGTGTCTGCAACGCATCGCGACCTGCCTAAAGCCATGGCGCGGGGCGAATTTCGTGAGGATCTCTATTACCGTCTCAACGTGGTGAGTCTGAAGATCCCGGCGCTGGCCGAGCGAACAGAAGATATACCACTGCTGGCAAACCATCTGCTGCGTCAGTCAGCCGAACGGCACAAACCGTTTGTCCGCGCTTTTTCGACTGATGCGATGAAACGTTTAATGACCGCCAGTTGGCCGGGCAACGTGCGTCAGTTGGTCAACGTGATTGAACAGTGCGTGGCGTTAACCTCTTCGCCGGTGATCAGTGACGCGCTGGTGGAGCAGGCGCTGGAAGGTGAAAATACGGCGCTGCCGACGTTTGTTGAAGCGCGCAATCAGTTTGAGCTCAACTACTTGCGTAAGCTGCTGCAAATTACCAAAGGTAATGTTACCCATGCTGCACGAATGGCGGGACGCAATCGCACAGAATTCTACAAGTTGCTCTCTCGTCATGAACTTGATGCAAACGATTTCAAAGAATAAATCTGCGGATTATGTTAGCTTTATTTGATCAAAAGACAGGCGACCTTTTCAAGGAATAGCATGAAAAAGATTGATGCGATTATTAAACCCTTCAAGCTGGACGATGTCCGCGAAGCGCTGGCGGAAGTCGGCATTACCGGTATGACAGTGACGGAAGTGAAGGGGTTTGGCCGTCAGAAAGGCCACACCGAGCTGTACCGTGGTGCGGAATATATGGTGGATTTTCTACCGAAGGTAAAAATTGAAATCGTGGTTACCGACGATATTGTCGATACCTGTGTCGATACGATTATTCGTACTGCCCAGACCGGCAAAATCGGCGACGGTAAGATTTTTGTCTTCGATGTGGCGCGTGTTATTCGTATCCGTACTGGCGAAGAAGACGACGCGGCAATCTAAGCCGCGCCGTTAATTTGAAGGCCTGATAAGCGTAGCGCATCAGGCAGAGTGATTGCCGGATGGCGGCGTAAACGCCTTA
>NZ_SZXJ01000080.1 GCF_005281345.1 Citrobacter sp. wls619
ATTATAGGGAGTTATTTCAGGCTGACAAGTTAAAAATACAAAAAACTTATCAAGCGATTACTTTTCAGACAATGAAGCTATTTTTGCCTGGTTTTCAAACAAAAACGAGCCCCGCAGGGCTCGTTTATTGTCGTTTTGTGACTTACTGCACTGCCACAATACGATCGTCATTCACTTCCAGACGAATCGTTTTGCCTGGAATCAGCTCACCAGACAAGATTTGCTGTGCCAGTGGGTTTTCGATCTGCTGCTGGATAGCACGTTTCAATGGACGTGCGCCGTATACAGGATCATAACCATTCACACTCAGCAATTTAAGCGCTTCGTCAGAGATGTGGATTTCATAACCACGCTCTTCCAGACGTTTGTACAGACGCTGCAGTTGGATCTGAGCAATAGAAGCAATGTGTTTCTCACCCAACGGATGGAATACAACAACCTCATCTATACGGTTGATGAATTCCGGGCGGAAGTTCTGGCTCACAACGCCCAGCACCATATCTTTCATATGGCTGTAATCCAGCTCGCCGAAACGCTCCTGAATCAGATCAGAGCCCAGGTTCGAGGTCATAATGACAACCGTATTACGGAAATCGACCGTTCTCCCCTGCCCGTCAGTCAAACGACCATCGTCAAGCACCTGCAGCAGAATGTTGAAGACATCCAGATGCGCTTTTTCCACTTCATCCAGCAGAATGACCGAATAAGGGCGACGACGCACCGCTTCCGTCAGGTACCCACCTTCTTCATAACCGACATATCCCGGAGGCGCACCGACCAGGCGAGATACAGAATGTTTCTCCATAAACTCGGACATATCGATACGCACCATCGCATCGTCACTGTCGAACATAAAGTTCGCCAGTGCTTTGCACAGCTCGGTTTTACCGACACCGGTTGGCCCCAGGAACAAGAAGGAACCAATCGGACGATTCGGATCGGACAATCCTGCACGGCTACGACGGATGGCGTTAGATACCGCTTCTACCGCTTCGTTCTGACCAATCACGCGGCTGTGCAGATCCTGTTCCATCCGCAACAATTTTTCCCGCTCGCCTTCCAACATACGGGCCACCGGGATACCGGTCCAGCGCGCCAGCACCTCGGCGATTTCTGCATCCGTCACTTTATTACGCAGCAGACGCATAGTTTTACCTTCAGACTGGGTTGCAGCTTCCAGCTGTTTTTCCAGTTCCGGAATTTTGCCGTACTGCAGTTCAGACATGCGCGCCAGGTCGCCGACGCGACGCGCCTGTTCGATAGCAATTTTTGCCTGTTCCAGCTCTGCCTTGATGGTTTGCGTTCCAGAGAGGGACGCTTTTTCAGCTTTCCACTCTTCTTCTAACTCTGAATACTGGCGCTCTTTGTCGTCCAGTTCTTCATTAAGCATATCAAGACGTTTTTTACTCGCCTCATCAGACTCTTTCATTAATGCCTGCTGTTCCAGTTTGAGCTGGATGATGCGGCGGTCGAGTCTGTCGAGTTCCTCCGGCTTGGAGTCAATCTGCATACGGATGCTGGACGCTGCTTCATCGATAAGGTCGATAGCTTTATCCGGCAACTGACGGTCAGCAATATAGCGATGAGACAGCGTGGCTGCCGCAACAATCGCCGGGTCAGTAATCTGCACATGGTGATGCAGCTCGTAACGCTCTTTCAGGCCGCGCAGAATGGCGATGGTGTCTTCTACTGATGGCTCAGCCACAAACACTTTCTGGAAACGACGTTCCAGCGCCGCATCTTTTTCGATGTACTGGCGGTATTCATCAAGCGTGGTGGCCCCTACGCAGTGCAGCTCCCCGCGCGCCAGCGCCGGTTTAAGCATGTTACCGGCGTCCATCGCGCCATCGGCTTTACCTGCACCGACCATAGTATGCAACTCATCGATAAACAGAATGACGTTGCCTTCCTGTTTCGAGAGATCGTTGAGCACACCTTTTAAACGTTCTTCAAACTCACCGCGATACTTCGCCCCGGCCACCAGCGCGCCCATATCCAGCGCCAGCACGCGACGACCTTTTAACCCTTCAGGTACTTCACCGTTAATGATTCGCTGTGCCAGCCCTTCGACGATAGCGGTTTTACCAACGCCTGGCTCACCTATCAAAACAGGGTTGTTTTTAGTACGACGTTGCAGCACCTGAATAGTGCGGCGAATTTCTTCATCACGACCGATAACCGGATCGAGCTTGCCTTGTTCGGCACGTTCGGTCAGGTCGACGGTATATTTTTTCAAGGCCTGACGTTGGTCTTCAGCCCCCTGGTCATTCACGCTTTCACCTCCACGCATTTGTTCAATTGCCTGAGTGATATTGGCGGTTGTCGCTCCTGCGGATTTTAATAAATCGGTCAGCGTACCGCGCGACTCAAGCGCTGCCAGAACAAACAGTTCTGACGAAATGAAATTGTCTCCACGTTTTTGCGCCAGCTTGTCGCAAAGATTCAGTGCACGCACCAGATCCTGAGAAGGCTGAACATCACCACCGGTACCTTCTACCTGTGGTAAACGGCTCAATGCCTGATCAATCGCTGTGCGTAACTGGCCAGCATTAATGCCAGCGGACGTTAACAAAGGGCGAACCGATCCCCCTTCCTGATTCAGCAAGGCGCTCATTAGATGAAGTGGTTCGATAAATTGGTTGTCGTGCCCCAGTGCGAGTGACTGGGCATCGGCAAGAGCAAGCTGGAATTTATTGGTAAGACGATCCAGACGCATAACTCCTCCCATAACAGGTCAAAATTGCTACTGGAGATTAAATGAGGTCATCCCTCAATTATTCAAGGTGAATGACCTGAATTATGTGAAAAGAAAATTACACGTACCGGATCGTCTTGATTCTTTAGGTTATATCAGCCAAATAAAACTTGCCATACGACCCGTGGTATTGTCGCGACGATAAGAGAAGAACGTCTCACTTTCGCTGAAGGTGCAATGGTCGCCACCGTAGACGTTCTCAACCCCCACATTTGCCAGACGTTGACGTGCAAGCTGATAGATATCCGCCAGATATTTTTCACCACGCGGCACAAATGCACTGTCAGCGTGCGGATCTTTTGCCATAAACGCGGTGCGAACTTCTGCACCTACCTCAAACGCGATCGGACCAATCGCCGGCCCTAACCAGGCAATAATGTTTTCCGGTTTATCGGCAAAGCACGCCACCGTTTCTTCCAGCACACCTTCACATAACCCGCGCCAGCCCGCATGGGCCGCCGCCACTTCTGTTCCAGCACGATTACAAAACAGCACCGGCAGACAGTCCGCCGTCATCACCGCGCATACGGTGCCTGGCGTATTGCTGTAGGACGCATCTGCACGTTTAGATAAGTATGGCCCGCCGCTTAATTTCAGGACGTCTTTACCGTGTACCTGTTCAAGCCAGATGGGTTTCGAAGGCAGATTGCCCGCAGCAAACAGCCGCTTGCGGTTCTCTTCCACATGCTCCGGGTTATCGCCACAATGGGCCCCCAGGTTCAGCGAATCATAAGGCGACTGGCTAACGCCGCCAATGCGGGTAGAACTACAGGCCGCGACACCCTGAGGTATCGGCCACTGCGGGACAATTAGCTTACTCATAGCCAGGCAACATCATCCTTATGCTCTTCAAAATCAGCGCGCATCACTTCAATAAGCTCCACCATATCTTGCGGAATCGGCGCATGCCATTCCATCTCAATACCGGAAATCGGGTGATACAAACGCAACATGGTCGCGTGCAGTGCCTGACGGTCAAACTTACGCAGCACGGAGATAAACTCGTCAGAAGCGCCTTTCGGTGGGCGTGGACGACCACCGTAGACCTGATCGCCCACCAGCGGATGGGTGATATGCGCCATGTGCACGCGGATCTGGTGCGTACGTCCGGTTTCCAGACGCAACCGCAGACGCGTGTGCACACGGAAATGCTCCATAATGCGATAGTGCGTTACCGCAGGTTTCCCCATTGGATGCACTGACATATGCGTACGTTTGGTTGGATGACGGCTGATCGGTTCTTCGACCGTACCGCCCGCGGTCATATGGCCAATCGCCACAGCTTCATACTCGCGAGTGATTTCGCGCAGCTGCAATGACTCGACCAGGCGCGTTTGCGCCGGAACCGTTTTTGCCACAACCATAAGTCCGGTTGTGTCTTTATCCAGACGGTGCACAATACCGGCTCGTGGGACATCCGCAATTGGCGGGTAGTAATGCAGCAACGCATTCAAAACCGTACCATCAGGATTACCCGCGCCCGGATGTACCACCAGATCACGTGGTTTGTTGATGACAAGAATGTCGTCATCTTCATAAACGATATCCAGCGGGATATCCTGAGCTTCAAAACGAACCTCTTCATCAATTTCAGCATTGATGGAGACACGCTCTCCACCTAATACTTTTTCTTTCGGCTTATCGCAAAGATTGCCATTTACCAGTACGCGCTGGTCGAGGATCCATTCTTTTATGCGCGATCGCGAATAATCAGGGAACAATTCGGCCAAAGCCTGATCTAAGCGTTGACCAAGCTGATTTTCGGAGACTGTTGCGGTGAGTTCTACTCGTTGTGCCATAAACTGCTTCTTCGTTTAACGTTGGGTTTTACGGCTTTGCCGTTTAATATAGTGTGCTATTGTAGCTGGTCTTAACCGGGAGCAGGAACAGAGAATCTCCCGTATTACATTTTGAGGAAAGTCAAAACGTCATGACGCGCATGAAATATCTGGTGGCAGCAGCCACGTTGAGCCTGTTTTTGGCGGGTTGCTCTGGTTCAAAGGAAGAGGTGCCCGATAATCCGCCAAATGAAATCTACGCGACTGCTCAGCAAAAGCTGCAGGACGGTAACTGGAAACAGGCAATAACGCAATTGGAAGCGTTGGATAACCGTTATCCATTTGGACCGTATTCTCAGCAGGTGCAATTAGATCTCATCTACGCCTACTACAAAAACGCCGATCTGCCACTTGCTCAGGCTGCCATCGATCGTTTTATTCGTCTGAACCCGACTCACCCGAACATTGATTATGTCATGTACATGCGTGGCCTGACCAATATGGCGCTGGACGATAGCGCGCTGCAAGGATTCTTTGGCGTCGATCGTAGCGATCGCGATCCACAGCATGCCCGAGCTGCGTTTAATGATTTTTCCAAACTGGTACGTGGTTATCCGAACAGCCAGTACACAACCGATGCCACTAAGCGTCTGGTGTTCCTGAAAGATCGTCTGGCGAAGTATGAATACTCTGTTGCTGAGTACTATACCGCCCGTGGCGCATGGGTTGCAGTCGTGAACCGTGTGGAAGGTATGCTGCGTGACTATCCGGATACCCAGGCAACGCGTGATTCCCTGCCGTTGATGGAAAACGCTTATCGCCAAATGCAGATGAATGCCCAGGCAGAAAAAGTAGCGAAAATCATTGCCGCTAACAGCAGCAACACCTGATTGACCTCAGAATGCAAAACGGCAGCCTCTGGGCTGCCGTTTTTTTATCCGTTAACGCCACAACTGAAGCGGTTTAGCTGCGACGCATCCTATCAAATATGGCCTGCTTTCAGGTATTCCTCAAGTAAAAAATCGCCTGTTCCTGCGGTGCCTCACAAAAAGGTTTTCTTGACAAAAAGCGACAAAATAATGTGATCCAAATCACACATTTTGACATTGGGAACGGTATGCTGGAATCACCAAGACGGGAAAGACAAGAGGTAAAATTTATGACAATGAACATTACCAGTAAACAAATGGAAATTACTCCGGCAATTCGCCAGCATGTCGCAGACCGTCTCGCC
Source organism: Citrobacter sp. wls619 (assembly GCF_005281345.1). GTDB lineage: Bacteria > Pseudomonadota > Gammaproteobacteria > Enterobacterales > Enterobacteriaceae > Citrobacter. Next base: position 5,768 of record NZ_SZXJ01000080.1, read on the forward strand.
AAACTAGAAAAATGGCAAACTCATCTGATTAATCCACATATCATTCTGTCTAAGGAGCCACAGGGTTTCATTGCTGATGCCACCATCAACACCCCGAATGGACATCTGGTCGCCAGCGCAAAACACGAGGATATGTACACCGCCATTAACGATTTGATCAACAAGCTGGAACGGCAGCTCAATAAAGTGCAGCACAAAGGCGAAGCCCGTCGTGCAACAACTTCAGTAAAAGACGCCAACTTCGTCGAAGCAGAAGAAGAGTAGTCCCTTACATTGAGTGTATCGCCAACGCGCCTTCGGGCGCGTTTTTTGTTGACAGGGTGAAAACAGTACGGGTACTTTACTGACGTAGCCAAAGGAAAATCACATGAAACTTGTCCCGTTCTTCTTCGCATTCTTTTTTACCTTCCCCTGAATGGGAGGCGTTTCGTCGTGTGATAAAGAATGCGAAGACGAACAATAAGGCCTCCCACACCGGGGGGCCTTTTTTATTGATAACAAGAAAGGCAACACTATGACATCGGAAAACCCATTACTGGCGCTGCGAGAAAAGATCAGCTCGCTGGATGAAAAATTACTGGCCCTGCTGGCAGAACGACGTGGTCTGGCGGTAGAAGTTGGCAAAGCCAAGTTGCTGTCTCATCGCCCGGTACGCGATATTGATCGGGAACGCGACCTGCTCGACCGTTTGATTCAGCTTGGTAAAGCACATCATCTTGATGCCCACTACATCACGCGCCTGTTCCAGCTGATTATCGAAGACTCCGTCCTGACCCAGCAGGCGCTCCTTCAGCAGCATCTGAACAAGATCAACCCGCACTCCGCTCGTGTTGCCTTCCTGGGACCAAAAGGGTCTTACTCACACCTTGCAGCACGTCAGTACGCCGCACGTCATTTTGAGCAGTTTATTGAAAGCGGCTGCGCGAAATTTGCCGATATCTTTAATCAGGTTGAAACCGGACAGGCAGACTACGCGGTAGTGCCTATTGAAAACACCAGTTCCGGTGCGATTAATGATGTTTACGATCTGCTGCAGCACACCAGCCTGTCTATCGTTGGCGAGATGACCATTACGATTGACCACTGTGTCCTGGTGTCTGGCACGACGGATCTCGCGACCATTGAAACGGTATACAGCCATCCGCAGCCGTTCCAGCAGTGCAGCAAGTTCCTGAACCGCTACCCGCACTGGAAGATTGAGTACACCGAAAGCACTTCAGCGGCGATGGAAAAAGTTGCGCAGGCTAACTCGCCCCGCGTGGCGGCGCTGGGGAGCGAAGCCGGAGGCGTACTGTATGGTTTGCAGGTGCTTGAACACATTGAAGCTAACCAGACGCAAAACATCACCCGCTTCGTGGTGCTGGCGCGTAAAGCAATCAATGTTTCCGACCAGGTTCCGGCGAAAACCACGTTGCTGATGGCGACGGGACAACAGGCCGGCGCGCTGGTTGAAGCGCTGCTGGTACTGCGTAACCATAATCTGATTATGACCAAGCTGGAATCACGCCCGATTCACGGCAATCCGTGGGAAGAGATGTTTTACCTCGATATCCAGGCCAACCTGGAATCACCCCAAATGCAAAAAGCCCTGAAGGAGTTGGGGGAGATTACGCGTTCGATGAAAGTATTGGGATGTTATCCGAGTGAAAACGTGGTGCCGGTCGACCCGAGCTAACGTGACAATGCCGGATGGCGCTACGCTTATCCGGCCTACAATTCAGGCGATTTTTGTAGGCCGAGAAGGCGAAGCCGCCATCCGGCATCTTGCTTATTGACGGCTATCGTTAGCCTGGCGCAACAGGGTGCGACTTTCACTCTGGAAGCGCTGCGCATAGTCGCCAAACCAGTGTTCCACCTTACGGAAACTGTCGATAAAAGCCTGCTTATCACCCTGTTCCAGCAAACCAATCGCTTCGCCAAAACGTTGGTAATAACGTTTGATGAGCGCAAGATTACTCTCTGACGACATAATAATATCGGCATAGAGCTGAGGGTCCTGGGCAAACAGACGACCAACCATTGCCAGTTCAAGACGGTAAATAGGTGAAGAAAGAGCCAGCAACTGCTCCAGTTGCACATTCTCCTCCGCTAAATGTAGCCCGTAAGCAAATGTCGCAAAGTGGCGTAGCGCCTGGATGAACGCCATATTCTGGTCGTGCTCAACGGCGCTAATCCGATGCAATCTCGCGCCCCAAACCTGAATCTGCTCAAGGAACCACTGATAGGCTTCCGGCTGTCGCCCATCACACCAAACCACGACCTGTTTTGCCAGGCTGCCGCTGTCCGGACCAAACATCGGGTGTAAACCCACAACCGGACCGTCGTGTGCCGCCAGCATCGCCTGCAGAGGACCATTTTTCACCGAGGCCAGATCGACCAGAATACAGTCAGACGGTAGACGCGGTAATTTCGCGATTACCTGTTCAGTAACGTGGATCGGCACACTGACGATCACCATGCCCGCATCGGCGACGATCTCAGTGGCGCGATCCCAGTCCTGCTGTTCCAGGATCCGCACCTGATAGCCAGACAGCGTCAGCATCTTCTCGAACAGCCGTCCCATCTGCCCGCCACCGCCGACGATCACCACCGGACGCAAAGAAGGACAAAGCGTCTTAAAGCCTTTGTCATTCTCACTGGAATATGACTCGCGCATAACCCGACGCAATACATCTTCGATCAGGTCTGGCGGCACCCCCAGCGCTTCAGCTTCTGCGCGGCGGGAAGCCAACATCGAGGCTTCCCGCTCGGGTACGTAGATCGGCAGCCCAAAGCGGCTTTTGACTTCACCGACTTCGGCAACCAGCTCCAGACGGCGTGCCAATAAATCCAGCAACGCCTTATCAACTTCATCAATTTGATCGCGTAGTGCGGTCAATTCAGCAACCATACCAACCTCTTATGCTACACGCGCCGTCAGCTGGCCGTTTAAATCATTGCTAATTTCACGCAGTAGCGCATCCGTCATTTCCCAGCTAATGCAGGCATCAGTTACGGAGACACCGTATTTCATTTCGCTACGCGGCTGTTCGGAGGACTGGTTGCCTTCGTGAATATTACTTTCAATCATCAAGCCGATGATTGAGCGATTGCCATCTTTGATTTGGGCGATCACAGATTCAGCCACGGCTGGCTGGCGACGGTAATCTTTATTGGAATTACCATGACTGCAATCTACCATCAGAGAAGGTCGTAGTCCTGCCTGCTCCATCTCTTTTTCGCACTGGGCGACATCCGCCGGGCTGTAGTTAGGCGCTTTACCACCGCGCAGGATCACGTGACCATCTGGGTTACCCTGAGTTTGCAGCAGTGCAACCTGCCCCGCCTGGTTAATACCCACAAAGCGGTGTGATTGTGCTGCGGCGCGCATAGCGTTAATCGCTGTCGCCAGGCTCCCATCTGTACCATTCTTAAAACCAACCGGCATGGAAAGACCTGAAGCCATTTCACGATGCGTCTGTGATTCAGTGGTACGCGCACCGATAGCTGACCAGCTAAACAGATCACCCAGGTATTGCGGGCTGTTTGGATCTAACGCTTCTGTTGCCAGCGGTAGCCCCATATTCACCAATTCAAGCAGCAACTGACGCGCAATTTTCAGACCCGCTTCAACATCAAAAGAGCCATCCATATGAGGATCGTTAATCAACCCTTTCCAGCCGACGGTGGTACGGGGTTTTTCAAAATAGACGCGCATCACCAGGTAGAGGCTATCGCTGACCTCTTCGGCAAGGGCTTTAAATCGACGAGCGTACTCAATAGCCGCTTCAGGATCGTGAATCGAGCATGGACCACACACCACCAGCAGTCGCGGGTCACGGCCAGAGATAATGTCTGAAATGGTTTTACGCGACTGGGCGATTTGCGCCTCCTGTGCGAGGCTCAGCGGAAATTCCGCTTTAAGCTGCTCTGGGGTCATCAGAACCTGTTCGTCGGTAATGTGTACGTTGTTCAGCGCGTCTTTTTGCATGATGGTGATCCTGTTTAGCTCGTTTGCGATAGTTTTCCTCAGCGAGGAGGTAATCACGATAACACAATAGGTAAAGATTTCAATCCACATTCCGTAAATTTTTATTTACAGCAAGCAATTTTTCAGCAAAAACACTGCAAGATACCGTACATTTAAATTTACATCACTCTATATATGAATCCGCTATGCTTTAAAAAAACGGGGAGAACAGGCAATGAAGCAACTCATCTGTACCTTATTTGTATTATTTCTCAGCGGATGTCAGATAGATCCCTATACTTTCTCCCCGACCTGGACAGGTACCGACTGGTTTGATGCCGGGATTCAGGATGCCATTTCAGGCCATGTCGTTAAAGATAACGAGACACTTGCCGACAACTACAATGATCCAGAGGTCGATCGCGCCCAATATCTTAAGGGGTACGCCGAAGGACAAAGGAAAACCTGTCAGCAGGACTTTGTGTACGCGAGAGGATTGACCGGCAAAACCTTCCCTGCCAGTTGCGACACGGTTGACAATGTCAGCCAGTTACATGAAGCATGGCAAAAAGGAACAAACGAAGGTGCAGCCTCGACAAGGTTAAATTAAACAAGAGCTTAAATTTTATAAATTAATGAGATTTAGCTTAAATACTCAATGCGCTCATTCCAGGAATAATGACGCCCTGGGAAAATAATGTTATTTTGTTGCAAACAATCTTGAATGTATATCGACGCATTACGGCAAACGCTGGTAGGTACCTATTCATGAGCTTTTCTTACCGACTCATACTTCTACTGGCACTGCTTCTGACCGGATTACCTCTGTACGCTCACAGCGTTACGGAAGAGGCAAAATCTGTGCGCTCTATGGTTTCCGGTATCGTCAGTTATACACGCTGGCCAGCACTTTCAGGGCCACCAAAACTGTGTATATTCTCTTCTTCACGCTTTTCCAGCGTGCTGGAAGATACCGGTGCAGGAGCACTACCCTATCTTCCTGTCATCATTCATACGGAACAAGAAGTTTTAGTTGCGCAGTGTGATGGTTTTTATTTTGGCAAAGAAAGCCCTACATATCAGGCGGAGCTAAAGAATAAATATCCTACTAAGGCATTGTTATTAATTGCCGAACAGAATCCCGAATGCGTTATTGGCAGCGCTTTTTGCCTCATAATTAAAGATGAAGACGTGAGATTTTCCGTAAATATGGATTCCCTGTCACGCAGCGGTGTAAGGGTGAGTCCAGACGTATTGATGCTTGCGCGGAATAAAAAGCATGAATAAGGGTCCTTCTCCCATAAAACGCCCAACGTTTAAGCGGACGCTGCGGCGTATCAGCATCGTCAGCGTACTGGTAACCATGACGCTGATTTGGCTGCTGCTTAGCATTTCGTCTGTGCTGGCTTTGAAACAATACGCACAAAAAAACCTGGATCTCACGGCTGCAACCATGACCCGCACGCTCGAAGCTGCATTAGTCTTTTCGGATAGCGTCGCTGCGTCGGAAACGCTGGCGGCACTGGGACAGCAAGGGCAATTTTCAGTTGCAGAAGTCCGCAATCAAAAGCAGAAAGTGATCGCCACCTGGCGCTATGACGCGCAGGATACCACTGACAAAATCAGCAGTATCATCAGCCACTGGCTGTTTCCGCAACCGGTGACTCAGCCCATTTTGCACAATGGCGACGTTATCGGTGAGGTGCGCCTGATTGCCCGCGATAGCGTTATTAGCCATTTCATTTATTTGTCGCTGGCTGTTCTTACCGGATGCATTTTACTGGCATCGGGTATTGCATTAATGCTTACTCGTTATTTACACAATGGCGTCGTGGACGCCCTGCAAAATATTACTGAAGTGGTACATGATGTTCGTACCAATCGAAATTTCTCACGGCGCGTATCTGAAGAGCGGATTGAAGAATTTCATCTGTTTGCGCAGGACTTTAATAGCCTGCTGGATGAGATGGAAGAGTGGCAACTACGTCTGCAGGCAAAGAATGCCCAACTGTTGCGTACCGCGCTACATGACCCTTTAACCGGTCTTGCGAACCGTGCCGCATTTCGTAGCAGCATTAACGCACTGATGAACGACGACGCGGCCCACAGCAGCTCTGCGTTGTTATTCCTTGATGGCGATAATTTTAAATTTATTAATGATACCTGGGGACACGCTGCGGGCGATCGTGTCCTGATTGAAGTCGCAAAAAGGCTGGCCGAATTTGGTGGTAATCGGCATCACCCATACCGACTTGGCGGCGATGAATTTGCCATGGTGCTTTACAGCGTCCATTCTGAATACGAAGTTCAACGTATCTGCGCGGCGTTGTCGCAAGAGTTTACTCGACCTTTTGACCTGCATAACGGTCATCTGGCAAGCATGACACTCAGTATTGGTTTTGCGCTGACGTGGGAACATGCCTCTGCCGAGAAATTACAAGAACTTGCCGATCACAATATGTATCAGGCTAAAAATTTGCGTTCTCAACGCATTATTAAAAAATAAGGAATTACACACATGCTAAAACGTTTATTATCCCCGTTCATTCTCATCATGCTGATTCTGGCAGGCTGTCAGGCACCTCAGGGGAAATTTACCCCAGAGCAAATTGCAGCGATGAAATCGTACGGATTCACTGAAGCTTCAGGAGACTGGTCTCTGGGTTTGTCTGACACCATCCTGTTTGACAAAAACGACTATAAACTCCGCCCTGAAAGTGAAAAGCAAATCCAGGAAATGGCGTCCAAACTGGCTGCGACCGGGTTAAACCATGCTCGTCTGGATGGTCACACCGATAACTATGGTGAGGACAGCTACAACGAAGCTCTGTCGCTCAAACGCGCCAATGTGGTTGCAGACGCCTGGGCTCAGGGTGCCAATATTCCACGCACTAACCTGACAACCCAAGGGCTCGGGAAGAAATACCCGCTTGCCAGCAACCAAACTTCAAAAGGCCGTGCCGAAAACCGCCGCGTTGCGGTAGTCATCAGTACACCTTAATCATAACCAGGCTGGCTGCGCTAACAGAGAATACGACGTACTGAACTCGCGCAGTCAGTCGATTGCAATAACGAACGCCCCTGCCTCACACGACTCAACACCTCGCCGCTAACGTAACAATCACCTTCCCGTTAAGCCTTAAACGACCCAAAATCAATTTACCCGGCTAACCGCTGGCATAGGCGTTCTGTCGGTATAAAAAAAGGGGCCAGCCAAATGGCCAGCCCCTTCTATCAGGATGTCGCCTGAGCGATATCTTAGTTAAGACGCTCTTTGATACGAGCAGACTTACCAGTACGCTCACGCAGGTAGTACAGTTTAGCTTTACGAACAGCACCACGACGTTTAACAGCAATGCTGTCAACTACCGGAGAGTGAGTCTGGAAGACACGCTCAACGCCTTCGCCGTTGGAAATTTTACGAACAGTGAATGCAGAGTGCAGACCGCGGTTACGAATAGCGATAACCACGCCCTCGAATGCCTGCAGACGTTTTTTGGAACCTTCAACAACCCATACTTTCACTTCCACGGTATCACCCGGACGGAAGGAAGGTACGTCCTGCTTCATCTGTTCTTGTTCAAGTTGCTTAATAATGTTGCTCATAATTTAATCTCTTATCCTGGGTAAACTGATATTGGGGGCTTACGCCTGCCCATCATGTTTATGTTGCTGTTGTGCGTGTTCCTTTTTGAACTCCGCCAGCAACCTTGCTTGCTCTTCAGTCAGAGCCAGGTTTTCCAGAAGTTCAGGTCTTCTAAGCCAGGTCCGGCCCAGCGACTGCTTCAAACGCCAGCGACGTATCTCAGCGTGGTTTCCCGACAGTAATACCGCCGGTACCTCCATCTGTTCTAACACTTCAGGTCGGGTATAGTGTGGGCAGTCCAGCAACCCGTCAGCAAACGAATCTTCGATTGCTGATGCTTCATGACCCAGTACGCCCGGAATAAACCGGGAAACGGAGTCGATCAGCGTCATTGCCGGTAACTCACCACCGCTGAGGACGTAATCGCCGATTGACCATTCTTCATCAATTTCGGTTTGAATCACGCGCTCATCTATTCCTTCATAGCGACCGCACACCAGAATCAACTTTTGATTCGTTGCCAGTTCGCTAACGCCCGCTTGATCAAGCTTGCGTCCCTGAGGTGACAGATAAATCACCTTTGCGCCTTCACCAGCCGCAGCTTTTGCTGCATGAATGGCATCCCGTAAAGGTTGCACCATCATTAACATCCCCGGTCCGCCGCCGTAAGGACGATCGTCCACGGTACGGTGCCGGTCATGCGTAAAGTCACGAGGACTCCAGCTCTGGATGTTCAGCAGGCCATTTTTTACTGCCCGGCCAGTTACCCCGTAATCGGTAATTGCACGGAACATTTCTGGAAACAGGCTAACGATACCTATAAACACAAGCCAATCCCCATAACGCCGACTTTTACCGTTTATCCGGTGGTTTAAAAACCAGGATCCCAATCTACTTCGATAGTACGAGTAGCGAGATCGACTTTCTTGATAACCTGCCCATCGAGGAACGGTACTAAACGTTCCTTGATACCAAACGCATCTTTCAGGTTTGCCTTAATGACGATTACGTCATTCGATCCGGTTTCCATCATATCGACGACTTTTCCGAGATCGTAGCCTTCAGTGGTCACTACCTGGCAGCCCATAAGGTCTTTCCAGTAGTAGGAACCGTCTTCCAGCGCAGGCAACTGCGAGGAATCCACGACAATTTCACAATTAGTCAGTAGATTCGCCGAATCACGATCGTCAACGCCTTTCAGCTTGATGATCAGATCCTGATTGTGGTGCTTCCAGCTTTCCAGCTGTACTTGCTGCCACTGACCCGCCTTCTGGATAAACCAGGGCTGATAGTCAAAAATGCTTTCGGCGTCTTCAGTGGAAGAAAACACTCTGAGCCAACCACGGATACCGTAAGAAGACCCCATTTTCCCCAAAACGATGGGTTCCACGGGTGCCTGTGCGGCGAGTTGCTTGCTCATCATGACCACCGTGACAGATTAAGCTGCTTTGTTTGCTGCTTTGATCAGCGTAGCTACGCGATCAGAAATAGTCGCGCCCTGGCCAACCCAGTGAGCGATGCGATCCAGATCCAGGCGAGTGCCTTCTTCTTTTTCGCTAGCGATCGGGTTAAAGAAGCCAACGCGCTCGATGAAGCGACCGTTGCGTGCATTACGGCTGTCAGTGACAACAACCTGGTAGAACGGACGCTTTTTAGCGCCGTGACGAGCTAAACGAATAGTTACCATAACATCCTCTTGTGTGAATAAAACACCGGGCCCCATCGAGGGAAGGGACCCGGTGTCATATTAAAAGCCCGAAAATTTTACTGATTTCTGAGAAAAAAGCAATCAACAGTTAATAACTCTGCCGTAGAAGGCCGTCGGCGGCGCAGCAAGTTCGGTGCCGGCGTGCGCGCAGCCACCGCAGCGTACACGCCGTACGTGAGGATGGCGAGCACACCCCGGTGCCGAAATAGCCAGTGAGCCAGGCCGGAAAAATTAGCGCCCAGGGAAGCCAGGCGGCATCATGCCCTTCATATTCCGCATCATCTTCGCCATTCCGCCCTTCTTCATTTTCTTCATCATGCGCTGCATGTCGTCGAACTGTTTCAGAAGACGGTTAACGTCCTGTACCTGCATCCCGCAGCCCAGTGCGATACGGCGTTTGCGGGAGCCTTTGATGATTTCCGGCTTAGCGCGTTCTTTCATCGTCATCGAGTTGATGATGGCTTCCATACGCACCAGCACTTTATCGTCCATCTGCGATTTCACGTTGTCGGGGATCTGCCCCATACCCGGCAGCTTGCCCATCAGGCTGGCCATGCCGCCCATGTTTTTCATCTGCTTAAGCTGTTCAAGGAAATCGTTCAGATCGAAGCCGTCGCCTTTTTTCAGCTTGCTGGCTAATTTCTCTGCCTGTGCACGGTCAACTTTGCTTTCGATATCTTCGATCAGCGACAGCACGTCACCCATGCCGAGAATACGTGAGGCAATCCTGTCCGGATGGAACGGCTCCAGCGCTTCCGTTTTCTCACCAACACCGAGGAATTTAATCGGCTTACCGGTGATATGACGAATAGACAATGCCGCACCGCCACGGGCGTCACCGTCGACTTTAGTCAGTACCACACCGGTCAGCGGCAGTGCTTCGTTAAACGCTTTCGCAGTATTCGCAGCATCCTGACCGGTCATGGCATCGACAACAAACAGCGTTTCTACCGGATTGATAGACGCGTGGACCTGTTTGATTTCGTCCATCATCGCTTCATCAACGTGCAGACGACCGGCGGTATCCACCAGTAGCACGTCGTAGAATTTGAGCTTAGCTTCTTTCAGCGCGGCATTAACGATATCAATCGGCTTCTGACCGACGTCAGACGGGAAGAAGTCCACACCGACCTGTTCGGCCAACGTTTCCAGCTGTTTGATCGCCGCCGGGCGATAGACGTCGGCAGAGACCACCAGCACTTTCTTCTTGTGCTTCTCGCGCAGGAATTTACCCAGCTTACCGACGCTGGTGGTTTTACCCGCACCCTGCAGGCCCGCCATCAGCACCACAGCCGGTGGCTGTGCCGCCAGGTTTAGCGTCTGGTTCTCTTCGCCCATCGCCGAAACCAGTTCGCTACGAACGATTTTGACGAACTCCTGACCCGGGGTCAGGCTCTTGTTAACTTCGTGACCAACCGCTTTCTCTTTTACGCGATTGATAAACTCACGCACTACCGGCAGCGCAACGTCAGCCTCCAGCAGCGCCATGCGCACTTCGCGCAGCGTCTCTTTAACGTTGTCTTCAGTAAGGCGTCCACGGCCACTGATATTGCGCAGCGTGCGCGACAAACGATCGGTTAAATTATCAAACATTGTCTCTCGCCTGGGGTGGAAACGGTCGGTCGCAACAGCGACACATCAACAGAAATTTGTCGCAGTATAACATGAAGCCGCCTTTGTTGTTATGCAACGGTTGGAGCAGCGGTCACGTAACGCTATACTGCTTTTCTTTATCACTGGCCAACTGTCGACACCCATATGCCCGTTTTTGCTCTGTTAGCCCTTGTCGCCTATTCCGTCAGCCTTGCGCTGATCGTTCCCGCCCTGCTGCAAAAAAACAGCGGCTGGCGGCGTATGGCTATTCTTTCTGCGGTTATCGCGCTGGTCTGTCACGCGTTTGCCCTGGAAGCACGTATTCTGCCAGGTGGTGAAAGCGGACAAAACCTGAGCCTGCTGAACGTCGGTTCTCTGGTTAGCCTGATGATCTGTACCGTCATGACCATTGTGGCCTCGCGCAACCGCGGCTGGCTATTGCTGCCGATCGTGTATGCCTTTGCATTAATCAATCTGGCATGCGCTACGTTTATGCCCAACGAATACATCACCCACCTTGAAGCCACACCGGGCATGATGATTCACATCGGGCTATCGCTCTTATCCTATGCCACCTTAATCATTGCCGCGCTGTATGCGCTGCAGCTGGCATGGATCGATTATCAGCTCAAAAATAAAAGACTGGCGTTCAACAATGAAATGCCGCCATTGATGAGCATTGAGCGCAAAATGTTTCATATCACCCAGATAGGCGTGGTTCTGCTGACGCTGACGCTGTGTACTGGCCTGTTTTATATGCACAACCTGTTCAGCACAGAAAATATTGATAAAGCCGTTCTGTCTATCGTGGCATGGTTTGTCTATATCGTTCTGCTGTGGGGACATTACCATGAAGGCTGGCGCGGACGTCGTGTCGTCTGGTTTAACGTCGCAGGCGCAGGCATTCTGACGCTGGCCTATTTCGGCAGCCGCATCTTGCAGCAGTTTGTGAGTTAAGTCTTTTAAGGAACCTACGTGGAACACATCTCCACCACCACGCTTATTGTTACGCTTCTCATCATGGTGGTTATTTCCGCCTATTTTTCCGGTTCCGAAACCGGAATGATGACCCTGAACCGCTACCGTCTGCGACACCGGGCAAAACAGGGAAATCGTCAGGCAAAACGCGTTGAGAAATTACTTCGTAAGCCCGACCGTCTGATAAGCCTGGTCCTCATTGGCAACAACCTGGTGAATATACTGGCCTCAGCGCTCGGAACCATTGTCGGTATGCGTCTGTATGGCGATGCGGGCGTGGCAATCGCCACCGGGGTTCTGACCTTTGTGGTACTGGTATTTGCTGAAGTATTGCCCAAAACCATTGCCGCGCTGTATCCAGAAAAAGTGGCCTATCCCAGCAGCGTGTTGTTAGCGCCACTGCAAATACTGATGATGCCGCTTGTCTGGTTACTGAATACCATCACGCGTCTGCTGATGCGTATGATGGGTATCAAAACGGATATTGTGGTGAGCGGTTCGCTGAGTAAAGATGAACTACGAACGCTGGTGAATGAATCGCGCTCGCAAATCTCTCGCCGTAACCAGGATATGCTCCTGTCCGTGCTGGACCTGGAAAAAGTCAGCGTCGATGACATTATGATCCCGCGTAACGAAATCATCGGTATCGATATTAACGATGACTGGAAATCAATCGTCCGCCAACTTTCGCACTCCCCGCACGGGCGTATCGTGTTGTACCGCGACTCGCTGGACGATGCCATCAGTATGCTGCGTGTCCGTGAAGCGTGGCGACTCATGGCCGAGAAAAAGGAGTTCACTAAAGAGACCATGCTCCGCGCCGCCGACGAGATCTACTTTGTCCCGGAAGGCACCCCGCTCAGCACTCAGTTGATCAAATTTCAGCGTAATAAGAAGAAGGTCGGCCTGGTGGTCAACGAATATGGCGATATTCAGGGGTTGGTCACCGTTGAAGATATTCTGGAGGAGATTGTCGGTGACTTCACCACGTCAATGTCCCCGACGCTTGCCGAAGAAGTCACGCCACAGAATGACGGCTCAGTGATTATTGATGGCAGCGCCAACGTTCGTGAAATCAATAAGGCCTTTAACTGGCATTTGCCGGAAGATGATGCGCGAACGGTAAACGGTATTATCCTTGAAGCACTGGAAGAGATCCCCGTTGCCGGCACGCGAGTGCGCATTGGTCAGTACGATATCGATATTCTCGACGTACAGGACAATATGATTAAGCAGGTGCAGGTATTGCCGGTCAAACCGCTTCGCGAGAGCGTATCTGACCAGTGAGGATAATCCAGACCGGGTAACGCCTCTGCACTACCCGGTCTGAAGCTGATTAGCTTTTAGCTTTCGCGACGGAAACCATCGCCGCGCGAATGGTACGTCCATTCAGGGTATAGCCTTTCTGCATTACCATCAGTACGTTACCGGCAGCAACTTCATCAGACTCAACCATGGCAATCGCCTGATGCACGTTCGGGTCCATCGGCACATCGATATCCGCAACCACCTGCACGCCAAACTTCGCCACGACATCCAGCATCGACTTACGGGTCAGTTCAATACCTTCAACCATCGCCGCCATCGCGTCATTATCTTTGTTCGCCACTTCCAGCGCGCGGTCCAGGCTATCCAGCACCGGCAGCAGTTCGTTGACGAATTTTTCCAGCGCGAACTTATGCGCTTTTTCTACGTCCAGTTCAGTACGACGACGCAGGTTTTCCATTTCCGCTTTGATACGCAACACGCTGTCACGCTCGCGCGTTTCAGCTTCTGCAAGCTGAGCCTCCAGATTCGCAATCTTTTCATCGCGCGGATCCACCTGCTCAGCAGAAGCGTCTGATTCAACCGCCTCAACTTCTTCGTGCTGATCCATGATAATTTCTTCCGGGGCTTGCCCCTCAGGCGTTTTCTGTTCTTTACTACTCATGAATTTCTCCGCGTTTTTTCGCATTCATCTCGCTAACTTGGCTTATTATGGGGATCAGATTCAGGGATTCAAGGGAAGTACTCACATTGTCACCAATCTTCGTTACAAGGACCTCGAGAAAATGAACAAACATTTCAAGTGTATTGGCATTGTGGGGCATCCACGTCACCCTACTGCACTTACGACACATGAAATGCTCTACCGCTGGTTATGCACGAAAGGTTACGAGGTTATCGTGGAGCAACAAATCGCCCATGAGCTCCAACTGAAAAATGTGCAGACCGGTACGCTGGCAGAGATTGGTCAACAGGCGGACCTCGCGGTGGTTGTCGGCGGTGACGGCAATATGCTTGGGGCCGCTCGCACGCTTGCGCGTTACGACATCAAGGTCATCGGGATTAACCGCGGCAACCTCGGTTTTCTGACCGATCTTGACCCGGACAATGCCCAACAGCAATTGGCAGATGTACTGGAAGGTCATTATATCAGCGAAAAGCGTTTTCTACTTGAAGCACAGGTCTGCCAACAGGATTGCCAAAAGCGTATCAGCACTGCTATCAATGAAGTGGTATTGCACCCAGGCAAAGTTGCGCACATGATTGAATTTGAAGTCTATATAGATGAAATCTTTGCCTTCTCTCAGCGTTCAGACGGACTGATTATCTCCACACCAACCGGGTCTACCGCCTACTCGCTGTCTGCCGGAGGCCCCATTCTCACCCCTTCCCTGGATGCCATTACGCTGGTACCGATGTTCCCACATACACTCTCCGCGCGCCCGCTGGTGATTAACAGCAACAGCACGATTCGCCTGCGCTTCTCGCACCGCCGTAATGACCTGGAGATCAGCTGCGACAGCCAGATTGCCTTACCTATACAGGAAGGTGAAGACGTATTGATTCGTCGCTGTGATTATCACCTGAATCTGATTCACCCCAAAGATTACAGCTATTTCAACACATTAAGCACTAAGTTAGGCTGGTCAAAAAAATTATTCTAATTTAACGCCAACCTCTTTACTGTATAAAAAACCAGTTTATACTGTATGTAATCACAGTTATGGTTTTTCATACAGGAAAACAACTATGTTGGCACAACTGACCATCAGCAATTTTGCTATCGTTCGTGAACTGGAGATTGATTTCCAAAGCGGAATGACCGTCATCACTGGCGAGACCGGTGCGGGTAAATCCATTGCCATTGATGCTCTCGGGTTGTGTCTGGGCGGGCGGGCGGATGCCGACATGGTGCGCACAGATGCCACACGCGCCGATCTGTGCGCGCGTTTCTCTTTAAAAGACACCCCTGCGGCGCTACGCTGGCTGGAAGAGAACCAGCTTGAAGATGGTCGTGAGTGTTTGTTACGCCGCGTAATCAGCAGCGACGGCCGTTCCCGCGGCTTTATCAACGGCACTGCCGTTCCCCTGTCACAGCTTCGCGAACTGGGTCAGTTGCTTATTCAAATCCATGGCCAGCACGCGCATCAGCTCCTGACAAAATCGGAACACCAAAAGTCCCTGCTTGATGGTTACGCTAATGAAGCGTCCCTGATTCAGGAAATGTCCGCACGCTACCAGTTATGGCATCAGAGCTGCCGTGATCTGGCCCATCATCAGCAACAAAGCCAGGAACGCGCTGCCCGGGCGGAACTGTTGCAATATCAGTTAAAAGAGCTGAACGAATTCAACCCCCAGGCGGGCGAGTTTGAGCAAATTGATGAAGAGTACAAGCGTCTGGCTAACAGCGGGCAGTTGCTCACCACCAGCCAGCAAGCGCTGGCTATCATGGCCGATGGCGAAGACATTAACCTGCAAAGCCAGTTATACACAGCCAAACAGCTGGTCAGCGAACTGGCGGGCATGGACGGCAAGCTCTCCGGCATTCTGGACATGCTGGAAGAAGCGACTATTCAGCTCAGCGAAGCCAGCGACGAACTGCGACACTATTGCGATCGCCTGGATTTAGACCCTAACCGTTTGTTCGAGCTTGAACAGCGAATTTCTAAGCAAATCTCGCTGGCGCGTAAGCATCACGTCGCCCCTGAAGCATTGCCACAGTTTTACCAGTCCCTGCTTGATGAGCAACAGCAGCTTGACGATCAGGCTGACTCGCTCGAAACTTTAGCCCTGGCGGTAAACACGCACCACCAGCAGGCGCTGGAAACGGCAAAAATATTGCACCGCCAGCGCCAGCATTACGCTCAGGAATTGGGGCAACTCATCACTGAAAGTATGCATGCACTCTCAATGCCGCACGGTCTCTTTTGCATCGATGTGAAGTTTGATGAACACCATCTGAGCATGGACGGAGCCGATCGCATTGAGTTCAAAGTCACCACGAACCCGGGCCAACCGTTGCAGCCGATTGCGAAAGTCGCTTCTGGTGGGGAACTGTCGCGTATCGCACTGGCCATTCAGGTGATTACCGCGCGTAAAATGGAAACTCCTGCGCTGATTTTCGATGAAGTTGACGTTGGTATCAGTGGTCCGACGGCAGCGGTTGTGGGTAAGCTACTGCGCCAGTTGGGTGAATCAACCCAGGTGATGTGCGTCACCCACTTGCCGCAGGTTGCGGGTTGCGGTCATCAGCATTTCTATGTCAGCAAGGAAACGGACGGCGCAATGACTGAAACACATATGCAGGCGCTTGATAAACGCGCACGGCTACAGGAGCTCGCACGCTTACTTGGCGGTAGCGAAGTAACGCGTAATACCCTCGCGAATGCAAAAGAACTGCTGGCAGCATAAACTTTTTTACCTTGCTAAGGTCTGAGTTCAACATAAAATCGCCGACTGACCTGACACCAAAAGGTTTTAAAGTGGTGAAAGGTCTATTATCATCGGCATATTACATATGAGCCGCGTACTGCTCGGGCCCGAAAAGGAATCAAATCACTATGCGCTGTAAAACGCTGACTGCTGCTGCAGCAGTACTACTGATGTTGACCGCAGGCTGTTCCACTCTGGAGCGAGTGGTTTACCGCCCAGACATCAACCAGGGAAACTATCTGACACCTACTGATGTCGCTAAAGTACGGACGGGGATGACGCAACAACAGGTTGCTTATGCTCTGGGTACACCAATGATGTCCGATCCGTTTGGCACCAATACCTGGTTTTATGTGTTCCGTCAGCAGCCAGGGCATGAAGGTGTGACGCAGCAAACGCTGACGCTGACCTTTAACAGCAGTGGTGTATTGACCAATATTGATAACAAACCTGCCCTGACCGACAAACAGTAGGTTTAAGAGATCAAAAAAAAGGTGCTCAATGAGCACCTTTTTTAATGTTTGTTATTTTTTAGCAGATTTCTCTGCTCGCTGCCTGCGCAGCTCTTTCGGGTCAGCAATCAACGGCCGATAGATTTCCACCCGATCGCCATCATGTACGACATCAGCAAGCTTCACCGGACGGCTGTAGATGCCCACCTTATTTTTGCTGAGATCGATATCAGTACGGAGTTCCAGCAGCCCGGAAGCGCGAATCGCTTCTTCGACGGTTGCGCCCTGCGGCAACGTCACGCGCTGTAGATACTGTTTCTCCGGTAGCGCGTACGCGACTTCAACGACAATCTTAGCCGACACTGACACTGTAAACCTCTTTTGCGCGAACCGTGAAGGCCTGCACCATATTCGACGCCAGCTCTTTAAAGATACGGCCAAATGCCAGTTCAATCAGTTTATTCGTGAACTCAAAATCAAGATGAAATTCAATACGACACGCTTCCTGGCTCAGCGGCGTAAACTTCCAGCCGCCAATGAGTTTTTTGAACGGTCCATCGACCAGATGCATGAGGATGCTCTGGTTACTGGTCAGCTGATTTCGCGTGGTGAACGTTTTGCTAATCCCTGCTTTAGAAACATCCACAGCCGCTGTCATCTGCCCCGGAGTCGACTCCAGGACACGGCTTCCGGTGCAACCCGGTAAAAACTGAGGATAGGATTTAACATCATTCACTAACTGATACATCTGTTCCGCACTGTAAGGTACTAAAGCGGTCCGGCTAATCTGAGGCATAACAATTTCCATCAATATCAATCGTGCAAATAATACCATTTATCATCCGCTAAAAAAAACGCTATAGCCCAACTCGTGCTAAGATAGCGCCTTGCGCCCCGCTGGATGAAATGGGGTGTTTTTCAATTCCAGATTACCTATACTGAGCGGCATTATGACGAAGAAAAAAGCACACAAACCTGGCTCAGCCACAATCGCGCTCAACAAGCGCGCACGACACGAATACTTTATTGAAGAAGAGTTCGAGGCTGGACTCGCACTGCAAGGCTGGGAAGTCAAATCCCTGCGCGCAGGAAAGGCCAATATTGGCGATAGCTATGTCATTCTCAAAGATGGCGAAGCGTTCCTGTTTGGCGCCAACTTCACGCCGATGGCCGTTGCCTCAACGCACGTCGTGTGTGACCCTACCCGCACCCGTAAGCTTCTGTTAAACCAACGCGAACTTGACTCCTTATATGGACGCATGAATCGTGACGGTTACACCGTCGTGGCACTTTCGCTGTACTGGAAGAATGCCTGGTGCAAAGTCAAAATTGGCGTCGCAAAAGGGAAGAAACAGCACGACAAGCGTTCCGATGTCAAAGAACGTGAGTGGCAGTTGGACAAAGCTCGTATTATGAAAAATGCAGGTCGATAAATCCCCCTCTCAGCGGCCAGTCTCTCATCATGAGGCTGGCCCTTATTGTTTAGTTATTGAAACCCATCCATTACATTCACCAAAATTATAGTTTTTACACCGCTGAATCGTTCAAACCGAAAATAGTCTTTCCATTATTTTATTGAGCTCATAGCTTAATAAAAATAAAACTTCAAGAGTGTGTATTATTTATATTTTACACTTCACCAATAACACTATTATTACTGATGTTTATTAGATCAATAAAAACACAAAACATAAAAATAACTTAAAATACAGTTAATTAGATTTTAGCAACAAACCCTGCACGCCCTGGAAAGTATCCTTTTCAATTACCTCAATGTATTTTTAATATAGATAATTTGCGTAATACACCCTTTCTGTCTATATCATCTAATACGAAAGAACTATTCAGACTCAAGGGCCCTGACGTATTCGATAAACAAACTGATATCTGCGTGACCTAATCAATGAAATCACATGTGCAAACTCATCTATATGATGAGCGGGCACCTGTCAGCTCATTTTCCCAACACGCTATTGTGGATTAATACTCTCGGCCTGCCATCAGGAGTGAATATATGCGTCTACTCGCCGTTGTATCAAAATTAACTGGTGTTTCCACAAATATTGAAGCTTCTGAAGTCACGCTCAATTCACCTTCCATCGTGAAACTGTCTGTTTCTCGTGAAGAAATCAGTCAGCTTACCCGCGTAAATCAGGATCTGGTTGTCACACTCCGCTCCGGTGAAACCATCACAATTAAAAATTTTTACGTTGGCAAAGGTGATGAACAAAGCCAGCTCGTTCTTGAAGATAGCAACGGCGCACTATGGTGGGTTCAGGATACGGATGGCGCATTTCACTACCAACATCTGGACGATCTCACCCCATTGATGGCAAGCGAAGGCAGTCATGAAGGCGGCGCAGTCTGGCCCTGGGTTCTTGGCGGGGTCGCCGTGGCGGGGGGAATCGGCCTCGCCGCCGGTGGTGGCGGTGGTGGCGGCGGTGGAAATGGCAATAATGCTGGCAATGGCAATGGCAATGGCAATGGCANAAGGAAATGGTGCTGGTGACGGAAATGGCAACGAAGGAAATGGCGATGGCGGCTCGCCACCCACGACAACGCCCACGATGCCAGGCGTACCGATTATTACCAGCGTCACTGACAATCAGGCTCCCATTACTGGTCTTGTCAATCAACAGACGTCTACTAATGATAATACGCCAGAACTTCAGGGCACTGGCCCCGCGAACGCAACCTTACATATTTTCGATAACGGTACCGAAATAGGTCAGGTCACTATCGATGCCAACGGGAACTGGACGTTTACGCCATCTTCTCCACTCGCGGAAGGTACTCACCAGTTTACGGTCAGCGCATCAAACACTGCGGGCAGCAGCGCAATGTCGGACAGTTGGGTTATTACCGTCGATATCACCCCACCTGCCGCCGCAGTAATTTCTTCAGTGAATCAGGAAGGCACCACGGTGACGGGGAGTGCAGAGCCCGGAAGCACTGTCACCATCATTGGCAGTAACAATCAGGTTCTGGGCTCAGCAATCGTCGGTTCAGGCGGCACCTTCACTATTGGCATATCGCCCTCGCAAACACACGGTGAAACGCTGACAGCAAAGATTCAGGATGAAGCAGGCAATATCGGGCCAGATACCGCATTCAGTGCCTCAAATTCCGGTTATCCAGGCGTACCCGTGATTGTCAGCGTTATGGATGATGTCGCGCCCTCCGTTGGGCCATTGACCAACAATCAGTCCACTAATGATGCGACCCCAACGCTTTCCGGGACAGCTGACGCTAACAGTACGGTTAAAATTTACAATAACGGAGCGTATATCGACAGCGTCGTCGCCGACAGCAACGGTAATTGGGACTGGACCTCCAGCACAAACTTGCGGGATGGCCCATATGCCTTCACCGTTACGGCAACTAACCACCTGGGTACGGGGGGAATGTCGACGGCATTCAATATCAATATCGATACTCAGCCGCCGTTATCGCCAGACAATCTGACCGTATCTGCCGATGGCGCTGTCGTCACGGGTACGGCTGAACCCGGCAGTACCGTGACGATAACCGACAATAACAATCATGTAATCGGCAGTGGTGTTACCGGGCCAGATGGCTCGTTTACTATCACCATAACCCCACCACAAACCAACGGCGAAACCATCACCGCTATCGCTACCGATCCCGCAGGAAACCCGAGTTTGCCAGAAACGGCACTCGCTCCCGATATCACCGCCCCGCTACCGCCCACAAACCTGACAATCAATAACGCGGGCGATCAGGTTTCCGGCACGGCAGAGCCCAACAGTACCGTACATATTCTCAATCCTGGTGGCACTATCATTGGCACAACCACCGCTGATGCTGACGGAGATTTCACCGCCACACTGGTTCCGCCACAAACTAACGGCGAACATCTTGTCGCCAACGCAACGGATGCAGCAGGCAATACCAGTGGTAACACCGCAGTCACCGCGCCAGACAGCACCGCACCGGATGCGCCGACAGGGGTGATTGTCGCCGGGGATGGTGGTTCAGTCAGTGGACATGCTGAAATCGGTAGCGCTATCACCGTAAAAGACAGCAACGGAAATACGATTGGCGTGGGTCAGGCAGACAGCAGTGGTCACTTTGCCGTGTCGATCACCCCGTCACAAATCAATGGTGAAACGGTAAAAGTGACCGCAACGGACAGCGCAGGCAACGAAAGTCTGCCCGCTTCCGCGCTGGCTCCGGATATTACCGCGCCAGACCAACCGATTATTATTGCCGTCTTAGACGATGTTCCCGACGTCATCGGAAAAATTGATAACAACACGCTGACAAACGACGATAAACCGGAAATTAAGGGCACTGCCGAAGCGGGCTCGCAGGTAAAAATTTATGATAATGGCACCCTGCTAACCACCATTACCGCCGATATCAATGGTAACTGGGACTACACGCCGACCACTGCACTGAGCCAGGGCGCACACGTGTTTACGGTTACGGCAACCGATGCCGCCAACAACACCAGTAGCGCCGCCAGCTGGAAAATCATTGTCGATAGCGTCGCGCCAACCGTCCCGGTCATTACTCTGATTAACGATAACGTCGGAACCATCACCGGTAACATCGCGAATAACAACGGGGTGACCAACGACAACACGCCGACCCTCTCCGGGACCGGCGAGCCAGGCTCGCTGGTGAACCTGTATGATAACGGTTTGCTGATGACGGTGATGCTCATCGACAAGTCAGGTACCTGGAGCTATACCGTCCCGGACAACAAGCAGCTTGCCGATCGCGACCATCGTTTTACCGTATCCGCAACGGATGCCGCCGGTAACGTCGTCACCTCCCCCGTCGCTGTCACCATTACCGTTGACACCCAGCCTCCAGGGGTACCCGCCATTTCAGCCGCCACCGATGACGTCGGAAATGCACCCGTTGACTTGCCTTCTGGTAGTCGCTCAAACGATAACCTGCCGTCACTGAAGGGGACCGGAGAAGTTGGCTCCACCATCACTATCTACGATGGTGCTACACCGATTGGAACGACCACCGTTGTGGCCGGAGGAACCTGGAGTTTCCCGGTCACCCAGCCACTTAGTGAAGGCTCGCACACATTGTCAGCTATCGCGACAGATGCGGCGGGGAACGCCAGTACCGCCGGAAGTTTCATGCTGACTGTCGATACAACGCCACCCGCGGCCCCGATCATCGCCTCAGCGGAAGGGCTTATTGGCCTTGAAACTAAAGCACTGAGTAATGGCGGAAGCACGAGAAGCGACAACCCTAAACTGTCCGGAACAGGTGAACCGGGTGCGACAATTACGATTTATGAGAATGGCGGCCTTGCTGGTATCACTACCGTACAGCCAGACGGCACCTGGACATTTACCCCGACCTTACTTGCTGATGGGCCGCATAAATTCACCGCCACGGCGACCGACGCTGCGGGCAACACAGGGATCCCATCGGCAGGCTTTACGCTGACGGTGGATAATCTGCCACCAACGCAACCGCTCCCGCCCACCATTACGGACGACGTCAATCCGATAACCGGGGTCGTCACCAACGGCATGACTAACGACACCACGCCAACATTCAGCGGCACGGGGAGTGTCGGCGACCTTATTTCCATCTACCTTGGTAATAATCCCGCGCCGTTGGGTACCGCGACGGTGGGCGCAGATGGTAAGTGGAGCTTTACGCCTGACGACCCCATCAATCCAGACAGCTATCAGATTACCATTACCGCAACGGACCCTGCCGGCAACGTCAGCCCGCCATCAAATGCCATCCTTCTGGAGATCGATACAACGCCCTCTGCTCCCCCTGTTATTCTTGCGGTCAATGATAATGTCGGTGGTTTCCAGGGCGATCTTGCGCCTGGCGCAATAACAGATGATACGACGCCAACAATTCGCGGAACCGGCACTGACGGCGACACGATCACGCTGTACAACGGCAGTACGATTATCGGTACCACAACGGTGGTTGGCACCACCTGGAGTATTACTCCTGGGACGGCGCTGGCAAACGGAAGTTATACGCTAACGGCCATTGCAACCGATGCGGCAGGGAACGCCAGTACCCCATCAAACAGCGTCTCGTTTACGGTTAGCAGCACCGTGCTGACCCTACCGCTGGTTACAGATATTGCAGATGACGCGGGTGCCATTATCGGTTCATTGACCAACAATAGCGTCACGGATGACACCACACCAACAATCAGCGGGACCGGTGCGCCGGGCAGTACGGTAGTCATTTTCGATGGTGGTAATCCCATTGCCGAAACCCTCGTTGCAGCGAATGGTAGCTGGAGTATTGAGATTACGCTGACGGGCAATGGCCCGCACACGCTGACGTTCGGCGCCAGGGATGCCGCGGGTAATTCCCTGGCGGCAGGAAACCCTGTAATGTTGATACTCGATACGCAGCCTCCCGCCGAGCCAATCGTCACCAATGTTGACCCGAACGGCACGCTGGTGAGCGGGACAGCCGAGCCGGGCAGCACCGTCATCATCAGAAGTGGTACCACGGTACTGGGCCAGGGCATTGCGAATAGCGTTACAGGTGCCTACACCGTCACGATCTCACCCGCACAAACTACGGGGCAGAATCTGAACGCAATCGCCCAGGATCAGGCGGGCAATAGCAGCAACCCTACGCCGTTTAACGCGGCCACGTCCAGCATTCCGCATCCGCCAACTCTCGAAATCATTGATGATGTCTCGCCCGTTACAGGCGCGATTGGCAACGGTAAAACCACCAATGACACCTTGCCGTTGTTACAAGGAACCGCCACGGCAGGCGCAACAGTCAAAATTTATCAGGATGGGAATGAAATCGGTACGGTCACCGCCGATGCCGTTTCCGGCGCATGGCACTATCCATTACCCACTCCGCTGACAAACGGCACGACTTACAATTTCACCGTATCGCAAACTGTTGCGAGTATAGACAGTGGCATGTCGCCCAATTACGCCATCACTATCGATACTGCCGCCCCACAAGCCCCTGCGATCACCAGCGTAATTGACGACGTGTTACCGGGTACAGGATCGTTAGATACCGGACAAATTACCAACGATTCACGCCCGACCCTCAATGGAACCGGCGAAGCGGGCGCGACGATCACCCTTTACGATAAAGGTGTAGCGATTGGCACAACCACCGTAAGTGGCAGCGGATACTGGAGCTATACCCCGACAGATGGCTTGGGAGAAGGCGAACATATCTTTACCGCCCGCGCAACGGATGCTGCAGGCAACCAGGGCGATCCCTCCAACAGCTTCCGGATTATTGTCGATACGTTAATCCCAAGCGCGCCCTCTATTGTGACGGTCACGGACGACGTCGGTACCCCGCAGTCCCTTACATCCGGACAGCTGACCAACGACAACACCCCAACGCTTACTGGCGTTACCGAGGCCGATTCAGTGGTTACCATTCGCGATAATGGCGCGGTAATTGGCACAACCACCAGCGATGAAAACGGTAACTGGAGCTTTACACCGGCTCCAGCACTCAGTGAAGGCAATCATTCGTTCACCGCAACCGTCACGGATGGTGCTGGCAATATCAGCCCGGCAAGCCCACCTTTCGTTCTGGTCGTTGATACGCTACCGCCCGCGGCACCGGGCATTACCTCGGTGATTGACGATCAACCCGGCAACACATCGCTGACTAACGGACAATTGACTAACGATGCACAACCCACGCTGAACGGCAAAGGAGAGATCGGCGCATCTATCACCATCCGCGATAAAGGCGTTGATATTGGTACAACCCAGGTTGATGAGACCGGCAACTGGAGCTTCACGCCAGATACCCCGCTGACTCAGGGGCAACATATCTTTACCGCCGTTGCTACCGATCAGGCGGGCAATATGGGAGGGGTATCTTCGTCCTTCACCCTCGAACTGGATTCCATCGCCCCACAGCCCCCTATCATTAGCACGGTACTGGACAATACGGCTCCCACAACAGGCGCAATAACCAATGGGCAAACGACAAACGAAACACGTCCGGCACTGAGCGGCACGGGCGAAGTGGGGGCGACCATTACCGTTCTGAGCGATGGCCAACCCATTGGCACCACCACCGTGGGGGCGGGAGGTATCTGGAACTTTACCCCAACGGATGCACTGAGCAACGGACCGCATACATTGACCGTCACCGCGACCGACAGCGCAGGTAACACCAGCCTTGCGTCGAACGGCTTCGGGCTCATCGTTGATACCGTATCACCGGGTATACCCGTCATTTCTCAGGTCGCAGATGATGTCGGCCCGCTGACGGGCAATCTGAACAACGGCCAGGCCACAAATGATGCGCAACCCACGCTCAGTGGTACGGCAGAAGCCAATTCCACGATCAAAATTTATGACAATGGCACCTATCTCGGTACCGCTCCGGTAGACGCCAATGGAGCCTGGAGCTTCACGCCAACAGCTGTACTTGGCAATGGTAACCATGCACTCACGGTGACCGCCACGGACGCAGCCGGAAACGTCAGTCAGTCATCCGCCACATTTAACATCATTGTGGATACCGTTGCCCCGCTTGCCCCCACCATTATCCAGGCCGTCGATGATGTACAACCCGGCACCGGGACGCTGTCCAGTGGGGCCTGGACCAATGACACCCGCCCGCTGCTCAGTGGCTCAACGGAAGCGAATGCCCGGGTCGCGATTTACGATAACGGCACGCTGCTGGGGACGGTAACAGCCACAATAGATGGGACGTGGGAATATCTGCCCCCCACACTGAGCAACGGCCAGCATACATTCACTGCTATCGCCACAGACGCCGCAGGTAATATTGGTGCCACCTCAAGCGGATTTATTATTAATGTCGATACGAACCCACCGCCAATCCCACAACTGATCTCGGTCATAGATGACATCGCAGGCGGTGTTTTCAATGCAGCGCTGAACAATGGGCAGCTCACCAACGATGCCCGCCCAACGCTCAACGGTACAGCCGAAGCCGGTAGCACTGTCAGTATCTATGACGGGAACACTCTGCTTGGTACTGCGCTGGTGCAAAGCAATAATAGCTGGACATTTACCCCGACCGCGCCGCTCGCGACCGGGTCCCATACCTTCACCGTGACCGCTACCGATGCGGCTGGTAATACCAGCGGCGCAACACCCGGTTTTACCGTGGTGGTGGACACCGCTGCTCCGGCACAGCCTTCAATAAGTAGCATTATTGATGATGTTGGCCCCAATACCGGTGTGATTGGCAGCAACCAGCCCACCAATGACGCACGCCCAACCCTGAACGGTTCCGCAGAGGCCAACGCGCGAGTCGATATTTATGATAATGGCAGTTTTGTCACCAGCGTAACGGCTGACAACACCGGCAACTGGAATTACACGCCGTCCACTGATCTGGCTCAAGGGGCACATTCTTTTACCATTACGGCGACAGATGCTGCGGGGAATACCAGTGGATTTTCGTCTGCGGCAGCCATTGTGGTCGATACCATCGCACCCGGAGTTCCAACCGGGCTGGCGGTCAACGCCAATGGGACGACGTTAACCGGCGTGGCCGAAGCGAACAGTACGGTCATTATCACCTCCGGTAGCGGAACGGTACTCGGCACCACAACAGCAAATGCTTCCGGTAACTTCACCTTTACCCTGAATCCACCGCAAATTAGTGGGCAAACGCTGCAGGTCAGCGCACAGGATGCCGCTGGCAATATCGGCACCGCCGGCAACGTGCTGGCCCCGTTTACCGGTGTTCCTCCCGCGCCGGTGATCTCCAGCGTATTCGATGATGTCGGCACTATCACGGGCCTGGTCACCGCCGGGAAAACCACCAATGATACCCGCCCAACACTGAGCGGAACTGCGCAGGCAAACGCCGTTATCAACCTGTATAACAACGGCACGTTGATGGGTAGTACAACCGCAGACGGGAATGGGATCTGGAGTTTTACGCCAGGCAGCGCCCTGAGTGAAGGCAACCACGCGTTTACCGCCAACGCCACAAATGCCAACGGCTCGAGCGTTTTGTCCGGCTCGTTCAGCGTCATTGTGGATACCACGCCACCGCCCCCCCCTACGATTCTGATCAGCGCCGATGGCGGAACAGTGAGCGGCATTGCCGAAGCCGGCAGTACGGTTACGATATCCCTGCCCGGTGGCACCAGCGTGACAGCGGTCGCCAACAGCAGTGGGGTCTACAGTGCCACCTTGCCTGTACGCCAGATTGAAGGTCAGTCGTTATCTGCAACGGCAACCGATGCAGCAGGCAACACGTCATCGCCTGCCAGCGTCATCGCGCCGGTACTCCCCCTGCTGGCTGAAGATAATGTCACCCGTTTGCCGCTACAGACTGACGTGACAGTCAGCACTGAGCATCAAAGCGATTACGGTTTCCTGCTGGTGAACGCACTGGGTAGCGTCGCCAACGTGCTGGGTAACGACACGGCAAGTGTTAATTTCAGCATCCAGTCTGGCGGTAGTGGCTCCATCACCATTAACGCTGCGGCGACCGGCATTGTGCTGTCACTATTAAGCTCAATGGAGATTGTTATCCAGCGCTATGACACCGTGCTCAACACCTGGATAACCGTGGTCGATACTTCGAAACCCAATTTCGCCAGTTTGCTGACCATCGGAGCCTCTGGAGTGACGCTCAATTATGATGGGCTGACAGGCGGGGATTATCGCGTGGTCAGCTTCAACACTAACCTGCTGGCGACCGGCGCATACACCAGTCTGGACGTTGCGGTGGTGAAAACCAACGGCGGAACCATTACCGGGGGGACTACAGAATCCGGTAACATCATCACCGATACCGATCCCACTAACGGTCAAGATAACGCCCCTTCCGGTACGCTGGTCACCGCCATTACCGATGGTAGCGGCAACGTGGTAAACGTCACGGCAGGCGGCGTGAATGTACAGGGTAAATACGGCATCCTGCATATTAACCAGGACGGCAGTTATACCTATACCCTGACCAATACGTCAATCTCAGTGTATGGGCGTTCCGAAAGCTTCACCTATACGTTGACGCATGGCACAGACCATTCCTCAGCCAAACTGGTTGTCACGCTGGGCCAGGCCCCAACCACCAGCACGGTAACGGCAGCAGATGATGTGGCGTCACTGACCTACGGAACCCAGGTGATCGCGGTCGACCACGGCACGTCAAAACAAACTGGCTTCACACTGGCAAATGTCGGGCTGGGTGATGTCCTCGACGTCAGCCTGGTCAACGGGTTGACCAACCCAATCAAATTCAACGTTGATGACGGCGCAACCCGCACGCTGACCGTGCAGGCGAATGTCCTCGGTGTGACGCTTGGCGGCTTTGATCTGTATGTCTACCGCTTCAATGAGGCTATTCAGCAGTATGAACAATATCGGGTGCAGCCAAACTGGGTTACGGCGCTGCTGGGCGGCAGCTCTTCGGCGTACACCATCACGCTGCCGGGTGGTGACTATCTTTTCCTGCTTAACGCCTCTGGCGGCCTGACGTTACTGACCAGCTATACCCTGAATATTCAGGCGGATCATACCTACGCGGTGGACAGCCTCAGCGCGGTAACCAACGGTAATATTCTGGTCAATGACTCGGCTCCGATAAACAGCGTCATCACCGAAGTGAATGGCGTGGCGATTAACGGGACGGGCACCACCAGTATTAACGGACAATACGGCACGCTGACTATCGATGCGAAGGGGAACTATACCTATACCCTGAAAAGCGGACTGGGTGCAGATAGCATCAGCACACCGGACAGTTTCGTCTATACGGTCAAAGCCCCCAATGGCGATACAGGTACCGCCTCGCTGAACATTACGGCGACCCCGCAGGCGCTGGACGCAGTAAATGACGTCAGCGGCACGATGGCGGTGAGCACCGTTCAGGACTCTGAGGCATACGGAAGCGGTGCGCTGGGCACAGCGACAATTCCAACGCTGGGGAGCAAAGCAACCGGTACAGGTTCGTTTGATATCGCGACAAATGACGTACTGAAAGGCGCCATGCTCAACTTCAGCATCGGCACCCTTATCACCGTCGGTACGCTGGGCGTCACCTGGACCATAACCGGTCCTGACGGATTCTCGCTTTCAGGCTCTGTACCCGCCAGTGCCATCAGCCTGTTAGGCAGTTCAATTTCCGTCTCGCTGGGTAATGCCGAGCTGGCCGCGGGTCATTACAGCATCAGCTTCACAGGAACGATGGGGGGACTGGCCGTGGGCAACGTCAGCATTACGCCGAACGTCACGGGCACGACATGGCACCTCAATACCTGGGACGTTAACACCACGACGGTGAATGGCAATATTTTTGATGGCAGTGATGCCGCTGGCGCGCACGATCAGCTCTCAACCGTCCATACCCAGCTCACTATCACCGGCTTTAACGGCAGTACCGCCACACTCAATCCGACCAGCAGCATCAGTAGCACAACAATTCAGGGTCATTATGGCTCACTGACCATGAATCTGGATGGCTCATACATCTATACGCTGAAGCCGGGTACAACCGTGGCGTCGATGACCAGCAAGGAGACCTTTACCTATACGCTTAACGACCAAAACGGGCATACGGACACCGCGACGCTGACCATCAATATGAATCCACAGATGGCAAGCACCGCGCAGCATGACGTGATCGTCGGCTCGGTCTACGGCGATACGCTGATTTATCACCTGCTTAATGCCAGCGATGCAACGGGCGGTAACGGAACGGCAGACACCTGGACCAACTTCTCGCTGGCTCAGGGCGACAAAATCGACATCGGCGACCTGCTGGTAGGCTGGAACGGACAAAATGCCACGCTTGGCAATTATCTCACGGTGACCGCCAGCGGTAACAACACCATCGTTTCCATTGATCGCGACGGTACAGGCAGCACGTACCACACCACTAACCTCGTAACGCTGGAGAACGTACACACCACGCTCGATGAGCTGATCCAACAAAATCACATTGTGACCTGAAACGAACGTCATACCGCTATAACGAGATAACAACAGCCCCGGATGCCATGACGTCCGGGGCAATAACAGTCGTCACTGCCCTATTTTGCAAGGGATAAACTATGAGAAATGTCGCCCCTGTCGCTGTACTGCTGGCATTAACGTTCTGTTCCGTTCGTGCGAATGCCGAAGATGAACCGCAAATTATTACGCCAGAAGGGCTGGCAACCAGCCAGATGCTTCCCTCTCTGGATGGCTCTGTGGCCGATCTACCGCTAAGCGTTGCCGCACCCGGAAGCCTGACGCTTAACGACGCGGTGAGCCGCGCCGTGAGCTGGCATCCTTCTATTCGTGAATCCATTGGCAAACTGCTCTCGCAAAATGAACAGATAGACGTGGCGAAAGCGAAATATTATCCGCAAGTTACAGCCGGAATGAACAACGGCTACAGCAATACCTACACCGACCATGGCTTCAGCCCCGCACTGGTCATTTCGGTGTCACAAATGCTGTATGACTTCGGCAAAGTCGCCAGCCAGGTGCGCGCCGAAACCGCCGGTTCGGCGCAACAACAGGCAAACGTGTTACTCAGCATCGATACTGTCGCCCACGCCACCGCCAATGCCATCGTCCAGGTTCAGACATGGCAACAGATGGTGGATGCCGCCGAAGAGCAACTGGTCGCGCTAAACGGTATTGGTCGACTGACCAGAGAACGTAATGATGAAGGGGCGACCTCGCTGTCTGACGTGGTACAAACCGATGCGCGTATTGAGTCGGCTCGTTCACAGCTGGCGCAATATCAGGCCAATCTCGACAGTAGCAAAGCGACATTGATGAGCTATCTCGGCTGGCGCTCACTGAACGGCATCAGCAATGAGTTTCCGGTAAAACTGGACAGCAGTTGTGATGTGGTAAAGCCGGAGGATAAGTTAGTTCCAGCTGTGCTGGCGGCCTGGGCGCAGGCGAACGTCGCACAGGCCAACCTGGATTACGCCAACGCACAGATGACGCCAACCATCTCCCTGGAGCCATCGGTTCAGCACTATCTCAACGACAAATACCCCAGCCATGAGGTGCTCGACAAAACGCAGTACTCAGCATGGGTAAAAGTCGAAATGCCGCTGTATCAGGGCGGCGGTCTCACCGCCCGGCGCAACGCCGCCAGCCACGCGGTAGAGTCCGCACAGTACTCTATTCAGCGCACCCGACTTGAAGTACGGCAAAAATTACTGGAATCCCGCAGCCAGGCAATGAGTCTCGCGACTGCATTGCAGATCCTGCGCCGCCAGCAGCGGCTGAGCGAACGCACTCGTGAACTGTATCAACAGCAATATCTGGATCTCGGCTCACGCCCTTTACTTGATGTTCTTAACGCCGAACAGGAAGTGTACCAGGCCCGTTTTGCCGAACTCCAGACCCAAAGCCAGCTTCGCCAGCTACAACTGAACTGTCTCTACAACACCGGATCGTTGCGCCAGGCGTTCGCTTTAAATAACCGCAGCATTCAATCGGTGGAGATCCAGCTATGAGCGACGTCGAGCCTGTTGTTGAAGATGCTATTGGCGAACCCGCCCTGAGCCAGTGGGCGCAGGCAGTTACCTACATTGCCAGCCACTATCGCCTCACTTGCTCGCCAGGCGCTATCCAGGCCAACGCCCCATGGTTCGAGGGGAAAAGCAAAACCCTTGCCTTGACGCAATTAGCACGCCAGGCGGGACTTTCCTTTCATCCGCTGGATACCGCAAAGCAGGTTCTTAACCAGTGGCGTTTGCCGGTGGTGGCGGAACTGCACGACGGCCAAATCATGGTGATAGAACATTTCAACGGTGAAGATACACTGGATGTTTTTATTATTGCCGACGAGGGACAGCGCAACCGGCTGGCGGTGGCTGAGCTTCTGCCTGAAATCCATACTATCACCGCACTGCGCCCGTTATCGGCGTTAAAAGACAGTCGGGTTGATCGCTATATTTCGCGCTTTAAACCCGACTGGATACGCGAGCTGGTTTTACAAGATATCCGCCCTTACCTGCCCGTCATGGTTGCTGCGTTTCTGATTAACGTCCTGTCACTCTCCGGGATAATTTTTTCAATGCAGGTTTACGACCGGGTGATCCCCGCCCAGTCGTATCCGACTCTCTATGTTCTCTCGACCGGCGTCCTGGTCGCGGTATTGTTTGGCTTTTTGCTGCGCGAAGCACGTACCCACATTATGGATCTACTCGGTAAACGCGCAGACATGCGTATTTCCGATCGCGTGTTCAGCCATGCCCTGCGGTTGCGCAATAGCGCGGTTCCCCGCTCGACAGGAAGCTTTATTTCCCAACTCCGCGAGCTGGAGCAGATCCGGGAGATGATCACCTCCTCAACCATGTCGACCATCGTCGACCTGCCGTTTTTCCTGCTGTTTATTGTCGTACTGGCGTGCATTGCACCACCGCTGGCGTGGATAGCCCCCGTCGCAGCCATTCTGATGATTCTGCCGGGGCTGTTATTACAGAAAAAGCTGGCGGTGCTTGCTAACCAGGCCGCACATGAATCCACTCTGCGCAACGCGGTGCTGGTCGAGAGCGTTCAGGGGCTGGAAGACATCAAGCTAATGCAGGCGGAGAACCGCTTTTTACAGCAATGGAACAGCTATATCCGCATTACTGGCGAGTCCGGACTACGCACACGCAAGCTTACCCAGGGGCTGATCGGCTGGGGGATGTCAGTACAAAGCCTGGTTTACGCCGCCATCATTATGTTCGGTGCGCCCATGGTGATTGAAGGCACGATGACCACCGGGGCCGTGGTGGCCGCCTCGATGCTCGGATCACGGATGATCGCCCCGATGGCTAACCTGTGTGGTGTACTGGCTCGCTGGCAGCAGGTCAAAGCGGCCAAAATGGGGCTGGACAGCATTATGCAACTTCCCACCGAGACGCAGCACGATGAAGACCGGGTACACCAGGACATCTTCCGTGGCCACTATCTGTTTGAAAATGCGCATTTTCGCTACCACAGTGACGACCAGCGCGTACCGTTACGCATCTCGCGTCTGGAAGTGATGCCCGGAGAGCGGATTGCGATTCTCGGGCGTAACGGTGCGGGTAAATCAACCCTGCTACAGGCCATGGCGGGCGGCGTGGAGATTATTCAGGGTGATGTCCGACTCGATAACCTGAGTCTGGCGCAAATCGATATGGCTGATTTACGCCGCAATATCGGCTTTCTCAGCCAGAACGCACGGCTTTTTTTCGGTACGTTACGCGAGAATCTGACACTCGGCGCACCGCATGCCAGCGACACGCAGATATTCGAAGCGCTGGAGGTCAGTGGCGCATCTGCATTCGTCAAACAACTCGCCAAAGGGCTAGCGCACCCCATTATGGAAGGCGGTAATGGGCTTTCCGGCGGGCAGCGTCAGTCGATTCTGCTCGCCAGAATGTTACTGCGATCGCCCAATATCGTACTGCTCGACGAACCCAGTGCCTCGCTGGATGAACACACCGAACGGGAATTTATACAACGGTTAAACCAGTGGCTGGGCAACCGCACATTGATTGTCGCCACACATCGCGTTCCGGTTCTGGAGCTGGTCGAGCGCGTGGTGGTGCTCAAAGAAGGTCAGCTGGTCATGGATGCCCCAAAAGCGCAGGCGCTAAATGCAAATCGGGCACCTGCACAGACTCACGGTCGGGAGTGGAAAAATGAAAACCAATCCGCATGACGCCGCCATGGACGACCTCGATATCCGCCGGGAACACCGTTTTTCCGGCGCCAGTCGCATTATTCTGCTCAGCACACTGCTTTTTGCCGTGCTGGGTATCTGGGCGTATTTCGGCAAACTGGATGAAGTCTCTACCGGCAGTGGGAAAGTCATCCCCAGCTCGCGTGAACAGGTATTGCAGTCGCTTGACGGCGGGATCCTCGCCGAACTCAGCGTGCACGAAGGTGATAAAGTTCAGGCCAACCAGATTGTCGCCCGCCTCGACCCAACGCGTTCTGAATCCAACGTGGGTGAAAGCGCCGCCCGATACCGCGCATCTTTAGCATCCAGCGCCAGACTGAATGCCGAAGTCAACGATTTGCAGCTAACGTTCCCCAGCTCGCTGCAGGCCTGGCCGGAGCTTATCGCCTCTGAAACCCGGTTATATAAAAGTCGCCGGGCACAGCTTGCCGATTCGATGGTGGAACTACAGGATGCGCTGGTCTCCGTGAACAAAGAACTGGCGATCACCCAACGGCTGGAGAAAAGCGGTGCCGCCAGCCATGTGGAAGTGCTGCGCCTGCAACGACAAAAAAGCGATCTTGGACTCAAAATAACCGACCTGCGCTCGCAATATTACGTGCAGGCGCGTGAAGCGCTGTCGAAGGCCAACGCCGAGGTGGATATGCTGGCGGCCATCTTAAAAGGTCGCGAAGATTCCGTTACCCGCCTGACCGTTCGCGCCCCGATGCGCGGTATCGTAAAAAACATCCAGGTCACCACGATTGGCGGCGTTATCCCTCCTAACGGCGAAATGATGGAGATTGTCCCGGTAGACGATCATTTGCTGATTGAAACCCGCCTGTCACCACGCGATATCGCGTTTATCCACCCCGGACAGAGGGCACTGGTAAAGATTACTGCCTATGACTACGCCATTTACGGAGGGCTGGAGGGCGTGGTCGAAACCATCTCCCCAGATACCATTCAGGATAAAGTGAAGCCGGAAATCTTCTACTACCGCGTTTTCATACGTACCCATCAGGACTTTTTACAGAACAAGCTGGGACGCCATTTTTCTATCGTACCGGGCATGATTGCCACAGTGGATATAAAAACAGGTGAAAAAACCATCGTAGACTATTTAATCAAACCATTTAATCGTGCAAAAGAAGCACTGCGCGAGCGGTAAATCCTTGCGGTTAAGGGGTTGCGGGGGCTGGTCACGCGTGTCACAAGTCTGTTATACTTGCTGCAACACATTGGGGCTGATTCTGGATTCGACGGGATTCGCGAAACCCAAGGTGCATGCCGAGGGGCGGTTGGCCTCGTAAAAAGCCGCAAAAAAATAGTCGCAAACGACGAAAACTACGCTTTAGCAGCTTAATAACCTGCTCTGAGCCCTCTCTCCCTAGCTTCCGCTCTTAAGACGGGGATCAAAGAGAGGTCAAACCCAAAAGAGATCGCGTGGATGCCCTGCCTGGGGTTGAAGCGTTAAAACTAATCAGGCTAGTCTGGTAGTGGCGTGTCTGTCCGCAGGTGCCAGGCGAATGTAAAGACTGACTAAGCATGTAGTACCGAGGATGTAGGAATTTCGGACGCGGGTTCAACTCCCGCCAGCTCCACCAAAATTCTCCATCGGTGATTACCA
>NZ_SZXJ01000081.1:0-7789 GCF_005281345.1 Citrobacter sp. wls619
GTTCGCAAGTTTTGCAACCGGTGCAACGGCTGGAATCAATAAAAAATCCATACTGGGTTGTCATCGGTTACTCCTTACACCTTTTCAACCTGAACAAGGTTCGTATGTGATGGGTTCCCCTTAGCGAGAGGAGAAGGCCGCTGGGTCGTCAGCACGTTAATACAACCGCCCTGATCCACACGTTTCACATCCGGGTCATACCAGGCGCCCTCACCCAGCGCGACAACGCCAGGCATCATACGCGGGGTAACTTTAGCCTCAATATGCACTTCGCCACGGTCGTTAAAGATACGTACCTTGTCGCCGTTGTTAATACCGCGTCGTTGTGCATCCATCGGGTTAATCCACATTTCCTGGCGACAGGACGCTTTCAGAACGTCAACGTTGCCATAGGTCGAGTGGACGCGAGATTTATAATGGAAGCCCGTTAATTGCAGAGGGAATTTTTCCACCAGTGGATCGTTTAAGCTTTCAAAGCCCGGTGTATAAATCGGTAATGGATCGATCACATCACCTTCCGGCAATTCCCAGGTTGCGGCGATTTCTGCCAGCGCTTGAGAATAAATTTCAATCTTGCCTGACGGCGTGGTAAGCGGATTGGCTTTGGGGTCTTCACGAAACGCTTTATACGCCACGTGATGTCCTTCAGGATCACGCTGCTTAAAGATGCCCTGCTTACGGAACTCTTCAAATATTGGCAGTTCCGGTATAGCCTTGCGCGACTGTTCATACAGATGACGCATCCACTCTTCCTGAGTACGGCCTTCCGTAAACTGTTGCTCGACGCCAAGGCGTTTCGCCAGCTCGCTGGTCATTTGGTAGATAGTCTTGCATTCAAAGCGCGGTTTGATCGCCTGATCGGTGAAAATCACGTAGGACATATTCCCGCAAGATGCATCCAGCGCAAAGTCCATCTGCTCAGAGGCCGTGCAGTCCGGCAGCAGAATATCGGCATATTTCGCCGAGGAGGTCATATGGCAGTCGATAACGACGATCATTTCGCACTTCTTATCATCCTGCAGGATTTCATGCGTACGGTTGATATCAGAGTGCTGGTTAATCAGGCAGTTACCGGCATAGTTCCAGATCATCTTAATCGGAACGTCGAGCTTATCCTTACCACGAACACCGTCGCGCAGCGCCGTCATTTCCGGACCACGCTCAATCGCATCCGTCCACATAAACATTGAGATACTGGTTTCGACGGGGTTTTCCAGCGTTGGCATACGCTCAAACGGTAAATCGTATGATCCCTCACGTGCACCGCTGTTGCCGCCGTTAATACCGACGTTACCGGTCAGAATGGCCAACATCGAAATGGCACGGGTCGCAATCTCGCCGTTGGCGTGGCGCTGCGGTCCCCAGCCCTGGCTAATGTAGGCGGGTTTCGCGCTACCAATTTCACGCGCCAACTTAACAATTCGTTCAGCAGGAATACCGGTTATCTGCGCAGCCCATTCCGGGGTCTTCGCGATACCGTCTTTACCCTGACCGAGAATATACGCCTTATAGTGACCGTTCTTCGGCGCTCCCGCCGGGAGGGTTTTTTCGTCATAGCCCACGCAGTACTTATCGAGGAACGGTTGATCAACCATATTCTCGCTGATCAGCACATAGGCAATACCGTTAACCAGCGCCGCGTCTGTACCCGGTCGAATGGGGATCCATTCATCTTCGCGTCCCGCACCGGTATCCGTGTAGCGGGGATCGATGATGATCATGCGGGCATTCGATTTCTGCCGCGCCTGTTCAAGGTAATAGGTCACCCCACCACCGCTCATACGCGTTTCGCCTGGGTTATTACCAAACAAGACAACGAGCTTACTGTTTTCAATGTCAGACGGGCTGTTACCGTCTGCCCATCCGCCATAGGTATAGTTCAGTCCTGCCGCGATTTGCGCAGAAGAATAATCCCCATAGTGGTTCAGGTAACCGCCGCAACAGTTCATTAAACGTGCTACCAGCGTTTTACCCGGCGGCCATGAACGCGTCATCGTGCCGCCCAGCGTACCGGTTCCATAGTTAAGATAGATAGACTCGTTACCGTAGTCTTTAATCAGACGCTGCATATTGCTGGCGATGATATCGTAGGCTTCATCCCAACTGATGCGCTCAAATTTACCTTCACCGCGTTTGCCGACACGCTTCATTGGGTATTTCAGACGGTCGGGATTATAAACTCGACGACGCATGGAGCGACCACGCAGGCAGGCACGGACCTGATGCAAGCCGTCATAGTTATCATCGCCCGTGTTGTCGGTCTCGACATATTTGATTTCGCCGTCTACGACATGCATACGCAGCGGACAGCGGCTACCGCAGTTTACCGTACACGCACTCCAGATCACTTTCTCGTTGACCGGTGACGGGTTGATGGCATCTGCAGCGTTTGCAATACGGGTAAATGGCAGGGTAAACGCGCTACTAGCTACTGCCAGTCCGCCTATCGCCGTCGTTTTTACCAAACTGCGACGACTCACCTCAGCTGCCAGCACGGCATCGGGGATCTTAGTTTTCATAGTGGCTCACTCTGCTGCTCACAATAAACAAAAAGGGAATGTTCGTTGTATAGTCGTTTATATATCGATGCCATCGTTATACAGACCGTTATATAGCGAATTTATGCAAAGACAGAGATAAATACTGACTTTCATTCGAAGGCAGTATTACCACTAATGGAGTAAGGGTTATTGTCCGGCATCAAACGGGCGTAAAAAAAGCGCCCTGAGGCGCTTTTTTAGCAAGGAAAAATGACTTAACCGATGAATTCCAGGCCATTCATGTACGGACGTAGTACTTCCGGTACCTGAATGCGGCCATCAGCTTGCTGGTAGTTTTCCATAACGGCAACCAGCGTACGTCCCACTGCCAGACCAGAACCGTTCAGCGTATGCACTAAACGCGTTTTCTTGTCAGACTTGCTACGACAACGCGCCTGCATGCGGCGAGCCTGGAAATCCCACACGTTGGAGCAGGAGGAAATTTCACGATAGGTATTCTGCGCCGGGATCCACACTTCCAGATCGTAGGTTTTGCATGCGCCGAAGCCCATGTCACCAGTACACAGAACGATCTTACGGTACGGCAGGCCCAGTAGCTGAAGTACTTTTTCAGCATGACCGGTCATCTCTTCCAGCGCGTCCATAGAATCTTCAGGACGAACAATCTGCACCATCTCAACTTTGTCGAACTGGTGCATACGGATCAGACCGCGGGTATCACGGCCGTAAGAACCGGCCTCAGAACGGAAGCATGGCGTATGCGCAGTCATTTTGATTGGCAACGCGTCTTCGTCAATGATTTCATCGCGTACCAGGTTGGTCAGCGGAACTTCTGCCGTTGGGATCAGCGCATAGTTGCTGCTGTCGGCTTCTTCATCCAGCGGACGCGTATGGAACAGATCGCCAGCAAATTTCGGCAACTGACCGGTACCGTACAGCGTGTCATGGTTGACCAGATACGGAACGTAGTTTTCACTGTAGCCATGTTGTTCAGTATGCAGATCCAGCATGAACTGAGACAGCGCACGGTGCATACGCGCAATCTGCCCTTTCATGACAACAAAACGAGAGCCGGTCAGTTTAACCGCAGCGGCGAAATCAAGACCTGAGTGCATTTCACCCAGCGTCACGTGATCGCGCACATCGAAATCGAACTCACGTGGGGTACCCCAGCGACTCACTTCAACGTTGTCATTCTCGTCTTTACCTACCGGAACGTCGTCCGCTGGCAGGTTAGGAATGGTCAGCGCAATGTCGCGGATCTCGGCCTGTAAGGTATCAAGTTCAGCTTTCGCGGCATCCAGCTCTTCGCCCAGTTTGTTCACTTCCAGACGTAAAGACTCGATATCTTCCCCGCGCGCTTTTGCCTGGCCGATGGATTTCGATCGAGAGTTACGCTCTGCCTGCAGGTTTTCAGTTTGTACCTGCAGAACTTTACGACGCTCTTCAAGAGCGCGCAGCTTATCTACATCCAGCTTAAAGCCCCGGCTTGCCAGTTTTTCTGCGACTGCGTCTGGCTCATTACGCAGCAGATTGGGATCGAGCATGCTTATCCTGTGCTTATCGAATTAAAATAGGAGAAAGTGACCACAGCCTGCGGTCACAGGGATACATTGACAACATTACCGCAACGATAACACTAACGGTAGCGTTTTATAGGGCTATTTTGATCCTGTCCGGCGAGCCAGGCGAGCTTTTCGCCAATCTTGCCTTCAAGACCTCTGTTTGTCGGGTGATAATAGCGCGTTTGTGCCATTTCCTGCGGGAAGTATTCTTCTCCGGCAGCGTAGGCATTTGGCTCATCATGGGCGTAGCGATATTCCTGGCCATAACCCATCTCTTTCATGAGCTTCGTCGGCGCGTTACGCAAGTGCACCGGTACGTCGTAATCGGGGCGTTCACGGGCATCAGCCAGGGCGGCTTTAAAGGCGGTGTATACCGCATTACTTTTCGGCGCGCAGGCCAGATAGACAATCGCCTGAGCAATAGCGCGTTCACCTTCCGCAGGACCTACGCGAGTAAAACAATCCCATGCAGAAATTGCCACTTGCATCGCACGAGGGTCGGCATTTCCCACATCTTCAGAGGCAATTGCCAAACAGCGACGGGCAACGTAGAGCGGGTCACCACCTGCGCTAATGATGCGCGCATACCAGTAAAGAGCCGCATCCGGTGCACTACCGCGGACCGACTTATGCAATGCTGAGATTAGGTCGTAAAAACGATCGCCTTTATTATCGAAACGCGCGCTACGTTCACCGGCAATCTCAGTCAGCAATGTAGCGTGTAAAACGCGTTTTCCGCTGTCATCCACTTCGGCCATGTCGGCCATCATTTCCAGCGTATTTAGCGCCCGCCGCGCATCACCGTTTACCAGTTCTGCAATCGCCCGACGCGTTTCGTTCGGCAAAACGATATCCTGACCGCCATAACCTCGAGCTTTATCTGACATCGCCTGATCCAGCACCAGCTCGATATCTTCGGTGGTCAATGATTTCAGTAAATAAACGCGCGCCCGCGACAGCAGCGCCGAGTTCAGTTCAAATGAGGGATTTTCGGTGGTCGCCCCAATAAACGTGATCGTGCCATCTTCAATATGCGGAAGAAAAGCATCCTGCTGGCTTTTATTAAAGCGGTGAACTTCGTCCACAAACAGTATTGTGCGTCGGCCGGCATTACGGTTCTGACGCGCACGTTCAATCGCTTCGCGAATTTCCTTCACGCCCGAGGTGACGGCTGAAATACGTTCAACATCAGCGTTCGCATAACGGGCAATCACTTCGGCAAGGGTGGTCTTTCCGGTTCCTGGCGGTCCCCATAAAATCATGGAGTGCAGGTGTCCGGCCTCGATGGCGCGCGGCAAGGGCTTACCCGCAGCCAGCAGATGTTGCTGGCCGATATACTGCGCTAAATTTTCTGGCCGCATACGCGCGGCCAGGGGTTGAAAGGTATTATCAGAAAAATCGAGCGACAGGTTGCCCACTCACGCGCCTCTACTTACGTTGATCGTCTACCGTTACGCCTTGTGGCGGGGTAAAGGTGAATTTTGATGGTTCGATCGCGCCGTTCTGCTGCGATTTCAGCTGGTAGCTACTACGCTGATCGTCCTGTTCAACGGCGCTAAACTGATGAATTGTTCCGTCGCGGCCAACATTGATGGTGAACTGCTTCAGGTTGCCGCTGCTGGTTTTGGGCGTCAGCACAAAATCATCGCCGTTTTGCTTAATATTGTACTGCTGCCAGTCGCTGGACTGGTTCCGCGCAATCAGCATAAACGGCGTATTCCCCGTGGCATCTTTCAGCCAGGTCGCCGTCGCCTGCTCAACAAATGGGTTGAAGAACCACAGTGTTTTACCATCAGAGACCAGAATGCTTTCGTCAGGCTGTGTCATATGCCAGTTAAACAGATTCGGACGTTTAACCCATAAATCACCCTGGCCTTCCTGCACCGCTGCGCCGCTACCATCCGTTACCTTCTGGGTAAAACTGGCGTGGAAGCTGCTGACTTTATCCAGACGGCTTTTCAGGTCGCTGGCGGCGTCAGCCCAAACGCTGCTCACCACAAAGCTCGACAATAATGCACAGGTGATTGCGATTCTTTTCATCGTTATTCCTCAAAATACGTCACTCCCAACGGGGAGCTCCTTCTGCTATCCATTTCAGGCCAAAAATCAGCATGAGGAAAGTAGAAAATACTGAATTACTTAACTTTGCAATCAATCAAAGGGCGGTGGAGCCAGCACTTCACGATTGCCATTATGTCCCTGCTCGCTGACAATTCCCTGCGCTTCCATCTGTTCGATGATGCGCGCCGCACGGTTATAACCAATGCGGAACTGGCGCTGGACGCCGGAGATGGAAGCTTTGCGTTTCTGGGTAACAAAATTCACCGCCTGATCGAACAACGGATCCAGCTCTTCCCCGCCGTCAAAACCACCGCCGCCACCTTCACTTTCGGTGTCCGAGGTGATGCCTTCCACATACTGCGGACGGCCACGCGCTTTCCAGTCCTGGACGACTGCGTGAACCTCCTCATCGCGCACAAAAGCACCATGTACACGCACCGGAATCGTTGAGTTTGGCGCAGAATAGAGCATATCGCCCATGCCCAACAGGGATTCAGCACCACCCTGATCAAGAATGGTACGAGAGTCAATCTTGCTCGAGACAGTAAACGCAATACGCGTCGGGATATTTGCTTTGATAAGCCCAGTGATAACGTCAACCGACGGACGCTGGGTCGCCAGCACCAGGTGGATACCTGCCGCACGCGCTTTTTGCGCCAGACGGGCAATCAGTTCTTCCACTTTTTTACCGACAGTCATCATCAGATCAGCAAATTCATCGACCAGAACCACAATATACGGCTCTTTTTTCAGTACCGGATGAGTGACATCCATGCTATCGCCTGGTTTCCAGTACGGATCCGGGATTGGACGTCCCATACGATCTGCTTCCGCAATCTTCTCGTTGTAGCCCGCAAGGTTACGCACGCCCAGCGCTGACATTAGCTTATAGCGGCGTTCCATTTCATTAACGCTCCAGCGCAAGGCATTGGCTGCGTCTTTCATATCCGTAACAACTTCAGTCAACAGATGCGGGATACCTTCATAAACCGACAGCTCGAGCATTTTCGGGTCGATCATGATAAAGCGAACATCTTCCGGCTGCGCCTTGTAGAGCATGCTGAGGATCATGGCGTTGACCCCAACAGATTTACCTGACCCCGTAGTACCTGCCACCAACAGATGCGGCATCTTCGCCAAATCGGCAGTCACAGGTTCACCAGCAATGTCCTTGCCGAGAACGACAGTAAGCGGTGACGGATTATCACGGAATTTCGCGTTATCCAGTACTTCACGCAGATAGACGGTCTGGCGTTTTTTGTTCGGCAACTCCAGTCCGACATACGGTTTACCCGGAATAACCTCCACCACACGAACTGCCGCGGTTGATAGCGAGCGCGCCAGATCCCGGGAAAGGTTAGAAATACGCGCAGCTTTAACACCCGGTGCCAGATTTAGCTCAAAACGGGTAATGACCGGTCCGGGCGAGTAGTTCACCACATCGGCTTTAATACGGAAATCGGCCAGACGCGCTTCCACCAGACGCGCCATTTGCTCCAGCGCGAATGTATCTATTGGCTCAACTTCCGCCGGTGGTGGGGTGAGCAGATCCAGCGATGGCAGCAGCGTCGTCGGACGCTGTACAGGGCGGCTGTCGCCATTACGCATCAACAACGGATGGATCAGGCTTTCCTGCGGCGGCTGCTGATAATGCTGCTGCGG
>NZ_SZXJ01000081.1:8050-20231 GCF_005281345.1 Citrobacter sp. wls619
TGATACTGTGGCGCAGGTTCCGGCATCACGCTGGGGGTAAACAGCGGCTCATGCGGACCCTCATCCACTAACGCTTTCATTGGTGAGAATTCAAAATCATCAAGCGAGAATGGATTCGCCCCGGCAGGCTGTGCGCCGGAATAACGTTGCTGTTGGGAAGAAGCGAATTGACGCGCCAGTTCAGCTTCTGCAGCTGAATCTTCGTCATCATCATGCGCTGTGTCATCCTGATACTCTTCACCATAGCGATGCTGCTGCGACTGGGCAAACTGACGCGCCAGTTCATCCTGCTGCATGGCATCAATTTCATCGTCACTGTATTGCGCATCCGTATCAAGCTGCTCTTCGCGCGCTTTCTCTTCCGCCATACGTTGTGACGGCAACTTAATGCCATATGAAGCCAACTCCCGGCGTGTCGGGACACGCACACGATTAGGACGCGGCAGTTGCGGGCCAATTCCCTCTTTCACCTGCGGACGCGGCGCACCGCTCCCTGCAAGACTAAATACCGGTGCGGCAACGGCTGCACCGGCACCCAATGCAGCGTTTTTCACCCCAGCAGCCAGCGGCGCTGCGGCAGCCACAGACTCAACGGGAGGTATGGATGCCACGGGCATAGACGGTGCAACGGGTTTCACCCGCTCAGGCTCTTGTACGGGTTCTGGAATCGGCTGATACCAGGCAGCTAGCTGCTCACGCTCACGCGCACGTTTTTCTTCCACTTCTTCAAAATAGTAGAGCGGTGGACGCGCTGGCTTCACCTCTTCAACGACAGGTTCAGGCTCGGTAACCGGCGGCTGTTCCACCACGGGCTGCTGATGTACCACAGGTTGTTGCTGCACAGTGTCTTGCTGATAGACAGGCTGCGGTTCAAGCGGCGCACTCTGCTGGTAAACCGGTTCTGGTTGCCAGGCGTGTTCCACCACCGGCTCAGGTGCTTGCCACGGCATTGCCGGTTGCGGCATCGTCGGCTGTTCATAGCCAGCTTCGGCAACTGGCGGTACAGAATATGGCATCTGCGGTTCAACCGGGGCTGGTTGCTGCCAGGGTTCATAAGGCTGAACCGGAGGCTGCGCGTACTGAACGGGCTGTGGGTAACCTTCCGGCGCTGGCGCGATAACCGCTTCACCGGTTTGCGGAGCCGGTGCGGATTGCCATGCCACAGCGGGAGTAGGTTGCTCTAAAACGGTTCCCGGTACTGGCGCAGGTTGCAACAGCGGGTCGACTGGCGCACTCCAGGCCTGAGTTGCCGCAGTGGCAGTGGCGGCCTCTGCCGCAGTGACCGGCTCAGTCACTGAATGGCCGTTTAATAGCGGGTCGAATTCATCGTATTCAGGCAATGTGGCACGGTTGCCAGAGAACAACACATCGTCAGGATCGGCTACAACGCCACGCGCGCTGTATTCAATTTCATCCTCATCATCCATGCGCTTGCCGGAGAACAGCGCGGCATCAGTGTGACGCCCAAGTGGATTGGTAAACTTCTCTGCCAGCCGTTTACGGCGCGCTAACGCTCCGCGCAGAATACGTGCCCGTCGGGATTCATGTGGGGTGCCATCAACGGCGTCGACAGACTCTTCATCATCTTCATATTCTTCGTCATCGACCCAGGTATCATCGCGACGAGTACGATTGCTGGCAAATGTCAGGATATTCAGTAACCAGCCACCCAGTTTCTCG
This sequence comes from Citrobacter sp. wls619, assembly GCF_005281345.1. Classification (GTDB taxonomy): domain Bacteria; phylum Pseudomonadota; class Gammaproteobacteria; order Enterobacterales; family Enterobacteriaceae; genus Citrobacter. The sequence continues at coordinate 9,731 of NZ_SZXJ01000081.1, forward strand.
GCAATGCTCACCCATGACCAGCCAGTAAACAGCGTTAAACCCGCAGCCCATATACATAACAGCGCAAGCGTACCGCCACTGCTGTGCAACAAGGGTTGCAGCGTAGTACTGAGCAGGCTGCCAATAACGCCGCCAGAGGCAAAATACCAGATGTCATCGGCATTGATTGCGGCAAGCCCGCAAGAGGTGAGGATCAGCGCCAGAACGCCAATAATACGCAGTGATACGGCGAAGTAATCGACGTATTCGTCGCTGGCCTGATGTCGCCAGGCAAACCAGCAGCCGCCGACAATGATAACGGGAATGGTGTAGGCCATGACACCAAAAATGAAGAACAGCGTGTCCGCCAGCCATGCTCCGGGTATTCCGCCCAGATTATGGATAGGTTCGTGCCATGCGGTTTGCGACCAACTGGGGTCCGAAGGGTTAAAGCTGAGTAAGGCAGCCATCAACCAGACGGCAAAAAGGGCAATAAGAATCAGCAACGCTTCCAGAAGTCGGCGCCCGCTGCTTAACTTCGTCAATGTGACGTCTTTGTCTTCAGTGTATTCCTGGCTCAAAAACGGCTCTCCAGGTTTCAGGCTTTTCCTGCCCGATGCTAAAACGGACAACAGCACCGGGTTACCCCGGCACTGTTGCTGTATGGATTAACAGGAGTGTAATCAAACTGCGTCGATTTTGCACCTGTTCCGTGTTAGCGCGTCTTAATTACCAGACGATTGCTCTGTTTGACTTCTTCCATTACCACGTAAGTACGTGTGTCATTCACGCCAGGCAGACGCAGCAGGGTTTCCCCCAGCAGCTTACGGTATGCCGACATATCCGGTACGCGTGTTTTCAGCAGATAGTCGAAATCACCGGAAACCAAATGACACTCTTGAATTTCTTCAAGTTTTTGTACTGCAGTGTTAAATTGCTCAAACACATCCGGGGCGCCACGATTCAGAGTAATCTCAACAAAAACCAGAAGTGATGCATCCAGATAATGCGGGTTCAACAGCGCTGTATAGCCCTGAATAAAACCCTGTCTTTCCAACCGACGCACACGCTCAAGGCAGGGCGTTGGAGAAAGTCCCACTCGTTTTGAAAGCTCGACGTTAGAAATACGCCCATCCTTTTGCAACTCATTAAGAATGTTACGATCGATACGGTCGAGATCTTTGCCAGGGCGCTTCTTACTATCTACCATTATTATTGTCTCTCTGTATTCCTTCCCTACTCCTGCCTGACTCTACTAACATCACTGTTCAGAGTCGCTACCCATCACAATAAACCGCAACCCAGAGGGATTTACGGTGCGCAATGCCTGGGTTTATGGTGAGAAGACCGTTGCCTGTCGGCGGCTATCGACATCACGAATGGCATCTGTCCACACCATGCGTAGATTTCACTAACCCGGTAAACATGGTATCTACATGCATGATTATGCAGCATATACATGACACAGTTTTTTTCTTCCTTGAATGTTTTCGCAAAACAGCAGGTGATTGTCAAAGCAAAACATCGATTTTTAGTACAACATGCCAGTTATTCATTGGGAGTGATGGAAAATCGTCATTTTATCACCTTATAACTGACCGATTTTAAGTAGAAATCATTATACCCCCGTCATAGTTCACGTCGCCTGTGCGTTGGCTTCACGCGCCCCCCCAACTCGAATAAATTAAGAAGCGCGTTACCCTCAATTTTGCCCATCATCGGTTTCCGCTATTACACATATTGTTAACAAAATCGCCATACTCTTTTTTTACGTCTGCAAATTCCCTACAATCCTGCCCATTGCCTACCAACAACTATGGGGATCTCATGGGCACGACCAAACACAGTAAACTTCTTATTCTGGGTTCAGGCCCTGCGGGCTATACCGCCGCCGTCTACGCTGCGCGCGCAAACCTGCAGCCGGTGCTGATTACCGGTATGGAAAAAGGCGGTCAGCTGACCACCACAACAGAAGTGGAGAACTGGCCTGGCGATCCAAACGATCTCACTGGCCCGCTGCTGATGGAGCGCATGCACGAGCACGCAACGAAATTTGAGACGGAGATCATCTTCGATCACATCAGCAAGGTTGATCTGCAAAACCGCCCTTTCCGTCTCACCGGAGACAGCGGCGAGTACACCTGTGACGCATTGATCATCGCCACTGGCGCTTCAGCGCGCTATCTGGGCTTACCTTCAGAAGAAGCCTTTAAAGGCCGCGGCGTCTCCGCCTGCGCAACCTGCGACGGTTTCTTCTATCGTAACCAAAAAGTTGCGGTGATCGGCGGCGGCAACACCGCGGTGGAAGAAGCGTTGTACCTGGCGAATATCGCCTCCGAAGTTCACTTGATTCACCGCCGCGACAGTTTCCGTGCTGAGAAAATCCTCATCAAACGTTTGATGGACAAAGTTGAAAACGGCAACATCGTGCTGCACACGCATCGCACACTGGAAGAAGTGACTGGCGATCAAATGGGTGTCACCGGATTGCGCCTGCGCGATACGCAAAATACTGACAACGTTGAATCTCTCGACGTCGCCGGATTGTTTGTCGCCATCGGCCACAGCCCGAACACGGCTATTTTTGATGGTCAACTTGAACTGGAAAACGGCTATATCAAAGTTCAGTCCGGTATTCACGGCAATGCGACACAAACCAGCATTCCTGGTGTGTTCGCTGCCGGTGACGTGATGGACCATATTTATCGTCAGGCGATTACCTCAGCTGGCACTGGTTGTATGGCCGCCCTGGACGCTGAACGTTATCTCGACGGTCTGGCGGACGCCTGCAAATAGTTTTTACAAATCAGTAACAAAAGTAAAAAAGGCGACTATAAGTCGCCTTTATTTTTGCCCCGTTGTAACATTGTCCTGCCCAAAAATTCCAATAACTCACCTGCTAAGCGTGCAATGAATAAAACCCGTCAAAAAGAGCTTACCCGCTGGTTAAAACAGCAAAGTGTCATTTCTCAACGCTGGCTGAATATTTCACGCCTGTTGGGGTTCGTAAGCGGCCTGTTAATTGTCGCTCAGGCCTGGCTCATGGCTCGGATTCTGCAGCACATGATCATGGAAAATATTCCCCGTGAAGCGCTGCTGTTCCCTTTCGTCGTGCTGGTCTTGATTTTTATCCTGCGGGCGTGGGTTGTCTGGTTACGTGAGCGAATAGGGTTTCATGCGGGCCAACATATTCGTTTTGAGATTCGTCGTCAGGTTCTGGACCGTCTGCAACAGGCGGGGCCAGCATGGATACAGGGGAAGCCTGCCGGAAGCTGGGCCACGCTGATTCTGGAACAGATTGACGATATGCATGACTACTATGCGCGTTATTTGCCGCAAATGGCGCTTGCGGTATGCGTCCCGTTATTGATTGTGGCTGCCGTTTTCCCGTCAAACTGGGTTGCAGCCCTTATCCTGCTGGGAACCGCCCCACTGATCCCTCTGTTTATGGCGATGGTCGGTATGGGCGCTGCCGATGCCAACCGGCGTAACTTTCAGGCACTTGCCCGACTCAGCGGTCACTTCCTCGATCGCTTGCGCGGCATGGAAACACTGAGAATTTTTGGTCGCGGCGAAGCGGAGACGGAAAGCATCCGGGCTGCATCGCAGGATTTCCGTCAGCGCACGATGGAAGTGCTTCGCCTGGCATTTCTCTCTTCGGGCGTGCTGGAGTTTTTCACTTCGCTCTCCATTGCCCTGGTCGCCGTGTACTTCGGTTTTTCTTATCTTGGCGAGCTTGATTTCGGCCACTACGGAACCGGCGTCACGCTGGCGGCAGGTTTCCTGGCGCTGATTCTGGCTCCGGAATTTTTCCAGCCGCTGCGCGATCTGGGGACGTTTTACCATGCCAAGGCGCAAGCGGTAGGTGCTGCCGACAGTCTGAAAACGTTCATGGAAACCCCGCTCGCGCATCCTGAGCGTGGCGATATTGAGCTGGCGACCAAAGACGCGGTTTCCATTGAAGCCGAAGATCTGATCATCACCTCACCCGAAGGCAAAGTCCTTGCTGGTCCGCTTAACTTCTCCCTACCCGCAGGCCAGCGCGCGGTGCTGGTTGGGCGTAGTGGTTCCGGTAAGAGCTCGTTGCTGAATGTCCTGTCCGGTTTTCTCTCTTATCAGGGATCGCTACGGATTAACGGCTTTGAGCTGCGCGACCTGTCGCCTGATTGCTGGCGCAAACAGCTGTCCTGGGTTGGACAAAACCCGCAGCTTCCGGCAGCGACATTGCGCGAAAATGTGCTGCTGGCATGCCCTGATGCCAGCGAAGAACAGCTACAGGCCGCGCTCGATAGCGCCTGGGTCAGTGAATTTTTACCGCTGCTTCCTCAGGGTGTGGATACCCCTGTGGGCGACCAGGCTGGTCGACTTTCTGTCGGGCAAGCGCAGCGTGTTGCCGTTGCCCGCGCCTTACTCAACCCGTGTCAGCTACTGCTGCTCGACGAACCCGCAGCCAGTCTGGATGCACACAGCGAACAACGTGTGATGCAGGCGTTGAATGCGGCATCGTGCCGCCAGAGCACACTGATGGTTACGCACCAGCTGGAAGATCTTGCCGACTGGGACGCTATCTGGGTCATGCAAGACGGTCAGATTGTCGAACAAGGTACCTATGCGCAACTTAGCGCAGCCAACGGGGCTTTTACGACATTACTGGCTCATCGTCAGGAGGACATCTAAATGCGCGCTTTGCTACCTTATCTGACGCTGTATAAACGTCATAAATGGATGTTAACACTGGGGATCGTTCTGGCGATCGTCACATTATTGGCAAGCATTGGTTTGCTGACGCTTTCAGGCTGGTTCCTGTCTGCTTCCGCCGTTGTCGGTGTCACCGGGATCTACAGTTTTAACTACATGCTCCCGGCAGCTGGCGTTCGCGGGGCGGCAATTACCCGAACCGCAGGTCGTTATTTCGAACGACTGGTCAGTCACGACGCGACGTTTCGTGTATTGCAGCATTTGCGTATTTACACCTTCAGCAAATTGCTGCCGCTCTCCCCTGCCGGACTCGCCCGATACGGTCAGGGCGAACTGCTCAACCGCGTTGTGGCGGATGTCGACACGCTCGATCATCTCTATTTACGCGTGCTCTCTCCGCTGGTTGGCGCGTTTGTCGTTATTGTGGTGGTCACGCTAGGATTGAGCGTTCTCGATCTCACGCTCGCTATCACTCTTGGCGGCATTATGCTGCTGACTCTGTTTATCTTGCCTCCGTTGTTTTACCAGGCGGGTAAAAGCACCGGGCAGAACCTGACGCATCTGCGCGGGCAATATCGTCAGCAGTTGACCTCCTGGTTACAGGGTCAGGCTGAGCTGACCATTTTTGGCGCCAGTGAACGCTACCGAGCTCAAATGGAAGCCACCGAGCTGCAATGGCATGAAGCCCAGCGTCGTCAGTCCGAATTAACGGCCTTGTCTCAGGCTGTCATGCTGCTGATTGGCGCTCTGGCTGTGGTGATGATGTTATGGATGGCTTCAGGTGGCGTAGGCGGAAACACACAACCTGGCGCACTAATAGCGTTGTTTGTGTTCTGCGCATTAGCCGCTTTCGAAGCGCTGGCCCCTGTTACCGGCGCATTTCAGCATCTCGGTCAGGTGATTGCTTCAGCGCTACGTATTACCGAACTGACAGAACAACAACCGGAAGTCACCTTCCCGGATACGGAAGCTACTGTTTCAGAAAAGATTACTCTGACATTGCGTGAGGTGTCTTTCAGCTATCCTGGGCAAACACAAAAAGCGCTGGACACCCTTTCTTTGCTCGCTAAACCCGGTGAACACATTGCGATTCTGGGTCGGACAGGCTGTGGGAAATCAACGTTACTGCAATTATTGACCCGTGCATGGGATCCACAACGCGGCGAAATCCTGATTAACGATCGTCCGATTTCAACGCTGAGCGAAGCCGCTTTGCGCCAATGCATCAGCGTCGTACCACAGCGAGTGCATCTGTTCAGTGCGACATTGCGCGATAACCTGCTGCTGGCTGCGCCACACGCCAGCGATGAAGCGCTATCCGGGATGCTGTGCCGTGTCGGTCTGGAAAAACTACTTGAAGGTGACGGGCTCAATGCCTGGCTGGGTGAAGGCGGTCGTCAGCTTTCAGGCGGAGAGCTACGCCGTTTGGCTATCGCGCGAGCCTTGCTGCATGATGCGCCGCTGATGCTTCTGGATGAACCTACTGAAGGTCTGGATGCGACAACGGAAAGCCAAATGCTTGAACTGATTAACGATGTGATGCGCAATAAAACCGTACTCATGGTCACACATCGCCTGCGCGGACTGTCGCGATTTAATCAAATAATAGTGATGGACAACGGACACATAATTGAGCAAGGTAATCACGCAGATCTGTTAGCCAGGCAGGGGCGTTATTACCAGTTTAAGCAACGTCTGTAAGCTATTATTGAACGATCCGACTCGCGTAGTGGAGTTTCGCTGTCATGCGCCTGGTGCAACTGTCCCGCCATTCTATCGCCTTCCCCTCACCGGAAGGCGCTTTACGCGAGCCTAACGGTTTGTTGGCGCTGGGGGGCGATCTCAGCCCTGCCCGCCTGCTAATGGCCTACCAACGCGGTATTTTCCCGTGGTTTTCCCCTGGCGACCCTATCCTCTGGTGGTCGCCCGACCCACGCGCCATTCTTTGGCCTGATAAATTTCACGTAAGTCGCAGCATGAAGCGCTTTCATAAAAATTCGCCTTATCGCGTGACGCTCAATTACGCGTTTGGTCAGGTCATTGAAGGATGTGCAAACGACCGGGAAGAAGGCACCTGGATAACGCATGATGTCGTGGATGCCTATCATCGACTGCATGAACTTGGACACGCGCACTCTATTGAAGTATGGCGGCAAAATGAATTAGTCGGCGGGATGTACGGCGTTGCGCAAGGTACCCTTTTCTGCGGTGAATCGATGTTCAGTCGCCAGGAAAATGCCTCCAAAACCGCACTGCTTGTTTTTTGCGCCGAATTTATCCGTCAGGGCGGAAAATTAATCGATTGCCAGGTGTTAAATACCCATACAGAATCGCTGGGAGCCATTGAGACTCCGCGCAGGGACTACCTTGAACATTTAAGCAGGCTACGCCAGCAGCGCCTACCGAGCCACTTCTGGGTGCCCAGGACGTTATTTTCGCCTCAGGAGTGAATGTTTTCGGCACATTTTTTGTCGGGGTGTTATAATTGGTGCCGCAGAGTCGGTTTAGCCCATTACCCCGCCGCCGTTAAGGAACAGTTCGCGTCAGGCAACGCCTATCGTTTATCTCATCGTTCCCTTACACGTTGCGCTTTTAGTGCGGCTTTGTTGTGTGCGGTTAGAGTAATGCGCCAAACCCGATTTGCTGCGTTTTAAACGCACAAATCTTTACTTATTAAAAGAACTTCGGCATTATCTTGCCGGTTCAAATTACGGTAGTGATACCCCAGAGGATTAGATGGCCAAAGAAGACAATATTGAAATGCAGGGTACCGTTCTCGATACGTTACCTAATACCATGTTCCGCGTAGAGTTAGAAAACGGTCACGTGGTTACTGCACACATCTCCGGTAAAATGCGTAAAAACTATATCCGCATCCTGACGGGCGACAAAGTGACTGTTGAACTAACCCCGTACGACCTGAGCAAAGGCCGCATTGTCTTCCGTAGTCGCTGATTGTTTTAACGCCCGAATGGCGTCCAGATAATAAAAGGTCGGTTTAACCGGCCTTTTTTGTGGACTGATATTACGTATTTAATCCTCGATCATTCGTGCATATTCTTCCGTGAGGAAATCCACCAATGCACGAACCGACGGCAATAACCCCCTGCGCGATGGAAAGACCGCGTGAATGATCTCTCGCTTTGGTTCCCAACCATCCAGTAATGCCACCAGCTCGCCCGCCGCTATTTGCTCTTTTACCATCAATTGCGGGAGCTGAACGACCCCTACACCTGCCACTGCCGCTTCGCGTAAAGCCAGCATATCGGTGGTGATCATACGCGGTGTGAAATGCACCTCTGCACGCGCACCCTGTGGGCCAAATAATTCCCAGCGATGCACATGCTTACCCGTGGCCAGGCTCAGACCAGGCCATCGGGTCAGCTCTGCTGGTGCATGTAAAGCGCCCATCTGCTCGATCAATCGCGGGCTGGCATATAGGCGATGCCCCCTGTCTGCAAGTACACGCATAACCAGATCGCTATCCTCAAAAGGACGGGGTCTGACGCGAATCGCAACATCAAGGCCTTCACCTACTACGTCAACCCGACGATTTGTAGCCTCAAGCTGTACGGATACATCGGGATAACGTGCCATAAAACGGGCGAGCATGGAGCCGACATGCACGTGCAGTAAAGTGACCGGACAGGTCAGCTTCACAATACCTCGCGGCTCTACCTGCAACGCAGCAATGGCATCCTGCGCTGCCTGCGCTTCCACCAACATAGCCTTACAGTGTTCGTAGAACGTTTGCCCAACTTCTGTAACATTAAACTGCCGGGTGGTTCGCTGAATCAACCGAACCCCCAGCCTCTCCTCCAGTTGTGCAATTCGGCGGCTCAGTTTTGATTTCGGTTCATCGAGCGCCCGACCAGCCGCAGCGAATCCTCCTTCTTCAACGACGTGAACAAACCACGCGAAATCATTGAGATCCGGATTAGTCATCCTATTGTCCTATTTATGAGACGGTGAAGGCCATTTTAGCTACTACTCAGTTCTCTGTCATGAATATAAGCTTATTCACATCAAGATAACGCCACTGAGGAGACACATATGAAACAAGTAACAGGCGTCTACACCGCACCTCGCCCACACTGGGTTGGCGATGGATTCCCGGTTCGCTCGATGTTCTCTTACCAGTCTCATGCTGAACAGTTAAGTCCGTTCCTGCTGCTGGATTACGCCGGGCCACATACCTTCACCCCAGGTAATGAAAAACGTGGCGTGGGTGAACACCCTCACCGTGGTTTCGAAACGGTGACCATCGTTTACAGCGGTGAAGTTGAACATCGTGACTCAACCGGCCGCGGTGGGATTATCGGCCCAGGCGACGTGCAGTGGATGACTGCAGGTGCAGGCATTTTACACGAAGAATTCCATTCGCCGGAATTTACCCGGAAGGGGGGCGAGCTGGAAATGGTGCAACTTTGGGTCAACCTACCAGCGAAAGACAAAATGGCGGTACCCGGATATCAGGGCATTAGTAGTGATGTTATCCCTACTGTCGCGCTGCCAGATGACGCCGGCACTCTCCGTGTCATTGCGGGCAGCTATCAGGAGACAAAAGGTCCGGCACATACCTTCTCGCCGCTGAATGTCTGGGATATGCGTCTGCAGCGTAATCATCAGCTCACGCTGTCTCAGCCGGAAGGATGGAGCACCGCGCTGGTCGTACTGAAAGGCAATATCACCGTAAACGGCACCACACCCGTCAGCGAGGCACAGCTGGTGGTGTTAAGCCAGCAGGGTAAAACATTGCATATTGAAGCCAGTAGCGATGCCAGCGTCTTGCTGTTGTCAGGCGAACCGTTGAATGAGCCGATTGTGGGTTACGGTCCGTTTGTCATGAACACGAAACAAGAAATCGCTGAAGCCGTACGCGATTTTAACTCCGGCCGCTTTGGCCAAATCTGAATCAAAGGAGAATACTATGTCCAGTCCTGCAAACTTTAATGGTTCACGCCCGGTCATCGATGTAAATGATTCCGTTATGCTGCTTATCGATCACCAGAGCGGACTTTTCCAGACCGTAGGTGATATGCCAATGCCTGAACTGCGTGCACGTGCTGCCGCGCTGGCTAAAATGGCCTCTCTGGCGAAGATGCCGGTGATTACCACCGCATCAGTACCGCAGGGACCGAACGGCCCGTTGATCCCTGAGATCCACGCCAATGCGCCTCATGCTCAATACGTGGCGCGTAAAGGTGAAATCAACGCCTGGGATAACGAAGATTTTGTAAAAGCCGTGAAAGCGACCGGTCGTAAGACGCTGATTATCGCCGGTACCATAACCAGTGTTTGCATGGCTTTCCCAGCCATTAGTGCGGTCGCGGAAGGTTACAAAGTGTTCGCAGTTATCGATGCTTCCGGCACCTACAGTAAAATGGCGCAGGAAATTACCCTGGCACGTGTCGTTCAGGCAGGCGTAGTACCGATGGATACCGCCGCCGTTGCTTCTGAACTGCAGGGTACATGGAACCGTGAAGATGCCGCAGAGTGGGCAGAAGTGTACACGAAAGTATTCCCGGCATATCAGCTGCTGATTGAGAGCTACAGCAAAGCCCAGGAAGTCGTCACCAACGGTGAAAAACTGGACTCTCAGCGCTAATCCTCTCCCCCACGCCTGTCCGGGTGGGGGAATATGTACATTGCGTAACCAAACGAATATGAACATGTAAATTCTGCTTGACCGTTTTAGCGCAACTCCCTATAGTAGCGCCCCGTTGCCCCCCATGTGGTCAGGCAGCAATACAATATGGTGAGGTGTCCGAGTGGCTGAAGGAGCACGCCTGGAAAGTGTGTATACGGCAACGTATTCGGGGTT
>NZ_SZXJ01000082.1 GCF_005281345.1 Citrobacter sp. wls619
GGGTGTCCAACTTTTTGGGTGCAGTTCAAAATTCCCGGTTTTTTCAGCAACGCAGAAAGTATTACGGCTTGGCAACAAAGCCAATAGCTTCATACACGGCTTTCAGCGTAACAGAGGCACGCGCGCTGGCTTTTTCCGCACCCTCTTTCATCACTTTCTGCAGGAAGGCTTCATCGTTACGGAAACGGTGATAGCGCGCCTGAAGCTCGGTCAGCATACCGGAAACGGCCTCTGCGACTTCACCTTTCAGATGACCATACATTTTGCCTTCAAAGTGCTGTTCCAGCTCTGGAATGCTCTGGCCAGTAACGGCAGAGAGGATATCCAGCAGGTTGGAAACACCTGCTTTGTTCTGCACGTCGTAGCGAACAACCGGCGGCTCTTCGGAGTCGGTCATCGCTCGTTTGATTTTCTTAACCACGGATTTCGGATCTTCCAGCAGGCCGATCACGTTGTTGCGGTTGTCATCCGACTTGGACATTTTCTTCGTCGGCTCCAGCAGCGACATCACGCGCGCGCCGGATTTAGGAATGAACGGCTCAGGCACTTTGAAGATGTCGCCATACAGGGCGTTGAAGCGCTGGGCAATATCGCGGCTCAGTTCCAGATGCTGTTTCTGATCTTCGCCAACCGGCACCTGGTTGGTCTGATACAGCAGGATGTCTGCCGCCATCAGCACCGGATAATCAAACAGACCGGCGTTGATGTTCTCCGCATAGCGCGCGGATTTGTCTTTGAACTGGGTCATACGGCTCAGTTCGCCGAAGTAGGTGTAGCAGTTCAGCGCCCAACCTAGCTGGGCATGTTCCGGTACGTGAGACTGCACGAAAATGGTGCTTTTTTCAGGATCGATTCCGCATGCCAGATACAACGCCAGCGTATCCAGCGTTGCTTTACGCAGTTGCTGAGCATCCTGACGAACGGTGATGGCATGTTGGTCAACGATGCAGTAGATGCAATGGTAGTCATCCTGCATGCTCACCCACTGACGCAGCGCACCCATATAGTTGCCAATGGTCAATTCACCTGAGGGCTGTGCGCCACTAAAAACGATGGGCTTAGTCATTTTTTAATTCCTGATTTTCGCTATGCGGAAGCCCGAGAGCGGGCAGTAGTTCATTAATACGGTCGTAAATAACGTCGGGCTGGCTCAGCGCAATCGACTCGCCGTAGTTGTAGCCATAGGTCAGGCCAACGGACGGACAGCCAGCAGCTTTTGCCGCCTGAATATCATTGCGTGAATCCCCTACGAAGAGCATTTGCTCAGGCTTGATGCCAAGCTTGCTTGCCACCAACAGCAGCGGATCCGGATGCGGTTTTTTATTCTGCACGTCGTCACCACCGATGACCACGCTAAAGTATTTGGCGATATCCAACGCCTCGAGCAATGGCGCGACAAACGGGGTCGGTTTATTGGTCACCAGACCCAGCGGCAATCCTTTCGCATGCAGCGCGCCCAGCGTATCGGCAACATCAGGGAACAGGAATGTTCCCTCTTCCGCGACATCGCCGTAATATCTGTCGAACAGCTTACGCAAAATACGTACCTGTTCCTCGGCGGGGATATCATCATCAACGGGCGGTTTACCCATCGTTTTGCGTAAAGTTGCGCGCTCCTGACGAGACCACGCCAGCGCGCGCTCCATCAGTACATCTGCACCGTTACCAATCCAGGTGATAACACGTTCTTCACCGGCAACCGGCAGTTCCAGCGCATACAGCGCCATATCCACCGCAGCGGCTAATCCCGGCGCGCTGTCGACCAGCGTGCCGTCGAGGTCAAATGCAGCGCCCCGAATATCCTGAAACTTATCCATGACTTACCTTCGCCAGTTCATTGCGCATTTCATCAATGACTTTTTTGTAATCTGGTTGGTCGAAAATAGCAGAGCCTGCGACAAACATATCTGCGCCTGCCGCGGCGATTTCACCAATGTTGTTCACTTTGACGCCGCCGTCCACTTCCAGACGAATGTCATAGCCAGATTCATCAATGCGGCGACGCACTTCGCGCAGCTTATCCAATGTTTGCGGAATGAAGGACTGCCCGCCAAAGCCTGGGTTAACGGACATCAGCAGGATCACGTCGAGCTTATCCATGACGTAGTCCAGATAGCTCAGCGGCGTTGCCGGGTTGAACACCAGCCCCGCTTTACAGCCATGCTCTTTGATCAGTTGTAAAGTGCGATCGACATGCTCGGAGGCTTCCGGATGAAAAGTAATGATGCTGGCGCCAGCGGCGGCGAAGTCCGGGACAATACGATCGACCGGTTTCACCATCAGGTGAACATCAATCGGGGCAGTGATGCCATATTTACGCAGCGATTTCAGTACCATCGGGCCGATGGTCAGGTTCGGCACGTAGTGGTTGTCCATGACGTCGAAGTGAACGACATCAGCACCCGCGGTCAGCGCTTTCGCGGTGTCCTCACCCAGGCGGGCAAAATCAGCCGACAGAATTGAGGGGGCAATCAAATACTGTTTCATCCGCTTCTCCTTGAGAATTATTTTTTCGCAGGCGTTGCGACTCCTGGTTTGTACAGCGCCAGCAGTTCGTTCACCTTTTTACGTGTGCCGCCGTTGCTGCTTATACTGCGCCGCACTTTGACCTGAAAATGTTTTGCCGCTCGATACCATTCACGGGTATCCGGCGTGTCATGATTCGAAATTAACACCGGGATCTGCTTACTGACCAGCTTTTCTGCCATCTCGGCCAGGTGCGCCTGCTCTTTCGGGCTAAAGCTGTTGGTATGATACGCGGTGAAATTTGCCGTCGCCGAGAGCGGTGCATATGGCGGGTCACAGTAGACCACAGAGTTGGTATCCGCGCGATCCATGCACTCTTCATAGGAGAGGCAATGGAACTCTGCATTTTGCGCTTTTTCGGCAAAATGGTACAACTCGGCTTCCGGGAAGTAGGGTTTTTTATAACGACCAAAGGGGACGTTAAACTCACCGCGCAGGTTATAACGGCATAACCCGTTATAGCCAAAACGGTTGAGATATAAGAACAGCACTGCACGTCGGAACGGGTCCTGGCAGGCATTAAATTCTTCCCGGAACTGGTAGTACACCTCAGCCTGATTCGTTTCAGGCATAAACAGCTCACGTGAAGCCTGCACATACTCATCGGTACGCGTCTTCACGATGTTATAGAGACTGATAAGGTCGCTGTTGATATCGGCAAGAATATAACGAGAAAAGTCGGTGTTGAGAAACACCGACCCGGCACCCACGAAGGGTTCAATCAGGCACTCACCCTGAGGTAAATGCCGTTTGATATCATCAAGCAGGGGGTATTTACCCCCTGCCCATTTCAAAAAAGCGCGATTTTTTTTCATGCTGACTAACTAATTACACCTTCTCCGGCTGTGGAGAAAGCTCCGACAGCATCCTGCGCTTTAGTCTTTGTCCCGCAATTGGGCGAAACAGCAAACCATTGCAGAACATATCCTATCTTACTTCAAATCGGCCTGAACCTGGTGCAGCGGTTTTGCCCACGGGTTTTTCGCCTGAATGTCGGCGGGTAACGTAGACACTGCACGTTTCGCATCTTCTTTAGACGCATACACACCCGTCACCAGAACATACCACGGTTGACCGTTACGCGTCGTCTGGTACACCACGTAGTTCTTCAGGTTCTCTTTCTTCGCCCAACCATTCAGGTTGTCGTAGTTAGAGGAACTGCTGAGCTGCAGCGTGTAGTGACTGGATGGCGCTGATTTTAACGCACCAACGTTCCCTGCACTTTTCGCACCACCCGCAACCGGTGTTGCTGTCGTTGGTGCAGGTGTTGCAGTCTGCTGAGCTGGCGCGGTGCTTGCCGTTGCTTTTGGCTCAGTTGACGCTTTAGGTGTAGCGGTTACCACTGGCGCTTTCGTTGTTGTCGTCGGCGCGGTCGCAGTCACAGTCGGTTTCGCCTGAGCGACAGGTTTCGGCTCTGCCGGCGTCGCTTTTACCGTGGTCTGCGGCTTGCTCTTCGGCTCAATAACAGCCTGTTTGCGTTCCTGATGTGCAGCTGCAGTACGTTCTGCTGGCTCAGTCTTCGCAGTCTGACGCCCTGCATTGCCATTGCGAACGGGTGCTACGGTAGCAGGTTCAGTTGGCAGCGTAGAGTTGACGACGACGTTGTTAACCTGTGCCTGACCTTGCGGCTGCGTCAGCGCATTGTTCAGATCGCCCTGAACTTCAACGCGCTGCTGACCTTCTGCTGTGACAGGCGCCTGGCCTTGAGTAGGGGTAGAGGAAATCGGCGGCAGAGAAACATCCTGCTGCGTATTGCCAGCAGCCTGCTCAGCACCCGTCGCAGGCGTTGTGGTGTTCGCCTGATCCGTCGCATTGCTGCCAGAAAGATCGATGCTCTTCTCACCAGACGCAGCCTGCTCGCCGGAAGAGGAAGATGAGGGGGCCTTCAGTGCGGAACCGATACCGACAATCAGCAGCAGCAGTACCAGAACACCCACACCCATCATAATGTACTGACGGGAGGCTGGTTTACTGACCGCTTTTTTACGCTTGCGTGGGCGACGTTCTACACGTTCTTCATCCACAACATCGTCATCAGATTCATAGTCTTCTTCAATGTCCTGCTCTTCATCACGCTCTTTACGTGCCCGCGCAGGACGGCGATCGTCGGCATCCAGATCAACATCATCAAAATTGATTTGCGGCTCATTATCGCGTTCAGACGATTGACGAGAACGACCAGTACGACGATCGCTGGGATCGGGTTTCAGCTCGTCTTCTGGTTTGAATTCATCCATTTAACACCCCACTCAAAGGTTAATGCTTACGACTTTGCACATAACCTGAAGCTAAAAGACTTACGCTTTACAACGCAAGCCTGACCTTTCTTGTTGTTACGCCTGCTGGCAATCAGCAATCGCGTTAAGAACCACCTCGTGCGACACTCCGCCGCGTACTTCACTCTTCCCTATTGCCAGCGGAAGCACTAAACGAATCTCTCCCGCCAACACTTTTTTATCTCGCAGCATGTGCGGCAAATAAGCCTGTGTAGACATTTCACGCGGCCCATTCACCGGTAAACCTGCGCGCTGCAACAGCGTAATAATGCGCTGCGTTTCAGCGGAGGTAAACTGGCCCAACCGTTCTGACGTGCGGGCAGCCATTACCATACCTGCTGCGACGGCTTCACCATGTAACCAATTGCCATAACCCATTTCAGCTTCGATAGCATGGCCAAACGTGTGTCCCAGATTCAGTAAAGCACGTAAGCCCATTTCGCGCTCGTCCGCTGCGACAACTTCTGCTTTCAGCTCACAACAACGGCGAATACAGTACGCCATTGCCGGACCATCCAGACGTAATAATGCGTCCAGATTTTCTTCCAGCCAGCTGAAAAATTCACCGTCAAGGATGATGCCGTATTTGATAACCTCCGCCAGGCCCGATGCCAATTCACGCGCAGGAAGCGTTTTCAGACAGTCGAGATCCACCACCACGGAAGCCGGTTGGTAAAACGCGCCAATCATGTTTTTACCGAGGGGATGGTTTACGGCGGTTTTACCGCCTACAGAGGAGTCAACCTGCGACAACAGCGTTGTCGGGACTTGAATAAAACGAACACCACGCTGATAGCTGGCTGCTGCAAAACCGGTAAGATCGCCAATCACGCCGCCGCCAAGGGCGACCAGCGTGGTATCGCGACCATGCGGTTTTTGCAGTAACGCAGTGAAGACCGTATCCAGAACCGTCAGGCTTTTATACTGCTCGCCATCGGGAAGGATAACGCTATCAACGTTAACACCCGCCTGTTCAAGTACGCCGCGAACCTTATCGAGATAAAGAGGAGCCAGGGTTTCGTTGGTCACCAACATAACCTGATCGCCCGATTTCAGCGGTAAGAATGAAGCTGGCTCATTAAACAAACCAGCCGCGATGGTGATAGGGTAACTACGTTCCCCGAGAGTGACTGTGATCCTCTCCATTACGCGACATCCACCTTAGTTACTTGTACCCGCAGACGAGTGTGTATTCAGCCAGAATTAGTTGCTTTCCAACATATGAATAATCTGGTTTGCTACGACTTTCGCGCTCTGATCGTCGGTGCGAATGGTCACGTCGGCAATCTCTTCATACAGAGGGTTGCGTTCGTCAGCCAATGCTTCCAGAACTTCACGCGGCGGCGATTCTACCTGCAGCAGCGGGCGCTTCTTGTCACGTTGAGTACGTGCAAGTTGTTTTTCAATTGTCGTTTCAAGATAGACCACGACGCCACGCGCGGAAAGACGGTTACGTGTTTCACGTGATTTTACAGAGCCACCGCCAGTTGCCAGCACAATACCCTGTTTTTCCGTCAACTCGTTGATGACTTTTTCTTCGCGATCACGGAAGCCGTCTTCACCTTCTACATCGAAGACCCAGCCCACATCAGCTCCGGTTCGTTTCTCAATCTCTTGATCAGAATCGTAAAATTCCATATTGAGTTGTTGAGCTAACTGGCGCCCAATAGTGCTTTTTCCGGCACCCATAGGCCCAACCAGAAAGATATTGCGTTTCTCTGCCATTTTTTCGGTACTACTAAGACTATTCGTTAATGGTAAACCCGCTTCGCAGACACCCAGCGCAGCAGGACATGAACTGAAACCTCATAAGATATTGCGAGAGTCAGACTGAAAATTATCTCAATACTCAAGCGGGTTTGGCAACTGAATAAATCACCAAACCTTACGCATTTCTGGTCGTGGCAGGCATGCTACCCTGCAAACATCTGACCTGACGACGTGTCGTGTAGCCAAATGACGCCAAATAAGCCTATGACACACCACCGGAAAGGCGAAGCGTATTCACTGCTGCATAAGTAAAGAAAAGTCCCGACACTCAAATCGGTACTCCTTGTATGCTAAATACACCCGCACGTCAAATCCCTGAAACGTGTTCAGCGCAAAAACAACGGGTTTTCATGCATAAGTTATTCTGTTGGGACCAGTCTGGGCGTGATAAAAACCACTAACTCACGCCGCTCATCTTCTTTACCATCATGACGAAAGAAATGGCCGAGCAACGGAATGTCGCCGAGTAACGGCACACTGTCAGCTGCTGATTTATTTTTATGTGAAAAAATCCCGCCCAACGCGATCGTTTCACCGCTCTTAACCTCCACCAGGGTTTCAATTTCCTGCTTATCGATGGCCAACACTTCGCCATCCGCTTGCTGTAGCACCTGCCCGGGGACATTCTGGCTAATATGCAGTTTCAGTCTGATCCGCCCTTTCTGCAGCACGGTCGGCGTTACCTCCATCCCCAGCACCGCTTCTTTAAATTCGACGGACGTTGCGCCGCTTTCACCGCTGGAGACCTGATACGGGATTTCACTGCCCTGCTTAATACTGGCAGGTTGCAGATGAGAAGCCAGTAATCGCGGGCTGGCAATGATGTCGAGCTGCTGTTTTTGCTCCAGTGCGGACAACTCAAGCTCCAGCAAACGACCATTAATGCGGCCAATATTAAATCCCACCCGCGATGTTGCAGTAGACACGGAAAGATCGCTGGCAAGCGTGGTGACATTCCCCACCGCCCCTGGCAGTTGCGCATCTGCCAGCGACCACTTCACCCCCAGCTCACGCAAACTTTTTTCATTAATCGTGACGATATGCGCCGCCAGCTCGACCTGTTCAACGGGCAAGTCCATTTGCGCCACCCACTGTTCCAGTATGTTTAGCGCAACAGGGTTGTCTCGCAGCAGTAGGCGGTTGGTACGTTTGTCGACCGTTATACTTCCTTTAGTGCTCAGCAATTTTTCACCGGCTTTTGCCAGCTCGGTGGCATCTGCGTATTGCAAAATTATGCTGCGATGTTCCAGCGGCAAACCGGCCTGAATCCGCGCTTGTTCACTCTCCTGACGGGCTGTATTTTCGTTTTGCCAGCGTACAGTATGCACATGCAGGATGTTTCCCTCCTGACGTAACACCAGTCCGGCGCTTTTTACCACCGTCTGCAATGCCTGTTTCCACGGCACATCCGTCAGATGCAATGACAGCACGCCACTGACATCCGGTGACACCACCAGATTTTTCTTCTCCTGCACCGCCAGCGCCTGCAACACCTGAACAACGGGAACATCATCCACCACCAGCGTCACGTTTTGTGCTTTCCCGGCCAGCACGCTGGGTATTACGGTCATCAGCACGATGACTATCCACCGCTTCATTCGCCTCTCCTTGTCGTTGCCACTGCCACCGTGATGGCTCACAATCTTTCCCTGTGTCGATAGTTACGCTTTGGGCTGTCACCTGAGATACCCTCCAGATGCTATTCAGAACATCTTGCTGCTCGACCCTCCGCCATTGGTGTTGACCATCCTGCATAAACCCGATTGAGCGTCCTCCCTGGATCACCGCCCCCTGATAACGCCATGCCGACAACTCAGCCATCCGGCAGTGATCCTCTGGCGGCTGAAAGGGATTGCGCATACCAGTCAGCAGCAGCACGCTAAAACACGCGAACAGCCAGCGCTCAGTCATCATTCAGACGCTCCAGTTGTATCGTCAACAACACATCAGCATCTTCTGCACGAAGAGAAAACTGACTCGTACTCATCCCCTGTTCCGCCAGTTGGGCAAACACTTGTGGGACCGCATCCCACGCAGTTTTCAGCGCCAGTTCGCCTCCCCGTACGGAGGGCTGCCAGTGGATCAGATGTGTAAGAGAGCTTTGATAGACCAATGGGGAAAAAGGAACCGGCCTCGCTTCAGAGGGAGAAAAGGGGTGTTCAACCGATGACGCCAGCAGATACAGATTGCGCCATTGAACTTGAATCGCCACGCGTTGACGGACTAATGCGGCCTGCTGCGCTTTCCGTTGCTGCTCTACAGGATAAAGGCACAACAGCGCAGCCGCGGTCAGAACCAACATCCAGCCGCCCCAGCACAACAGTCGAAACCGCGGCGTCTGCGCTAACCAGCCATCACAAAGCGCCTGCATTCATAACGCTCCGTATCAGACGATAGTGAAACTGCCAGCGTCCCTGCGCATCTTGTCGCGTTTCCCCTGAGCTTTCCAACTGAAACCCAGAGTGTTTACGTAATTGCGTCTCCAGTCGATGAAGCGCAGCAACGTTCAGCGTCAGCCCTGTCAGCGCCAGCGTATCCTGCTGCCAGGTCATTCCTGTTAACCACGCCTGTTCTGGCAGCAACTCAGCCACCCCTTGTAAAACAGACTGCCAGCTTCGCATCTGTTCACGCCGTTTTTCTCTTTGTTGCGCCAACTGCCATTGTTGTTGACGCTGTTGCAGGCGCGGCTTGAGCGCTATCAGGGTTTCAGCCCGTATTTTTTCGGCATCAGCCAGCAGTAAATCGACCCGATTATCTACGCGAGAAAGCGCGTAATAACCCAATGCGATACCCACAATAGCCAGTAAAGATCCACTCAATAACGCTCCCCACCATTGCAGGCAGGCATACCGCCGCGACTGACGCCAGGGCAAAAGATTGATGGTCGCCGTCATCAGTACACATCTCCCATCGCCAGCCCAAGCGCAACAGCAAAGTTGTGGCTTTCCGTAGGAATCGGTGGCTGGCGGACGGACACCGTATTTAAGGGATCAAAGCCACCGGCTTCACATAGCGCAATATCCGCCGGACAAAGAGATAATGCCGCGGCAAGCGCGTCGATATCGTCAATTTCTCCCGTCGATTTACGTCCCCATGCCGTGCGGCTCGCCCAGAGCCATTGGCTATCGTCACGCCATGCCAGACATGATTGATGCTTGGGTAAATAAGGCATTAATCGCTGCAAGGCGCTGGCATCCGGCGTAATGGCCGTAACCTGTACCTTCAGGGGATGCATCAGTGTCAGGAGTGCCGATATTTCTTTGCTTTGTGCCGCTGTCACGTTTAACGCCGGGCTTAGCGTGTCTTCGCTATAATCAAACCGCAGCGCATCCGGCTCCATATCCAGTTCGCGAGCCATTGCCCCAGACAACCATGCCGTTTGCTCTGGTTCGCGCAGGGTCATTGCTGGACGGGGTAACTTTTTTTGTAACGTCCTGTTGGCAGGAAAAGAAAGGTGAATATGGTGCCTGTACGGTAGCTCACGGCTCCACGGCAGGAGCACCGCAGTAAGCTGTTCCGGCTCACGAATGTGACCGTCGACGATAACCTGATGTGCCAGCGGCATACGCCACCAGCGTTGTAGGACCCAACCTGACGCGTCACGAACGATAGCGACAGCCAGCACGTCATGTTGCTGAATATGCAGACCAATTTGCCATATACGAAAAGCCATTGCTGATGATCTCCTTATCACCCGTTCCTTCAACGGGTATATCAATGCGTCTGGCTTGCCTTTATACTACCGCGCGTTTGTTTATAAACTGCCCAAATGCCACTAAATGGGAAATCTCCAGTGAAGTTCGTAAAGTATTTATTAATCCTTGCAGTATGTTGCATCCTGCTGGGAGCAGGCTCGATCTATGGCCTCTATCGCTATATCGAGCCACAATTACCTGACGTCGCGACGCTAAAAGATGTGCGTCTGCAGATCCCAATGCAGGTTTACAGTGCTGATGGCGAACTCATCGCGCAATATGGCGAGAAACGTCGAATTCCGGTTACGCTGGATCAAATGCCGCCGGTAATGGTTAAAGCCTTTATCGCCACAGAAGACAGCCGCTTCTATGAGCACCACGGGGTTGACCCGGTGGGGATCTTCCGTGCTGCCAGCGTCGCGTTGTTCTCCGGCCACGCCTCACAAGGGGCAAGTACCATTACCCAGCAGTTAGCGAGAAACTTCTTCCTGAGTCCGGAACGTACGCTGATGCGTAAGATTAAAGAAGTGTTCCTGGCTATCCGTATTGAGCAATTGCTGAGTAAAGACGAGATCCTCGAGCTTTATCTGAACAAGATCTATCTGGGGTATCGCGCCTATGGCGTGGGTGCTGCCGCGCAGGTCTATTTCGGCAAGTCCGTTGATCAACTCAGCTTAAGCGAAATCGCAGTGATCGCCGGTCTGCCAAAAGCGCCGTCAACCTTCAACCCGCTCTATTCGATGGACCGGGCAACTGCGCGCCGTAACGTTGTACTGTCGCGTATGTTGAGCGAAAACTACATCACTCAGGCCCAATACGATCAGGCGCGTAGTGAAGCGATCGATGCCAACTATCACGCGCCGGAAATCGCTTTCTCAGCCCCTTATCTGTCTGAGATGGTGCGCCAGGAGATGTATAACCGTTATGGTGAAAAAGCCTATGAAGACGGGTATCGCATCACCACTACCATTACGCGCAAAGTCCAGCAGGCCGCCCAGCAGGCGGTACGTAACAACGTGATGGATTACGACATGCGCCACGGCTACCGCGGCCCATCTAACGTGTTGTGGAAAGTGGGCGAAAGCAGTTGGGACAGCAAAAAAATTACCGATACGCTGAAAGCGCTGCCGACTTATGGTCCGCTACTGCCGGCGGTTGTTACCAGCGCTAACCCACAGGAAGCGACCGCAGCGTTGGCGGATGGAACCTCGGTCTCATTACGTATGGAAGGCATGCGCTGGGCACGTCCTTATCGTTCGGATACACAGCAAGGCCCGACGCCGCGTAAAGTAACCGATGTGGTTCAGGCCGGTCAGCAAATCTGGGTACGCCAGGTTGGCGACGCCTGGTGGCTGGCGCAAGTGCCGGACGTTAACTCCGCACTGGTTTCGATTAACCCGCAAAACGGCGCAGTGCTGGCACTGGTGGGTGGTTTTGATTTCAACCAGAGCAAATTTAACCGTGCGACCCAGGCATTACGCCAGGTGGGTTCGAACATCAAACCCTTCCTCTATACCGCCGCGATGGATAAAGGCCTGACGCTGGCAAGTATGCTGAATGACGTACCAATTTCCCGTTGGGATGCCGGTGCAGGTTCTGACTGGCAGCCGAAAAACTCACCGCCGCAATATGCTGGCCCTATCCGCTTACGTCAGGGGCTGGGTCAGTCGAAAAACGTGGTGATGGTTCGTGCCATGCGCGCAATGGGTGTGGATTACGCGGCAGAGTATCTGCAACGTTTCGGCTTCCCGGCACAGAACATTGTGCATACTGAATCACTGGCGCTAGGTTCAGCCTCGTTCACTCCGCTGCAGGTTGCTCGCGGTTACGCGGTAATGGCAAACGGCGGATTCCTGGTCGACCCGTATTTCATCAGTAAGATTGAAAGCGATATGGGTGGCGTTATCTTTGAGGCGAAGCCAAAAATTGCCTGCCCGGAATGTGATATCCCGGTAATTTATGGCGATACGCAGAAGTCTAACGTGCTGGAAAACAGTAACGTTGAAGATGTTGCGGTATCTCAGGAACAACAAAACGCCGCCGTGCCAATGCCACAGCTGGAACAAGCTAACCAGGCGCTGGTCGCACAAAGCGGAACACAAGAATACGCACCACACGTCATCAACACGCCGCTGGCCTTCCTGATCAAGAGCGCGTTGAACACCAATATCTTTGGTGAGCCAGGCTGGATGGGAACCGGCTGGCGTGCCGGACGCGATTTACAGCGTCATGACATCGGCGGAAAAACCGGGACCACCAACAGCTCGAAAGATGCCTGGTTCTCCGGCTATGGCCCAGGGGTTGTAACCTCGGTATGGATCGGGTTTGATGATCATCGTCGCGATCTCGGACATACGACGGCATCCGGCGCGATCAAGGACCAAATCTCCGGCTACGAGGGCGGTGCGAAGAGTGCACAACCTGCGTGGGACGCCTACATGAAGAGTGTATTAGAAGGTGTTCCTGAGCAGCCGCTAACGCCACCACCGGGTATCGTTACCGTCAATATTGATCGTAGCACCGGCCAACTGGCGAACGGCGGTAACAGCCGTGCAGAGTATTTCATTGAAGGTACTCAGCCAACGCAACAGGCGGTACATGAGGTGGGGACAACCATTATCGATAATGGTGAGACGCACGAGTTGTTCTAATCTTTTGCCGGATGACGCTTCGCTTATCCGGCCTACATTTTCGGCGCAATTATTTGATATTGCTGGACATTGTAGGCCGGACAAGGCATCAGCCGCCATCCGGCAACATAAACTACAATCGCCCTTGCCCTTTCAGCCATTCGCGTACCAGGAACAGCGCACTGACATTACGCGCTTCGTGGAAGTCAGGGTCTTCTAACAGATCCATCAAATGCGCCAGCGGCCAGCGCACCTGTGGCAATGGCTCGGGCTCATCACCTTCCAGCGACTCAGGATAAAGATCCTCTGCAACCACAATATTCATCTTGCTGGAGAAATAGGAAGGCGCCATGCTGAGTTTTTTCAAAAACGTCAGGTCTTTCGCACCGTAGCCCACTTCTTCTTTCAGTTCCCGGTTAGCCGCTTCAAACACGCTTTCACCCGGATCGATTAACCCTTTGGAAAAACCAAGCTCGTAGGATTCGGTTCCGACCGCATATTCGCGAATGAGGATCAGGTGGTCATCCACAATCGGCACAATCATTACCGCTTCGCGCGTGGATGGGCGCATACGCTCATAAACACGACGTACGCCGTTGCTGAACTCAAGGTCCACGCTTTCGACTTTAAACAGCCGGGATTGTGCGACGGTTTCCACTTTCAAAATCGTGGGTTTTTGTAATGATTTGCTCATCATGAGGATCTTTGCTGTGAAATCTGGGGTTATTGTGCGATATACAGCACGGTTTCGGCAATGTGAATTGCCGTTTATTTACATTTATGTAACGTACTAAAAGTTAATTCCTATTTCAAATTAAAAGTCAATAGGTTGAAATAACTCCAGGAATTTGCTGATATTCCGTTTTTGGTGATTTTGCTATTATTCGCATTTATTGGGCTGTACTTAAAGATGCTCAAGTTCAACTCCACACTTGCCGATAGCCAACCACAGAATCACGAATATTGAACAGGGTGCGACTGACCACGCCTGACAGACTAAGTAAGATGGGGAAAGCATGAGCACCATTCTGATTTTTTTAGCTGCTTTGCTGGCCTGCTCATTGCTTGCAGGGTGGCGATTCGGATCAAAATTCAGACGACAAAAATTACCGTTGAGCAACGTCTTCTCTGACGCCTCTAAGCGTAAACTAACACCCGAAGAACGTGGTGCGGTCGAAAACTATCTCGAAAACCTCAGTCAAATTCAGCAGGTTCCTGGCCCAACAGGTGCCAGTTCAGCACCGGTATCGTTAACCCTGAATGCCCAAAGTAATAGCGTCATCGTACTGACACATTCCATTACGCGCTATGGCATCACCACCGACGATCCGAACAAATGGCGCTACTATCTCGACTCCGTCGAAGTCCATTTGCCTCCCTTCTGGGAACAATACATCAATGATGAGAACAGCGTTGAGCTGATCCACACCAATACGCTGCCGCTGGTTATCTCGTTGAACGGTCACACGCTGAAAGAGTATATGCAGGAAGCGCGTGGCTATGCCCTACAGCACACCGCGTCTACTCAGGCCTCTATTCGTGGTGAAGAAAGCGAGCAGATCGAACTGCTGAATATTCGCCAGGAAACGCACGAAGAATATGCGCTCAGCCGCCCGTCGGGATTGCGCGAAGCATTACTGATTGCCGCATCATTCCTGCTGTTCTTTTTCTGTTTAATCATGCCAGACACGTTCGTACCGTGGACCGCCGGTGGCGCAGTGTTGCTGCTGGCTGCGGGTCTGTGGGGTCTGTTTGCACCACCGTCTAAAACGGCCCTACGAGAAATCCACTGTCTACGTGGCACTCCACGTCGCTGGGGGCTGTTTGGTGAAAACGATCAAGAGCAAATTAATAATATCTCGCTGGGTATTATTGACCTGATTTATCCACCACACTGGCAGCCTTACATTGCACAGGACCTTGGCCAGCAAACGGATATTGATATCTATCTGGATCGCCATGTTGTCCGCCAGGGGCGTTTTTTATCTTTGCATGACGAAGTGAAAAACTTCCCGTTGCAGCACTGGCTACGCAGCGCCGTCATTGCCGGTGGTTCGTTGCTGGTATTGCTAATGCTGCTGTTTTGGGTCCCGTTGGATATGCCAATTAAACTTACGCTTTCCTGGATGAAAGGGGCGCAAACTATTGAGGCCACCAGCGTTAAGCAACTGGAAAAGGCGGGCGTTCGCGTGGGCGACACGCTGCATCTGAGTGGCACGGGGATGTGTAACATCCACACTCAGGGGAGCTGGAACGCACAACCCGCGACACCTTTTATGCCATTTGATTGTTCGCAGATTATCTGGAATGACGCGCGCGCCCTGCCGCTGCCCGAGTCCGATCTGGTCAATAAGGCGACCGCACTGACCCAAAGTGTTAGCCGCCAGCTACATCCCAAACCTGACGATGACTCTCGCGTCAGCTCCTCATTACGCTCAGCCATTCAGAAGTCCGGCATGGTGTTGCTGGATGATTTTGGCGATATTGTTCTGAAAACCGCCGATCTGTGTGCCGCCGAAGATGAATGCGTACGCCTGAAAAATGCCCTGGTTAACCTGGGCAACAGTAAGGACTGGAACGCTCTGGTTAAGCGAGCAAACGCCGGGAAACTGGATGGTGTGAATGTGCTGTTGCGCCCAGTAAGCGCCGAATCACTGGATAACCTGGTGAATACCTCTACGGCACCGTTCATTTCACGCGAGACCGCCCGGGCGGCTCAGGCACTGAATAGCCCAGCCCCCGGTGGTTTCCTGATTATCAGTGACGAAGGCAGCGACCTGGTTGATCAGCCCTGGCCGGCGACCTCGTTGTACGACTATCCGCCGCAAGAACAATGGAACGCCTTCCAGCGCCTTGCCCAGATGCTTATGCAAACGCCATTTCGCGCTGAAGGGATTGTCACCAACATCTCGACCGACGCCAACGGTACCCAGCACATTGGCCTGCACCGAATCCCGGATCGTTCAGGTTTATGGCGCTACCTTGGCACCACGCTGCTGATGCTCTCCATGTTGGGATGCGCTATCTACAACAGCGTTCAGGCATTCAGACGTTACCAGCGTCATCGTTCGCGCATCACGGAAATTCAGGAATATTACGAGAGTTGCCTTAATCCAACGCTGATTGAGGCCCCAGAAAGCCTGATTCGATAACACGCCCGCGCGACGGAATATGCTACCCTGTCGCGCATCTTGTTTTCCTCTGGGGAGTTTCCATGCACATAGATATTGCCTGGCAGGACGTCGACACCGTTCTGCTGGATATGGACGGTACGCTGCTCGATCTGGCATTCGATAACTATTTCTGGCAAAAACTGGTGCCGGAGACCTACGGCGCGCAACAGGGTATCTCTCCCCAGGAAGCCCTGGAATTTATTCGTCAGCAGTATCATGCCGTACAGCATACGCTAAACTGGTACTGCCTGGATTACTGGAGCGAACGCCTGGGTCTGGATATATGCGCCATGACAACCGCACAGGGACCGCGCGCCGTACTGCGTGAAGATACGGTACCGTTCCTTGATGCCCTGAAAGCGAGCGGCAAACGTCGTATTTTGCTCACCAATGCGCATCCGCATAACCTGGCGGTGAAGCTTCAGCATACCGGTCTGGCCTCACACCTTGATTTATTACTTTCCACCCACACATTTGGTTATCCCAAAGAGGATCAGCGGTTATGGCACGCTGTCGCTGAAGAAACGGGAATGAGTGCAGAGAAGACGTTGTTTATTGACGACAGCGAACCGATTCTCGACGCCGCTGCTCAATTCGGCATTCGTTACTGCCTCGGCGTAACCAATCCCGACTCCGGTACAGCGGAAAAACAGTATGCACGTCATCCGTCATTGAATGACTACCGCCGACTGATCCCCTCACTGATGTGAAGGAGACGCCATGAAAAAGAAGCCCCCTGTCGAAGTCAGGCTGGATAAATGGCTGTGGGCAGCACGCTTTTATAAAACGCGCGCAGTCGCCCGCGAAATGGTTGAAGGCGGTAAGGTGCATTACAACGGGCAGCGCAGCAAGCCGAGTAAGATTGTCGAGCTAAATGCCACCCTCACCCTGCGCCAGGGAAATGACGAACGAACGGTCATTATTAAAGCCATTAGCGAGCAGCGTCGCCCGGCAACTGAAGCCGTTATGCTGTATGAAGAAACCGCGGAAAGCGTGGAAAAACGCGAAAAAATGGCGCTGGCGCGTAAACTTAACGCGTTAACCATGCCGCACCCGGACAGGCGACCGGACAAAAAAGAGCGCCGCGACCTGTTACGATTTAAACACGGCGACAGCGAGTGACTGTCACCTGCAAGAGAGATGATTATGCCGCAACATGACCAATTACATCGTTATCTGTTTGAAAACTTTGCCGTGCGCGGCGAACTGGTAACTGTTTCACAAACCCTGCAACAGATCCTCGAAAATCATACTTACCCACAGCCGGTCAAAACCGTGCTGGCGGAGCTGCTGGTTGCCACCAGTCTGCTGACCGCGACGCTGAAGTTTGCCGGTGATATCACCGTGCAACTGCAGGGTGATGGTCCGCTGAACCTGGCGGTCATTAACGGCAACAACAATCAGCAAATGCGCGGCGTGGCCCGCATGCAGGGCGATATCCCTGAAGATGCCGATCTGAAAACACTGGTTGGCAACGGCTATCTGGTGATCACCATTACACCGGAAGAAGGCGAACGCTATCAGGGCGTGGTCGGCCTGGAAGGTGACACGCTGGCGGCCTGCCTGGAAGATTACTTCATGCGTTCAGAACAGCTGCCGACGCGTCTGTTTATCCGTACTGGCGACGTCGACGGCAAACCTGCTGCTGGCGGTATGCTGTTACAGGTCATGCCAGCGCAAAACGCACAGGCAGATGATTTCGATCACCTTGCAGCACTGACAGAAACCATCAAAGCCGAAGAGTTGCTGACGCTGCCAGCCAACGAAGTTCTGTGGCGTTTGTACCACGAAGAAGAAGTCACCCTCTACGATCCGCAGGATGTTGAGTTCAAATGTACCTGTTCACGCGAACGCTGCGCGGGCGCTCTGAAAACGCTGCCGGATGAAGAAGTTGACAGCATTCTGGCAGAAGAAGGTGAGATCGATATGCACTGCGATTATTGCGGTAGCCACTATCTGTTTAACGCCATGGATATTGCAGAGATCCGCAGCAACGCCTCCCCTGCCGATCCACAAGTGCATTAATCCCCGTTTTGCCCGGTGGCGCGCAGCTTTAAGGCCTACGGTAAAACTGTTGTCTGCCGGATACGGCGCTCGCGCCGCCATCCGGCAACAGATTCACTCGTTGTAATAAGTCATCGGCAGTCGTTTGCCATTAATGGTGATATCCCGCCAGACTCTGGGAGCCGAATCCAGTTGATGATTCGCCAGCGCCTGCAGCAGTTGCTCTTTATTGAATCCCTCGGGTAGCCGGGCGGTCGCAATCAACACCCATTTGTTCTCCTTAACGCCAAAGACCAGACTTTCCCCTTCACCAAAAGCATACAATACGTGCTCGGGCTGCCCATCCGCATTGAGATCCTGATCCACCAACACACACGCATCCTGCTCAATACAGGAGGCGATCCGGTAGCGTTGCCCCTTTAAAAACGTCCAAAACGCGTCATCGGGCTTCTGGCTTCCCGGCGCAATCATCACCTTCGGCGCCAACTGCGTTGCCGTCAGCTCATTTACCGGATCGCGATGCCCGCGCAGGATGGCATTTAAATCACGCCTGCGTTTGCTGTCTTTGTTGAACGCATCATCTTTTTGTAATGCTTCCAGTGCGGCGCGACCGGGTTTTCCGCTGTGATCCAGCATATACAGGCTGACCTGGTCAGCCGTAATTTTCCCGCTGTAGTAGCGCCCCATATGGCTGTTGACGCTAATACGCCAGACATCAATGACCGGCGACGTCAGCAGAATCAGCAGGCCCAATGTCAGGAGCGAAACGCCAAGAATGACCTTTCCCTGAATATCGAGCGGGTTGCCTCCCGCGCGCAAAATACTGACCAGATAGCCGAGGGACCACACCAGTAATACAAAGACCACCAATGCGCCATACAAACGCTCAGGCGTCCAGCCATACTGATGAATTCTCAGCCACATTGCCCAACCGGCAATCAGCATATAGAGAGGAGCAACAACCAGTGAAGCGTTAATCAAATAACGTAATGCACCAGGATAAGGTAACGCCTCTTTGCGCGGCTCGCGCACAATGGCCATCAGCGACAGGAAGATCAGCGTCAACGTGGACATCAGGCCCGCCGCTGACACGCGCCGTGAGATAGCGTCCAGTCCGGTGAAAGGCAGGGTCAGCATAAACATCAGCGCTAACAGTGCAACCAGCGGGAGTAAACCTGTGGCGAGGAACGTCAGCAACTTTTGCACCGCAGCAACCAGGCGCGACTGCGTACGCGCCAGCACCACTGCCAGTGCGGTGATCAGGCCAAGCGCCAGATAGACAAACCAGTCAGTCTCAAAGAAAAGCGTGTTGAAGAAGGTGATTCCGACCAGTTGAAACATTTCACTCCACAGCAGGAGCACCAGCCAGAACAGGCCGTTAGCCACAACAGCGATTAGCAACGTCAGCGAATTAAGCCACAGGTAGGTATAAAACTGCGGATAGCGAGCCTGTTCACGACGTGCGTGAAGTTGATATTGCATCCACGGCAAAGCCAGCATCGCCATCAACAATAAGCGCCAGCCGTAGGCAAAAAAAATGTCATCCTGTCGCCATCTGTCACTGTCCGCCACACTCCACTTCAGCCACACACTCATCGCCAGCACAACCACGCAGATCAGCGCCATCCAGCACCATAGCGCACGTTGCTTAAATGAGACGACAGTCAGCAAAAGCGCAGAGGAGAGCGCAATCGTTACAGGCATCCCGTAGAACAGCCAGTCACTGTTCTGCGGGGCAAGATACGCCATCAGCAGGTAGCACAGCCCCCCCTGTAGCAGTCCGATAAAGACCATGCCCCAGCGGGTCGTTGGTGAAAGTTCAACACTGTCCATGTCGTTTTCCAGAAAGTAGAGAAAATCTAATTATCGCATCAACTTCACAAATATGAGTATTTGTCGGTCCATTTCGGACCCCAACTGCGCGAGGTGAATCGATATTGTTTATGTTTGAGTTACGTTTCTTTCTTACATGAATGCGATTACACTCACAAGATTCCCGCCAAAAACACTCTCTATTAACGTTTTAAGAACATTTTCCACAACAAAAAAGGGTTTCCTGCCATAATATCCGCCTCTTTGTGACAGGAGTCGCAGCGTATTCGGTTATTCGTGGAATTACCGGATGCGTAAATCTATGAGCCTTGTCGCGGTTAGCAATCCCTAAAAAACCTTACTATTCCAGGTAATACATATTGGCTAAGGAGCAGTGAAATGCGTGCGAACAACAGTTTAACCCCGCAAGATCTCAAGGCTTATGGTATCAATGACGTTCAGGATATCGTTTACAATCCAGACTACGACACGCTTTATCAGGAAGAACTTGATCCTTCCTTGCAAGGTTATGAGCGTGGCGTGTTAACGAACCTGGGCGCCGTTGCAGTTGATACCGGTATCTTTACCGGACGTTCGCCAAAGGATAAGTACATTGTCCGTGACGACACCACACGAGACACGCTCTGGTGGTCCGACAAAGGTAAAGGTAAGAACGACAACAAACCGCTTTCCCAGGAAACCTGGGAGCATTTGAAAGGGTTAGTCACCCATCAACTCTCCGGTAAACGTCTGTTTATCATTGATGCTTTCTGCGGTGCTAATGCGGATACCCGCCTTTCCGTGCGCTTCATTACCGAAGTCGCCTGGCAAGCACATTTTGTCAAAAACATGTTCATCCGCCCGAGCGACGAAGAACTGGTTGATTTCAAACCTGATTTCATCGTGATGAACGGTGCTAAATGCACTAACCCACAGTGGAAAGAACAGGGTCTGAACTCCGAAAACTTCGTGGCGTTCAACCTGACTGAACGCATTCAGTTAATCGGCGGCACCTGGTACGGCGGCGAGATGAAGAAAGGTATGTTCTCCGTCATGAACTACCTGCTGCCGCTGAAAGGCATTGCATCGATGCACTGCTCAGCAAACGTCGGTGAAAAAGGTGATGTGGCGGTCTTCTTTGGCTTATCCGGTACCGGTAAAACCACGCTGTCTACCGACCCGAAACGCCGCCTGATTGGCGATGACGAGCATGGCTGGGATGACGACGGCGTGTTTAACTTCGAAGGCGGTTGCTACGCGAAGACCATCAAACTGTCTAAAGATGCTGAGCCGGAAATCTACAACGCGATCCGCCGTGATGCCCTGCTGGAAAACGTCACCGTGCGCGAAGATGGCTCCATCGATTTCGATGATGGTTCCAAAACCGAGAACACCCGCGTTTCCTACCCGATCTATCACATCGACAATATCGTTAAGCCGGTGTCAAAAGCGGGTCATGCAACCAAAGTCATCTTCCTGACCGCCGACGCATTTGGCGTACTGCCACCGGTTTCTCGCCTGACGGCCGATCAAACGCAGTATCACTTCCTGTCTGGCTTTACCGCCAAACTGGCTGGCACCGAGCGCGGCGTAACTGAGCCAACGCCAACCTTCTCTGCCTGTTTCGGCGCAGCATTCCTGTCACTGCACCCAACGCAGTACGCAGAAGTGCTGGTGAAACGCATGCAGGCGGCTGGCGCACAGGCTTATCTGGTTAACACCGGCTGGAACGGCACCGGCAAGCGTATCTCAATCAAAGATACCCGTGCCATTATCGATGCCATCCTGAACGGGTCGCTGGATGACGCGGAAACGTTCCGTCTGCCGATGTTTGACCTGGCAATCCCAACCGAACTGCCGGGTGTAGATACTCGCATTCTCGATCCGCGTAATACCTACGCATCCCCGGAGCAGTGGCAGGAAAAAGCCAATGCTCTGGCGAAACTGTTTATTGAGAACTTCGAGAAGTACACCGACACCCCTGCGGGCGAAGCGCTGGTTAGCGCCGGACCGAAGCTGTAACGAAAAGTGCCGGATGGCGGCTTCGCCTTATCCGGCCTACAGCAACAAAAAGGGAGGCATATAGCCTCCCTTTTCTACGCGTCTTTCGTTGTCCCCTGCGCACGCGTGAATGGAACCGGAAGCCAGGCGCGTATCGACAGCCCGCCCCGCTCACTGGTCCCAATTTCCAGCATACCGTTATGGTTATCGATAATACGCTGCACAATCGCCAGCCCCAGGCCCGTTCCGCTGGTGCTACGCGCGCTGTCACCGCGAACAAACGGCTGGAACAGGTGTTGACGCTGTTCCGGTTTGATACCCGGCCCGTCATCTTCGACCTGGAACCAGGCGCGATGCGCTTCCATACCGCTACTGACCTTAATCCAGCCATTACCGTAGCGGGCAGCGTTAACCACCATATTAGCAACCGCGCGTTTGATAGACAGTGGGTGCATCTTCACCTGAATGACGCCAGGAAGTAATGCAGTATCAATTTCACGCTCGTAACCGCTTTCTGCCGCAATCACTTCACCTAATACCGAGTTCAGATCGGCCATCTCCATCGGCATCTCCTGACCCGTTCGCAGATAATCGATGAACTGTTCGATAATGGCATTACACTCTTCGATGTCCTTGTTGATGGACTCCGCAAGGTATCCGTCTTCTTCGCCCATCATTTCCGTCGCCAGACGGATACGCGTAAGCGGGGTGCGTAAATCATGGCTCACGCCCGCCATTAACAGCGTACGGTCATCGGCCAGCTGTTTTACACCGGCGGCCATATGGTTGAAGGCTCGGGTCACAGAGCGCACCTCAGAGGCGCCATACTCGCGAAGCGGCGGCGGAATAATGCCTTTCCCTACCTGCAGCGCTGCATGTTCAAGATCCACCAACGGCCGGTTCTGAATACGGATAAATAGCCACGCGCCACCAATAGCCAGCAGCATGATCGCCAGCGTATAGCGGAACAGCGGTGAGAAGTCACCCTGATGGATTTCAGTGAGCGGCACACGTACCCAGATGTTGGGCGACAGCCAGGTTTTCAGCCAGACGACAGGCGAGCTCTTGTTGACCTCAACACGTACTTCCGTTGGGCCACCCAGCTGCTGCGCCATCTGATGGCTTAAGAATTCATAGTGTTGCGCCCAACGCAGACCTGCTTCTTCAGCGGCTTCGTTGGAATAGAGGGAAATACCGAGCTCACGGTAAATTTCCCGACGAAATGCAGGTGGCACTACCAGTTGCGTACCGTCCTCCAGTTGCAGTTTATCAGTCATCAGCATACGGACTTCGTAGGCCAGGACCTTATTAAACTGCTGGAGGCTCGGCAGAATCGCGAAGTTCAGCACCACAAGGTAGGTCGTCACCAGGCTTGCAAACAGCAAGGTGACGATAAGCAATAACGTGCGAGCAAACGAACTTCGTGGCGAGAAGCGCATTCGCCTCATGCTTTAGAACCGTCCGGAACAAAAACGTAGCCCAGACCCCATACGGTCTGAATGTAACGAGGATGAGCCGGGTCTTCTTCCACCATACGACGCAGACGAGAAATCTGCACGTCGATGGAACGTTCCATCGCAGAGTACTCACGCCCCCGCGCCAGGTTCATCAGTTTATCGCGGGACAGCGGTTCACGTGGGTGGCTTACCAAGGCTTTCAGCACCGCAAATTCACCGCTGGTGAGCGGCATAGGCTCATCTTCGCGGAACATTTCACGCGTCCCCAGGTTCAGCTTAAACTTACCGAAAGCGATAACCGCTTCTTCCTGAGAAGGCGCGCCCGGCAGTTCGTTCGCCTGACGACGCAACACCGCGCGAATACGCGCCAGCAGTTCACGCGGGTTAAAAGGTTTCGGGATGTAATCGTCAGCACCGATTTCCAGCCCAACGATACGGTCAACCTCTTCGCCCTTCGCCGTCACCATTATGATCGGCATTGGGTTGCTTTGACTGCGCAGGCGACGGCAAATTGACAGGCCATCTTCCCCCGGCAGCATTAAATCCAGAACCATCAAGTGGAAGGACTCACGGGTCAGCAGACGATCCATCTGCTCAGCGTTTGCGACGCTTCGAACCTGGAAGCCCTGCTCGGTCAGATAACGTTCCAGAAGCGCACGCAAGCGCATGTCGTCATCGACCACCAGAATCTTATAGTTCTCTTGCATTGTTATTACTCCCAAAGGTTCGCAACAATTAAGTGTATATTCTTAAGAAAGCTAACGTGAGTCACCAGCGAATTCTGGTATGAATTCCAGGCTAAATTGTTACAAAGCATATTAAACAGCAGCTTAAGTATACAATGTTTCTCGCAATACATTATTTATTCTGTTGATATGCTCATGTAATACTAATTGTGCGCATCATCACAGAGTCGAAGGTAAAACAATAAGATGAAAACGCCCCTGATAACCCGTGAAGGGTATGAAAAACTCAAACAAGAGCTCAATTATCTCTGGCGTGAAGAGCGCCCGGAAGTCACCAAGAAGGTTACCTGGGCCGCAAGTCTGGGCGACCGCAGCGAAAATGCCGACTACCAGTATAATAAAAAGCGCCTGCGCGAGATCGACCGCCGCGTCCGTTATTTGACCAAGTGCATGGAGAATCTGAAAATCGTCGACTACTCCCCGCAACAGGAAGGCAAAGTCTTCTTTGGCGCGTGGGTCGAGATTGAAAACGACAATGGCGATATCCGCAAATTCCGCATTGTTGGCTACGATGAAATTTTTGGCCGTAAGGATTACATCTCTATCGATTCCCCCATGGCGCGTGCGCTGCTGAAAAAAGAGGTCGGCGATCTCGCGGTGGTGAACACCCCTGCCGGGGAAGCCAGCTGGTACGTCAATGAGATCGAATACGTGAAGTGAGACCGGAACAATCCGAAGCCCCTGTAGATGACTGGCATTTTTGCCAGTCAGTCCGTATAACTATCCCCTGATTTTTTATCCTATAGACGAAGCTATCCATGATGAATGATTCTTTCTGCCGCATTATCGCAGGTGAAATTCAGGCTCGTGCTGAACAGGTAGAAGCTGCCGTTCGCCTGCTTGACGAAGGGAACACCGTGCCGTTTATCGCACGTTATCGTAAGGAAATCACCGGCGGTCTGGATGATACGCAACTGCGTAATCTGGAGACCCGTCTGGGGTATCTGCGTGAACTGGAAGACCGCCGTCAGGCGATCCTGAAATCTATCGGCGAGCAAGGCAAACTGACCGACGACCTGGCGAACGCGATCAACGGCACATTAAGTAAGACCGAACTCGAAGATCTCTATCTGCCGTACAAACCTAAGCGCCGCACCCGTGGGCAGATCGCTATTGAGGCCGGACTGGAGCCGCTGGCAGACCTGTTGTGGAACGAGCCGTCTCACCACCCGGAAACGGAAGCCGCTAAATATCTCAATGCCGACAACGGCGTGGCGGATACCAAAGCCGCCCTCGACGGTGCACGTTACATCCTGATGGAACGCTTCGCTGAAGATGCCGCGCTGCTGGCAAAAGTGCGTGACTACCTGTGGAAGAACGCGCATCTGGTTTCCACCGTGGTAAGCGGTAAAGAAGAGGAAGGCGCGAAATTCCGCGACTACTTCGATCACCACGAACCGATTTCTACCGTGCCGTCTCACCGTGCGCTGGCCATGTTCCGCGGCCGTAACGAAGGCATTTTACAGCTGTCCCTGAATGCCGATCCGCAATTCGATGAGCCGCCGAAAGAGAGCCACGGCGAGCAAATCATTCAGGATCACCTTGGCCTGCGACTGAACAACGCACCGGCAGACAGCTGGCGTAAAGGCGTTGTCAGCTGGACATGGCGCATTAAGGTGCTGATGCACCTCGAAACCGAACTGATGGGCACCGTGCGCGAACGCGCAGAAGATGAAGCAATCAACGTCTTTGCCCGCAACCTGCACGACCTGCTGATGGCGGCGCCCGCCGGGCTGCGCGCCACCATGGGTCTCGATCCGGGCCTGCGTACCGGTGTAAAAGTAGCGGTTGTTGACGGGACCGGCAAGCTGGTCGCCACCGACACCATTTATCCGCATACCGGACAGGCCGCCAAAGCCGCCGTTGCCGTTGCGGCGTTATGTGAGAAATACAACGTTGAGCTGGTGGCAATTGGTAACGGTACGGCGTCGCGCGAAACCGAGCGTTTCTTCCTCGACGTACAGAAGCAATTCCCGCAAGTGAGCGCACAGAAAGTGATCGTCAGTGAAGCCGGGGCATCGGTTTACTCTGCCTCTGAACTGGCGGCGCTGGAGTTCCCGGACCTCGATGTGTCGCTGCGTGGCGCAGTATCTATTGCTCGCCGTCTGCAGGACCCACTGGCTGAACTGGTGAAAATCGATCCGAAATCTATCGGTGTGGGCCAGTATCAGCACGACGTTAGCCAGACCCAGCTGGCGCGTAAGCTGGATGCGGTAGTGGAAGACTGTGTGAACGCCGTCGGCGTCGATCTGAACACCGCCTCCGTACCGCTGCTGACCCGCGTTGCCGGCCTGACGCGCATGATGGCGCAAAACATCGTCGCCTGGCGCGATGAGAACGGTCAATTCCAGAACCGCCAGCAGTTGCTAAAAGTCAGTCGTCTGGGGCCAAAAGCCTTTGAACAGTGCGCGGGCTTCCTGCGTATCAACCACGGCGATAACCCGCTGGATGCCTCTACCGTTCACCCGGAAGCCTACCCGATAGTGGAACGCATTCTGGCAGCAACCGAGCAATCGCTGCGTGACCTGATGGGCAACAGCGACGCGCTGCGTCATCT
The DNA here is from genome assembly GCF_005281345.1 of Citrobacter sp. wls619. GTDB lineage: Bacteria > Pseudomonadota > Gammaproteobacteria > Enterobacterales > Enterobacteriaceae > Citrobacter. The sequence goes on from NZ_SZXJ01000082.1 coordinate 26,648, forward strand.
CAAAGCGTCCGACTTCACCGACGAACGCTTCGGGGTGCCAACCGTCACCGACATCATCAAAGAGCTGGAAAAGCCGGGTCGTGACCCACGTCCTGAATTCAAAACCGCGCAGTTTGCTGATGGCGTTGAAACCATGAACGACCTGCTGCCGGGAATGATTCTGGAAGGGGCGGTCACCAACGTCACCAACTTCGGCGCGTTCGTGGATATTGGCGTTCACCAGGACGGTCTGGTGCATATCTCCTCTCTGTCGAACAAATTTGTTGAAGATCCACACACCGTGGTGAAAGCCGGCGACATTGTGAAGGTGAAAGTGTTGGAAGTGGACCTGCAACGTAAGCGTATCGCCCTGACCATGCGTCTGGACGAACAGCCGGGCGAAACCAATGCGCGTCGCGGCGGCGGCAACGATCGCAATCAGGGCAACCGCCCGGCCCCGAAAGCCGCAAAACCACGCGGACGTGACGCGCAGCCTGCGGGCAACAGCGCGATGATGGATGCGCTGGCGGCGGCAATGGGTAAAAAACGTTAAGTTTTAATCTTGTGCCGGATAACGGTATAAACACCTTATCCGGCCAGGTTGTCGTAATTAATGTGTATGTCGGATAAGGCGCTTAAACATCGCCATCCGGCATATTTACTCTATTTCCCGCTTTTTCTTACAATATATTTATCACTTTATTAACAGCTGAAACCTTAATTAAACATTAAGAAAATCCAATAATTTCTCCCTCGAATCATTCGTGTCAGACCAGAATAAATATTGAGCCATATCAAAATTGACTCAAATTATTCTTCAATCCAACATCCCGTCACATTTATTCTATTGATGATAGAAACCATTCTCATTATCATTGTTTTGTTGATTATTTACTCTTTCCTTCGTTGGCTAATCATCTGGTCTCATGCCGCCTTTCGCCCCATGAGGTAATCATCCAGTTAGCGAGATATAAGTAGGTCCCTATGCAATTCACTCCAGACACTGCGTGGAAAATTACCGGTTTTTCTCGTGATATCAGTCCGGCGTACCGGCAGAAGCTGTTGTCGCTCGGCATGCTGCCAGGCTCATCGTTCAACGTGGTACGCGTCGCCCCGCTCGGCGATCCTATCCATATCGAAACGCGTCGCGTAAGCCTGGTATTGCGTAAGAAGGATTTGGCGTTATTAGAAGTGGAAGCGGTTTCCTGTTAATACAGTGAGTCTATAAAAATGAAAAAACTAACCATTGGTTTAATTGGTAATCCTAATTCCGGCAAGACAACCTTATTCAATCAGCTTACCGGTGCACGCCAGCGTGTGGGTAACTGGGCTGGTGTGACCGTCGAGCGTAAAGAAGGTCATTTCGCGACCACAGACCATCAGGTCACGCTGGTCGATTTACCCGGCACCTATTCTCTGACGACAATCTCATCCCAAACCTCTCTCGATGAGCAGATCGCCTGCCACTACATTTTAAGCGGTGATGCGGATCTGTTGATCAACGTGGTCGATGCGTCAAACCTTGAGCGCAACCTCTACCTGACGTTGCAACTGCTTGAGCTGGGCATCCCCTGCATCGTCGCGCTGAACATGCTGGATATTGCTGAGAAGCAGCAGGTCCGTATTGAGATCGATGCCCTTTCCGCTCGCCTGGGCTGTCCGGTAGTACCGCTGGTTTCTACCCGTGGCCGCGGGATTGAAGCGCTGAAGCTGGCGATTGATCGCTACAAGGAAAACGACACCGTCGAGCTGGTCCATTATGCCCAGCCGTTGTTGCAAGAAGCGGATTCCCTCGCCGAGGCAATGGCCAAAGACATGCCACTGAAACAGCGCCGCTGGCTGGGCCTCCAAATGCTGGAAGGCGATATTTACAGCCGCGCTTACGCCGGTGATGCCGCGCAAAACCTGGATGCTGCCGTTGCTCGTCTGAGCGAAACGATGGACGATCCGGCGCTGCATATTGCCGATGCCCGTTACCAGTGCATTGCCGCTATCTGCGATACCGTCAGCAACACCCTGACCGCAGAACCGAGCCGCTTCACCACCGCGGTTGACAAAATCATCCTCAACCGCTTCCTCGGTCTGCCGATTTTCCTGTTCGTGATGTACCTGATGTTCCTGCTCGCCATCAACATTGGTGGCGCGCTGCAACCGTTATTTGACGTCGGCTCCGTGGCGCTCTTTATCCATGGTATTCAGTGGATTGGCTACACGCTGCACTTCCCGGACTGGCTGACCATCTTCCTGGCCCAGGGCCTTGGCGGCGGGATTAACACCGTGCTGCCGCTGGTACCGCAAATCGGCATGATGTACCTGTTCCTCTCCTTCCTTGAAGACTCCGGCTATATGGCGCGTGCTGCGTTTGTGATGGACCGTTTGATGCAGGCGCTGGGATTACCAGGTAAATCGTTTGTCCCGCTAATTGTCGGCTTCGGCTGCAACGTACCGTCGGTGATGGGCGCACGTACGCTGGACGCCCCGCGTGAGCGTCTGATGACCATTATGATGGCGCCGTTTATGTCCTGCGGCGCACGCCTGGCGATTTTCGCCGTCTTTGCCGCGGCTTTCTTTGGTCAGAACGGCGCGCTGGCAGTCTTCTCACTGTACGTGCTGGGTATCATTATGGCGATACTGACCGGCCTGATGCTCAAACACACCATCATGCGCGGCGAAGCCACGCCGTTTGTTATGGAGCTGCCGGTGTACCACGTACCGCACATTAAGAGTCTGATCATTCAGACCTGGCAGCGTCTGAAAGGCTTTGTCCTGCGTGCCGGTAAAGTCATCATCATCGTCAGCATTTTCCTCAGCGCGTTTAACAGCTTCTCGCTGAGCGGAAAAATCGTCGATAACATTAACGATTCTGCTCTGGCCTCCGTCAGCCGCGTCATTACCCCAGTCTTCAAGCCGATTGGCGTTCACGAAGATAACTGGCAGGCAACCGTCGGTCTGTTCACCGGCGCGATGGCGAAAGAAGTGGTTGTCGGTACGCTGAACACGCTCTATACCGCAGAAAACATTCAGGAAGAAGAGTTCAACCCGGCAGATTTCCACCTCGGTGACGAGCTGCTCGGTGCGGTGGATGAAACCTGGCAAAGCCTGAAAGACACCTTCAGCCTAAGCGTGCTGGCCAACCCTATCGAAGCCAGTAAAGGTGACGGTGAGATGGCAACTGGCGCGATGGGCGTGATGGGCGAGAAATTCGGCAGCGCTGCTGCGGCATACAGCTACCTGATTTTCGTGCTGCTGTATGTACCGTGCATTTCAGTGATGGGTGCTATCGCACGTGAGTCCAGCCGTGGCTGGATGAGCTTCTCGATTCTGTGGGGCCTGAACATCGCCTACTCTCTGTCGACGCTGTTTTATCAGACGGTCAGCTACAAAGAACACCCGACCTACAGCCTGGTGTGCATATTAGCCGTCATCCTGTTTAACATCGTGTTGCTGGGCCTGCTGCGTCGCGCTCGCAGCCGTGTGGACCTCGCGCTGCTGGCGACCAACAGGACGGCGAGTTCCTGCTGTTCCAGCACCACTGGCGATTGCCACTAAGGTTATCGACAATGGCATCGCTTATTCAGGTTCGTGATTTACTGGCTCTGCGGGGGCGCATGGAGGCGAAGCAAATTAGCCACACGCTGCATACCCCGCAGCCAATGATTGACGCCATGCTGAATCAGTTAGAAAAGATGGGCAAAGCGGTGCGGATTCAGGAGGATGCCGATGGGTGTCTGTCCGGAAGCTGCAAAAGCTGCCCGGAAGGCAAAGCCTGCCTGCGCGAGTGGTGGGCTTTACGCTAGTTCGATGCCGGATGGCGCGACGCTTATCCGGCCTACAAATGATGCAAACGTCCAGGCCGGATAAAGCGTTTACGCTGATATCCGGCTTTTTGCGTAATGGATTCCATGAAGAGATCTCTGTTTCAGCAAAACAGATCTATCCTTCAGCCTGCCGCGCATCGTTATCAACTCATGGATGATTACTGGCGACCAGGAAAGTAGAGTCTCGTCATCTTGTTTCTCAGGTGACGGATCGCCATGAATACTGAAACTTCTACTACGCCACATGACGCGATTTTCAAAACGTTCTTAAACCACCCAGCGACCGCACGTGACTTTCTTCAGCTCCATCTTCCAGCCTCTTTGCAAAAACTGTGCGATCTGAAAACGCTACAACTGGAATCGGGCAGCTTTATTGAGGACGATTTGCGCGCATACTACTCTGATGTGCTGTGGTCGTTAAAAACATGCGAAGGCGATGGCTATATTTACACCATCATTGAGCATCAGAGTACCGCCGATGCCCATATGGCGTTTCGGCTAATGCGTTATGCCATTGCGGTAATGCATCGTCATTTGGCTGCAGGCCACAAGAAACTCCCGCTGGTGATACCTATGCTTTTTTATCATGGCTCAGCAAGCCCATACCCCTATTCACTTTGTTGGCTGGACGAATTTGATGACCCAAAATCCGCCAGACAACTTTATAGCACCGCGTTTCCACTGATCGATATCACCGTCGTGCCCGATGACGAGATCATGCAGCATCGCCGGATGGCGCTGCTGGAACTTATCCAAAAACATATTCGTAAACGCGATTTGATGGGGCTGGTAGAAAAACTGGCCATCCTGCTTGTTAAAGGACACGCTAATGACATCCAGTTGAAAGCCTTGTTTAATTATTTAATGCAGGCCGGGAACACCACACATTTTGGCGAATTTCTTCATGAAGTCGCCGAACGTTTACCCCAACATAAGGAAAAGTTGATGACTATCGCCGAAAGATTACGTCAGGAAGGGCACCTTAATGGTCTTCAGGAAGGTCATAGAAAAGGGTTAAAAGAGGGGTTACAAACGGGTCTGCAACAAGGTAAACGAGAGGAAGCTTTACGTATTGCATCAACCATGCAGGCTGATGGTATAGACCCGCTGACCATCTTCAGAATTACCGGTCTGACCGCTGAGGATCTGGCTACGCGTAGCCATTAATCTCAGGCCCGGCAAGCGTGGCTGTGCCGGGCAACGCAACGGATTTATAACCGCTGTTTTAACGTCACCAGCGCAGAGCAGAACTCGGCAGGATGTGAGATAAACGGCGCATGAGCGGCTTTCGCAAACACCAGTGACTCACTCTGCGGCCACAGAGCATCCAGCATTGGCACCACTTTGCGCGGGACCAGGCCATCGAGATAACCGTATAAGCGCAGGAACGGCAGGTTCAACGCACACAACGGTTCACGCAGATCGACCGTTTTCAGGATCTCCAGCCCGCCATTGAGCACCTCGACGTCCGGCATGGGGAGCGCCAGTACCGTTTTTTTCAACGCCCGAGCATCCTGACGCGCGGTTTCCGTGCCCATCGTCTGCAATGCCAGAAAACGCTCTACCGTTTTCTGGAAGTCTTCGCTTAGCTGTTGCTGGAAGCCAGCCAGTACCTCCGGTTTAATGCCCGGCCACGTTTCGCGTGCGCTAAAGCAGGGAGAAGAGGCAACGGTTACCAGCGCCTGAACGCGCTCAGGATGGGTCAATGCGACCTGGCTCGCCACCAGACCGCCCAAACTCCAGCCGAGCCAGACGGCTTTCCCCGGAGCCTGCCTTAATACCCGTTCAGTCATCTCTTCCAGCGACATCGCGCCAAAACCCTGACTACGGCCAAATCCCGGTAAGTCGACAAGATGCAGCGTAAAATGCGAGCTCAGTTCCTCGCTTATGCAATGCCACACCTCTGCATTCAGTCCCCATCCGTGCAGCAGCACAAGATGGCAATTTCCCGACCCCTGGGTCTGCCACCAGATGTCATTCATCAGTTACTGTTCTCTTTTAGCTAACAAGGATGTCTCTATGCTAACAGTACCAGGATTATGCTGGCTATGCCGAATGCCGCTGAGGTTGGGGCATTGGGGAATTTGCTCTGTCTGCACACAGGCAGTACGCCAGCATGACAGCCTGTGCCCGCAGTGCGGGCTACCGGCCATTCACACCTCGGTTCCCTGTGGTCGTTGCCTGCAAAAACCACCGCCGTGGCAGCGCCTGGTTTCAGTCAGCGACTATGTTCCGCCGTTGAGCGGGCTTATCCACCAGCTTAAATTTTCACGACACAGCGAAATAGCCCCTGCGCTGGCACGTCTGCTGTTGCTGGAAGTATTGCAGGCTCGGCGCGTCAGCGGTCTTCCTCTGCCAGACAGGCTCATCAGCGTCCCACTCTGGCAACGCCGACACTGGCGCAGAGGATTTAATCAGAGCGATTTATTGTGCCGCCCTCTGGCGCGCTGGCTGGGCTGCGACTGGAACTGCCGGGCCATCACACGGGTACGGGCGACCGCCACACAACACCATCTCAGCGCCCGGTTACGCAAACGTAACCTGAAAAACGCCTTTCGCCTTGAATTGCCGGTGCAGGGACTCCATATGGTTATTGTGGATGATGTCGTCACTACCGGAAGTACCGTCGCGGAAATCGCGCAGCTGCTTTTACGCAACGGCGCGGCGACTGTCCAGGTATGGTGCCTGTGTCGAACCTTGTAGAGCCTCGATGATGGGCGTATTATAACCAAGTAAAATAGTCAACTATTAGGCCATTACTATGATCCATATTTCCGATGCTGCACAAGCGCACTTTGCCAAACTGCTGGCAAATCAGGAAGAAGGGACACAAATCCGCGTATTTGTGATCAATCCCGGCACGCCTAACGCTGAATGTGGCGTTTCTTATTGTCCGCCGGACGCCGTGGAAGCAACCGACACCGCCATTAAATTTGACCTGCTGACCGCATATGTTGATGAACTGAGCGCACCGTATCTGGAAGATGCAGAAATCGATTTCGTCACTGACCAATTAGGTTCTCAGCTGACCCTGAAAGCACCGAACGCAAAAATGCGCAAAGTTGCCGATGATGCGCCGCTGATGGAACGCGTGGAGTACATGCTGCAATCGCAGATCAACCCACAGCTGGCTGGCCACGGTGGCCGTGTCTCCCTGATGGAAATTACCGATGAAGGCTTCGCCATTCTGCAGTTTGGCGGCGGCTGTAACGGTTGTTCAATGGTCGACGTTACGTTGAAAGAAGGTATCGAGAAACAGCTATTGGCTGAATTCCCCGAACTGAAAGGCGTTCGTGATTTAACCGAACACCAGCGTGGCGAGCACTCTTACTACTAACGACCAGACAAGTAGAGTATTCGTAGCCCCGATAACACGCATCAGCGTAGTCATCGGGCATTGATGCCGGATAGTCGCGTTAAGGCGTTATCCGGCCCTCGACCTAACCGGGCCAACATTCCTCTGTTACATTTCTGCAATAAAACCCTCCATAATTTGACCCGCTTCTCATAATTTAAATTTTGCCTGCCCAGGTGATTTTCAAGTGCGGTATGTTACCCGTATCATTCTTATCAGCACCCAAGACGCACATAACAGCCAGCTAAACTGATTAGTTTTACAGGCAATCAGCATTGGTGCTGTGAATACTCTGTTCCCGGTCGGGACAATCGGAATTTGTCATCTAAACACTGACGTTACCCATAACAAAGTAAAGGCCAGGTAAATCATGCCATTAGTCATCGTTGCTATCGGTGTAATCTTGTTACTCCTCCTGATGATCCGTTTCAAAATGAACGGTTTCATCGCTCTCGTCCTGGTGGCGCTTGCTGTCGGATTGATGCAAGGGATGCCACTGGATAAAGTCATTGGTTCTATTAAAGCCGGTGTCGGCGGAACCCTTGGCAGCCTCGCCCTGATTATGGGGTTTGGCGCCATGCTGGGCAAAATGTTGGCAGACTGCGGCGGTGCGCAGCGCATTGCGACCACGCTGATTGCTAAATTCGGCAAAAAACACATTCAATGGGCGGTGGTCTTAACCGGCTTCACCGTTGGTTTTGCCCTGTTCTACGAAGTCGGCTTCGTGCTGATGCTGCCGCTGGTATTCACCATCGCTGCTGCTGCGAATATTCCGCTGCTGTACGTTGGTGTGCCGATGGCCGCTGCGCTGTCCGTGACTCACGGCTTTCTGCCGCCGCACCCGGGTCCGACCGCTATCGCGACCATTTTCCACGCCGATATGGGTAAAACCCTGCTGTTTGGTACGATTCTGGCAATCCCGACCGTCATTCTCGCAGGTCCGGTCTACGCACGTTTCCTGAAAGGCATCGATAAGCCGATCCCGGAAGGTCTGTACAGCGCGAAAACCTTCACTGAAGAAGAAATGCCGGGCTTTGGCGTCAGCGTCTGGACCTCTCTGGTACCGGTCATTCTGATGGCCATGCGTGCCGTCGCAGAGATGATCCTGCCAAAAGGCCATGCTTTCCTGACGGTTGCGGAATTCCTCGGCGACCCGGTCATGGCGACGCTTATCGCGGTGCTGATTGCGATGTTCACGTTTGGTCTGAACCGTGGACGTTCGATGGATCAGATTAACGACACGCTGGTGTCCTCAATCAAAATCATCGCGATGATGCTGTTGATCATCGGTGGTGGCGGTGCCTTCAAACAGGTCCTGGTGGATAGCGGCGTCGACAAATACATCGCTTCAATGATGCACGGCTCTAACGTGTCTCCGCTGCTGATGGCATGGTCTATTGCTGCAGTACTGCGTATCGCCCTGGGTTCTGCAACCGTTGCAGCAATTACTGCAGGTGGGATTGTAGCGCCGCTGATTGCGACCACCGGCGTAAGCCCAGAGCTGATGGTTATCGCAGTGGGTTCCGGTTCCGTCATTTTCTCCCACGTGAACGATCCAGGCTTCTGGTTGTTCAAGGAGTACTTCAACCTGACCATCGGTGAAACCATCAAGTCATGGTCAATGCTGGAAACCATTATCTCCGTCTGCGGTCTGGTAGGGTGTCTGCTGCTGGGTATGGTCGTCTGATAAAACTGTGCCTGATAGCGCTACGCTTATCAGGCCTACGGGCTACGAGCTTTCACCATAAAAAAGCCGGGGAAATGAACTGCACCCAAAAAGTTGGACACCCA
>NZ_SZXJ01000083.1:0-78681 GCF_005281345.1 Citrobacter sp. wls619
CGGCGAAACTGGAGAAACAGACGGCTCAGTTGACTGAGCTGGAGAAAGACAAAGCTAAAGCAACAGCAAAATCTAAATTACTTGCGCAACAGATTTTGAAGCTTGTCAACGTAATAGAAGATACGGGAAAAGTAAAAAAGTATCTGGAATCTCAGAACGTTAGTCTGATCGCTCAGAATAGTGAGCAAAAATCAAATATGGTTAAAATGGCCGAGTCATTGCGAAATTCTGAGAATCTGTCAAAGTTAGTTGCGGAGGAAAGAAGGAAAAATATTGAACTTAATACTTTGATTTCTAAATTGAATGTTTCAATAGGCGAAAAATCATCGCGAATTGGCGTGCTTGAGCAAGAGTTGTCTAAAAATGCTCAAAAAAATATTGAGCTTGAAGCATCAATACGACAGATGAATTTGAGTACCGTAAAGGCAGCTAACGTGCCTGAGAATGCCGCACATGGTGGTAATGCGGTTGCCCCGAAACCGTTATTGCAACAGCAACAAAATTCGCAAACGATAATAACTTCGCTTTCTGTTAAAGAGCAGTCAGAGGAACTGATGCGTTCAATTAAGGCGAAAAAAGGGGCTATTCAGCAATCCGATGGGGTTGTTTATGTTGTGGAAAGCAAAGGCGCAAAGCGGAAAGCGAAGCAAAAAGATAATATACAGTTTGTAATGAAAGAAGAGGTTAGTACGGGCATAGTTTTATCAAATAATGTTAATATTAATAGCAAAGTTGATAAGCTACCTGAATTACTTAGCAAGGCCGTTACTCTTGTAGGCACTAAGGGGCGCGTGAAAATATATATACCGCCTGATTTAGCTTATGGTGGTAAGGGTATTCCCAATGTTGCACCTTCAGGTATTGTTTCAATATTAACGGTAGATGTTACTGGCTTGAAACCATAAGCATATTTTTCTTGCTGCCTTTTATATGTGCGCTGGGCATGGCGCGTAGCGCCGTGACAGGCGCTGTTCTTTGGCTGTGGTGGTCAAAGAACGACTAAGAGGTGTAAGTCCTCGACACATCTGGTGAGGGAAGTGTTAGCCGAAGGCAAGGGTGTCTACCGTGAGGAGGATCTTCAGGAAGCCGGAAGCAAAATGCTGGCCTGACGAACAGGAAGCGGTTAAGGCGGCGCAGCGGGGTGAGGTGGCATATATCACCAAAGCCCGATACTCACACAGAACGCTGTGACGTAGAGCCGACAGGTATAAGCAGGAAAGTCGCGCGAATTACCCCGAGAGATCTGCCACTCTGCCATCGTGTTACCAGTCTCGTGAGAGGCCGGGATGGGGCGGCAGAAGTCAGCCGATATGGATCTGGAGAAGTTCTTTGACCGTGTGGATCACAGGCTTCTGATGTCGCAGCTTGCGGGAACGATAAAGGGCAGACGGGTGTTGAGGTTAATATGCCGCTACCTGAAGTCAGATATGGAGAAAGGTGATAAGCGGGAGAAATGGCGGGAGGGGCTACCGCAGGGCGGCCCGTGTCGCCGTTGTTATCCAACATACTACTGGATGAACTGGATAACGAGCTGGAGCGTCGTGGGCACAGCTTCTGCCGCTACGCGGATGACTGCAATATCTACGTGAGCAGCCGGAAAGCGGGTGAACATATACTGAAAGAACTCAGAGCGTTCCTTGACAATAAACAGAAGCTTACGGTAAATGAAAGGAAGAGCGCGGTGGCGCATCCGTGGGAGCGAAAGTTCCTGGGTTACAGCGTGACATGGCACAAACAGACGAAACTGAAGATAGCGCCGGCGAGCGTTAAAAGGCTGAAGGGCAAGGTCCACAGTCTGACGACGGGAAACCGGAGCCAGTCTCGATGTACTGACACCGGTGCTGTGAGGATGGATAAGCTACTTCAGACTGACGGAAGTCAGGGGGAATACTGGAGGAGCTGGACGGCTGGATCAAACGGAAACTGCGTTGCCTGGTGTGGAGGCAGTTGAAGAAACCGTCGACACGTTCAAAGATGTTACAAAGAGCGGGTCTGAACAAGGATCGCGCGATGATGTCAGCATACAACAGCCACGGAGCATGGTGGAGCTCGGGAGCCAGTCATCTGAATCAGGCGATAAAGACAGCATGGTTCAGGGGGATGGGCTTAATATCACTGGTGGAAAAGCAGCGGCAGTTCCAGCGTTAACATGAACCGCCGAATGTGAAACCGCACGTACGGTGGTGTGAGAGGACGGCGGGAGTGATCCCGCCTCCTACACGATTATAAACTCTAATTGATTATTAACGTATTAGTGCGCGCCGCCACCGCCACTGCCTGCACCGAATGGCGGTTTGGCAAACCATACCAGACCAAGCAGCACCAGGAAGATCCCCGCCGACATCCAGAAGATTTCGTTGGCGGAAATGATCAGCCCTTGATTGGTTATCTGCTGGGCCAGCCAGCCAGAGGCTTGTTCCTTGCTCATCCCCAATCCCTGCAGTTGGTCATACATAGCCTGTGCATTGGGGTTGTAGGGGTTAACGGACTCCGTTAACTGTGCATGGTGTAGCGACTCACGGCTAGTCCACATCGTCGTGGTGATCGATGTACCAATAGAACCCGCCAGCGTTCGCGTAAAGTTAGACAGGCTCGATGCTGCCGCCATTCGTTCAGGCGGTAAACCCGATAGCGTGATGGTGGTCAATGGCATAAAGAAACAGGCCACCGCGAAGCCCTGAATAAACTGCGGCCAGGCCGATGCGCCAAAGTCCATTCCGGGTTCGAACGTCCACGCACGCCAGTAGAAACAAACGGCATACATGATGAAGCTGAACGTGACCAGCCGACGCATATCCAGCTTGTGTGCGAAACGGCCGATAATCGGCGACAGGATCACGGGAATCACCCCAACCGGCGCAGACGCCAGGCCTGCCCAGGTTGCCGTATATCCGTACACCTCCTGCAATAACTGCGGCAACAGGACGATTGCGCCGAAGTAGAGCATATAGGCCAGACTGATACACAGACAGCCGATGGTAAAGTTTCGCGACTTAAACAGCGAGAGATCGACAATGGGGTGCTCGTCGGTAAGCTCCCAGACGATGAGGAAGCTGATTGCCACCACGGCGACAACCGTCAGGATGATAATTTCCTGCGAGGCGAACCAGTCCAATTCTTTGCCGCGGTCGAGCATAATCTGCAAACTGCCGATACCAATGACCAGTAGCGCCAGACCAATGGCGTCGATACGCCGCTGCTCGGTTTTGGTTTCCCGACCGCGCAGGGTTTGCAGCGTCATCAACACCACTACAGCACCGATTGGCACGTTGATGAAAAATATCCAGCCCCAGTGATAGTTATCGCTGATATAGCCCCCAAGAATGGGGCCACAGATCGGGGCAACAATCACCGTCATCGACCAGAGCGCGAGGGCAATGGAGCGTTTGGCGGGAGGATAGTTATTCAGTAACAGGCTTTGCGAGAGCGGGATTAACGGACCGGCGACAATCCCCTGAATGACGCGGAAGAAAATCAGCATGTTCAGGCTGGTGGACATCCCACATGCCCATGAGGCAATGACGAAGGCGATAGTTGACCACATGAAGAGTCTTACTTCGCCAACGCGCTTTGCCAGCCAGCCGGTGATCGGAATAGAGATAGCATTCGCCACCCCGAATGAGGTGATCACCCAGGTTCCCTGGCTCAGTGAAGAGCCGAGGTTCCCGGCGATAGTGGGGATCGCCACGTTAGCAATGGTGGAGTCCAGCACCTGCATGAATGTCGCCAGGGACAGCGCAATCGTCATAATGACGAGCTGCGCGCCTTCCAGCGGTTTTTGCTGTTGCATCACACGCACCTTTGAATTAGCCCGCGTTGGCCTGCACGATCTCTTCGATCATCTTATTGACCGGATCAAGGTTGATTTCACGTGCATTACTTTCAGATACTGGCGTCGTGCGGACCTGACTTGCCAGGATCTGCCCGTCACGATTAGCGGTATCTACCGTAACCAGTGTCGATAAACCAATACGCAGTGGATGTTGTGCCAGCTGCTGCGCATCCAGCTCGATACGTACCGGCAAACGCTGGACGACTTTGATCCAGTTACCGGTCGCGTTTTGCGCCGGAAGCAGGGAGAAAGCGCTGCCCGTACCCATATCCAGGCCGACGACTTTCCCGGTGTATTTCACATCATCGCCGTAAATATCACTGATAACGGTCGCCGGTTGGCCAATACGCATGTGCGCCAGCTGTGTTTCTTTGAAGTTGGCATCCACCCACAGATTAGTGGCCGGAACAACTGCCATCAGTGGCGTCGTCGGGCTAATTTGCGCGCCAGGCTGCACGGCACGACGGGAAACATAGCCGGTCATCGGGCTGACAATTTTAGTACGTTCCAGCGCCAGCCAGGCATTACGCACTTCGGTGGCGGCCTGTTGTACAGCGGGTTGATCTTCCAGCTTGCTACCCAGAATCATTGCCTGGTTCGCATTATATTGTTGGATTGCGACATCAAGCTGAGCCTGAGCGCTGGCGACGGCATCGCGGGCGTGTTGCAGTTCTTCGCGGCCAATCAGGTTGGCGTTACCCAGCGGGACACGGCGATTAAAGTCGCTTTGTGCCTGGGCCAGCGCGGTTCTCTGTACTTCAATGCTTGCCTGCAGCTGCTTGCTGTTGATCATCAACTGGTGCGTCTGGCGCACGCTGGACGCCAGCGCAGTTTTGGCCTTTTCAAATGCCTGTTTGGCATCTGTCTGATCGAGAGTGACCAGGACATCGCCCTGTTTTACAAAGTCAGTGTTATCAGCCCAGACTTTCGTCACGCTGCCTGATACCTGCGCCATAATTTGAACCTGGTTCCCTGCCACGTACGCATCGTCTGTCTCTTCGATATGACGCAGTACTAAAAACCAATAAATCCCATATGCCACGGCAATGATAATAAAGAGCAAGGTCAGAAGCAGCAGCATACTTTTACGTTTGCCATTCTTCTTGACCGGTTGCTGCGGGGTTTGAGTCTCCGCATTTGCGCTCATGTTGTTCTCCACGATCTTATTTTTTTCACATCGGCTGGAGCCGACCTGTTTATCAGAAAGGCCAGCACTGTGCGTGCTGGCCTGTCGGTTTTTCATTTATAAATCTGGATTTCTGAGCGAGTCAGCGCGTTAGCGCAGCGCTTCTAATACCGCGCCATCCTGCTCCATCTGATCAAGACGGGTCAGAAGTTTACGGGTGATGTGCTCAAGTTGATCTTTTTCGGTGGTGCTGAGAGATGACCAAAGCTGATGAAGGCAGTTATGCTGAGGCGGTAATACCTCCTGCAAAAAAGCATGGCCTTTTTCGGTCAATTGCAGATGCAGACAGCGGCGATCGTTATCGCTTTCGCGACGCTCAATCCAGCCGCGCTTTTCTAACTCATCCGCGATGCGGGTGGCGTTAGTTCGTGACGAGCCAAGTGCGCAGCTCAGTTCAGAAGGCTGAATACTGTGGTTTTCCTGAGACTCCAGCGTAATCAACGCCATAAACAACGTCTCGTTAATCCCTTGAGCTTTCAGCATCTTATTGCGGTTTTCCAGCAGCTTGCCCTGCATATGCATGCAAAGACGGGTCAGAAGCACTTCCTGATAAGGGAACTCTTCGTAGCGGCTGGCGCGAAATTTTAGCATTTGTTCAATGGGCGTAAACGAACTATCCATTTGGGTATAACCTCATTAATTTCAGCCGATATAGTAACGACAGTGACAAATAAAGTAAATGTATTATTTATTTAAAATGATTATTTTAATCTATGAGACAAACAGCATTTTCCAGGCTAATCCATAGCCCAGAGCACTCAGTAAAGTCGGAATGATGATGCTGCGGGTCTTATAGAAGCTTGCACCCAGTACCACAAACCCCACCAGCGTAGGCACAAAACGACGGGCGTCGTGCATCACTTCTGGCGCGGTAGACACCACCAGCAGGGCGCAAATTGATGCAATACCGATGGTGTCGAGTAATATTCCAGTGGCTCCGCGCTTTGTCGGGCGCACATTCCCCATTCGCAGACGCAGTGGCAAATAGCGAAAACAGTAATTGACGCAGCCGACCAGCAGACCGAGCAGCAGAACCTCATAGCTCATCAGGACCTCCCTGCCAGAACGACTGAATGAGCGCGGTCAGGCATCCACAGGCTATGCCTGCCAGGATGGCTGCCGGAATGGAAAACAGCGTTACGCCAGCCAGCGCACCGGCTAATGCCGCCGTGACGCATAGCGTTTGCTGACGCTGGAAAGAGGCCAGCAGAAAACTCATAAACAGCGCCGGGAGCATAAACCCCAGCGCCGCTTCTACCGCCGGGAAACCCTTCAGTAAGCCAGTGCCGGAAAATGCGCCGATAACCGTGCCAAGAACCCAGGAAGCCCAGGAGCATAGCGCGATGCCGATCATCCAGTTTTCACTCCAGCGGCGGTTATCCCGCACCAGCTTCGCCGTTGCTGCGGCAAAGACTTCGTCAGTGAGGCCAAAGGCCCATAGCGCGCTTTTAGGTTTGCTCAGCTGTCGGGCGATACGGCTACGCAGAGAAGGGCCGTACAAAACGTGGCGAACATCCATCGCCATGACGGTCAGAGCCGCGACCCACAGTGAGCTGCCTGCGGCGAGCATGGTTGTGATGACAAACTGGCTGGCGCCGGCGTAAATGATGCAGGAGAAAAAAACGCTTTCAACGGGAGTAAAGCCCAGGCGAGTCGCATTCATACCAAATGCAAATGCGACCGGAATATAACTGATAACTATCGGTAGACTGTCTTTGAATCCTTCAGTTAACGTTGCAGAACGGAATTCAGACTGGGGAACAGGGCTTTCCATAGGATTATAGGCTTCATTACCGAAATTAAAATAACCTGGCTCAATACGTTATAACCTTAGCAGACTGATGGGCTCCTTAACACCCTGAGGAGCCCAATCAAAGGTAAACGGACGTTATACGCCTAATTTACGGCTTCCTGGCGGTGAAAACCTCGCCACCAGACCAGTAGATTGAGTACGGCAACGGTCACACCTGCCAGACAAACGCCAGCCCAGCCGGCATGCTGCCAGGCTGACGCTGAAATCAGCGAACCTGCCGCACCACCAATGAAATAGCTGGTCATGTACCCGGCAGTCAGACGATTACGTGCGTCCGGGTGAATGCGATAGATAACGGTCTGGTTGGTGATATGTACCCCCTGAACGGTCAGATCCAGTACCAGGATACCGATAATCAGCATCGGCACTGATGTATGTCCGAGCCAGATAGCCAGCCAGGAGAGCAACAGTAGCAGCAGGCCTGCGGTAGTCGTGAGGTGTGATTTACCCTTATCGGCAAAACCGCCCGCCGGACGAGCGCCTAACGCACCGGCAGCCCCGGCCAGGCCGAACAGGCCAATCATGCCTTCTGAATAGTTAAACGGTGGTGCGGCGAGTAAAAATGCCATCGATGTCCAGAGGATACTGAAGTTGGCAAAGGTCAGGCAGCCCAGCATCGCGCGGGTGCGGAGTAATTTATCGTGGATAAACAGGCTAAACACAGAACCCAATAGCTGCGGGTAGTTAAGATGGGTCTCTGATTTCATCTTCGGCAAACCACGCCACAGGGCAATCGCCATCAGCGCCATCAATACTGAGGCCACCCAAAACACGGTGCGCCAGCCGCCGAGATTCGCCAGTAACCCTGCAACCGTTCGCGCCAGCAAAATCCCCAGCAACAGGCCGCTCATAATCGTACCAACGACTTTACCGCGTTTGTCTGGCGTGGCAAGCGTCGCCGCCAGCGGAACCAGGATCTGTGCGACAACTGAGAACAACCCGGTTAGCGCAGTGCCGAGGATCAGCATCCCCAGCGACTGACTGCTGGCAGTAATCAGCATGCCGCCTGCGGCTAACAGTGTCATCGAGACAATCAGCATCCGGCGTTCAAACATGTCGCCAAGTGGTACCAGAAACAGGAGCCCCGCCGCGTAGCCAAGCTGTGCTGCAGTGACGATAAAGCCCGCAGTACTGGCCGATAGCGAAAAGTTTCGCGCGATGGTGTCGAGCAGCGGCTGGGCGTAATAGTTACTGGCAACGGCGAGGCCGGTCGCCACAGACATTAAAACAATCAGTGCCGGGCTAAGCCCGTGAGTGGGTTTGGTCATTGTTTTCAACTGAATAATGGGTTGCAGAAAACAATCATAACGGAAGTGATTAAATGTTGCTGATTTGTTGGGTGATGGATTGTGCGGTGAGGGAAGGGCGTGTAGGCCGGATAAGGCGCATCGCGCCACCATCCGGCATTGGTGCGGTTACTGGGCCTGATAGCGTCGCGCTTATCAGGCCTACGAGTGGGTTATTTCTGCGCAGCCAGCGCTTCTTTTACCCAGCCGTCGAACTGCTGCTGGTGGGCTTTTATCCAGCCATCAACGTGGCCCTGAACGTCAGCTTCTGAGGCTTTACCATCATGCATCATTGCGTTCTGCGCATTGATATCTGCCAGTGGTAATTTCATGATGGCAAACAGTTTCGCCGCCGCTGGGTTTTTCTCCGCCCAAGCCTTGTTGGCGACAATGTGCATGGTGTTTACCGGGAAGCCATAGTTCGCGCCGTTCGGCAGTTTGGTATCGATATCTTTCTGTTCACCGGGCAGAGAAGAGAACGGGACCTGCAGCCAGACGACATCTTTGCCCGGTTTCATCACGTCACTGACCCAGTACGGTGTCCAGGTGTAGTAAAGAATGGGTTTGCCTTCTTTAAAGCGGGTAATGGTGTCCGCCATCATCGCCGCATAGTTACCGTGGCTGACCTCGACGGTTTTTTCCAGATCGAAGGCTTTGTTCTGGTGGTTGATTACTGCTTCACAACCCCAGCCCGGCGAACAGCCCATCATATCGGCTTTACCGTCACCGTTGGTGTCAAAGATTTTGGCGATCTTCGGATCTTTTAACTGGGCGATATTGGTGATTTTGTACTGCTCAGCGGTTTTTTTGTCGATCAGATAACCCTGTGCAGCACCCGTAACGAATACCCCCTCGCGATAAAACTTTTTGTCTCCGCCGGCTGCGGCGTACATATCATCATGCAGCGGCTGCCAGTTCACGGCGGTAAAAGTTGCATCGCCAGAGGCAATGGAGGTATAGCCGACGTTGTAGTCAACTTCGCTGGTTTTGTTAACGGTATAACCCAGCTTCTCCAGCGCGCGGGCGACCAGCTGCGTCTGGAAGGATTCTTCAGAGATGGTGCTCTGGATTGGCTGTACGGTGATGCCTTTGCCCGGCAGGTCGGCAGCGAAAGCGCTGGTGGAGACAAGGGTGGCAAACGCTGTGGCAATAATTATTTTCTGTCGCATCGTTGTTCCTTAATTATTGGAGGGACGTATAGGCCCGGTAAGCAATGTGTCACCGGGCAACGGGTGAACTACTTAGTGAAAGGGCGGGTGAGAAGCCCAACCGGACCAGTGGTGTACCAGCGACGGTTACCACGGCTACGCGAGTCGCGGCCTACGGCCTGCGTCAGACGGTCCAGAATGATGGCGAGGATCACGATCCCCACACCGCCAACGGTAGCCAGACCCATATCCAGACGACCGATACCGCGCAGCACCATCTGACCCAACCCACCGACGGCGATCATCGACGCGATAACCACCATGGAGAGTGCCAGCATCAGCGTCTGGTTCACCCCTGCCATAATGGTGGGCATCGCCAGCGGCAACTGCACTTTAAACAGCATCTGACGCGGGCTGGCACCAAACGAGCGCGAGGCTTCGATCAGATCGGCCGGGACCTGATTAATCCCCAGAATGGTCAGACGCACGATGGGCGGCAGGGCGAAGATAATTGTCACCACTACGCCGGGGACGTTGCCAATACCGAACAGCATGACGATCGGCACCAGATAGACGAACGCGGGGGTGGTCTGCATGGCATCCAGCAGTGGCCGGACAATCTTCGCCGCACGCGGGCTGCGCGCCAGCCAGATCCCCATTGGCAGGCCGATCACCACGCAGAACAGCAACGCGGTAAGCACCAGCGCCAGGGTGATCATGGCCTGCGACCAGGCACCGATAGCACCGATAGCAATCAGTGAAATCAGCGTAGCGGCGCCCATTCCGATGCCGGAAATTTGCCAGGCGATCAGGGCGAACAGGATAATGGCCACCGGCGCAGGCATACCCAGCAGGAGTTGCTGGAAGCCATTGAGTATGTAATCCACCGGGACTCGAATGCCCTGGAAGACAGGACGGAAATGGGTGACCACCCAATCGATCCCTTCGGTGACCCAGCTATCCAGCGGGATCAGCGTTTTATGGAAGGGATCCATAATATTGAAATGCTCTGGTGCCGGTGCAGGTGCACTGGTCAGCCAGTCTGTGCTCGCGCCGTCGGCAGGTGCGCCTGAAGGCGTCCCCCAGGCATCAGCAGATTGCGCGGCGCTGTCGGCCGCCGGTGTGGTATCCCACGGATTGGTTTGATCAGTCATTGTTTGCCCCCTCGCGATCTAAAGCCTGTAGCAGCATGCGTTTTGAAATAATGCCCACATACTGCTGTTCCTCATCGACAACCGGCACCGCGCACGGGGCCTGACCGACATGAGAAAGTAACTCGCTCAGAGGAGTTTGTGCATCCACGGCTAGCGGCTCGTTGATTAATGCCGCATCAATACCTTGTGCCTGGCTTAAGGCTGTTTTTAATGAATCGATCGACACCACGCCGACGAATTTATTGCCGCGTTCAATCACGTAACCATATTCGCGATCTTTGTCCTGCAGTAATTGCAGGGCCGAACGGGGACCGACGCCTGGCGTTTTACGAATTAGCCCTTCAGGGCTACGACGGGATATATCTTTAGCGCTAAAGACCTGGCTAATATCTACGCCACGGAAGAAGGTACGCACATAATCATTCGCCGGATTATTCAGGATTTCATCCGGTGTACCGACCTGGACAACTTCACCGTTTTGCATAATGGCAATTCTGTCGCCAATACGCATCGCTTCATCAAGATCGTGGGAAATAAAGACCACGGTACGCTGATGTTTCGCCTGGAGTTTTACCAGCTCATCCTGCATTTCGGTGCGAATTAACGGATCGAGCGCAGAGAAGGCTTCATCCATTAATAAGATATCGGGATTGATGGCCAATGCGCGGGCGAGACCCACGCGCTGGCGCATTCCCCCGGAAAGTTCATCCGGGTAGCCGTGCGCATAATTCTCCAGACCAACCTGACGTAGCGCATCTAACGCTTTTTCTCGACGTTCATCCGCGCCAACACCGGCTAATTCCATGCCGAATGCCGTATTGTCCAACACCGTCATATGCGGCATCAGAGCAAAGGACTGGAACACCATCGCAATCTTTTTTCTGCGCACCTCGCGAAGCTCGGCATCGGAGATTCGGGCAATGTCTACGCCGTCTATCAATACCTGTCCGCGGGTGGGTTCAATCAGGCGATTGAGAAGGCGTACCATTGTGGATTTACCCGAACCGGATAATCCCATGATGACAAATATCTCGCCTTCTTCAATGGCCAGACTGGCGTCTTTAACGCCAAGCGATAGCCCTGTTTTATCCAGAATTTGCTCTTTTGAAAGTCCTTTTTCAATATATTTGAACGCTCTCTGGGGATGCTCGCCAAATATCTTATAGAGATTTTTAACTTCTAATTTAATTGCCATGCAATAGAATGATTCCTGTTATTTGTTTATATCGATATATTACCTGATGGAAATAGTGACCTTTTTCTACCCTAACATACTGAGAATCTGAGACAACCCTGAATTTGTTTGTGGCATGAATATTGCCAAACGTCAGATGGCGGGATTTCCCATGATATAAGGGCTGAGCGCGGATGAGCCTTGAGGGATATTTTTTGTAAATGACACTGAAAATGCGCCTGAATTGTTGAAATACAGGCGAATATTGCGGCTGATATTGAGTGTAGATCACCCAACACTATTTGTGTGATAAAAATGTGATCTCGTTAAAATATTAACGCGAAAAATGTAAGGTATTTTCCGCGTAAGGAAACGTTAAAAATTCCAGTCGTCATCTTCTGTTTCGACGGCTTTACCCATCACATAAGATGACCCTGAACCGGAGAAGAAATCGTGGTTTTCGTCTGCGTTGGGTGAGAGCGCTGCGAGGATTGCCGGGTTCACATCCGCCATTTCTGCCGGGAACAGGGCCTCATAACCTAAATTCATTAGCGCCTTATTGGCGTTGTAGCAGAGAAAGGCTTTGACATCTTCCACCCACGGGGTTTGCGCATACAGTTCCTCCGTATAACGAACTTCGTTGTCATATAATTCCATCAACAGATCGAGGGCGTAATTCTGTAGCGCGTCACGCGTAGAGGGTGAAACGTGCTCCAGACCCTTTTGGTATTTATAGCCAATGTAATAACCATGAACTGCTTCGTCACGAATGATCAGGCGGATAAGGTCAGCGGTATTCGTCAGCTTGCCGCGGCTGGAGAAATACATCGGTAGCCAGAAGCCGGAATAGAACAGGAAGGATTCCAGAAATACGCTGGCTATTTTCTTTTTCAGCGGTTCTTCGCTGGCGTAATGCGTCAGAATTATCTGTGCCTTGTGCTGGAGCGGAGAATTTTCCTCACTCCACAGGTAAGCCGCATCCACATCTTTGGTCTGACAAAGCGTGGAAAAAATAGAACTGTAGGAGCGTGCGTGCACGGCTTCCATAAAGCTGATATTCGACAGTACCGCCTCTTCATGTGGCGTGATTGAATCCGCCATTAGCGCGGGGGCGCCGGCGATATTCTGAATCGTGTCGAGCAACGTCAGGCCGGTAAATACGCGGATAGTGAGCTGCTGCTCGGCAGCGCTCAACGTTTGCCATGCCGGAATATCATTGGATAGCGGGACTTTTTCCGGTAGCCAGAAGTTACTGGTCAGGCGATTCCATACCTCAAGGTCTTTATCATCTTCAATCTTGTTCCAGTTGATGGCGCTGACGCGAGATAGTTTCATTCTGTTCTCCTTACAGTGCGCATGACACGCAACCCTCAATTTCGGTTCCTTCCAGCGCCAACTGGCGTAACCGGATGTAGTACAACGATTTGATACCCTTACGCCAGGCGTAGATCTGCGCCTTGTTGATATCGCGAGTGGTAGCGGTATCGGGGAAAAAGAGAGTCAGTGAAAGCCCCTGATCGACATGGCGCGTTGCTTCCGCGTAGGTGTCGATTATTTTTTGCGGGCCAATCTCGTAGGCATCCTGATACAAGGCCAGATTCTCGTTGGTCATAAACGGGGCAGGGTAGTAAACGCGCCCGGTTTTACCCTCTTTGCGAATTTCCACTTTCGATACAATCGGGTGAATGCTTGAGGTCGCGTGGTTGATATAGGAGATAGAACCGGTCGGCGGAACGGCCTGCAAATTCTGGTTATAGATGCCGTAGCGCATCACATCATCCCGCAGCTGCTGCCACATCTCCCGGGTTGGCAACGTAATGCCGCTTGTGGCAAACAGTGCGCGGACCTTCTCTGTTTTAGGCTGCCAGTCTCCCTGCAAATACTGGGTAAAGTACTCGCCGTTGGCATAGCGTGACTGACTAAATCCGGCAAAAGCTGTACCGCGTTCACGGGCCAGTTTCATTGACGTATTCAGCGCATGCCAGGTGATGGTGTAGAAATAGAGATTGGTAAAATCCAGCCCTTCTGGCGAACCATAGGCGATCCCTTCCCGCGCCAGATACCCGTGCAGATTCATCTGTCCCAGACCAATGGCGTGCGACGCGCTGTTCCCGGCTTCGATCGAAGGCACGCTGCGGATGTGGCTCATGTCCGAAACGGCGGTTAAGCCGCGCACGGCTGTTTCCACTGTACGAGCAAAGTCAGGTGAATCCATGGTATGTGCAATGTTCAGCGAGCCAAGATTGCAGGAAATATCATGCCCTACCTGCGTATAGCCCAGTGCCTCATCATAGGTTGATGGGGTGTTGACCTGCAAAATCTCCGAGCACAGGTTGCTCATATTGATACGACCGGCAATCGGATTCGCACGATTCACCGTATCTTCAAACATAATGTAGGGGTAGCCAGACTCGAACTGGATCTCTGCCAGTCGCTGGAAGAAGTCGCGGGCATTAATGTATTTTTTGCGCACACGCGTGTCGGCAACCAGTTCGTCATAGCGCTCGCTCACGGCGATATCGCCGAATGGTTTGCCGTAAAGGCGTTCTACGTCATACGGTGAAAACAGCGCCATCCGGGCATTTTCTTTCGCCAACTGGAAGGTGACGTCCGGGATCACCACGCCAAGCGAGAGCGTTTTGATGCGGATTTTCTCGTCGGCGTTTTCACGTTTGGTATCAAGAAAACGCAAAATATCGGGATGATGCGCGTGCAGATACACTGCGCCCGCGCCCTGACGTGCGCCCAACTGATTAGCATAAGAAAACGCATCTTCCAGCATTTTCATTATCGGGATCACGCCGGAAGACTGGTTTTCAATACGCTTAATAGGCGCACCTGCCTCGCGCAGGTTAGAGAGCAAAAATGCCACGCCGCCGCCGCGTTTAGATAGCTGTAGCGCCGAGTTTACCGCCCGACCAATTGACTCCATATTGTCTTCGATGCGTAACAGGAAGCAGGAAACCAGTTCGCCACGCTGCTGTTTACCGCAGTTTAGAAAGGTTGGCGTGGCGGGTTGAAAGCGCCCGGAGAGCATTTCATCAGCCAGTTGCATTGCGAGCGCTTCATCGCCCTGCGCCAGCGTGAGCGCCACCATCGTCACGCGATCCTCAAAATCTTCAAGGTAGCGTTTGCCGTCGAACGTTTTCAGCGTATAGCTGGTGTAATACTTCCATGCGCCGAGGAAGGTCTGAAAGCGGAATCCGCTGGCATGGGCGTGGGCAAACAGCTTCACCACGAACGCACGATTGTAGCGGGCTAAAACGCTTTCGTCGTAATAGCCTTCACGAATCAGCGTGTCCAGGCGTTCCTGTTGACTGGCAAAGACCACCGAATGAGGGCGGACGTGGGTAGCAAAAAAAGCCTCCACCGCCTGATGATCTTTTTCGAACTGAATCCGCCCGGCTTTATCGTACAGATTTAGCATGGCGTTCAGGGCGTGATAATCCAGCGCGGGCTGGATTACGCGTTCTGCGGTTGTCGTTGCCAAAATTCGCTCACTCCTTTTCGAACGTTTTCGATATCGCTTTGCGTACCCATCAGCTCAAAACGATAGAGCCATGGCACGCCGCATTTTTGTGAGACGACCTCACCCGCACGCCCATAGGCCTCGCCGAAATTGCGATTGCCGGAGGCGATCACGCCACGGATTAATGCCCGGTTATGAGGATCGTTTAAAAAGCGGATCACCTGACGCGGGACTGCGCCGGCCGTACCGCCGCCGCCGTAAGACGGCACGATTAAAATGTAAGGCTCGTCTACCTGGATCCGCTCGCGTTCATTAAGCGGAATGCGGATGGCGGGCAGCGCCAGACGCAGCATAAAGCGGTGCGTATTTTCGGAACGGCTGGAGAAGTAGACGAGCGTCGTCATGCGCTGGCCACGCGGGGTTCCGGGCGCAGGCGATTGATCATGTCCGGGCGAAATCCTGACCAACGGGTTTCACCTGCCACCACGACGGGCAACTGACGAAAACCTTGCTCGCGCAGGGTATCTGCCAGTTCAGGCTGCAAATCGACATTCACCATCTCAAAGTCAAAACCACGGCTTTCCATCGCCCGTTTGGTGGCGTGGCACTGAACACAGTTATTACGAGTGTAAATAATAATACTCATGATTCGTATTTCCATTTAAGGGTAAATGAGCGATGCATAATGGACATCGGCTTGTGTGCGTGCTGATAGAGAAGATACTAGATGTAGATGAAAGAAGTTTCAACCATACAAGATATGGGAATTTTAGGTTGATGATGCCCTGGGTGATGAGCGGGACGGGAACGGGATATGGACTATAAAAGGTGGCCGGATGGCGACGCGTCGCGTCATATCCGGCCTACAGGAGAGTATATCCCTGACCAGATAAGGCATTAATGCCGCCATCCGGCAGCGCAAAATTACATACGCATACCCACTGCGAGGCGGTTAAAGCAGTTCATCAGGCTGATTGCGAAGGTCAGGTCGCTTATTTCTTTGGCGCTAAAATGGTCAAGCAGTGGCAGATAAACATCGTCTTCGGCATGGCTGCTGGCGACATGAGTGACGGACTCGGCCCATGCCAGTGCCGCACGTTCCCGTTCGCTGAAATGGTGGCTCACCCGCCAACCCGCCAGCGCATCCAGACGGGCTTGTTCCACGCCAGCTTTGCGCAGCGCTTTGCTGTGCATTTCAAGGCAAAATGCGCAGCCGTTGATTTGTGAAACCCTCAGGTAAATCAGTTCCGTCAGGGTGGGTTCCAGCGCGCAGTTTTCCAGCGCTTTGCTTGCCTGAACCAGGGCGTTATAGACTTCAGGACTGAGTTCGTAATAGGGCTGGCGTAACATTGTCATGGTATTGCTCCTCATTTGGATGACCTGCAATGTAGCACTATAATGGTCTGCTAAAGAGAGCCATATTTTTACTTAAAAAGCAGACCATAAATGCCGCGCTACCAGCAAATTGCCCGTCAGTTAAAAACCGCTATTGAGAAGGGCGATCTTAAGCCTGGCACAAGATTACCCTCCAGCCGAACCTGGTCCCAGGAGCTGGGGGTTTCACGTTCGACGGTAGAAAACGCTTATGCTGAGCTGGTGGCGCAGGGCTGGCTTGCGCGGCGCGGGCAGGCGGGAACCTTTGTCAGCGAACAATTGCGACTGGAAACCCCGCCCGCAGCCCCTGCCGTCTTCGCCGGAGAAAACGGCACGCCACAGCTTTTTCAGATGGGATTGCCAGCTCTCGATCTTTTTCCGCGCGATATCTGGGCACGGGTCATGGGTCGACGTTTGCGTACCCAAACACGTTTTGATCTTGCGGTGGGGGATGTTTGCGGTGAACGGGTATTACGTCAGGCGATTGTTGATTACCTGCGAGTGTCACGCAGCATTGAATGTCTTCCGGAGCAGGTTTTTATTACGTCGGGTTATGCGGCGTCAATGATGTTGATCCTGCGCGCGCTGGCCACACCCGGCGAGGGGATGTGGGTCGAAGATCCTGGCTTTCCGCTGATTCGCCCCGTGGTCGCTCAGGAACGCATTGAGCTGATGCCGGTGGCGGTTGATGCTGATGGTCTGGACGTCAGCGCGGGGATCCGTCACTACCCACAGGCGCGTTTTGTCTTGCTGACACCTGCACACCAAAGCCCACTGGGCGTGGCGCTTTCTCTGGCCCGCCGTCACCAGTTGCTGGAATGGGCCGATCGCGCACAGGCGTGGGTAATCGAAGATGACTACGACAGCGAATTTCGTTACCACGGTAAACCGTTGCCGCCGCTAAAAAGTCTGGATGCGCCGCAGCGGGTGATTTATGCCGGAACGTTCAGTAAATCGTTGTTTCCGGCTTTGCGCACGGCATGGCTGGTGGTGCCTCTGACTCAGGTCGAACATTTTCGTCAGCAGGCGGCGCTAACGGCCTGTAGCGTTCCGGTTTTATGGCAGCAAACGCTGGCGGATTTTATGCAAGACGGCCACTTCTGGCGGCACTTAAAACGCATGCGTCAGCATTACGCCCAACGGCGTCAATGGATGGAAAGCGCCCTGACAGAGCAGGGTTTTAGCGTGGTGCCACAAGAGGGCGGGATCCAACTGGTGATCGCCGTGGCGGGGGATGATACTGCGTTAGTACGCAAAGCGAATCAGGCCGGACTGGCGGTTCAGGCCTTAAGCCGGTGGCGCGTCACCTCAACAGGTAAGGGGGGAATATTACTGTCATTTACCAATATTCGATCGGCGGAAATGGCGCAGCAGGCTGCATATCAACTCCGGTTGGCGCTGACATAAATTTGCGTTGTTCTTAAGATATTCATCTCACCGTCTGCACTCGTTTATGGACTTTTCTGAAAGCGTTGCTAATGCTGAATCAGGTAAGGTAAGCCCGCAGTAAAAGATAACGAGGAAAATAATATGTATTTACGACCTGATGAGGTGGCGCGCGTACTTGAAAAAGTGGGCTTTACCGTTGATGTAGTCACACAGAAAACATACGGCTATCGTCGTGGCGAGAATTATGTATATGTAAACCGTGAAGCGCGGATGGGACGTACCGCATTGGTGATTCATCCCACGCTAAAAGAGCGGAGTTCTTCACTGGCAGAACCGGCCACGGATATTAAAACCTGCGATCACTATCAGCAATTCCCGCTTTATTTAGCCGGCGATACTCATGAACATTATGGTATTCCACACGGCTTTAGCTCGCGTATCGCGCTGGAACGTTATTTGAATGGGTTGTTTGGCGACGTGAGTTCAAACTGATAACGCGACTGGCGGTGCCAGTCGCGATGAGATATTTTTACGCTTTAGCCTGGTGGTAGCTGCTGACTTTAAACAGGCGGCGGCAATAATCAAGGAAGTAACCATATACTGCACCCATCAGCATTGAGACCACGATGTTGGAGCTTACCGCAGCCGTGATCTGGTGCCAGTCAGCGCCAACCGTCAGCAGAATAATCACATACACCGGTGACTGGAACGTGACATAGGCCAGCACATCCGCCAGATTTTTTGCCCATCCTGCCTGCGTGGCTTTGCGTGCCGCACGCATAAACAAATCGCGGTACATACCGTATGGCCAGGCGATCAGGATGTTGACGGGGATAGCGACCAGTCTGGAGTACAGTGACTGTTCGAAGCTCATTCCTGAAAGGAATATCTCGATCAACATGTTCACGACAGAACAATAAACAACCATCGCGAACGTGTCTGCTACAGCATGACGCAAGCGTGACTGTGGAGAGAACATGTTAATGCTCCTTGTAAAAAGGGGTAAAAAGGTTTTCAATATCTTCTTGCTAGTGATTTGTCTTGCTGCTTTCGCGTTTGAATAGGATATCTGCCTGGATAATAACTAGCAACTAGCTTAAAATTTTTATTTATAATCTTTTTGTCGATAAAATGCTCTGTGGCGGTCTGTTTTTTGTTCGTTTTGGCATTTTCGTTGTCACGCAAATTAAAATCATTAAAAATCAATATGTTATTTTGACTTGTTTTTCTGAACTTTTTGCGCTCCTTTTTGAGTGTTGACGAAATTTTCGCCTATCTACCGCAACGTCTGCGCGATGCCTGTATTGGTTTATCTGGTGCGGCAGTGAGATATCCCGAAGTCTATTTATTCTGGTTGCTGGCCGAATATAAAATATCGCTGGCTAAAGAGCACTGTATGGCAAGATATATAATAATAGCGATTGTCGTTTTAATATCTTGCGACAAAAAAGAGACTGGAAAAAGAAAAAATACTCGCATACAATTTGCTTCGTAATACCGATTTCTGTTTTTGCGTTAAAGAGGTTTTATTAATATGAGTTCAATGTTAAAAAACTTAAATAATATTCGATCGCTACGTGTCATGGCGCGTGAATTATCCGTCGAGGTTCTGGAAGATATGCTGGAAAAACTGCGGGTAGTCACCAAAGAACGACGTGACGAAGAAGAACAGCTGCAGCGCCAACGTGCAGAACAGCAGGAAAAAATTAATACACTGCTGGCGATGATGAGAGCCGATGGGATTGATCCTGAAGAACTTTTGAGCATATCGGCGGCAACGTCGCGTTCGGTTAAAAAACGTCAGCCACGTCCGGCGAAATATCGTTTTACGGACATCAACGGTGAAATAAAAACATGGACTGGACAAGGCCGCACGCCGAAGCCGATTGCGCAGGCGCTGGCTGCCGGTAAATCTCTCGATGATTTTTTGATCTAATATCAAGGCGGTGAGGGGAACCTCACCGCTTATTTTCAGCAGACGCCGAAATCGCCTTCTTCAGAATATCGCGTGACATCAGCAGTTTTTAGGGTGTATTTTTCGCCGCTTTCATTGCTGGCTTGTACAGCCACAATTTGTTCATCTTTCACTTCGACAACTTTCAGTTTTGGTCCGCCCATACGCGGTTGCACCAGATCGCCAGGTTTAAACATATTGCGCTCCTTTCTTAATCACAACGCCCACCATAGATCACGTCAATCGGCGGGTACAGTGCTGTTTCTTCTATTACCGCTTAATGAGTACGTCGGTTCCAGGGCATTTTGTCGAGCAGTCGCGCCATCCCGCAGAAGCCAGTTACACCCGCAAGTACCAGCCCCGCACCGACAAAACCGCTGAGTAAGAAGAAGCCGCTGTTAACGGCGTAACCGAGAATGACGCCAAGCAAGGCAAGGCTGCCTGCGGCAATCTGCACCTGACGCATTAGCGGCAACGGTTGTGAGCCATCTTTTGCAACCGGCAGACCTGCCGCTTTCCAGCCGTCGATCCCGCCCTCAAGCAGCCAGACCTGTGCCGGCGCGGCGGCGGCATTCAATTTTGCCGCCGCGTTTTGTGTACGCTTGCCTGACTGGCAGTGAAAAATAATGCGCTCAGCCCGTAAGTTTGCGGGGAGTGAACCCTGCTCGAGGGTGGATAACGGTGCCAGGTGCGCCTCGGGGATATGTTCGTACAGATACTCGTCAGCGTCGCGGATATCAATCAGTTTTGCGCCCTGGGCTAACAGCGCCTGCGCCTCGTGGGGGGAAATCATCCCAATGGTCATAGTGGTTCCTTATGGGCAATACAGTGTTTTTAATGTGGCGATCAGCGAATTCACGGCCGTATTTTTAATGGAGTAAAGGATGCGCTGGGCATCACGCTGGCTGTCTATCAGTCCCTCTTCGCGCATTCTTGCCAGATGCTGAGAGGTGGCCGATGCACTAAGACCAGTAACGCGGGCTAACTCTCCCGCGCTGGTACCCGGTGAGCCACACAGCATGCACAAAATCAGTAACCGTTTTGGATTACTCATCGCTTTGAGCAGGGCGGCAGCCTGTTCTGCGCTGGCCTGCAGTTGTTCGAGTTCAGTCATATATACTTTAGCATTTACTAAGTTAAGTTAATTCTAAAATAAATAGGCATCGTACGCCAGCGTAAAGAGCGTAAAGGAGGGTAAAACAGCAGGGGAAGCCAGGCAGAGTTGGATAAACTCACTAACCTTAGATTTCTAAGAAATGATTATTTTTTTTGCTTGTATGGAGTGTGTATGGGTTTCTGGAGAATCGTTTTTACTATTATTCTGCCTCCGCTTGGCGTGTTGCTGGGGAAAGGATTCGGCTGGGCATTTATCCTCAATATCGTTTTGACACTGTTGGGCTACATTCCAGGCCTTATCCACGCCTTCTGGGTGCAAACGCGTAACTGATAGTCGTCTCCGTAGCGGTGCCATCGCGCCGCTTTCCTTACCGCCTGTTCTCCTCTGCTACACTTTCTGGTGCTGCTTGTTAATCATCGAGGTGAATATGGGACTCTTCAATTTCGTGAAAGATGCGGGTGAAAAACTCTGGGATGCGGTTACCGGAAACCATGACAGCGCCGAGCTGGTGAAAAAAGTGCAGGAGCATCTGAGCAAAACCGGTATTCCAGATGCAGATAAAGTGGACGTCCAGATTACCGAAGGTAAGGCGACCGTTTCTGGCGATGGATTAAGTCAGGAGGCGAAAGAAAAAATCCTGATTGCTGTCGGTAATATCTCCGGTATCGCCAGCGTAGACGATCAGGTTACAACCTCTGCGCCGGCGAGCGAAAGCCAGTTTTATACCGTAAAGTCAGGCGATACGCTGAGCGCGATTGCCAGGCAGGTATACGGTAATGCCAACCTGTACAATAAAATATTCGAAGCCAATAAACCGATGCTAAAAAGCCCGGATAAAATCTACCCCGGGCAGGTTTTGCGTATTCCGCAAGAATAATGCTGTTCAGATCTATTCCGTCAGTAATTTGCCGGACATGGCTTGCTGAATAATGGGAATTGGCGTCAGCAGGTGCTGGCGCATTAACTCGCTGGCGCGGGCGGCATCGCGCGCCAGAATCGCTTCGGTCAGCGTTTGATGCTGGTCGTGCTTATCTTCCAGCATCTCTACCGACAGCACCGTTTTACGCAACCAGATGAAACGGTATCGTGCCGCCAGAGAGAACAGCCGTTCACGCATTTGCAGCAGATATTGCGAACCACAGCCAGCAACAATCGCCGTGTGAAACGCCTGATGGCGCTGATCCCACTCATCAAGCATCTGCTCGCTGGCGTCAACGGCCTCCAGTTTGCTGAGCATATGCGCGCGCGCCAGAATCTCGGCTTCCCAGGCATCGTCCCCACGCGCGATAGCCAGACCCACCAGCATGGCTTCCATATTGGCGCGGGCATCGAAAATATCGAGTAACTCTTGCTCGGACATCGGCGCCACCCGATATCCTTTCTGATTGACCACCGTGACCAGTCGCTCTGCAACCAGTTGCGAAAGCGCTTCGCGCAGTGGCCCAACGCCCAGTTCATAACGTGAAGTCAGCAGGCTCATACGCAGT
The DNA here is from genome assembly GCF_005281345.1 of Citrobacter sp. wls619. Taxonomy (GTDB): domain Bacteria; phylum Pseudomonadota; class Gammaproteobacteria; order Enterobacterales; family Enterobacteriaceae; genus Citrobacter. Next base: position 22,384 of record NZ_SZXJ01000083.1, read on the forward strand.
TTCTCATCAGGCTGATATATACCGCGGATGATATCGTTCTTCAGCCAGCGGTACCCATCAATGGCCGTCGGTTGGGAAATGGCGGTCATGGTCTTACTCCTGAATAAATGTCCCGGCCTGCGCCGGGATCAGATTTAATGCGTATTTTGCAACGGTGTTTTTTGCCACGATAGCAGTTTTTTCCAGCGTGACATAATGGGCACGGTGCAAATAATCCCGATGGCGAGTAGCCCGGTCGACACCACCTCCAGCTGTTGCGCCGGACGGAAGAGCATCACCACTAATACGAAGACAATAAAGGCGATCACCAGCCAGGTAAGCCATGGAAAGAGCCACATTCTCAGTTTAATTTCACCGCCCTGCGCCAGCAGGATTTTGCGCATCCGTAACTGAGAAATAGCAATCACCAGATAGACCAGCAGCGCGATGGCGCCGGAGCTGTCGATCAGAAACTTAAATACTTTGGCCGGCGCGTAATAGTTGACGATAACGGTGAGGAATGCCGCCCCGGTAGAGAGTAGTACTGCCACATACGGCGTTTTGCTGCGGTTTGTTTTACCCATAAAGGCGGGGGCATCGCCACGACGGCTCAGGGAATAGAGCATACGGGATGACGTATATAGCGCGGAGTTCAGGCAACTGGTTACCGACAGCAAAATAACGCAATCCATGATCAGCTTTGCATGCGGAATATGCAGTAACTCCAGCACCGAGCGGTACGACCCAACCTCTTTCAGTCCCGGCATGTTCCACGGGATCAACGCGACCACCACGAAAATGGAGCACAGATAGAAAATTGAGATACGCCAGATAACCGAGTTCGTCGCCCGTACGATGTGTTTATCCGGGGTGTCGGATTCCGCGGCGGCAATGGTGACAATCTCCGCGCCCATAAAGGAAAACATGGTGATTAGCATCGCACTGAGTACTGCGCCAAAACCATTGGGCATAAAGCCGCCCTGATCCCACAGCCGTGAAACGCCGCCGACCTCAGCGTAGGGATAGAAGCCGCTAATCGCCGCGGCGCCGAGGGCGATAAACGCCAGAATGGCAATCACTTTACACAGCGCCAGCCAGAATTCAAACTCGCCGTAATTTTTGACGCTCAGCAAATTACTGCCGGTTAATGCCAGGGTGATAACCAGGGAAAACAGCCAGATAGGCACTCCTGGGATCCATGAATGCAGGATGATGGCCGCAATGTTAGCTTCCAGCGGAATCACCAGCACCCAGAACCACCAGTACAGCCAACCGATGGTATAACCGGCCCATGGCCCGATAGCTTTATCGGCGTAGGTGGAGAAGGAACCCGTATCGGGTGTGGCGACGGCCATTTCGGCCAGCATGCGCATAATCATGACCACCAGTAACCCGGCGAACAGATAGGCCAGCAGCACCGCCGGACCGGCTTCGGCAATCGCCACGCTTGAACCTACAAATAAACTGGCGCCGATAACGCCGGCAATGGACAACATGGTGACGTGGCGTGATTTCAGCCCGCCCCCTAAATCATGTGATTGTGACACTTGCCCCATCTTTAAACCTCGTTATTGTTATTGACGTCGCTTCCTGCACCTTACCCATAGGCCCGGTAAGCGTAGTGCCACCGGGCATCACAACATTGCCGGATGGCAGCGCTTGCGCTTTATCCGGCCTACAATTTCCCGTTTTTATTCGGGGGTTTAACCCTGTTTTGCCTCGGCAAAACACTGAGCAATAATGTCCAGACCCTGACGGATTTGCCCGTCTTCAATGGTGAGTGGAACAAGGATGCGCAGCACGTTGTAGTAAGGCCCGCAGGAGAGCAGGATCAACCCTTTGTCACGTGCACGCGCGACGACGTCGGCCGTCAGTTTGGCATCGGGTCTGGTGTGGTCGCCGTCTTCGAACAACTCGATGGCAATCATTGCGCCCAGCCCGCGAACATCACCAATCTCGCGGTGCGTTTCCGCGATGGCCAGCAGACCATCGCGCAGGGTTTTGCCCAGGTCGTTCGCTTTTTGCAGCAGGTTTTCCTGCTCGAAAATATTCAGCACCGCCAACGCGGCGGCACAGGCAATCGGGTTACCGGCATAGGTACCGCCCAGACCACCCGGTGGGACGGCGTCCATCACCTCGGCACGTCCGGTGACGCCGGCCAGTGGGAAGCCGCCGGCGATGGATTTTGCGAAGGTGGTGAGATCGGGGGCCACACCCATTTGCTCCATCGCAAACAGCGTACCGGTACGCCCTGCGCCGCTCTGCACTTCATCGGCAATCAACATGATCCCGTGTTCGTCACAAATGGCGCGCAGGCGCTGCATAAAGGCCGGAGAGGCGGCGTAAAAACCGCCTTCGCCTTGTACAGGTTCAATGACGATGGCGGCAATATCTTCCGGGGCCGCGTCGTTTTTGAAAATACGGTGGATGCTGGCAATCGCATCGTCATCGCTGATACCGTGCAGCGCGCAAGGGTACAGCGCACGATACACATGACCCGGCATCAGCCCCATGCCAGCAGAGTACGGGTTCACTTTCCCGGTTAATGAGAGGGTGTAGTGGGTACGGCCATGATAGGCACCGCTAAAGGCGATGGTCCCGGTACGTTTGGTGGCCGCGCGGGCGATTTTCACCGCATTTTCCACGGCTTCAGATCCGGTGGTGACCAGCAGGGTTTTCTTGGCGAAATCACCCGGCACTTTCTTGTTCATAATCTCACACAGCTCGAGGTACGGCTCATAGGCCAGCACCTGGAAGCAGGTATGTGACAGTTTTTTCAACTGCGCTTCTACCGCAGAGACAATCTGCGGATGCAGGTGACCGGTATTCAACACCGCAATACCGCCAGCAAAATCGAGGAACTCACGGCCTTCAACGTCCCAAACCCGGCAGTTTTCTGCGCGTTCGGCAAAAATCGGGTGGATCTGTCCTACGCCACGAGGAACGGCGTTACTGCGACGTTGCATGAGTTCTTTATTGGTGCTCATCAGGTGTTCTCCAGTATTTATTTTATTAAAGGCCAATACACATATATTTGATTTCTAAGTAGTCTTCGATGCCGTACTTCGAACCTTCGCGGCCAAGACCGGAGGCTTTAATGCCGCCAAACGGGGCAACTTCATTTGATATGATGCCGGTATTAATCCCGACGATGCCGTACTCCAGCGCTTCACCAACGCGGAATACCCGGCTTAAGTCACGGGCGTAGAAGTAGGCCGCCAGCCCAAACTCGGTGTCGTTGGCCTGGGCAATGACGTCAGCTTCATCTTTAAAGCGAAACAGCGGTGCCAGCGGGCCGAAGGTCTCTTCTTTGGCGACCTTCGCGTTATCAGGCACATCTACCAGAATAGTGGGCTGGAAGAAGTTGCCGCCCAGTGCGTGAGCCTTACCCCCCGCCACGATGCGAGCGCCTTTATCCAGCGCGTCGGCGATGTGTTCCTGCACTTTGGCGACGGCTTTTTCATCGATCAGCGGCCCGGTGGTGACGTCAGGTTGCAGACCGTCGCCGAGGTGCAGCTTGCTTACCGCTTGCTGGAGCTTGTCGGCAAACTGCTCATACACGCCGTCCTGAACATACAGACGGTTGGCACAGACGCAGGTCTGCCCGGCATTACGAAACTTCGATGCCAGCGCACCTTCCACGGCTTTATCGAGATCGGCATCGTCAAAGACGATAAACGGCGCATTGCCGCCCAGTTCGAGTGACACCTTCTTGATATCTTTGGCGCACTGTTGCATTAGCTGGCGTCCAATCTCAGTGGATCCGGTAAACGACAGCTTGCGTACCAGCGGGTTGCCAGTCAGCTCATTACCAACAGCACTGGCTGAACCGGTCACCACGCTGAAAACACCTGCCGGGATCCCGGCGCGATTGGCCAGTTCAGCCAGCGCCAGCGCGGAGTACGGTGTCTGGCTGGCGGGTTTGAGCACCATCGTGCAGCCTGCCGCCAGCGCCGGACCGGCTTTACGGGTGATCATTGCGGAAGGGAAGTTCCACGGTGTGATAGCGGCGGTAACGCCAATCGGCTGTTTGATGACGATCAGACGCTTATCAGCTTGATGGCCGGGAATGGTGTCGCCGTAAATACGTTTGCCCTCTTCGGCAAACCACTCGATAAATGAGGCAGCATAGGTGATTTCGCCTTTGGCCTCAGCCAGCGGTTTACCCTGTTCCAGCGTCATCAGGCGGGCGAGATCGTCCTGATGCTCAATCATCAGATTGAACCAGCGACGCAGGATATTGGCGCGCTCTTTCGCGGTCAGCGCTCGCCATGCGGGCAGGGCGCGATTCGCGGCTTCAATGGCCTCGCGGGTTTCATCTGCTCCCATTTTCGGTACGCTACCCAGTTGCTGACCATTCGCGGGGTTGGTCACCGCGATGGTCTCGCCGCTGTTGGCGTCACGCCAGTGGCCGTTGATCAGTGCCTGCTGGCGAAACAAGGTGGGATCGTTAAGTTGCATGATTGCTTCCTGTCTTAAAAAGGTTAACGGGTGAACGCGGCGTGTAATGTCTCCACGCTACGTGCCGCACGCAGCGTGCGTCCGGGATTACTCTGGTTCTCCAGAAGGGCGTGAACTTTGCTGACGATATGCGCGCCGATAGGGAGAGCTGACGTTGCCGCGGGAGACGGGGCGTTACAGGTGTGAATCGAACGCGGCGTGGTGACAAACAGGAAATCGTCAATCAGCTTGCCGTCCGGCGATACCGCCTGTGCCCGCACACCTGCAGGCCACGGCTGCAGATCTTTCTGCGTCAGGCTCGGGCAATACTTTTGCACCAGCCGCAAATATCCGCTTTTGCACAGCGAGTTTTTCATTTCGCCAAGCCCGGAACGCAGGTTGTTTTGCAGCACGCGGCGGATGCCGGAAGAGCCGAGGATCTCCAGCGTATCGCTGAGCGAGAAGTCGCGTTTACGGTAGCCTTCGCGTTTAAATGCCAGCACGGCGTTCGGACCTACCGTCACGCTGCCGTCTATCATGCGGGTGAGATGCACACCGAGGAATGGCATCGCCGGGTCGGGGATCGGGTAGATCAGATGATTGACTATCTGGTTATGTTCTGACGCCAGGCGGAAGTATTCGCCGCGGAACGGGCAGATGATAAAGCCAGGTTCAACGCCGAGCATTTTCACCAGTCGGTCCGCCATCAGGCCGGAACAGGTAATCAGGGTAGCCCCTTCATATTCCTGACCCTGACGGGTATGGACGATCACGCCCGCAGCATGCTCTTTCAGCGCGCTGACCTCCGCGTTGTAAATAATCTCACCGCCTTTGGCCTGGAAAATCTTCGCCATCGCGGCGGTGACTTCGCGGTAGCTGACTATTCCGCTCGACGGGACAAAAATACCGCCCAGTCCGGTGATGTTCGGCTCACGCTCACGCAGTTCTTCGGCGTTTAACCACTCGCGCTCTAAACCGTTAGCGGCAGTGCGATCCCATAAGGCACGCATCCGCTCCATTTCCAGCGCCGAGGTGGCAACCAGCATTTTTCCGCAAACGTCATAGCGGATGCCGTTTTGGTCGCAAAAAGCTTTGGTGGCGCGATTTCCGGCCAGGCAAAACTGTGCCTTCAGGCTACCGGGAGTGTAATAGACCCCGGCATGAATCACGCCGCTGTTGTGGCCCGTCTGGTGGCAGGCCGGGCTGGACTCTTTCTCCAGCAACGCAATTCTGGCATCCGGGTAGACATCGATCAGCTGCATGGCAGTCGACATGCCGATAATGCCGCCGCCAATAATCACAAAATCATACATCCGCTATTTTCCTTCGCGCTTACTGGTGGGTCTGGTAATGGTGGGTGGCATAGGCGAAATAGCCACGCTGACGCATCAGTTCGCGACGCAGGTCAGGATGCGAGGTGAAGCGGTCGCGACCGTGCAGCCAGAACAGGTTGTTGATCAGCAAGAATTTACCGACCGATACCGGAACGGAAAGAATGTTCTTGCTGGTTTCCAGCGCATCGGACAAATCGCTCAGCCAGACGCCTTCTTCATAATCCTTCGGCTGGACAAACTGGTCGATGTAACGCATGACAGGGCGGCCCAGTTGGTCAACGTCAAACACCGGATGGAATACGTCCTGGCTAACGTTTTTGCTTGGTGGTGCGGCAAAGCGCATGGCACGGCGTGCCAGCGGGTGGGTAAAGTACTGATCCAGATGTTCCCAGTCATCGAGATGCAGCAGCAGCGAGTTACCGCCCGTCATGTTCTGCTCGTCTATCTTCATCATCAGTACATAGTCGGTGATTTCTTCGAGATAGGTACCGTCGTTATGCAGCTCCATGACACGGTGCGGCTGACGAAGATAACTGTCTGAGTTATCGACGTTTTTAACCACGAAGCGCGCATAGTACTGACCGCTCATCGCATCAAAATTTGAGCGCCCGATAAGATGCGCGACGGCTGTTGCCAGTTTGACCATCTCTTCTGCCTGTGCCACGTCATCAACGCCCACGGCATTGATCAGCAGTGCGCCTTCAGCACGATCCAGCAAGGTTTTTAGTAGCAGAGGCTGCAACTGATTGCCGCACAGGGCGTCGAGGATCTGACCCACTTTGAAACGCAAGAAAGATTTGTATTCCAGGGCCTGTACCGGCCATTGCGCGACGGCTTGCAGAAATTGCTCCGTAGTCTCAGCACAGAAAGTCAGCTCCAGTAAGCGTGGCGACTGGGCTGATGGTTTCAGTGTGAAGCCGCTGTAGTGTTGGGCTGGATCTTCAGCGTTCGGTTGTACGGCAGTCAGTGCGTTCATCAGAATCGATCCTCTCAGTAGATTGTCAGGGAGACATGGCGATGCTCGTTTCGTAGCCATAAATTAAAAATATCTACATTTTTGAAAAACGCGCACAGAATGTGCTTTTTGTTTATTATTTGTGATCAAAAGCAACAAATATTTAACATTAGAAAGGGTGAGGTTAAATGAAAAACGCGGGAGATAAGCAGGAGAATGTTATTTAAAAACAGAGGATTAATAGTTCTGCCGCTGCTGGGGCACAGCGGCAGTAAAAAGGTTAGTAACCGACTTTATAAATACGTCCGCTTTGAATGCCTTCCACGCTGCGGCGGTAAGCGTTGGCCACGGTTGCCGCAGGTACGCTTTCAAAGCCAGGGAAGAATCCATCGTAGGCTTCAGCAGATTCACTCAGGACGGTCGGGCTAATCAGGTTAATGCGCAAGCCGCGTCCTAACTCGCAGGCTGCTGCGCGCACAAATCCTTCCAGCCCGGCATTTATGGTCGCCGCATTTGCCCCCTGGGCAATGGGCTCATGGGAGATAATGCCGCTGATAAGCGTAATAGAACCGCCATCATTCAGGTAATGTTGCCCGGTTAAGGCCAGACGCACCTGGCCTAACAACTTATCCTGCAGGCCCTGATTAAATTCACTGTCGGTCATCGTCGATAGCGGGCCAAAGAACAGATTGCCAGTGGCGGAAACAATCGCATCCACGCGTCCTGTTTTTTCAAATAGCGCCTGGACGCTCTCTTGTGAGGTGATATCGACCTGGTAATCACCCTGCGTGCGGCCCACGCGGATCACCTCATGTTTACGGCTCAACGTCTCTGTGACTGCACGACCGACTGTACCGCTGGCACCAATAATGACGATTTTCATAACCACCTCCGCAATAGTGTGAGCCGCTATTCTTTAATGAAAATGAAATCAGATAAACTGGCTAAAAGTTAGATGATTACTAACCAGGGGTTTGCAATATGGATAAGCTGCGCGGCATGGAAACGTTTATCGCGGTGGTGGAAAGTGGAAGCTTTACCGGTGCGGCAACGCGACTGGAGATATCTGCGGTGATGGTGGGGAAATATATCGCCCTGCTGGAGGCGCAGCTTGGTACGCGTCTGCTGGAGCGTAACACTCGCCGTCAGAGTCTTACCGATGCCGGGCGCGTTTACGTTGAAGAAGCGCGTCGGGTGCTGGAGCAGGTCTCAATCGCTGAACGTTCGGTCGAACGGCTCCGGCGGGCTCCGGCGGGTACGCTACGCATCAGCGCGCCAACCTCCTTTGGGGCCTGTGTTGTCTCGCCGCTGGCTGCGGATTTTTTGCAAACCTGGCCAGAAGTACGCATTGAGTTAGATCTGACCAACCGAATGGTGGATCTGGTCGATGAAGGGGTCGATCTGGCAATACGTATTGGGGATATTCATCAGACGGATGTCGTGGCGAAATATCTGGGTCCGTACCGTATGGCTATCTGTGCGTCGCCGGACTATCTTGCCCGACACGGCACACCACGAACGCCAGGAGATCTGGTGGATCATCTGTGTTTGTCGCATACCGTGTGGACGGCACGTAATGAATGGAAACTACCGGGTGTGGCGGGTGAGGTCAGGTGGAAACGTGACGCGATTTTACGCTGTAACGATGGCCACGGCCTGCGTATGGCGGCGGTAGCGGGAGCCGGGCTGCTGTTACAACCGGAAGTTTTGCTGACAGAAGAGCTCGCGAATGGCCGGCTGGTCCGGGTGCTGGAGGGGTTTACGCCGCAACCGCGACCAATTCATTTGTTGTGGCGACAGGATTTGCGCCCACTGCCCAAGCTGACGCAGTTTGTTGAACATGTGCTGGAAGGAACGCAGGGGCTGCGCGGAAAATAAAAGTGCCGGATGGCGTTGCGCTTATCCGGCCTACAACCGAGCCAAATTGTAGGCCGGATAGGGCGCAATAGCGCCGCCATCCGGCAATTCGTTAGCCGATATCCACCTGCGGCTTATTGTTGCGTTTGCGGATCAGGCGCAGTACTGGCGGGATAACGATAACCATGACCGCCATCACCAGCAGGACTTTCGCCACGCCGCTGGCCCACAGAATATCCATGCTGCCATTACTGATGGACAGGGCACGACGCAGGTTCTGCTCCAGCATTTCCCCGAGCACAAATCCGAGAATCAACGGAGACATCGGGAAGTGCATTTTACGCAAAATGTATCCCAGTACGCCGAGACCAACCATCAGTACCAGATCGAAGGTCGTGCTGTGGACGGCATACACACCGACCGCCGAAACCGCCGCAATGGCCGGAACGAGGAACCACAGCGGAATGGTCAGCATGCGGGTAAACAGACCGATTAACGGGATGTTCATCACCAGCAGCATCACGTTGGCAATCAGCAGCGCCGCGATCAGTCCCCAGACGATATCCGGTTGTTCGGTGAACATTGCTGGCCCCGGCGTGATGTTGTACAGCGTCAGCGCACCCATCATGACCGCCGTGGTGCCCGAACCGGGTACGCCGAGCGTCAGCATTGGGATAAACGAGCCACAGGCCGAGGCATTGTTAGCTGCCTCAGGTGCGGCAACACCACGAATGTCCCCCTTCCCAAAGCTGTCGCTGTTACCGCTGAGCTTTTTCTCGGTCATGTAGGTGATCGCACTGGCGATGGTTGCTCCGGCGCCGGGCAGAACGCCGACGAAAAAGCCAATCACCGATGAGCGCAGCGTTGCGCCCACGCACTGCATACCCTCTTTGGCATTGAACAACATGCGGCCCGTTTTACGCACCAGCGTTTGGCCACTGCTGGTATGTTCCAGCATTAATAATATTTCTGAGACAGAGAACAGCCCAATCACTACCACGATAAACTGCACACCGTCGGAGAGATGAACACTGTCAAAGGTGAAGCGATAAACCCCGGTGTTGGCGTCTACGCCGACGGTCGCGAGCCCGAGACCGATAAGCGCTGCCAGAAATGATTTCAGTGGGTTCTGCGCCATCATGCTGCCGAGACAGGCAATAGCGAAGACCATTAAGGCAAAGTATTCTGCAGGACCGAATGACAGCGACCATTGTGCTAACGCCGGGGCAAACAGAATGATGCCGCCGATAGCGATAAGCGAACCGAAGAAAGAACTGACCGCTGAGATAGAAAGCGCCACGCCGCCGCGTCCCTGTTGGGCCATTGGATAGCCGTCAAGGGCGGTCATAATGGCTGCCGCATCGCCAGGAACATTGAGCAGGATAGAGGAGATGCGCCCGCCGTATTCGCAGCCGATATAAACAGTCGCCAACAGGATCAGCGCAGACTCCGCTGGCAGATGCAAAGCGAAGGCCAGCGGCAGCAGGATCGCCACGCCGTTGATTGGCCCCAGACCCGGCAGCAACCCAACGATGGTGCCGACAAAGCAGCCGATCAAGGCGATAACCAGGTTTTCCGGCGTCATCGCCACCGCGAAACCCTGAGAAAGATAAATCCAGGTATCCATCGTTTCTCCGTTAACCCAGCCAGGCGCCGAGTGGTAAGGTGACGTCAAGCAGTCGGTCGAAGGCGTACCACAACAGAATGCCGAGAACCGAACCGGAAATGCCCGCTGCCGGGATGGTTGCGCCGAACAGCATGCCAATCACCACGGTGAGAATGGCAGTGGCAATGGGAAAGCCCAGCCATTCAAACCCCCAGGCGTACATCAACAACACAATCACCATCGTGAGCAGCTTTTGCAGCACGTGGCGGCGAGGCCAACTGATGGTGTCCGGGTGGCGCAACAGCAGCGCGACGGCACACAACAGCATCAAGCTGATAATGCCAAGCGGAAACGGACGTGGCCCGACGGGTTCATAGCTGTATTCGCTGCTGATTTGCCAGGCCACAAACAGCCCGGCTATACAGAGCAACAGCCAGATACCCGCGAAAATACGATCGCTCATCATCTTTGCCCCCGGGCTTATTTCGCAAGGCCGAAGGCTTTTGCCTGCTCACGGTAATCGGTGACCTGTTTCTTCACGTAGTCATCGAGTTGCTTACCGCTCATGTTGAACTCGAACAGGCCACGCAAATCACGCTGCTTTTTAAATTCGTCGGTCTGCTGGAGCTTATTAAAGGCATCAACCCACCACTGGTAATCCGCATCGCTCACTTTTGGCCCAACGTAGAAGCCACGAATAATCGGCCAAACAAGGTCATAACCCTGCTCTTTGGCGGTGGGGACATTGGCTAACTGGCCCGGCAGACGTTCATCAGAGAACACCGCGAGCACGCGGATCTTGTCGCCGCTGAGATAGGGCACCATTTCACTGAGATCGCCGGAAACCACCTGCACGTGATTGCCCATCAACGCGGTCACCGGTTCTCCACCCCCTTCAAAGGCGACATAACGCATTTTGTGCGGGTCGACGTTGGCCTTTTGCGCCAACAGCGCCGACTTCATCCAGTCCTGACTTCCGATAGAGGCGCCTGCGCCAATGACCACGCTGTTGGGATCTTTCTCCATGGCAGTCAGCAGGTCTTTCAGCGTTTTCCAGGGGGAATCACTACGCACGGCAATCATGCCGTAGTCGGTGCCTACGCTCGCCAGCCAGCGCACGTCATCGACGCCATAGCGGCCGAATTTACCTTGTGACAGATTCAGCAGGGAACCGCCGGAGAATGCTACTACGGTTCCGGCTTCGGCAGGACGTTGCGCGACGATAGCGTTATAGGCCACGGCACCCACGCCACCGGGCATATAGGTTACGCGCATCGGTTTTTCGATGGCGCCCGTTTCCATCATGCTCACCTGAATCAGCTTACAGGTGAGGTCGAACCCACCGCCGGGTTTCGCCGGAGCAATGCATTCGGTGCGCGATGGCGCTTGTTCGGCAAAAGTAGAGGTACTCATCAATAAAATGCTTGCAGTAAGGGTACGAAGTAATTGTTTTTTCATTGTTTATCCTCACGCCGGAAAACCGGATTTTCGGGTACGGAAGAAGATTTTTGTGATTATGTGAGCCGATGTGTAGCAGTTCGGTTGCGTGATTGTTAAAACATTAACCTTTCAATTCCCTTTCAATGCGGCAGAAACTTTACAGGATGTGATATGCGTCTCTTATTAGCGGAAGATAACCGTGAGTTAGCTCACTGGCTGGAGAAAGCGCTGGTACAAAACGGCTTTGCCGTTGACTGCGTGTTCGACGGCCAGTCGGCCGATCATCTTTTACACAGTGAAACGTACGCGCTGGCGGTACTGGATATCAACATGCCGGGGTTGGATGGTCTGGAAGTCGTCCAGCGCCTGCGCAAACGCGGGCAGACGCTGCCGGTTTTGTTGCTGACGGCGCGCAGCGCGGTAGCCGATCGGGTGAAGGGGCTGAATGTAGGGGCTGATGATTATCTGGCTAAGCCGTTTGAACTTGAAGAGCTTGATGCCCGGCTGCGGGCCTTGCTGCGGCGTAGCGCAGGCCAGGTGCAAGGGATACAGCAACTGGGAGAATTGGCGTTTCACGATGAAGGTTACTTTCTGTTGCAAGGACAACCGCTGGCGCTGACACCGCGTGAGCAGGCCCTGCTGACGGTACTGATGTACCGTCGACTGCGCCCGGTTTCACGCCAACAGTTGTTTGAGCAGGTGTTCAGTTTGAACGATGAGGTCAGCCCCGAGAGTATTGAGCTGTATATCCATCGGTTGCGGAAGAAACTGCAAGGGAGCGACGTGCGTATCGCCACGCTGCGTGGCCTGGGTTATGTGCTGGAGCGCTGTGATGAGGTGGGTTAAGCCCCAGTCGTTGTACCTGCAATTGCTGATGTTTCTGGGGCTACCGCTGTTGTTGCTGTGGGGACTCTCGGCGTTTAACAGCTACGTTAGCGCGTTACAGGCCGCGACGCAGGCGTATGACCGGACGCTGCTCTCATCGGCCAGAACGGTTTCTGAGCGGCTGGTGGTGCGTAATAAACACCTGGAAGTCAACGTGCCGTGGGTGGTACTGGACAGCTTTGAACTGAACATGAACGACCGACTGTATTACAAAGTGGTCGATCCGGCGGGGAAGGTTATCTCGGGGTATGACGATTTACCGGCCATGCCACCCGCGACCTCGCGTACCCGGCTGTATCCGGCGTTAGCGTGGTTTTATCATACGGAATATCGCGGTGAAGCGATCCGCGTGGCACGCCTGCTCCAGCCGGTCAATGAGGGCGGGATTGTCGGCATGGCCGAAATTTATGTCGCCGAAACGCTGCAATCACGTCGTTATCTGGCGCGGCAACTGCTGTTTTCCTCATGGGTGTCACAAGGTCTATTAGTTCTCCTGACGCTGGTGCTGGTCGGTTGGCTGCTACGTCGGGTATTACGCCCCATGCGTCAGTTGTCATCGCTAATGGTTCGTCGCGAACCAGGGCTGCTGACGCCACTGCCGGAGTTACTGCCGTGGTCGGAAACCCGTCTGCTGATTGTCGCGTTCAACCGCTATATCGACCGACTGCGAGGGCTTATCTCCCGCCAGGAGCGCTTCAGCGCAGATGCTTCCCATCAGCTCAAAACACCACTGGCAGTGCTAAAAACGCAGGCGGCAGTAGCTTTGGCGAGCCCGCAGCCGCAGCAATGGTATGAGAGCTTACAGGCGATGAGTTCAACGCTGGATAACACGATTCAGTTGACGGAAAGGTTGTTACAGCTTTCAGCGGTGAAGCGTAAAGAGCAGGGGGAAAGGCACTTTTCGCCCGTTAATCTGTATGACGTGGTGCAAACCAGCTGTTTTACCCGTCTGGCGCAGGCGCGCAGTAAAGCCATCGATCTGGGGTATGAGGGGGAGCAGGAGGCGCTGTGGATTGAAGGGGATGAGGTGCTACTCGGTGAACTGTGCGGAAATCTGCTGGATAATGCGCTGAAATATACGCCAGCGCAGGGCGTGGTGACGGCGCGGTTAATGCGCGAGGGGGAAGCCGTGGTGCTGGTGGTTGAAGATAGCGGGCCAGGTATTGATGAGCAACAGGTACATCAGGCGCTACTGCCGTTTCATCGTCTGGATAACGTCGGCAACGTCCCGGGGGCAGGGATAGGCCTGGCTCTGGTCAACGATATTGCGCGTCTACACCGCACACACCCGCAGTTGTCGAGGAGCGATACGTTAGGGGGACTGAGCGTACGGGTACGATTTTTAAGCATCACTATCTGATATCTTTATTTCCCGGGTGCAGATTATTCTTAAGAAAATTCCAAATAAGAAAGCAGAACATTATTAATAATAACGGCATGTGATTTATTGGTTTTATTTGTATGGCGCCGCAGTTAATTAATTTTAGCGGCTATTTAGGGGAAAAAGAGAAACGATTTTATGTTATTCATCATACATATAACGGCTTTTCATAGTCTACGAATTGTTATCTGTCAATAACGGTTGTGTTGTAAATTATCATCTTTTTTGGTGGTGACGACAAAATGCTTGCTCACAAATTAATGAATAAAATCATTATCATATAAGTGACAAGTGGGTGATAGTCACACTAATCAACATTATTTTTTACATTTACTGACAATGTACCATTGCGTTTTTTAGACTTGTGATATAATTAGCAACATGAAAAGAGAAAAAAACAATTAAATATCAATAAATAATGGGCTGAGATATGCTTAAAAATTCGCTAAAGATTAGCAGTCAAGGATATCCAGTCTTTTTGAAACTGGTCGATTTTATTGTAATTAATATTACGTTAATTTTTAGCGCCCATCTGTTAGATATGGTGCCGTTTAAGACCATTGTCATTCTGAGCATCCTCTTCTCAGTGTTTTTCCTGCTGCTTGCTGAATACACAAAAATGTATCAGCAGAAGATAAAAACCATCGGCATACGCAACCAAAAACGGCTGCTTTTTTGTACACTGTTGGCAATCTCGTTCAACGAAGTGATCAGCATGACGGTGGCCGAACCGGAGTCACTTGGATACCTGACAAGTCTGACACCGTCTTTTTTATCCCCTATTGTTTACTGGTATTTCATTCCTTTACCTTTTCTTTATTTTATTCGTTTTTTTATTTTTAAATATTCAACGAAAAAAAACATTCGTGTGGCGATTATTGGTCTGACCGACAACGGTGTGGCAGCAGAAAATGCGTTGATAGCTGAATACTCCAATATCAAATTAGATTTGGCTTTTTATGACGAACGCGCGTTGTCCCGCTGTGGTGATATCGTGGATAAGATAAAAAGTCCCTTTCGCGGCCCGGTCATTAATCTGGTTGAAGAGGCTAAGCAAGGGAATATCGACGAGATCTATATCGCATTGCCGATGGTGGCATTACATCGTATTCGTCACTTTTTGGCCATGATGTCAGATACCACGGTAGATACCTATATTGTTCCTGATTTTTATACCTACAGTAACAATATGTCCAAGCTGCGCTCGATCCACAATCTGCAAACCATTGGCATCTTTAGCTCACCGTTTGAAGGGGCCGGTTCATTTATTAAACGTGCGGAAGACCTGATTCTCGGTAGCATCATTATGGTGATGATCTCCTCACTGATGTTAGCGATTGCCATTGGTATTAAACTTACCTCTCGTGGCCCGGTGTTTTTCAAACAAGATCGATACGGCCTGAGTGGACAAAAAATTAAGGTATGGAAGTTTCGCTCGATGCGAGTTATGGAGAATTCCGATACGGTTATCCAGGCCACCAAGAATGATCCACGTGTGACAAAATTTGGTAGTTTCTTGCGACGCACCTCTCTGGATGAACTCCCGCAATTCATTAATGTGTTGCAGGGAAGTATGTCTATTGTCGGTCCCAGACCTCATGCGGTTACGCATAATGAACAGTACCGCAAACAGGTCGAAAACTACATGATCCGCCATAAAGTTAAGCCGGGGATCACCGGGCTTGCGCAGATTAACGGTTTCCGTGGGGAAATCGATGCACTTTATAAGATGGAAAAGCGCGTTCAGTATGATATTGAATATATTCAAAACTGGTCGTTATGGCTGGATATAAAAATTATTATTAAAACTATTTTCAAAGGATTTGTCGGTAAGAATGCATACTAAATTAATAGTTATTACCGGAATCGTGATATCGCAGTCCGCATGGGCTGATTTAACGCCGAAATCACACATTGGCTTTGCGGGGATCGACTTCCAGGGCAAAGTTGCTGTGGATTACGGTTATGATGATAACGTGACTTATCAGCCCCATAACCGCGATGCGATAGGGTCAGCTTTCCAGAGCGCAGCGCCGGTGTTTAGTATGATCGGTGAGCGCGGCCAGGATAAGTATTTGCTAATGTATTCAGGCGATTATCGTAACTACTCAAGCGATTCTGCCGATAACTATAACGACCATTTTTTCCGTTTTAACGGTGCCTGGCGTTATGGGCAAATGCATGGCTTAACCCTGAATCTGGAAGATTCTATCGGGCATGAATCCCGCGGCCGCGATATCACAGAGGGCTTTTTGCCGAGCCAGTTCCGTCAGTATGGAATTAACTCTCCTCTGACGAATAATTTTATCAACAGTGAGTTGCGCTATAGCTATGGCGCACCAGATGGACGCGGTAAAGCGGAACTGGCGCTGTTATATAAAAAACTGACGTTCGGGAATACCTCGGATGTGCAGGATACCAGTCCGGATTTTTACAATTATATTCAGCAGCAGGAATGGCATGAAAATAGTCTGGTGGCTGAAGTTTTTGACCAATACACATCCAGAACGCGCTTTCGCTATAGCTTTATTACGAACCAGCGTCACTATGATAACAACTCAGAAAAAGACAGTAATGAATACTATTTGCTTTACGGTCTGAAATCGCAGTTGACGGGGAAAACCAACGTCGACATGAATATTTCATGGCTGTACAAAACATTTGAAAATGCCGCAAACTCGAGTGATTTTAATGGTCTAAACTGGGATATAAAGGGGGAGTGGAAGCCGTTAAATCAGTCAGTCTTCACCGCCCACTCTGCTCAAAGTATTAAAGACCCCTCGGAAGTTGGGGGGTATATCTTAGTGACTGAGTATGGGATTTCTTATCAGCATTTCTGGCTGGGTAATCGTTTTTCTACTTTGCTGGACTACTCATACACCACGGAAGACTATAAAAAACAGAACAAGGATCGACATGATAAAAATGGTGTATTTAGCGTAACCATGAGCTATGACTACACGCCGTCTGTCAACTTTGAGATTAAATATCAATTAGATACCTTGAATTCGAATAAGGATACTGATTCGTTTTATATCGGTCCCGACGACAGTAAGAAAGTCATTAGAACGTTGGGTTATGATAATTCTATGATTATGCTTAAAGCTAAGGTTCAGATCTAAAATGAAAATAATAGAACTGTGCGCGTTTTTCCTATTCAGTATCCTGTTGGTCGGATGCACAACGTCCAGGCCACCATTAATGGACGATCCTGCTGCGGTGGCAGAGGATTACCGAATTGGGGCGGGGGATACTGTCAATATCGTTGTTTACGGGGAACCCGAAATGACGATGAAATTTATCGTGGATAAGAGTGGAACAATAAACTTCCCTTATATCGGGGTGCTGGGTTTAAAAGATAAAACACCAGAACAGGTGAATAGTGAATTAACTCAACGCTTGCGCAATGGGTATATGGTTAATCCCATGGTGACCGTGAGTCTTGCCGAGTTCCGCAAGTTCTACGTGTCAGGGGAAGTGAAAAGCCCGAATGGATTCGCCTGGGAGCCGGGACTTACCGTAGAGAAAGCGATTGCTCAGGCGGGGGGATTTACTGACCGTGCAGATCGCAAAGATATCAACATTCGCCTCTCCGGTAGCAATCAGCTACTTGAGAATGTTGATTTAACGCACTCTGTTCGTCCTGGGGATGTCGTGATTATTGGCATGGGGTTCTTCTAACGATGAAACTATCTATAGTGGAAAACGGCAAGCAACGAGAAAACTCCGTCGATTTCTCCCGCTTTGCCAAAGAACTGAAAAAGAACGCCTGGAAAATCGCGCTGGCCGGCATTATTGCCGGGGTTGTGGCGTATCCCTTGATCAGCATGATGTCATCAAAATATGTCTCGACGGCGACGGTGCTGATTAAGGCACAAGCCGATAACGTTTCGCCGTTTCCCCAAGTGGATGGTTTTGATTCAACGCGGAGTGGTTACTACGAAACGCAATATGCGCTGATGCAGTCGCGCATTATCCTCGAGCAGGCGGTCCGCGATCTGAAGCTGGATGAAAACCCGGATTTTACCGGGGTGAAGCCCGGCTCTGGCAGTGAAGATCAGCAACTGAGGGTTGATCAGGCGCTGAAAACATTGTCGAAAGACCTGAAGGTCATCGGTATCCGTACCACCAATCTGGCCTCTATTTCTTACGAGTCTTCTTCGCCTCAACTTTCCGCTGAGATAGCCAATGGCGTCGCTCAGGCTTTTATCAACTACACGGTAGAACAAAAGCGTCTGAAAGCAGAGCAGGCTCGCAATCTCAACTTTGAAAAAATGGAAGAGATTCAGCAATCGATAGCGAAACAAAAAGAGGAAATGGATAGCTACCTGAAAAACTCTGGGCTGCTGACCTTCCGCGGTATTGATGGCTTTGAAACAGAGCAGTTAAGCATTGTGACCAACCGTCTTGCCGATGCGACCCAACGCCGTGTCGCCGCGGAGTCTGTTTACAATGAAGTCAATAGCCGAGGGAAATCTTCAGGCGATATTATTTCGCTGCCATCAGTTTCTGACCATGCTCAGATTCAGGATTTACGCATTGCGCTGATCCAGGCGCAGCGCACGTTGTCGGAACTGCGCAAAGTGTATGGGCCTAAAAGTGCCAATATTTTAAAAGCAGAAGCCGATGTGCAATCAATCCAAAATCAAACGGGTCGGGTACTGGGTGAGCTAAAACTTGGCTTACGTCAGCAGTATTTGGCCGCGCTGGCCGACGAAAAGAATTACCAGCAGCAGGTTGCTGAGCAAAAAGAGATCTTCCAGAAGATGGCATCAAAACGGGATGCCTATAACAGCCAAAAATTGGCGTTAGATAAAATGGAAGATCTGTATAAGACGCTGTATCAGCGGACTCAGGAATTGTCGCTGTCCGGGGTTAATGCGGATGCGGTGCTATATGATCCAGCCGTTCCTCCGTTAAAGCCGTCTAAGCCGAATAAATCGCTGCTGCTCGTGATGGTGGTGATGCTGGTTGTGGTATTCAGCATCATGTATTTCATCGTCAAAGCGGCAATGGATAATTCAATCAGCACCCTGAGCCGTCTGAAGAAACGTCTCAATGTCGAGCCATTGGGCGAAATTCGTCGATTTACTGGTACTTCGGGACGCGCACAGGTGCGGGATATGATACTGAAGAACCCGCTGAATGCCGATATCATCCACGGTATTCGTACCCGAATTATGCTGGATAATCGGCCGCTACAGACGATCGCTATTGCTTCGGCGGAGCAGGGTGAAGGGCGTTCCCTGTTGGCGAATCTGTTGGCCAGCTCATTCAGCTTCGATCAGAAAACGTTGCTTATTGATGCTGATTTCTTCAATACCAACGGCCTGTCTTCTGAACTGGCATCGGCGACGTCTGCGGGTGTGGCGGAGCTGTTGCGGGGTGAGGCTCCGCTAGAAAAAGCACGGATTAAGATCGCTGAAAATCTTGATTTTATCCCCCACGGTAAGACGACCATTTCCTCGTTACTGATGCTGTCGTCAGAGCATGTTGAACCCGTGATGTGCGAACTGAAGTCGCAGTATCAACGCATTATTATTGACGTTGCGGCGGTGAATCAAAGTCAGGATATCCAACTGATCAAACGAGCCGTTGATGGGGTTATCTTTATCGTGAAAGCCGGGACCGGTTCTGCGGAGAATATCGCCAGCGCACTGGATAAGATTGAGGATAATCAGGGCGTGGTGATTGGCGCGGTGTTGAATGCGGTCGAGGAAAAAAACCTTGAAACGCAGGAAGGGTTGCGCTCATTGAACTTCAATACTGACCAACTGATGACTACGCCAGGTCGTGTATGAGTTTACTGAAGAGCGCTTCTACGATAGCCAGTTCATCAGTTGTTTCGCAGCTGATTGGTGCGCTGTCTATCTGGTTGATCTCACATAAGTACGATATGGCAGAGGTTGGGCTGTATGCGCTCAACTACAGTATCGCGGTGGTGGGGGCACAGGTGTGTACCTTTGCCTCCCAGCTGTTGATTCCCAAACAGCAGGATGACGAGCTGGCGCAAAATGTGGTGTTCTGTTTACTGCAAAGCGCGCTCATTGCCTTACCGTATGCCGTCCTGACCGCGTGGTTGTTTCACCAGAACATACTGTTTCTCTATTTGCTGACGCTTTCAACGGCGTGGGCGTTAATATCGGAAAACTTATCGCTGCGGACAGCCAACTTTTATTTTCTGATCTTTCAGCGTATTTCTGTCTCTGTGGTGGTGGTGCTCTCGGTACTGCTCACGCACCAGGTACAGACATTTTACTGGTCCTGGGCCTGCGCCATGATAGTGCTGACCACCAGCTGTATTTTACATTCGTTTGATATTCGCTCGGTGACGTCGCAGCATTTGCGTCCGGCAAGTAATTTGCGATTTTTTAAACAGAATATTCATCATATCACTAAAGTCGGTAGTGCTGAGGTGCTGGCAATGGCGAGCAGTAACTTGCCTATTATGCTGATTAACTTCTGGTTTTCGGCGCTGACGGCGGGGTATTTTTCCGTTGTAAGCCGGTTCTGTCTGGCACCGGTAGTGATTATCGGCAACGCGGTACGCAATACCATTTTTTCTAAATGGTCCATCGACTTCAGAAATAACACCTTCAATTATCAGGAGTATACGAAGGTGCGTATGCTGCTGTTAGTGCTGGGGGTTGTCTGTACCTTAGGCGTCTTTATTTTCTATCCTATTGTGATGCGGCTGGGTTTTAGCGAAGACTGGATTAACTCCATTGAGACGTCGCGCTACATGCTGCCCTATTTGTTCCCGGCGCTGGCGATAAGTCCTTTAACGGTGATTGAGCTTATTTTTGGCTCGCACCGCTATTTTCTGCGTATCCAACTTGAACAGTTGGCGATTGTGCTACTGGCGTTTGTGGTCGTTCCCTATTTTTACCCTGATTACGCGGCATCAGTAATATTGTTCTCTTCACTGACATTTATTCGCTATGCGTTCATTTACCTGAAAATGAACAAGCGGGCCAATCTCCTGAAACACAAGCCGGTGACGCCATGACACTGAATACCGGAAATTATTTACAGGTCTACACCTTTATAACGCTGATCCTGTGTGGTCTGGTGCAGTATTTCACCGGCATGCAATCCGTGTTGTGGATCCCGTTTTTCCTGACATTACTGATGGTGGGATTACTGGTGATGCAGACGCGAGACGGGGCGTTGCGTCTGGATGCACAGGAAACCATTATCCTTGCGCTGTATTTTTCCTTTCTGGTGCTGGCGGGAACATCGACCCTGATTCAGGGCGGGGTCACCGTGGCAATTGTGGCCTTCAAAAATGAAATCGCGTTATCGCTGGTGATGGTTTGTTTGCTGTTGGGTTTTTGCCGTGAATCGCAGATATATCGGGCGACACGCTATCTGTACTGGGTGTTCTATGCGCAAATCCCGGTGATGATTTATCAGGTTTTGCTGGTTGTTCCTCAGCGTGTGGCTGTGCGCGGGGAAGATGAAAAATGGGACTCCGTGGTAGGCACATTCGGCGGAGACCCGATGGGTGGCGGCAATACGGCGGCGATGGGGTTATTTTGCCTGTTAATTATGTTGCTGAAACTCTCTGAATATAAGCACGGGCTTACGACGTTTAAATCCGCAGCGCTGCATATCATCCTTGGAATAGGGTTATGCATCATTGGTGAGGTCAAGTTTGTCATCCTGCTGTCACCGATATTTCTGGCATGGGTGTGGATATCGCCGAGCTATGTTAAAGATGTCAGTAAGGTAAACCTGAAGACGTTATTCGTCATTGTGGCAGGAATGCTGGTGCTCATCGGCCTGTCGATTATGATACTGGCCTGGTACTACTCTTCCGCTTTTGGCAGCGATCCGACGAAAGGCTCATTAAGCATTTTTATTGATTCATTGAGCTATATCTTTGATCCGAACTACATCATGTCGACCGGAGAGTTGGGGCGTTTCACAACGTTTCTGTTCTGGTTAAAAAATAACGATCTTTGGGGACTGTCGGGCACATTATTTGGCTATGGGCTTAATGCTACAAACAGTGGTAGTACGGTCTCCCCTGGGTTTTTGAACATTATCTATAACCTGATTTTAGACTCGACTGCTCTGAGTATGCTGCTGTGGGAAGTTGGCATTATTGGCACGCTGCTGTTTATTGGCTTGTTTATTTATATTCTGAAAGTATGCCAGCCAAAACCAGTATTGATGCTGGAACAGTTGGATAAACAGGATCTGCAGTTACTGAGCTTTGCGCCAGCGTTTAACGCTTTCGCTATCAGTTGTTTAATCAGTTTACCTTACAGCCAGATATTGATGATTACGCCGATGTTACAGTTCCTGTTCTATTTATCGCTGGGGGCGAGCTTAGTGATTCGTCGAACCGTACTGCGCAGTGCAGGGGGATGGTATGGACAATAAACCATTTATTTCAGTGAGTATTAAGACACTCAACGAATCTAAAGGTATTGAGAAAACGATCGACAGCATTCGGCGTCAGTTGGTCGGGTACCCGCATAAAATTATTGTGGCTGACAGTTTGTCGACAGATAACACCCAGCAGTTGGCTGCCAATAAGGGCGTCACGGTAGTGTCACTCACCGATCCAGGCGATCGCTGTTGTGGGGTGGGCCATCAGTTGGGCTATCTATACAGCGAAGGGGAATATTTATTACTGATGGATGGAGATATGGAGCTGGAAGAGGGCTTCATTGACCAGGCTGTCGCCTTTTTGCAGGCGGAACCGGACTATGCCGGGGTGGCCGGTACCGTCGAAATGGATGATGCCGTTAACTATGAATTTAAGTCTCGTAAGCAGCGGATCAATAAAATCTATCCTCTTGGCGATAGCGATCATCTGGGGGGCGGTGGACTGTATCGTCGGTCGGCAATTGAAAAAATTGGTTATCTGACCAACCGTAATTTGCACGCGTATGAAGAGGCTGAGCTGGGTCTGCGTTTAATCGAAGCGGGCTATAAACTGCGGCGTCTGGATATTCCTTACTTCAGCCATACCTCACATACGCTGCCGACGTTTAAGATGCTGGCGCGCCGCTGGTCCAGCGGTTATTACCAGGCTCCGGGTGAGCTTTTGCGTTGTAGTTGGGGGAAACCCTGGTTTTCCCAGTCATTCAACATCGTGAAGAATGAGGCGGTATTTGCGCTCTACCTTATTCTCTTATTTGTTGCGCTGCTCACCTTTAATATCAACGTGTTTGCCGTTGCGCTTCTCCCATTACTGGCATTTGCCTTGTTGAAGATTGTGCAAAATCGCTCGTTAACAGATGGGCTGCAAAGCGTTATTAATTTAATCGTACGCTCAGCGGGGCTGATCAAAGGTATTTTTTACCCGGTACGCGATCCGCTGACTCCGCCCAACAGTAAAATCATTCATGAATAACCGGGGCAGGCGCCATGAAAGTATTATTAGTTAACAAGTTTTTTTTCATCAAAGGCGGCGCGGAAACGGTTTATTTTCAAGAACGCGACATGCTGAAACAGGCTGGTGTCCAGGTCATTGATTTTTCCATGCAGCATGAGAAAAATTTCCCCTCTGATTATGCGGATTATTTCGTCAGCAATGTCGATTACCATCAAGAGAGTAATCTGTTGGGGGGTATCAAAACCGCGGTTAACTTTATTCATAACACCCAGGCCTGCAAAAAAATGCTGGCGCTTTTACAAAAAGAACGCCCCGATATCGTTCACTTTCATAATATTTACCATCAGTTGACGCCGGCGTTAATTAAAGTGGCGCGTAATTTTGGCTGTAAAACGGTGCTGACGGCGCACGACTATAAGATTGTCTGTCCTGCATACTCCATGTTACGTGATGGGAAGGTGTGTGATGCCTGTATCACCGGTACCGTTTTCAACGCCTTCCGCTATCGCTGTCAGGAAGGCTCTGCCTCGAAAAGTTTGCTGCTCTCGTTAGAAGCGACCTGGCAATACATTGCCCAAAATTATCAGGCTCTGGATGTGATTGTTTCACCCAGCGTCTTTTTACGCGGCGTGTTACTCCGAACGTTGCCGAAATCGCGAATCGATGTGATCGTCAATGGTGTTGATGATAGCCAGCCCCTCGATGAGGTCGTCGATGACGGTTATATACTGTACTTCGGCCGCCTGAGCCGTGAAAAGGGGGTGGCAACGTTGCTGGCCGCTCATCAGAAAATGCGTAACCCGGCTCCGCTGAAAATAGTGGGGCACGGTCCGTTGCATGACGAGTTAGTGGCGAAATACCCGGAAGCTGAGTTTTTAGGTTATGTACAACAAGGGGATGCCCTCAATACGCTCATTAAGCATGCCCGCGTGGTTATCCTCCCCTCTGAATGTTATGAAAACTGCTCAATGGCGGTGCTGGAGGCGATGTCTTTCGCGAAACCGGTGATCGGGTCGCGCATTGGTGGGATCCCCGAACAAATACGTGACGGTATTGAAGGGCTTTTATTTGAGCCGGGTAATGCGCAGGAACTGGCGAAGGCGATGGATACTCTGGTTGATGACCCGGATAAAGCACGCGTCATGGGCTTACGGGGTCGCGCGCGCCTGAGTGAAAAATATGCGCTTAGCAAACATATGGATACCTTACAGGCGCTATATAAAGAACTTCTGAGCAGGCCATAGAATGAGTAAAAAAATAACGGTTTTTGGTACCCGTGGTATTCCGGATGTATTGGGCGGTGTGGAAACCCACTGCCAGAATCTTTATCCGGCGATTAAACAACAGTTTGACGTTGATATTTGTGTTATCGCCCGCTCGCCGTATGTTAGCTACAAACGATCTTCTTATAAGAAAGTTGAGACCTATGCACTGTGGGCACCCAAAAAACGGTCACTGGAAGCGATTGTGCATTCTGTTTTAGCGGCGTTTAGAACCTGTGTCGACGGTTCTGATATTGTGCATGTCCACGCTATAGGGCCGGGTTTGGTGATCCCATTATTACGCGTGTTAGGCAAGAAGGTGGTTTTTACCCACCACGGGCCTGATTACGATCGTCAAAAATGGGGATTTGTCGCCAAAAAAATATTGCTGCTGGGTGAACGCTGGGCGGTGAGATATGCCAATGAGGTGATAGTGATTTCTGAGGTCATTAACCAACTGATTCAGAAAAAACATGCTCGCTATGATGCGCATTTGATTTTCAACGGCGTCAATAAGCCCCGTCCGTTGTCAGAGCAAACCCTTCATGCCACGCTTTCCCGCTTTGGGCTCGAGGCGAAAAACTATTTCGTGGTGGTCGGACGGTTTGTGGAGGAAAAGGGGATGCATGATGCCATCTCCGCGTACAAACAAAGTGGTTTGCAACAGCCGCTAGTGCTCATTGGTGATGCCGATCACCCAACGGAATACAGTATTCGGCTCAAGCAACTTGCCGCTGATACCCCTGGCGTGGTGATGACCGGATTTTTAAGGGGAGATGAACTTCAGGCGGTGTTTTCGCAGGCCAGGCTGTTCGTTATGCCTTCCTACCATGAAGGGCTACCGATTGCGCTTCTGGAGGCGATGTCGTATTCCCTCCCGGCGGTGGTGAGCGATATTCCCGCAAATTTGGAAGTGCAGTTGCCGTCTGAGGCCTATTTTCGGGTCGGCTCATTGTCCAGTCTTGCTGAGAAATTAACCGCCTGGGCCAGCGCAAATAGCGTGGACTATCGTGTCTATTTGCAAAATTACGACTGGCAGGAAATTGCCAGAAAAACAGTCAATGTCTATCACTCAATTGATAAAGATGTAGGTTAATTTTGACCAGTCCTCAGAATCGCCCCCCCGTCATCGAACGATTTTATGCGCAACTTGATGAGCATATTTCGGAGGGACTGACTCCGGAACAAAAAGACGGGATCGAGAAAGCGATCGTCGCCAGCACTCTGGCATCAAGACATCGAATCGATATCCGCAGAAGTTTTCCATTTTTCGGTAAACGCTTTTATCTGGTTTTTTTATTCGGCAGAGACTTACGTCAGCGGCATCGTCAGGAGTCGACCTTATCGACCATGCTGCTCACTTTTTTGCTGCTGCTAGGCACGTTGTTTGTCACCTGCTGCGTATTACTGACGCTATATATGATCAAATCCGCATTGGGTATTGATGTGTTCCAACATTTTCACGTGGGTATTTGGGACTGGTGGTTAAGCCTGAAAGACCGCTAGTGTTAACAAACCTGTGGAGGGCGTCACTGCGATGAAGTGTAAATGGTTTTCTGCGCTGTTGTGTCTGTTCTGTCCGCTGACGGTACTGGCCGCCTTAACGACCGTAACCCCCAAAGCATTGACGGGTCCACTGACAAACCCAGGTATCGGGGTCGCCAGTTTTCATCAGGGATACGGTGAAACGCTTGGACTGGCGGATTATCCCGACACCGGCTTTGAATATGAGCGCTTTTACTGGCGTGACCTTGAGCCTGTCGAAGGCCAGTACAATTTTGCACTGGTTGATGACGCCTTCAGGTATGCCGCGGCGCATCGACCGGCGATGAACGTCGGACTGCGCTTTATGGCGCTTGCTGAGCCGGAAACCGGTTCACAAATTCCCGACTGGTTGATTAAAAAAGGCGTAAAGGGAACCTGGACGCCGGACAAAAAAACCTTTATCCCTGATTTAGACGATCCCCTATTTATTGAATATAGCCAGCGCCTGCTGAACGCAATGGGTAAACGCTATGATGGTAACGAGAACCTGGCTTTCGTGGATATTGGCATGGTGGGGTCGTGGGGAGAGTGGCATAACAGCAACTTCCCGATGCTGAAGCCATTGCTGGAGCGCTACACCACGGCGCAGTTAGATCGCTATGTGGCGATGCATTTCTCTGCTTTCCCCAACACGCCAAAAATTATGCTGATGAGTGGTGGGCAAAGTCTGGCGAATGCGGTCGCGCGCGGGGCGGGTTGGCGTGCGGACTGCCTGGGCGATCTCCGCGTGTTTTCTGCTTCCTGGAATCATATGGCGGATGATTATCCGCAACGGCTGCAGGCTGCACAGAAAAGCGATTCAGGATTTAACGATGCCTGGAAACATGCGCCAGTGAGCTTTGAGATCTGCTCGTATATGCAGGACTGGAAAAATATCTTTCACTATACGCGAGAGGAAGTGCAGGGGATTTTTGACTGGGCGGTGCAGCAACATACCAGTACGATTAACCTGAAATCGAGAACCGTGCCCCGTGAGTATCGTCCGATTGTCGACGAGGCGCTGACAAAACTGGGTTATCGGTTTCGCTTGGCATCTCTGAGCCACGAGTCAGTCTGGGAAGGTGGACAAGAACTCACCCTGACAAGCACCTGGTATAATGAGGGTAACGCGCCGATTTACCTGCCCTACACGCTGGCATTTCGTCTGGTTGATGAGGCCAATAAGGTGGTGGCACAAGGGAATGTCCCGGAAGATATACGTCACTGGCTGCCCGGAGAGCACCCACTGAGTTACCCGATGCCGATGCCCGGGACGCTGCCAAAAGGGAAATATGCTCTTGAAACGGCGATTGTGGATAAATCCGGTGCGGCAAGAATTAACTTTGCCAATGAAGGGAAGCAGAGCAACGGTTGGTATCGTGTCTCTGCGGTAACGGTGAAATAGCCTGCCGTAGTAAGGAGCCTGGCCATCAGGCTCCTTATCGTTGAAAATTAAACGTGATAGCCATCCGGATTGTTTTTTTGCCAGTTCCAGGTGTCGCGTATCATTTCATCCAGGGTGTAGATGGCCTGCCATCCCAGCTCTTTTCGTGCTAACGACGGGTCTGACCAACACTCGGCAATATCCCCGGGCCTTCTGGCCACAATCTTATAATTAATGCGGGTTTGCGCCGCTTTCTCGAAGGCTGCAATCAGGTTAAGTACGGAATACCCGATACCGGTACCGAGATTGAAGACTTTGTATGCCGCCCCTTTTTCCTGGCAATCCAGTGCCGCTAAATGGCCAGTTGCCAGATCCATCACATGGATGTAATCACGCACACCGGTGCCGTCGGGGGTTGGATAGTCATTTCCATAGACCGACACGCTTTCCAGCTTGCCAATCGCCACCTGAGAAATATACGGTACCAGATTGTTGGGGATACCATTCGGATCTTCGCCAATCCTGCCCGATGGATGCGCGCCGACTGGGTTAAAGTAGCGTAGGCAGGTGATTCGGAAATCGGGCTGTGCGCGGGAAAAGTCTGCCAGAATTTGCTCGACCATGAATTTTGATGTGCCATACGGATTGGTGGTACCACCGGTTGGCGATTGTTCACTTAATGGAACGCTTTCCGGGTTGCCGTATACCGTGGCGGAAGAGCTGAAAATAAAGTGCTTCACTCCCGCAGCCAGCATCTCACGCAGTAAAACCAGCGTGCCGGTGACATTATTGTCATAGTAGGCAAGCGGCTCTTTTATGGATTCTGAAACTGATTTTAATCCAGCAAAATGAATGACATCGGTGATGTTATGGTTAGAGAAAATCGTTTTCAGAACATCGTTGTTCAGCACATCAGCAATATAAACGATGGGCGCTTTACCGGTCAGTTCCGCAACCCTGTCCAGGGATGTTTGTGAGGAGTTGGAAAGGTTATCGATGACCACAACATCATCACCTCTTTCCAGAAGCGTCAGCACGGTATGTGAGCCAATATAACCAGCACCACCAGTGACTAAAATTGCCATACAGTCTCCAGATATATTTTTTGCAAACTATCATTAATTCATTAATGCCACCGCATAAATAAACGTTATTGGTGGCGTCGGTTAAGGTAAAAATTCCGATATTTCACCCGGCATTTATAAGATATTTTTTTAAGTATAGAAAACAGGCTGAATTTGCTTATCTTACTGTCATACACGATATAGTTATTGGTGAAGTTCAGCGTGTGGACGCCCTCGCTTTGGTTGATGCTGGCATTGATCTGCGCAATCAAACGCTCATCAAAGCTGGATGCGTTAAGCGTGATTAGCTCTTTGATATAAACAGACTTTCCGTACGTCTCTGGTGTGCATTCCTGAGTGAGGAAATAGAGTTTATTATCAACGCAGTGTGGTGCGCCAGCGCCCCGGGGGTGTTGATTCGACAGGTTAAGCGTGGGCATTATTTTTTGCCATGGCCCGGTTACATCACTGGCTGTATGGATAACTAACTCATCTTCCATCGTGGTGGATAAAAGATAAAGATTTTCATGCAACGAGACGACGACGTTATCGGTGAGCGCCTGGTCAGGTACTAATACTTTTACCTGTTTCCAGCGCGTAGGGAACTCTATCGACTGGAATAAGATAACCTCTTTCCTTTCTGAAGACTCCGGGATCATGAAAAGCTGATCGTTGCTGTAAAATAAAAAAGGAAATGATAAATGGCATTTTAGGTTATCAAAACCGTCGAGTTTCACATCCTCAAGCTCAACCAGGTTAGCATCAAGGATACGGCAGCGCAGAATACCTTGCGAATTACGAAAGCTTAGTGCTTCATAAAAAACATAAACTTTATTGTCTTTTTCAATAATGAAAGGATCGGCCTGAAAGGTATATTTCTTTTTGAGCTGTTGGGCTCGGGTGCGGTTCAGAATTTCCAGCGTATTAGTGGGAAAGGTATGCGAACCATTATTTTTCAGGATCATAATATCCCACGACTCATGAAAAAATAACATATTAATCAGTCTGTTATTTTTCGTTCGCATGCGTACCTGCTCCTTTTTATCGCTTAATCTATTGCGGGTTCCACGACGGCCACACTGATGGCTAGTTTAAAAGCTAGTCGCAAGAGGAGTGTTTGTCTACTAACAGAAATCGTAGTGGAAGGATTGCCAGAGCATCCGTGCTCCAGTACTGATTTACTCGAAATGGACGTGTGGATTATCGGCCAGCGAAACGTAAGTTTTGCTGTTCTTATCCAGAGTACGAATTTCTCCGCTTTCGATGTCGTAGACCCAGCCGTGCAGACGAATCGCGTTGTTACGCAGGCCAACAGCCACGCAAGGATGCGTTTTAATGTTGTTCAACTGGGCAATCACGTTTTCTTCCACCATGGCATTTACTTTATCGATTTCGTTAGCCCAGGTTTTCTTTTCAACCACGGCTTTCGCGGCATCGGCATAGTGCAACCAGTGGGCGACAGCAGGCATCGGGTCCAGGGGTTGGCTTTCTGCGATGGCTTTCATCGCACCGCAGTTGGAGTGACCACAGATAACGATATCCGTCACGCCTAAAGCAACGACCGCGTACTCAATGGTCGCAGACACGCCGCCAGGCTCCGGGCCAAAAGACGGTACGATATTACCGGCGTTACGGATAACGAAAAGCTGTCCTGGCTCTTGCTGCGTCACTAACTCTGGCACCAGTCGGCTGTCAGAACAGGAGATGAAAAGCGCTTTAGGATTCTGGCTGGATGCCAGGCTGCGGAAGAGTTCCTTACGTTGAGGGAAAATCTCTTTTTGGAAGTTGAGGAAGCCCTCAATGATATGTTGCATAGCAGTGTCTCTTTTCTCTGTTTAAGCAGGTTATGATGAAGATCACACTTTCCAGTTTAACACCAGCCGACAGAAGGGAAAGACTTTATAGCAGTTCGGTCACTATCTTTGGGCAATGTTGCCCTGACGAAGCAGGGCAAGCGTCGCGGTCTGCGTTACATGTTCTGCCGTTTCTGGTATGCCGCTTTTAGTCTGTTCATCGCCTCTACCAGGACGGCGCGCGGGCAGCCAACGTTCAGACGCATGTGCCCCTCTCCGCCGGGACCATATTGTGACCCCGGTGACAGGCCAAGTCTGGCTTCATGGACAAAAAAATCGCTTAGCTGCGTCTCGCTAAGCGCCATTTTTTCGGCATTCAGAAAGAGCAGATAGGATGCGCCACCATAGACAATTGAGATCAACGGACAGTGCATTTCGATTTCATTTCTAACAAATGCTACATTATCAGCCAGATAAGCCAATAATTCCCGGTGCCAGTCACCGCAATGGGTATAGGCGCTATAAATCGTTGCCTGTTGCAGTGAGTGAGTCTCTGCAAGATAACAGTTATCGAGAAAATGATAGAACCGGTGACGCAGTTCATCATTCTTTATAATAGCTATCCCTCCCTGGATCGCCGCCGTGTTGAAGGTCTTGCTAACAGAGGTCAGTACGATTGACTGACTTCCTACTGCGTCATCGAGGGTAAAAAAGGGCAGGTGTTGCTTACCTGGCAGGGTTAAATCGCTATGCACTTCATCGGAGAGAATGATGACGCCGGCCTGCTGGCAATAGTGACTGATTTTTTCAAGCGTTTCCCGTGACCACACCATTCCACCAGGATTATGTGGCGAGGGAAAAAGAAACATTTTGCACTGTTTAAGTTTCTCGCTGAAATCTTGCCAGTCAAATTCATAGCAACCGTCTTTTTCAATAAGGCGGGTCTGGAGTAAATGCCTGCCGCTGGTTTTCACCAGGTTAGGGTAGGGGTCATATATTGGGGTACAGGTTAATATATTGTCTCCCGTGCGGGTAAGTGCCAGCAAGGACATGACAATGGTTTTTATAACGCCGGGAACAAAATGCAGCCAGTGCGATTTAAGCTCGGCATTATATTGTTGTGCGTACCACTGGATAACGGACTCTTTCCATTGCGGATAATCCAGATTATAGCCTTGAACAGGCTGCTCTACTACTGTGCGTAACGTATTCATGATGGGGTCTGGCGTAACAAAATCCATATCCGCAATCCACAGTGGTAATACATCGCTGGTACCGTACATTTGTTGTAATTGTCCGTATTTGCGACAATTAACATCCCTTGTGACAATATCATCAAACAAAGACATTGCTGACTCCTGGAAAGTCTCTGAAAATAGTTTACGCAACGCAAAAAGCGCAGAATGTTTATGTATATCTAATTGATATATTAAATTTACCCTGGTGATAGCTAATATTTATCTACGTATTAGCCTATGATTTTTGCTCGACCATATGCTCTGTAGCTTCATTTGGTTCATATTTAGCAATACCGATACCCGTTGCCGCCCACAGCAATGCAAAGATGACGCCGCTGTAGCAGAGGATTGCCCATGGCAGGTAATCAAGCGTTGTCACGCCCAGCATAGTGGCGCAATAAACGCCCGAAGCAGACCACGGAATAATAGGTTCGACAACGGTTCCGGCATCTTCGGTGGTTCGCGAAAGGTTCTTCGCGGCCAGTCCACGTTTTTTGTATTCATCTTTAAAGGCATCGCCGCACAATAACAACGGTAAGGTTCCATTGGCGGTACAGGCGCAGATGGTGAACGTCGTAACAATGGTGGTAGCGACCAGGCGGAATGTTGATTTAACTCCTTTTGTCAGCGCGTTAATGACCGTGTGCAGGGAGCCTGTCGCGCTCATGGCACCAGCAAAACTAAAGGCGCTGAAGACGGTCACAAAGCTGCTGAACATAGAGATTGCGCCGCCTCGCTCTAATAAGCGTGAGACATCAGATGACAGTACAGGAATATGATCTCCGGTAAGCATCGCGAGCTTAAAGCCGCTAACCACGGATTCGCCGACCGAAGATGCGCTGAATTGTTGAAAAACCAAAGCCAGAATCATTGATACGATGGTGGACAAAAACAGCATCGGGATAGGCGGTTTTTTCGATAGCGAACCGTACAAAACGATAATCGGCGGTAGCAACAACAGAAGGTTGAACTGATAAATCTGGCCGATAGCGTTCATTAAATGGGTGATATTTTCTGGTGCACTGGCAGCGGCATCAATGCCCATACCCATATAGCTATACACTACGCAGCAAATAATGAATCCCGGACCGGTGGTCCACAGCAAATGGCCAATATGGGAGTACAGATTTACACCGGCAGCCAGTGCCGCCATATTGGTTGAATCAGAGACCGGCGAGAGTTTATCGCCAAACCAGCAACCTGAAACAATGGCACCGGCGGCGATGGGCAGAGAGACATTAAGGCCAATGGCCACACCAATCATGGCAATTCCGACGGTACCAATGGAACCCCATGAGGTGCCGGTACACACTGAAATCAATGCACCCAGCATAAAGGCTGAAATATAAAAATACTGGGGGTTAATCCACTTCAAACCATAATAGATCATCATCGGGATGGTACCTGATACCATCCAGGAACCAATCAAAAAACCGATACTGGCGACAATCAGAATGACTGGCAGTGCTTCTGATATTTTATTGCAAATCGATTGCAGAATATCATCCCATGTATAGCCATGAGCAATGGCGATAAATGAAGCGGCTGCCGTGCCCATCAGGATCATCGGTTCAGCGCGAATATTGAATATAAAATATCCGATGCTTATCCCGCCCAGCATGATAAGCATCGGTAATACTGACCAAAAGAAAGAGAGTTTTTTTCTGTAGTGTGAGGTACAGCTATTTTGTTCCATAATTCCATCCCAATCGTTAACGGTTGAACAAGCCAAAGAAATACCTGCTACAGGCCAATCAATAACGGAGTGGCGTAGTTACGTGAGTTGATGATCGAACTCTATTTTATTAACTGTTTCAGGCGATCTGTTCTGGCCTGCTGTTATGATGTTCATATTTCAGCAGTAAAATAAGAGATAGATTTGATAGTCAATTATCCCTCCGCATAAGGTGGATGATTTCGGCGTTGCTGACTGAGCTTGCGATACTGCTGAGGCGGCATACCGACGTATTTATGAAATGAGCTATAAAATCGACTGCTGGAGCGAAAACCCGCAATCATCGCGATATCCAGAATGGTTTTATCGGTGTCGCTGAGTAATGCCCGTACATGGTTGATGCGCATCGCCGTAATATATTGTTTCATCGTCAGTTGCATTACGCGATGAAAGATACCCATCGCATAATTAGGATTAAGTTTGACGTGATCGGCAATGGCCTCGACGGTCAGCAATTTGTCACAGTTGGCGGCAATAAATTCCAGCATCTGGCTGACGTAAAATTGTGAATGCCGCGAAATGCTGTTCTTCTGGGTCCGTACAGTTTGGTTTCCCAATACTGTCCGCCAGCCTGAGAGGCTAAACCGCTTGAGCATCAGGGCGATTTCATCAATGGCTAACTGACGAATCTGTTCGTTATCGCTGTTGAGCTCATTTTGCCAACGTTGAACCTCAAAAGCGCTCAACTGCTGGGATGCCGACGAGGTAATCACCCGGCCGTGCGTCACGTGATTAATCAGCTCTCTATCCAGCGGCCAGGACAAAAATAAATGCATGGGCAAGTTGAAGATAGCCATTTGCTTACAGTGCCCGGCATTCGTGAGCTGATGAGGGGTACACGCCCAGAACAGTGTGATAAAACCTTGTTTGCTCTGTACCACTTCGTCATTGAACAGGTACTCAACATCACCATCAAATGGCACATTCACTTCAACCTGCCCATGCCAGTGACTGTAAGTCATGGCCAGCGGCTCCCGCAGCTCGACATCCATACGCTGATACTCTGAATAGAGTGCCAGTGGGCTACGAGTCTTTTTTTCATAGCTGCGGCACATATGGGGATCATGCGGCAGCTGCGGAATACTTTTAGCCATTACGGGTTGGTTCCTGAAAAGTGAATTTGACCATGAGGTAGCGCCAAAGCATGAACATAGCTTAACCGAAAAAAATCACCGTTTTCTCTCCATTTTCGCGAAATTATTCCCAAAAACTCAGATCGCCTGTCTGTCACGTGAAGATCTGAGTTATCGGGAATGACGAGCTTTACATCAGTATTCCCGGTATGCAGCGGCGCATAAATCGGCGTTATAGCAATGGCTCAAATTCACGCCATACCGGTATTGACTAACCCCGGAAACGGTAATGGGAAGGGTAACAGTGGCAATCATGGTAATCGCCAGAAGGGAAATTCAGGTAACAAAGGCAATCAGCGCAGCGTAAAAACTATGGCAAACCGGATCACGTTTAGCTATCACATGGCAAGGCAATATGCTGTCAGATGTGGTTTGACGGGGTATAAGTCGCTGCCATCGGGTATTATAAAAAAAACGCTCTAAGAAAATGGCTCCAAAAGAAAACTGTTAAAATCTCAAAAATCCAGTCCCCCGTTCACTTAAAACATCTTAAGTGAACGGGGTTACGCATCATGGAAGTTTTGTCGATATTAATATTTGAATTTAAGTTTTCAAATACCACTTTCCTTGTTATTCAAAAATGAAGATGTTTCATCCGCCTCAAGGGTGAATTTTGATGTATTACCAGATAGATTTTTTGCCAAATTATGAAGGTTTTTGGTACTTTGAGCCGACGCATCCACGAGTGATGCATTTTGGAGTGTAACGGTGTCCATCTGGTTTACTGCTGCTGCAATCTGATTAATACCAAGATGCTGCTCATCCGAAGCTACTGTTATATCTTCCATTATTTCACTAACGCGTGAAACAGAGAGTGAAATCTCTTTCATTGCTTCACCAGCATTAGATACTTGCTCCGTCCCTTCCGCAATTCTTGTAACAGCATTATTAATGAGCCCGTTAATTTCTTGCGCGGCATTGCCACTACGAGTGGCCAGGTTACGGACTTCTGAAGCAACTACAGCAAAACCACGTCCCTGTTCTCCTGCCCTGGCGGCTTCCACAGCAGCGTTAAGCGCAAGTATATTTGTTTGATTAGCGATACTATTGATAACGGTACTGATGTCAGAAATTTGACGGGCATAGTTTTCTATATCCCCCATGGTGGAAACAGCTTCAGCCATAACATCGGTACCTTTGGTTACCGTTGTTTTTGCAAGTATCGCAAGCTGATTTGCTGAATGTGCATTTTGAGAGTTATTTCCAACGGTGATCTTGATTTGCTCCATGCTTGCTGCTGTTTGCTGCAGTGAACTGGCTTGTTGAGATGTCCGAGCAGAAAGATCCTGGTTTCCTTCAGCGATTAGATAAGAGCTTTCATCAATGAGTTGGACATCATGTTTAACTGATGAAATAATCTCTTTGAGAAACTTTTGCATTTCACTAATATTGGAAAATAGATCCCCAATTTCATCTTTTCTGGCTATAACAATATTACCAGTTAAATCACCGTAAGCTATTTTACGCGACAGTACATTGACCTCGCTGATTCTGGCTGTAATGAGTTTCTTCACAACAATATGTGAAGTGAAAACAAGACCAAGGAAAAGCGTTGCCAATAGCATTAGATAAATATTATTGGTTCGGCTAAAATTAATTATGAAGTCAGTCCCATCTTGAATGTCGTACTTCATTATTAACCCCGTAAAATTATCTGCTAAACGGGTAAAGCTGCTATTGCTCAATGGTGTGGTTTTATTTTGTTCTAGATCTCGTATCTCTTTTTCAAAGCTTGACTTCAAATCTTGTGTTAATTTAACACCTGACTCTGTAGTTTTTGGTGCATGTTGCAAAAACACACTAAAACTTGATTTTGCTTTATCAATCAATTCATTCTTATCTGCTTCAGTGGTAAGACGAATCTCTTTTAATATTGCTGCTGTGTCAGTTAATGATTTATTTTGATAAAAACTTTGGATTAAACCATTATAATTCACGGATATTTTGTCAATAGAAATAAATGAAAAAATTGAGAATATCAAGAACATTAACACGAAAACAATGTTAATAGATAGCAAAATGTTGCGGATGGATATGTTTCGCATTTGTTATTGCCTTTGCTAATTTAAATGTATGAGCTGGACGACGGAGAACCATCATCCGAATGGTGATAAGAACCATTCTGTTGGATGATAAAATGTCTCACAAATGTTTTTAATAAGAACAATGTGTGATTTGTTTATTAAGTGTTTTTCATGTTCTCTTCTGAGTGTATTACATCCTTCTTTTAGATGCCTGGTGGCTCTTCAGTTATATAGTAATAAGACTACATATATCCCACCGGTTGATTAAGATAAAGTTATGGAAAAGTTTTAGTATAAAATGAAGTAGTTAATCGTTTTTGGCGTCTACATAATTCACCGTTATCTGGTTACTCAGGATCGTTAATGGGGGAGATATTACTCCCCGGGTCATCAAAACGTATTCAAATCTGTATGGCCATGAAGCTGAATAGCCGGAGGGAAATGATATTTCACCCGCAAGGTCTGGTAGCGTTAAACAGCCATCTAAGCTGCAGAATTTGATCTTCAGATCTGCCGGGATACGACCATCTGGTATAATTTTCCATACTAATTTTGTAGGTATTGCTCTGCCATTGAAAGGAGAAGATGGCTGCAACTGTTTGCTTTTTAAAACCTGACCCCCACGCGTTAGCATTCCACCAAAGCTCTGACTACTCCATGAGAATTCACCGGCCAGAACCAATGAAGATTGCAGTAACAACATGAATACCAGAGTTATTTTTGTCACTCTTTACCACCAATCAGGTAGGTCATACGCACATTTCGCGGAGTATTAATCTCTTGGCTTGAGAGTACAGCCAACTGCGGGTAAACGCGCCTTAAGTAGCGTGAGAGCATGAGTCTTAATGCTGGATTTACGAGTAAAACCAGTGGGGCACCCAATGCTTCCTGATGCCGTAGCGCTTTTTCGGTTTGCTTCATCAGATTTTCAGCAATACCAGGCTCAATGGCGCTGCCGCTCTGTGTTGCCTGAATAAGTAGTTGCTCTAAAGACATGTCCAATCCAATGATCTGAATCTCTTCACCACTTGGGAACCATTGCTGAGTTATTGCGCGAGAAAGGCGTGCGCGTACGCGTGTAGTCATCTCATCAGCATCGCTTTGTGTCGTTGCGAATTCAGCCAGGGTATCAATAATGGTACGCGTATCCCGAATTGAAACCCGTTCAGAAAGCAGGTTTTGCAGTACTTTATGCAGCGTTGTTAGGCTAATTACAGATGGAATTAAATCCTCGACTAGCTTTGGTGATTGTTTAGTAAGCTGGTCCAGAAGCAACTGGGCTTCCTGTCGTCCAAACAGTTCGTCGGTATGTGTGCTGATTAAGTGACTTAGGTGTGTAGCGACAACGGAACTAGGATCCACAACGGTATAACCTAAGGTCTGCGCAAGTTCACGATGAACTTCATCTATCCATAAGGCAGGAAGGCCGAAAGTCGGTTCTGTACACGGCGTGCCAGGTACTTCTCCTTCAGCACAGCCAGGGTTTATCGCCATTAAGCGATCAGGGTGAACCTCCCCCTGTCCGATATCCACTCCTTTAAGAAGGATACGATAGTGGGTTGGTTGCAAATCGTGGTTATCGCGAATATGCACTGGTGGGGGGAGAAAACCCATCCGTTGAGCAAATTTCTTGCGAATGCCTCTGACACGGGTAAGAAGCTGACCATTTTGCTCATGGTCAACCATGGGTATGAGCCGATACCCCACTTCAAGTCCCAGTACATCTTCCATCTGGACGTCGGACCAGGTGGCTTCGTTAACAGCAGATAAATGAGTTTCATCCCGTTCTGGGGGCAGTTGCGAACGACTCTTTTTACTTCGATCCTCCTCACGACCGCGCAGATACCAGGCTAATCCTAAAAGCACGGAAGTGAACAGGAGAAAGACGATATTTGGCATACCAGGGATTAGCCCTAAGAGGCCGATCACGGCAGCTGAAAGGGCGACCACACGCGGAGAGGTAAAGAGCTGACCAACCATCTGCTCCCCAACATCTTGTTCATTTACTACACGTGTTACAACTACACCGGCGGCAGTTGATATTACCAGGGCTGGAATTTGGGCTACTAGCCCATCGCCTATCGTCAACAGCGTGTAGGTTTCTCCCGCAGTACCGATGGTCAGATCATGCTGCATAACACCAATAACCAAACCGCCGATAATATTGATTGCCATAATCATTAACCCTGCGATGGCATCACCACGCACGAATTTACTGGCTCCGTCCATCGAGCCATAAAAATCAGCTTCCTGTGTTACTTCTTTACGACGGCGTTTGGCTTCTTCCTCACCAATAAGGCCTGCGTTGAGATCGGCATCTATTGCCATTTGTTTTCCTGGCATCCCATCAAGGGTAAAGCGCGCACCAACCTCCGCAATGCGTCCAGCCCCTTTAGTGATAACCATGAAATTTATAATAACAAGTATAATGAAAACAATAATACCGATAGCAAAATTGCCACCTACCAAGAAATGTCCAAAGGCTTCAACTACTTGCCCAGCTGCTGCCGAACCGTTATGCCCGTACATTAATATTACGCGAGTTGATGCAACATTTAGTGCCAAACGTAGTAATGTCGAAAAAAGCAATACTGTTGGGAACGCAGAAAACTCAAGAGTATTTTGTGTAAACATCGCAACTAAAAGAATCATTATCGAAAGCACGATGTTAAAAGTGAATAGCAGATCAAGTATAAAAGTGGGCAGTGGCAGAATCATCATTGCCAGGATCGTAATGATCATTACCGGCCCTGCTAATACCTGCCATTGAGTTTCCTTCATATTGGGTAAACGTAATTTTGTGGCGATATTAACCATCATTTTTTAATCTCTTGTATAAAGTCCAGTTCTGAAGGCACGTGTAGATTTTTGGGTTCGGATGGACGTAACCCAAGGCCTTTGCTCCAATTACGCAGGCTATATACCCAGGCAAGTACTTCGGCTACTGCGCTATATAGCTCAGTAGGTACTGGTTGACCCGGTTCACAGTGGCGATACAGTGCTCTCGCAAGTGGCGGAGCCTCTAGCATTGGGACGCGATTTTCTTTAGCTAATTCTCGAATTCTTAAGGCGACAAGGCCGCAGCCAGAGGCAACAACGATCGGTGCACCCATGCTATTTTCTTGATATTTTAATGCGACTGAATAATGTGTGGGGTTATTCACCACTACATCAGCAGTAGGGACATCAGACATCATTCGTTGCTGTGCAACCTGCCGTTGTAGCTGGCGGATACGCCCTTTGATGTGCGGGTCACCCTCTTGATTTTTAAATTCATCCTTCACCTCCTGGCGACTCATTCTTAGTTTTTTATAGTTGCTCCAAAGTTGATTAATCACATCGAATAGCACCATTGGGATTAAAGATAAGATGACCAGCAGCATACAACTTGTAATTAGATTGCTGAAATCACGTATTGCCATATGAACAG
The DNA here is from genome assembly GCF_005281345.1 of Citrobacter sp. wls619. Taxonomy (GTDB): domain Bacteria; phylum Pseudomonadota; class Gammaproteobacteria; order Enterobacterales; family Enterobacteriaceae; genus Citrobacter. Next base: position 62,200 of record NZ_SZXJ01000083.1, read on the forward strand.
ATTCTTGCATTAAATGAGCGAACCTGGACCTATTAAGATATAAAAAAATACCGCCACTAATAGCGGCCAACATCACTTTCAGAATGCTTTTTATCATTTCCGATAACATTTGGCCGGAAAGCAATCGCTTGACACCTGTTAATGGATTAAGCTTCTTCAAGTTAAATTTTATGGCCTTCCCGCTGATGTTAAGTCCACCGATTATCGATGGAGCAATTACGGCAGTAATAAATAGTCCGCCAACAAACGGTAAAATCGCCATAAAAGCCATGCTGAAAAGTGATTTCGCATGACTTAGCATATGTTCGGGATCGCGGATTAACAAAGGATCAAAATTTAATCCTTTGTTAATAATCAATTCCAATTTTTCAACCAAATCGCTTCCACCGGTTAAGATAAGCCCCAAGCCTGCAAGCAACATAATTAATGTTGTTAATTCGCGAGAACGCGGGATTTGTCCTTCTTCCCTGGCTTTTTGTTTTCGGTGAGGTGTTGGATCTTCTGTTTTATCGTTTTCACTTTCTTCAGACATTACGTCATCCAGACATTATTAGAACCCCAAGGAATCTAATAAGTCATCAACTTGTTCCTGAGAGGCAACAATACCCGCCACATTAGTGTTTATTTGTGGCCCGTTCTTGAGGTTCATATCAGTATTTTCAATACCAATATCACGGTCATACATATTTTCAACCAATACACTAATAAGCTCTGTCTCAACCGTCTGTATAACCTTCATTAAGCTTTGCAGTACCTGGCCAGTCAGATCCTGGAAGTCTTGCGCCATCATAATTTCAGTAAGTTGGCGGTTTGTTTGCTGTGTAAGATCAGGGACTTGTAGTAAGAATGCTCGAGTATCTTTCACAAGCACACGTGCGTCGTCAAGCGGCTGTGGTTTTTCAAACCAGGCATCCCACTGTTTTGTCAGTTTTACCGCATTTTCGCCTAATTCTTCCTGAAGCGGACGGGCAACCTCGACAGCCGTGAGTGCGCGATCCGCTGCTTGAGAGGTCTTACTTACTACGTAATTTAGCCGATCACGAGTGTTTGGAAAGGCATCGGCCATTTCCTTGATCGTTTGTTCTAGCCCAAGATTTGCCATGCTATCGCGTAACAGTCGTGTTAATTGGCCAATACGCAGAAAAAGATCTTTCGGGTGTTCGGTTGATTGGTCTGAGAGGGAAGTCATCATTATCCCCCAAGTTTTTCAAAAATCTTGCCAAGCTTTTCTTCAAGCGTAGCGGCAGTGAAAGGCTTAACGATATAACCATTGGCCCCAGCTTGCGCTGCTGCGATAATATTTTCTCTTTTTGCTTCAGCTGTCACCATTAGTACTGGTAATTTTGCCATCGCGGGGTCCATTCGAATTGTTTTTAACAACTCAAGGCCATCAATATTCGGCATGTTCCAATCACTCACAACGAAGTCAAACTCGCCGGAGCTAAGTTTATTTAAAGCATCTTGTCCATCTTCTGCTTCTTCAATATTTGAATATCCAAGATCTTGAAGTAAATTACGTACAATACGTCTCATGGTTGCGAAATCATCGACCACTAAAAAATTCAAATTTTTATCTGACATTGGTATTCTCTCCTGAATATCGTGTTTTGTTATGGGTGAAACTTTCCAACAGGCGCAGGCTTATATTATCGAGGTCGACTATATCCTGGGCGGCTTCAAGGGCGATGGCTTCGCGCGGCATGCCAAATACCACGCATGTAGCTTCACTCTGTGCCAAAGTAAATGCCCCCGCTTTACGAAGGGCGAGTAATCCGTGAGCGCCATCATTCCCCATTCCGGTGAGGATTGCTGCGCTGGCGAGCTTACCGGCTTGCTTAGCGACGGAATTGAATAAGACGTCAACCGATGGACGATGACGGTTTACTGGGGCGGTGTCGTTCAAACTGACAACGTAACCTTTGCCCTGACGAACAATTTCCATGTGCTTATCACCAGGTGCTATTAGAGCGACCCCTGAATGTACTGGCTCCCCATCCTGCGCCTCATGCACGGAAATCTGGCACAGCGAATCAAGCCGTTGTGCGAAAGAGCGTGTAAATCCTGCTGGCATATGCTGTGCAATTACAATTCCTGGAACATTGGGGGGTAATGGCATAAGAACTCTTCGTAGCGCTTCCGTACCACCGGTAGATGAGCCAATTGCCATGATGTTCTGCGGATTAACAGGAACAAAGCCCCGCAGCATCGGTTGTTGGTTTTCACCTAATCGACCAATTTTTGCTCTGGCCGCAATACGAAGTTTGTCGACAACCATTGCTCCCCAATGCTCCAAATCGCCACCTGCTCGCTGGTCTGGTTTAGGAAGAAAATCGACTGCTCCGTGCTCTAGCGCAGCGAGTGTTGCTTTTGAGCCACGCGTTGTCATGGAAGAAATCATTACGACAGGCATTGGGCGCAAACGCATCAAGCGGGACAGGAACTCCAGACCGTTCATTTTGGGCATGTCGATATCCAGAGTTAATACATCTGGATTTAGCTGTTTTATCATTTCACGTGCGATAAGCGGATCTGGCGCTGTTCCAACCACCTCCATATCCGGCTGTTGATTAATCACTGCGCTAAGGATATTACGCATAAGAGCAGAGTCATCTACTGTCAAAACACGTATACGGTTCACAGCGTGCTCTCCTTTAATTCGTATATTGATTGTCCGCGTAGTCGCAGTGGAATATGCGTGTGATTAAAATGCTCTGAATGACCGACAAACAGCAAACCACCCGGTTTTAGCGTACGGGCGAAGCGCTCGAGTAAACGGGTCTGCGTTGCAGTATCGAAATAAATCATTACATTACGGCAAAATATAGCGTCAAAGGGTCCCGGGAGCGGCCAGCCTGGCTCCAGTAGGTTTAAGTGTTGATAGTTAATTGCAGCCATCAGTTCTGGCTTTACCTTGACCAGAGTTTCGTTTTCTCCGGCTCCACGTAAAAAGTACTGGCGCTTCTGAACCGGTGTGAGCGAATGTAAATCGCTAATTCGATAGACCCCTGACTCCGCTTTTGCCAGTACTTTAGTATCGATATCTGATGCCCACACTCGCGCTCCTACATTGGACGGCCCAATAGCTTCATCTAATGTCATAGCAATAGAACATGGCTCTTCGCCGGTAGACGCTGCAGTACACCACACTCGATAGCTGCCACCTCGCGCATTTGCATGCTCTGCCAGGACTGGAAAATGATATGCCTCCCGAAAAAAAGAGGTTAAATTCGTGGTTAGTGAATTTATAAAATTCTGCCATTCAGGGTGCTCGGAATGGGACTCGAGAATGTTGATATATTGACTGAAAGTATTCAGTGAAAGTACTCGCAGACGTTGTGATAAGCGATTCAGAACCATTTCTCGCTTTTGTGAGTTGATTACAATTCCCGCGCGCTGGTAAATTAGTTGACCGATTTTCTGTAACTCATGTTCTGTTAAATGCAATTGATTACGCAATAAGTGCGCAGGAATGTAATTAATTTCACTCATAGGTTTCCACTGCACCTTAAACTGGGGTATTCATTACTTCCTGATAGGTACTAAGCAGTTTATTACGTGCCTGCACACCGAAACTGAACGAAATAGATGACTTTTGCATAGCAAGCATCACATCATTTAAGCCGATATCATTGTTGCCATACATCCACTGTTGAGTCATCTCTTTTGCATTTATCTGAGTTTTGTTTATTTCATTGATACTATTGAATAAAACGTCAGAAAAAGATGGTGCGTTCTGCGGCTCTACTGATTTTTTCCATGGTTGTTCAGATACTTGTTGAATTTGATTATGGATTTGATCAAGCACGCCACGCATTAATGATACAGACATTATTTATTTCCTTAGCAAATGGGGTGGACAATTTGCATTGCACTCCTTCTAAAACACAGCCAGTCTAACATGAGGAGCAAATCGTCGGAAAATCCAAAAAGCTAACAGAACTTTAAGCTTATTTTCCATTAAAAAAAATACAGTTCAGACGATAATGGCTTTCCAATTTTTTACTCAAGATAAAATGATTGTCATCAGCCTGGTAATATTACAGGCGCTGACACACGCTGTTGTGTATGCTATTTCTTACAGGATTACGGCATGAGTGCCACATTAAATGATATAACGAACCATCCGGCAGACCGATTAAAATCGGCTTTGACATGGCTTCGCGCCAGCTCAAAGCTATCGTTAGTTATTTGTTCCGCTGCCGCCGTGTCGGTACTTATTGCATTGATGTTTTGGGCAAAAGAACCCGATTATCGATTGCTGTTCAGTAACATCAGTGATGAAGATGGTGGGGCAATTGTCACCCAACTTACACAGATGAATATCCCCTATCGAATCGATAACACGGGCGGTACGATCATGATACCTGAAGCTCAGGTTCATGAAGTGCGTATGAAGCTGGCGCAACAAGGACTGCCAAAAGGGGGGGCAGTGGGCTTTGAGTTACTCGATCAGGAAAAGTTTGGTATTAGTCAATTCAGTGAGCAGGTTAATTATAACCGTGCTCTGGAAGGTGAGTTAGCGCGTACTATCGAAAATCTGGGGTCGATTCGCAGTGCTCGCGTCCATCTTGCTATACCAAAACAGTCAATGTTTGTCCGAGAAAAAAAGCAGCCCACGGCCTCAGTAACGGTTAATTTGATCCAGGGGCGAACAATTGATGAAGGGCAAGTTATTGCCATTACCCATTTGGTGTCAAGTGCAGTAACTGGGCTTACTGCTGAGAATGTTACAATCGTTGATCAGCGTGGCGCATTATTGACTCAAAATGGGGTTGGGGCGGGACAAACTTCATATTTGAAATATACGAGTGAGATTGAAAGTGATTATCAGCAGCGCATTCAAAATATTCTTTCTCCTCTTGTAGGAGCAAGCAATGTACGAGCGCAAGTTACGGCACAGATCGATTTTACAACCGCAGAGCAGACTCAGGAGCAGTACCGACCAAATGCAGATACGCAGCAAATGGCTATCCGCAGTCGTCAGTCTAGTCGTTCAACTCAAGGCAATAGCCAGGGAAGCACTGGTGTTCCAGGCGCATTGAGTAATCTACCTCCGACACCGGCGACTGCTCCGGTTACACAACAACTTAACGCTGCAGGTAAACAGAAGAATTCTTCAGGAAAACAGGAAATAGATGCAGCCAATACTTCTGATCCTGCTCTTTCTTCGACCTATAACGGGCGTAATGATGAGACCACTAATTTTGAAGTGGATCGCACGCTGACCCATACCAAATCATCGATTGGTCGTATTGAACGGCTCTCTGTCGCAGTGGTGATTAATCATCTGTCACAGGGGAAAGAGGGAAAGGTTGGTCCGCTCAATGAAAATGAACTAACACGTATAAATGACTTGGTAAAAGAAGCTATTGGTTATAAAGCAGACCGTGGCGATAGCATCAAAATTTTAAATTCACCCTTTAATGGCATGGCGGAAGATATTATTCCACCACTCTGGAAGCAGGAGCGCTTTTACGCACTGTTGATAGTCATTGCACGTTATCTGGCTATTGCAATTATTGCTTGGGTGCTGTGGCGGAAACTTGTGTTGCCTGCGTGGTCACGCCACCAGGAAGTGAGTATACGTCGTCTTGAAATGGAGAAAGAAACACTCCATGAACAGCAAGCAGCGAAGAAATATGCAAGCGAAAAGGATGCTCGCGATCGAGCACAGCAACGAGTGGATACTGAGCTGAATACTCAACAGTTGCGGGACCTTGCAGATCAGGACCCCCGTATTATTGCACTGGTTGTTCGTCAATGGATGGATAAGGAATACAAGTAATGAATGCCTCAGAAAAAAGTGCCATCGTCATGTTAACGCTCGGAGATGTTCGTGCGGCTGAGGTGTTTAAACATCTAAATGCTCATGAAGTAAAGCAAATTAGTAGTTCAATGGTAAATATAGCCGGATTCACTCACGATCAGATGTCGGCGGTACTCCAGGAGTTTAAACATGACTCTACTGAATTTGCGGCTTTGAGTCTAAACACTAATGAATATTTGAGAAGTGTGTTGGTTAAAGCATTGGGGGAAGAGCGGGCTTCGACATTGCTTGAAGACCTGCTGGAAACACATCAGGGAAGTAATGGTATTGAGACCCTAAATTTTATGGATCCAGTATCTGTTTTTGATTTGATTAGAGAAGAACACCCACAAATTATTGCCACAATTTTGGTTCACCTGAAGCGAAATCAAGCCGCTGATGTCCTGGGTAAATTTGATGAGCGTGAGCGTAACGACATTATGGTACGTATCGCAACTTTTGGTGGCGTGCAACCAGCTGCCTTGCAGGAGCTAACAGAAGTTCTGAATAATTTACTTCATGGTCAGAACCTTAAACGTAGCAAAATGGGCGGTGTACGGCCGGCTGCAGAAATTCTTAATCTGATGAAATCGCAGCAAGAGGTCACCGCAATTGAAGCTGTGCGTGATTTTGACAGCGAGTTGGCTCAGAAAATTATTGAAGAGATGTTCTTGTTTGAAAAGCTTGTTGACGTGGAGGATCGCAGTATTCAGCGTCTGCTTCAGGAAGTTGAAAGTGAATGCCTGGTTGTCGCCCTGAAAGGTGCAGATGAAATGCTACGAGATAAATTCTTCCGCAATATGTCTCGTCGTCAAGCTGATTTGCTCACTGAAGACCTGGCTTCTCGGGGACCTGTGCGTCTATCACAAGTAGAAGCTGAACAGAAAACGATTCTAAACATCGTTCGTCGACTTGCTGATTCAGGGGAGATAATTATTGGGGGCAGCGACGATGCATACGTTTGATGAACAAAATGTTCAGCAATGGCAGCGCTGGAAGCCTGAGAATCTTCTCAACGAAACGATTGATGATCCCATTCAAACGCTGGAAGCCGCTTTACCTGATGCACAAGCCCAGGCTGAAATCGCCCGTCTGCGTAAGCAAGCCGAACAACAGGGACTGGCTAAGGGCATGGAACAAGGGCGAGAAGAAGGGCAGCGGAAAGGCTATGAGGTGGGATTGCGAGAAGGTCATGAGGCCGGCATGGTTAAGGGCCTGGAGCAGGCCAAAACTGAACAATTAGCGCTACTGCGTCAGGCTGAGACGTGGGCGAGTCAGTTTAAATTAGCGCTTGAGAATCTTGATAGCCTGATTCCCGCTCGTTTGGTTCAACTGGCATTAACGGCGGTACAGCAACTTCATCGCACGAATACTGTTGCTGATAATAACCAATTATTGTCTCAAATCCGCATCCTGATGAAACAGGAAGCGCTTCTGAATGGTCCTATTGAGGTACATGTTAGTCCTCTGGATCTTGCGGCTATTTCTGAGGCTATCGGCGAGAAACTCGACTCTATGGGATGGTCGCTACAGCCCGATCCCGAGCTGATGTCTGGTGGTTGTTGCATTGTTACGCCCGATGTGGAGTTTGATGCGAGCACGGAGACGCGTTGGCAAGCTCTTTGCCAGCTTGTTCGAGAGGAGTTGTCACAATGAGCCAGCATTTAAAAAACTGGCTTGACATTATTGAACGCGTAGACGGAAGGTTGAGTGAAATACCGACTTTCCGACAATATGGCAAGCTAACTCGAGCAACCGGTTTGGTGATGGAAGCTATCGGTTTGAGGTTACCCATTGGCGCACTGTGTATTGTGGAACGTCGGACCAATGGAGCTGTTTTCCCAGTAGAGTGTGAAGTCGTTGGTTTCAAAGGGCCCGTTATTTATTTGATGCCTCTTGAGCATGTTGATGGTGTGCTGCCCGGAGCAAGGGTGTATTCCTGTGATGTAAATGGTTCTTCTGGTAAACAGTTGCCTGTCGGTCCCCATCTGTTGGGACGCGTTCTGGATGCACAAGGGCGCCCGCTTGACGGTCGCCCCCCCGTGGGAAAACCTGCCTGCGGGCTCTTTACGCCATCCTTTAACCCGCTACATCGTGATCCCATTAAATCGGTACTCGATGTAGGTGTTAGGGCAATTAACGGGCTGCTAACGGTAGGCCGCGGTCAGCGTATGGGGCTTTTTGCTGGCTCTGGCGTTGGGAAAAGTGTGTTACTTGGAATGATGGCGCGATACACCACAGCTGACGTGATTGTCGTCGGATTAATTGGAGAACGTGGTCGGGAAGTAAAAGATTTTATTGAGAATATCCTGGGTGAAGATGGGTTATCGCGAGCAGTGGTAATCGCTGCACCTGCCGATGTTTCACCGATTTTGCGTATGCAAGGGGCTGTGTACGCTACGCGTATTGCCGAAGATTACCGTGATCGAGGTATGAACGTTTTATTGATTATGGATTCTCTGACCCGCTATGCAATGGCGCAGCGTGAGGTTGCTTTAGCCATTGGTGAGCCGCCTGCAACAAAAGGTTATCCCCCTTCCGTGTTCGCTCGTCTTCCTGCATTAGTGGAACGTGCGGGCAACGGCGTACGAGGTGGAGGATCAATTACTGCATTTTATACCGTATTGACCGAGGGCGATGATCAGCAAGATCCCATCGCAGATTCCGCCCGCGCAATCCTTGATGGTCATATCGTCCTTTCTCGACGGTTGGCAGAGGCTGGCCATTACCCAGCCATTGATATTGAAGCTTCAATTAGCCGTGCCATGACGGAATTGATTCCGCATTCTCAATACAAAAAGGTGCAGCGTTTCAAACAGATGCTCTCAGCGTATCAACGAAACCGCGATTTGGTTAGCGTTGGTGCTTACGTTAAGGGAAGCGATCCGCTTTTAGATAAAGCGATTGAAAAATATCCGATGTTGGAGACATTCCTGCACCAGGCAATTCATGAGTGCTGTCGCTACGACTTGGCGATTTCCGATCTGACGTCACTTTTCCCTGAAATGGCGGAATAATTATGGTGCGACAATGAATGTTAATAATCCGATGGCGGTGTTACGGGATATGGCAGAGGAGAAACTCACTGAGACAACGTGTGCACTTGGGGCTGTGCAACAAAAGCTTCAAGAGGCTGTTGACCAACGTGAGCAACTCTATCTTTATGAACAGGAGTATCACAGTAGTCTCCGCCAGGGGATGGCTGGTGGTATGTCAGTAGCAGATCTTGTCAATCACCAGATGTTTATTTTGTCACTTAATCAAGTCGTAAAGCAGCACGAGTCACACGTTAGCTCTTGTGAGAAGGTCGTCGATAAGACAAAGGACAAATGGATACAGAAAAAGCAACGCCTAAATGCTTTTGAGACGTTGATTAACCGTCGTGAAATGGCTCAAGCCCTGGTTGAGAGCCGCCAGGAACAAAAACTGATGGATGAGTTCGCCCAACGTGCCGGGCAACAGAGAGAAATGCTGTGAATATTGATATTACGACTATTCTGCCCGGAGGGTCGGGAGGGAAGCCACTGCGAGGAAAACTCACAACAGAAGACTTCTCGATGACATTGGATGAACAACTCGCGCAACTCATGCTGTTAGTACCAGGAGATGAACCCCACGTACAAAAGACGATCATTGAGTTTGAGAATAATGATGGGGTTGGGCCATCAGTGTCGCAACACAATATGGCATTTGGCGATCTTTCTATTTGCAGCGAAGAGGAAAGTCCCAGATGGTACCTTCAGCAGCTGGTGGTCAATAATTCCAGAACTGTGGGCGACGTCAAAACCAACCCAATGTCAGAACGTGTCGTCGCCAGCGTACCTGTTTCACTGGAAAATGATGAGCTGGAGCCGGCCATTACAGTGGGTAAAAAATCCCCACAGCTTGGTGAGCTATTTCCACCGAAAGAAGTGGTTGATCGAGTAACCGGGCCAAACACAACCTCAGCTTATATTCAATCTGAGACTCGCTCTGACAAAGCCGTTGATATGACAGTCACCGAAACGATGGATTCAATAACCACTCATACCGCTACATTTCAGCCGACGAGTCGCACGGGATTTAATATTCCGCAGCAAGTGGAGAGAGTACATTATCCGGTGGATACTCAAGAGTGGAAGTCTACGGTGAGTCAACATATAGCAATGTTCAGCCGTGCAAATATGCACAGTGCTGAAATTAGGCTGCATCCGGAGGAGCTTGGTTCACTGCATATTACCTTACGTGTCCAACAGGATCAGGCGCAAATCCATATTATCAGTGAGCATCCTCATGTCCGTAATGCAATGGAACAAGCGATTCCATTTTTACGTACAGCAATGGCTGAGTCAGGGGTTCAGCTTGAACAGGCCAGTGTGAGCGCAGATCACCCGCATGCAGGAGGTGGAGAGCAGCGGGATAGTACGGAAAATAAGCAGAATGAAAACCAGGGCAGAGGAGATGTTATAATGGAAGAAGAAATTACCCCCATTCCGTTAACATCGTATGTGAATAATAATTATGAAATTAACACATTTGTCTGATGTGTCGAATAGGCAACAGGAATGAAATTTTATCTCATGATTATTATACTAAATACATAGATTACAATATGCAGCATATTTTTGAGTAAGAAGACGTCTTACTAATTATTTTACTGGATCTATACCATGAGTGATAAAAATTCTGCGACCCGCAGAGGGAGCCGTTCACCTCTGCTAATGCTTATGTTCCTAATTGCTCTGGCAGGTTGCGCTTGTTCTGGGTACTTATTTTGGACCATTAATTCAACTCCTAACAAGGATGATATCGAGAGCAATATTGCACAGAGCGCACCTGTTCTGAATGTGGATCCCCTTTATGTATCAATGGATACTTTCACGGTTAGTCTGAAACCGACTGAAAATGAATCAGACCGTGTGTTGTATATAGGTCTTGCTGTGCGTTTAGCTGATAGTCAGTCATCTATTACGCTGGATAAATATTTACCAGAGTATCGCAGTCGTCTGTTTATGCTTTTGACTCAACAAACTTATGAGACATTATCTACAGATGAAGGTAAAAATAACTTAATTAATAATATCCAGAATGAATTGAAAAAACCGCTGGCATTTAAACAGTCCATTAATGCTACCGATATCTTAATTAATGAATTTATACTTCGGTAATAATTATGACTGATAGTTTTTTATCACAGGATGAGATCGATCGACTGCTGAATGCCGACTCGGAGAGCCATGATGATCTTTTTGATAGCATGAGCGATGGTGTTATTAAACCCTATGATCCGCATACGCAACGCCGTGTTATTCGACAGCGATTACATTCGTTAGAGATTATTAATGAGCGGTTTGCGCGTCAATTCCGTATGGGACTATTTAACTTGCTTCGTCGCAGTTCAGATATCACAGCGGGTAATATAAAAATTCAGCCATATCATGAGTTTGCACGCAATTTACCAGTGCCAACCAATTTGAATCTTTTGCACTTAAACCCCTTACGAGGTACATCCCTGATGACTTTTTCATCAGGGCTCGTTTTTATGGCTGTTGATAACCTCTTTGGTGGTGATGGTCGTTTCCCAACCAAAGCTGATGGGCGTGAATTTACACCCACTGAACAACGAGTTATACATCGCATATTATCTATGGCGTGTGAGGCCTATGAATTTGCATGGAATTCGATCTATAAAATTAAAACGGAATATATTCGCTCCGAAATACAGGTAAAGTTTACGAATATTACTTCATCTCCTAATGATGTTGTCGTAACAACTCCATTTTCAGTTGAAATAGGTTCGCATAGAGGCGAGTTCAATATATGTATTCCATTTAGCACTATCGAACCATTACAAGAGTTGTTGAGTAATCCCCCAATGGATAACTCACGTCAGGAGGATTCCCAATGGCGTAGCATGCTTGCAAGTCAAATGCGGGAAACAGAACTCGAATTAGCGGCAAGATTTGCTGATGTTAATTCTCGGTTATCAAGTGTGATGAGAATGAAAAAAGGCGACATTATTCCACTGGATAAACAAGAGGTTATAGAAGCGTGTATTGGTGGGGTGCCCGTGTTTACGGCTAAATATGGCGAAGTCAATAATCAATATGCTCTGAAAATAGAACGATTGCATCAGTCAGCATTAACATCTTTAAATAAGGAGTGATTTTTACGTGAATGATATAAATACGTCATCAGGTGCTGATGAACAATCTATGGACAATATTTGGGGTGATGCTTTAAATGAGCAAAACTCTGTGGGTAACCAAAATCAGATAAATTCCCCGCAGCTTTCTGAGGAAATGGATCTGATTCTTGATATTCCGGTAAAAATGACCGTGGAGTTAGGCCGAACAAAAATGACGATTAAGGATCTTCTGCGTTTAAGCCAGGGGGCTGTTGTTTCTCTAGATGGTTTGGCAGGGGAGCCTTTAGATATTCTTATTAACGGTTATTTAATTGCCCAAGGTGAGGTTGTAGTGGTTTCTGATAAATTTGGAATTCGTATTACCGACATTATTACTCCATCTGAGCGTATGAGTCGCTTGAACCGCTAATGAACTCTTTACAACATAATCTGGCGACGGATAGTTTCACGGCTCTCTCTACTGGAACGATAATATTATCTGTAATCGGCACACTAGGATTGGTTATTCTGCTAATTGTTGTGTTGGGGTGGAGCGTTCGTCGTGGCGGTTTGCTGCGAGGTATCACTGATGGTACTGGAACGATATCATTGGTTGCCAGTAAATCGTTAGGTGCCCGCGAGCGAGTGGTTGTAGTAGATATAGGAACTGAACGCCTTGTTCTTGGTGTTACCGCTACAAATATATCATGCCTGACAACGCAGTTACGACAAGAAACAATTAATGAAACGCCATCGACAACATTCCCGGAAATTTTAGAAAAGTTGCACCAGAAATATCGTTCAGGTGGTAGAAAAAAATGAGCAGCCGATATTATTACAAAATTCTGATAGGTATTGGATTGATGCTGCCTGCAACTTCTGGGATGGCGAATAACAGCGATATTATGCTTGCTAGTCCTTTGACTGGTGGAGAGTGGACGCTCCCTGTTCAAACATTATTGCTGTTGAGTGGTTTTACTTTTATTCCAGCAGTATTACTGATGATGACAGGCTTTACACGTATTGTAATCGTATTAGGTTTGATGCGTAATGCTTTAGGTACGCCTACAGCACCACCTAATCAAGTTTTGGTTGGCTTAGCACTATTTCTTACATTTTTTGTGATGTCACCTGTATTCAGTCAGATCTATGAAAAGGCTTGGCTTCCTCTTCAGGAGAATAAAATTACTATGGAAATGGCGCTTGCTGAAGGGGTTAAACCGCTACGTGTTTTTATGCTCGATCAGACACGAGAAAGTGATTTAGCTATGTTTGCAAGTATAGCGAAAATTCCCGATGTTGATGGACTTGAGGAGATACCACTAAATATTCTTGTTCCAGCATTTGTAACCAGTGAGCTAAAAACAGCATTTCAAATTGGTTTTACCATATTTATTCCTTTTTTAATTATTGATTTGGTGGTCGCTAGCATTCTGATGGCTCTGGGGATGATGATGGTCCCACCAACAACGATCGCATTACCATTTAAATTAATGCTTTTTGTATTGGTTGATGGTTGGCAATTACTTATAGGTTCACTTGCGCAAAGCTTTTATTCATAGGAGAACAGTATGACCCCTGAAAGCGTTATGGTGCTTGGCACCGGTGCAATTAAAATTGGCCTGATGATTTCTGGACCATTGTTGCTGGTTGCACTGGCTACAGGGTTGATTATAAGTATCCTTCAGGCTGCAACTCAAATCAATGAAATGACAATGACTTTTATTCCGAAAATCTTAATGATCGTTGGCGTGGCAGTTATGCTTGGCCCGTGGATGATGAAGCTATTCATTGAATATACCCGCATGTTATTTGCTGGTATTCCTTACGCGATTGGATGATGTTATACGACCTGTCTCTTGATCAAATCTATGCACAGATGAGCCACTATTTATTAGTGATGGCTCGGGTTGCTGCGTTGCTGCATACCTCGCCAATATTTAGTGAAAAAAGTGTTAGTGCCCGCTTACGTGCAGGGCTAACATTATTGATCACGTTACTACTTGGAAGTCTGCTGCCGAATACTGGAATAGAGCTTTTTGCCTGGGAAGGCATCTGGACTTTTTTGAAGCAGTTAGTTATTGGTTTTGCGATGGGATTGACCACCCAATTTCTTTTTTCTGCTGTTCGCTTGTCGGGTGAAATCATCGGCATGCAGATGGGATTATCATTCGCTACTTTCTTCGAACCGGGAAGTGGTAGTAGCCCTGTTATTTCTCGTATTCTCAATGTGCTTGCAACATTATTATTTCTGGCTTTTGATGGGCACTTGTGGATGATCTCTATGCTAGCGAAGACATTCTATATTTTGCCTGTCACTGCTGATCCTATACATGCTGGAGGGATGCTTTTTCTGGTCAGTCATGCTGGACTTATTTTTAGTCAAGGTTTAATACTCGGTATGCCAATTATTGCGCTGCTGTTATGTGTTAACTTGATACTGGCGCTGCTGAACCGACTTACACCTCAGCTATCAATTTTTGTAATTGGTTTTCCGCTAACCCTAAGTTTCGGAATGGTTGCTCTTCTTTTGATGATACAAAATCTTTCGCCATTTATCGAGCACCTTATGGTCAGCGGGTTTGATAATTTGCAAGGCTTGCTAAACGCATTGGCATGGTACTAATTGGTACAGACTACACGAGCGATAATTTCTGTACCAGAAGCGAGTGCTCTATTTTCTAACAAATAAAGTGTAGTTGATGTGCTTTCGCCATAACTAAGTTGTGGGAAGACATAATCCATCACCTCCTGATCGCTGCTACTATCTCCCAGGCGGCGCGTATGATTCAGTACTGTCATGTTCAGCATACTGCCGGAAAACTCCATTTTATAATTTACACTACGATGGACGGGTGACGGCTTTCCTACAAGAACATCATTTTTAAATTCCCTGATATTACCGTTAAAGGTTGTGTGTCCAGTTGTGAGACTATCCCGGTAGGTCCGGTAGACTCCACGTGTTAACGTTATATCATTTTCAGCTTTTATTGCATAAAAAGACATTGGTACCACACATTTACTCTTAACTGGGGTCCGCGAAAGTGTGTATAACGCAACCAGGCCAAAGCCCACTACTATACCGCCGATTAGTAGAAAAGCAGATTTAGATTTAGTGGAAGTAAAAATAGAACGATTCACAGTCATTTTTTGAATCCTGGAGTGGTTTTTGACAGGCAATTAACCCCTGATATTTGTCCATTCTTGATGGACCCGTTGTTATATACAGCACTTTGGCCGGTTTTTCGTTGGGGCGCTTATCAAGTACATATTTTTTGAAGTTATTCAGGGTAGCCTGGATGATCTCGTCTCTTTGCCGTTTTTCCTTCTGCACCATTACGATGGTATCTGCGGGTACTCCAGGTTTGTTCCATTGTTCAAAACTAACCTGCAGTGGCGTAGGGTAATAAAAACTACGCATGTATAAACCGATGACGACACCAAGCAACACCCCACATAATAGAATTGCACAAAATTTCCACCATCTGCCAGTAAAACGTAAAGGCTTTGGCGTCAGTGCTGCGGGGGGAGATATCTCCGGGATTAAAGAATCCAGTTGCTGTGAAGACTGCGTGACAGCCGGTATTGAGCGTTCTTCGCGAAGAACAAGGCGGTAACCGCTACGGGTGACTGCTACTAGTGCTATTTGGTCCTGAACTTCAAGCGTGATAAATGCGCGGCGGATTTTGTTAACCATAACACGCACGCTGTTTTCAGTGACCTCGATGCCTGAGCTACGCCAGCCTATATCCATTAATTGTTCTTGGGAGAGTATCTCTCCCTGGGCTTCAACGAGGGCGCTAAGACATACACAGGCACTGGCGGGAAGAGTCACACTCTCTCCATCACATGTGCGGGTGAGTAACCTTGTCTGCAAATCTAGCGCTACTATTGATCCAATCGTAATGTAGTCGGTCATATTTCCTTGATTCATCGCTTTAAGAATAAGTAAATGCGAGTGATTGATTTTATTAATTAGTGTTCCTGATTCTCATTAACAATTACCATCAACCTTGTTCTTCATAAGGTTCTTTCGTCACATCGGGTCCATCTCTAAAGGGGGAGGATGGCTGGTTAATCTTATTAATAATCATAAAGGGTTAAGAAAGACCTAAGAAAACGCCATTGTTAAAATGATTAAAATGCAGATTTCCAGCGTTCACAGTTAGGCATTATCATCTGTCCAGAGTAAAAATCACATGCGTATAATACTATAAATAGTATAGATGACTAGGGCTTAGCAAGTGAAAGATAATGTATGGCGGATGGTGTTGCTACCTTGGTCAGATGCTCATCTGGCGCTACGTATTTTCCAGTCAGTACCTTTAATTGAATGCTTTTATTATGTTTAAATTAATAAAATTTAACAAAAAATTGCTAATGATTTCATCAGGTTGGGTGGGGTTACTTAGGTAATTGATGTCCACATCTAGTATATCAACAATTGAATATCCTTAAGCAATTAACCTTTATATTAATAAGGTTAATTTGGCCATCTAACAATGACTCATATAGCTATTTGATTAGATACTCTTGAGCCTTATGTGCTATGTGCTATGTGCTATGTGCT
>NZ_SZXJ01000083.1:78702-122083 GCF_005281345.1 Citrobacter sp. wls619
ATTGTGGCGGTTAGTTTGGGCTGGTGAGTGTATCCAGAAGGGATAGTTGAAGTCGGTATATACAAGGACGGGAAGCATTTTTTGTAGTTTATTCTGTGTATCCATAGAATTAAACGAGGGAGGGGAGTCCTACTTTAAACGGAGCATGTGTGCAATGAAGAATGCGAGACGAAAAAGTTGTATGGTGTGAGGGCTACAGCTTTCCATAAAAAAGCCCTCCCCAGGCACCAGGGAGGGCAAAGACGCATTTACAGCGCATACTACGGTGTTGTGGCGGTTTTAATTCTTAACGCAACAGGCTAAGTACGTTCTGTGGTACCTGATTTGCCTGTGCCAGTACGGATACCCCAGCTTGCTGGAGAATATTAGAACGGCTCATTGCAGAGACTTCGACTGAGAAATCAGCATCTTGAATACGTGAGCGTGCTTCAGTTGTATTGATTACCGTTGTATTCAGGTTGGCGATAATTGAACCGAAACGGTTCTGAATTGCTCCCAGATCTGAACGGAAGTTATTCACAGTGGTCATCGCGTCATCCAGTTTTGCAAGGAGGCCGTCTGCGGTATTCCCTGCGGCCGCACGCCCAACAGCACTCAGGTCAGCGGCAGATGCTCCCGTAGTCGTGTCGGTAGCAGTACCATCGTTAGCTACAGTAAAGCTTTTAACTGTACCCGTGTTGTCAACTGCAAAGAACTCGTTGGCATTGCCACCCTTAGCTGAGTAAATGGTCATTCCACTTGCAGCGGCCGCGTTCCCAAACAGTTCGGTGGAAATTGTATCCATCTTAGTTGCATCAAGAGCGAACTCGGCACCCGCGTCATCTGTGATTTTTCCACCCACCGCGACAGTAGTGATGCCTGTCAGATTGCTGAGGCCATTTTGCAGAACATCGGCATCAATTTCTGACAGTTCGGCACCTAAGACTGCTGAACCTGTCTCATATTTGCCGTCGACGGGAGTGTCAACTTTAATTTCGACTTCATTAGCTTTGCCAGTAGAAGTATTGACTGCATATAATTTAGCATTCGCACCATCGCCGTAAGTCATGAGCTTCATCTCACCAGCGGTGATACCTAAATCAGTTTCAATTTCAGTCAACTCTGTTGTAGTAGCCTTCCAGGTATCTCCATTGCTTAAAGCAATAGTGTCGCCATCAGCGATAGCGGTGCCGGCTTTGGTGAAATCTGATTTAGTAGAGCCGGAAGAAATTTTGCCAAACTCAGCTTCAAAATCATCCAGCTTTAATGTTTCAAGATCGGTTTTAGTCAGATCGATATCGATGGTCTGGCCATCTTTATCACCGATTTGAATGCTCAGCTTCTCCTTGGAGCCATCCAGTACATTGACGCCGTTAAAGTTGGTGGTTTCAGAGATTCGTTTGATTTCATCCAGACGTGCGGTGATCTCTTTCTTAATAGACATACGATCGTCTTCAGAGTTGGTTCCATTTTTCGCCTGCACAGTCAGCTCACGAATGCGCTGTAAGTTCTCGTTGACTTCTTCCAGTGCGCCTTCAGTCGTTTGCGCAAGAGAAATACCATCGTTCGCGTTACGGGCAGCCTGAGTCAGACCACGAACTGAAGAGGTAAAACGGTTAGAGATTGCCATCCCTGCAGCGTCATCTTTAGCGCTGTTAATACGCAGACCAGAAGACAGACGTTGAATTGCTGTGCCGAGAGACGTCTGCGATTTGTTCAGATTGTTCTGAGCCATTAAGCTTAGGGAGTTGGTATTGATGACCTGGGCCATATCTATATCCTTTTAATAATGAGAGCTAACGGCATTTGCCATTTAAATATGCGGTTCGTATTGCGCATACTAAATTCATCGGTGGAAATTAGAATGACTTAATTATTTTTTTGAAAAAAAATCAAAGCGTCGAATTGCTTTCATTTTCTTCGCTAATTGCTGACATTGTTATAAGTGATAGATAGATAAATGCACAAATATGAGTTTAGTGATGTATTGCATTGTTGAGTGTATTGTAAAGAATTAACATTAATTTCCGAATCCCCGATAGTGTTTATACATCCATCATTTAGATAAAGGAATCTAACACATGGCTTCATTTTCTATGTCAGGTCTGGGTGGGTCTGGACTCAATATTGAAGATATGATTGCACAACTGAGTGTAGCCGAGAATAAAAAGCTTAACCCTTATTTACAAAAGCAGAGCAATTACTCGGGACAAACTTCTTCGTGGGGAAAAATTTCCAGCGCACTGGATGCGGTGAAATCGAACCTTACTAAATTGCAAGATGAAGGGTTTAATGGCGTTAGTATTGGCACAAACAAGGCCTTTAACGCGACAGCGAGTAAAGGTGCGATTCCCAACAGTTACTCGGTGGAGGTTGAGCAACTTGCGAAGGCGCATAAAGTAGGTACTGCAGCACAAGCCAATAATGACACGCAGTTAGGTGATGGAGCGGGTCTACGAAAAGTTGTGATTTCCACAGGTGAGGGTAAACCTATTGAAGTTGAGTTGAAAGATGATGAAACATCTCTCGTTCAAATTGCTAAAAAAATCAATGCGAAAAATGGAGATGTTACCGCAGCGGTAATGTCTGCTGAAGGTGGAAAATATCAGCTCGTGCTGACGTCCAAAAAAACCGGTGAAGATGGGGAGATTAGCATTTCCGTAGAAGGGGATGACAAGCTGGGAAAGGTGCTGAACTATAAGCAAGGTTCCTCCGAACCGATTAGCGAAAATAGTGCGCGAGAGATAACTCCTGCTAAGAATGCCATCATATCTATTGATGGAACGAAGATGGAACGTAGTACCAATACTATCACTGATGCAATTGAAGGCATCACGCTTGAGCTTCGTGAGGTTTCAGAAAAAGATCCTGATGATGCTACAAAGTTTAAACCTGAAACCTTGTCTGTTACCGCAGACACTTCAAAGGTAAAAAGCCTAATCGAAGAGTTTGTGAAGGTATACAACAATTACCTAAACACAGCAGCCACTGCCAGTGCTTATAAAGAGCCAGAAAAAGGTAGTGGGGGGCAGTTGGCACAAATGAATCCTTCAAACGGAGCTTTGTTTGGCGATGGTACTCTGCGTCGTCTAACCAGCGAAATGAAATCGGCCATCTCTGGTAGTTACGGTGATGCAGACGATTTGCTGAAATCTCTGGGGTCAATTGGAATCTCGGTCAAGTTTGAAGAGGCCAAACCCGGAGAGGAACGCAGCGGAACGCTAGGTTTACTGTCTATTGATAGTAAAAAGTTAGATGAGGCGTTAAAGAATAACCCAAATGATGTTGAAGCCTTATTCCTGGGTAAGGGAGCAGGCCAAAGCCTTAAGGGCGCACTAGAGGATGTGTTTAAAAACTATCTGGGGGATAACGATTCAATCCCGAAAACAGAAGGGACTATCTCAACGGCCATTAAAGGACTAAAAGAACAAGGTTCCAGGGTGGAAAAACAGATATCTCGTATGCAGGAAAGAATTCAAGATAGTCTTGATCGTAGCCGCAAAGAGTTTCAACGCCTCGATTTAGCAATGACAGAAATGAATAATATGAGTCAGCAGTTGCAGTCAGCACTGCTTGGTATCATGGGGTAAAGGCACTATCTGGTTATTTAAACAACCTAACAGGATTCGATGATGTATACCATATCAGGTAAAAATGCGTACACGACGGACTCTCTGGATAGTCAGATTGCCGGCGCTACGCCACACCAGCTTATAGTTCTTCTCTACGATGGAGCAATTAACGCTATGCGTCGTGCAGAAATTTATTTTCATTCTGACAATGTGGCTCGTCGTGGTGAAATGATCTCGAGGGCCATTAATATTATAGATAATGGTCTTCGTGCCAGCCTCAATCATGATATTGGTGGCAAGATTGCTGCTGATTTGGAGCGATTGTACGAGTATATCTCCCGTAGTTTATTGGAAGTTAATCTTAGTAAGTCGGGTGATAACCTTCCCCACCTGATATTACTCATGACCGAGATGGCGGAGACGTGGAAGGCGGTCAGCCCGCAATATGTTAAGGAAACACCATGACTTCTGAAACCATCAAGCATATTGATCATATGCTTGAGCATAATACCCGAGTGCTTCACATGGCGAAGGCAGAAAAGTGGGAAATTTTTGCAGATGAAATTGAAGCATATGCCGCAGGTATGCGTTCGCTTTGTGAAATGGAATTGGCATTTTCTGTACACGAAGACAATGTGAATGTGTATGACAATCTCGCTTTACTGCTGGTTCAACAGCGGTCCCTGATGGAAGCTATTCAGGTCCGGATTGACGAAATTGGTGTAGATATAACAAGATTACGAAAATCTCACTCTTCCGCCCTGGCTTATTATACAGTCTAATGTTCTTGCTGCAATTTTCATATGTATTGGTAGTTTCTGTCATGTAAACAGCACACCTCTCTTTTGTCGGAGAGGTATGCCTGTAGAATGTCTAAAAAAAAGCTCGCCATGGGGCGAGCAAAATTTGAGGACATCCAGGTGTCTGCTCAAATACTAATATCATACTTATGACCAATCGAGGCCTGTTTTGAATTTCCAGCCGGATCATAAAGTATGTCAAGATAACCAGTGTGTTCAACCACTTTCAGCATGTGCTGATTTTTTTTCATATGCTTTTGCAAAAGAGTTTCAATTTTTACGTTAAGTTCTTTTGTATTATGAACTCGTTCGCTTATTAAATTCCAGCATGTGAATAATTTACCATGTTGAGAGTAAGGAGCCCGCATAGAGGAAAGTAGTTCTTGTCGATGACGTATCTCATCATAATATTGGATGGAAGATAAAAGCTGGCTTTTATTATCTGACAGTACCTGTAGGGAAACAGGGTTGATTTTGGCACGGCTAAGCTGATTGATCTCTTCAATCATGATAGCTTCCAGCTCATCCAGAGAGGTTTTCATTTGCGCCAGTATCGGGTACAGCTTATCCATAGTTAGAAAAATCCTACCGTTATTAAAACTCATAAAGTTTCTGTACAAGCGCCTGAGCTATTTTTTTGGGGTCAATAAGCAATTCATTATTCGCTAGTGCTGTACTGATTCTTTCAACATTGATATGGTCAATATCATGACTATCATCGGTACGGGTTTTGCTGACAAAAGAGTTCAGTGTGACTTCTGTTTTGCGATCTTTTACGTCTATTGTGGTGGCATCTTTTTCCAGGGGCAATGTGTGATAGCGTACCTCCTGGCCAGAGATTAAGTTACTTGTTTGTGCGCTTGCTTGAGTTATGTCTACGCTCATAATGGTCCTCGCCGGTAATCATAGTGTGTCGCCTATAAGTTAACGATCGGTGTTTTACAAAAAAACTAAAATTATTTTTGTAAAAAGATGATGACTTCTCCATCTGAGTTAACTTTTCCATTCACAATTCGTCCCCCTGGCGTTTTGACTTTAACCACACTATCAATTGTTGCGTTGTTTAGTGCTCTTGCCTGGCTACGTATACGAAACCCGGGGCCACTAGTAACAAGTTCCACCGTTTGCCCTGTCCGGAGTAGCCACTGCTGACGCAAAAGGCTTCGTAGCATTGGTTTGCCTGCAGTAAGCGAGCGGGTTAAACGCTGTCCAACAATATCGTTAGCATTGAAGACAAGCCCGGCAGGCTGGTTGTTGAGGTTGCCGTTCACTGGTTTTATATCACTTTGTTTTACGATTTCTCCGGCGTTAAGGTTTTGGCTGGCAACCCACCATGTACCATGAGCACAAATGCGAAATGGCAGATAGGAAGTATGCTTTCCACAACGAACCGCGACAGTACGCTTGCCGGTAAGCCGGCTGTCGTTTCCTGTTAGTTTTAATTCGGGGTTATCACACAATGTCTCAAGTTGATGTTGGGAAGCAAGAAGAGTGACGGTTTTGGTGATGTTACTGCTATCACTGCCAGGTTGATTTATCAATGCTTCAAGTTTTAGTATTAATCGCTGTTTTAAGATTGCTGACGAAGGTGCGCTTGCCTTCAGCGTCAATGGAAAAGAGTAAAGCAGTATTGAAATGACTAAATACGTATATGATAACTTCATTATGTTACCTTAATGTAAAGAATAAGAATTTTGAATAACTGGTCTGTATAAATTATATACGTTACTGAAAATATTAAATGGTATAAATGATAGCAGTTTTGTCGGCAATTAATTTAATTGATGGTTTTCTTTATTCGAAACTCTGTTGATTTCGCTAATTAGGCATATTTTTGTTAGGTCTTTGCAGTGTGATATTTTATCAGGGATAGCTAAACTATTGCTGCTTAATAAATCGAAGCAAGGTTCCGGATACATGATAAATAAACTTGATAATGCTTTTCGCTTTCAACAGGAAGCATTGAATTTGCTATCTCAGCGCCAGGATGTTCTGGCCTCAAACATTGCTAACGCTGATACGCCTGGTTATATGGCGCGAGATATAGATTTCTCCAGGCAGCTGAAGAGTTCGATGGAAAATCAATTCGCCACTCAATCGGCAGTATCCATGTCGTTGACTTCAAATAGACATATTGAGGCCAGTAGTATCCCTGTTGATACAGGTCATTTTTTATATCGTGTGCCGGATCAGCCCAGTGCAGATGGAAATACTGTAGACATGGATCGTGAGCGAATAAATTTCGCGGATAACTCACTGAAATATCAATCAAGTCTGACGTTTCTTGGGGCTGATATTAAAAAGATGATGACAGTGGTCAGTCAGGGGTAAATAGAATGTCATTATTTAGTGTCTTTGATATTTCTGGTTCGGCGATGGCGGCGCAATCAAAACGTCTGAATGTCAGTGCCAGCAATATGGCTAATGCAGATAGTGTAACTGGACCGGAAGGTCAGCCGTATCGCGCACGTCAGGTCGTGTTTGAAGCCCAGACAAGTGCAGGGCATCCCATTGGTGGTGTCAATGTTCGGGATGTGGTGGAGAGTTCTGAGCCACATCGCCTGGTTTATGAGCCAGGTAACCCGTTGGCAGATGAGCAAGGCTTTGTACGCATGCCCAATGTCAATGTTGTGAGTGAAATGGTTAATACCATCTCAGCTTCGCGTAGTTATCAGGCCAATGTGGAAGTAATGAACTCCGCTAAAGCCTTGATGCTAAAAACGTTAACTCTTGGACAGTAAGGAGGGGCTATGACGATTTCATCTGTAAATCATACCAGCCGTGCCGGAACCTACGGCTCAGGTAACAGTGCAGCCGATCTGTCGGAACAGTTTATGAAATTACTGGTGGCACAAATGCAAAACCAGGACCCAACTAACCCGATGGATAATAACCAACTTACATCCCAGCTTGCGCAGTTTAATACGGCTGCAGGCGTTGAAAAACTAAACTCATCCATGGGTGGGGTACAGGCGATGATGGCTCAGTTGGGGAGTATGAGTGCCGCATCCTGGGTTGGGCGAGGAATATTGATCGAAGGTGACCCAAAAGTAACTTTCGGCGCATCACCTTTCAACGACGGTGGTGTTACTGGGTCTGATAATTTCAGTTTCTTGTTAGCGGGTGATGCCGAAACGGTAACTGTTACATTGACTGACGCAGAGGGAAATGCTTACACAGCCGAGCTAAAAGACGTTAAGTCTGGCGTAAAGACTTACAACTTAGATGATCTGCAAAACTTCCAGCCAGAACCAGGCCCACCTCAAGACCGAGATTATACCCTCACATTTGACACAAAAAATACAGAGGGTGAAAAGGTCGAAATATCTGGTTTGATTCAGGAACAGGTGACGGGAGTCACTATGACCGCCAATGGCGCAGTTCTCCATTTACTAAATCGCGACCCTATTGCCATGGGTGACGTGGTTGTTATCCAACAATAGTTTGTTTTTACTCTCTGGAATTTTGATATGAGTTTCTCGCAAGGTCTAAGCGGTTTAAATGCTGCTGCCAAAGCGCTGGATGTGGTTGGTAATAATATTGCCAACTCGCAGACGGCTGGTTTTAAAACAGGTTCAATTGCATTTGCAGATATTTTTGCTGGTACAACCGGATTGGGTGTACAGGTCGCTGGTGTTAATCAAAACTTTTCCGACGGTGGCCTGGTAATGGGCAACAGCCAACTTGATATGGGTATTCAAGGTAAAGGTTTCTTCCGTATGGTGAATGAGGGCGGAGGGGTTTTCTACGGTAGGAATGGTCAGTTTAAGCAGGACCAGTATGGGAATATTATCAATAGCACCAATGGTCTCTTTCTAACGGGTTATCAGGCGACAGGTACTCCCCCCGTGATCGCGCCGGGAGCGGCCGTTGGGCCAATCCGTATTCCAACGAATGATATGCCTCCTGCGGCATCTACCTCTGGGGTGCTCAAAGGTAATCTAAAGTCTGACGATACAACCGTTATTACCGAAGCTTTCAAGTTTGATGACCCCAAAACCTACAATTATCAAAGCCAGGTTGAAGCCACCGATAGTCTGGGCAATAAACACACGGTTAAAGTTTATTTTGTGCAGACGGCAGAAGGTGAGTGGAAAGCTTACGCACGAGACGATACCGCACCTGGTACACCAGACGTTACCTCACTTGAGTTGAAGTTTGACAGTAGCGGAAAGATGGATGGTACGGCGATGAGCAGTACAAAAATCTCCATCAATGGTGCTTCATTCAATGGATCAGCGCCACTGAATATCGATTTAGATCTTTCAGATATCACCCGTCGCGCAACTGACAGTCTTGTGAGCGTTGATGAAATAGATGGGCAGGCACCTGGTAAATATCAAAATTTTGTTATTGGTGATAGCGGGGAAGTCGTTGCTACATACAGTAATGGTGTACGTCAGACAGTTGCACAGATTGTATTAGCTGATTTTGCAAATAGCGGTGGGTTAGCCGCAGAAGGGAATAACGTCTGGAGTGAAACACCACAATCCGGGCAACCATTTATCGGTACTTCTGGTTCAGGTAGTTTCGGCTCAATTAATGGCGGAATGCTGGAGCAATCGAATGTCGATTTGGGGCAGGAGATGGTCAATATGATTGTCTATCAGCGTAATTATCAGTCAAATTCCCAGACGATCAAAACGCAATCTGAATTGCTACAAACACTGGTTAACTTGCGATAAAGGTGCCGAATGGATCGCGTAATTTATACCGCCATGAGTGCAGCTAATGCAGCGCTTAATCGCCAGACAATCACTGCCAACAATATGGCTAACAGCACTACTGCGGGATTTCGCGCTCAACTGGCAGCATTCCGTACTGTACCAGTCGAAGGGGAAACTCTGCGGACACGAGCGTTAGTGGTGGAGTCAACACCATTTAGCGACAACTCGCTGGGACCGATTACCCACACGGGGCGGAACCTTGATGTAGCCCTACCACAAAATGGTTTTCTTGCCGTTGCCTTACCTGACGGCAATGAAGGGTACACACGCAACGGCAATATTGAAGTCGATCAGGAAGGACGGATGAGCGTAAACGGGAATTTCCTTATGGGAGATGGTGCACCGCTTGTAGCACCACCGAATTCGCATCTTACCGTAGCGGAAGATGGCTCGATTACTGCTTTGGGAGCGGGTGATGAGCCGACTTCATCGGTCCTTGTTGGTCGTCTGAAAATGGTGAATGCCCAGATTGAGGCATTGGTGCGTACTGATGATGGCTTATTTCGCCCAATAGGCGGTGGGACGTTACCTCTGGATGATGGCCTTCTCCTCAGTCCGGAATCATTGGAAGGCAGCAATGTCAGTCCGGTGAAAAGCATGGCGGAAATGATCGCAAATGCGCGAGGTTTCGAGATGAATATGAAAGTAATTCGTACTGCTGATGAAAATGCTCAAAAAGCCAACCAGTTATTTAGCGTGAGCTAATCCACGAAAGGAGTCTCAAATGATTCGATCGCTATGGATCGCAAAAACTGGTCTGGAAGCACAGCAGACCAATATGGATGTTATTTCTAATAACCTGGCTAACGTAAATACTAATGGTTTTAAGCGGCAGCGGGCTGTATTTCAGGATCTGCTTTATCAAACCGTCCGCCAGCCAGGGGCTCAGGCGTCAGAACAAACAACGTTACCCAGTGGACTTCAACTGGGTACCGGGGTGCGTTCAGTTTCGACCCAAAGAGTTCACTCTCAGGGAGGGTTGAATATGACTGGCAACGATACTGATGTGGCGATTGAAGGCAAAGGTTTTTTTCAAGTGCAATTGCCCGATGGCAGTACTGCTTATACCCGCGATGGGCATTTTGATAAAAATGAAAATGGCCAAATTGTTAATGCGGAAGGGCATCCAATTGTACCGGGCATAATTGTGCCACAGGATGCGAAAGAGCTTCAGATTAGCCCTGACGGCATCGTTAGTGTAACCGTGCCTGGTCAGGCCCAGTCACAGCAAATTGGACAGCTGACATTAGTAACGTTCGTGAATGAGGTTGGGCTTGAAAGTGTGGGCGGTAATCTTTATCGGGAAACACAGTCATCAGGGGCGCCAAATGAGTTAAATCCTGGCATGGAAGATGCTGGCACTCTGAAGCATAAATATATTGAAACATCCAATGTTAACGTGGCAGAGGAGTTGGTCAATATGATTCAGGTCCAACGTGCCTATGAAATTAACAGTAAAGCGGTCTCAGCTTCGGATCAAATGCTACAGCGACTTACACAGCTGTAATGTCCTCTTTCTTACCGCTTCGGGCGCATGCCCGAACGGATAGATGAATTATCTACTCATAATGAATACACAGTTTACTCAAATAGCAGCAGGCCTGACACGTCCTGGGGTTCTTGCGGCCATGTTTTTAGTTAGTGGATGCGCGCACATCATGCAAAAACCACTCGTTAATGGCCCAACTTCGGCAGAGCCATTACAAATGGTGTCTGAAACAGCGAGCGGTTCATTGTTCCAGGTTGGGCAGGCTATGAATTATGGCTATCAGCCGCTGTTTGAGGATAGAAGGCCTCGTAACGTAGGAGACACGCTGACGATTTTGCTGCAAGAAAACGTGAGTGCCAGCAAAAGTTCCTCTGCCACGGCTAATCGAAATGGTTCAGCTGGTATGGGGCTTGCAGCATTACCGGAAAAATTGAACGGCTGGCTTGGGGAAGGTAAGGCTGATTTCCAGGCTGAAGGGAAGAATGATTTTTCCGGTAAAGGAGGAGCGGCAGCACGTAACACATTCACAGGCACTATTACCGTCACGGTTAACAAATTATTGCCAAATGGCAATCTTCACGTCGTTGGTGAGAAACAGATTGCCATTAACCAAGGGACTGAGTTTATCCGCTTTTCTGGTGTGGTGAACCCGCGCACGATTAGCGGTGGAAACACAGTACCCTCAACGCAGGTTGCCGATGCTCGCATTGAATATGTTGGTAATGGATACATTAATGAAGCGCAGAACATGGGGTGGTTACAACGCCTGTTCTTAAATATTTCACCTTTCTAGTACTCATATGAAAAAAGAATCTCTTCTGTGTTTTCTTCGCTTTTTGCTTTGTTGCGTGATGTTCAGTGCACCACTTCTTGCAAAGGCTGAGCGAATTCGTGACCTTGCTACGATTCAGGGGGTGCGCTCAAATTCGTTGATGGGTTACGGGCTGGTAATCGGACTTGATGGGACAGGCGATCAAACGATGCAAGCGCCTTTTACCGGTCAAAGTTTAAGCAACATGCTATCACAACTCGGCATTACTGTACCTTCGGGGACAAACATGCAACTGAAAAATATAGCCGCGGTCATGGTTACTGCTGAGCTTCCCCCGTTTGCTCACTCAGGAGACAAGATAGACGTTGTAGTGTCGTCTTTAGGCAATGCTAAAAGCTTACGTGGCGGTACGCTTTTGATGACCCCATTAAAAGGGGGGGATAATCAGATTTATGCTATTGCTCAGGGCAACTTGCTCATTTCAGGAGCGGGGGCTCAGGCAGGTGGTAGCAGGGTACAAGTTAATCAACTTAATGGTGGCCGCATCAATGCAGGGGCAACTGTCGAGAGAGAAGTACCAAATGACTATGCTAACCAGAAAGTTGTTCGCTTACAGTTGAAAGAGTCAGATTTCTCTCTGGCGCAACAGATTAGTGACAGTATTAATAGTCGTTATAGTGGAGGCGTCGCAATTGCTGAGGATGCGCGTACAGTGCGCTTGTTTGCGCCTTCTGATGCACCATCAAAGGTGAGATTTCTGGCAAACATTCAAGACATACCGGTGCAGGTAAAAGTACAAGACGCAAAAGTGGTTGTTAACTCTCGCACTGGAGCTGTGGTGATGAACCGTCATGTCACGCTTGATTCATGTGCTGTGGCTTATGGTTCATTAACCGTCGAAGTAACCCAGAATAATATTGTAAATCAACCGGATACTCCTTTTGCGGGCGGTGAAACGGTTGTTACACCACAAACCGATATTTCGTTACGGGATAGTGGTGGCTCACTACAGAGTTTGCGTAGCAGTACTGATCTAAATGCGGTTATTCGAGCGTTGAATTCTCTTGGTGCAACCCCGAATGAGCTAATGGCAATCCTTCAGTCGATGAAGAATGCAGGATGTCTGCGAGCGAATCTGGAGGTGGAATGATGAATGCATTGGATCGATTAAATAAACCCGCATTTGATATTCGCTCGCTAGATGGTTTGAAAAAGGATGCCCGACATGCGAGCCCTGGATCCCTAAAAGCAGCGGCGCAACAAATGGAAGGGATATTCGTGCAGATGATGCTGAAAAGCATGCGCGATGCAACTATCAAAGATGATTTGATGAGCAGCCAATCAGCAGACATGTTTACCGCGATGCATGACCAGCAAATAGCCCAGAACATTGCAGGCAGTGGCCAACTAGGTTTTGCAAATATGATTGTCCGCCAATTGGGGGGCGAGAGTGACAATTTCTCAACATCGCCTCCAGCAAAAGACCCTATTTCATTACCAGGGGCAGGAGCAATACCATCTTCTAATTTATCGCGACCGATTATTGGTACCACTCGAACGACAACGCCGGCCTCAGTTGAATCTACACAAGGCGTGCATCCGTTCATTTCCCGTCTGCTGGGACCGGTGAGAGAGGTAGCGCAAAAAAGTGGCTTGCACCCACAATTGATTCTCGCCCAGGCCGCACTGGAATCAGGGTGGGGAAAATATGAAATTCCGACTTCTGATGGCAGGCCAAGCCATAACCTGTTTGGTATTAAAGCGACGGGTAATTGGGAGGGGAAAACCACCGAAGTGGCAACAACAGAGTACATTAACGGTATAAAACGAAAGATGAAAGCTGTCTTTCGCGTTTATGACTCCTACGAACATGCACTTACGGATTACGCGAAATTACTTACTAAAAATCCGCGCTATGCCGGTGTTGCTCGCTCAGCTTCACCCGAGCTTGGAGCAAAAGCATTGCTTGCGAGTGGATACGCGACCGACCCTGCATATGCGAAAAAACTCATCGACATCATTCATAAAGTCAAAGGTGATATCCAAAAGAGCGTAGATACATATAAAAGTGATTTAAATACACTTTTTTAGAAAAGTTGTTTTAGAGAATTCGATAATCACCGAATAATTAAACATGGCATTAAATTTTGAACCAGCGACGGAAGCGGGTTCGGTATCAACAGAATATTTAGGGGCCTTATGAACAACCTTTTTAGCCTGGCCAAAAGCGGTCTGAGTGTCGCGCAATCTGCCCTAAACGTGGTAGGTAGTAACCTAACTAACGGCATGACTGAAACATACAGTCGTCGAAATATCGTAATAGGTGAGTTAGGTGGACTTTCCACGGCAAACGGATTTTATGGCTACGGTGCGAAGGTCTCAAATGTCAATCGTGCATATGATGCTTTTGCTAATCAGCAATTGCGAGGTTCAGTCTCTAACTGGGCATCACTGAATGGGCGTATGGAGCAGTTGAGTGATATTGATGATATGTTGGGAGATGAGTCTGACAATATTTCAGTATCAATGAAT
This sequence comes from Citrobacter sp. wls619, assembly GCF_005281345.1. Taxonomy (GTDB): domain Bacteria; phylum Pseudomonadota; class Gammaproteobacteria; order Enterobacterales; family Enterobacteriaceae; genus Citrobacter. Next base: position 92,574 of record NZ_SZXJ01000083.1, read on the forward strand.
AACTTATTTAAATCAATGGCTGCATTGAGCTTAACTCCGGATGATGGCCCAGCCCGATCGGCAGTTTTTAGTTCAATTGGGGTGATGACCCAACGTTTTAATGAAAGCGGAAAGCGTCTTTCAGCTCTGGAAAAAAGTACAAACACGCATATTGAGCAAAGTGTCAAGGATATTAATAGTTTTACCGACCAGTTGGCTGAAGTAAACAAGCAGCTTGAACGAGCTCAAGCTCAAAATAGTACTCCACCTGCAGATCTACTTGATCAACGAGATGCTCTACTTGAGAAAATGAGCGAGCAGATTGGAATTAATGTCACAGAAAATAATATCACGGGCCGTGTCGATGTGACTCTGCAGGATGGACGTCCGCTGGTGTTTGGCGATAGTAGTCACAAGCTGGAAGCATCGCCGTCAAATGAAGACCCGACTAAAACGATAGTTTCGTATAGAGACAGTAATGGCACTTTGACACAAATTGATGAACAAGCGATCACAAAAGGTCGCCTGTCGGGGCTATTCAAATTTAGGCGTGAGGATCTTGAAGTCGCCCGTCATGAGCTAGATCAGATTGCCTTTCAGATCTCAAGCCGTATGAATGAGCAGCATCGTCAGGGATTTGACCCCGAGGGGAATCCTGGTGGGGATCTCTTCTCCTTACCAGCGATAAAAGCTATTGCTAATTCAAATAATATAAGCAAAAACGATCTTGGTGCCATAACAGTTAGCAACTTTAGGGATGTCAGATCAGAAAATTATAGTATTGAATTTGATGGTACTAACTGGAATGTAAATGGCGAAGATGGTCGGTTGGTTAAGCAAATTCCCATGGGGGCTGCGAGTCTTGAATTTGATGGCATCACTATCGACCTTACCGGCATTAGTGCAAGTGCGGGTGATAAATTTTCCTTAAATCCAATGGCCGGTTATGCCGAAGGTATCAGTCGCGCTATTAAAAGTCCGCAGGAGTTCGCTGCTGCTGATCTTTCTGGCAGTGGGGTAGGCAACAACCTCAACCTTGAAGAGATGCTCAAGATCCAGAATGAAAAATTGATTGGTGGCAATACTCTTACCGAAGCCTATTCAAGCTTAGTCGGAAAGATTGGTGCAAATGCCCGAGCAGTTAAGTCGGGTATTACGTCTGCCGAGATTGATCTTGATACCAAATATAACGTAAAGCAGGCACTGTCTGGTGTTGATATGAATGAGGAGACGGTGAATATGCAGATGTATATGCAGTATTACCAGGCAAACGCGCAGATCCTGCAAACTGCCAATACATTATTCGATTCATTATTGTCAATAAAATAAAGGACTTTACGGTGCGACTGAGTACACTTTACATGTTTAAAAATAGCGCTGAAAATATGTCTCAGCGTGTGAATGACAATAATAATGTTTATTTGAAACTTTCTGCCGGGAAGTCAGTGCTGCGTGCATCTGATGATCCGAAAGCGGCGACTGATGCAGTGAAATATCAGGATGCGCTGGCAAAACTGGAGCTTTATAGTAATGTGCGCTCTGCTGCTCGTGGCACACTGGAGCATGAGGACACAATCCTCAGCGGGGTCGGTAATTTACTGACAACGAGTCTGACTGAGAAGATAGTAGCAGCGAAAAGCGAAACTTATTCAGATGATGATCGTAAAGCTCTGGGTGCTGAAATAAAAGGAATTCGTGCCAATTTGATGGACCTGGCAAATAATCGAGATGGCGCAGGACGTTATATCTTTGGTGGGTTTAAGACAGACTCGGCACCTTTTGATAGTGCGGGTAATTACGTAGGTGGAGATGTTGCACTTAAACAGACCGTAGCTGATGGTACTGGTATGCAGATAGGGCACATCGGGAGTGATGTTTTTGGTGACATCTTTACTATCCTGGACAAATCTGTTGAGGAGTTGACTCGTGATCCTATTGATAAAAGTGAACTAGATAAAGCACTTAGCGCGGCCAGTAAAGCTGTCAGTGAAGGGATAGAACGTTTGGGTAAAACTCAAGCAGAACTAGGAACAAATCTACAACAGCTTGATTCCCTGGATCTAAGTGGGGATGTCATGATAAATGACACCATCCTGAAGATACAAAGCGCTATTGGCTCAGATTATGGCACGATGACCTCGTTGATCATGGATACTAAAATGTCAGAGTTTGCGTTAAATGCTTCAATGATGGTTTTCCAATCCATGCAAAAAATGAATTTATTTAATAAATAAATCACGTTTTTTATTATCTGTAAGTTAAAAAGACTCGTCACAAATTTATAAAGTTGTGATGGTTGAGGTTATTATGTTAAGCAAGCTTAAAATTTATACTGTGCTCAATTTTATTACTGGGCTCTTCGCACTCATGCTGCTAGGTATGACAGCGTACTCAGTTTATCATTCGATTGAAAATAATAATAATTTTAAAAATATTCTTCGAGTCTCGGAGGGAGAGGATTTAATGCGTAATGCGGCGTACAATATAAACGCTGCTATGGCAAATACTAATGGAATGATGGTGCAAAAGCTTTTAAATAAGCCACTCCCAGCGGACTTGCTTAAGTCGACCAACGAGACTCTTGAGCAAGCACGTCAAAATATGGCTGTCTTTTCGCGTTTAACATTTAATTCTTCAGAAGAAGCCGAGGCTGCTGCGGATATCAAGTCGGTGTTTGATTCCGTTTATACGATGGCACTGGCAAAACTAAACTATCTTCAAAGCCCTCAGTTAGATATTACTTCTGAAGACGAAGGACTGGCACAACGTAGCCTGTTACTGAGCAAAATCCAGGAATACATTACGGCTTCCGGCAAGGTGGCTTATGGCTATGTCAATACCGCGGAGCGTAGTAATCAATGGATGATGACACTGGGAGGTGGGGTCATTTTAGCTGCACTGGCGTTACTGACCATTGTTCGTTACTGGCTTCGTAATTCACTGGTTCGCCGTATGGAAATGGCTGGTGACATGCTAAAACGCGTGGCCTTAGGGGATCTTAGCCATACTATCGACATCGGGAGCAACAATGAAATCGGTAAGATGCTGAAAGAACTGGAGCAAATGCGCGTGTCGCTGGCAGGTACGGTTTTTGGTATACGCAATAGTGTTCTGCAAATCCATAGTAATACTCAGGAGATTGCTCATGGAAACAGTGATCTATCTTCCCGAACGGAAGAGCAAGCCGCAGCACTTCAACAAACAGCTGCAAGCATGGAAGAAATTAAAACGACCGTTCGGCAGAATGCTGATAATGCCCACTCTGCACGTAGTTTGGTCGAAAGCGCAAGCACTAACGCTCGCAGTGGTGGCGAGGTAATGCACAACCTTGAGCGGATCATGGCGCAAATTACCGAAAGCTCACGCCAAATTTCTGATATTAATGGTGTAATTGATAGTATCGCAAACCAGACAAATATTCTGGCCTTGAACGCGGCAGTTGAAGCTGCGCGAGCCGGAGAGCAGGGGCGTGGGTTTGCAGTGGTCGCTGAAGAGGTTCGTAATCTGGCTAAGCGAAGTGCGGATGCAGCCAAAGAGATCAACCAGTTAATTAATTCAAGCGTAAATAATATCGATATCGGTTCAAGCCAGGTTAGTAAAGCAAGTGGTGTGATGCAAGATATTGTTAATTCCGTCGCCCAGGTCACTGAGATTATGGGGGAGATCGCCTCTGCTTCTGATGAGCAAAGTGCGGGTATTAACCAAATTTCTCAGGCGGTGAATGAGATGGATCTGGTAACGCAACAGAATGCGGCGATGGTTGAGGAAGAAGTAATGGCAATAAATAAGCTTGAAGGCCAATTAAATTCACTCGAGAAGTTAGTGGCAACATTTGTATTGAATGATGATAGTGTGGATACATGTGTGGTACCCACGCCAGAAGAGAATATTCTCCGTCAGCCAGATAAAGATAATGCTCAATGGGAAACATTTTGAATCTGATGGAGTGAATTTAATCCAATAGAGTAAATAAATCATCGGAAAGCACATTTTTCTTTAAGCTTATTGCACTATTTGATTTCTACTTTTCGCCTGATAATTATAGTTTGAATGTTAGGTGGAATAAAAATGTGAATGGTCTGTATACAGCTGAAGGGCTAGAAGATAAAAATGTATTGTGGCTGAAGCATCATAATATCGTTAGGCAAGAAGCGTTACAGTTGCATAAGCGACTTCCTGCCAATGTGGAATTAGATGATTTAATTCAGGCTGGGTCAATGGGGTTTTTGAGTGCTGTCGAAAGCTTCGACCCCAAAAAAGGTGTAAAGTTAAATGTATGGATTGCACAGCGAGTTAAATGGGCTTTACTTGATGAACTCAGAGAGCGAGATTGGGTTCCACGTAGAGTAAGAACCGACATGAGGGAAATTGTCTCTGTTATCCAGCAAATAGAACAAGAGCAAGGTCGTGAAGCATCGGAAGCTGATATTGCACAGCGTATGGGGGTTTCTCTTCAGGAATTTCAGAGAATGCTGGCAGACAATAATAACAGCCAGATTTATTCGATGGATGAATTGCAGGAAAACTTTGCGGATAGTTGGGAGAATAATGGTGAAGAGAATGAAAATCTTAATCCTCTTCACGACACAATCCGGGAAAATTTGATCGGAAACATTGCTGTGTTTATAGGTATGATGCCAGAACGTGAGCAACGGATTTTACAGCTTTACTATCAAGAAGATCTCAATATGAAGGAGATAGCATTAATACTTGGCGTGTCCGAAACCAGAGTGAGTCAAATTCATAGCCTGGCAATCAAACGGTTGCGGAGTAGAATTGATATATTAAATGATTAGTAACCATATCATAACATGGTATAAACATTAATTACTTTAATGTGTAGTTTAACCTTTGTTTAATCGATTTAAATGATGATTAAGAATGTTTAATAATCTACATTTATGATTTAAATCAATGCCTTACGTTGTTTTTTTGTGTTTCTGGTCACTTTAGTTAGTTGTTGGAAGAAAAATTATTGAATATGATTTTGTCAGTTTTGTGATGCGTCTATCCTTTGGCATTGAAAGACGTTGTGTAATTTAATGAATCTTTTTAAAGGCTCACTGAATATCAATGCCAAAAGACTCTCTGCATCAATTTGGAAATCCATATGACTTGGTTATTACACTATTTCTATGGTTGATAAACATTGGGAGTTAATTGTGTCCAATTTTGACGAATATCTTAAAAGTATTCATGATATAAATCTTTCATACTTGATTCTTGCGCAGCAACTCATTCGGCAAGATAAATTTGCTGCAGGGTTTCGACTCGGCATGTCGGAGGGGACTATTGATAATTTAAAAGAGTTATCATTGTCTCAGCTAATTAAGCTTTCGACAACAAATCAACTCATCTGCCATTTACGGTTTGATAATGAAGTAATTATTGATAATTTGACTAAAGACTCTCGAATTGATGCGCTGCAACAGATTCATACAGGGATTATATTGTCGACTAACTTGCTCAATTCCCTGGCTGATACCACAGGTGCGACCTTAGAAGAGGGACATCAAAATGTGTGATAAAAGTTTGTTACAGGAAATTGAAGAAGTTAATATTGCAATGGGATTGATTAAATTGGGGGCCAGAATGCAAGTTCTTGAGTCAGAGACGTCATTAAGTCGTCGCCGACTTTTACGCTTGTATAAGGAGATTCGAGGTTGTCCTCCACCAAAAGGGATGCTGCCATTCTCTGAAGACTGGTTTATGTCATGGGAGCAAAATATACATTCATCAATGTTCTATAATATTTATCTGTATTTGCAGAAAACGGCGCCAGGTCGTTCGATTGAGATATTGATGAAAACCTATAAACTTTATCTGGAACAGTGCGATTCTTGCTGTGACGATAAGCCTGTTTTGGGATTAACCAGAGCCTGGACATTATTGCGTTTTATAAATTGCGGAATTATCTCACGTAAGCCATGTGGTGTATGTGGAGGTGGGTTTATTGTTACAACAGAAGTTATAAAAAAACCGTTTACGTGTAGTTTATGCAATCCACCGTCCCGTGCATTAAAAAAATCGCAAGTGAATAATGTAGGACTCATGGAGGCATTCTCTTTGTAGAAAGCACTGGTGGTATGAATGGGAAAATTACTAAAGCACAAGATGCCGCTATATCCACTGTAAATACTCAATAGAAGGGGTAAATATGTTAGTTATTTTTGGCTATCTTGTTGTTATTTCGACTGTATTTGGTGGTTTCTTTCTATCGGGTGGTAATCTTATCGCCCTGTTTCAGCCCTTGGAACTATTAATAATAGGCGGGGCGGGAATAGGGGCATTTATTGTGGGTAATAATGTTAAATCCCTGAAGGCGACTGGGAAAGCGTTAGTCACTCTTTTTGGTGGTAAACGTTACAGCAAGGCAATTTATATGGACTTGATGGCCTTGATGTTTCTCCTATTGTCTCAGAGTCGTATGCAAGGACTGATGTCGCTGGAGAAGCATATAGAAGACCCTAAAAATAGTGAAATTTTTAGCGCTTATCCCCGCTTAATGAGCGACCCGATGCTCTGTAACTTCATCCTGGATTACTTCCGTCTAATGATTGGCGGTAGTATGAATTCGCACGAGATTGAAGCATTGATGGATGAAGAAATTGAAACTTGCGAAGAAGAACTGGAAGTCCCTGCTAATAGTTTGAATACAGTCGGTGATGCCTTTCCTGCATTTGGCATCGTGGCTGCAGTAATGGGAGTGGTCAATGCCCTGGGAGCTGCGGATCGCCCTGCAGCTGAGCTTGGCATGCTAATTGGACATGCTTTAGTGGGGACTTTCCTCGGCATTCTTATTGCTTACGGATTTGTCTTGCCTTTGGCTACCCTGTTACGTCAGAAAAGTTCTGATCAAGTAAAAATTTTGCAATGCATTAAAGTGACTCTATTGTCAAGTCTCAACGGATATGCGCCACAAATTGCGGTGGAATTTGGCCGTAAGACGATCTTTACCAGTGAGCGCCCTTCTTTTGAAGAATTAGAGGAGCATGTGCGAGAAGTTAAGTCTAGTGCTTCTTTAAAAGCTAAAACTCCGGATACTGCAACATGAAGAGCAGTACACCTGTAATTATTTCCCGTAAGCGTAAAAAGAAAAAACATGCCCATCATGGTGGTACCTGGAAAATTGCTTACGCAGATTTTATGACTGCAATGATGGCTTTTTTTTTGGTGATGTGGCTGATCTCACAAACAACCAGCGGACAACGTGAACTTATTGCTGATTATTTCCGACAGCCACTGAAACCATCAATGGCGAAAGGCGATAAGACTAGCCTTAGTGACAGTATGATTCCTGGCGGTGGAAATGATCTGACAAAATCAGATGGAGAAGTTGCAAAAAGGAAACTTACTGAGGAAAAACGTGATAAATGGATGGAAAATCTCAAAAGAGCAAAGGATAAGTTACAAAAATTGATTGAAACAGATCCTCGGCTGAATAATTTCAAGTCCAACATTTTGATGCGATTGACCAACGATGGCTTACTCATTCAAATAACAGATTCTCCTGACCGGCCGATGTTTAGAGTGGGGAGTGAGAAACCAGAGTCATATATGAATGGTATTTTGCAAGCGTTGGCTCCTTTGCTACAAACATTACCGAATAAGCTAAGTTTGACTGGTCATACAGATTCTTTGCCCTATGCCGGAGGTGAAGGAGGATACAGTAATTGGGAGCTTTCATCTGGGCGCGCGAATGCCGCTCGTCGGGTATTAGTCCAATCTAGCCTGAGTGATGAGCAGTTTCTGCGAGTTATCGGAACTGGTAGCCGGATGCCGTTGGAAAATACTCTCCCTGAGAATCCGGTGAATCGACGGATCAGCATTTTGGTATTGAGCAAAGCAAAAGAACAGGAAATCCGTTTGGAAGACACACGAATGCAAAATCCAGTGAGTACCCTGGACGGCATCGTGCAGAGGAACGTGCAGGGGTATACTGATGGATATGAATGATTTTTCAGATATTTTTTTTACTGAAGCCGAAGAGTTGTTGGGAGAAATGGAACAACTTTTACTTCAGCTTGATATAACTTCACCTAATCCGGAGCATCTTAATGCTATTTTCCGAGCCGCTCATTCTCTTAAAGGTGGTGCGGGAACCTTTGGATTTAACGCATTGCAGGAAACGACTCATTTATTAGAAAATATACTCGACAAAATGCGTGGCGGAGAATTTACTCTTAGCCGGTCTATCGTTAATTTATTTCTCGAATGCAAGGATATTATGCAAATGCAGCTGGAGGCCTATCAATCATCACAAGAACCTGATGAGGTTAGCTATCGCTATATTTGTGATGCATTACGTCAGCTAGCTCTCGAAAACACAAGTGAATCCTCCCAAGTGAATGATGTAAACTTTCCCAAACCTGTGAAAGATAATCATTCGGCAGAAGAAATTCTGCAGATCACACTCAGTAAAGTATCTGATAGTGAACAAGTAGCGCTACGAGAAGAACTCTCTCATATGGGAGATATTATCGAAATGGCGATTCTTGACGATAGCATGACAGTAGAATTGAGAACTTCAGTATCAATTAATGATATTACAGCCGTGCTGTGTTTTGCTCTGGATGAGTCGCAAATTTTAATCAGAACAATGGTAAATGAGCCTAAGCCAGAGGTTTTCGCTGCGACTGTAGCAGAACCTTCAGCTCTTCCCTCTGCCCCTGTTCGTAATACTAGCAGCGAGTCGGGTAGCATTCGTGTCGCAGTAAGTAAAGTTGACCAAATTATTAACCAGGTTGGTGAACTAATTATTACTCAAGCAATGTTATCTCAATTATCAAAAAAACTTGATCCTACCAGCTTTGATTTATTATCTAACTGTGTCGCACAGATGGAGCGTAACACTCGTGAATTACAAGCATCGGTAATGTCCATTCGTATGATGCCCATGGATTATGTATTTAGCCGCTTTCCGCGTTTGGTGCATGACCTTGGTTCTCGATTGAATAAAGAGGTTGAACTTACACTTCGCGGTGGCTCTGCCGAACTCGATAAGAGCCTTATTGAGCGTATTATTGATCCCCTTACCCATTTAGTCCGTAATAGTCTCGATCATGGTATTGAGGAAAAAGAAATGCGGGCGGAGAAAGGTAAGCCTGTGGTTGGTAGTCTTATCTTATCTGCGGAACACCATGGGGGAAACATTGTCATTGAAGTGATCGATGATGGTGCGGGATTGAACAGAGAGAGAATTATTTCCAAAGCCCGATCTAAGGGTATGAGCATTAGCGATACCATTAGTGATGAAGAGGTTTGGATGTTAATTTTTGCCGCTGGTTTTTCTACTGCAGAAAGTGTCACTGATGTATCTGGTCGTGGTGTTGGTATGGATGTTGTTCGCCGTAATATTTTAGCGATGGGCGGTCATGTTGAAGTCATATCGGCTGCGGGAACTGGAACGACTATTCGCATTATTTTACCTCTTACCTTGGCTATTCTGGATGGGATGTTGGTAAAGGTTGGCGATGAAATTTATGTTTTGCCGTTAAATGCGGTAATGGAGTCGTTAAAGCCCAGGGAAGAAATGTTATGCAGATTTGTCGGTCAGGAGTGCTTGTTGCAAATTCGTGGCGAGTATCTCCCACTCGTTATGTTGCGCCAGCGCCTTTCTGTTTTGGGCGAAAATAATCCCGAAGAGGGGATCGTGGTGATAGTACAAAGCGCGGGTTGTCGATATGCGCTGTGGGTAGATCAACTCATTGGGCAGCAGCAAGTGGTGGTTAAAAATTTAGAACAAAACTATCGTAAAGTTTCAGGTGTTTCGGCTGCTACTATTTTGGGAGATGGAAGTGTCTCACTCATCCTTGATGTGGTTGAATTATCTACACTTGCCAATGATCAAAACAATAGTGCCTGGACAATGTCTGGTAAAGAAGGAGTTATTTCATGACATCAGTAACGACTAAATCCTCACTGGCTAATGCTATTTCTGAAGAATATCTTATTTTTCGATTAGGCAATGAGGAGTATGGTATTGATATCTTAAAGGTTCAAGAAATTCGTGGTTGTGACAATATGACCAGAATTCCCAATTCACCGGATTTTATTACTGGTGTAACAAACTTGCGTGGCGTTATTGTTCCGATTATTGATTTGCGTGTTCGTTTTGATATGCCGAACAATCAACATGATGAAAATACGGCAGTTATTATTCTAAATCTTAATAATCGTGTAGCAGGGATTGTTGTTGATGGTGTGGTTGATGTCTTATCGATGAATGTTGAGCAAATCAAACCTACTCCTGATGTTGCCTCTGTGTTATCAAGTCGATATTTGCTTGGTCTTGGAGTAATGGACGAAAGAATGATTATTCTTGTAAATATTGAAAAATTACTTAGTCGTGAAGAAATGGAACAAGTCGATTCTGTTATGGAAATAGCAGAAAAATAATAATTTTGCCACGGTGATGTCGTGAGATCGCAATTGGTAAATGAGTATATTTTTACTGCGTAGTCATTATGTGATTTTTTATTTTGCAGTCACTATCTCACTGTCGTTGCATGAATAAATACTTTGCTTATTTGTTAATGATTCTTTAAGTCGTCCAAATAAGATTGTGTGTAATTTAAACGGAATGAGGAATATAAGATAATACTGATGTGCTAAATGTTATTCCTGATATATTTTATTCTCAATAAATACAGAATGACCAAAATAAAGGGCAGGATATTCGCAAAAGAATAATCTTGCCCTTTTAGTATCTATAGAGATAAGTCGATATTCATTATAAAGATATTTTTATGTCTAACAAAGAAGGAATGTTATTTACAGAGCTCAATTGGAAAACTTGCATCGCTTCATTCACCTGCGCAGTTGCAATTTTCTCTATGATGAGTTACTTCTCAGCTAGCTGCTTGCAAAAAGGATGACTCCTATATGAACTTGAAAAGTGGGTTATTCAGTAATTAATAACCCACACCTTATCCTTCGTTAAATAATTAAACCACACGATAGTGCTATTTAGAATGTGCTCCAGTTTTTTCGGGAAGACATCGGATCAGATAAAGGGATATTAGTGACTGAAGCATCATGTTTCTCTTGAAATATGTTGAGATATATGAAATACAGCAACGGACTCATTCAGACGGCCGGCTTGTTCTTCCAACGATACTGCTGCGGACGCAGATTGCTCAACAAGGGCCGCATTTTGCTGGGTAACGCGATCCATTTCACAAACGGCTCTTCCTACCAGATCTATACCACGGCTTTGTTCATCAGACGCAGATGAAATTTCTTTCATGATGTCTGCGACCCGAGTAACAGCACTGACAATTTCCCCCATAGTTTCTCCGGCATGCTCAACGAGCCTTGATCCATTCTCCACACGCTGGACCGAATCTTCAATAAGGCATTTAATTTCCTGCGCTGCATGGGCACTTCTCTGTGCCAGATTACGGACTTCACTCGCGACAACGGCAAATCCGCGCCCTTGCTCACCGGCACGTGCAGCCTCTACCGCAGCATTCAGTGCCAGGATGTTTGTCTGGAAAGCTATACTGTCAATAACACTGTTAATATCAGCGATTCTTTGCGAACTGGTTCCAATATCCTTCATCGTATCAACGACATTGTTAACAACCTTTCCTCCTCGTTGGGCCGTACTAGATGCTGTTAATGCCAGATCATTGGCCAGGCGTGCATTCTCAGCGTTCTGTCGGACGGTTGCTGTCAGTTCTTCCATGCTTGCTGCGGTTTCTTCAAGGGATGCTGCTTGTTGCTCAGTACGGGATGACAAATTATTATTATCATTGGCTATTTCGCTTAGCCCACTATATATTGTTTCGGAACCATTACGCACATCCCCGACGATTCTGGCCAACTCAGCTTGCATATGGCGTAATGAATTAGCCAATTTTCCCATTTCATTACTTCCATGTACGCTATTTGGCTTGATAAGATTACCATCAGCTATAGATTGAATGTTTGTGATCAGATGATTAAGCGGTGTAATCAAAATATTTTTTATGCCTAACCACGCTGCAATAATGACGATAACTAGCGCTGAAATTACAAAGGCTAACACCTTCAGTGTTCTTGAAAAAGCTTCAGTATTGGTTCTTTCTATGGTTTGATATTCTTTATTGTGAATGGCCATATAATTATCATACTGCTTTTCATATTCGTTTTGGTACTTTTGTGTTGGTTGGACTATAAAACCTTTAATGTCTTTTTTTTCCCAACAAAACATCAATTCGTCTAAAGCAGAAATGTACGTAGAATAGGTGCTTGTAAGATCTGATAACAACGCCACGTTAACTGCGGCAGGTAATGACTCAAATAACTCCCAATGCGTTTTTGCATTCTTTAAACTCTGCCTGGCAACTTCTACACTCTTGATAACCTCTTCATGATCGAAGTTGTAATTATATTCTTGTAATAAAATTATACCTCGATACATCATTAATCTGGTCTTCATCAACTCTAACCAAACACTCTCTTGTGCTTTAGCGCGATCTACCATTTTGTAAAGTGTCACAAAATTATTATTGTTATTATTAAGTGCGCTAAAAAAGACAAAGCACGAAGTCGCCAAAAGTCCACTAAAAATAATAACGATAATTGATAGTCCAGAAGTAATTTTAATTCTATTTAACATGCTGATACCTTAGTTAATTCCAGTTTTTATACTATTACAAATTATTGGCTGCATTTTTAACTATATAAATCACTCACTATTAAAAGTGTTTGTAGATTATGTAAGTAAAACGTAGTAAATAATTTTTTAATATAACCTCATTACATCACCTCATTTCTACTTCTTTAATATCTATCGGTGATATCTCAATCGTCTAAAGGAGATGGGTTTGATTTAGTGATCAAAATCAATAAGTTACGATTCACTGGGCGGCGCTGGTACGATCTAAACAAGCATTTTTAGCCCACTTTCTGGCGGGCAAGTGTTGATTGGCTAAAAAATATACATAACACGAGTTTGTATCGTAAATTAAGAGCTGCACATTATAACCCGTACAGTTTTATTTTTCGGTACAGCGTGGCGATGCTGATCCCCAATTCTGTCGCGGCTTGTTTCTTACCTTCAACGCTTGAACCAAGTCGCTGAATGACGTTTTCAATGGCGTCTCTTTCTGCTTGTTGACCCTGATGGGCAAGCTGGCGAGGTTGCGCCATCATTGTGCTTTTTCTGCTATCGGCTGCGGTAAGCAGGTAAGGGGGAAGATGGCTGGCGTTGATCCCGGCGGCTTCTCCTCGCATGACAAAAATGTACTCGATGACGTTGCGCAGTTCACGGATGTTGCCCGGCCAGTGCCAGGCATAAAGGCGGTTAATAACATCATCGGGAAGTTTTTGCGACGGTCGCTGGTAGCTTAGTGAAAATTCATCGGCAAAATATTGTGCCAGGACGGCGATATCCGCCCGCCGTTCGCGTAGGGAAGGGAGAACCAATGGCACCACGTTCAGGCGATAGAAAAGATCTTCACGAAACTGATTATTCTCGACCATCGCGCTGATGTTTTTGTTGGTTGCAGCAATAATCCGTACGTCAATATTGATGGTGTTGTTGGACCCCACACGGGTGATGGCTTTTTCCTGCAGAACCCTGAGCAGCTTGGCCTGCAAATGCAGTGGCATATCGCCAATCTCGTCGAGGAACAGGCTACCCCCATTGGCCAGCTCAAATTTCCCCACCCGTCCTTTGGGATCGGCACCGCTGAATGCGCCGCGTACGTAGCCAAACAGTTCACTTTCCAGGAGTTGTTCAGGGATAGCGGCGCAGTTGATGGTCACGAAAGGGGCGGCTTTACGCGGACTGCTCTGATGAATGGCAAATGCTACAACTTCTTTACCGGAACCACTTTCCCCGGTGATCAGTACACTGGCATAGCTGTTGGCGATTTTGCCAATGGTGCTTCTGAGTTGTTCCATTGAGGGGGAATGGCCAATCAGACGTACCTGTGTGTCAGACTCATATGGCGAGGGGGCAATCGTGCTCAGGTAGTCGTGCGCATCGCGAAAGATAACCATGGTTAATCGGTCGTTATCCAGTGACGAAAGCGAGATCTGTTTACACAGCACATGGTGTTTTTGCCCTTCAAGCGTCAGCCATGCTTCCTCATCGCCATACAAACTGTCGCCGGTCGTTTCAATGGTCAGGGGTAATCCCTGAACCTCACGGTTAAGTATGCGATCTGCTGAATGGTTGGCATGCCAGATGCGGCCCTTGCCATCGATGGCCACCACGCCGCGATCCATAGCATCAATCAGACGACGAAAGGCGCCGAGTGTCTCCTGCGCACGTAAGCGTTCCAGGCATTCAAAGACCTTACTGGAGATCATGACGGCAATTTGCTCTATAAACGTGACAAATTTATCGATCTGGCTAAGCAAGGTGTCACGCTGTGTTTGCGTGGAGCAAATAATGCCGATCACCCCAATGACGCGGTTATTGAGGAAAATAGGGGCATTCAAATCCAGCATTTCAGAGCAGTAATGGTGTTTTTCACACAGCTGACATAGAGGATGTTCACCGGGGTTTTTGATCAAGACCGTCTCACGGACCTGCAAAACATGCCGATAGATATAACCATTTTTTGCCACGTTCTCATTGAGCATATGTCGGTATTTACCGGTGCCAGCAATGCGCATTAAAGATTCATCAATGATTTCTACATCAGTCCCGGTAATGCCAGAAATAGCATCGGCATAATTGCATATATCATCCTGAATATTGCTCAGTACTGAAATCATGATACTTCTCCGGCAAGGTGTCTCATTTCTCAAGGAAAATGATAAATAGGCGAATCATTGCAAAATTGATTTGCGAAAAATCAATCTACTGCGTTGTTTTTGGATGTTTTTTTAATTTTATCTTTCGTGATCACACTATTTATCATTTATGAGAATTTATCAAAATCAGGCGATAAACTAACGACGGCTGTTTTTACCTTGCCATCATCAAAAATTGATTAATATATTGAAATAAAAGCATTTATTAAATTATTTATAAGTTTTCCCTCATTTTCTAAAAAACTGGTAAGCATTTTGCTCTTATGGATTACCGATAGCGTAAATAACTCTGTATTACACCGATTACAGGGAATGAATTACCAGGACAATGAGGTTTTATGATGCAGCAAAACTTATCATTTTTTATCAACCAGACGCCGTTTACCGAACACCCGAACGCACCGCTGGCACCCTTTAGTCGCCAGGAGCTGGTAAAAGCGTTGAATTTTCATCGGTCTATTCCGGGATACGCTCCAACGCCGCTGTATACGCTGCCGGCACTTTCTCAAAAACTGGGCGTAAAAAATATTTACCTCAAAGATGAGTCTCAGCGTTTTGGCCTGAAAGCGTTCAAAGCGCTGGGCGGTGCCTACGCGATGGCATGCCATATCGCGGAATTAGTGGGGAAGGATATCAGCGAATTACCGTTTGATGTCATGACCAGTGAAGCAGTACGCCATGACCTGAAGACCGTGACATTTGCCACCACCACCGACGGTAACCACGGGCGCGGTGTAGCGTGGATGGCGCGCCAGTTAAAGCAAAATGCGGTGGTTTACATGCCGAAAGGCTCTTCACAGCAGCGGCTGGCATCAATTCGCAATGAAGGGGCTACCGCAGAAATCGTGGATATGAACTATGACGATGCCGTGCGTATGACCGCGGATCAGGCGCAAAAGTATGGCTGGATCGTTGTCCAGGACACGGCCTGGGAAGGATACGAAAAGATCCCACTGTGGATTATGCAGGGCTACGGCACGCTGATGCTGGAGGCGATTGATCAGCTCCATCAGGTTGCCCCGACGCATGTTTTCGTTCAGGCCGGTGTGGGTTCATTTGCGGGAATGGTGCAGGGCATGGTGACGGTCGCGTGGGGCGAAAATCGTCCGAAAGTGATCGTCGCCGAAGCACTAATTGCTGACTGTCTCTATCGTTCAGCCCGTGCAAAAGAGGGGGATGCTGTTGCGGTAGGCGGCGATTTACAGACCGTGATGGCGGGTCTGGCCTGCGGTGAGGCAAACAGCATTGGCTGGAAGTTACTGCGTGATTATGCCACCGCATTTGCTTCCTGCCCTGATGAAGTCGCGGCGCTGGGGATGCGTATGTTGGGTAATCCGTTGGCGGGCGACCCACACATTATTTCAGGTGAATCTGGGGCCGTCACGACAGGTCTTCTGGCGCTGTTGATGACCTCTCCGGATTTGGCACCAATCCGTGAGCAACTGGGCCTGGATGAGCATTCCCGCGTGTTGCTGATAAGTACCGAAGGTGATACCGACCCGCAACAATATTTGGATATTGTCTGGGGCGGTCAGTACCTGGGCATCAATAAATAATTTCCTGATTGAGAGCACTAACGGAGAAACCCATGTTATCTGCAACCCGTATTGAAGAAGTTATTAAAAATTGTCAGGCGCTGATCCAGCAAAAAAGCTATTCCGGTCAGGAAGGGGACGTGGTAAATGCCATAAAAACAATGATGCAGCATTACCAGTTCGACGACATCCATGTTGATAAATACGGCAATATTGTCGGCGGTATTGTGGGAAATCAGCCGGGGAAAACGCTGGTTCTGGATGGTCATATCGATACTGTGCCGGTGAACGACGAGAAGTGGACCCGCAACCCGTACGGCGGTGATATTGACGATGGCAAAATTTATGGCCGTGGCACCACCGATATGAAAGGTGCTGTTGCTGCGATGATCTCCGCCGTAGGTTTTTTCGGCCAGGATAATCAGCGCAATTTCGCCGGGAAAATTTACGTTGCCTGTATCGTTCATGAAGAATGTTTTGAAGGCATTGCCGCTCGTCTGGTCAGTGAGCGCTATCAGCCTGATTACGTCATTATTGGCGAAGCTTCTGAACTGAATCTGAAAATCGGCCAGCGTGGTCGTGCTGAAATTGTGGTTGAAACCTTTGGTAAGCCAGCTCACTCTGCCAACCCGCAGGCAGGAATTAACGCGGTGTACAAAATGGCGCAGTTGATCGACAAAATTCGCACCATCGCTCCGCCAACCCACCCGGTGCTTGGCGCCGGGATCCTGGAACTGACAGACATTAAATCGTCGCCATACCCAGGCGCATCAGTGGTGCCGGATTACTGCCGCGCCACCTACGACCGCCGCTTGCTGGTGGGCGAAACCAAAGAAAGCGTTATTGCGCCACTGGAAAATGCACTTGCCGAGCTAACCACCCAGGACCCGCAGTTCAACGCCCGCGTCTCTTACGCCGTTGGCAAGGAGTCTTGCTATACCGGAGCCACCATTGAGGGTGAGCGTTTCTTCCCTGGCTGGGTTTATGACGAGTCTGACGAGTTCGTGCAGGCCGCTCTGGCGGGCGTTCGCGAAGCGGGTTTCTCGCCAACGATTACTCAGTACTCATTTTGCACTAACGGCAGCCACTACGCGGGGGAAGCGGGGATCAAAACCATCGGGTTTGGGCCGTCGCGTGAAAACCTGGCGCATACCATCGACGAGTATATCGAGATCGATCAGTTGACCGGCTCGGCCCGCGGCTATTACAGCATCATCCAGACACTCTATCGCCGTTAAAAAATAAAGATAAATACCTCTTACCTTACAGGTGGTGCTGCTTTGTGGCACCGCCATGGAGAATAACGATGAAAACCATTTTTAAAAACGGAAATGTGATTGATGGAACGGGTAATCCAGGCCGAATTGCCGATGTAATGGTTGATGAAGGGCATATTGTCGAAATTGGTCAAATTGATGTGGGCGTCAATGAGCAGGTTATTGATGCAACAGGGAAAATTATTTGTCCGGGCTTTATTGATACTCACACACACTCTGACCTGTCAGCCATTATTAATCCTGCGTTGTCAGCGAAAATCCGCCAGGGCATTACCACCGAGTTGCTGGGGCAGGATGGCGTAGCGCTGGCACCATTGCCGGAGGAATATATTCCGGCATGGCGTAAAAATATTGCCGGACTGGACGGCGACACCGACAAAATTGACTGGAAATATAAAAACACGGACGGCTATCTCAACCTGTTGGCATCCCGACATCCGGCGACAAACCTGGCGTATTTGGTGCCACACGGTAACGTACGCATGGAAGCGATGGGGCTGGATGGACGCCCTTCCACGCGTGAAGATGTGGCGAAGATGTGTGAAGTCCTTGAGCGTGAGCTAAAAGCCGGCGCGTTTGGTCTTTCTACTGGGCTTATCTATATGCCGTGTGCCTTTGGTGATACCGCCGAAATGATTGAGTTGTGCAAGGTCACGGCGAAATATGACGGGATCTTTGTGGTACACCAGCGCAGTGAAGCTGACGATATCATCAGTTCAACGCAGGAACTGATCGATATCGCTAAAGCTACCGGCGTCTGGTTGCATATTTCACATATGAAAGTCTGTGGGAAGAAAAACTGGGGGCTGATTGACCAGATGCTGGGCATGCTGGAGCAGGCCCAGGAAGAGGGGATACGTATCTCTTACGACCAGTACCCTTACGTGGCGGGAAGCACCATGCTCGGCGTGATCCTGCCACCGTGGGTCCACTCCGGCGGGACGGACAAACTACTTGAGCGTCTGGCCTCGCCTGAATTGCGCGCCAAAATGATCGAGGATATCCAGCAGGGCATTCCTGGTTGGGATAACTTCATCGATTTTGCAGGCCTGGACCAGATTTTTGTCACCAGCGTCAAGACAGAGAAAAATCAGGATGCTGTTGGTCTGAACCTTGTTCAACTGGGGGAATTGCGCGGTAAAGATCCGTACAACGCCACCTTCGATCTGCTGTTTGAAGAAGAAAACGCCGTTGGCATGGTCGATTTTTACGGCACTGAAGAGCACGTCATTAAGTTTCTCTGCCGGCCGGAACAGAACGTGTGCACTGACGGGCTGATGGGCGCGGGTAAACCACATCCACGTGTGTTTGGCGCCTTCCCGCGCGTGCTGGGTAAATACGTGCGTGAAGAAGGATGCCTGAGCTGGGAGGCGGCAATCCGCAAGATGACAGGCAAACCCGCAGAGGTGTTGGGACTGCAGGATCGCGGATTACTGAAGGTAGGGTATGCGGCGGATATTGTGATGTTCGATCCCAATACTATTGCGGATAAGGGGACATTTGTTGAACCTAATCAATATCCGGAAGGGATTGAAATCGTGATGGTTAATGGACGCATTGCCTTAATTAATGGCACGGAAAGTTATGCCTGTAGCGGTACGGTTATCAGAAAACAATATTAATAAATAACGCTAAACACGCATGGATCTATCGCGACCATTTATGGCCGCGGTAGATCACTACACCCCAAGGACATCACAATGAACCTACAAACATCTTTACCTTCAGGTAAACCTAAGACCTGGAAAGCAAGATATACCGTCCTGACGTTAATCTGGCTGGCGTGGCTACTCTCGTTCCTCGACAGAATGGTCATGAGCGTGTCGCTGCCTTATATCGGCAAAGATTTAAATCTTGATACAACCCAACAAGGTTTAATTATTAGCGCCTTTTTCATCGGTTATGCCGCATTCCAAATCCCCGGTGGTTTACTGGCGGATAAGTTTGGCTCACGTAAAATTATGGCCATCGGTATTGCCTGGTGGTCTGTCTTCACCAGCTTAACCGGTGCGGTATTAACGCTGCCGTTGATGCTGGCTGTTCGCTTCTTCTTCGGTATTGGCGAAGGGTGCTTCCCGTCAGCTTCCTGGAAAATGATTTCCACCTATTTTCCTTCGAAAGAGCGCGGTCGGGCTACAGCAATTCAGTCAACGGTAAATACCTTAGGCCCCGCACTGGCGGTGGTGGTTGCTGCAAGTATTATCGGGGCGTTTGGCTGGCACATGGTCTTTATTGTGCTGGGGATCCCGGGCCTGTTTATTGCTGCGGGTATCTACTTATTTACGCGTGACAACCCGAAAGATCACCCTGCAATTACGCAACAGGATCTGGCCGATTTAGCCGCTGACGATCAGGGTGGCCTGCAAAACACGAGCGCTATCGCGTTTAAAGACGTGCTCAGGATGCCGGTGCTCTGGCAGATGGCCAGTATCTGGTTCTTGTTTGATATCACCTTCTGGGGGTTTTCAACCTGGTTGCCAAGCTATCTGATCACCGTGCGTGAATTCTCGCTGGCGAAGACGGGGGTAATGGCGGCAATTCCGTTCCTGTTTGGTGCGGGTGGGACCTTAATCGGCGGATATTGCTCAGATAAATTCAAACCGATGCGCAAAACGTTGTATGTCGTGACGTCGGTTATTGCGGCGGGCTTCCTGTATCTGACCTTCAGCGTGAGCAGTGCGGATATGGCGGTGGTTTATCAGTGTATCTCTGCGCTGTTTATGTTCTTTGCCATGGCGACATTTTGGGGCATTTTAATGGATACCATCCCCAGCAATATCATGGGGCGGGCTTCCGGTATCGTTAACTTTGGCGGTCAGATGGCGGGGGTAGTTTCTGCGCCGATTATTGGCTGGCTGATCCAAAGCAGCGGCGGAAGTTACAACAGTGCATTTATCTTTATGATCGCCGCACTGTTATGTTCCGCCGTGGTGACGTTGACCGTAAAAGGTTCGCATGCCGTAGGTGCAATCCCCAGTAATGCCTGATTAGTATTAAACGCCTGTGGCTCTGCTGTTCCAGAGTCACAGGATTTATCGTTATGCTGTTAAATTAAACCTTTAATCGTTCTCTCTAAGGAAAACAATAGCGGATTTTTTAAACTACAAAAATAAGATATCTTATTGTTTATTTCACCCAGATCGGGATAGGTGCGTATAACATTGTTATTAGGGAAGCAATTTGTATAAACGTCAAGGTGATTTAACACCTCGGCATTTAATGGCCTGGCTCTTTTATATACCTCTTTGGTGAATGAACTGCATTTAGAGCAATTGCATTGGCACTCGGTATTTTCAGGGGTAATGATGAAGTCATCATTGTTAATGGTAAAACCTAGCTTTTCTCGTCTGCTATAGGCGTCCATTATTCCTTTGGCTTCATGCTTGAGCAGTACACCAGCGCGCTCACTCCGCTTTAAATAGGGTGTTAATATATAACTCAACAATAAAATGGTCCGTTCATTCATGGTTGGGTATTGATTGAGATAGCTCATTTTCCTGGTCTTGATAATAAAGTAGGATGCAATGACAAAGCCAAGGCAGCGGGATGTTTTTGCCAGCAGATCCGCGTTTCGTTTTTGCCGGGTATCTGCATAGGCTAATGGTATGAGTGTGCTTTCGAAGGCTAAAAAATCGGCAATAAATTCCATCGTTCTGATGTAGGGAAACAGATTGCCGTTATGCTTACTCAATTCATGCTGGCGGCAGGTGAGATGAACCAGTTCATGGAAAAAAATGAAGTTCATAAAAGATTTTGCTGTGTTAAGTGATATATCTGCAGATTTTATGTCAACTCTATTGGCGATAATACAAAGGGCCGTATCAGCTAATGCGGTGTGTTTAAATATGGTCGTTAAGTCGAGGCTGATGTTTAAATTGTAGATGCCAGCCACAATAATGACCCATGAATAAAATCTTCGATTGACTGCAACATAAGCAATTTCATCTTTAATATTTATCTGGACCAATGGTTCATTCTCGTAAACGAACCCCCAAACGGTCTTCCTGACAGGGACCAGCGAGTCCTTTCCTGGCCAAACATCAAGGATTAAATCGAGTTCAGTAAAAGAATACCAGGTGATATCGGTATCAATATCTGCAGGTGAACACCAGGACTGATAAGGCCATGAATCGGGCATAATATCAGGGAAAACAACATTGTGTAATGACTCTCGTATTTGATTCATTTTACTCTACACCATCAATCAAATGCTTCGCTTACGACCAGAAGGGCAGCATAATTTGCTATTCCGGCACCCTGTTTTCTCCTTTGTGTGTGAAAGTGATGCTTTTAACGTTGGGGAAAACCCCCCACATGGTTACACTATCATTTTATTATCCAGCTCCTCCAACATCTCCTGATCGCCAGTTAGCCAAATTGTTATCACCCAAAAGTATGAGAAAGTATATTAACTCATGCCGCACCGCTACAACCCGGCGGCATGTTTAGAGGTCGCTCCGGCAATATAAAGATGTAGAAATAAGTGTAGGGTAATTTTATGTGGAAATAAAATACATGAGCAATAAGATATGTGCAGCATGTTGAAAAGTAATGTTTTTATTGATGGGGAAATTAGAATATATATGAGTATGTCACTTATCAGCGTAGCGGGTATTTGGCCTCAGAATCGGACAATTTCAGATTCTGCGGCTTTGCGAAACACAGCCGCAGACGATGTGTTGAAAAATTAAGGTACAGTGCGGGGGGATGTTTACATAGAGCTACCCGATTTAATGGGAATTATCTATTTTACATACGATACTCGATCATCCCACTCTTGCTGGCAACCCAGTCATAAAGGCGCTGACCGCGGAGGTTTGTTTCATGTGTGTGCCAGTATAATCTTGAAGCATGGCGCTTGCGAGCGTGTTTTTGAACATACTCGATAAGCTGCTTGCCGATGTGTTTACCCCGGGTTTCTTCACTAACAAATAAGTCCTCCAGATAGCAATAATCAGACTCCGCCCAGGTTGAGCGATGAAAGAGATAATGCACCAGACCGACAATTTTACCGTCCGATTTTGCGACAGCACAGAAAACAGGCTCCACGGGATTGAGAAAACGACCCCATGTTAATTGGGTGACCTTGTCTGAAATTTCAGTACGATAAAAAATCTGGTAATTTATCCAAAGCGGTAGCCAGCCCGCGTAGTCTTGCTGGGTGACGGGTTCGATGGTAATCGGCGCAGTTGTGTTTGGGTTACTCATAGGTCTCCTGATAATTTTTGTCAGAGTGGTTTTCTATGGCGGTTATCCTAAATATTGCTTAAGCCACCGCAAAGAGACACTTTGCATATATTTCCAGGATCCACTTTTAACGTAAGAGCGAGTGCAATGAAAAAAAATAGTGCACCTTTATTTCAGGAACTTTTTTTAGAGCAAGGCGTTATTAAGGAACAGGTGTACCATGCGCTACGCAACGCAATCGTAGAAGGCCGTCTGCCGCCAGGGACAAAGATACCTTCAACCCGGGGATTGTCCGAGATGATGTCAATTTCACGGAACTCGGTAATTGCGGGTTATGACCGACTGTTAGACGAAGGGTATATTCAGACGCGCAAAGGCGCCGGAACCTTTGTCACGTCAAGTCTTCCTGACCGCAGCATCAGCGGTCTCTATCCTGAAGCGCAGCAAGGCGATGAACTGCCCGCTGATGGGCAGATAAATGCGGATATCGTATCCGTTCGTGGATTATGGTCTGGCGATGTTGAAGGGCGTGAAATGAACCGTCTGTTCGCCGTTGGTGTGGGCTGTACCGATCTCTTTCCTCATTCATTATGGGGCAAGTTGCTGGGACGAGTCTGGAGACAATCCCGGCATCAACTCGGTTCTCATACCAGCCCCTGCGGTTTTTATCCGTTACGGAAAGCAATTTGTCACTACGTGAAAACGACGCGAGGGGTTAACTGCAGTGAAGATCAGATCATTATCGTCAACGGTATTCAGCAGGCGTTAAATATTACTGCCAGGGCGTTGCTTACAAAAGGAAATGACGTTTGGCTGGACGACCCTGGTTATAAAGGTGCGCGTGGGGTATTCATGTCAACAGGGGCAATAGTGAGACCTGTGCCAGTGGATAGCGAAGGAATGCATGTTCAATACGGCATCGATCATTTCCCTCATGCGAAACTGGCCTATGTTGTTCCTTCCGATCAGTACCCGCTTAGCGGGACACTCAGTTTATCCCGACGACATGAGCTACTGGAATGGGCGCGGGTTAACCGGGCATGGATATTTGAAGATGATTACAATAGTGAATTTCGTTATGCCGCACGTTCTTTGCAAGCCTTGCAGGGATTAGATCAGCATCAGCGGGTAATCTATTCAGGGACATTTTCAAAAATGATGTACCCAGAATTTCGTTTAGGTTTTTTAGTTGTCCCGCCAGGATTAAAAGAACAGTTTATCGTGACAAAATATTTTTCCGATATTGGCTCCAGTTATCTTGAGCAGGCGGTACTGGCGAGTTTTATTGAAGAAGGACATTACGCCAGCCATGTGCGACGGGTTCGTAAGGCATGCTACGAGCGGCGAACGGCGTTGGTTAATGCTATTCAATGCTATCTTGCCGATAAAATGACCGTCCAGCCTTCTGATTCTGGCGTGCATATCGTCTGCTGGTTGCATGATGGGTTGACCGGCGATGAGGTCGAACAGAAAGCCAGAATGCTGGGGATGGGGATTCAATCATTGAGTCATTATTATCATGGGGATATTTCCCGACAGGGGATTATGATTGGTTTTGCGAATCACCCGCCAGAGGTTATTGTTGAGGGTATTCGCCGTCTTGCCCATGCCATGTAGCGTTGCTTTGATGCCGATAGCGATGCGCGTAATCATGCCATTAATGGCCGTATTTCTTATTTCCATAACAGTTACATGAGCGGTATTTTTTAATTGCGGATAAACAATACGGTGCTGGAGTTCGGTATAGCATTGTCATGTGGATCTGTTAAAAACATCCATTGTGGTTCTTTTTACCTCGTCAGATGTCTCTTATTCTGCTGTCATTTGACACTCTATTATGAGAGGTAAATAGCATGTCATCCACGTTTAATGAATTTCAGCAACCCGTCGGTTTAGGGTTACCGGACTGGCAAGGTGCGCGATTTCCCACGGCTCAGCACATCACCGGTCGTTATTGCAAACTTGAGCGTATTAACGTCGAACGCCACGCAAAGGCGCTTTATGACGCCTATTGCGATACGCCTGATGCTCGCGACTGGACCTATCTCGCGTCAGGGCCATTCACGACCTTTGATTCTTTCTTAAACTATTTAACGACGATTGCGGCGCAGACCGACCCCATGCATTTTGCCGTAATCGATTTGGCCAGCATGCAGGCTGTCGGCACGCTGGCACTTATGCGCATTGATACATCGAATGGCGTAATAGAAGTGGGTTGGGTGACCTATTCATCACGCATGAAACGTTCGCGGGTTTCAACGGAGGTCATGTCGCTGCTGTTAGACTATGTTTTTGAGGTGCTGGGGTATCGTCGCGTTGAATGGAAATGTGATGCGCTTAATGCGCCTTCTCGTGCGGCAGCCACGCGCTTTGGTTTTACCTTCGAAGGCATATTCCGTCAGGCCGTTGTCGTACACCAGCGTAATCGGGATACCGCCTGGTATTCGATCATTGATAGTGAATATCCGGCGCTACGCGAAGCGTTCACTCTTTGGCTTGATGAGGGTAATTTTGATAGCGCAGGACAACAGATTAAGCGCCTGGCAACGCTGATAAATAATGAAAGAATGACGGCATAGGTGACCGCACCGCCATAACATGCCGACAACGCTATATCCGCTCGCGACACCTTGCCGGGAGCGGCTTTCTGCATTAATACATCTCTTCCACTTCCTCGGCCAGCAGCGCTACCATCTCCTTACCATGACTGATAATCTCTTTCTCGCTCCACTGCTTATTGCGCTTCATCAGCTCGAGCATCGCCAGAAGTTTCAGACTGTCGATCTCTTTACGAGCCAGGCTGGCTTCAAAATGCTCTCTCTTTTGCTGGGGTTGGAAATTACTTAGCCGCGAGTTTTTACTGTGGCTAATCAGGCAGAGATTCCCAAAAGCATGTAACTGCTCTTCATCCATTTTGGGATGACCATCTATAGGGTGCTGAGGATAAAAATGTTCCACCGAGCTGCGGAAGGTAAACTCAAAACGGCGGGCAATATCGTTGCTTGTGTTTTGTTTTTTCCACAGTAAATAGTCAAGATAGTTAAAAACAAAGTTATTTTCGATAGTTCCGAATCGTAATTTAGCGTTGATAGCCTGCGACCAACGTTTGTCGCAGATGATCTCTGGAAGAACATCATCATCACCAAAAATCATATTGTAATATGATGCAGATTCATCCGGGGCTAAAAATCGCATAAAGACAAAGCGCCGAGCCATGTTCTCAAGATAAGCCAGGTAGTCTCCAGCATCAATTTCATCTTCCGGACTGTGCTCATCAAACAAATATGTCAGCGCACCATTGAGCCAGTGTTTATAAACCAGCGTTGGCGTTGAGACATGGAAAGCTGATAGTAACATCAGGACCTGGCGGTTTATATCCTCAAACTCTCCCTCGTTATTATCGAAGGTATTAACATAACCTACACTTTGGGGCGAGTATTGATATAAGCGTTTCAGACTCCATCCGTCAGTGCCCTGAGTGAATTCTCGCTTAATAATATAGCGATCAAAAAGATATTTGCATTTCAGTAAACTATAAATGAAAGCTTTTGCCGCGGCGATTGGCTTTTCCTGCTTCAACAGGCGTGATTCAAATTGCTCTACAAGTTGTTTGTCATCAAGTGGCACTCCCTCAGTTGTACTCGGGTCTCTGCTGACAAGACGGAGTACATGAAGAAGGAAATTTGAAAAATTTATCACGCTGTTAAAACGCTCTGAGCCTGCACTGTCTTCTTCTTGCTGGAGAGTACTATCCAGACGAGTGTCACACAATATTTCTTCCAGAGTTTGCCCCTGGCGTTGATGTTGTGCTTCTGTGGCGTCGGTATCTGGAAATGAGCCAGCTTGATCCAGCAATTCAACTAAATTGGAGAAACTGGTCGGGTTAAATTGATGTATATGCTTTTTGCCAAACAGTTGTTGACGTTCTTTTGGCGTAAAACCGTATTGGATGTAACGTTCCATATTCGAACACGCGTCCCATACCCTGGCCAGAGTATCAAGACTTTTGTGCCGCTCTTTGGTATTCCTAATCCTATTCAGGACATTCATCAGACGTGCTTTGACGATTTCGTGTTTTTCGAGTTGTTCGCCGCGATTATTCATCGCCTCAAAAAAATGATTAAGATCGGTATCTGCTGGCACTTCGATACGAGAAATCTGCACGTGATTGAACAGATACTTGCAAAACACCTTCAACGCGCGGCCTTTAAGCTGCAGCTCAGCCAACGCTTTGCCGATCATTTCGTAACCTCTGATCAAACCTTCGTTGTAATCGTCACCGCGCATATGTTGCACATCTACGCCTTGCCATAACTTTTCGAAAGTGAGGGTAGAGACAGGGCGACTTTCGAAAGTGAGATTGAGTTTTTGATACCACTGCATATCAACAGATTTATCTGCGTGGCATTTAAGCCAGTTAGCGAGCAGGGAGAGCGTTGTAAAGCGTTGTTGCCCGTCAATAACTTCATAGCAGTCATCACCCCGGGAAAACACCACTAATGTACCGATGTAATAAGTCTGCGGGTGCCTGGCGGAAGCGGATTTTTTCTGATAATCCAGCACATCCTGTAAAAGCTGAGTGATTTCGCCCTGACCCCAGGCGTAATTACGCTGGTACATTGGAATCAAATAGTTTGCGCGGTCACTAAGTAAATCGTTTATAAAAAAAGGCCGTACGTGGGCATTACTCATAATATCTCATCTTCCTGAATAGCATGATTAGCTCATCTTCAGTTCCATTGCGATTATTTTTATTATCCTGGATGCCGAGCGTGCGCAGGGGGAAAGCATGTAGATCTTTGGGGTGGCGTGCATCACGGATAGTACGTAGTAGGTTGTTATGTAGCACATAGTTATCGACGGTAGCTAATTGAACCACCTGCTGACCGATACGGCAAGTATATGCCCAGATAAAGCATTTTTCCATCGCCAGAGACAGTTCCTGAGTCCCGAATTTATCAATATAAAAAATCAGAGCGCAATCGAACATCGCCCGGACATAGCGATCGCCAGTGCGGGTGCGCCTGACATAGCTGTTCAGGGTGTATAGAATATTGCTTGCGCAGGGTTCCAGCACCTCATTCAATAGCGTAATTGGCTTATTCTCATCAGCATCTTTTTCTCTGTTGATAATAACAGCGACCTGCTTTTGATAATGTTCGGCCATTTCAAAGAAACGGCGGCCATTGATGATCATCTGATCCAGACTGAAGGGGAAACTTAGGCTCTGACCGTCAATTTTGCGTTGGTATTGACTGTTGTAATCATCGACATAGTGGTGGGCGATCCGCAATGAACCCACATACGGGAAATGCGCGATCTGAGAAATATTGATCCCTTTAAACAGGTCAACTTCACCTTTGCCAAAGAAGCGGGCTGATTTACCCTCTGCCCACTGACGAACCCGGAACAGGTAATTGGCAAAGAGCGTTGCCAGCCTTTCGCTAGGCATCCTCTCCCAGTGAGCGACGGCTTCAGCTTTTAGCCCAGCTTCATCAGCGGAAAACTCTCGTAAGTGGAAGGCTTTAAGTAGATCGTGGGGAGCCAGATCTTTACCGCGTGCATTTTGTGAATCGAAGAACTGAAATGCTTCTGAAACTTCATTCAACACGAAAGTGACAACTTCGCAGCGGTTCAGCATAAAGTCGATAAGTTCTTCGCTGAACTCGGTGCGTTCAACAAGCCTGAGTAACTCCAGGTAATTACGTCGAAGATTGGCTTGTGAATCCAGACTGGCAAAACGCTGACGTGCCATAAAAGCATCGACATCAGGTTTGAGTTTGGTAAGTTGCTCGACCAGGTCTTTGCGTTTGAGGTTGTGCAGGCGAGTTTCTGTCAATGCTTTGACTGCCAGCATTAAGGTCAGGGTTCGTTGTTGACCATCAACAATATCCAGCCACGTTTTTTCGTCTTCCGAGTGCTTATGGAAAACAACGGAGCCTAGTCGATAGGCCGTTTTATCGCGGTGCGAACCCAGATCGGCAAAAAGGTCAGCTATATTTTTGCTATTCCAGCGATAAGGGCGCTGGTAACTCGGAATCGCTAATTGCTTAACTGAAAGTAATTGACGAATGGGTATGACCTGTTTATCAAGCTGCTCCATCATGCCTCCTGCATGAATTTAAAATGGAGAACAGCTTTTTATTGTCCCTGAAACATTCTATTAATGCAATCAATGATGCTCTAACTCATTGTTATTGCTTGACTAAAGCTAAATTTTTATGGTTCGTGGTTTTTATTTTTTATTAAATTCACTAAGAACTTTACCATTATTTTTTAGATATTGTGATTATTCTCTATTGTGCCATGTGGTTTTCATTTTTTGTGGATATATATTAAAATCGGATGTATTCATTCTATTTTATTCGCCCAATTGAATGGCAGCAAGCAGATGATATGTTGTCCAGATGCAAATTGGTGTTGTTCTAACCCAATTTTCGTGAAGCTAAGGTTAAACCGAACAGAGACAAAACGGCCTCAGCTAGCGCCAAGGACATTTCACCGGTGTTTGGTGGGCTGGCTGACCTTGAATGGGAATATCGCGAACAGTTCATTGCCGGTGATGAACCGAGCCCGCGCAGAATGCAGGGTTTGCGCAACAATATCGACGTGACAAAATGGGAGATCAATCTGGCCGCCGTTCGCTATCGCTATATCCGCTCACATGAGGCGGTGCCCAATTTTCTCTGGGTTTGGCTGGATGTTCTCGGACTGTAACGGGCACAAAAAAGCCCGCAGGGCTTGCGCCATGCGGGCTCTTAGGACTTCATCGGATGAC
>NZ_SZXJ01000084.1 GCF_005281345.1 Citrobacter sp. wls619
GCCGTGTCGATGGAGGCGCATTATAGGGATCCCATTTTTTAGCACAAGTGTTTTTTGGATCTTTTTTGCCGAATGTTTGTTTTTCACTCCTTTCGCTACATTCCTGTGCAATTTGGCTGATTTTTGATAACTAAATCACTTGCGCAGTCTCAATAATCCAACCAAAGTCTTCATTACCGCCCTATTTTCATTGAGGTAAACATGTCTGATGTACTGCGTCCTTATAAGGATCTTTTCCCACAGATCGGCAAACGCGTCATGATCGATAGTAGTAGTGTTGTCATTGGCGATGCTCGTCTGGCTGATGATGTCGGGATTTGGCCACTGGTTGCGATTCGTGGCGACGTGAACTACGTACAGATTGGTGCCCGTACAAACATTCAGGATGGCAGCGTGCTGCATGTCACACATAAATCCACATCTAATCCGCAGGGTAACCCTCTGATCGTAGGCGAGGATGTGACTGTAGGTCATAAAGTCATGTTGCACGGCTGCATCATTGGCAACCGCGTTTTAGTCGGTATGGGATCGATTTTGCTGGATGGCGTAGTAGTAGAAGATGACGTCATGATCGGAGCGGGAAGTCTGGTCCCGCAAAACAAGCGCCTGGAGAGCGGATATCTGTATCTGGGAAGCCCGGTTAAACAAATCCGCCCACTAACTGATGAAGAGAAAGCAGGCCTACAGTACTCTGCTAACAACTACGTAAAGTGGAAAGATGAGTATTTAGGTCAGGATAACCAGACCCAACCTTGATAATCTTCCTGCTGGGCCTGGATCAATGCTTCAGCCTCTTCTTCCAGATCCCAGCGATATTCGCGAAAAGTTTCAAGCCACTGTTCAGGCGTGTCGCCGCCAAAGCGATGCGCCAGCGTCTCTCCTTTGATGGCACATTTTAGCTGCATACCATGAACCATCGCCGGGAAGACGACGGAATTAATATCCGCTACCCACTCTTCCCTATCAGGGAATTGAATCGCCTGATTCATGCAGAAAGTTCCTGTTGCAGTGTTTTAATCACAGGCTCAATCTCCGGCAGTACACCATGCCAGAGCAAAACAGCATGTGCCGCTTGCCCCACCAGCATTCCCAAACCATCGGCACAATGTTTTGCACCATGTGATACGCACCAGGAAAGGAACGGGGTATTCCCCTTTTGGTAGAACATGTCGTAGCAATAAACAGAAGAATGAATAAGCGATGCAGGAATGGCTGGGACATCACCGCTAATACCACTGGACGTTGCGTTGATGATCAGATCGAAGGCATCATTATCCAGATCATCCATTCCCACCGCCTGAACGCTGCCGGTATGGGAGAAGATCTGCGCCAATTCTTCAGCACGTGAGGCGGTACGATTAACAATAGTCACCGCGCAATCCATAGACAGGAGAGGCAGCAACACGCCACGGGACGCTCCACCAGCCCCAATCAGCAGGATACGAGACCCGGGATGAATGAAAGACAAACGCTCAAGATCGCTAAGCAGGCCGATACCATCGGTGTTATCACCCAGTAAACGCCCATCATCCAGCCGTTTTAGAGTATTGACCGCCCCAGCCAGCGATGCCCGCTCTGTGAGTTCATCAGCGCGCGCAAACGCCTCTTCTTTAAAGGGAACGGTAACATTAGCCCCTTTCCCCCCACCAGCAAAAAAGGCATTGAGCGTATTCACAAAGTTATTGATGGGCGCCAACACCCGACCATAAGAGTGATCAATCTTCAGCTGCTCTGCAAATTGCTGATGAATAAAAGGCGATTTGCTGTGCGCTACCGGATTACCAAAAACAGCATAGGCTTCTTTCATATTACCCCTGTCGAAACTGTTCACCCGTCAAAGCATCTCTGATTTCCGAGGGATTCAAACGTCCGCCGGTATGACCTTCAACCACTGGAAAATCTTCCCCGAACTGCGCTCGTACTTCCTCTACCGTTCTGCAGGGTGGCAGTCCACTCAGGTTGGCACTAGTAGAAACTAACGGCTTGCCATAAGCCTGGCACAATGCAACCACCAGCGGGTGATCCGTGACGCGCACGGCGAGCGAATCAAAACGGCCGGTCAGCCAACGCGGCGTTGTCGCAGGCGCCGGGAACACGAAGGTGACAGGGCCAGGCCAGCGCGCGAAAACAGCTTCACGTTGAGCATCGGTGAGCATGCTGTCATCAATATACGGTTTGAGTTGATCAAAGTTTGCCGCAATCAAAATCAAACCCTTATCTATTGGACGTTGTTTGAGTTCCAACAGACGCGTTACCGCCGTTTCACTGTCAGGATCACACCCGACACCAAAAACAGCTTCTGTTGGATAAGCGATGACATTTTCTTGTTGCAGAACCTCTATCGCGGCAGCGATGGGGTCCATGGGCAGGTTTTTATTCACTTTTTTATTCCGCCGGGATCGGCTTTCCACATTGTTTACTGGCACAGAAATGCTTCACACCCTGCGCGGTTTTCTTTTCGATGAGTAGCGGATAGTGGCACTCTGGACACTCTCCGGCTAACGGTTTGAAGTTAATGACAAACTGACACTCCGGATAGCGATCGCAGGAGTAGAAGGTTTTGCCATAACGTGAACGCCGCTGAACCAAATGGCCCGTCTGACATTGGGGGCATACTATTGCGGTTTCATCAGGCTTATCGATAAGCTCAGTGTGATCGCAGGCAGGGTAATCACTGCACCCAATAAACATACCGAATCGTCCCTGCCTCAGCACCAGTTCAGCGCCACATGCAGGGCAGAATTTACCCTCCAGAACTTTGACTATATGTCCGTCCGCAGATGATTTCAGCGGACGGACATAATCGCATTCTGGATAGTGTGAGCAACCGAGAAACGGGCCGTGTTTCCCGGAACGAATAACCAGTTCAGCCCCACATTGTGGGCAGGGCTCGTTTTTACGCACCGTAAACAGTGCTGATTTAGCCATAACAACTCATACTGAATGAAGATTGATTAATGCAGCATACCTTCATTCACTTCAAAGAGTAATTCTTCCATTTGCTGATAGGCATTTTCGCAGCCTGGAATGTTGAACAGAACCATCAGGATCACCCACTTCAGGTCTTCCAGCTCAAACTCAGCCGTATCCAGCGCAAGTACGCGCTCTATCACCATTTCTCGCGTTTCGAGGTTTAGCACCTGAATCTGCTCCAGGAATAGCAGGAACCCCCGACAGCTCGCATCCAGCCGATCGCATTCTTCTGCAGTATAAATACGTACAGAAAGGGGATCTGATGCAAGCTGCATAGGTTCGGCAAGGCCGTCCTGATAATCAGCAAGCTTTTCCAGCCACAGTAACGCGTTGTAGATGTCTTCACGATCAAAACCAGCGTCGGTAAGATCCCGTTCCAGTTTGTCCTGATCCACACGCAGCTCAGCTTCGTTATGGATATATGTCTCAAACAAATACATTAGTACGTCGAACATGGCTTGCCCTCCTCAATCGGACATAGCCGCCGGGTACAGCTGCGATCCATCCTGCTAACTCCAGTTCGAGCAGTTGAGCCACTACCTCTGGCACAGGTTGGCCGGCACGTTCAGCGACGACGTCAACAGGTGTTACCTCATCTCCTACGTTAGCCAGGAGCTCTGAAAATGGCAATGCCACCTCTTCGTGATCCGGCGAATAAATTGATTTTTCAGGCTCATCTGGCAGCCATTGCAGCCCATATTGCAAACTTTCCAGTATTTCCTCTGGTGCCGTCACAAGCATGGCTCCCTGCTGAATGAGCCAATGGGGGCCTTCACTTCCCGGGCTCCCTATCGGTCCAGGCACAGCAAAAACCTCCCGTCCTTGTTCCAGCGCACAGCGTGCAGTGACTAATGAGCCACTACGCTGTGCCGCTTCAACAACCAGTACTCCCTTACTTAGACCACTAATAATACGATTTCGTCGGGGAAAATTACGCGGTAAAGGGAGCATATCCAAAGGAAACTCGGACACCAGCGCGCCCCCGGCCTCTATCAAGCTTTCAGCAAGACGAACATGTCGCCGTGGATATATGGTTTCCAGACCATTTCCCAGTACCGCAATACTGGCCCCGTGTGTATTTATCGCTGCAGTATGCGCCACACCGTCAATCCCTTTAGCCAGTCCGCTAGTGATCGTCACACCACATGCTGCAAGCTTTTCACAGAACAACCGCGCCCATCGTTCGCCATACCAGGAGTACTGCCGACTGCCGACAACAGCAACTTGAAATGAGTGAAGACACTCAGGGCGACCGGCAATGAAAAGTACACCAGGGTAATCCTCAATAGCACGCAGCTGTGGCGGAAAATACTTGCTGTCGGCAAAAACCAGATGATGATGGGGTAACTCAAGCCAACGCAGCGTTTTTTCCAGTGACTGCTCAGAAAAAGCCAGAAAACGTTCGATCTGGCGAGGAGTGAGCCCTGCATGCCGAAGTATCGTATTGTTAATACCCGGTTGAGCAATAAGCCAGTGAGCAGTGCGCACCATCTCATCACCATACAGTTCATTCACTTGTGCTAAACGTAACCAAATCTCAATATGGGTCATCCCTGTTCCCCTGCCACAAGCAGTCCTGGCAATCTTTGCGATTGGTCACTGATGCTGTCAATCAGAGCGGGTTTTGTCTAGAATAGAGGTAATAATCTTTCCAATTCCTGAACACAACTCTGGATAACTATGTCAGTTTTGCAAGTGTTACATATTCCGGACGAGCGTCTTCGCAAAGTCGCAAAGCCGGTTGAAGAAGTGAATGCAGAAATTCAGCGTATCGTTGATGATATGTTCGAAACGATGTACGCCGAAGAAGGTATCGGTCTGGCCGCAACACAGGTCGATATTCATCAGCGCATCATTGTTATTGATGTCTCTGAAAACCGTGACGAGCGTCTGGTACTCATTAACCCAGAGCTGCTGGAGAAAGACGGCGAAACGGGCATTGAAGAAGGCTGCCTGTCGATTCCTGAACAACGTGCATTAGTACCACGCGCTGAAAAAGTAAAAATTCGTGCGCTCGATCGCGACGGCAAGCCTTTTGAACTGGAGGCCGATGGCCTGTTGGCTATATG
Organism: Citrobacter sp. wls619; assembly: GCF_005281345.1. GTDB lineage: Bacteria > Pseudomonadota > Gammaproteobacteria > Enterobacterales > Enterobacteriaceae > Citrobacter. The sequence continues at coordinate 5,043 of NZ_SZXJ01000084.1, forward strand.
CATCCAACATGAAATGGATCACCTGGTCGGTAAACTGTTTATCGATTATCTGTCTCCGTTGAAGCAACAACGTATTCGTCAGAAAGTTGAAAAACTCGACCGCCTGAACGCCCGAGCTTAAGGACAAGAATCAACGTGTCAGACTCACTACGTATTATTTTTGCGGGTACACCTGACTTTGCAGCGCGTCATCTCGACGCGCTGTTATCTTCTGGACATAACGTCGTTGGGGTGTTTACCCAACCGGACCGCCCTGCGGGACGTGGTAAAAAGCTGATGCCCAGCCCGGTGAAAGTACTGGCGGAAGAAAAAGAGATACCCGTTTTCCAGCCTGTATCTCTTCGTCCCCAGGAAAACCAACAACTGGTTTCTGATCTGCACGCAGATGTAATGGTGGTGGTGGCATATGGCCTGATTCTGCCAAAAGCCGTACTGGATATGCCGCGTCTGGGCTGTATCAACGTTCACGGTTCTCTGCTTCCACGTTGGCGTGGAGCCGCGCCGATCCAGCGTTCATTGTGGGCAGGCGACACCGAAACCGGTGTAACCATCATGCAGATGGATGTCGGTCTGGACACAGGCGATATGCTGCATAAGCTGTCCTGTCCAATTACGGCAGAAGATACCAGCGGTTCGTTATACGACAAGCTTGCAAATTTAGGGCCTCAGGGGCTGATTGAAACGCTAAAACAGCTTGCTGCTGGCACGATAAAACCAGTAGTACAAGATGAATCACTGGTTACGCATGCAGAAAAACTCAGCAAAGAAGAGGCCCGTATCGACTGGTCGCTTTCAGCTATTCAATTGGAACGCTGCATCCGCGCCTTTAACCCGTGGCCAATGAGCTGGCTTGAAATCGACGGTCAGCCAGTGAAAGTCTGGCAAGCTTCGGTTATTGCTGTAAACACCCAGGCCGAGCCAGGCACCATTCTTGAGGCGACAAAGCAGGGTATCCAGGTCGCAACAGGCGACGGCATCCTGAATCTCATCGCTTTACAGCCTGCTGGCAAGAAAGCGATGAGCGCACAGGATCTACTCAATTCGCGTCGGGAGTGGTTTGTGCCCGGGAATCGTCTGATCTGACGGTCCACCTCTTTTAAAGCCCGGAACCTCCGGGCATTTTTATTTTTGCGCTTATGAAAAAACATCTTAATTTACGCAGTATGGCGGCCCAGGCCGTCGAACAGGTTGTCGAAAAGGGCCAATCGTTGAGTAACGTGCTGCCCGCCATGCAGCAAAAAGTAGCCGATAAAGATAAGGCGCTGTTGCAGGAGCTTTGCTTCGGCGTCTTACGTACGCTCTCCCAACTGGAGTGGATGATTCAACAGTTGATGGAACGTCCGATGACGGGCAAACAGCGCACGGTCCACTATCTGATTATGGTTGGCTTCTACCAACTTTTGCATACTCGCATTCCGCCACATGCTGCGCTTGCTGAAACCGTTGAAGGTGCAGTCGTTATCAAGCGACCTCAGCTCAAAGGGCTAATTAACGGCGTATTACGCCAGTTTCAGCGCCGCCAGGAAGAGTTGCTCACCGAATTTGCACAAAGCGAACTGCGCTTTTTACACCCTTCATGGCTGGTTAAGCGTATCAAAAATGCCTATCCACAGCAGTGGGAAACGATTCTTGCCGCCAATAACCAGCGCCCACCTATGTGGCTGCGTGTAAACCGCAACCACCACTCTCGTGACGAGTGGTTGAAATTGCTGAATGACGCAGGGCTCACCGGTTTCCCACACCCGAACTATCCTGACGCAGTCCGCCTGGAAACGCCGACCTCAGTTATGGCGCTACCGGGTTTTGAGCAGGGTTGGGTTACCGTTCAGGATGCTTCAGCCCAGGGCTGCGTCAGCTATCTGCAACCGCAGAATGGTGAGCAAATCCTCGATCTGTGCTGCGCACCAGGCGGCAAGACTACACATATCCTGGAAGTCGCTCCGCAAGCGAGCGTCATGGCTGTCGACGTCGATGAAAAACGTCTATCGCGCGTCTATGACAACCTGAAACGCCTCGGCATGAAGGCAACCGTTAAACAGGGCGATGGTCGTTTCCCTGAGCAATGGTGCGGCGAGCAGTTGTTCGATCGCATTTTGTTAGATGCACCGTGCTCTGCCACTGGGGTCATCCGCCGCCATCCCGATATAAAGTGGTTGCGTCGCGACCGGGATATTGCTGAACTCGCCCAATTGCAGGCAGAAATACTTAATTCGACCTGGGCACATCTGAAACCAGGAGGTACGCTGGTGTATGCAACCTGTTCTATTTTACCTGAAGAGAACCAACAGCAAATCTCTGCCTTCCTGGCACGAACGCCAGACGCTCTATTAAGTGAAACGGGTACGCCGGAACAGCCAGGGCGTCAGAATTTACCGGGTGCAGAAGAAGGTGACGGTTTCTTTTACGCTAAGCTAATCAAGAAGTGATGAAATAACGGGTCGCAACTGATGAAAATTATCATTCTGGGCGCAGGGCAAGTTGGCGGTACGTTGGCTGAGAACCTGGTCGGAGAGAACAACGATATCACCGTAGTCGATACCAATGGTGAGCGTCTGCGCAGCCTGCAGGACAAGTTTGATCTCCGCGTTGTGCAAGGACATGGTTCCCATCCCCGTGTACTGCGCGAGGCCGGAGCTGACGACGCCGATATGCTGGTTGCAGTGACCAGCTCAGATGAAACCAATATGGTTGCTTGTCAGGTCGCATACTCACTCTTTAATACCCCCAATCGTATCGCCCGAATTCGCTCGCCGGATTATGTTCGCGATGCAGATAAACTGTTCCAGTCTGACGCAGTGCCTATCGACCATCTGATTGCGCCAGAGCAGCTGGTCATCGATAGCATCTATCGACTAATTGAGTACCCAGGTGCGTTGCAGGTAGTAAATTTTGCCGAAGGTAAAGTCAGTCTGGCGGTGGTCAAAGCCTATTACGGCGGACCATTGATCGGCAATGCACTGTCGACAATGCGCGAGCATATGCCACACATCGATACCCGCGTTGCGGCGATATTCCGTCATGACAGGCCAATCCGTCCACAGGGTTCTACCATTGTTGAAGCGGGTGATGAAGTGTTCTTTATTGCAGCTTCACAGCACATTCGTGCCGTAATGAGTGAACTTCAGCGTCTGGAAAAACCCTACAAGCGTATTATGTTAGTGGGTGGCGGAAACATCGGTGCTGGTCTGGCCCGACGTCTGGAAAAAGATTACAGCGTCAAACTGATCGAACGCAATCAGCAACGGGCATCCGAGCTTGCAGAGAAATTGCAAAATACGATCGTCTTTTTCGGCGATGCCTCGGATCAAGAGCTGCTGGCTGAAGAACATATTGATCAAGTTGATCTGTTTATCGCAGTAACCAACGACGATGAAGCTAACATTATGTCGGCCATGCTCGCCAAACGCATGGGCGCCAAGAAAGTCATGGTGCTTATCCAGCGTAAAGCGTATGTTGATCTGGTCCAGGGTAGCGTGATTGATATTGCGATTTCACCGCAACAGGCCACCATATCTGCACTACTGAGCCATGTTCGCAAAGCTGATATTGTCGGCGTTTCTTCGCTGCGACGCGGTGTTGCGGAAGCGATTGAAGCTGTCGCGCACGGGGATGAGACGACATCACGAGTTGTCGGTCGCGCAATAGACGAAATTAAACTTCCACCCGGTACCATTATTGGTGCGGTAGTGCGAGGTAACGACGTGATGATAGCCAATGACAACCTGCGTATTGAGCAGGGTGATCACGTTATCATGTTCCTGACAGACAAAAAGTTTATTACTGACGTCGAACGGTTATTCCAGCCAAGTCCCTTCTTCCTGTAAATAGTTGGGCGCTTATTTAGCGCCCATTTTATTTCCCTTTATTTTTCATGGACTAATAAATTTTCCTTTCAGCAATACATAAATGGAAAATGTCTTAACATTTGTTAAACTTATAAACGTCAGCTGCATAGGGAGAATAAAATGAGCATTATTAAAGAGTTTCGCGAATTCGCGATGCGCGGGAATGTTGTCGATTTGGCAGTGGGTGTCATTATTGGTGCGGCATTCGGTAAGATTGTTTCATCGCTGGTTGCCGATATCATCATGCCGCCGCTGGGGTTGTTGATTGGTGGGATCGATTTTAAACAGTTTGCTTTGACATTGCGCGATGCGCAGGGAGACATCCCGGCTGTCGTTATGCATTACGGTGTATTTATTCAGAACGTCTTTGATTTCATTATTGTGGCGTTTGCTATCTTTATGGCGATCAAACTGATCAACAAACTGAATCGTAAAAAAGAGGAAGAACCTGCAGCACCACCGGCTCCCTCTAAAGAGGAAGTATTGTTAAGTGAAATTCGTGACCTACTGAAAGAACAGAATAATCGTTCTTAAACGCTCACTGAAACAAGAAGGCCAGTGGTAAAAAAGTGATTCACTTTCTTGCCACTGGCCTCCCAGTTACCCCGATTGCCATGTTTACCTTTACGCAGATAACTACCTTTCCCTTTTTTATTCTTCTCAACACGCTGCCTGAAAAGTGGATCATGCAGTAGCGCCTCAATGGCGTTGTCCTTTATCTGCCCTTTGGTATGCTGATAACGGCTCATAATATCTCCAGTTTATGGTAATAATTTACGCCGCGAGTGTAGACCCGCCCGTTCAATAAATCAACAACCTGTTGTCGTGCCACTGGCACCTTGTTCAAGCGCCTCCAGAATAGAACAGTAGACGCTGCTGTGTGCCTTGCCGCAGCATGCATCATTCAATCGCTGCAGCGATCGTTGCATCGTTTGAAGTTCGGCTATACGGGCTTCGACTTCCTGCAATCGTTCCTGGACGATCCCTTTTGATTCCTGACAGGTATGGTGTTCCGGATCGACACGGATCGAAAGCAATTCACGGATAGACTCCAACGTGAAACCTAGCTGTCGCGCGTAACGAATAAACTTCAGCCGTTGCAGATCGCTTTCTGTATAGAGCCGAAATCCGCCTTCAGTACGAACTTCATGCTCCATCATCTGCTGCTTTTCATAGTAGCGGATAGTATCCGGCGTCACGTCGGCCAGCTTCGCTAATTCACCAATCCGGTACATACGTCCTCCGCTATTCATCATTAATTTTATGCAGTAGTTTATCTGCGTATTCACCACGTAGAAACTCGGTGCTGAGTCCAGCCTGCCGAAGTTTGAGTTCAAGTAGCGACAGGCGTCGACTCACATCCTGATAACGAGGGTCATCCTGGCGAATACCTGCAAGTATATCAAGCAACTGCATCGCCTCTCTGCGTTGTTCGAGCTCAGGAGGAAGGCACCCAGAGTTTTTTAATAAACGGTACCCGGCCCGAAGCTCCGGCGGGACATGAGAATCATCATCAAGAGTCAGTGGCTCACCTGCACCCGGCAAATCATCAAACTCACCTTTAGATTGTGCGTCAATGATATGACGCTCTGCCCACTGGTCCAGTAACCACATACAACACCCCAGGGGATGAACAAAAAGAGTACAGATATTGTAGATAAGTGGGGATATGACGGATATAAAAAAACCCGCCGAGGCGGGTTTTTTTACGTTACTACAGATTACTCTGCAGCAGCTTCTGTTTTCTCTGAACGATCAACCAGCTCGATGTATGCCATCGGCGCATTGTCGCCTGCGCGGAAACCACACTTCAGAATGCGAGTGTAACCACCGGCGCGGCTCGCGAAACGCGGGCCCAGTTCGTTAAACAGTTTTGCCACGATCTCGTTATCACGAGTACGGGCGAATGCCAGACGACGATTAGCTACGCTATCAGTCTTGGCAAGAGTAATCAGCGGCTCAACTACGCGACGCAGCTCTTTCGCTTTCGGCAGAGTCGTCTTGATGATTTCATGACGAACCAGTGAACCTGCCATATTGCGGAACATAGCCTGGCGATGGCTGCTGTTGCGGTTCAGTTGACGACCACTCTTACGATGGCGCATGACCTTATCCTTCTCAGTAAAACCTTAACCTGTGATCCGGTTACTCGTCAGCGATGCTTGCCGGTGGCCAGTTTTCCAGGCGCATGCCCAGAGACAGTCCACGGGAAGCCAGCACGACTTTAATCTCGGTAAGAGATTTTTTACCAAGGTTAGGCGTCTTAAGAAGCTCAACCTCAGTACGCTGTACCAGATCACCGATATAGTGGATAGCTTCTGCTTTGAGGCAGTTAGCAGAGCGGACAGTCAATTCCAGATCGTCAACAGGGCGCAGCAGGATCGGATCGAATTCTGGTTTCTCTTCTTTAACTTCCGGCTGACGTACATCACGTAAGTCAACGAAAGCTTCAAGTTGTTCAGCCAGAATGGTTGCCGCACGACGAATCGCCTCTTCAGGATCGATTGTGCCGTTGGTTTCCATTTCGATGACCAGCTTGTCCAGGTCGGTACGCTGTTCTACACGCGCTGCTTCAACATTGTAGGCAATACGCTCTACAGGGCTGTAGCATGCGTCGACCAGCAGACGGCCGATTGGGCGCTCATCTTCTTCCGAATGAATTCGGGTAGAAGCCGGCACATAACCACGACCGCGCTGAACTTTGATACGCATGCTAATAGATGCATTCTCATCGGTCAGGTGGCAGATCACGTGCTGTGGCTTGACGATTTCGACATCCCCATCATGGGTAATGTCGGCTGCAGTCACAGGGCCAATGCCAGATTTATTCAAGGTAAGAATAACGTCATCTTTACCCTGAACTCTCACCGCCAGCCCTTTCAGGTTGAGCAGGATTTCCAGGATATCTTCCTGAACGCCTTCTTTGGTGCTGTACTCATGTAGTACACCATCAATCTCAACCTCGGTCACCGCGCAACCCGGCATCGATGAGAGCAGAATACGGCGCAGTGCGTTACCCAAAGTATGGCCAAAGCCACGCTCTAAAGGCTCAAGGGTCACCTTGGCGTGCGTCGAACTCACTTGCTCGATATCTACCAGGCGCGGTTTTAGAAACTCTGTCACAGAACCCTGCATTGTGTCCTCTCTTTGGTACTAAGCTTTACTTGGAGTAAAGCTCGACGATCAGGTGTTCGTTAATGTCCGCAGACAGATCAGAACGCTCCGGCTTACGCTTGAACGTGCCTTCCATCTTGCCAGCATCAACTTCCAGCCAGGTTGGCTTTTCACGCTGCTCAGCCAGCTCCAGAGCGGCTTTCACGCGAGACTGCTTCTTCGCTTTCTCACGAATGCTAACAACGTCATTCGGACTAACCTGATAAGAAGCGATGTTAACAACACGACCGTTTACCATAATTGCTTTATGGCTGACCAGCTGACGTGCTTCTGCACGAGTGGCACCGAAGCCCATACGGTATACAACGTTGTCCAGACGACCTTCCAGCAGACCCAACAGGTTTTCACCGGTGTTGCCTTTCAGACGCGCTGCTTCTTTGTAGTAGTTACGGAACTGACGCTCCAGCACACCGTAGATACGGCGAACTTTTTGCTTTTCACGCAACTGCACACCATAGTCAGACAGACGCGGTTTACGCGCACCGTGCTGGCCAGGAGCTTGTTCAATTTTACACTTGGTATCGATCGCGCGAACGCCAGACTTAAGGAATAAGTCAGTGCCCTCACGACGGCTCAGCTTGAGCTTAGGACCCAAATATCTTGCCATTTTCTTTCTCCAACAATCCTAGAAACGACAGCGTTATACGCGACGTTTTTTCGGCGGACGACAACCGTTATGAGGGATCGGAGTCACATCAGTAATATTAGTGATGCGGAAACCAGCGGCGTTCAGAGCACGAACAGTAGATTCGCGACCTGGACCCGGTCCTTTGACCATAACTTCCAGATTCTTGATACCGTATTCTTTTACGGCTTCAGCGCAACGCTCTGCTGCAACCTGAGCTGCGAACGGAGTTGATTTGCGAGAACCACGGAAACCGGAACCACCGGCTGTTGCCCAACCCAGTGCGTTACCCTGACGATCAGTAATGGTAACGATGGTGTTGTTAAAAGAAGCATGGATATGAGCCACGCCGTCAGAGACTTGTTTTCTTACACGTTTACGTGCACGAATTGGTGCCTTTGCCATTATTCAATCACCCCGATTATTTCTTGATCGGTTTGCGCGGACCCTTACGGGTACGTGCGTTGGTCTTGGTACGCTGACCGCGAACCGGGAGACCACGACGATGACGCAAACCGCGATAGCAACCAAGGTCCATAAGGCGCTTGATGCTCATGCTAACTTCACGGCGCAGATCACCTTCAACGACAAATTTGGCAACTTCGTCACGCAGCGTGTCGATTTGTTCTTCAGACAGCTCACTGATCTTAACATCTTCAGCGATACCCGCGGCAGCCAGAATGGCTTTAGAACGGGTCTTGCCGACGCCGTAGATCGAAGTTAATGCGATCACAGCATGTTTCTGATCAGGAATGTTAATGCCTGCTATACGGGCCACTATGCACTCCTACTATTTAATATGTACGCACCATGCTGAAAAGCCCGTTTTCAGGATACTCAAATGGAAACGCACAGACATACAAAAGATTGGCTGGCTAATCTAGCCAGCTCAACCCAACTTTGCAAGAAAAATATGCGAATAAATCAGCCTTGGCGCTGTTTATGCTTCGGCTCGGCACTGCAAATCACACGGATGACACCATCACGCTTAACGATTTTGCAGTTACGGCATAATTTCTTGACGGAAGCACGAACTTTCATTTTTACTCTCCGTAACTTCTCGGGCGACTGTTAACGGCCGTAGCCTTTCAGATTCGCCTTCTTCAATGCAGACTCGTACTGACTAGACATCATCAGAGTTTGCACTTGAGCCATAAAGTCCATAATCACGACAACAACGATAAGCAGTGAGGTCCCACCGAAGTAGAACGGTACTTTCATTGCATCACGCATGAACTCCGGGATCAGGCAGATAAAGGTAATGTAGAGCGCACCAACCAGAGTCAGGCGGGTCATTACTTTATCGATATACTTCGCCGTTTGCTCTCCCGGACGAATTCCTGGTACAAATGCACCGGACTTCTTCAGGTTATCTGCTGTTTCACGCGGGTTGAAAACCAACGCCGTGTAGAAGAAACAGAAGAAGATGATTGCAGACGCATAGAGTAACACATAAAGCGGTTGCCCAGGCTGCAAATACAGCGAAATTGTTGTCAGCCAGTTCCAACCAGTCCCGCCCCCGAACCATGACGCGATGGTTGCCGGGAACAGAATAATACTGGAAGCGAAGATTGCCGGGATTACCCCCGCCATATTCACTTTCAGCGGTAAATGTGTGCTCTGTGCAGCATAGACACGACGACCCTGCTGACGTTTCGCGTAGTTTACCACAATGCGGCGTTGACCACGTTCAACAAATACAACAAAGAACGTCACTGCAAATACTAATACTGCAACCAACAGCAACACGAGGAAGTGCAGGTCGCCTTGACGCGCTTGCTCGATAGTATGGGCAATGGCTGGCGGGAGTCCCGCGACAATACCGGCGAAGATAATGATTGAGATACCGTTGCCGATACCACGTTCAGTAATCTGTTCACCCAACCACATCAGGAACATCGTCCCTGTAACCAGACTTACAACAGCGGTGAAATAGAATGCAAAGCCTGGATTCATCACCAGGCCCTGCATACCAGGCATATTCGGCAGACCGGTAGCAATACCGATCGACTGGAATATTGCCAGCACCAGAGTACCGTAGCGGGTGTACTGGCTGATCTTACGACGACCAGACTCCCCTTCTTTCTTAATTTCTGCCAGCGTTGGATGAACCACCGTCAGCAGCTGGATAATGATCGACGCCGAAATATACGGCATGATCCCCAGAGCAAAGATAGAAGCACGGCTGAGAGCACCACCAGAGAACATGTTAAACATTTCAATGATGGTGCCTCGCTGTTGCTCAAGCAGTTTGGCAAGTACAGCGGCATCAATACCAGGGATCGGAATGAAAGAGCCAATACGGAACACAATCAGCGCGCCGATTACAAACAGCAGTCTGCGTTTCAGCTCGCCTAAGCCACCTTTGGCACTTTGAAAATCTAATCCCGGTTGTTTAGCCATCTGCTACTTATTCCTCGATTTTACCGCCAGCAGCTTCGATAGCAGCACGAGCGCCTTTAGTAACACGCAGGCCACGAACAGTTACCGGAGTCGTTACTTCACCAGCCAGGATCACTTTCGCGAACTCGATCTGGATACCGATAATGTTAGCCGCTTTCAGCGTGTTCAGGTCTACAACACCGCCTTCAACTTTAGCCAGGTCAGACAGACGAACTTCGGCTGTAATCGCTGCTTTACGTGAAGTGAAGCCGAATTTCGGCAGACGACGGTACAGAGGCATCTGACCACCCTCGAAACCGCGACGTACGCCACCGCCAGAACGAGACTTCTGACCTTTGTGACCACGACCACCGGTTTTACCGAGGCCAGAACCGATACCACGACCCAGGCGTTTACCCGCCTTTTTGGAGCCTTCGGCCGGAGACAGAGTATTTAAACGCATCTCTTACTCCTCAACTTTAACCATGAAGGAAACCGCGTTGACCATACCACGAACAGCAGGAGTATCCTCGCGCTCTACGGTGTGACCAATACGACGCAGACCCAGGCCAAGCAGCGTTGCCTTGTGTTTCGGCAGACGACCGATTGCACTGCGGGTTTGAGTAATTTTAATAGTCTTTGCCATGGTTTATTTCCCCAGAATTTCTTCAACGGATTTACCACGCTTGGCAGCGACCATTTCCGGAGATTTCATATTTTCCAGACCATCGATAGTTGCACGAACCACGTTAATCGGGTTAGTGGAACCATACGCTTTAGCCAGAACGTTACGAACTCCAGCGACTTCCAGAACGGCGCGCATTGCACCACCGGCGATGATACCGGTACCTTCGGAAGCCGGCTGCATGAATACACGAGAACCCGTGTGAGTACCCTTAACCGGGTGCTGCAGGGTGCCGTGGTTCAGCGCGACGTTAATCATATTGCGACGGGCTTTTTCCATCGCTTTCTGGATCGCTGCTGGAACTTCACGCGCTTTACCGTAACCAAAACCAACGCGACCGTTACCATCGCCAACTACAGTCAGAGCTGTGAAGGAGAAAATACGACCACCTTTAACGGTTTTAGATACGCGGTTTACCGCGATCAGCTTTTCCTGCAGTTCGCCAGCTTGTTTTTCGATGTGAGCCATCTTACACCTCTACCTTAGAACTGAAGGCCAGCTTCACGGGCAGCATCTGCCAGTGCCTGGACACGACCATGATATTGGAACCCGGAACGGTCAAAGGACACATCTTTGATGCCTTTTTCCAGAGCGCGTTCGGCGACAGCTTTACCCACAGCTGCTGCAGCGTCTTTGTTACCGGTGTACTTCAGTTGTTCAGCGATAGCTTTTTCTACAGTAGAAGCAGCTACCAGAACTTCAGAACCGTTCGGTGCAATTACCTGTGCGTAAATATGACGCGGGGTACGATGTACCACCAGGCGAGTTGCGCCCAGCTCTTTGAGCTTGCGGCGTGCGCGGGTCGCACGACGGATACGAGCAGATTTCTTATCCATAGTGTTACCTTACTTCTTCTTAGCCTCTTTGGTACGCACGACTTCGTCGGCGTAACGAACACCCTTGCCTTTGTAAGGCTCAGGACGACGGTAGGCGCGCAGATCTGCTGCAACCTGACCAATCAGCTGTTTATCAGCGCCTTTCAGCACGATTTCAGTCTGAGTCGGACATTCTGCAGTGATACCTGCCGGCAGCTGATGATCAACTGGATGAGAGAAACCTAAAGCCAGGTTTACTACATTCCCTTTGACCGCTGCACGATAACCTACACCAACCAGCTGCAGCTTCTTAGTGAAGCCTTCGGTAACACCGACAACCATTGCATTCAACAGGGCACGCGCGGTACCAGCCTGAGCCCATCCATCAGCGTAACCATCACGCGGACCGAAGGTCAGTGCATTATCTGCATGATTTACTGCAACAGCATCGTTGAGAGTACGAGTCAGCTCGCCGTTTTTACCTTTGATCGTAATAACCTGACCGTTGATTTTTACATCAACGCCGGCAGGAATAACGACCGGTGCTTTAGCAACACGAGACATTTTTTCCTCCGATTAGGCTACGTAGCAGATAATTTCGCCACCAAGACCAGCCTGGCGCGCTGCACGATCAGTCATAACACCTTTAGAGGTAGAAACAACTGCGATACCCATGCCAGCCATAACTTTCGGCAGCTCGTCTTTACGCTTATAAATGCGCAGACCTGGGCGACTGACACGCTGAATGCTTTCTACAACAGCTTTACCCTGGAAATACTTGAGAGTAAGTTCCAGTTCCGGCTTGGTGTCGCCTTCAACTTTAAAATCTTCAATAAAACCTTCTTCCTTCAGCACGTTGGCAATTGCCACTTTCAGCTTGGAGGAAGGCATGGTGACCGCAGCTTTATTCGCGGCCTGACCGTTACGGATACGGGTCAGCATATCCGCGATCGGATCTTGCATGCTCATCTGTCTTTACTCCCGTGATTCAATTGGTAATTACCAGCTAGCCTTTTTCAAGCCTGGTACTTCACCGCGCATGGCGGCTTCACGCAGTTTGATACGGCTCAACCCGAACTTGCCCACATAGCCATGCGGACGACCTGTTTGACGGCAGCGGTTACGCTGACGGGACGGGCTGGAATCACGCGGCAGAGACTGCAGCTTGAGAACTGCGTTCCAACGATCTTCGTCGGTCGCGTTCACATCAGAGATAATAGCTTTCAGTTCAGCGCGTTTTGCGAAGTACTTATCAGCTAAAGCTACGCGCTTTACTTCGCGTGCTTTCATTGATTGCTTAGCCATTCAGTAACCCTACCTTACTTGCGGAACGGGAAGTCAAAGGCAGCCAGCAGAGCACGGCCTTCTTCGTCAGATTTCGCAGTAGTGGTAATGGTAATATCCAAACCACGCACGCGGTCGACTTTATCGTAGTCGATTTCTGGGAAGATGATCTGCTCACGGACACCCATGCTGTAGTTACCACGACCGTCGAAAGACTTAGCGGACAAGCCACGGAAGTCACGGATACGTGGAACAGCAATAGTGATCAGGCGCTCAAAGAACTCCCACATGCGTTCGCCACGCAGAGTTACTTTACAGCCGATCGGATAGCCCTGACGGATTTTGAAGCCTGCAACTGATTTGCGTGCTTTGGTGATCAGCGGTTTTTGACCGGAGATTGCTGTCAGGTCAGCTGCTGCGTTATCCAGCAGTTTCTTGTCAGCGATCGCTTCACCAACACCCATGTTCAGGGTGATCTTCTCGACCCGAGGGACTTGCATGACAGAATTGTAGTTAAACTCAGTCATGAGTTTAGCGACTACTTCGTCTTTGTAGTAATCATGCAGTTTCGCCATCGTACTACTCCAAATTACTTGATAGTTTCGCTGTTAGACTTGAAGAAACGGACTTTTTTGCCGTCTTCGAATCTAAAGCCTACACGGTCAGCCTTGCCGGTTGCCGCGTTGAAGATAGCAAGGTTAGAGATCTGAATAGCTGCTTCTTTCTCTACGATGCCGCCTGGTTGGTTCAGGGCCGGAACCGGCTTCTGATGTTTCTTAACCAGGTTGATACCTTCAACAATGACCTTGCCGGAAGACAGGACATTTTTTACTTTACCGCGTTTACCTTTATCTTTACCGGTTAACACGATAACTTCGTCATCACGACGGATCTTCGCTGCCATGATTCGCTCCTTAGAGTACTTCTGGTGCCAGAGAGATAATTTTCATGAACTTCTCGTTACGAAGTTCACGAGTTACCGGCCCAAAAATACGCGTACCGATAGGTTGCTCGCTGTTATTGTTTAAAATAACGCATGCATTACCATCGAAGCGAATGACAGAACCGTCCGGGCGACGAACACCCTTCTTGGTGCGCACCACTACCGCCTTCAGCACATCACCTTTTTTGACCTTACCACGCGGAATTGCTTCCTTGATGGTGATCTTGATGATATCGCCGACGCCTGCGTAGCGACGGTGCGAGCCACCCAGAACCTTGATACACATTACGCGACGTGCACCGGAGTTGTCGGCGACGTTCAGCATAGTCTGTTCTTGGATCATTTTAGTGCTCCGCTAATGTCAACTACTACTGAGACCCGAAAATCAGGTCGTTAAAAAGCCCCATATCGGGGGCGCGGCATTATAACACCGCTTAAACGATATGGGTAGAAAAAATAAACGGCTCATCGCTGAGCCGTTTATTCGTTGAGAATGCCTACTGTATTACAGAACAGCTTTCTCTACAACGCGAACCAGCGTCCAGGACTTAGTCTTGGACAGCGGACGGCATTCGCGGATTTCAACCACGTCACCAGTACCGCATTCGTTGTTCTCGTCATGTACGTGCAGTTTGGTCGTACGCTTAATGAATTTACCGTAGATCGGGTGTTTCACAAAACGTTCGATAGCAACAACAATGGATTTCTCCATTTTATCGCTAACAACGCGACCTTGCAGAGTACGGATTTTATCGGTCATTACGCACCCGCCTTCTCAGTCAGTAAAGTCTTAACGCGTGCGACATCACGACGCACTTGCTTCAACAGGTGAGACTGTTGCAGCTGGCCACTTGCAGCCTGCATACGCAGGTTGAACTGCTCACGCAGCAGATTCAGCAGCTCGGTGTTCAGCTCTTCAACACTCTTCTCACGCAGCTCTTTTGCTTTCATTACATCACCGTCTTAGTTACAAAGGTGGTTTTAATCGGCAGTTTCGCTGCTGCCAGCTTGAATGCTTCACGGGCCAGCTCTTCCGGTACGCCGTCCATTTCATACAGGACTTTACCCGGCTGAATCAAGGCAACCCAATACTCCACGTTACCTTTACCTTTACCCATACGCACTGCCAGCGGCTTTTCAGTGATCGGTTTGTCCGGGAATACACGGATCCAGATCTTACCTTGACGCTTAACTGCACGGGTCATAGCACGACGTGCTGCTTCGATCTGACGGGCAGTCAGACGACCACGGCCAACAGCTTTCAGACCGAAGCTGCCGAAGCTAACATCCGTACCCTGCGCCAGACCGCGGTTACGGCCTTTGTGCATTTTACGGAATTTTGTACGCTTTGGTTGTAACATCAGCGACGCTCCTTATTTACGGCCTTTACGCTGCTGCTTTTTAGGTTGCGCAGCCGGTTTTTCCGGTTGTTCAACAGCAGCCATACCACCCAGGATCTCGCCTTTGAAGATCCACACTTTAACGCCGATTACACCGTAAGTGGTGTGCGCTTCAGAGGTGTTGTAGTCGATGTCAGCACGCAGAGTGTGCAGAGGAACGCGACCTTCACGGTACCATTCGGTACGAGCGATTTCCGCGCCGCCCAGACGGCCGCTAACTTCAACTTTAATACCTTTAGCGCCCAGACGCATTGCGTTCTGTACAGCACGCTTCATAGCACGACGGAACATAACGCGACGTTCCAGCTGAGAAGTGATGCTGTCAGCAACCAATTTTGCGTCCAGTTCAGGCTTACGCACTTCGGCGATATTGATCTGAGCAGGAACGCCAGCAATATCCGCTACGACTTTGCGCAGTTTTTCTACGTCTTCGCCTTTCTTACCGATAACGATACCCGGGCGAGCAGTGTGAATAGTCACACGGATGCTCTTAGCCGGACGCTCGATAACGATACGAGATACAGACGCTTTCGCCAGTTCCTTAGTCAGGTACTGACGTACTTTAAAATCGCTGTCCAGGTTGTCAGCGAATTCTTTGGTGTTCGCAAACCAGGTTGAGTTCCATGGTTTTACAATACCCAGGCGAATACCATTAGGATGTACTTTCTGACCCATTGCTAGTCTCCAGAGTCTCAGCGATCGGACACAACCACAGTAATGTGGCTGGTGCGCTTCAGGATGCGATCTGCACGACCTTTTGCACGCGGCATAATGCGCTTCATGCTCGGGCCTTCGTCTACGAAAATTTTCGTAACTTTCAGATCGTCAATGTCAGCGCCATCGTTGTGTTCAGCGTTAGCAATGGCAGATTCCAGGACTTTCTTAACCAGTACAGCCGCTTTCTTATTGGTGTAGGTCAGAATATCAAGGGCCTGCGACACTTTCTTACCGCGAATCAGGTCTGCAACAAGGCGAACCTTCTGAGCAGAAGAACGAGCATGGCGATGTTGAGCTAAAGTTTCCATCTCTTCCTCCTACCTTATTTCTTCTTCGCTTTTTTATCAGCAGCGTGGCCGCGATAAGTACGAGTCGGTGCGAATTCACCCAGTTTGTGACCGACCATTTCGTCGGAAACAAATACCGGAACGTGCTGACGACCATTATGGACAGCGATGGTCAAACCGATCATGTTAGGAAAGATCGTTGAACGACGGGACCAAGTGCGCAGGGGCTTCTTGTCTCCGCTTTCCACCGCTTTCTCTACCTTCTTCAGCAAGTGCAGGTCAATAAAAGGACCTTTCTTGAGAGAACGTGGCATGGCTTATCCTCTAAAATTATTTGCTACGGCGACGTACGATGAATTTATCAGTACGCTTGTTGCTGCGGGTCTTCTTACCTTTGGTCTGAACGCCCCACGGAGTTACCGGGTGCTTACCAAAGTTACGACCTTCACCACCACCATGTGGGTGGTCGACTGGGTTCATCGCAGTACCGCGAACGGTAGGACGAACACCACGCCAGCGTGCAGCACCTGCTTTACCCAGAACGCGCAGCATATGCTCAGCATTGCCAACTTCGCCCAGAGTTGCACGGCAGTCTGCTTCGACTTTACGCATTTCACCAGAACGCAGACGCAGGGTGACATAAGCACCATCACGAGCAACGATCTGAACGTAAGTACCAGCGGAACGTGCCAGCTGACCGCCTTTACCTGGTTTCATTTCTACGTTATGAACGGTAGAACCAACCGGGATATTGCGCATCGGCAGGGTGTTACCTGCTTTGATTGCAGCATCAACGCCAGATTGAACCTGGTCGCCAGCTTTCAGGCCTTTAGGGGCCAGAATGTAACGGCGTTCACCGTCTTTGTACAGAACCAGCGCGATGTTCGCGGAACGGTTCGGATCGTACTCAAGACGTTCAACAACTGCCGGGATACCGTCTTTGTTGCGTTTGAAGTCAACAATACGATAAGCCTGCTTGTGACCACCACCGATGTGACGCGTGGTGATGCGGCCATTGTTGTTACGACCACCGGATTTGCTGTTTTTTTCAACCAGCGGAGCAAAAGGTTTGCCCTTGTGCAGCTCTGGGTTGACCACTTTAACAACGTGGCGACGACCCGGAGATGTCGGTTTACATTTAACAACTGCCATTGTATTACTCCTCCGACTTACTCAGCGCCGCCGACGAAGTCCAGATTCTGGCCTTCCTTCAGGGTGACGTAAGCTTTTTTCCAGTCGCTACGACGACCGATACGCTGTCCGTGACGTTTAACTTTCCCTTTAACTACCAGGGTGTTAACGACTTCGACTTCGACTTCAAACAGTTTCTGCACAGCAGCTTTGATTTCTGCTTTGGTCGCGTCTTTAGCAACTTTGAGAACGATGGTGTTAGTTTTTTCCATCGCAGTAGACGCTTTTTCAGAAACGTGCGGTGCGCGCAGCACTTTCAGCAGACGTTCTTCACGAATCATGCCAGCATCTCCTCAACTTGCTTAACAGCATCAGCAGTCATTACGACTTTGTCGAAGGCGATCAGGCTAACCGGGTCGATACCAGTTGCATCGCGTACGTCAACCTTGTGCAGGTTGCGCGCAGCCAGGAACAGGTTTTCGTCCAGCTCACCGGTGATGATCAGCACATCTTCCAGAGCCATGTCTTTCAGTTTCTGTGCCAGCAGCTTAGTTTTAGGCGCTTCTACAGAGAATGATTCGACAACGATCAGACGATCCTGACGTACCAGTTCGGACAGAATGCTTTTCAGCGCGCCGCGGTACATCTTTTTGTTAACTTTTTGACTGTGGTCCTGCGGGCGAGCAGCGAAGGTCACGCCACCTGAACGCCAGATCGGGCTCTTGATAGAACCTGAACGCGCACGGCCGGTACCTTTCTGGCGCCACGGCTTTTTGCCTGAACCAGTTACTTCAGCACGAGTCTTCTGAGCACGAGTACCCTGACGAGCACCAGCTGCATAAGCAACAACAACCTGGTGAACCAGCGCTTCGTTGAAATCACGACCGAAGGTAGTTTCGGAAACAGTCAGCGCGCTCTGCGCGTCTTTCAATACTAATTCCATTGCTATCCCCTTACGCCTTCACAGCTGGTTTAACGATCAGGTCGCAACCGGTCGCACCCGGAACACCACCTTTAACCAGCAGCAGGTTGCGCTCAGCGTCAACACGTACTACGTCCAGGCTCTGAACAGTGACACGTTCGTTGCCCAGCTGACCTGCCATTTTCTTGCCTTTGAACACTTTGCCCGGAGTCTGGTTCTGACCGATAGAACCCGGAACGCGGTGAGACAAGGAGTTACCGTGAGTCGCGTCCTGGGTACGGAAGTTCCAGCGCTTAACGGTACCAGCGAAACCTTTACCTTTAGAGGTACCGGTTACGTCAACTTTTTTAACGTCAGCAAACAGTTCAACGCTAATGTTCTGACCAACGGTGTATTCTTCACCATCTGCCAGACGGAACTCCCACAGGCCGCGGCCAGCTTCTACGCCAGCTTTAGCAAAGTGGCCAGCTTCCGGCTTAGTTACGCGGTTAGCTTTTTTAGCACCGGTGGTAACCTGAACAGCGCGATAGCCATCGTTAGCCAGATCTTTAACCTGAGTAACGCGGTTTGCTTCAACTTCGATAACGGTTACTGGGATAGATACGCCATCTTCAGTGAAGATGCGGGTCATACCCACTTTTTTACCGACTAAACCAATCATTGTATCAACCTCTCAATCGCTCGATGACCTGATTAACCCAGGCTGATCTGCACGTCTACACCGGCAGCCAGGTCCAGACGCATCAGAGCATCAACGGTTTTTTCAGTTGGCTCAACGATGTCAACCAGACGCTTGTGAGTACGGATCTCGTACTGATCACGCGCGTCTTTGTTGACGTGCGGGGAGATCAGAACGGTGAAACGCTCTTTGCGGGTCGGCAGCGGGATCGGACCACGAACCTGCGCACCAGTGCGCTTGGCAGTCTCGACGATTTCCGCGGTTGATTGATCGATCAGACGATGATCAAACGCTTTCAAACGGATACGGATTCTTTGGTTCTGCATGAGACCAGAGCTCCAATTATTTTATAGACGAAATAGTTACTCCTCAAACCCATTACGATTGATGGGAGAGTGTAACCGTTCTTACAGAGTTCCCCAATTGGGAACATTGTCTGGTATTGCTTTCGCAGTACCGGTGGCTCATATCGAACCGCTGTCAATATTAGACAAGCCCGCGCATTATACGTAAATCTCAGTCTTAAGCAAGTGCCGCGTAGAAATTAATCACTCGTTCACAAATGCAGGCCTCCTTCCACTCTGATTGTATGTCCTGTGGTGCAACGCATTTTCCGTGGAAAAGAGTATCCATAACCCACATCCCGGACTTGTAGAGCCGCCGGGTTTACCCGAGGGTAAACGCTTTGCCAGATGAGGCTTGCCCATGTACATCGATTTTCCCTTTCTGCTGATTTATGTTTCGCTATCAGGGTTGCTCTTAGTCCATGACCTACGTACCGGACTGCTTCCCGACAAATTCACCTGCCCTCTTCTCTGGAGTGGTCTTCTTTTTCATCAATGTTGCAACCCTACACAGTTGTCCGATGCACTTTGGGGTGCCATTGCAGGGTATGGTGTATTTTCTCTGTTCTACTGGGGATACCGCCTGGCATGGCACCAGGAAGGATTAGGTTATGGGGACGTAAAATTTCTCGCCGCACTTGGCGCGTGGCATCGATGGGACTCATTACCCCTGTTGATCTTACTTGCCGCCGGGCTGGCTTGCTGCATGGCAGGCGTAGCATTTATAACGCATGGAAAAAGGAAACTAAAAAACCCGCTGCCTTTTGGGCCATATCTGGCGGCTGCGGGTTTTGTTGTTGGCTGGCTAAATCTGATACAAGGCGGTTAGTCACTGACTTTAATTTGCGATTGCAGATAGTTTTGCAACCCAAGTTTTCCGATCAGATCCAACTCCGTTTCGAGCCAATCGATATGTCCTTCTTCTTCGGTCAGGATCTCAATCATCATGTCCCGACTAACATAGTCATGAACGCTATCGGCATAAGCAATGGCTTCTCGTAAATCTTTCGCGCCATCAAGCTCGAGTCGAAGATCTGATTGCAGCATCTCTTCAACATCTTCACCAATCCCCAACTTGCCTAGATCCTGTAAGTTTGGGAGACCTTCTAAGAATAAAATACGCTCAATGTATTTATCAGCGTGTTTCATCTCATCGATTGATTCATGGTACTCAACATCATTGAGGCGAGTCAGTCCCCAGTTTTTAAACATACGGGCATGGAGAAAATACTGGTTGATTGCGACAAGCTCATTTCCCAATAGTTTATTGAGATAATTTATGATTTTAACATCACCTTTCATTTTATAGTCCCTCCGCTTCCACTCTTAGAGCGTAGATGGGGCTACAGGGATGTCAAAAAAAAGAGTGTGACTTAGGCGATCTCTTTAAATTCTGGCATTTGCGTTAATTCATCCTGCATGACTTCGCGGGCGGCACGAATGCACTTACCGCACTGATTTCCAACAGGAATAAATTTACGTAATTGCTGAAAGGACTGAGGATGAAACTGGCGAACAGCCTGACGAATTTTTTTATCACTTATCGCATTACACAAACAAACGTACATGATCGCTCCCGTTCAATTTCTGCGCAAAGTGTAAATGAGAATAGTTATGATTACAATAGCACAACGTTATTTACGCGATGGAAGAATGAACAAAAAATGCGAACAAATATGACAACGGTTAAATCACAGGTAGCAAAAAGGGCGCCTAAGCGCCCTTTTTAAGCTCAAAGCTAATTAATAAATAATTAGCTCATTACTTTAGCAACAACGCCCGCACCTACAGTACGGCCGCCTTCACGGATTGCGAAACGCAGACCGTCGTCCATCGCGATCGGGTGGATCAGGGTAACAACCATTTTGATGTTGTCGCCCGGCATTACCATCTCTACGCCTTCCGGCAGTTCGATGGTACCAGTCACGTCAGTAGTACGGAAGTAGAACTGCGGACGGTAGCCTTTGAAGGATATAAACTTCAGATTCGAACTTAGTGTGCGGCTTGATAGAGCCTGGCTTAGC
>NZ_SZXJ01000076.1 GCF_005281345.1 Citrobacter sp. wls619
ACCCATTTACACACAGAGTTATCCACAAAAATAAGGATCTCTTTCGAGAGTCACTTGGTTTTATCCCTTATCAATAGAGATGAAATAATGGAATTGGGGGAAAGAGAAAAATTCGCGAGCGTTGCGCAAACGTTTTCGTTACAATGCCCCCGCACAACAAGGATGCCCCGTAAGGGGCGTTAGCTGAGTTTTTAGCCAAGAATTCACCTAACGCTCTCTGTAATAGTCAAATCCAGGGGATTTACCATGCAACAACGTCGTCCAGTCCGCCGCGCTCTGCTCAGTGTTTCTGACAAGGCCGGTATCATCGAATTCGCTCAGGCACTTTCCGCACGCGGTGTGGAGCTGCTTTCTACAGGTGGCACCGCGCGCCTGTTAGCAGAGAAAGGTCTGCCGGTGACCGAAGTTTCCGATTACACCGGTTTCCCGGAAATGATGGATGGACGCGTCAAGACCCTGCATCCAAAAGTCCACGGCGGCATTTTGGGCCGTCGCGGCCAGGACGATGCCATTATGGAACAGCACCACATTTCCCCTATCGATATGGTTGTCGTTAACCTGTATCCGTTCGCCGAGACCGTTGCCCGTGAAGGCTGCTCGCTGGAAGATGCGGTAGAGAACATTGATATCGGTGGCCCGACGATGGTTCGCTCCGCCGCCAAGAACCATAAAGACGTGGCTATCGTTGTGAAGAGCAGCGACTACGACGCCATTATTAAAGAGATGGATGCTAACGACGGTTCTCTGACCCTCGACACCCGCTTCGATCTCGCGATTAAAGCTTTTGAGCACACCGCCGCCTACGACAGCATGATTGCCAACTACTTCGGCAGCATGGTTCCGGCGTACCACGGTGAAAGCAAAGAAGCCGCCGGTCGCTTCCCGCGTACGCTGAACCTGAACTTCATCAAGAAGCAGGATATGCGCTACGGCGAGAACAGCCACCAGCAGGCAGCCTTCTATATAGAAGAGAACGTCAAAGAAGCGTCCGTTGCCACCGCGCAGCAGGTACAGGGCAAAGCGCTTTCCTACAACAATATCGCCGATACCGACGCGGCGCTGGAGTGCGTGAAAGAGTTCAGCGAGCCAGCCTGTGTTATCGTTAAGCACGCTAACCCGTGTGGCGTAGCGGTAAGTACCTCTATTCTGGACGCGTACGACCGCGCCTATAAAACCGACCCAACCTCCGCGTTCGGCGGCATCATCGCCTTTAACCGCGAGCTGGATGCTGAAACCGCGCAGGCCATCATCTCCCGCCAGTTCGTGGAAGTGATTATCGCCCCATCCGCAACTGAAGAAGCGCTGAAGATCACCGCCGCTAAACAAAACGTTCGCGTCCTGACCTGCGGCCAGTGGGCACAGCGCGTGCCGGGCCTCGACTTCAAACGCGTTAACGGCGGCCTGCTGGTTCAGGACAGGGATCTGGGTATGGTGAGCGAAAGCGAACTGCGCGTGGTGTCTAAACGCCAGCCGACCGAGCAAGAGCTGCGCGATGCGCTGTTCTGCTGGAAGGTCGCCAAGTTCGTAAAATCCAACGCTATTGTGTATGCCAAAGAGAACATGACCATCGGGATAGGCGCAGGCCAGATGAGCCGCGTTTACTCCGCTAAAATCGCCGGGATTAAAGCGGCTGACGAAGGTCTGGAAGTGAAAGGTTCCGCCATGGCTTCCGACGCCTTCTTCCCGTTCCGCGACGGTATTGATGCCGCAGCTGCCGTTGGCGTGAGCTGCGTTATCCAGCCAGGTGGTTCTATCCGCGATGACGAAGTGATTGCCGCTGCCGATGAACACGGTATCGCGATGATCTTCACTGACATGCGCCACTTCCGCCATTAATACACGGAGCAGACGATGAAAGTATTAGTCATTGGTAACGGCGGGCGCGAGCACGCCCTGGCGTGGAAAGCGGCGCAGTCTCCGCAGGTTTCCACCGTCTTTGTCGCACCGGGTAACGCCGGTACCGCACTGGAGCCCGCGCTGCAGAACGTGGCTATCGGCGTCACCGATATTCCGGCACTGCTGAGCTTTGCCCAGAACGAGAAGATTGATCTGACCATCGTCGGCCCGGAAGCGCCGCTGGTGATTGGCGTGGTCGATGCGTTCCGCGCCGCAGATCTTAAGATCTTCGGGCCAACCGAAGGCGCTGCGCAGCTGGAAGGCTCCAAAGCCTTCACCAAAGATTTCCTTGCTCGTCATAACATCCCGACGGCAGAGTATCAGAACTTCACCGAGATCGAACCCGCGCTGGCATACCTGCGCGAGAAAGGCGCACCGATCGTGATCAAAGCCGACGGCCTGGCCGCCGGTAAAGGCGTTATCGTCGCGATGACTCTCGAAGAAGCAGAAGCCGCCGTCCACGACATGCTGGCGGGTAACGCGTTTGGCGACGCGGGTCACCGCATCGTCATCGAAGAGTTCCTCGACGGCGAAGAGGCAAGCTTTATCGTGATGGTCGACGGCGAGCACGTGCTGCCGATGGCCACCAGCCAGGATCATAAACGCGTAGGCAACGGTGACACCGGCCCGAACACCGGCGGCATGGGGGCTTACTCACCAGCGCCGGTGGTAACTGATGAAGTGCATCAGCGCACCATGGAACGCATTATTTGGCCAACGGTAAAAGGTATGGCGGAGGAAGGGAATACCTACACCGGTTTCCTGTATGCCGGCCTGATGATCGACAAACAGGGCAATCCGAAGGTTATCGAATTCAACTGCCGCTTCGGCGATCCGGAAACCCAGCCGATCATGCTGCGCATGAAGTCGGATCTGGTGGATCTTTGCCTGGCCGCCTGCGAGGGCAAGCTGGATGAGAAAACCTCCGAGTGGGACGAACGCGCTTCTCTGGGCGTGGTGATTGCCGCAGGCGGTTACCCGGGCAACTACCACACCGGGGATGAGATCCACGGTCTGCCTCTGGAAGAAGTAGAAGACGGAAAAGTGTTCCATGCAGGCACTAAACTTGCTGACGACGATCGCGTGCTGACCAGCGGCGGCCGCGTCCTGTGCGCCACCGCATTGGGGCATACCGTTGCCGAGGCACAGAAACGTGCTTACGCCTTAATGACGGATATTCGCTGGGATGGCAGCTTTAGCCGTAACGACATCGGCTGGCGTGCCATCGAACGCGAGCAGCGCTAACGCGAAATTTTCGCCAGCAGCGTTTTGCGTGTAATACCTAACTGACGGGCGGCTTCGGTTTTGTTGCCGCCCGTTTTGTCCAGCGCCGCCAGGATCACCTCTTTTTCAACATCCACCAGCGGTTGGATCTCACCACTGAACTCTGCTTTTATCGGCGTTGCCGCGATTGCCATCGGCAGCTCACGCTCAGAGATATATTCCCCCGTCAGCAACACTACCGCCCGTTCAATTGCATTTTCCAGCTCGCGAATATTCCCCGGCCAATCGTAGTGGATCAGCAGATCCATCGCCTGTGGCGTAAAGCCTTTCACCGCTTTGCGGTTACGTTCGGCAAAACGCTGGAGAAAATGCTCAGCCAGCAGCGGAATATCTTCCCGACGCTGGCGTAAAGCAGGCATTTCAATGGTGACGACGTTCAGGCGATAGTAGAGATCCTGACGAAAGCGCCCGGCGCTGACTTCTTCCGCGAGGCAGCGATGCGTGGCGGCAATCAGCCGAACATCAACCGCAATAGTCTGGTTGCTGCCAACACGCTGAACTTCCCGCTCCTGAATCGCCCGCAGCAGGCGCACCTGCATCAGCGGCGAGATATCGCCAATCTCATCAAGAAATAACGTGCCGCCATCGGCCTCAACAAAGCGCCCTTCCCGGCGTTTATCCGCACCGGTAAAGGCGCCTTTCTCATGACCAAACAGCTCGGACTCCAGCAGCGACTCATTAAGCGCCGCACAGTTGAGCGTCACCAGTGGTTTCTCACTGCGCGCGCTGCTGGCATGCAGTGCCCGAGCCACCAGCTCCTTCCCCGTCCCGGAATCGCCATGAATAAGTACTGTGGCGTCCGACGGGGCCACCATCGCAATCTCACTAAGCAGTTGCTGCATTGCCGGGCTTCTGCCAATCATGCCAAACTGCGCAGCCGACGCCGACGGCAGTTCCACACCGCTTTCCCGCGTATGTGCCAGTGCCTTTTCCAGCGTGTCCTGCAGACGGTCAAAATCCAGCGGTTTGATTAAGTAATCCAGTGCACCGGTTTTCAGTGCTTCTACGGCGGTCTCCACACTGGAGAAAGCCGTCATGATCAACACCGGAATCGCCGGATTCAGCGCCTTGATCTCTTTGAGCGTTGCGATACCGTCCATCTCCGCCATGCGCACATCGCATAGCACTAGATCGAAAACATGTTCACGCACCTGCTCCAGCGCCGCGCGCCCGCTATAGGCCAGCGCGACCTCATAACCCCAGCCGCGCAGCAGCGCCTGTAAAATAGTGCAGTGGCTGATATCGTCATCCACCACCAGAATATCGATTTTTCCGCACGTCATCCTTGTTAATCCTGTTGTTTCGCTTTGGTCGGCAGCCAGAGAGTAAAGACCACTCCCTTGCCCTCAACGCTTGCCACCTGAATGGTACCACCGTGCTGTTCGACTATGTTCTGCACAACCGCCAGCCCCAGCCCCGTACCATCGGCTTTGGTCGTAAAGTAAGGTGTAAATATCGCCTCCAACTGCTCAGGTGCAATTCCCTTTCCGCTATCGGCAACCACAATTTTAACGCGTTCGGCGCTGCTTTCACTCGCTTCAACCGTAATCGTGCCCTGGTGGCCAATCGCATGAATGGCGTTCAGATACAGGTTCAGCAGGACCTGCGTTAGCCGGTCAGGATCGGCCTGAATGGTTGGTAGTGCAGGATTTACCGTAAACCGTAACTGAATTTCCCGACTTTGAGCATCCTGACTTACCAGATGCAATGAGTGGGTGATGACTTCATTGAGATCCACTTTCTGGAGCGCAAGGTGCGCGGGTTTCACCAGTTCAAGGAGTTCGCTCACCACCCGATTTAAGCGGTCTGCCTCTTTCGCCATCACCTGTGCCAGCTCGTGCGACTCGCCTCCTGCAGGGGTTCGTTCGGCAAAATACTTCGCTAAGCCTTTGATCGATGAAAGCGGATTGCGAATCTCATGTGCAACCCCGGCCGCCAGATGCCCAAGCGCCATCAGTTTTTCTTTCCGCTTCATCGCATCCTGCAATTCCTTGTACGAACGCTGATAGCGCTGATACCAGAAGAACGTCAGCACGCTGGCCAGCAGCACGGCCGCCAGCGCAGAGAGGACTATTAGCGTGTTGCGCCACTCTCTTGTCTGAGTCGCCGCCAGATCGCTGGCATCAAAGGCGATAAAAATGGTTTGTGAAGGCGTGGTTATCTGTCCGTCATTGCTGGCACAACGCGCCATGCCATGTCGCCCAGGACCATACATCGGCTGAAACTGGCGATAAATTTCCAGGGCCGGTGTTTTTTCACTGCCGCCCGCGGGTACCTCAATGCGCCGCCAGCGTTCTTGTTCATCTGGATTTAACTGCCGCAGGACATCCGGTGCATAGAGTGACTTTCCAACCATCGCGGAATTACTGTGAGTCATAATGACGCCATGCTCATCAACAACGGCAAACCATAACACACCGGGTTGTACGGCCATTTCCTCCAGCAGCGTCTGCTGCTGGGCATGATGCATGCGCATACCCATACCCACTCGCGTACCGGACTCCAGGGCGCGGATCAGCACACTGCCTTTTTCCAGCAGCGTTTGCCGGGCAGCGTCACTTTCTCGGCCATAATCCCGAATGGTCATAATCGAAAACCAGCCGACCAAAACCAGAATTGCCGCCAGCAAGAGTCGGCTCAACCACTTTGCCACCGTATCCTTATAAAGACGCATACGCTCTCCCTTCACCCGCTAGTTCCTTTCATCGTCGCAGGTATACAGCAGAAATCATGCCATTTTTTCCCCCTGATAACCCTGCCCTCGGACACAAACTGCTGAAAGCCAGCGGGTAAAAATGACCCGCTGGTTACGCTCGGGCGAGTCATTTTTACTCACTTTGCACCAGGCAAACCACGCGTGATGCCTGCAGAACGGGAGTCTCCGGTCTGGCACGGAAGATGCAACAAGGAATGTAAGATAACCAACAGGAGAACGAATGATGAAACGGAATAATAAACTGGCGCTGATTGTACTCTCGCTGATTGCTCTGGGTTCCACCCCGGCGCTGGCACAACATCACTGGGGGTATGGTGATGGTATGCAGCAACGTGGCGGTACACCTATGACCGCTGAGCAGCAGGCTGCCGCACAGAAAATCTATGATGATTATTACTCCCAGACCAGCGCGTTGCGCCAACAGCTGACCTCCAAACGTTATGAGTACAATGCACTATTAACGGCCAGCTCGCCGGACACGGCAAAAATTAATGCCGTGGCAAAAGAGATGGAGGCGTTGAATCAGTCCCTTGACGAGCAACGCGTTAAACGCGATGTCGCGATGGCCCAGGCAGGCGTACCTCGCGGAGCGGGAATGGGTTACGGCGGATGCGGCGGTGGCGGTTACCATCGCGGCGGCGGTCATATGGGAATGGGCCACTGGTAACAGTATTGCCTGATGGCAGATTATCAGAAGGTTTTCTCTTTCGGTTGCCAGTGACAGAAGTCTTCATTGGCGACCAGCAGGAGCTGCGATCCTTCGGGCGCTTCCAGCCATGCCACGCTCACGTCGACTGACGAGTGGCTCTGGCGGCGCTCAATATGGCTTATCGCCCACGAATCTAAATCGGGCTTAATGGTCTCGCCTTCACACGTAGTCACCGTGTGTTCGGCGCCATGCCAGCGCCCCTGATGTAAGATCACCCGTCCCTGACGCAGCGCATCGCTGGTCTTGCGGATTTGATCGGCACGATAGCGGTACAACGCGATTTGATCGCTGGAAAGCTGCTGCTTTTGCCCGGCGACTTCACGTTGCATGAAACTCAGTTCGCCGCGATCATCGAAGCGGATGCGAATATGTTCCGGCGGTTTACTGTAAACATTGAGTTCTATCAGAGAGAGCGTATCTCCCTGCCAGCGGTATTCACTGGTGGTGGTATCGCCGTTACGCCACGGACTCAATACCGAGAGCAAGTGAACATCGTCACTGGAATCTTTACGCCAGACGCGTACCGCCCCCTGCTCGCCAACATAACCGCTGGCCGTGAACGGAGGAAGCTCGGAATGACGACTACAGGCCGACAGCAACAGCACACCTGAAAGCCAGAGCGTATGACGCCAGATGGACAAAAGGGGCGAAACCGCCCCTTCGTTAAAACTGTTCACTGCCACGCGAATTACTTAACCGCGTCTTTCAGTGCTTTACCAGAAACAAATGCCGGTACGTTAGCTGCGGCGATTTTGATTTCTTTACCGGTCTGCGGGTTGCGGCCAGTGCGCTCAGCACGGTGGTTCACTTTGAAGGTACCGAAACCAACCAGTTGTACAGCATCGCCTTCTTTCAGAGACTCAGTAATAGCAGCCAGAGTGGATTCCAGAGCAGCTTTAGCCTGTGTTTTAGACAGTTCTGCTTTGTCTGCAATTACATCAATCAGTTGAGTCTTGTTCATAAGTTATCCTTACAATGTGTTTATCGCTTGCTAAGCATCGAGTGCGACGGAAATGCCAAAAAAGCACTCTCCTGCATACACGCACCGATAGCCACTTTTTTTCGCCCCCCAAATGTAGACCAGACCGGGGGCGGATGGGAAGCCTTCAGGCACGACAAATCAGGCGTTAAATCACGTTTTGTGGTGTCATTGCTGAAAATTTATACCAATATTGCTCTCGCCAGCCTCGCGCAGGTCTGCTCGCAGCCCTTTTATCAGCTCAATATCGCGTTCTTCACAGTCAGCCAAAAGTCGGAATATTTCCCACTGAATATCCCATTCTTGCTCAACGGCAGGGTTTTCTTTTAGCTCTTCATCGGTCATTTCGCGACCGGCCTGGGTCATTTCCAGCATCGCAACCGTCGTAATCGAAGCCTTACTCACTTCAATTGCGTGTTCCAGCGTTTCACCACTCAGCCGTGAATGCATCAGTTCGCTTAATGCCACGCAGGCATCAATTGCAGGATAAACACCGTACAGATCGTAATCATCTGCCGACGGGATAGCCTCTTCAAACTTTTCCAGTTGGCTGTCGAAATTGATTTTGGCATCTTTAACCGTCAGCGCTTCCCAAATCAAATCCAGGATTCGACGATAAATCTGCCCATCGCCAAATTCAGTTTGCTTGCAGAACATCGCGTAGTTGGGATACATGCGCTCGCACAGGCAGGCCATAAACGTAACGTGCTGCCAGCTTTCCAGCTTCTCCAGACGCAAGTGAATCGGGTTTTGTAACATGATGAGCTCTCAAATACGGAAATTAGCGGCAGTTTACCCGATATGGGCCGTTTTTGCTGCAAGCCGCGTAAAAGCCGGGCGTTCAGATGCTACCGCATCTGCCCAGCGTGTTGGTTCTGGCAGACGATAGCCGTTCATACAGCGCTGCACCCACGCCAGGGCACTGTCCATACTCACGCGGTGGCCCGTAGAAATAAACAGCGGGTTACAGCGCGCTTTGCTGCGCCAGACCCAGGCCAGCGGCTCGCCTTTATCCAGCAGCGGCGCTAGCGCACCGGGTTCGGCGGCGAGCGGTTCAAACTTGCCGCACAGTCGTTTTTTCGCCACACCAATCGTCGGAACATCCACCAGCAGACCAAAATGACTGGCGACGCCCAGACGACGCGGATGGGAAATGCCGTGCCCATCGACAAACAGCAGGTCTGGCTTTTGTGACAGCTGTTGCCAGGCGGCCATCAGCGCGGGAGTTTCACGAAAGGAGAGAAAGCCGGGAATATACGGCATGGTGGTGGCAATACGCGCCACCTTGTATTCAACCAGCTCCAGCGTGGGATATTTCAGCAGGACCATCGCAGCCCGCGTCACTTCACCGCCCTGCTCAAACCCGACATCCGCTCCACCGATCAGAACCGGCGGATCGGTTTCAAGGCGATCCTCTCGGGAAACCGAAGAGGCCAGTTCAAGCTGCTGCGCACGAAGCGACGCGAGATCCATATTGGTTCCTTAGCTGTGGTACTGCGCCGACAACCGATGTACCGCCTCCACGAAGACACCCGCATGTTCCGGTGGCACGTCCTGGTGAATACCGTGACCCAGGTTAAAGACATGACCTTCGCCCTGACCGAATCCGGCCAGAATTGTCGCCACTTCTTCTTCGATGCGGGCTGGCGGCGCATATAGCATGGACGGATCCATATTGCCCTGTAGCGCCACTTTATGACCTACACGACGACGCGCATCGGCAATGTCCGTTGTCCAGTCAAGACCCAGCGCATCACAGCCGGTTTCCGCCATCGCTTCCAGCCACTGACCACCGCCTTTGGTAAACAGGGTCACGGGGACACGGCGACCGTCGTTTTCACGTAGCAGCCCGTCGACGATTTTGTGCATGTAATACAGGGAGAACTGCTGATAGTCGCGACCGGTCAGCACGCCGCCCCAGGTATCGAAAATCATCACCGACTGCGCACCCGCTTTAATCTGCGCGTTAAGGTACAGGGTGACGCTTTTCACCAGCTTATCAAGCAACAGATGTAGCGCTTTTGGATCGGCATACATCATCTTTTTAATCACGGTAAACGCTTTGCTACTGCCACCTTCAACCATATAGGTCGCCAGCGTCCACGGGCTGCCGGAGAAGCCGATCAGCGGCACTTCACCTTTCAGCTCACGCCGAATGGTACGCACTGCGTTCATCACGTAGCCCAGCTCATCTTCCGGGTCTGGAACGGGCAGTTTTTCCACATCAGCCTTACTGGTGACAGGAGAGGTAAAGCGTGGGCCTTCCCCGGCTTCAAAATAGAGCCCAAGCCCCATCGCATCCGGGATAGTCAGAATGTCCGAAAAGAGGATCGCTGCATCGAGCGGATAGCGGCGCAGCGGCTGCAGCGTCACTTCACAGGCCAGCTCGGCGTTTTTGCACAACGCCATGAAGTCGCCCGCCTCGGCACGAGTGGCTTTGTACTCCGGCAAATAGCGGCCCGCCTGGCGCATCATCCATACCGGAGTCACATCAACGGGCTGGCGCAGCAGCGCACGCAGGTAACGATCGTTCTTCAGTTCGGTCATTTTTATCTTCCTTTTAGCGTCAGACCGTCAGTGTATCATTACTCGTTCTTTACTCGTACTCAGCCCGGCAGATCGCTACGGTATCTTCGATCAGTCGGCGCGCGACGGTACCCGGCGGCGGTAAGAGCGGTAAATCGTCATAGCGATACCAGTTCGCTTCCAGCAGCTCTTTCGGGTCGATGACGATTTCGCCGCTATCATACTCCGCCATAAATGCGGTCATCAAAGACTGCGGGAATGGCCACGGCTGAGAAGTGACATAGCGCAGGTTTTTCACCTTAATGCCGCTCTCTTCCATCACTTCACGCGCCACCGCCTGTTCCAGGGTCTCGCCCACTTCGACAAAACCCGCCAGTACGGTATGCACGCCGTTACGATGGCGAACATGTTGGGCAAGCAGGATGGAATCATCTCGGCGAATAGCGACGATTATGCAGGGAGCAATTTGCGGGTAGTAGCGTTCACGACAGTGGCTACACAGCATCGCCCATTCCGTTTTACTCGGGTGCATGGGATGGCCGCAGTAGCCGCAGAATTTATGCGAGCGGTAGAATTCAGCCAGTTGCACGCCACGTCCGGCCAGTTGAAAAAGACCCACATCCTGATCGATAACCTGGCGCACTGAACCCATATCGTGCCGACGCGGCTGTTGCACCAACCAGACAGTATCCCCTTCCCATTCGCCTATTGGCAGGGCGCGCTGCCCGACTAAATCAAAGCGGGTTGCGTCGCCGTAAGGCAGCTCGCCATGAGGTAACCACAACTTTTGCTCATGACTGACAATCCACCAGCCGCTATCTAATTTTTCAATTATACGATCCATATCTCTTGCGCAACCTTTGCTTCACAGGCATGTTGTTTACATTATTTTTACATTTACGGGTGAGCAGTTTTTTAACACCATCTTGCGGAGTCAATCATGCTAAACCAGCTGGAAAGCCTGACGGAACACGTCAGAGGAAGTAATAAACTGGTTGATCGCTGGCTACATGTACGTAAGCACCTGCTCGTGGCTTACTACAATCTGGTTGGCATTAAGCCTGGCAAAGAATCGTACATGCGACTCAATGAAAAAGCGCTGGATGATTTTTGTCAGAGCCTGGTCGATTACCTCTCCACCGGACACTTCAGTATTTATGAACGTATTCTCCATAAATTGGAAGGAAACGGGCAGCTTTTAAAAGCCACAAAAATTTGGCCACTGCTGGAAGCCAATACACAGCAGATCATGGACTACTATGATTCCAGTCTGGAAACGGCCATCGATCATGATAACTTCCTTGAATTTCAAAAAGTTTTATCGGATCTCGGCGAAGCACTGGAAGCCCGATTCGTGCTGGAAGATAAGCTGATAATGCTGGTATTTGACGCCATGCACGACAGCGACGCGCTCAAACGTCATGCTTGAGATTTGCGGCATTAACGCGTAGTTTACATTCATTACCTCTTTACTGAGGTTACTTCTTGTCGGAGTGCTTATTTTCCACAACAGCATGAGTGGAAAAGGCTGAGACCGTTAATTCGGGATCCGCGGAACCTGATCAGGTTAAAACCTGCGAAGGGAACAAGAGTCAATCTGCAATAGCATCGCCCTTGGGCGAGCTTCTCTCTTGCTTCATCCGTCGTCTGGCAAGCCATATCCTTACTTTTATTTGGAATGAGCTATGTCTGCCACTACTAAACCATCACGCCGCGAACAGCGCGCTCAAGCCCAACACTTTATCGATACCCTGGAAGGGACCGCCTTTCCTGAGTCAAAACGCATCTATATCACCGGTTCGCAGCCGGATATCCGTATCCCGATGCGCGAAATTCAGCTTAGCCCAACGCTAACTGGCGGCACGAAAGACAATCCTCAATTTGAAGAGAATGAAGCCGTTCCGGTTTATGACACCTCTGGTCCGTACGGCGACCCTGACGTGGCGATTAACGTTCAGCAGGGCCTGGCAAAACTACGCCAGGCGTGGATTACAGCGCGCAACGATAGCGAAGAGTTAGATGACCGCAGCTCGGCTTACACCAAAGAACGTCTGGCCGATGATGGCCTTGATGAACTGCGTTTTACGGGCCTGCTGACGCCAAAACGTGCCAAGGCCGGTAAGCGCGTGACCCAGCTACACTATGCTCGCCAGGGGATCGTTACCCCAGAGATGGAATTTATCGCCATCCGCGAAAACATGGGCCGTGAGCGTATTCGCAGTGAAGTATTGCGCCACCAGCATCCGGGGATGAACTTTGGCGCACGTCTGCCGGAAAACATCACCCCGGAATTCGTGCGTGACGAGGTCGCTGCCGGACGCGCCATTATTCCAGCCAACATCAACCACCCGGAATCAGAACCGATGATTATCGGTCGTAATTTCCTGGTGAAGGTCAACGCCAACATCGGTAATTCAGCAGTCACCTCCTCCATCGAAGAAGAGGTAGAAAAACTGGTGTGGTCCACCCGCTGGGGCGCGGATACCGTGATGGATCTCTCCACCGGTCGTTATATTCATGAAACCCGTGAATGGATCCTGCGTAACAGCCCGGTACCGATCGGTACTGTACCGATCTACCAGGCGCTGGAGAAGGTCAACGGGATCGCCGAAGATCTCACCTGGGAAGCCTTCCGCGATACGCTGCTGGAGCAGGCCGAACAGGGCGTTGACTATTTCACCATTCATGCAGGCGTACTGCTGCGCTATGTACCGATGACCGCCAAACGTCTGACCGGTATTGTCTCGCGCGGTGGTTCTATTATGGCGAAGTGGTGTCTCTCCCATCACAAAGAGAACTTTCTGTTTGAGCACTTCCGCGAGATCTGTGAAATCTGCGCCGCCTATGACGTCTCTTTGTCGCTGGGTGACGGCCTGCGCCCGGGTTCAATTCAGGATGCCAACGACGAAGCGCAGTTCTCCGAGCTGCATACGCTGGGTGAGCTGACCAAAATCGCCTGGGAATACGACGTGCAGGTGATGATTGAAGGCCCAGGTCATGTGCCAATGCATATGATCCAGCGCAACATGACCGAAGAGCTGGAACACTGCCACGAAGCACCGTTCTATACCTTAGGGCCGCTAACCACCGATATTGCGCCAGGCTATGACCACTTCACGTCAGGCATTGGTGCGGCGATGATTGGCTGGTTTGGCTGTGCCATGCTCTGCTACGTCACGCCAAAAGAACACCTTGGCCTGCCCAATAAAGAAGATGTGAAACAGGGTCTTATCACCTACAAGATTGCCGCACATGCTGCTGATTTAGCCAAAGGGCATCCGGGTGCGCAGATCCGTGATAACGCCATGTCAAAAGCACGCTTCGAATTCCGCTGGGAAGACCAGTTTAACCTCGCGCTCGACCCGTTCACCGCCCGCGCCTACCACGATGAAACCCTGCCACAGGAGTCAGGGAAAGTCGCTCACTTCTGCTCCATGTGCGGGCCGAAGTTCTGCTCGATGAAAATCAGCCAGGAGGTCCGCGACTACGCCGCTGCACAAACGATTGAAGTCGGGATGGCGGATATGTCGGAGAACTTCCGCGCCAAAGGCGGTGAAATCTACCTCAAAAAAGAGGAGGCGTAATGTACCAGCCTGATTTCCCGACCGTGCCGTTCCGCCTCGGGCTTTACCCAGTGGTGGACAGCGTGCAATGGATTGAACGCCTGCTGCAGGCAGGCGTGCGCACGATCCAGTTGCGTATCAAAGACAAACATGATGAAGAGGTCGAAGCCGACGTCATAGCAGCCATTGACATGGGGCGTCGTTATGATGCTCGCCTGTTTATCAACGATTACTGGCGTCTGGCAATTAAGCACCGCGCTTATGGCGTGCATCTGGGCCAGGAAGACCTTGAAACCACCGACCTGAAAGCGATTCAAACGGCGGGATTGCGCCTTGGTGTTTCCACTCACGATGATATGGAGATAGACGTCGCGCTGGCGGCTCGCCCTTCTTATATCGCACTCGGTCACGTGTTTCCGACGCAAACCAAGCAGATGCCTTCCGCCCCGCAGGGGCTGACACAACTGGCAAACCATATCGAGCGGCTGGCGGACTACCCGACCGTCGCCATTGGCGGCATCAGCCTTGAGCGTGCCCCGGCTGTGCTGGGTACCGGCGTCGGCAGCATTGCTGTCGTCAGCGCCATTACCCAGGCGGCTGACTGGCAGGTCGCCACGGCCCAGCTACTGGATATCGCAGGAGCGGGCGATGAATGACCGCGACTTTATGCGCTATAGCCGGCAGATCCTGCTTGGCGATATCGCGATTGAAGGCCAGCAAAAGCTGATCGCAAGCCATGTGCTGATTGTCGGGTTAGGTGGGCTAGGTTCACCTGCCGCACTGTATCTGGCAGGTGCGGGCGTCGGCAAGCTGACGCTGGTCGACGATGACGATATTCATCTGAGTAACCTGCAGCGCCAGATCCTGTTTACCACGGATGATATCGCCCGCGCCAAATCACAAGTCGCACAGCAGCGGCTCACCCGCCTCAACCCGGATATCGACGTGGTGGCGCTCCAGCAACGTCTGCAAGGTGATGCGCTCAGACATGCGGTAGCACGTGCCGACGTGGTGCTCGACTGTACTGACAACATGGCAACCCGCCAGCAGATTAACGCCGCCTGCGTGGCGCTAAATACGCCACTCATTACCGCCAGTGCCGTCGGTTTCGGTGGCCAATTAATGGTGCTGACTCCGCCCTGGGAACAGGGGTGTTACCGCTGCCTGTGGCCGGATGATGCTGAGCCAGAACGCAACTGCCGCACTGCAGGCATTGTGGGCCCGGTCGTCGGGGTGATGGGAACCTTGCAGGCTCTGGAAGCGATCAAATTACTCAGCGGAATTGAAACCCCAGCCGGAGAGTTGCGTCTGTTTGATGGCAAAACCAGCCAGTGGCGCAGCCTGGCGCTGCGTCGTGCCAGCGGCTGCCCGGTCTGTGGAGGGCAACATGCAGATTCAGTTCAATGATGAGCCACTGCAGTGCGCCGAGGGGCAAACCATCAGCGAACTGCTGACACAGCTTAATCAGCATAAACCGGGAATGGCGCTGGCGCTCAATCAGCAGATCCTGCCACGTGAGCAGTGGCAACAGCAAATCGTGCAGGAAGGCGACCAGATTCTGCTTTTTCAGGTCATTGCAGGGGGTTGATATGTTACGTATTGCCGACAAAACGTTTGATTCACATCTGTTTACTGGTACCGGGAAATTCGCCTCATCACAGCTGATGGTCGAGGCCATTCGCGCCTCCGGTAGCCAACTGGTGACGCTGGCAATGAAGCGGGTCGATTTACGTCAGCACAACGACGCCATCCTGGCGCCGCTCATTGAAGCGGGCGTTACGCTGCTGCCCAACACATCCGGGGCCAAAACCGCCGAAGAAGCTATTTTCGCCGCCCAACTGGCGCGTGAAGCGCTAGGGACACACTGGCTGAAGCTGGAAATCCACCCGGACGCGCGCTGGCTACTGCCGGACCCCATCGAAACCCTGAAAGCCGCCGAAGCACTGGTAAAGCAGGGCTTTGTGGTACTGCCCTACTGCGGCGCCGACCCGGTACTGTGCAAACGGTTAGAAGAAGTTGGTTGTGCTGCGGTGATGCCGCTCGGCGCGCCCATCGGTTCTAATCAGGGGCTGGAAACCCGCGCGATGCTGGAGATTATTATCCAGCAGGCGACCGTTCCGGTGGTGGTTGATGCTGGCATCGGCGTTCCCAGCCACGCTACGCAGGCGCTGGAGATGGGGGCCGATGCGGTGCTGGTCAACACAGCTATTGCCGTGGCCGACAGCCCGGTGATGATGGCAACCGCCTTCCGCCTGGCCGTTGAAGCAGGTCTGCTGGCGCGCCAGGCAGTACCAGGAAGCAAAAGTTCGCAGGCAAGTCCCACCAGCCCACTCACTGGGTTTCTGGAGGCCTTCTCATGAAAACTTTCGCCGATCGCTGGCGACAGCTGGACTGGGACGACATCCGCCTGCGCATCCACAGTAAAACCGCGGCGGATGTGGAACGGGCGATCAATGCCTCGCAACTCACACGCGATGACTTGATGGCCTTGCTCTCCCCTGCCGCTACCGCCTATCTGGAGCCGCTGGCGCAGCGGGCGCAGAAACTTACTCGCCAGCGCTTTGGCAACACCGTCAGTTTTTACGTCCCGCTGTATCTCTCTAATCTGTGTGCCAATGACTGTACCTACTGCGGTTTCTCTATGAGCAACCGTATTAAGCGCAAAACACTGGACGAAGATGAGATACAACGGGAGTGCGCGGCCATCCGCGAGCTGGGTTTCGAGCACCTGCTGCTGGTCACCGGTGAACATCAGGCAAAAGTGGGGATGGATTACTTTCGTCGCCACTTACCCGCTATTCGCCGCCAGTTCGCTTCATTACAGATGGAGGTACAACCGCTGTCAGAGGCTGAATATGCGGAGCTGAAGACGCTGGGACTGGATGGGGTAATGGTGTATCAGGAGAGCTACCATGAAGCGGTTTATGCCCGGCACCATCTGAAAGGGAAAAAACAGGATTTCTTCTGGAGGCTGGAAACGCCAGACAGACTGGGCCGCGCAGGTATCGATAAAATCGGCCTGGGCGCGTTGATTGGTTTGTCCGATAGCTGGCGGGTTGATTGTTATATGGTCGCCGAGCATCTGCTGTGGATGCAGCAGCATTACTGGCAGAGCCGTTACTCCATCTCCTTCCCGAGACTACGTCCGTGTACCGGAGGTGTAGAGCCGGCGTCAATTATGGATGAACGCCAGTTGGTGCAAACCATTTGTGCATTTCGCTTGCTGTCGCCGGACATTGAACTGTCGCTTTCCACCCGTGAATCGCCGTGGTTCCGCGACCATGTGATCCCACTGGCGATCAACAACGTCAGCGCTTTCTCGAAAACGCAACCCGGTGGTTACGCTGATAATCATCCTGAACTGGAACAGTTCTCTCCGCACGACGATCGTCGACCGCAAGCCGTTGCCGACGCATTGATTGCACAGGGATTACAACCCGTGTGGAAAGACTGGGACAGCTATCTGGGAAGGGCGTCTCAGGTGTCGTAAATCTGAGGAGATCGCACAAACGAAAAAACCCGCTTTCGCGGGTTTTTTCTTCACTGTCACTTAACTGCTCAGGCTCTGGCCTTCATCGCTATCGTAAGCGTTCGTGAGATTATCGGCAATTACAGCGCGATAACGTTAACAGCAGACGGACCTTTAGCGCCGTTCTCAACAGAGAACTCCACTTTTTGACCTTCGTCTAAGGTTTTGAAATCGTTGCTCTGGATGGCTGAAAAATGCACAAATACATCTTTGCTACCGTCCTGAGGAGTGATAAAGCCGAAGCCTTTATCAGAGTTAAACCATTTTACTAAACCAGTCATTTTGTTAGACATAGATACTTCCTTTCATGTTTTTGAGCCGCTTATGCAGCGAAGATGGCCTGTTTTGCAGAAATTAACTTATGGGGCACTTAGGAGGAGGCTCACGATGAAGAGTATCTGAGGATAACGCTTGAACTGAGAACTGCTTTACTAAAACCGCTTGCATAAGGTCTGTGTTCCAAACCGATGTCGCTATAGTAGACTTGCTTCTAATCATTATGCAAGCATTAATTTATTTAATACCCATCAACAGGTGAAATGTTGAGCCAGTGCGGTTGCGCGAAAAGTTAACGCATTGATATACAAATAATAAAAGCCCTGACCGTTGCAGCCAGGGCTTTAAGTTACTACAAACTTCAGATTTAACATTAATAGACTTAACAATTTTGTACTGCTGTTGATACTACATTTTAAATGTACACGTTTATCACTGATAATATTGGATGCTGATACTGACTAACACTTTCCTCTATTTATCGTTAAATAAACCCAGCCAGCTTGATAATAAAACTCAAGAATGGCGACCTAAACAAGTACACTTCCCCTTGCGACATATACTCTTTGATGCGTGGCCTTACTGCCCTTGCAAGCTCTTATAAAAGAAACCTGCCAACATTAACTATTAAATCATGGCCTTACATCGTCGCACTTTTTTACTACTTTGCGATTAGATAAATCAACTACAGAGCCTGAAAACATTGTCGATGTGCCAGGATAATAACCTCGGCATCGACTACCCCATACAACAGAATATTTCGTGGCCCTTATCGCAACCCCCTATCAAACGCTACTAACACTTACTAATTTAACAGCAAATGACTATTTCTCCGCTGTTAAGTATTAACATACGGGTTTAAAAAACAGTGTCAATACTGTTTTTAATAACATGTCTTTATTGACAGTAATTATTAATATCTACATCTGAGCACTATGGGAAAAACGGCTTTTTGGGTCAGACCAGGCCGGCCTGAGCCTCATTTGTAACCGGTTTCAGAAAAAATAGCATTTCTTTGTGATGCCAGACACACAATCGTCGCAAAGCGGTTGTTGCTGTTGCCCGCACGAGATAATTATCAAGAAATACCTGCTGATCGAGACTAACTATGAAAAACATCGTTTTATGCTGTGCCGCCGGAATGTCCACCAGCATGCTGGTGCAAAGGATGAAAGATGCCGCCCAGAAAAAAGGCGTCGATGTGACTATCAAAGCAGTCCCGGTGGCTGAGTTTGCAGAAAATATCGCCACTGCAGATATTGTTTTACTCGGTCCGCAGGTTAAGTATGAACAGGCCAAGCTGCAGGCGCTCGCCGACCCGTTAGGTAAAAAGGTCGCCGTTATCGATATGATGGATTACGGCATGATGAAAGGTGATGCCGTACTGGACAAAGCACTGAAACTGCTGGAGTAATGGCATGGAAGAGTTAGAAACAATCATCATGGAATTACTCGTGAATGCGGGTGCTGCCCGCAGCCAGGCCCTCACAGCGCTGCAACTGGCGCGTAAAGGTGATTTCACGGGTGCAGAACAAGCTATGACGGAATCACGCGAGTTCGTTAAACAAGCGCATAAAATTCAGACCCAACTTATCGGTATAGACGAAGGTACGGGAAAGTTACCGGTCAATCTCATCACCGTCCATTCGCAGGACCATTTGATGAACGCGATGGTGATTCAGGATCTGGCGGGCGACATGATTGAACTTTATCGGCGCTTACCGCCGGTAAATTAATGGTGCTGCCGAATGGCTTCTTAGGCCTGATAAGCGCAGCGCCGCCAGGCATAAACATAGATATAAAAAAACCCGCCAAAGCGGGTTTTTTATTAGGGTCAACAACGATTAATCGTTATCAGAACCGCCCAGACCTGCGTTCAACAGTTCTGCCAGGCTGGCAGAAGCATCTTCAGCAGTGACCTGCGGTGCAGCTGGCAGTTCGCCTGCTGCGCGGCGGCGCATACGATCCTGGTGGTACGCATAACCGGTACCAGCCGGGATCAGACGACCCACGATGACGTTCTCTTTCAGACCGCGCAGTTCATCACGTTTACCTGCAACAGCGGCTTCGGTCAGGACACGCGTGGTTTCCTGGAACGATGCTGCAGAGATGAAGGACTCGGTTGCCAGAGACGCTTTGGTAATACCCAGCAGATCGCGGGAGAATGTTGCACCCACTTTGCCGTTCGCTTCCAGCTCGCGGTTAGCGATCTTGACGCGAGAGTATTCAACCTGCTCGCCTTCGAGGAAGTCGGAGCTACCCGCATTTTCGATGGTGGCTTTACGCAGCATCTGACGAACGATAACTTCGATGTGTTTATCGTTAATCTTAACGCCCTGCAGACGGTATACGTCCTGAACTTCGTTAACGATGTAACGAGTTACAGCATGCACACCACGCAGACGCAGGATGTCGTGCGGCGCTTCCGGACCGTCGGAAACTACGTCACCACGTTCTACACGTTCACCTTCGAACACGTTAAGCTGACGCCATTTCGGAATCATCTCTTCGTACGGTTCGCTGCCATCTACCGGGGTGATAACCAGAC
Organism: Citrobacter sp. wls619; assembly: GCF_005281345.1. GTDB lineage: Bacteria > Pseudomonadota > Gammaproteobacteria > Enterobacterales > Enterobacteriaceae > Citrobacter. The sequence goes on from NZ_SZXJ01000076.1 coordinate 20,027, forward strand.
GACGTTTCCCTTTGGTTTCTTTACCGAAGGAAATGATGCCGCTGATTTCAGCCAGGATTGCCGGCTCTTTCGGACGACGTGCTTCGAACAGGTCCGCAACGCGCGGCAGACCACCGGTGATATCCTTGGTACCGCCGGATTCCTGCGGAACACGCGCCAGGGTGTCACCAGAACTGATCTGTACGCCATCTTCCAACTGAACAATCGCTTTACCCGGCAGGAAGTACTGAGCAGGCATATCGGTGCCTGGGATCAGAACGTCGTTGCCCTGAGCATCAACAATTTTCAGTGCCGGACGCAGGTCTTTACCACCCGCAGTACGCTCTGCAGAATCCAGAACCACCAGAGAAGACAGACCGGTCAGCTCGTCGGTCTGACGAGTAATGGTCTGGCCGTCGATCATGTCAGTGAAGCGGACGAAACCACTCACTTCGGTGATAACCGGCATGGTATGCGGATCCCAGTTTGCTACGGTTTCGCCGCCAGCAACCTGTTCGCCATCACCTTTCGCCATAACAGAGCCGTAAGGCACTTTATAGCTTTCTTTGGTACGGCCGAATTCGTCGATCAGTTTCAGTTCGGTGTTACGTGAGGTGATAACCAGTTTACCGCTGGAGTTCACAACCGACTTCGCGTTGCTCAGACGGATGCTACCTTTGTTTTTCACCTGGATGCTGGATTCAGCAGCCGCACGAGATGCCGCACCACCGATGTGGAACGTACGCATGGTCAGCTGTGTACCCGGTTCACCGATGGACTGTGCCGCGATAACACCGATTGCTTCACCTTTGTTGATGATGTGGCCACGCGCCAGGTCACGACCGTAGCAGTGCGCACATACACCAAAATCGGTGTCACAGGATACAACGGAACGTACCTTGACGGAGTCAACGGAGTTCTCTTCCAGCAGGTCACACCACTGTTCGTGCAGCAGCGTATTGCGAGGAACCAGAATATCCGCCGTACCCGGCTTCAGAACGTCTTCAGCGGTCACACGACCCAGTACGCGATCGCGCAGCGGCTCTTTAACGTCACCACCCTCGATAACCGGGGTCATGGTGATGCCTTCCAGCGTGCCACAATCGTCTTCAGTAACGACCAGATCCTGCGCAACGTCAACCAGACGACGTGTCAGATAACCGGAGTTCGCTGTTTTCAGTGCGGTATCCGCCAGACCTTTACGCGCACCGTGCGTGGAGATGAAGTACTGGAGTACGTTCAGACCTTCACGGAAGTTCGCGGTGATTGGCGTTTCGATGATGGAGCCATCTGGCTTCGCCATCAGACCACGCATACCGGCCAGCTGACGAATCTGTGCTGCAGAACCACGCGCACCGGAGTCGGCCATCATGTAGATGCTGTTGAAGGAAACCTGCTGCTCTTCTACGCCGTCACGGTTAATAACGGTTTCGGTTTGCAGGTTATCCATCATCGCTTTGGATACACGATCGTTCGCCGCAGCCCAGATATCGATAACTTTGTTATAGCGTTCGCCCGCGGTTACCAGACCAGACTGGAACTGCTCCTGGATCTCAGCAACTTCAGCTTCCGCTTCAGAGATGATCTCGTGTTTCTTCTCTGGGATGACCATGTCATCAATACCAACAGATGCACCTGAACGCGCTGCATAAGCAAAGCCGGTGTACATTGTCTGGTCAGCAAAGATAACGGTCGGCTTCAGGCCCAAAATGCGGTAACAGGTGTTCAGCATTTTGGAGATAGCTTTCTTGCCCAGCGCCTGGTTGACGATGGAGAAAGGCAGACCTTTCGGTACGATCATCCACAGAATAGCACGGCCAACGGTCGTGTCTTTCAGGCTGGTTTTCGCAACGAATTCGCCGTTTTCATCTTTTTCGTATTCGGTGATACGCACTTTAACGCGCGCATGCAGAGAGGCCAGACCTGCGCGATAAATACGCTCAGCTTCTTTCGGGCCAGTCAGCACCATGCCTTCGCCTTTGGCGTTAACACAGTCACGGGTCATGTAGTACAGACCCAATACAACGTCCTGAGACGGAACGATGATAGGTTCGCCGTTCGCCGGGGACAGGATGTTGTTGGTAGACATCATCAGCGCACGCGCTTCGAGCTGGGCTTCCAGCGTCAGCGGTACGTGAACAGCCATCTGGTCACCATCGAAGTCGGCGTTATATGCCGCACAAACCAGCGGGTGCAGCTGGATAGCTTTACCTTCGATCAGTACCGGTTCAAATGCCTGGATACCCAGACGGTGCAGTGTTGGCGCACGGTTCAGCAGTACCGGGTGTTCGCGGATAACTTCGTCCAGGATATCCCAAACGACAGCTTCTTCACGCTCAACCATTTTCTTAGCGGCTTTGATGGTGGTGGCCAGGCCACGCAGTTCCAGCTTGCCGTAGATGAACGGTTTGAACAGTTCCAGTGCCATTTTCTTCGGCAGACCGCACTGATGCAGACGCAGGTATGGACCTACGGTGATTACAGAACGACCGGAGTAGTCAACACGCTTACCGAGCAGGTTCTGACGGAAACGACCCTGCTTACCTTTGATCATGTCGGCCAAAGATTTCAGAGGACGTTTGTTAGAACCGGTGATCGCACGACCGCGACGACCGTTATCCAGCAGGGCGTCGACCGCTTCCTGCAGCATACGTTTTTCGTTACGTACGATGATATCTGGCGCAGCCAGATCCAGCAGACGTTTCAGACGGTTGTTACGGTTGATCACGCGACGATACAGATCGTTCAGATCTGAGGTTGCGAAACGACCACCATCCAGCGGAACCAGCGGACGCAGATCTGGCGGCAGAACCGGCAGAACGGTCAGGATCATCCACTCTGGCTTGTTGCCAGACTGTACGAAGGCTTCCAGCAGTTTGATACGCTTGGTCAGCTTCTTACGCTTGGTTTCGGAGTTGGTTTCGTTCAGCTCTTCGCGCAGAGTTTCACACTCTTGCTCCAGATCCATGCTCTTCAGCAGGGCCTGGATGGCTTCCGCACCCATCTTCGCGTCGAATTCGTCACCGAACTCTTCCAGCGCGTCCAGATACTGCTCTTCAGTCAGGATCTGTTGACGTTCCAGGTTAGTCATACCGCCTTCGATAACCACATAAGATTCGAAGTACAGTACGCGTTCGATATCGCGCAGCGGCATATCAAGCAGCAGACCGATACGGGACGGCAGAGATTTCAGGAACCAGATGTGAGCAGTCGGAGACGCCAGCTCGATGTGGCCCATACGCTCACGGCGTACTTTAGTCTGGGTCACTTCAACGCCGCACTTCTCACAGATCACACCACGGTGTTTCAGGCGCTTGTACTTACCGCACAGGCACTCGTAGTCTTTTACCGGCCCAAAGATACGGGCGCAGAAAAGGCCGTCACGTTCAGGTTTGAACGTACGGTAGTTGATGGTTTCCGGCTTCTTAACTTCACCGAAAGACCATGAACGGATCATGTCTGGCGAGGCCAGCGCAATTTTGATCGCATCAAACTCTTCGGTTTTAGTCTGCGCTTTCAGAAACTTTAATAAATCTTTCACGGATTTGCTCCCGTCGGAGTTAGCACAATCTGGCGCTGGCGGTTAAGCCAGCACCAGTGACCTGTTTGATCGAGAGTTACTCGTCTTCCAGCTCGATGTTGATACCCAGCGAACGAATCTCTTTCAACAGTACGTTGAAGGATTCCGGCATGCCTGGTTCCATCTGATGGTTGCCGTCCACGATGTTTTTATACATCTTAGTACGACCGTTCACGTCATCAGACTTAACGGTGAGCATTTCCTGCAGGGTGTATGCTGCGCCATATGCTTCCAGCGCCCACACTTCCATCTCCCCGAAGCGCTGACCACCGAACTGCGCCTTACCACCCAGCGGCTGCTGAGTAACCAGGCTGTAAGAACCGGTAGAACGCGCATGCATCTTGTCATCAACCAGGTGGTTCAGTTTCAGCATGTACATGTAGCCAACGGTAACCTGGCGCTCGAACTGCTCACCGGTACGACCGTCGAACAGTGTGATCTGACCGGAAGTCGGCAGGCCACCCAGCTGTAACAGTTCCTTGATTTCAGACTCTTTCGCACCGTCGAATACCGGCGTTGCGATCGGCATACCTTTTTTCAGGTTTTCAGCCAGACGCAGAACTTCTTCATCGCTGAAGGTATTCAGGTCAACTTTCTGACGAACATCTGAACCCAGATCGTAAGCACGCTGGATGAATTCGCGCAGTTTCGCGACTTCCTGCTGCTGTTTCAGCATGGCGTTGATCTTATCGCCGATACCTTTTGCAGCCATACCCAGGTGGGTTTCAAGGATCTGACCGATGTTCATACGCGATGGTACGCCCAGCGGGTTCAGTACGATATCTACCGGCGTACCGTTAGCATCGTGTGGCATATCTTCTATCGGGTTGATCTTAGAGATTACACCCTTGTTACCGTGACGACCTGCCATCTTATCACCAGGCTGGATCCGACGTTTAACCGCCAGATAAACCTTAACAATCTTCAGCACGCCCGGTGCCAGATCGTCGCCCTGAGTGATTTTACGGCGTTTCGCTTCGAGTTTTTTCTCGAATTCGTGTTTCAGTTCGTCGTACTGCTCAGCCAGTTGTTCCAGCTGATTCTGTTTCTCTTCGTCGGTCAGGCCGAGTTCTAACCAGCGGTCGCGCGGCAGTTTGTCGAGCTTCTCAGCTTCAACACCACCGGAAACCAGCACAGCGTAGATACGGCTGAACAGGCCAGCTTCGAGGATCTGCAGTTCTTCAGACAGGTCTTTTTTCGCCTGCTTCAGCTGCATCTCTTCGATTTCCAGCGCACGTTTGTCTTTTTCTACGCCATCGCGAGTAAAGACCTGAACGTCGATAATCGTACCGGAAACACCGTTTGGCACGCGCAGAGAAGAGTCTTTAACGTCAGACGCTTTCTCACCGAAGATCGCACGCAGCAGCTTCTCTTCTGGCGTCAGCTGGGTTTCACCTTTCGGTGTTACCTTACCAACCAGAATGTCGCCACCGGTCACTTCCGCACCGATATAAACGATACCGGATTCATCCAGTTTGGAGAGCGCAGCTTCACCCACGTTCGGGATGTCAGCGGTGATCTCTTCTGGCCCCAGCTTGGTGTCACGGGACACACATGCCAGTTCCTGAATATGGATGGTGGTGAAACGGTCTTCCTGGACAACACGCTCGGATACGAGGATGGAGTCTTCGAAGTTGTAACCATTCCATGGCATGAATGCCACGCGCATGTTCTGACCCAGCGCCAGTTCACCGAGGTCGGTGGACGGACCGTCTGCCAGCACATCACCACGTTCAACCGGCTCGCCCAGAGATACGCAAGGCATCTGGTTGATGCAGGTGTTCTGGTTAGAACGGGTGTATTTGGTCAGGTTATAAATGTCGATACCTGCTTCGCCCGGGTACATCTCGTCTTCGTTAACTTTGATAACGATACGGGAAGCATCCACGTACTGAACAGTACCGCCACGTTTAGCAACTGCAGTAACACCGGAGTCAACGGCAACAGCACGTTCCATACCGGTACCAACAAGCGGCTTATCAGCGCGCAGAGTCGGAACCGCCTGACGTTGCATGTTCGCACCCATCAATGCACGGTTGGCGTCATCGTGTTCCAGGAACGGGATCAGGGACGCACCGACGGATACCACCTGCTGGGTGGATACGTCCATGTAGTCAACCTGGTCGCGGCTGAACAAGCTGGATTCGCCTTTGCTACGGCAGGTAACCAGATCTTCTACAAAGTGGCCTTCGTCATCCAGGTTGGAGTTCGCCTGAGCGATAACGTAGTTGCCTTCTTCGATAGCAGACAGGTAATGAATTTCGTCAGTGACAACACCGTCGGTTACTTTACGGTACGGAGTCTCAAGGAAGCCGTATTCGTTAGTCTGTGCATACACGGACAGGGAGTTGATCAGACCGATGTTCGGACCTTCAGGCGTTTCGATTGGACATACGCGACCGTAGTGAGTCGGGTGTACGTCTCGAACTTCGAAGCCTGCGCGTTCACGGGTCAGACCGCCTGGGCCGAGTGCGGAGATACGACGTTTGTGCGTAATCTCAGACAGCGGGTTGTTCTGGTCCATAAACTGAGACAGCTGGCTGGAACCAAAGAACTCTTTCACTGCTGCAGAAATCGGCTTGGCGTTGATCATATCCTGAGGCATCAGGGTATCCAGATCGCCCAGAGACAGACGCTCTTTCACCGCACGCTCAACACGTACCAGGCCAACGCGGAATTGGTTTTCCGCCATTTCGCCTACGGAACGGATACGACGGTTGCCGAGGTGGTCAATATCATCGACTTCGCCTTTACCATTACGGATATCGATGAGCTTCTTCATCACTTCGATGATGTCGTCTTTGCTCAGGATACCGGAACCTTCGATTTCGTCGCGCAGCAGAGAACGGTTGAACTTCATACGACCAACCGCAGACAGGTCATAGCGGTCTTCGGAGAAGAACAGGTTCTCGAACAGGCTTTCAGCAGCTTCACGAGTCGGCGGCTCACCAGGACGCATCATGCGGTAGATTTCTACCAGTGCGCTCAGACGATCGTTGGTTGGGTCAACACGTACAGTTTCAGAAATGTACGGACCGTGATCCAGATCGTTAGTGAACAGCGTTTCGATACGCTTGTGACCAGATTGGCTCAGCTTAGCCAGCAGATCCAGGCTCAGCTCCATGTTAGCTGCGCAGATCAGCTCGCCAGTAGATTCGTCAACGTAGTCTTTAGCCGCAACTTTACCAGCAATGTATTCAACCGGAACTTCGATATGTTTGATATCGTCTTTTTCCAGTTGGCGAATGTGGCGCGCAGTGATGCGACGGCCTTTTTCGACGTAGACTTTGCCGTTAGCTTCAATGTCAAAGGAGGCGGTTTCACCACGCAGGCGTTCCGGCACCAGTTCCATCTGCAGCTTGTTGTCGCGAATTTCGAAAACAACTTTTTCAAAGAACAGGTCAAGGATCTGCTCAGTGGTGTAGTTCAGTGCACGCAGAATAATGGTCGCTGGCAGTTTGCGGCGACGGTCAATACGTACAAACAGGTTGTCCTTCGGATCGAATTCGAAGTCCAGCCAGGAACCACGGTAAGGAATGATGCGCGCGTTATACAGCACTTTACCCGAAGAGTGGGTTTTACCTTTGTCGGAGTCAAAGAAGACGCCAGGACTACGGTGCAGCTGAGAAACGATAACACGCTCAGTACCATTGATTACAAAGGTACCGTTGTCAGTCATGAGCGGAATTTCGCCCATGTAGACTTCTTGTTCTTTAATGTCTTTTACGGTGCCTTCCGGCGCTTCGCGCTCGTAGATCACCAGACGCAGTTTTACGCGCAGCGGTGCGGAATAGGTCACGCCACGGATCTGACATTCCTGAACGTCAAACACCGGTTCGCCAAGGCGGTAGCTGACGTATTGCAGCTCGGAATTACCGCTGTAGCTCTGAATCGGGAAAACGGAACGGAAAGCTGCTTCCAGACCATACTGCCCTTCAGGATCTTGCTCGATGAACTTCTGAAACGAGTCAAGCTGGATAGAAAGGAGATAAGGTATGTCCAACACTTGTGGACGTTTACCAAAATCCTTACGAATACGTTTTTTCTCGGTATAGGAGTAAACCATTAGGGTTCCTCAGCTCGCTGACAAGTCGACCCATCTGTCCGACGAAGGGACAGTTTGTGCAACACTATTTTGTTGACCGGAAAATCGAATACTTTCCGCAATGCCTGTTGCTATCACGCTTAAACCATTTCATTGCGATTTACACAGAACTGATGCTCTGTCGCAGTATATTAAGACGTCGATAGAAACAAGCATTGAAAGGCACAGCAGTAGTCAAACAGTGTGAAATGCTACTGGCGCCTTACAGCGCAAAAAGGCTGGTGACTAAAAAGTCACCAGCCATCAGCCTAATTTCTTAGGCTGCAACCAGAAAAGTTGGCTTATTTAACTTCAACTTCAGCGCCAGCTTCTTCCAGAGATTTTTTCAGTGCTTCTGCGTCGTCTTTGCTGATGCCTTCTTTCAGGGCAGCCGGAGCAGATTCTACCAGGTCTTTAGCTTCTTTCAGACCCAGGCCAGTTGCGCCACGTACTGCTTTGATTACAGCAACTTTGTTAGCGCCAGCAGCTTTCAGAATTACGTCGAATTCAGTTTTTTCTTCAGCAGCTTCAGCCGGGCCAGCAGCTACAGCTACAGCAGCAGCAGCGGAAACACCGAATTTTTCTTCCATTGCAGAAATCAGTTCTACAACGTCCATTACGGACATAGCGGATACTGCTTCAATGATTTGATCTTTAGTGATAGACATTTAAATTGTTCCTGAAAATCAGAATAAGTTTATACGTAAGCAGATGCTTGAGAAAGATAACTGCGATTAAGCAGCTTCTTTCGCATCGCGTACAGCAGCCAGAGTACGAACCAGTTTGCCAGCCGAAGCTTCTTTCATGGTTGCCATCAGGCGTGCAATTGCTTCTTCGTAGGTCGGCAGAGTTGCCAGGCGATCGATTTGCGATGCCGGGATCAATTCACCTTCAAAGGCTGCGGCTTTGACCTCAAATTTTGCATTCGCTTTCGCGAACTCTTTGAACAGACGAGCAGCAGCGCCCGGGTGTTCCATAGAGTATGCAATCAGGGTCGGACCAACAAACGTGTCTTTCAGGCACTCGAACTGAGTACCTTCAACGACGCGGCGCAGCAGGGTGTTACGAACAACACGCATGTATACGCCAGCTTCACGACCTGCTTTACGCAGTTCAGTCATTTTATCTACAGTTACGCCACGGGAATCCGCAACTACTGCAGACAGCGCGCCTTTGGCTACTTCGCTGACTTCAGCAACAATCGCTTGTTTGTCTTGAAGATTTAAAGCCATTAGCTTTGCTCCTGGATGTTTGCCGGAACTCATGTTCCGGAACTCACTTCACTCCTCCCAACGGAGAGAGCGTCTAAATACGGTGAGCAGAAACAAGCCAGAGTATCAGAAATAATCTTAGCGTTCTGTCACCGTCTACGCAGGGCATTAAGTTTCTGACGAAACACCTGCGGTCTTCGACGGAGGCCTGGATAGGCCAGGCTCCAACGAACAAATCTTGTCTATCTGTCGCTATTCAATCTGTGACGGCGTTGACTGCCTTCGTTCACACCAGTCACATAGTTAACTATGCTCCTGGCGATTCACTCAGTTGTCGCCTTGCCACAGCCTGAATATCTCGGATATACGTCTGCAATTAGCAGAAACGTGGGGGTAAGATTGTAGACAAAATCACCGCCCACGTAAAGGCGAATATTAGTTCGCCACAGTCGCAGTCAGACCGGACTGATCAACGGCAACACCAGCACCCATGGTGGTGGAGATGCTAACTTTCTTGATGTACACGCCTTTAGCCTGAGTCGGTTTCGCTTTTTTCAGCGCAACCAGCAGAGCTTCCAGGTTTTCTTTCAGTTTGTCAGCGTCAAAATCCACTTTACCGATGGTAGTGTGGATGATGCCGTTTTTGTCGTTACGGTAACGAACCTGACCTGCTTTAGCGTTCTTAACTGCTTCAGCAACGTTCGGCGTTACGGTACCAACTTTCGGGTTTGGCATCAGGCCACGCGGACCCAGAACCTGGCCCAGCTGGCCAACAACGCGCATTGCATCCGGGGAAGCAATAACAACGTCAAAGTTCATTTCGCCTTTTTTGATCTGGTCAGCCAGATCTTCCATACCTACCAGCTCAGCGCCTGCAGCTTTAGCAGCTTCAGCGTTTGCGCCCTGGGTAAATACGGCTACGCGAACGGAACGGCCAGTACCGTGCGGCAGTACAGTTGCACCACGTACGTTCTGGTCAGATTTACGTGCGTCGATGCCGAGGTTAACAGCAACGTCCACGCTTTCTACGAATTTAGCAGTGGCCAGCTCTTTCAGCAGAGCGATAGCTTCGTTGATGTCGTACTGCTTAGTAGCATCAACTTTGTCACGGATCACGGACATGCGCTTGGTCAGTTTAGCCATTTCTTAGTCCTCCACTACCAGGCCCATGGAACGTGCAGTACCTTCAATGGAGCGAGTCATCGCTTCAATGTCGGAACCAGTCATGTCGGCAGCTTTGGTCTGCGCGATTTCCTGCAGCTGAGCGCGGGAAATTTTACCCACTTTGTCTTTGTTCGGCTTACCGGAACCAGACTTGATACCAGCCGCTTTCTTCAGCAGAACTGCTGCCGGAGGCGTTTTGGTAACAAAAGTGAAAGAACGGTCAGCGTAAACGGTGATAACAACCGGGATCGGCAGACCTTTTTCCATGGAATCAGTTTTTGCGTTGAACGCTTTGCAGAATTCCATGATGTTCACGCCTTGTTGACCCAGTGCTGGACCTACCGGCGGGCTCGGGTTAGCCATACCAGCTGCAACCTGCAGCTTGACATAGGCTTGGACTTTCTTAGCCATTCTAAATTCCTCTAGTTGGGTTATAGCGCCTCAAGGAGGCTCCCCGTGATTAAATTCGTTTTACGGACAGAATCCATAAAAACAAAAGGCGCGAAATTGTATTCCAATCTCGCGCCTTGTGCAACGATTAAATCGTCGCTTTTTTGATCGACGTGTTAGGCTTTTTCAACCTGAGCGAAATCCAGTTCAACTGGGGTCGCACGACCGAAGATAGACACGGAAACTTTCAGACGAGACTTCTCGTAATCCACTTCTTCAACCACACCGTTAAAGTCAGCGAACGGACCGTCGCTAACACGAACCATTTCACCTGGCTCAAACATCGTTTTCGGACGTGGCTTATCACCAACCTGCTGCAAGCGGTTCATGATCGCATCAACTTCTTTGTCGCTGATAGGTGCCGGACGGTCAGATGTACCGCCGATAAAGCCCATCACACGCGGCACGCTACGCACCAGGTGCCAGCTTGCATCATTCATTACCATCTGGACCAGTACATAGCCCGGGAAGAATTTACGCTCGCTTTTGCGACGCTGGCCGCCACGGATTTCGACCACTTCTTCGGTCGGCACCATGACTTCACCAAACAACTCTTCCATATTTTGTAACTTGATATACTCACGCAGCGAGGTCGCTACGCGGCCTTCAAAACCGGAAAACGCCTGAACGACGTACCAGCGCTTTTTAGGGGCTTCAGACATCTTAGAACCTCAGGCCAGTGATAAAGGATACCAGGCGAACCAGAATACCATCCAGTCCCCACAGGATCAGTGACATTACCGCAGTGACCGCAGCAACGATCAGCGTGGTGTGCAGCGTTTCCTGGCGAGTTGGCCAAATGACCTTACGGACTTCGGTTCTCGCTTCACGGGCAAAAGCAACGGTCGCTTTACCTTTTGTCGTCAACAGCGCGACACCACCCGCTGCGGCAATCAGAATCACTACGGCCAGCGCACGCAGCGGCAGCATCATGTCACGATAGAGGTAGTTGCCAACGATAGCTACAAGCAGCAATACAGCGACAACAACCCACTTCATCGCTTCCAGGCCGCGCCCGCTTCCTTGAGCTTCGGTATTCGCACTCATAAACCAACCTGTCAGAAGTATCTACAAACATTTTCACCCCGCGTAAGCGAGGCGATCCAAACCGAAATGCTCTGGTGCGTTTCGGACTAAACGCCCTCTTCAGAGCCTGTCTCAGCAATGATTATGACAAAAAAAATCACTGATGAGCCAGGTTCTGGTGTGAAAGCGTGCAAAAAGGGCATCAAATGATGCCCTTTTATTGCGCATTGCGTCAAATGTTATCGGCAATTAGCTCATTACTTTGGCAACAACGCCCGCGCCAACGGTACGGCCGCCTTCACGGATTGCGAAACGCAGACCGTCGTCCATCGCGATCGGGTGGATCAGGGTAACAACCATTTTGATGTTGTCGCCCGGCATTACCATCTCTACGCCTTCCGGCAGTTCGATGGTACCAGTCACGTCAGTAGTACGGAAGTAGAACTGCGGACGGTAGCCTTTGAAGAACGGAGTATGACGGCCGCCTTCGTCTTTGGACAGTATGTACACTTCAGATTCGAACTTGGTGTGCGGCTTGATAGAGCCTGGCTTAGC
>NZ_SZXJ01000040.1:0-1340 GCF_005281345.1 Citrobacter sp. wls619
GAATTATTTGAGCGCATTGGCGACTATCAGCAGGGACGGCAGCTTACGAGACTGGCGGTGGTGTTGACTCTCCACCTGTTTATCCGCTCCAGCGAACTGCGCTTCGCCCGCTGGAGCGAGATAGATTTCAGACATAAAATCTGGACCATCCCCGCCACCCGAGAGGCGATAGATAAAGTTCGTTTTTCAGGTCGTGGAGCAAAAATGCGCACTCCGCATATTGTGCCATTGTCCCGGCAGGCTATAGTCATTCTGAAGCAAATACAGGAAATCTCCGGTCATCTGGACCTGGTCTTCCCTGGCGACCATAACCCATATAAGCCGATGAGTGAAAATACCATCAACCGGGCGCTGCGTCTGATGGGCTACGATACCAAAACCGACGTCTGCGGGCATGGCTTCAGGGCAATGGCTTGTAGCGCACTGGTGGAATCTGAACTCTGGTCGCGGGATGCCGTGGAGCGGCAGATGAGCCATCAGGAGCGAAACAGCGTGCGAGCAGCATATATACATAAAGCGGAACATCTGGATGCCCGCAAGGCCATGATGCAATGGTGGTCCGATTATCTGGATATGAGCCGAGATGGATATGTTGCGCCGTATATTTATGCGCGGCGGCATCAGGCAGCCTGAGCCAGTAGCAGTATAATTTGTTAAAAATGAAAAAGCAGATCCTGATTGAATCCGGATCTGCTTTTTGCATTGGGAAATCGCCGCCAGGCAATCTGCACCAGAAACTGATTTGCCGATACGCCATAACTGCACCAGTTCACTGTCACCGTTTACCTGCGCCAGACACTACAAGGTAAATATCGGACTCATCGAACTGCACCAGTACTAAGGCCTTTTCAGCCCTTTAGCCTTTTCCGGGCTGGCGCTGTTACCCTTATCAGCCCTTTACCCTTATTGCCTTCGCCTTTTCTGGCGCAACCCTTTTATTTTCGTGATGCAGTCCCCGTGATCCCATCCCGGCCACAGCCCTGAATCGTTTTTGACGATTGATGGCTCATCATTGATAGAAAATCGTACAGAATTATTTGGCCCCAAATAATTTTGCACGAAAACCGATTAATAATGAGTTTTACGAAGGCAATACCTTTTAAATAGCTATTGCCGATTGAAACTGAACGGTTAAAAGGTCATCACCGCATCATATTTGGCCTCAAATATGATGCGGCAGACATCAACCGATCGTGAGGATAACGAAAGGGAATGGCTATCAGTCGGTATCACCCCGCCGCCCGTACACCTGCGCCACATACCGTCCGCGCCCGTCGCCGTGCCCCAGATCCATTGCCGTCATCGCCAGCACCTCTTTTTCACTGAACCCCTGCGCCAGA
>NZ_SZXJ01000040.1:1645-2267 GCF_005281345.1 Citrobacter sp. wls619
CGCCGCCGCCAGACCCGGATCTTTTACGTGGGCCGTCTCCAGCACACAGTGATAATGCTCCGGCGTAATAGCCAGCTTCGTACCGTTACGGGATGCGCCGGACAGCCCCAGCGATCGATTGCTTATCCGTTCACTGGCTGCCAGCTTGTCACGCCCGGCCTGTTTCAACATGCAGCGGATCGCGGCCATCTCGTTTTGCAGGGAACGTTTTGAGATACCCTGCGCCAGTCGCTCCCGAATATAGCCTTCAATATACCGAGCTTTCAGGTGCTCCACCCGACGGATCTGCACATTCTGCGCCATCACCAGACGCTCACAAAAACGCTGCGTCAGCGCGATACGATCGTGAACGGTCTTGTGGCTGCCGCCCACCTGTTTCGCCAGCTTCATCATTTCCTGCGCCAGAATTCCCATATTTTCCCCTCCTTATCATTGCCTCAAATCCATCATTCAGAACTGAAACCACTCTCCCCGGCGCATTAGCCGATAGCCCCTGTTTTTGTCGGGGCTGCAAACGATACCTGAGCGCCGGGGCGGCAGTCGTTGAGGTGTTGTGGGGTATCGGTTGTGCTCTCTGAGCAGCCGCCCGCCTGAGCGGGTCATCCCCCGGATCATCCTGATC
>NZ_SZXJ01000040.1:2531-3852 GCF_005281345.1 Citrobacter sp. wls619
ACGGTGTCAGAATCCCGCGATGGTCTGGAGCAGCGGATTTCTCTGGTACAGAGTTAAAGGGCTACGTGCGTCACTTTCCCGCTCTGCGCGGTTAAAGTGACGCACGGGCACTGGTGCAGTGTTTAAACGTTGCGTTTCTGGTGCAGTTTTACGGCCACGCGGCAGCAAAGCCTTCGGCAATGCAGGCCGCAGTCCGTAAAGGTAAAAGGCGCTGAGGGTATCAGCAGATACAGGTTAGCCGGGATAATTCCGGCGCGGTGCAGATTCAGACCAGCAGGCTGGCGCTGTAAAGGACGTATCGTGTTAAAATCCGGGCCTCCGTCGCGATGTTCTGCGACCCGGTGTTTGCAGAGGTCGGCACCGGTAAACGGATCAACCTTCCTGATAACAGGCGCTTCTTTCAGGTTGTGAAGCGTTGGGCGCTGTCAACGACAGCATAGGGCAAAGGGGAGACTATGCCAGTGCAGGTGGCGCAGAAAGGAAAAACTGTTTTTGCATCAAAAAGGTTATTTGCGAACCTGAACTGCCGCGCTTCGCTTGCCTCCTCCCGCTCTTCTGACAGCAAAGCCATCAGAAGAGCGGGAGAGACGATTTAGCAATTTTTGGGCTTACTTTTCGGGCTTACGGTAGCGGGAAGGCCAGATTTGCTCCGGCGCAATGCCCAGCGCATCGGCAATCAGCCTCTCACCTTTGGGCCAGTGCCTTATCAGCGCGTTTGCCAGCGTGGAGGACGCCAGCCCTGAATTGCGGGAAACGGCAGAATGCCAGTCTGATTGCATCATGCCGCCACCCCGTCAATAAACTTTACGCCGTCAGCGGTACGCAGCCAGCGCGGGGCTTTCATTTCCGCAGCGAAGTAATTGATCAGATCGTACAGCAGCCAGCTCAGTTGTTTCTCCTTTTCAGAAGAAAACCCCTGCTCCGCCAGCGTCTGCGTCGGGACGAGGCAGTAACTACAAAGCCCGGTGCATTCCGGCCCAAACTCGGGAGAATTCTCCGGGAGGGTATCGACGGTCAGGCTTTCAACAAGATGGGGCGGAACGGGTTCTAACAGCGTGGGCTGGAGCAGCGTCAGAGCGGCGTTGAGTCTGCCGCAGAGCGCCATTTTCAGCGTGGGGTCGTCGTTTTCAATCAGGGTTTCGGCGAAGTTTTCGCAGTGGTCGGCAAGGACCGTGAAGTCCGTAGCGGCATTGAAGGAAACAGCAAGTAACGGGTGTGTTTGGGGGGGATCGTAGCCATAGTGGCAGCCTCCAGTATGTGATTTTTAAAACCACCACCGGAGAGGTCAATCCCACGGGTGGTGGACTGAACGAGGTTGACC
>NZ_SZXJ01000040.1:4106-11748 GCF_005281345.1 Citrobacter sp. wls619
CACAACACAAAAAAAGACGCAGGCGCGTCATGTGTTGCCAGTATGTGGTATTTCAGGAGGTCAATCCCGGCACCTGATTTTGCAGGTGCGGAGAAACGATACCGCGACCGGTTAATACTGGCAAGGGGCAGTCACGGTTTTTTAACGGAGAAACAGTTCGTTTACTCCCTGACCGTCAGGGTGACAAAAGGTTCGCGGGGCGGTTTGCCGATAAAACAGGTTCGCCCCAGCTGTGCGTGTCTTTTATCCCCCAGCCGCATTCCGCTGGCTTCGTCCGGTGCAAGCCCCAGCCGCAAATCCCATGCCAGCTGGTCGCGCAACACGAAGGAGACAAACGTGGTCAGCGGCAGATATTCCTCCCCTTCCGGCAGAAAGGTCAGATAACGTTCCAGACTGAGATTATTGATGCACAGCATAAACTTGCCGCTGCGATCCGGTACGTGCGTACCGAGAGTGAAATTGACCCCCAGCACCGATTTGCCCGTGACGTTACCCTCAGAATCCGGCTCGGTCCCCCCCAGACGGGTCAGTTGATCCGGCGGGATGGACACCTTTCGCAGTTGCCAGCCTTCCAGCGTCACATCCGGTAAATCAAAGCAGTCCGACACCAGATCGCAAATAACCTGCGGTGAGCGACCCGGCCCCGCCAGTGTTCCGGCATAAGGCAGCAGTTTACAGTGGCAGATATCCAGCCGTTCGCGTACGCGTGGGTTACCCAGCCCGATTAGCGCAAACATGCGTTGTGAAATAATATCCGTACCGCCATTGCGAAAACTGATATGCCAGTTGCACTTACGCCAGATATGGTACAGGAACTGCGTCCAGCGGTGGCTGAACAGGTTCAGAAAATCCGCCGTTGCGCTGCCGCCCTCCTGCGCCTGAGACCAGGCCATGTCGTCCAGATAATACCCCGGCAGGGGGGATGAACTGCCCGCCAGTCCCATAAAGGTGGTGGTCATCACGTATTGCCCGGCGGCATTTTTCGTCAGTGATTCAATATCGCGTAGCGGGAATGCGAGGCTGGCGCTGGCGCGAAAATGCACGGCTTCATCCTCCGGTTCGGTCCTGAGTGAAAAGGCTCTGTCGCCGTAGCGATGGTGCAACTGGTCCGTAAGAGAATAAAAATCGCGGTAACGGGCCTGAGCCAGAAAAGACTTTTCGCCATCATCCTCTGTCCCGGCGGGCTGCGCTACATTGCCGGAAACTGACCGGTTCTTTCCTTCCATTGCCAGACCTCCTGTGTCTGCGTATTAATCAGCGTCAGCCGGTGCCAGGAATGGCTACTGGCGTAAAGGGCGAAAAAGTACGACAGCGCCGTTCCCAGCCGGTAGATTTCGCCCTCGCAGGAGAAGGGCTGCGTGTTAACGTACAATGTGGACTCCAGCCCCCGTCGTGGAATACCCTTAAACAGGCGGTCTGAGGGCCGGGTTTCCAGCCTCTCCAGCGCCGCCAGTTTTTCCGGTGACAGTCGGGCCATCAGAGGCTCATGGATACCACAGCGGTCAAAGGTGCGCAGGATATCGCGCAGCACCTCCACGTCATCCAGCGTCAGGTAGTTAAGAGTCATGGTGTTAAGCAGCGACCAGTGCAACGGGCCATCCGGCACCGGCAGCAGGGATACGGAGGGAACGGTAACGTTGCGAAACGACGCCACGGAGGCATTCTGCCCCACGGCCACGCAGATATCGCCGCAAGCAAGGCGGGCGGGCAGGTCTGCGTTAGTGCAGGTCAGCGATACCTGTACAGGTGCAGGCCCCTGTTGTCCGGCATCGGGTGGGCTGCCATCGGCACGACGCAGGGTAATAAAGTGGTCGGGCGCATCACGCAGCAACGCGCTTTTCATCAGGTGCCGCCAGTAAACAACCTGTCGCTCGCGATGGTATTCCAGAGGGTGGAGCGGGCTGTCCCACGGCAGCGGCGCGTTTCGCCTGCGGGGGAGCGTCATATCCGGCAGGCCGTCGCTGCCCCGGGGAATATCATCCTGAGCCGCCACGCGCCTCACGCTGAAAACCGCGTAGTGCTCCGGGTATTCCGCGTCCACCGTCAGCGGCCAGTCGCGACGGGAGGCGTCCGCTGTAAAAGGCACGGCATCCCGCACAAACAGGTTTACCGCCGGGGCGCAGTGCAGGCGCAGAGTTTTGCGGTTCAGATGAAGATTTTCCGGCAGGGGACGGTTAAAATGCAGCCGCAGCGTGAAGGAACTGGTCAGCGCGTCGCCGGGAAAGGTGATGCCGCTGAGGATAAAAAAGTCCTGCACGTCAGGAAAACAGAGCCAGTCCTGCACTATCCGGTACCCATCACGGTCGGTATCCGGCAGCGGCGACTCTTGTGCGCTGAAACCGGCAGGCGACAGTGCCAGTTCCGGCTGCGGATAATGCTGTTTCCCGACAATCAGCTCAGCCGCCGTCCGGTAGCGCGACAGCCACAGATAAAGCTGATGGCGGCTGCATTCATCTTCGCTTCCCAGCCAGAAACTGATGCCGTTAATGTCATTTGCCGTTAACCGCGCAGTGCCGGTGATGGAAAAGGTCATATCCATGACGCCTGCCGACAGGCTGCTGCGGTTTTGTATCGCGTCCGTATGCAGCGGCAGCAGCCGGATATCCCGGCAGAGCGTAAAGATACACGGAGGCGGGCCGTCGGTCCCCTCCTCGCCGGGACGGGCATCTTCCGGCTGACTGTCCTGCACGCGGTTCATCACCTGTTCTCCGCGTGAAATCATCACCGGCATGGTCAGTCTGCTGCGGTCCGGGGTATATTCAATCACGGTGATGGCGGGTACGGGACGCAGGTAAGCGGGCCACAGGCGGGTAATCAGCGGCACGGTGAGTTCGGGATATTCATCCTCGACTTTCTCCCGTAGCCGGGCAGATAACAAAGAGAATCCCTCCAGCAGGCGCTCCACCCCCGGGTCAGCGCCCTGAGTGGCGAGGAATTTTTCCAGCCGGGGATTTTCCCGCGCCATCAGTTTTCCATAACGCCGGAGATAATCCAGCTCTTCCCGGAAAAGACGTTCGTTAACGGCCATAATTAAAAGCTCCGGTAATTAAGCAGCGATCCCTTATTTTTGCAGTGAGGCCAGACAACATAAATAAGAAGTAAAAAGCCCGCCCCCCTGTTTTAGTAATCTATTTTACAATGATGTAATGTGATAATTATCACATTAATTATATGCTGGTGCCGTATTCTCTCCCGGTGTAAGCGGTAAAGAATGCAATGATCAGCGCATTCGTGAACACAGATATTTATTTTCATGAATAATACAACACATGATGCTGTTTAAATAAAAAAACCGAATGCATTACCGCAGTTCATAACCATAAAAAATAAAACATGCAGTGATGTTCATACTATTTTTAAGGGAATAATGATGCCTCAGACAGGAACCCGTTTTACCGTTGAAACGGATGGATTTGACGCGCAGACGTTTGCCGTGGTGAGTTTTCATCTTGTTCAGTCTTATTCCTCGCTGTTTACCCTCGACATTCACGTTGTCAGCGACAGTATCGGCCTGAAAGCCACTGATTTACTGGAGCAGAATGTCACGCTCACGGTCTGGCAGGGCCGTACTCCACAGCGCCATATTACCGGACTGATTGCAGGCGTTGAGCGAAGGGAATATGACGGTCATAAGATGAACTATTATCTGCGGGTTTATCCTCCCTTCTGGCGCAGCAGTCTGCGACAGAATTTCCGCCACTTTCAGCAGCAGGATATAGAAAGCATTGTGGCTCACCTGCTGGAGGATAATCAGGTCATACGGGCGTCTTATTTACTGAAGGAGCAACATCCGGCGCGGGAATTCTGTGTACAGTATGGCGAAACGGATTATGACTTTCTCTGCCGCCTGCTGGCAGAAGAAGGCATTTTCTTTTATGAGGAACATGCCCGTGAGGGAAAGAATCAGCTTCTTGTCTTCTGCGATAACGTCTTTTATCTGCCGCAGGCCTTCAATATTCCCTTCAATCCCGAACCCCGCGTGACAGACACTTACTGTATCAGCCGCTTCCGCCATTGCGCACAGATAAGCCCGGCGTACGTGGTGACAAAGGACTACACCTTCAAATACCCCGGCTGGCAGGGACGCTTTCGCCATAAGGCCGCAGATCTTAACGGTCAGCGCAGCCAGTATGAAGTCATGGACTATCCGGGACGCTTCAAGGATGAACAGCACGGACAGGATTTTGCCCGTTATCAACTGGAAGGCCGACGCAATGAGGCAGAAACCGCTGAAGGGTGCAGTAATTCACCGGGATTATGGCCCGGCGTGCGTTTTACGCTGACGGATCATCCGGCGGACGACCTCAACCGGAACTGGCAGGTGGTGGCGAGCACGCTGCACGGCGAGCAGCCGCAGGCGGTTCCGGGCAGTCGGGGGAAAGGAACCACGCTGGTCAATGACTTTCGGGCGATACCGGCAGATAAAACCTGGCGGCCTGCGCTGCTGACTAAACCGAAAGTGGACGGCCCGCAGCCTGCGGTGGTGACAGGCCCGCCGGGAGAAGAAATCTTCTGCGATGAGCATGGCCGGGTGCGGGTGAAATTCCTGTGGGACAGATACCACGACGCCAGTGAAGACAGTTCCTGCTGGATACGGGTCTCGCAGCCGTGGGCCGGCGCCGGATTTGGCAACCTCGCCATTCCGCGTGTCGGTCAGGAAGTGATTGTGGACTTCCTCAACGGCGACCCTGACCAGCCCATCATTATGGGGCGCACCTATCATGAGAGTAACCGCTCACCGGGAAACCTGCCGGGAACGAAGACGCAGATGACCATCCGGTCAAAGACCTACCGGGGGGACGGATTTAACGAACTGAAGTTCGACGACGCGACAGGGCAGGAGCAGGTGTATATCCACGCGCAGAAGAACATGGATACCGAGGTGCTGAACAACCGCACCACCGATGTGAAGGTCAATCATACCGAAACGATTGGCGCAAATCAGACCATTACCGTTAAGCAAAATCAGGTACAGACGGTGATGCAGAACCAGCAGGAAATGGTGGGGCAGAATCAGAGTGTCACAGTGGGCATGAATCAGGCAGAAACGGTGGGGATTGTCCGCGCCCTGAGCGTGGGGGTGGCATACCAGACCACGGTGGGTGGGGTGATGAACACGTCGGTGGCGCTGATGCAGTCCTCACAGGTCGGTATTCAGAAATCCCTGCTGGTCGGTAAAGGGTACGACGTCAGCGTGGGGGAAAACGTCAGCTTCACGGTAGGCAAAACCCGGACAGAAAGCGCCGGAAAGGTGGCCGTCTACAGCGCAGGGGAGCACCTTGAGCTGGTTTGCGGTCAGGCCCGGCTGGTACTGACACAGGACGGCAAAATCTTTCTCAACGGCACGGCAATTAACCTTCAGGGCGCACAGGCCATCAGCGGCGACGGGCCGGTGATTAACTGGAACTGCGGGGCAACAGAAAATCCACCAGACGCGCCTGAGCAGTAAAGACCGTACCCCGGCCTGACCAGAATCAGGACAGACAAGAATACCAACAGAAGGAACTGAACATGAGTGGAAAACCGGCGGCGAGACAGGGCGATGCCACAGCAAAAGGCGGCCCGATTGTACAGGGTTCAGCAGGGGTGCTGATTGGCGCGCCCACCGGCGTGGCCTGCTCAGTGTGTCCCGGCGGCAGAACGTCAGGCAACCCGGTCAACCCGCTGCTGGGGGCCAAAGTCCTGCCCGGCGAAACCGACATTGTGCTGCCGGGGCCGCTGCCATTTATGCTCACCCGCTCATACAGCAGTTACCGGACGAAAACGCCTGCACCGGTGGGAATGTTCGGCCCCGGCTGGAAAGCCCCTTTCGATATCCGCTTACAGCTTCGTGATGATGAACTGATTATTAACGATGACGGCGGGCGCAGTATTCACTTTGAACCATTGCTGCCCGGTGAAACCGCCTTCAGCCGCAGTGAGTCCCTGTGGCTGGCCCGCGGCGGCGTGGCGAAACTGCATGAAAGCAATGTACTGCACGTGTTGTGGCAGACCCTGCCGGAAGACCTGCGTTTAAGTCAGCATCTCTATCTGGCAACCAACAGTGCGCAGGGACCGTGGTGGATACTCGGCTGGCCTGAGCGCGTACCGGCAGCAGAAGAACCCTTACCCGCCCCGCTGCCGCCGTACCGGATACTGACCGGGCTGGCTGACCGCTTTGGGCGCACACAGACCTTTCACCGTGAGTCAGGCGGGGAATTTGTCGGGAACATCACCGGGGTGACTGACGGCGCAGGCCGCCGCTTTCGGCTGGTGCTGACCACGCAGGCACAGCGGGCGGAAAGCGCCCGTAAACAGGCGACAGCCGCCGGTATCCGACCCGAAACTTTCCCGCAGACCCTATCCGCATCAGACTGTGGCGCAGACAGCGGCATTCGCCTTGAGGCGGTGTTGCTGACGCACGACCCGGAATACCCGGATAACCTGCCCGCACTGCCGCTGGCCCGCTATGCGTATACCCCGCGTAGCGAACTGTCGGCGGTGTATGACCGCAGCGGCACACTGGTGCGCAGTTTCACTTACGACGATAAGCATCCAGGCAGGATGACCGCGCACCAGTACGCCGGACGTCCGCAGACCACCTACCACTATGATGTCAGCGGAAGAGTAACGGAACAGCATAACCCGGTGGGACTGAGTTACACCTACGGCTATGAAAAAAACGCCGTCACCATCACCGACAGCCTGAACCGCCGCGAGGTGCTGCACACCGAAGGTGAAGGCGGGTTAAAGCGAGTAGTCCGGGAAGAAAAAGCCGACGGCAGCGCAATCACACGGGAATTTGACAACGCCGGACGCATGGTGGCAATGACCGATGCTGCCGGGCGCAAAACCGAATACCGGCTGAATATCGGCTCCGGCAATGTGACGGAAATTGTTGCATCAGATGGTCGGTCAGTGCGGTTCAGCTACAACGACCAGCGTCAGCTCATTTCCACCACCGGCACTGACGGCCTGCGCAGTCAGCAGGTGTTTGATGAGCGGGGGCGTCTGGCGCAGGAGAAATCCCGTAGCGGCGATGTGACCCGTTATTTTTATGATGACCCGGACAGCGAACTGCCCTCTGCCATTGAAGACGCCACCGGCAGCAAAAAGTCCATGACGTGGAGCCGCTACGGGCAGTTGCTGGCCTTTACCGACTGCTCCGGCTACCAGACCCGCTATGAATACAACCGCTTCGGGCAGGTCATCGCCCTTCATCAGGAAGAGGGCCTCAGTCAGTACCGCGCTTACGATGAACGGGGCAGACTTATCAGCCAGAAAGATGCCGCAGGCCACGAAACCCGCTATGAGTACAGTGTGGCGGGCAACCTGACCACCGTGGTTCACCCGGACGGCAGCAAGCAGACCACAGAGTACGATGCGACAGGACATCCGGTGAGTACCACCGAAGGCGGCCTGACGCGGCAGATGGAATACGACGCTGCCGGGCGTGTCACCCGGCTTGTTAATGAAAGCGGGGCTGGCGCTACCTTTACTTACGACCTGCTGGACAGGCTGGCGCAGGAAACGGGCTTCGACGGCAGGACGCAGCGTTATCACTACAGCGCCACCGGA
Organism: Citrobacter sp. wls619; assembly: GCF_005281345.1. Classification (GTDB taxonomy): domain Bacteria; phylum Pseudomonadota; class Gammaproteobacteria; order Enterobacterales; family Enterobacteriaceae; genus Citrobacter. The sequence goes on from NZ_SZXJ01000040.1 coordinate 11,664, forward strand.
CAGCTTATCCGCAGTGAGGATGAAAGCCTCATCACCCTGTGGCACTACGATGAGTCAGACCGGCTGGCATACAGAACGGTGAATG
>NZ_SZXJ01000041.1 GCF_005281345.1 Citrobacter sp. wls619
GCCGGTGAACGTGTTAAGGGTGCTATCGCGCACCCTTAACAATCCCGGCTTCCGGCGGGAAAATTGCCGCTCCGCGGTTCCCTCCGCTTATTCCTCCAGGCTACCGGGCCGGGCGCGATGCAACATCCCTGTCGCACGCACCCTGAACCCGCATCCCTGCGGGTTCTCCCGGCCTTACGGAAACACGTCGGCAATTTTCAGCCGGACCAGCCACACCTGACCATCTGTATTTTTATTTGAATATATCTGAACAGCAAAACAGATTTTACTGGAAGTCAGAGCGTTGAAGCGATGACCCATGTCCGGCTGAAAATCGATGAGGCGTTGACGGCTGACCGGGTCTGCCCGCAGGGATGCGGGCAGAGGGGACGGCCTGCAGGGATGCAGGCTCGGCCCCGACCCGACAGGCAGACGGAATAAGACGAATAGCTCGCGCCAGATTTAACTGAAAGTCAGAGAGTTGAAGCGACACCCTGGTCCGGCTGAAAATCGATGAGGCGTTGACGGCTGACCGGGACTGCCCGCAGGGATGCGGGCAGAGGGGACGGCCTGCAGGGATGCAGGCTCGGCCCCGACCCGACAGGCAGACGGAATAAGACGAATAGCTCGCGCAGCGACGATTTTCCCGCCGGGAGCCTGGGATGCAAGGGAGGCTGATTCAAAGAAGTGATACCGTTGAAGTGAACGGAACCCCGTAGCGGAATAAAATGTTCTCCATACATGCTTAACTAACAGGCATTAGACATTCACCTTGCCGGGGTTTTTATTGTCCAAACTTTAGAAGTTGTATGTCAGGCCAACAGTATAGCGACGACCATCAAGCACGGTGTCATAGGTATCGTAATCAATCTGTTTATCCAGCACGTTATACACGCCCGCAGTAAGCAGCACATCTTTGGTCGCGTAGTAGCGCATACCGATATCGACCTGGGTATAGGAAGGGGTGCCTTGCGCCATAGAGGTACGACTCAGGTATTCTGATGTTTTGCCACGCAGATTCAAACGGCTCCAGAAACCGATATCCTGCGTAGCCTGCCAGTCCAGGGTGGTGTTAAACATATGCTTTGGCATTTTGTTTAACGGCTGACCCGAGAACTGGCCGCTTTTCTGTTCAGATTCGGTGTAGGTATAGTTCGCTGTCCAGTTGATGTCGGAGGTCATCTTCCAGCCGAAGGTGGATTCGACGCCGCGCATATTGGCTTTATCAACGTTAACCCGATCGCTGACAAAGTCGTAATGGGTGCTGCCAATAGTACAAGCCGGATCGGCACTGCTGTTACAGCGACGCACTTCGGTGATTTTGTTTTTGAAGTCGGTATTGAACAGCGTGACGCCCGCATTGAGGTCGTTGCCGTTATCCCACAGTAAACCGATCTCTTCGCTCAGGCTTTTTTCTGGTTTCAGATCCGGGTTGCCGACAATGATCCCGTTCAGACGACCGCCGCCGGTCACTTGCCCCCAGCTTGCGGATGACTGGCGCAGATCCGGCGCACGATAGCCCGCAGAAACACCGCCTTTTAAGGTCCATTGATCGCTCAGGTGCCATACGCCATAGCCGCGCGGCGTCCAGTTGTCACCGTAGTTTTCATCTTTATCCATACGCAGACCGCCGGTCAGCGTGAAAGTATCGGTAACCGCCCATTCATCTTCGGCAAACAGCGCCCAGCTCCAGCGGGTCAATTTGTTCAGACCGTCAGCTGCCTGCAGTTGGTTGCCGTTATCGCGCAGTTTTTCATAACGGTATTGCCCGCCAACTGTCAGGGTGTGAGCCCCGAGGAAGACCTGGTTCTGGTTATTGAAGATCGTATTGTAGGATTTCATCTGACGACCAGGGTTTTTGGTCTCTTCCTGCTGAACATAGCTGGTGCTGTTGAAATCGTCGTAATAACCGCTGTGGGTTAATGAATACGTTGTGTGTTCATAACGGTTGTAGCTTTTGCTGTTTGGCTTACAAACACCGTTACGGCAGTTTTCTGCCGCCATCGATTCGCCCGGCGTGCTGTTGCGATCCTGTAGTTCATGCGCGACATCGAAGTCGATGTCATTTTTATCATCCGGGGTGAAGTTAAGGGTGAGTCCGCCGTTGCGCAGGCGCTGTTCATTGTAACCATTGACTATCTTATCTTCTCCGCGATGGGAGAACAGCCCGGTCACTTTTGCGCCGAGTAGCCCGTCGATCAGTGGTCCGGACGCGTAGGCATTTGTCTGGTAAAGGTCACCGGAGTCCCGATCTTCCTGGAGGGTGGCGTCGCCATGTAGGGAGCCGGTCCAGGCTTTGGTATTCGAGACTTTTTTGGTGATCACGTTAATCACGCCGCCCATGGCATCAGAGCCGTACAGAGACGACATCGGGCCACGGATCACCTCGATACGCTCGATGGATTCCAGTGGCGGCAGCCAGCCTTGCTCAATACCCGCGTTGTCGCTGTTCGGGCGGGTACCGCGTGTACTGATACGTTTACCGTTAACCAGGAAGAGCGTGTATTGCGAGGCCATACCGCGGATGCTGATATCACTGCTGCTACCGCCGCCGGTCACAACAACACCTGGGACGTCTTTCAGGGCATCGGTGACATCGCGATACGCTTTATCTTCGATCTGCTGCTTGGTAATAACCGAAATGGAGGCGGGGGCATCCTGAATTTTTTGTTCAAACCCGGTGGCGGTGACGACCACGGTATCCTGGTCGGCGGCATAGACGAGTGATGGGAGACTCGCGACGCATACTGCGGCGGCTACAGCCTTAACGTGAGGTATAGTCATTTGTATCATTCCATTTAAATGAATCTAACTGCGTGTCATGTGAAAGGCCATGACAATTGTATGTATTTGTCTTTTAAGGACTCTTTTCAGTAAAGAAGCGGGGGGATTGTACAAAAGTATGAATTTTTGTAAACACAAATGATAATAGAAATCATTTGTGTTTGATATGAAATTTGGGTAAGTGTTTATAAAATCAATGAGATAGCGGCGAAATAAAAATGGATAAAAAGTGAAGAAAAGATGGAGAAGTAAAGAGGGTTGGCGGCAAACCAGCGCCTGAAGGCGCTTCGCTTATCAGGCCGACATCAAATTTACGCAACTTAGTGAGATGGGCAAACGCGTAGGCCGGGTAAGGCGTAGTCGCCACCCGGCATAAACACGCACCTGGACTTTGCCAGCAATCTGAGAAGGACTACTTCAGCAGATACTGGGCGTGGAAACGCAGGTGATCTTCAATAAACGATGCAATGAAGTAATAGCTATGATCATAGCCAGGCTGAATGCGTAATGTCATCGGCCATGCAGTCTGACGGGCGGTTTCGGCCAGGACTGCGGGTTGCAGCTGGTCGGCGAGAAACTGATCGCTATCCCCCTGATCAATAAGCGTTGGGATCGCATCTTCGGGTTTGCTGGCCAGCATCAGCGCACAGCTGTCCCATTCCGCCCACCGTGATTTATCCTCACCCAGGTAGGCGCTAAAGGCTTTCTCACCCCACGGTACGCGACATGGATTGACGATGGGGGCAAAGGCAGAAACGCTGGTGTATTTACCAGGGTTTTTCAGTGCCATGATCAGTGCACCATGCCCCCCCATTGAGTGCCCGCTGATGGCGCAGCGATCGCTGACGTTAAACTGTGACTGAATGAGTGCCGGTAGCTCATCACGCATATAGTCATACATGCGAAAATGTGAGGCCCACGGTTGTTGCGTGGCATTGAGATAAAATCCGGCGCCCTGGCCTAAATCGTAGCCTTCATCATTGGCGACTTGTTCCCCACGCGGGCTGGTATCAGGCATCACCAGAACGATGCCCAGTTCAGCCGCAATACGTTGCGCTCCGGCTTTAGTGGTGAAGTTTTCATCATTGCAGGTCAAACCTGACAGCCAGTACAGCACCGGAGGCGGGGTGTTATCCCGGGGTGGTGGAAGAAAAATACTGAAGGTCATGGTGCAATTTAGCGTGGTGGAGTCATGACGCCAGCGTTGCTGCCAGCCTTCAAAACAGCGGTGCTCTTCAAGCATTTCCATGCGTGGCTCCTTGTTGTGTTGAACCTGAATGTGTTTGCGAACTCACCATAATACAGATTATTCATTGCACTGTGAGTAACTTTCACTTCCGCATTGAGCAAACATACTTCATCATCTATATAACTTTACATTAACACTCGAATTCACCCGGTTGAACGACGTTTGAAATCTGTGTGCTAAAAGGCAGCACCAATTTCAATAATTATCGCGGCGAATACTGGATTATGTGCGCCGCCTCACGCACAATGTTCTGGCTGTGACACAGCCTAAAAACTTTGCCCCACGCAGGGCAGAGGCGCCCCACCTGCAGGAGAAAAAGAAATGTCATCACTCAGTAAAGAAGCGGCCCTGGTTCATGAAGCGCTGGTCGCGCGTGGTCTTGAAACACCGCTACGCCCGCCCGTGCAAGAGATGGATAATGAAACGCGCAAACGTCTTATCTCCGGTCATATGACCGAGATTATGCAATTGCTCAATCTTGATTTGAGCGATGACAGTCTGATGGAAACGCCACATCGCATCGCAAAAATGTATGTCGATGAGATTTTCTCCGGCCTCGATTACGCCAATTTCCCTAAAATCACCGTCATTGAAAATAAAATGAAGGTGGACGAGATGGTCACGGTTCGCGATATCACGCTGACCAGCACCTGCGAGCATCACTTCGTCACGATTGATGGCAAAGCGACGGTGGCCTATATTCCGAAAGATTCGGTCATCGGTCTGTCGAAGATTAACCGCATTGTGCAGTTCTTCGCTCAGCGCCCGCAGGTCCAGGAACGGCTGACTCAGCAAATTCTCACCGCGCTGCAAACGCTGCTCGGGACGAATAATGTGGCGGTGTCGATTGATGCGGTGCATTACTGCGTGAAAGCGCGTGGTATCCGTGATGCGACCAGCGCCACCACCACCACCTCGCTTGGCGGATTGTTTAAGTCCAGCCAGAATACGCGTCAGGAATTCCTGCGCGCCGTGCGTCACCACAACTGATCAGGGCAGGGGCCATGGAGCGTAATGTCACGCTGGATTTTATTCGTGGCGTCGCCATCCTCGGCATCCTGCTTCTCAATATTAGCGCCTTTGGTCTGCCAAAGGCGGCCTATCTGAATCCTGCCTGGTACGGCAGCATTACCCCGTCAGATGCCTGGACCTGGGCTGTGCTTGATCTCTTTGCGCAGGTGAAATTCCTCACGCTGTTTGCGCTGCTGTTTGGCGCGGGTTTGCAGATGCTGCTACCGCGAGGCAAACGTTGGATCCAGTCGCGACTCACTTTGCTGGTCCTGCTGGGGTTTATTCACGGTTTGCTGTTCTGGGATGGCGATATCCTGCTGGCGTATGGTCTCATCGGGCTGATTTGCTGGCGGTTGGTTCGCGATGCCCCTTCCGTCAAAAGTCTGTTTAATACCGGCGTGTTGCTCTATCTGGTGGGCGTTGGCGTGCTGTTGCTGCTGGGGTTTATCTCCGGAAGTGAGACCAGTCGGGCCTGGACACCGGATGCTTCTGCGTTGCTGTATGAGAAGTACTGGAAGATTAACGGCGGTATGGAAGCGGTCAGCAATCGCGTGGATATGCTGTCGAATAGCTTACTGGCGCTGGGCGCACAGTACGGCTGGCAGTTGGCGGGGATGATGCTGCTGGGCGCGGCATTGATGCGCAGCGGTTGGCTGAAAGGGCAGTACAGTTTGCAGCATTATCGACGTACCGGCGCGTTATTGGTCATTATTGGCATTGCGATTAACCTGCCTGCTATCGTTGCGCAGTGGCATCTGGATTGGGCATATCGCTGGTGCGCTTTTCTGTTGCAGGCCCCGCGTGAGCTGGGCGCGCCGTTTCAGACAATTGGCTATGCCGCATTGCTGTTTGGTTTCTGGCCGCAGCTGAGCCGCTTAAAAGGGGTTGTTGCGATAGCCTGCGTTGGGCGCATGGCGCTGACCAACTATCTGTTGCAAACCTTAATTTGCACCACGCTGTTTTATCAATTCGGCTTATTTATGAAATATGACCGACTGGCGCTGCTGTTATTTGTCATTCCGGTCTGGGCCGTTAACCTGCTTTTCTCCGTCATTTGGTTGCATTTTTACCGGCAAGGCCCGGTAGAATGGCTATGGCGTCAATTAACCCTGCGTGCGTCAGGGACATCATTACCGCGAACATCCAGATAACGATCTGGATCACATTCATTAACAAAATGGATGTAAGCGCTTTCATTCCTGTGACATCACTCACGCAGTCCGTTTCGTTGTGCTGACAAAATACCCAGCCTGGGGTGTCTGCGGGCAGCCGCAATCTAAAACAGGGCAGTGAATATGGTAACCATTCGTGATGTGGCACGGCAGTCTGGTGTTTCTGTAGCGACCGTTTCCCGCGTACTCAACAACAGTGCGCTGGTGAGTCCTGACACGCGTGAAGCGGTAATGAAAGCTGTGACTCAGCTCGGCTATCGCCCTAATGCCAATGCACAAGCGCTGGCGACGCAGGTGAGCGACACGATTGGGGGCGTGGTGATGGATGTATCAGATGCATTTTTTGGCGCGTTGGTCAAAGCCGTGGACCTGGTTGCCCAGCAGCATCAGAAGTACGTCCTGATTGGCAACAGCTACCACGAAGCTGAAAAAGAGCGTCATGCCATTGAGGTACTGATTCGTCAGCGTTGTAACGCACTGATTGTTCACTCGAAAGCGTTGAGCGATCGCGAGCTGGCGGAGTTTATGGATCAGATCCCCGGTATGGTGCTGATCAACCGCATTGTGCCGGGCTATGCGCATCGTTGCGTCTGTCTGGATAATATTAGCGGCGCCAAAATGGCAACCCGCATGCTGTTGAATAATGGGCATCAACGTATTGGTTACCTGGCATCAAGTCACCGCATTGAGGACGATGCAATGCGTAAAGAAGGATGGCTAAGTGCTCTGAAAGAACAGGGGATTACCCCGGCTGACAGTTGGATAGGTACCGGTTCACCGGATATGCAGGGCGGAGAGTCCGCCATGGTGGAACTGCTGGGACGTAACCTGCAACTGACGGCAGTCTTCGCTTACAACGACAATATGGCCGCTGGCGCGCTAACGGCGTTAAAAGACAACGGCATCGCCATTCCATTACATCTGTCTATCATTGGGTTCGACGATATTCCCATCGCACGTTACACCGACCCGCAGCTGACAACGGTGCGCTATCCCATTGCTTCTATGGCAAAAATGGCCACCGAGCTTGCGCTACAAGGTGCGGCGGGAACGCTGGATCCTGATGCAACACATTGCTTTATGCCGACGCTGGTGCGACGTCATTCTGTGGCTTTGCGGCAGAATGCGGCACCGATCACTAACTGATAATGTCAGGCTATGTAACCGCTTTCAATATGTGAGTAAATTCACAGTATCTTAACAATGCGATAGCTATGATGACACTGTTTGCTGCGCTGTAACTACTATGTAACGGTGAATAATCACTTTCATCGAGGTATAGGCGCCTTAAACAACAATTAAAGCCTGTTTTTGGAGCGTTGCCAGACACGGAAGAAATATTTTTAAAAGTGAGCTTCGGCGTTCAGTAACACTTCAGTAACGTTCTGCCTGCCGAGCATTTATCTCAAGTACTACCCTGCATAATAAAACCGGAGATACCATGAATAAGAAGGTGTTGACCCTGTCTGCTGTAATGGCAAGCATGTTATTCGGCGCGGCTGCGCACGCTGCTGATACCCGCATTGGTGTGACTATCTATAAATATGACGATAACTTTATGTCTGTGGTACGCAAGGCTATTGAAAAAGATGCCAAAGCGGCGCCGGATGTACAGTTGCTGATGAATGACTCGCAAAACGATCAGTCCAAACAGAACGATCAGATTGATGTGTTGTTGGCAAAAGGCGTTAAAGCACTGGCTATCAACCTGGTTGACCCGGCAGCGGCAGGCACGGTCATTGAAAAAGCACGCGGACAGAACGTACCGATTGTATTCTTCAACAAAGAACCTTCTCGTAAAGCGCTGGACAGCTATGACAAAGCGTATTACGTCGGTACTGACTCCAAAGAGTCCGGGATTATTCAGGGTGATTTGATTGCCAAGCACTGGGCCGCTAACCCGAACTGGGATCTGAACAAAGACGGCAAAATTCAGTTTGTTCTGCTGAAAGGCGAACCGGGACACCCGGATGCCGAAGCACGTACGACCTACGTGATTAAAGAGCTGAACGACAAAGGCATTAAAACTGAGCAGTTGCAGTTAGATACCGCAATGTGGGATACCGCTCAGGCGAAAGATAAAATGGATGCGTGGATGTCTGGTCCTAACGCAAACAAAATTGAAGTGGTTATCGCCAACAATGACGCCATGGCGATGGGCGCAGTTGAAGCGCTGAAAGCGCACAACAAAACCAGCGTCCCGGTATTTGGCGTCGATGCGCTGCCTGAAGCACTGGCTCTGGTGAAATCTGGCGCCATGGCCGGTACCGTGCTGAACGATGCAAACAACCAGGCGAAAGCGACCTTCGATCTGGCGAGAAACCTGGCTGATGGCAAAGGCGCGGCAGACGGCACCAACTGGAAAATTGAGAACAAAATTGTTCGCGTTCCATATGTCGGTGTCGATAAAGATAATCTGGCAGAGTTCACCAACAAATAAATACTCCGTCTGTGGGCGCAATTTCATTGCGCCCTTAATTGCGCACTCTGCAAGGCCAACAAGGTATAATTATGGTCAGCACTAATACTCAGTCGTCAGGCGAATACTTGTTGGAAATGAGCGGCATCAACAAGTCCTTTCCCGGCGTTAAGGCTCTTGATAATGTCAATTTAAAAGTCCGCCCACATTCTATTCATGCTCTGATGGGCGAGAATGGCGCTGGAAAGTCAACATTATTAAAATGTCTTTTTGGGATCTATCAAAAAGATTCCGGTAGTATTTTATTTCAGGGTAAAGAAATCGATTTTCATTCTGCTAAAGAAGCGCTTGAGAATGGTATTTCAATGGTACACCAGGAATTAAACCTGGTATTACAACGTTCTGTAATGGACAACATGTGGCTGGGGCGCTATCCCACCAAAGGCATGTTTGTCGATCAGGAAAAAATGTACCGCGATACCAAAGCGATATTCGATGAACTGGATATTGACATCGATCCGCGTGCGCGTGTCGGAACATTATCTGTTTCGCAAATGCAGATGATTGAAATTGCAAAAGCATTTTCGTATGACGCCAAAATCGTCATTATGGATGAACCGACCTCATCGTTAACCGAGAAAGAGGTTAATCATCTGTTTACCATCATCCGTAAGCTGAAAGAGCGTGGGTGCGGGATTGTGTATATTTCTCACAAAATGGAAGAGATCTTTCAACTGTGTGATGAAATTACCGTGCTGCGCGATGGTCAATGGATTGCGACCCAGCCGCTGGAAGGGCTGGACATGGATAAGATCATCGCCATGATGGTCGGACGTTCACTGAACCAACGTTTCCCGGACAAAGAGAACAAGCCGGGAGAAGTGATTCTGCAAGTGCGTAACCTGACTTCTCTGCGTCAGCCGTCGATTCGTGATATCTCTTTTGATCTCCATAAAGGGGAAATTCTCGGCATTGCCGGTCTGGTTGGCGCGAAACGCACCGACATCGTTGAAACGTTGTTTGGCATTCGTGAGAAATCATCGGGCACGATTACGCTCCACGGCAAAAAAATCAATAACCACAGCGCGAATGAAGCGATTAACCATGGTTTTGCGCTGGTCACCGAAGAGCGTCGCTCAACCGGGATTTATGCCTATCTGGACATTGGTTTTAACTCGTTAATCTCCAATATCCAGAACTATAAAAATAAAGTCGGCCTGCTGGATAATTCCCGCATGAAGAGCGATACCCAGTGGGTAATTGACTCGATGAGGGTAAAAACACCAGGGCACCGTACGCAAATTGGTTCGCTTTCTGGCGGTAATCAGCAAAAGGTGGTCATTGGCCGTTGGTTGTTAACGCAGCCGGAAATCCTGATGCTGGATGAACCGACACGCGGTATTGATGTTGGCGCGAAATTTGAGATTTATCAGTTGATTGCTGAACTGGCGAAAAAAGGAAAGGGGATCATTATTATTTCCTCTGAAATGCCAGAATTGCTAGGTATTACCGATCGTATTCTGGTGATGAGCAATGGCCTCGTCGCGGGAATTGTTGAAACCAAAACCACAACGCAAAACGAAATCCTCCGTCTTGCGTCTTTGCACCTTTAAGATTAGGGGCTCCTCATGAGTGCGTTAAATAAGAAAAGTTTTCTTACTTATCTGAAAGAAGGCGGAATTTACGTTGTTCTTTTGGTTTTGCTGGCAATTATTATTTTCCAGGATCCCACTTTCTTAAGTTTACTGAACCTGAGTAATATTCTAACGCAATCCTCGGTGCGTATTATTATCGCGCTGGGGGTTGCCGGGCTGATTGTTACGCAAGGGACGGACCTGTCAGCAGGGCGCCAGGTTGGCCTGGCGGCGGTCGTGGCGGCAACCTTGCTGCAGTCGATGGAGAACGCCAACAAGGTGTTCCCGGAAATGGCGACGATGCCCATTATTGTGGTCGTGCTGATTGTCTGCGTTATCGGTGCTGTCATCGGTCTGGTAAACGGTATCATCATTGCTTATCTGAATGTGACGCCCTTTATTACCACCCTCGGCACGATGATTATCGTCTACGGTATTAACTCCCTGTATTACGATTTTGTTGGGGCATCGCCAATTTCTGGCTTTGACAGCGGGTTCTCAACCTTTGCGCAGGGCTTTATTGCGCTGGGTAGTTTCCGACTCTCCTACATTACTTTCTATGCCTTGATTGCCGTGGCCTTTGTTTGGGTGCTGTGGAACAAGACCCGTTTTGGTAAAAATATTTTCGCTATCGGCGGTAACCCAGAAGCCGCGAAAGTATCCGGTGTAAACGTGGCGCTGAACCTGCTGATTATCTATGCGCTGTCTGGTGTGTTCTATGCCTTCGGTGGTTTGCTGGAAGCAGGGCGTATCGGTTCTGCAACCAACAACCTCGGCTTTATGTACGAGCTGGATGCCATTGCGGCATGCGTGGTTGGCGGCGTGTCGTTCAGCGGTGGCGTGGGGACGGTTTTCGGCGTGGTGACCGGTGTGATTATCTTCACCGTCATCAACTACGGTCTGACCTACATCGGCGTGAACCCTTACTGGCAGTACATTATTAAGGGCGGCATCATCATCTTCGCCGTCGCGCTGGATTCACTGAAATACGCACGTAAGAAGTAACGATTAGAACGCTAAAAGCCCGGTGCAGCGCAATCTGCACCGGGCTTTTTTGTGAGTGTCACAAGGTTAAAGCATGTGCTTTCTCGCCGGTTTTAAATTTCACCTCACCGAGATCGATACAGGCTACCGGGCAAACGTGACCGCACAGCAGGCAGCCCACGCATTTTTCCGTGTTGCAGTGAGGTGTACGGGTCTCCTCATTCCATTCCATTGCCTGGTGCCCACCGTCATAGCAGGAGATGTAGCAGCGGCCACAGCCCACACATTTTGCGAGATTGATATGCGGATAGACGATGTAGCTACGATCAAGTTCCTCTGCGGGGATGATATTGGCGTTAGCGAGACCAACCATCTCCTCCAGCGAGTCAAATCCTTGATCGGCGAGGTAATGCGATAGCCCGCTGGTCATGTCCTCCACGATTCGGTAGCCATACTGCATGACTCCGGTGGTGACCTGCAGCGTGGCAGCACCCAACAGCAGAAACTCGGCGGCGTCCTCCCAGGTTTCAATCCCCCCAATGCCGCTAATCGGAAAATCGCGCAGTTCAGGGTGCATACGCAGTTGCTGAATAAAGCGCAGAGCGATAGGCTTCACGGCCTTGCCGGAATAACCAGAAATACTGGATTTACCGTTGATGACCGGCATCCCGATTTTGCGCTTCAGGTCGATATTGGTGATGGATTTAACCGTATTGATGGTCGCGATACCGTCAGCACCTCCGCGTTTAGCCGCCAGAGCAACTTCACACATATCACCAATATTTGGTGTCATTTTAGCCAGCATTGGTAAGGTTGAGCCGCGTTTAACTGCCCGACAATACTTTTCGACCAGCTCAGGGCTTTGCCCGACATCGCTGCCCATGGCATGTGAGGTCATTTGCGGACACGAGAAGTTGCATTCGATCATGTCTGCACCCGCCTCTTCAACCAGGCGAGCCAGCTCCTGCCACTGTTCTTCGTTTTCACCCATGATCGACGCAATCAGGACCTTGTCAGGATAGTCCTGTTTCAGTCGGCGAATTGCGGCCAGATTCTCCTCCAGCGGGTGTTCGGCAATTTGCTCCATGTTTTTGAAGCCGATAAAGCCGGTATCTTCTTTGGTCAGATGGTCAAAGCGCGGGGAGACTTCATTGGCGATAAAGAAACCGATCGTCTTAAAAACAATACCGCCCCAGCCGGTATCATAGGCTTTGGCGCACATCTCATAGCAGTTGCCCACCGGCGAAGAAGAGAGGCAGAACGGGTTGGGAAATTTGACGCCGCAAAAAGTAATAGAAAGATCTTTCGTTAACATGAGCAAGCTCCCTCTAAATAGTGATGAATGGCCTGAGCGGCTTCTTTTCCGGTTTTCACGGCGTATACAACGGTTTTATCGCCTTTAACAATATCGCCCGCGGCAAACATAACCGGATCGGCGGTTTGGTAATTGTGCGTATCGATAAGATTGCGCTGTGGCTTTAACGCGGCGAAATCATCAAGCTGCGCATGTTGACCGACGGCAAGAATAATATGTTCGGCTTCAAGCGAGAGTTCTCCCGGCAGGCGTACGTGCTTAAAGGTGACGCGATTTCCACTAACCGCCACAGGCGTGAAACCGTCAATAATCGATACCCCTAACGCCTGGGTGCTGTTGAACTCGTTGTCGCTGGCAGGGAATTCAGCCAGTTCTTCACGTGCGACACAGGTGACGGACGGGCAGCCCAGCAGTTTCAGTGTACTGGCGACATCCATTGCCACATCGCCACCGCCGATGATCAATGCGCTTTGCGCGACGCTAATATTGCCGCCTGACTGTCGGGCCCGTTGCAGAAAGTCGACGGCAATTTCGACATTATTTGCCTGATCAAACAGAGGCAGCGTAGAACCGTAAGACATCCCTACAGTTACCAGTACGGCGCGGTATTCTGTTTTGAGTTGCTCAAGGGAAAGGGCAGTACCCACTTCACAATTGCATCTGATGGTCACGCCCATTTCTACGATACGGGCAATCTCATTATCTAAAACCGCCTGCGGCAGACGAAACTCTGGAATGCCATAACGCAACCAGCCGCCTGGCTGGGCCTGCTTTTCGAAGAGGGTGACGTCATAGCCAAGATTACTCAGCGTTACGCTGGCCTGTAATCCGGACGGACCTGCACCGATGATGGCGACCTTGCCCAGCGTTTTTGTTGCGGGCTGATAGATTTTCATTGCGGTCTGCTGTTCAAAATCGGTAATAAATCGCTGCAGACGCGCAATATCGATAGGTTTATCAATTCCTGAACGCGTACATCCGCGCTGGCATAATTTTTCGGTTGGGCATACCCGGGCGCACACCGCACCGAGCGCATTATTTTCCCGAATAGTTTCAGCCGCGCCTTTAAAATTGCGGAAATAAATGGAGCGAATAAATTTCCCTGGGTCGGTTTGTGCCGGGCAATCCTGACTACAGGGGGCATCGTGACATAATAAACAACGAGAGGCCTCTTTTATTGCTAATAATGGGGTAAAAGCCGGCGTGAGCTCATCCAGATAATTTTGTTGTGGCATATTTTCTTCCTTAATGCTTGAGTAAATTAAGGCAACCCTTTAATAACAAAATATAAAAAGTGAAAGGCTATTCTTAAGGCTAAGCACTGCAGGAAGAGTATTCTGTGAAAGGATTCACAAATAGAAGAAGGTGTGAGGGAAATGCTGACGGGCAGCATGAATCCCTTATATTGAAATGGTAACCGTTATCATAATATTAGTTATTCTCAACATCTAATATAAAGACAATATCGTTAACGATAAAATACCAAATAAACAACCATACCTAATGATAAACATCCGCATCCGGCATAAACCAGCACATAGGACCAAAATTGCAATGGCTCTTGCGAGCGATAAGCATAAACCGGTTCGCGCGCATTCTTCTTAATTTTATCTACGGCTCCGGAGCGCCATCCTTTCCAGGCTTCCCTGAAACAAAAGAGGGGAATGAGCAGAAAGGCCAATACGACGAAGAGTGTTTGTACATCCATGCTTATTTTCCTTGTTTCTTTTGTAATTCGAGTAATTGTTCAGGAGTGACTGCCGGATATCCCTGAGCATCATCGGGTACCTGATGCATGGTCGGGATGGGTACCAGCGGACCTAAAAAACGTGGCTCGCGTTTAAAAAGGTAGAGATCGGCCAGCGCACCAAAGCGAGCGCCGAATTCGCGCACCCGCACGGTAAGCATATCTTTTGGCGAGGGTACCGCATAGCACTGAGCCTGAATGCCCATATGCAGCGCAATAAACAACGCCCGCTCACAATGGAATCGCTGAGTAATGATGATGAAATCGTTGGTATCGAATACTTTGCGGGTGCGAACAATCGAATCAAGCGTACGGAACCCTGCGTAATCAAGCACGATGTCAGCGGGATCGACGCCTGCGGCAATCAAGTCTTTACGCATTGTCATCGGTTCGTTATAGCTTTGCTGCGCGTTGTCGCCGCTAAGGAGCAGATAGTTTACTTTGCCGCTGTTATACGCATTTAATGCGCCCTGAATGCGGTAGCGGTAATACTGATTGATGACACCGGTACGGTAGTATTTTGCCGTGCCCAGGACAACGCCAACCTGACGGTAGGGGAGATCCTGTAATTCGTCATAGATGTAGGGGGCCGTCTTCCAGCTCATCCATCTGTCGAGCCCAAGCACTGTCAACAGCAGCAAGCCTACCAGGACTAACAAGCTGTAAAACACACGCTTTAACATGCAGAAAACTCGATAATTGGATGGAATGTCAATCAGGCTACTGTACCCAACGGCGGAGCGCAAGAAACAGCAGTCTGATTGAGGGGATTTTAGTCACTGTTGCCCGATGACGCAGCGCCACCGGGCATCATGATTTAACCGAGTAGTACGCGCTCGATATTGTCACAGCCCAGCGCGTTCAGGGTGGCAGACGTCGCATCCCACTGGATAAGCGCCGCATCCGCTTTTTCTGCCAGCACCGCACGTTGAATGTCCGGATAGTCGTAACCGTTCAGACTCAACAGGTTTAATGCACCCTGCAACGGTGGCAGCGTTGGGTTGAAGGCGGCGTTTTCAGCATAACTACCGCTGAAAATCTGACCATCTTTACACTCCAGCGCCACGCCGCTCGGGGAGTTGCTGTAGGGCATATGGCATCTGTTTGCTGCGGCAATCGCCGCCTGGGTCAGCGCATCGCCTTGCAGCGCGAAGCCGTGATCCTGGTCGTCCATCAACAGCGTTTTGATGTCGAGATCTTTTGGCCCAAAAGCGTCCGGCAGATAGTCGCGCAGTGCGTGTGGTTCACGCCCGGGCAGGTGAATACGTAAATCCAGTCCGCTGTTCAGCTCATTCATAAACTGACGGCAGTGCCCGCAAGGGGTGTAGTTGACGGTAATCGCGGCGAGTCCTTTTTCGCCACGTAACCAGGCATGGCTAATAGCGCTCTGCTCGGCGTGAACGGTTTGCTGCATTGTGGCACCCAGAAACTCCATGTTCCCACCGAAATACCAGGTTCCGCTGATACCTCGTGAGATTGCGCCAACGTTGAAGTTGGACAGCGGGGTGCGTGCGCAGGCCGCAGCTAAAGGCAGCAGAGCGAATGCCAGCGCGTCTTCGTCCAGTCCCGATTCGCGTTTAAGCAAAGATACCTGCTCAGCCGTCAGCATGGCGGGGAAATGTACATCCGCCAGAATAGGGGCCAGGGCTGATTGCAAGTTATCCGCGAGTTGGGCAAAAGCAGTTTGAAAACGTGGATGCATGGCGTTGCCTCATAACAATGTAATGGAACCGTAGTTTACGGGCCTGACAGGGCTTTATATGTGATCCAAATCTCATTGTGTATGCAACTTATGAAACTTAAATGAAAAATGTGCAACGCATCGCAAATAAACAGCTTAAAAATGCAGATTAGCCTACCACCGCCAGGATAACCGGGAACAGGAAGGGGGCAACCAATGAGGTAATAATTCCGCAAATCACCAGCGCCAGTGAGCTAAATGCGCCTTCCTGGTAGTCCAGTTCTGCACAACGAGCCGTGCCCAGGGCGTGTGAAGCCGTACCCATTGCCAGTCCACGTGCTGCCTTGGTGCGAATGCGCATGGCATTGAGCAAGGTATGGCCAAATACGGCGCCGAGGATACCGACAAAAATGACGCACACTGCGCTGATTGCCGGAATACCACCAATACTGCCACCCACAGCCATAGCGATAGGCGTGGTGACCGATTTAGGCATAATAGAGGCGGCAATCTCTGGTGAAGCCCCCATCAGCAGGGCAATTGAGGTGCCCGTGACCATGGCCACGACACTGCCGGCAAAACAGATGGCGATAATGGATTTCCAGCGGGCACGGATTTGGTGCAGCTGTTCATATAACGGATAGGCTAGCGCGACGACGGCAGGTTGCAGTAAATCGTTCAGCACCTCGCTACCTTTGAAGTAGTGATCGTAGGGGATACCGGTCAGTATCAGAAAGGGAATAATCACCACCATTGCGACGAGCAACGGATTCAGCAACGGCAGTTTGCATCGCGCTGCCAGCTTACGTGCAGCAAAAAATACCGCCAGGGTGAGGGGTAACGACCACCAGATATACGACATCATTGTTTAGACCCTTTTTGGCCAACGATTTTGCGTTCGCCGTGAACAATGTGCGAGCTCCAGCTCACTACCAGGAATACGACCAGTGTACTGATGGTGCAGGACACCACCACCGGACCAAATTGCGCACGGAGCAGGTCAAAGTACTGCATGATCCCCACGCCAATCGGGACAAACAGCAGGGCCATGTAACGAATCAGTACGTAGCAGCCTGGGTTTACCCATTTTGCCGGTAAGATCTGTAATGCCAGTAATACAAACAGAATCAGCATGCCGATAATGCTGCCCGGAATCGTGATTGGCAGCAGTGATGCAAGAAAAATACCTGCATAGAGGCAGGCATAAATGAGGACGAATGCGCGTAAATATTGCCAGATAATGTTCAGTGACTTGCTCATATTTGAAACCCTTGACGAGACTGATTCATCATACAATTAAACTTTAAAACGTGCTACCGATCACATCATGAATTCTAAGCATAGTGGAAATAGATATCTGGAACATCAGGCAATGCCCCCAATCAGCATAACCAAACCTGCGCCCGGCGCTGAGACGCTTTAATCTCCCGCATAGAGACGTTACCATAGCGCCTCTCTTTTTTGCGGGTAACAATATGCGTGTTTTACTGGCGCCGATGGAAGGCGTGCTCGACTCACTGGTGCGCGAGCTGCTGACTGAAGTGAATGATTATGATCTCTGTATCACCGAATTTGTTCGCGTGGTGGATCAACTACTGCCGGTAAAAGTCTTTCACCGCATTTGTCCTGAACTGCTTAACGCCAGCCGCACGACATCCGGTACGCCGGTGCGTATACAACTGCTGGGGCAGTATCCGCAGTGGCTGGCAGAAAATGCAGCCCGCGCGGTTGAGCTGGGTTCGTATGGCGTCGATCTAAACTGTGGCTGTCCGTCGAAGCTGGTGAACGGCAGCGGCGGTGGCGCAACGTTACTGAAGGACCCTGAGCTGATTTACCGTGGCGCTAAGGCCATGCGTGATGCGGTTCCGGCCCATTTACCGGTGACGGTAAAAGTGCGCCTGGGCTGGGACAGCAGTGACAGGCAGTTCGAAATTGCTGATGCCGTCCAGCAGGCCGGTGCCAGTGAGTTGGTGGTGCACGGTCGAACGAAAGAGCAAGGTTATAAGGCCGAGCACATTAACTGGCAGGCTATTGGCGAGATCCGCCAGCGTCTCAATATCCCGGTTATCGCGAATGGTGAGATCTGGGACTGGCAAAGCGCACAGGACTGTATGGCTATCAGCGGATGCGATGCCGTTATGATCGGGCGCGGTGCGCTTAATATCCCGAATTTGAGTCGCGTGGTGAAATATAACGAACCGCGTATGCCATGGCCTGAAGTTGTGACGTTACTGCAAAAATATACCCGACTGGAAAAACAGGGTGATACCGGGCTGTATCATGTGGCGCGTATCAAACAGTGGCTGGGCTATCTTCGTAAAGAATATGTTGAAGCGACAGAACTGTTTCAGGAAATTAGGGCGTTGAATAATTCACCGGATATAGCCCGCGCGATTCAGGCCATCCCTATTATCGCCTGATGGCGGCGTAACCGCCTTATCCGGCCTACGGAATGGACGCGTATTTCGCAGGCCTGATAAGCGTTTGTGACATTACGCCTCCATTTATAATTCAGTGGAATTATTTTGACAGAACCATTTGCTATGTATATGTTTCTTAATTATGTGATTTTATTTCAAAAGATGTATTGCCACGCGTAACTAAAAAAGAGAATGCGGTAAGTCGTACTCTCTGTGCATCTTTTCTTACCTGTATATTCCCATGAATCGTAATTCTGTTCTTGTTGCAACGGCATGTTTGCCGCTGCTTATTTTGATGGTTGGTTGTGCACCCATGCATGACAATCGTCAATCGCTGTCACAGCAGACACCCGCAGTGAACGTGGATTCCGCGTTGCCTGCGGCATTAAAAAATGGTTGGCCGGATAGCCAATGGTGGAAGGCGTATCATGATCCACAGCTGAATGCGTTGATTGACAGCACCCTCAAGAATTCTCCAGATATGCAGGTAGCAGAACAGCGCATTCAACTGGCAGAAGCGCAGGCTAAAGCGGTCAAGGCGCAGGATGGCCCGGAGATTGATTTTTCCGCAGATGTGGAGCGTCAGAAAATGTCGGCTGAAGGGCTGATGGGACCGTTTGCTACCGATTTGGATGGAAATACGGGGCCGTGGTACACCAATGGAACCTTTGGTTTAACCGCGGGCTGGAACCTGGATCTGTGGGGTAAAAACCGGGCTGAAGTGGCGGCGCGTATTGGTGAGGTGAAAGCGCGTGAGGCTGAACGTGAGCAAACCCGCCAGTTACTGGCGAGCGGCGTATCGCGTTTGTACTGGGAGTGGCAGACACAGGCGGCGCTGAAAACCGTACTGACGCAGATTAAAAACGAGCAGCAGAACGTCATCACCGTCGATCGTCAACTGTATCAAAACGGGATTACCTCTTCTGTCGAAGGTGTTGAAACGGATATCGATTCCAGTAAAACGGAGCAGCAGCTGAACGATGTCAGCGGCAAAATGAAGGTGATAGAGGCGCGGCTGAGCGCACTGACCAACTCGCAATCTTCCGTCATGAAGCTTAAAGCAACGGCGCTACCGGCGGTAGAAAGCCAGCTACCGTCCCAGCTTGGTTATTCGCTGCTGGCCCGCCGCCCTGATTTGCAGGCCGCACACTGGTACATCGAGTCAACGCTGAGCAGCATTGATGCGGCAAAAGCGGCATTCTATCCGGACGTGAACCTGATGGCGTTTTTACAGCAGGATGCGCTACATCTGAGCGATTTGTTCCGCCATTCCGCACAGCAGATGGGCGTGACGGCTGGACTGACGCTGCCTATTTTTGATAGCGGCAGACTGAATGCGAATCTCGATATCACGAAAGCGCAGAGCAACCTGACGGTGGCAAATTACAACAAGGCCGTGGTCGATGCGGTGAATGACGTGGCGCGCGCGGCATCACAGGTAGAAACGCTGGCGCAGAAGAACCAGCATCAGCAGCAAATTGAACATGACGCACAGCGCGTCGTGGGGCTTGCGCAGGCACGATATAGCGCCGGTATCATTGCGGGTTCCCGGGTTAGCGAGGCCAAAATTCCGGCATTACGCGAACAGCTTAATGGTCTGGTTCTACAGGGGCAATGGCTGGATGCTTCTATACAGCTGACCAGCGCTCTGGGCGGCGGTTACCGCGCCTCCTGATAGTCTGACCCGGCAGAAGCCGCTGTCGGGTCAATTTGCCTGTTCTTTGCGTTTACTTCGCCGTTTCATCCACCAGCGGGCTGCCACCACAACGCCGATAACCAGAACCAACCACACGCCATGTTTAATGTGCTGGTCGAGGCTATGCAACCATGGGGCAATCACTTCACCGCCCACATAGCCGAGCGTGGTAAACAGCAAAGCCCAGACAAACGCCCCCAGGATATTCAGTGGGATGAAAATCTTCGGCGGCAGGTGGCTGGCTCCAATCAGCAACGGACCAATGACGCGAAAGCCGTACATAAAGCGCGTGCCGACCACAAACAGATAGGGACGCCGTTGGATCATCTTCTGCGCATAGTGGATTTTTGCCCGATGACGCGAGAAACGACGTAAAATTTTGCCGCCATAACGACGCCCAAGTAAAAAGAGTAACTGATCGCCAATCATCCCGCCCAACGCGACGGAGAGTACCACCAGCGGAAATTTAAGAATTCCCTGATGCGCAGCAACACCGCCTAGCAAGGTAATGGTTTCGCCTTCGGCAAGGCTGCCAATAATCAGCGCCGCATAGCCGTATTGCTCAACATAATGCGTTATATCCATACGTTGTATGACCTCCACGCTCCATAGCATACACCCAGTGAATTGTTCATGCCGGAAAAGCAGTAACTCAGCGCATCGGTATTTTTCATGTGTACATAAAATAATCAAAAGCTGAATTATACTTGAAGTGTTGAGGTCCGGAGCTGACAAGAAGGGGGCGGTATGAACCATGTCTGGGGGCTGTTTTCCCATCCCGATCGTGAAATGCACGTGATCAACAGCGAAAACGAAAGTGTTTCGCATCACTATACCCACCATGTACTGCTGATGGCGGCAATCCCGGTGATTTGTGCGTTTATTGGCACCACGCAAATTGGCTGGAATTTTGGCGACGGCAATATCCTGAAGTTATCCCTGTTTACCGGATTTGCGATGGCAATTCTGTTTTACGGTGTGATGCTGGCGGGTGTGGCCATTATGGGCAGAGTGATCTGGTGGATGGCGCGTAATTACTCGCGACGCCCGTCGCTGGCGCATTGTATGGTCTTTGCCGGATATGTTGCCACCCCGCTGTTTTTAAGCGGGCTGGTGGCACTGTATCCGCTGGTCTGGCTGTGTGCGCTCGTGGGAACCATCGCGCTGTTTTACACCGGCTATTTACTCTATCTCGGTATTCCAACGTTCCTGAATATCACGAAAGAAGAAGGGCTGAGCTTTTCCAGTTCAACGCTGGCGATCGGTGTGCTGGTGCTGGAGGTTCTGCTGGCGATTACGGTGATCCTGTGGGGCTACGGGTACCGATTGTTCTAGGTGTACAACCTGTCTGCGCTGCGTTGTTGACGTAAAAGTCAGCAACGCAGCATTTCGAGATGATTCTTCTGTAGCGGCAAACCTGCCGGATCGCTATGATGCCAGAGCTAGCCTGAGATAATCCTTATTTCAGGCGGTGTGCGTTGTGACGTGCGTGAACCATTATCAGAAACCTCATCATGCTGAAATTCCGAGTTTCATTATTAAGTCTTGCCCTGGTGCTGGCCGTTCCTTTTGCACCCCAAGCCGTAGCGAAAACGGCGACTACCGCAGCGGCATCTCAACCTGAGATTGCTTCGGGTAGTGCGATGATTGTTGATCTGAATACCAACAAAGTTATCTATTCGAACCACCCGGACCTCGTGCGTCCGATTGCGTCGATTACCAAATTAATGACGGCGATGGTAGTGCTTGACGCACGACTGCCGCTGGATGAAAAACTGAAAGTGGATATCAGCCAGACGCCGGAAATGAAAGGCATCTACTCTCGTGTGCGTCTGAACAGTGAGATCAGTCGTAAGAATATGCTACTACTGGCGCTGATGTCCTCAGAAAACCGCGCAGCGGCAAGCCTGGCGCACCACTATCCGGGCGGTTATAACGCATTTATCAAGGCGATGAATGCGAAGGCGAAGTCGTTGGGAATGACCCAGACGCGCTTTGTGGAACCGACCGGGTTATCGATTCATAACGTCTCGACGGCGCGTGATTTAACGAAACTGCTGATTGCCAGCAAGCAGTATCCGCTGATTGGTCAGTTGAGTACGACGCGTGAAGACATGGCGACCTTTGCTAATCCGGCTTATACGCTGCCGTTCCGTAACACCAACCATCTGGTGTACCGCGATAACTGGAACATTCAGCTCACCAAAACGGGGTTTACTAATGCCGCCGGTCACTGTCTGGTGATGCGTACGGTCATTAATAACAAGCCGGTAGCGCTGGTGGTCATGGATGCCTTTGGCAAATACACCCACTTTGCTGATGCCAGTCGTTTACGCACCTGGATCGAAACCGGCAAAGTGATGCCTGTTCCGGTCGCGGCGCTGAGCTATAAAAAGCAAAAAGCCGCCCAGATGGCGGCAGCGGGTTCAGCGACAGGTGAGCAAACCGCGCAAAACGATTAAACCGTAGGCCGGGCAAGCGAAGCGCCCCCGGCAACGTGCCCGATGGCGCTTACGCTTATCGGGCCTACGACTCTTTCCAGTACTTCTGCTTACTGGTTTTGCCAATACCTGGATTCATACTGTTGGTCGGGTCGTTCTCGCGATAAAAACGCGTCAATGTTTCTGGCGCTTTATACAGATGCCCTACGTTATGTTCTGCAGGGTATTGTGCCCCGCGCTCACGCAGTAACACCAGCATTTGCTCTTTCAGTTCGTGAGCATCCACACCTTTCTTCACAATGTAATCCTGATGGAAGACATAGCACATAAAGTGGCCGTAATAGAGCTTGTGAACCAGCTTGCTGTCTATTTCCGGCGGCAGGTGCTCATACCATTCGGTATCGTTACGGCGCAGCGCAATATCCAGCGCCAGAATATCTTCCACTTCATCCGCATGGACGGCCTGATATCGAATGGCCGCCCCCGCCGCGGCGAAGCGGTGCAAAAAGGCCTTGCTACCTTCTTCCGGCGTACAGGCAAAGAAATCACCTTCGGCGGTTTTGAAAAACTCAGTCAGCCAGCTCTGTGCTTCTGCTACGCCGCCACCGGCCATTTTTAACAGCAGGTGATGTTCGTATTTATCACGCCAGCTTTTCATCCGTGCCGGTAAATGGCTGGGGAATAAATGGCCAAACTTCTGCATCGCCCGGTCGGTAAAGTGCGGGCGGAAAATTTTCACTTTTTCCAGCATCGCATCGGTGCGGCCTTTCAGCGTAAAGAAAAACGGCATTTTGTCGGTGCCGAGTTTGTCGATCATCAGAAACGTATCTTTGCCATAGGTTTCGGCGATGTCATAGATATCGCGGTGCATATATTCACCCGCGACCGGCAGATGTTCAAATTTGGCCAGAATATGACGACGGATTTCTGTCAGCACTTCTGGCTGGTTGGTACCGATATAAAATACCTGCTGGTTTTTCTCCGCCTCAAAGGTATCCAGGCGCACGGCGAACACCGCAAGCTTTCCGGCGCAACCAGAAGATTCAAACAAACGCTCAGGGTCTGCGTTATAGCGTGCCGGCGTATCGGCCTCAATATCTCTGACGCGGGTGACGTAATCATGATCGTGTGCGTGACGCCCATCGTGCTGGACATCATCATCTTTGATCCGCTCGTCGTCGAGTTTACTGAGGATCTGCTCCGGCGTCTGACCCAGCTCGATACCCAGATGGTTGACCAGCTGTAACTTGCCTTGCTCATCAATACGTGCAAAGAGCGACATTTCTGTGTATGCCGGACCACGTTGTACCAGCGAGCCGCCAGAGTTGTTGCAGATACCGCCGATCACGGAAGCACCGATACAGGAAGAGCCGATCACCGAATGCGGTTCACGGCCAAAAGGTTTGAGCGCCTTTTCCAGCGAATACAGTGTCGTACCGGGATAAGCCAGCACCTGTTCACCGTTGCCGATGACGTGCAGCTTATCGAGGCGCAGAGTGCTGATGATAACGATGTCGCGATCGTAATCATTGCCGCTAGGCGTAGAGCCTTCGGTCAGACCGGTATTGGCGGCTTGCATCAGGATTATTTTGTCAGCCGAGACGCAGGCGCTGAGGACACGCCACAGTTCTAAAAGCGATCCAGGGAAAACGACGGCGAGCGCATCGCCCTGGCCCGAGCGGAAGCCTTTACGATAACGGGCCGTTTTGGCCGGTTCGGTGAGCAGGTGTGAATGGCCGACCAGTCGGGTCAATTCAGTCAGAAACGCTTTATTATCAGTTGTTGTAATGGAAGACATTCTCCACTCCTTGTGGTGGGACTCAATATCAGGAACAAGCATAGCGCTATGTATGACAATACGCTTTCTCATTCGCATTGTCTCTGTGTTGTATCCCACTGATTCATGCTGGTTTTGAAAATTCAGAGAATATCCTTAGCTTTCTTCCCCACTCCCGTTTAGGCTTACGGCAAGCTGCGGTTTTTGTTATATTTTCGCTGCCTCGTCGGGTAGAAATTAAGAGAGAATCAACATGAAATGGCTATGTTCTGTAGGTGTCGCGGTGGGCCTGGCGTTGCAACCAGCGTTGGCGGACACCTTGTTTGGTAACCATCCACTGACGCCTGAAGCGCGGGATGCGTTTGTGACCGATTTACTCAAACAGATGACCGTGGATGAGAAAATTGGGCAATTGCGCTTAATAAGCGTTGGACCTGATAACCCGAAAGAAGCCATCCGTGAGATGATCAAAGACGGGCAGGTTGGGGCGATTTTTAACACCGTCACGCGCCAGGATATCCGTAAGATGCAGGATCAGGTTATGGAACTCAGCCGCCTGAAAATCCCTCTCTTTTTCGCCTATGACGTGCTGCACGGTCAACGTACCGTGTTTCCGATAAGCCTTGGCCTGGCATCCTCTTTTAACCTTGATGCGGTCAGAACCGTTGGCCGGATTTCTGCGTATGAAGCCGCAGACGATGGTCTGAACATGACCTGGGCGCCGATGGTCGATGTCTCCCGCGATCCGCGTTGGGGCCGTGCGTCCGAAGGTTTTGGTGAAGATACGTATTTAACTGCCATCATGGGCAAAACCATGGTGGAAGCGATGCAGGGGAAAAGCCCGGCCGACAGGTATTCAGTGATGACCAGCGTCAAGCACTTCGCCGCTTATGGCGCCGTTGAGGGCGGAAAAGAGTACAACACTGTGGATATGAGTCCGCAGCGTTTATTCAACGACTATATGCCGCCGTACAAGGCCGGACTGGATGCCGGTAGCGGTGCGGTGATGGTGGGGCTTAATTCACTGAATGGGACGCCTGCCACCTCTGATGCCTGGCTGCTCAAAGACGTGCTGCGCGATAAGTGGGGCTTTAAAGGCATAACGGTTTCCGATCACGGCGCAATTAAAGAATTGATTAAGCATGGAACCGCGTCTGACCCTGAAGATGCTGTGCGCGTGGCGATCACGTCCGGTATTAACATGAGCATGAGCGATGAATACTACAGTAAGTATCTGCCGGGGCTGATTAAGTCGGGCAAGGTTTCGATGGCGGAACTCGACGATGCCGCGCGCCATGTACTGAATGTGAAATATGATATGGGTCTGTTTAACGACCCGTACAGCCACCTGGGGTCGAAAGATTCTGACCCACAGGACACCAATGCTGAAAGCCGTTTGCATCGCAAAGAAGCGCGTGACGTGGCGCGTGAAAGCCTGGTATTGCTGAAAAACCGTCTGGAAACATTGCCACTGAAAAAAACAGCCACCGTGGCAGTTGTCGGACCGTTAGCAGACAGCAAACGTGATGTCATGGGTAGCTGGTCTGCGGCGGGTGTTGCCGATCAGTCTGTCACGGTACTGACAGGCATTAAAAATGCCCTGGGTGATAAAGGTAAAGTGGTCTACGCCAAAGGGGCGAATATCACCAACGATAAAGGTATTGTTGACTTCCTTAACCTGTACGAAGAGGCGGTGAACGTTGATCCACGCTCGCCGCAGGCGATGATTGATGAAGCCGTTAACGCGGCGAAACAGTCTGACGTGGTTGTTGCGGTCGTGGGTGAAGCGCAGGGGATGGCGCATGAAGCGTCCAGTCGAACCGATATCACTATCCCGCAAAGCCAGCGTGATCTGATTGCTGCGCTGAAAGCAACCGGGAAACCGCTGGTGCTGGTGCTGATGAACGGTCGTCCACTGGCACTGGTGAAGGAAGATCAGCAGGCTGATGCGATCCTCGAGACCTGGTTTGCCGGCACCGAAGGCGGTAACGCCATTGCTGATGTGCTGTTTGGCGATTATAACCCGTCAGGTAAGCTGCCGATGTCTTTCCCACGATCGGTGGGGCAGATCCCGGTCTATTACAGCCATCTTAATACTGGTCGCCCGTATAACGCCGATAAGCCGAACAAATATACGTCGCGCTA
This sequence comes from Citrobacter sp. wls619, assembly GCF_005281345.1. GTDB lineage: Bacteria > Pseudomonadota > Gammaproteobacteria > Enterobacterales > Enterobacteriaceae > Citrobacter. The sequence continues at coordinate 26,455 of NZ_SZXJ01000041.1, forward strand.
CTTTGATGAAGCGAATGGTCCGTTGTATCCCTTTGGCTATGGCCTGAGCTACACCACGTTTACCGTGTCTGATGTGAAGCTCTCTGCACCGACAATGAAACGTGACGGAACAGTGACTGCCAGCGTGCAGGTAACCAACACCGGCAAGCGTGAAGGGGCGACAGTCGTTCAGATGTATTTACAGGATGTGACGGCCTCAATGAGTCGTCCGGTAAAACAGCTGAAAGGCTTTGAGAAAGTGAACCTCAAGCCAGGTGAAACCCAGACCGTCAGTTTCCCCATTGATATTGACGCGCTGAAGTTCTGGAACCAGCAGATGAAATACGATGCGGAGCCGGGCAAATTTAACGTCTTTATCGGCGTGGACTCCGCCAGAGTGAAGCAGGGCGAGTTTGAACTGCTGTAATGGGTGAATAAAGCCAAGCACAGTGCCTGATAGCGCTACGCTTATCAGGCCTGCGAAATCCTGTCATCCGGTAAATTCACGTTGGGTTTACCGGATTTTTTTATTTTGTTCTCGTCGTACCGCTAATAACGCTCGGTGTTACCCCCCAATAGCCAGGTTAAGACTGGATTTTTCAACTATGCTTTTTCCTCAAGTCTCTGAAAAGGGCAGCAAAAGGATGAGGAGAGCAGCATGATTATCTCAAAGGTATGGGTGGGTTCGCTGGCGTTACTGGCCACGATAAGCTTGCCTTTACAGGCCGCGTCACCCGTCACGGTGGGGTCAAAAATTGATACCGAAGGGGCGCTGCTCGGCAATATTATTTTGCAGGTGCTTGAAAGCCACGGCGTGAAAACGGTCAATAAAGTGCAACTGGGCACGACGCCCGTGGTGCGTGGGGCCATCACTTCCGGTGAGCTGGATATTTATCCGGAATATACCGGCAATGGCGCGTTCTTTTTTAAAGATGAAAACGACCCCGCGTGGAAAAATGCGCAGGCAGGTTTCGAGAAAGTGAAAAAACTGGACGCTGAGCAAAATAAACTGATCTGGCTAACGCCTGCGCCGGCCAACAATACCTGGACTATTGCCGTACGTCAGGATATCGCTGAAAAAAACAAACTTGTCTCTCTGGCGGATTTAGGCCGCTACCTGAAAGAGGGGGGAACGTTCAAACTGGCGGCTTCCGCCGAGTTTATTGAACGTGCAGACGCGCTGCCCGCCTTTGAAAAAGCGTATGACTTCAAGCTCAATCAGAACCAATTGTTGTCGCTGGCAGGGGGCGATACTGCGGTGACAATTAAAGCTGCGGCGCAGCAGACCTCCGGCGTTAATGCCGCAATGGCTTACGGAACCGATGGCCCTGTTGCTGCGCTGGGGCTGCAAACATTAAGCGATCCCAAAGGGGTTCAGCCCATTTACGCACCTGCGCCCGTCGTGCGTGACGTGGTACTCAAGGAGTACCCGCAAATGGGGGAATGGCTACAGCCGGTCTTTGCCAGTCTGGATGAAAAAACGCTGCAGCAGCTCAACGCCAGTATCGCCGTTGAGGGGCTGGATGCGAAAAAAGTCGCTGCAGATTACCTGAAGCAAAAAGGATGGGTGAAGTAACAGATTTGCAGCAGGTGAGTGTTGTGTCGAAGATATCAGTTAATCGGGTGCTGTTGCTGCTGGTGGTTCTGACCGTGGCCGCAGCCGCGCTTCCTTTCATCAGCTATGCCCCTAATCGTCTGGTTTCCGGTGAAGGTCGCCAACTCTGGGAAGTCTGGCCCCACATGGCGTGGGGACTGGCGGCGACATTTTTACTGCTCGTGATTCTCTGCTTCATACCCGGTAAATCCGGCAATATATTGACGCTGGTTGTTGTCCAGTTACTGGTGATTGCGGCGTTGTTTATGGCCGGGAAAACGGCAACGCATCTGGCTCAGACGGGAACGTCTGTCGCCAGAACCAGCCTGGGGAGTGGTTTCTGGCTTGGGTCAGGGGTGCTGTTGCTGGCTGGCAGTGACGCCATTCGGCGTATCACCATTCAGCCGCTGTGGCGCTGGGTGCTGCATGCGCAAATTGTCATTGTGCCAGTGGCGCTGCTGCTGACCGGCACCCTTAACGATCTTTCTCTGCTCAAAGAATATGCCAATCGCCAGGATGTCTTTGATGATGCTCTGGCACAGCATCTGACTATTCTGTTCGGTACCGTGGTGCCTGCGCTGTGTATTGGCGTGCCGCTGGGTATCTGGTGCACCTTTTCTGCTTCGCGTCAGGGGCCAATATTTGCCGTGCTGAATATCATCCAGACGATCCCCTCCGTCGCATTGTTTGGTTTGTTGATCGCGCCGCTTGCCGGACTGGTTAAGCATTTCCCGTGGCTTAGCTCGCTCGGCGTAGCGGGAACGGGCCTGACGCCCGCGCTGATTGCGCTGGTGCTGTACGCCTTATTGCCCTTGGTTCGTGGCGTGGTGGCCGGGCTGAATCAGGTTCCGCGTGATGTGCTGGAAAGTGCGCGGGCGATGGGAATGAGCGTGCGCCAGCGTTTTATTTCGGTGCAACTTCCGTTAGCGCAACCCGTTTTCCTGCGCAGTTTGCGGGTGGTGATGGTTCAGACGGTGGGGATGGCGGTTATTGCCGCATTGATTGGGGCAGGTGGGTTTGGCGCGCTGGTCTTTCAGGGACTGCTCAGTAGCGCCGTTGATTTAGTGCTACTGGGCGTGATTCCGGTGGTGGTACTGGCAGTGCTGATTGATGCGCTGTTTGATTTAGGCTTAGCGCTGCTGAAGGTGACAAACGATGATTGAATTTAGCCATGTCAATAAAACCTATAACCAGCAACAGGCCGTGCGCGATCTCAATCTGCATTTAGGCGAAGGGAGCTTTTCGGTATTAATTGGGACCTCCGGTTCGGGGAAGTCCACCACGTTGAAAATGATCAACCGGCTGGTCGAGCATGACAGTGGGCAGATCCGTTTTGCCGGGGAAGAGATCCGCAGCCTGCCGGTGCTGGAATTAAGGCGACGTATGGGCTATGCCATCCAGTCGATTGGCTTGTTTCCGCACTGGACAGTCGCCCAGAACATTGCCACCGTACCACAGCTGCAAAAGTGGTCACGTGCGCGTATTGATGACCGAACAGAAGAGCTGATGGCGTTGCTGGGGCTGGAAGCGGATTTGCGTCACCGCTATCCGCATCAGCTTTCCGGCGGCCAACAACAGCGGGTCGGTGTGGCACGCGCGCTGGCGGCTGACCCTCAGGTACTGCTGATGGACGAGCCTTTTGGCGCGCTGGACCCGGTAACACGCAGTGCGCTACAGCAGGAGATGACCCGTATCCATCGTCTGCTGGGTCGTACCATCGTGTTGGTGACGCATGATATTGATGAAGCGCTGAGATTGGCGGAGCACCTGGTGTTAATGGATGCGGGCAAGGTGGTGCAGCAGGGCACGCCGCTGTCGATGTTGACGGCACCGGTGAATGATTTCGTGCAGACCTTTTTTGGTCACAGTGAACTGGGGGTCCGGCTGCTGTCGCTGCGTACGGTGGGGGATTTTACCCGTCGTGGTGAACAGTTGGCCGGTGAGCCGTTGGTGGACGAGATGACGTTACGTGATGCGCTATCTGTTTTTGTCGCCCGGGGTTGCGATGTGTTGCCGGTGGTGAATGCCCAGGGCGTGGCCCGCGGTACGCTGCATTTTCACGATCTGCTTTCGGAGACACCGCACAGTGAAACATCTGTTTGATCCTCTGCTGTGGCTTATTGCGCTGTTCCTGGTGTTGCTGGTGGGATTGCCTCACAGCCAGGCACTGTTCAGCGCGTTGTTTCCCCAATTGCCGCGTCCTGTTTATCAGCAAGAGAGCTTTACGGCGCTGGCGCTGGCGCATTTCACGCTGGTGGGTATTTCAAGCCTGATTGCTGTCATTATTGGGGTTGGGGCAGGTGTAGCGGTAACCCGCTCATGGGGGGGAGAATTCAGACCGTTGGTCGAAACGATTGCCGCGGTGGGGCAAACTTTTCCGCCGGTTGCGGTGCTGGCGATCGCCGTACCGGTGATGGGGTTTGGCCCGGAGCCTGCGATTATCGCGCTGATCCTGTATGGGGTGTTACCGATCTTACAGGCAACGCTGGCAGGGCTGGGAGGGATCTCTGCCAGCGTGATAGATATCGCCAGCGGGATGGGCATGAGTCATGGGCAACGGCTATGCAAAGTCGAACTTCCGCTTGCGGCGCCGGTTATTCTGGCCGGGATTCGCACGTCAGTCATTATTAATATTGGCACCGCAACGATTGCCTCTACCGTTGGTGCGAATACGCTGGGAACACCGATTATTATCGGGTTAAGCGGGTTTAATACCGCCTATGTGATCCAGGGGGCGCTGCTGGTCGCCTTGGCCGCAGTCATTGCCGATCGCGGGTTTGAGCGATTAGCGTACTACCTTACCCGGCACGTAAAATAAAGGTATAACCTGCCAGCATCACGCCGCCGATACCACCGATAGCCATCAGCAGGAAGAGGGTTATAACACCGATTTTAGCTGCGCTCATTTTGTACTCCTTATGTGAATATAAGGATTGTACACGTTTGTTAATAAAATATTAAATACCGAGTGGATAAATATCGTGACCTAACGCGCGCCACTCATCCAGTTGCTGGTGTTGTGCAGGGGTTTGGTTCTCTCCGCACCAGACGAGCAGGGTGCGCCCTTCAAACAGCTCGGGCCGTAGCTGATTGAGCGAGTGGGCCAGTACATCAACACGCCATCCTTGCTGGCTGGCGACCCAACCTTCCAGCCATAAGCGGGTGGTATCGTGGATATTCCAGCCGACCACCAGGGCATCTTTACCCTGTTTTTTACGCGCCGAGGCAAGGCAAATCGCAATATAATTGATGAGTACACCGTCAAGGATCCCCAATAGCGCCTGGAGAATGGGCTGCTGACATTGCAGACGTCGGCGTAAGGGAATGAACAAATGTGTATTGAGCGTTTGCGCAGGGTAATCCTGACCACGCTCTTTGATCCACAACCTGAGGCTGTGCAAATTGTTACTTTGCAAATAACTCAATAGCGTTTCTTGTTGCTCACGCCAGCCGTTATGCACATCAATGTTCTCATTGCTGAGTAACATTTTAACTTTACTGACCTGAACGCCATTATTTATCCAGCGTTTTATCTCACGGATCCTGTCAATGTCCGCATCGTTAAACAGGCGATGCCCCCCGTCTGTACGCTGAGGTTTTAGTAATCCGTAACGTCTCTGCCATGCACGTAAAGTGACAGGGTTGATATCACAAAGCAAAGCCACTTCACCTATCGTGTAAAGCGCCATCGTTGTCTCACTCTTGCTCGCGAGGTCCCAGTTTTACTTTAGACGCTCTTTTGCGAACCAGGTAGTTTTGTCTGTTTTTTGATCAGAAGAAGGGTGAGATTGTCGTCATTCTCGCGCTTTCGAGTGATCGTTCTCACAAATTCCTGTTTTTTTGCAACAGTTCAAAGAAAGTTACGCGCAGCCCATGTATGTTACGCGCTTTTAAGAAATGTGTGGTTGGCGGGTATGTACGAGTTTAATCTGGTGTTGCTGCTGCTTCAGCAGATGTGCGTGTTTCTCGTTATCGCGTGGCTAATGAGCAAGACGCGCCTGTTTATCCCGCTGATGCAGGTCACTATCCGACTGCCGCACAAACTTCTGTGCTACGTCACCTTCTCCATCTTTTGCATTATGGGCACCTACTTTGGGCTGCATATTGAAGACTCCATTGCGAATACTCGCGCCATCGGCGCGGTGATGGGCGGTCTGCTTGGCGGTCCTGTTGTTGGGGGACTGGTTGGCCTGACCGGCGGTCTTCATCGCTATTCGATGGGGGGCATGACGGCGCTCAGTTGCATGATTTCGACCATCGTGGAAGGCCTGCTTGGGGGACTGGTACACAGTGTCCTTACCCGACGCGGTCGTACTGATAAAGTGTTTAGTCCGCTGACGGCGGGCGCGATTACCTTTGTCGCCGAACTGGTGCAGATGCTGATCATTTTGCTGATTGCACGTCCCTTTGAGGATGCCTTGCACCTGGTCAGTAACATTGCCGCGCCGATGATGGTGACCAATACCGTTGGCGCTGCGTTGTTTATGCGCATTCTGCTCGACAAACGCGCGATGTTTGAAAAATACACATCGGCGTTTTCTGCCACTGCGCTAAAAGTTGCCGCCTCGACGGAGGGGATTCTGCGACAGGGATTTAACGAGGTTAACAGCATGAAGGTTGCTCAGGTGCTGTATGAAGAGCTGGATATCGGTGCGGTGGCGATTACTGACCGCGAGAAGTTACTGGCGTTTACCGGCATTGGTGATGACCACCACCTGCCAGGCAAGCCCATATCCTCTTCATATACCCAACGGGCGATTGAAACCGGAGAAGTCGTGTATGCCGACGGTAACGAAGTGCCTTATCGCTGTTCTCTGCATCCGCAATGCAAATTAGGGTCGACGTTGGTTATCCCTTTGCGTGGTGAAAACCAGCGGGTGATGGGGACGATTAAACTGTATGAAGCCAAAAACCGTCTCTTTAGCTCAATTAACCGCACGCTGGGGGAAGGGATCGCTCAGTTGCTTTCCGCGCAAATCCTGGCGGGCCAATACGAGCGACAAAAAGCGATGCTGACGCAGTCAGAAATCAAACTTCTGCACGCTCAGGTTAATCCCCATTTTCTGTTCAACGCGTTGAACACGATCAAAGCCGTGATCCGTCGTGACAGCGAACAGGCCAGCCAACTGGTGCAATATCTCTCGACTTTCTTTCGTAAGAATTTAAAACGCCCGTCGGAAATTGTGACGCTGGCTGATGAAATCGAACACGTAAATGCCTATCTACAAATTGAAAAGGCACGATTCCAGTCCCGTCTGCAGGTGACCTTAACGGTCCCGGAAGCGCTTGCGCATCAGCAATTGCCTGCGTTTACGCTGCAACCGATAGTCGAGAATGCGATTAAGCATGGCACTTCCCAGCTACTTGATACCGGAGAAGTCTCTATCACTGCGCGTCAGGAAGGGCAGTATCTGATGCTGGATATTGAAGATAATGCCGGACTGTATCAGCCCACGACAGAGTCCAGCGGGCTTGGAATGAGTCTGGTGGACAAACGCCTGCGGGAACGGTTTGGCGATGATTTTGGCATCAGCGTAGCCTGTGAGCCTGACCTCTTTACCCGAATTACTTTACGACTTCCCCTGGAGGAACTGGCATGATCAAAGTGCTGATTGTCGATGATGAGCCGTTAGCGCGGGAGAACCTGCGGATCCTGTTACAGGAGCAAAGCGACATCGAGATAGTCGGAGAGTGTTCGAATGCGGTAGAGGCCATTGGCGCAGTACATAAGCTGCGCCCGGATGTGCTGTTCCTCGATATTCAGATGCCGCGTATCAGCGGGCTGGAAATGGTGGGTATGCTGGATCCCGAGCATCGCCCGTATATCGTTTTTCTCACCGCTTTTGATGAATATGCAGTGAAAGCCTTTGAAGAGCATGCCTTTGATTACCTGCTTAAGCCGATTGAAGAAACGCGGCTGGAGAAAACGCTGATCCGTTTACGTCAGGAGCGCACGAAGCAGGATGTGTCGTTACTGCCGGAACATCAGCAGGCGCTTAAATTCATTCCCTGTAGCGGTCATAGCCGAATTTATCTGCTGCAAATGGATGATGTGGCGTTTGTCAGCAGTCGTATGAGTGGCGTTTATGTGACCAGTAGCGATGGCAAAGAAGGATTTACCGAGCTGACGCTCAGAACGCTGGAGAGCCGTACTCCGCTGCTACGCTGCCACCGACAATACCTGGTCAACATGGCCCATTTGCAGGAGATCCGTCTGGAAGATAACGGTCAGGCTGAGCTGATTTTACGTAACGGACTGACTGTCCCAGTGAGCCGTCGTTACCTCAAAAGTCTAAAAGAGGCGATTGGCCTGTAAAACTGGTACACTGCGCGCCATTGCATCACCGACAGTTGAAGGCTCTATGCTAAGTAACGATATTCTTCGTAGCCTGCGCTACACCCTGAAAGCGAACAATAACGATATGGTGCGCATTCTTGCGCTTGCTGAGATGGAAGCCACCTCGGCAGGTTTCGACACCTGGATGACAAAAGAGGATGAAGACGGCTTTGTTCGCTGCCCGGATATCATCCTCTCCGGTTTTCTGAACGGTCTTATCTACCATTTGCGTGGCAAAGATGATTCTGCGCCGGAGCTGGCGATTGAACGTCGTGTTAACAACAATACGGTACTGAAAAAACTGCGTATTGCGTTTTCACTGAAAACCGATGATATTCTGGCCATCATGACCGAACAGAAATTTCGCGTATCGATGCCGGAAATTACTGCGATGATGCGTGCACCGGATCATAAGAACTACCGTGAGTGTGGCGATCAATTTTTGCGCTATTTCTTACGAGGTTTAACTGCGCGGGTACATAAAGCGAAGTCGTGATTGTTGTCCAGCGGCGCTGTGCTTGCAGGACCTACGGGATTTGAAGGCCGGGTAAGGCGAAGCCGCCAGCCGGAAAAAAGCAAAGAAAGCCGGAGATTATCTCCGGCTTTTTTGTTATTTCACCTGCTGACCAGGTTTAGCTCCGTCATCCGGGCTTAACAGGAAGATGTCTTTTCCGCCAGGGCCTGCTGCCATCACCATCCCTTCAGAGATACCGAAGCGCATCTTACGTGGAGCCAGGTTCGCCACCATAATGGTCTGGCGGCCAATCAGGGCTTGCGGGTCCGGGTAGGCGGAGCGAATACCGGAGAAGACGTTACGCTTCTCACCACCGAGATCCAACGTCAGACGCAGCAGTTTGTCGGAACCTTCCACGAACTCGGCGTTTTCAATCAGCGCCACGCGCAGATCAACTTTGGCGAAATCGTCAAAGGTGATGGTGTCCTGGATAGGGTCATCCGCCAGCGGGCCGGTCACCGGAGCGGCTGCGGCTTTCACCTCTTCTTTCGACGCTTCCACCAGTGCTTCCACCTGTTTCATGTCGATACGGTTGTAGAGCGCCTTAAAGGTGTTGACCTTGTGACCGAGCAGCGGTTGCTCAATGGCATCCCAGCTCAGTTCGCTGTTCAGGAAAGCTTCCACACGTTCAGCAAGCGTTGGCAGAACCGGTTTCAGGTAAGTCATCAGCACGCGGAACAGGTTGATACCCATGGAGCAGATCGCCTGCAGGTCGGCGTCACGGCCTTCCTGTTTCGCCACTACCCATGGTGCCTGTTCGTCAACATAGCGGTTCGCCACGTCGGCCAGCGCCATAATTTCGCGGATTGCTTTACCGAATTCGCGGCTTTCCCACGCTTCGCCAATGACTGCAGCTGCGTCGGTAAAGGTTTTGTACAGTGCCGGATCGGCCAGTTCGGCGGCCAGAATGCCGTCAAAGCGTTTCGCAATAAATCCTGCGTTACGCGAAGCCAGGTTCACTACTTTGTTGACGATATCGGCGTTAACACGCTGAACAAAATCTTCCAGGTTCAGGTCGATATCATCAATGCGCGAAGAGAGCTTCGCGGTGTAGTAGTAGCGCAGGCTGTCGGCATCGAAGTGCTTCAGCCAGGTGCTGGCTTTAATGAAGGTACCGCGAGATTTGGACATCTTCGCGCCGTTCACCGTCACATAACCGTGTACAAACAGGTTGGTCGGTTTGCGGAAGTTGCTGCCTTCCAGCATGGCAGGCCAGAACAGGCTGTGGAAGTAGACGATATCTTTACCGATGAAGTGATACAGCTCAGCATCGGAGTCTTTCTTCCAGTACTCATCAAAGCTGGTGGTGTCACCACGCTTATCGCACAGGTTTTTGAACGAGCCCATATAGCCAATTGGCGCGTCCAGCCAGACATAGAAGTACTTGCCAGGCGCATTCGGGATTTCAAAACCGAAGTACGGGGAATCGCGGGAAATATCCCACTGTTGCAGGCCGGATTCGAACCATTCCTGCATTTTGTTGGCGACCTGCTCCTGTAACGCGCCGCTGCGCGTCCACGCCTGCAACATTTCGCTGAATGACGGCAGATCAAAGAAGAAGTGCTCGGAGTCACGCATTACCGGTGTGGCACCGGAAACGACGGATTTCGGCTCGATAAGTTCGGTCGGGCTGTAGGTTGCGCCGCAGACTTCACAGTTATCGCCGTATTGATCCGGAGACTTACATTTCGGGCAGGTGCCTTTAACGAAACGGTCCGGCAGGAACATGCCTTTTTCCGGATCGTAAAGCTGGGAGATTGTACGGTTCTTAATAAAACCGTTCTCCTTCAGGCGCGTATAAATCAGCTCAGACAGCTCACGGTTCTCTTCGCTGTGCGTGGAGTGGTAGTTGTCATAGCTGATATCAAAACCCGCAAAATCAGTCTGATGCTCCTGACTCATTTCACCGATCATCTGCTCTGGCGTGATCCCAAGCTGCTGTGCTTTCAGCATGATTGGCGTACCGTGTGCGTCGTCCGCGCAGATGAAGTTAACCTGGTGGCCGCGCATTCGCTGGTAACGGACCCAGACATCAGCCTGGATGTGCTCCAGCATATGGCCGAGGTGGATTGAGCCGTTGGCGTACGGCAGCGCGCACGTTACCAGAATTTTCTTCGCGACTTGAGTCATAGTGGGCAATTACTTCTTTTGTAGTGAAAAGGGCTTTGATAGTACCAAAATGGTAATTACTGCGCCAAGCGATAAGGGCATTTATCCGTAAATGAATAATTGTTGCGGTTGGAGTAAACTACCTGGTGACTATTGTATATTCAGAACAACAAAAAGGAGTCGGGATGAACGCACAATCCCAGGCCAAATCACCAGAGACCCTGCGCGCCATGGTCGCCGGGACGCTGGCGAATTTTCAGCATTCAACCCTGAAGCATAATCTGACGACGCTTAAAGCGTTGCATCATGTCGCCTGGATGGACGACACGTTGCACGTTGAGCTGGTCATGCCATTCGTCTGGCACAGCGCGTTTGAGGCATTAAAAGAGCAATGCAGTGCCGATTTACTGCGTATTACCGGTGCTAAAGCCATTGACTGGAAGCTGTCGCATAACATTGCGACGCTGAAGCGTGTGAAAAACCAGCCGGGTATTAATGGTGTGAAAAACATCATTGCCGTGAGTTCCGGCAAAGGTGGTGTGGGTAAATCCTCCACTGCGGTGAACCTGGCACTGGCGCTGGCAGCCGAAGGCGCGAAAGTAGGTATTCTGGACGCCGACATTTATGGTCCGTCCATTCCGACCATGCTCGGTGCGGAAAATCAGCGTCCAACCTCGCCAGATGGCACCCATATGGCGCCGATTATGTCTCATGGCCTGGCAACCAATTCCATTGGATATCTGGTAACCGATGACAATGCGATGGTGTGGCGTGGACCAATGGCCAGCAAGGCGTTGTTACAAATGCTGCAAGAGACCTTATGGCCGGATCTTGATTATCTGGTACTGGATATGCCGCCAGGCACCGGTGACATCCAGCTGACGCTGGCGCAGAACATTCCGGTAACGGGCGCGGTTGTTGTCACTACGCCGCAGGACATTGCGCTGATCGATGCGAAAAAAGGCATCGTGATGTTCGAAAAAGTGGAAGTACCGGTGCTGGGCATTGTTGAAAATATGAGCATGCATATTTGCAGCAACTGCGGTCATCATGAACCGATTTTCGGCACGGGTGGCGCACAAAAGCTGGCTGAGCAATATCACACCCAACTGCTGGGACAGATGCCGCTGCATATTTCCTTGCGTGAAGATCTCGACCGCGGTATGCCGACGGTTATCAGTCGTCCTGACAGTGAATTCACCGCGATTTACCGCGATCTGGCCGGCCGTGTCGCCGCCCAGCTCTACTGGCAGGGAGAGGTTATTCCAGGGGAAATTGCCTTCCGCGCGGTGTAATTTTTTCTGATGCGAAAGGTGTTGTACATATTCACCGTATTAATGATATATTGATACGGTGAATATATTGAGTGAACAAACTGCCCGATATTATTCATCATGCCACTATAATCCGTGTCCTTTTCCGAATAATTCCTCTTAATGCATCATTCAAATTGATCATACCAATCTCATCAATCTACAATTTCAATTGGTTTTAGCAGGGAAGTTATCTCATAATTCAACGGACAAGCAGCTTGCATGCTGTTTCTGACCCATTACAGGAATAATGAACACATGAAAATTAGTTTATTCTTGGGAATTATCACACTGGCTTATGGAATTAGCACGTCTGCTTTTGCTTCTGATACCGCGACCTTGACCATTACCGGCAAGATAGTTGAACCCACCTGTAGCACTGATGTCGTGGATAGTACTGTGCAACAGCGGTGTGGTCAGACTGTGCATAGTGCAGATATCAACAATGTGATGACTGCTCCAGCACAAGGCGTTGTGACCCATATCGTCGCTGTTCCTGGGGATTCTTCGAGACAGATAGTATTAAATCGCTACGATTAAAAAAGCGTACTGCATAGCAGGCCCCCATCATTTTAATGAGAGATGGGGGCTTTTTTTTGGCCTGAATAATGATATCTAACGATTAATTACGTTAATTTATTAAAGTCGATAATAATATCTATGATATTCATTTGTTGCAATTATATTGCTATTTGTAACTTGTTTTAAATCAAAAAAACAACATGTTTACATTGCGGTAACGTTTGTGCTGTGCGAATTTAATTTCAAGGGCCGACCCCTGGTAATAAATAGAAATTACTTTATTAAGGAAGATATTATGAAACGCTCAATTATTTCTGCTGCTGTACTGTCTGCTGTGTTTATGAGTGCCGGGGCTTTTGCTGCTGGGGAAGAAGGGACGTTAATTATTAATGGAGAAGTTACAGGGTCCTCTTGCTATTTTGATGGCGGCAAAGATTCTGAAACTCTTCAATTGAAAACCGTTGATGCGTCACTTTTCGCTAATAAGACTGTGGGGGAGGAGGTTGAAGGCAATGCCACGAAAACAACAAATATGAAAATAATTTGCCCTGGGAGCACACAATTAAAAAGTATAAACATCACAAATGTAACTTTTGGCGATAACGGCATTATTATACCAACAGATGGGGCGGATACTAACGTTGGTTTTAAACTTAAAATGGACGGTAAGCATATTGATAACACCGGTGTTGTTGATATTGCATCTTTAAATAAGACGCTGACGAGTAGCGGTGAGATCTATGATTTGAATTTTGATGCTGACTATTCTCGATTGAATTTAGATCCGGTTAAAAATGGTCAACTTAGCGCCACAGTCATTTTTTCTGTTTCGGCTGAATAAATTATTTTGCCGGTAATTATTACCGGCATTATTTTGGATGGCACAGTATGAAACGAATATTTATCTCAATGCTCGCGATATACTCTTTTTCTGGGCATGCTGGAGTCGTGATCTATGGCACTCGTGTTATTTACCCAGCAGAAAAGAAAGAAGTCCTGGTACAATTGATGAACCAGGGTGAACGCTCTGCACTGGTACAGTCATGGATTGATGATGGTGACAGCTCATTGCCACCGGAAAAAATTCACGTACCATTTATGCTGACTCCTCCGGTGGCTAAGATAGCTGCGGACTCTGGTCAGCAGTTGAAAATTAAAAAAATGCCGAGTATGTTGCCAAATAACAAAGAAAGTTTGTTTTATCTTAATGTACTGGATATTCCGCCGAACAATCCTGACAGTACCGGTAAAAATGTACTCAAATTCGCCATGCAAAATCGGATTAAACTATTCTATCGACCTAAAGGTATAGCGGCCGTTAATAAAAATACTTTCCATAAACTGTCGTTAACACGCAGTGGTAATGGTTATTCTATTAGAAATGATGCTGCTAACTGGGTTACGGTGACAGAAGTTAAAGCTAATAATGTCAAAATCAACAATGAAAGTATTATGCTTGCTCCGCTCTCCAGTGAAAAAGTGGCATTAAAGAATAGCAACGCCAGTCAGTATAAATTGACCATTATTGATGATCACGGCAATTATATTAGCGATAACGTCAGCCTAAAATAACAGGAGCTGATTATGTTAAGGATGACTCCGCTTGCTTCGGCAATACTGCTGTTGTTGGTTGGCATTGACGCCCAGGCCGCAGAAGAGACGTTTGACACCCACTTTATGATGGGCGGTATGAAAGGCGAAAAGGTCTCAAATTTTCGCCTCGATGATAATCAACCACTGCCAGGCCAATATGATATTGATATCTACGTCAATAAGCAGTGGCGTGGTAAATATGAAATAACCGTTAAGGATAATCCGGATGACACTTGTTTATCCCGTGACGCATTAACGCGTCTGGGGATAAATGTACAGGCGTTAGACAAGCTGAATGAATGCCCAACCTTGAAGCAGGCGGTGCAAGGGGGCAGTTATGCCTGGAATATCGGCACGTTTCGCCTGGATCTCAGCGTTCCGCAGGCGTTTGTCGACGAACTCGAGCAAGGGTATGTTCCTCCTGAGAACTGGGATCGCGGCGTCAATGCCTTCTATACCTCGTACTATGCCAGCCAGTATTACAGCGACTATAAGGATTCTGGTAACAGTAAAAGTACCTATGCTCGTTTTACCAGTGGGTTAAATCTGCTGGGCTGGCAGTTGCATTCCGATGCCAGCTATAACAAAACTGATGACAGCAGCGGTGAATGGAAAAGTAATACCCTGTATCTGGAACGTGGCATCCCGCAAATTCTGGGCACGCTGCGTGCCGGGGATATGTATACCTCATCAGATATTTTTGATGCGGTACGTTTTCGGGGCGTACGGTTGTATCGTGATATGCAGATGCTGCCGAACTCAAAGCAGAATTTTACGCCGCTGGTTCAGGGGATTGCGCAAAGCAACGCGCTGGTCACCATCGAACAGAACGGCTTTGTCGTTTATCAGAAAGAAGTCCCGCCAGGCCCGTTCTCCATTGCCGATTTACAGCTTGCTGGCGGCGGCGCGGATCTTGACGTTAGCATTAAAGAGGCTGACGGATCGGTAACAACCTATCTGGTGCCCTATGCTGCGGTGCCCAATATGTTGCAACCCGGCGTGTCAAAATATGATTTTGCCGCTGGACGTAGCCATATCGAAGGCGCCAGTAATCAGACCGACTTTGCACAAATGAGCTACCAATACGGGCTGAATAATCTGTTAACGCTGTATGGCGGCACCATGCTGGCAGATAACTACAATGCGTTTACGCTTGGTACTGGCTGGAATACGCGTATCGGTGCGATTTCCGTCGATGCGACACAATCGCACAGCAAACAGGATAATGGCGATGTGTTTGACGGGCAAAGTTACCAGATTGCTTATAACAAGTATTTGACGCAAACCGCCACGCGTTTTGGCCTGGCGGCGTATCGCTACTCATCACGGGATTATCGCACGTTTAACGATCATGTCTGGGCAAACAATAAGAACAACTATCATCGCGATGAAAATGATGTGTATGACATCGCGGATTATTACCAGAATGATTTTGGTCGTAAAAACAGCTTTTCGGCTAACGTCAGCCAGTCCTTGCCTCAAGGCTGGGGCTCGGTATCACTGAGCACGCTGTGGCGTGATTACTGGGGGCGGAGCGGTAACAGTAAAGACTATCAGGTGAGTTATTCCAATAGCTGGCAACGGATTAGCTATACCTTTTCCGCCAGCCAGACTTACGATGAAGATCATCATGAAGATAAACGTTTTAACGTCTTTATCTCTATTCCGTTTGACTGGGGTGATGATATTAGCAGTCCACGCAGACATTTGTATGTATCTAACTCAACGACCTTTGATGACGATGGCTTTGCATCCAACAATACCGGGCTTTCCGGCACCGCAGGCAGTCGCGATCAGTTTAACTATGGGGTGAATCTCAGTCATCAACGGCAGGGTAGCGAAACAACGGCAGGCGGCAATCTGACGTGGAATGCGCCAGTTGCGACGCTTAATGGCAGCTACAGCCAGTCGTCTAAATATACACAAACTGGCGGCAGTATTTCCGGGGGGCTGGTGGCCTGGTCTGGGGGCGTGAATTTAGCCAATCGGCTATCAGAAACGTTTGCCGTGATGCATGCGCCGGGTCTGGAAGGGGCATATGTGAATGGGCAGAAATACCGTACCACCAACCGCAATGGCGTGGTGGTCTACGACGGCTTAACGCCTTATCGTGAAAACCACCTGACGTTGGATGTGTCTAATGCCAAGAGTGAAACCGACCTGCAAGGTAATCGCCGTAGCGCAGCGCCGTACCGGGGAGCGGTTGTGCTGGCAACGTTTGATACCGACCAACGTAAACCCTGGTATATCCGGGCGCAGCGCCCTGATGGTTCACCACTGACGTTTGGTTACGAAATCGAAGATAGCCACGGGCACAATATCGGCGTGGTAGGCCAGGGGAGTCAGCTCTTTATTCGCACCAATGAAGTGCCATCAGAGATAAAAGTGGCGGTCAATAAACAACAGGGACTTTCATGCTCAATCACTTTCGGCAAAACGATTGATGAAAGTAAAGTTTATATTTGTCGGTGAGGTGTGAATAGTGAAAAATCTACTCTTTATGTTTTTGTTATTTGTTTCATTTGTAGCACAAAGTGCCTGCAGGATTGATGGCGATGGTAAAAATAGTGATACCATCACTTTGGATGCCACATTTGATTTGAGCAATAAGTTACTCTCTGTTTCTCAGGAACAGAATCTGGCATTTACAAAAAATTTTTCTTGCGTATTGTCTAACGATAAAATGTATTTTACTGATAACATTTCTGGCAATATATATTCCTTAGGCGCGAGTAGTGGTTTGAAATTTTCTATAAAAGGAACATCCACAAGTTTTCCTGTGAATGTTGGCAGTGGAGACAAAAACGTCAGCACTATAAACAAGCCAATCACTCTCGGTTTTGATTATATAAAAAATGGAGGGGGAGCGGTGAAGATCTTTGAAAACAATTCGTTTATAATAGATAAAGCTTTTACTGTATCCTCTCAACAATGTTTTAAGCTTTTTGGCGGGTGTATATGGGGGAGTGATGCCAGCCAGTTTTATGTGAATTTAAATGTCACTGTCATTAATAAGAAAACGACGTGTGAGTTTGTTTCTCCATCTTATGAAATAAACATGGAGAATATTACAGCTCAGGAGTTAATATCCGGTGAAAAGAAAAGAAGTTCTCTTACCAATATAGAACTTGCATGTGATGGCGTTCATAACATCGCCAGTAATCCAGTGGTGGTTAAGCTTTCATCCGGCGACTGGGATGCTGAAGGAGAAAAATTAGTTAACTCCATACAAAATGGTAGTAAAAATGTCGGGTTTAAAATTTTTAATGGATCAGGCACGACAAGTTTAAGTAAAGGGGATTCATTGTTAACTGTTGCTAAATTATCTGCTATAAGCGATAAATATATCTTTCCGTTATCAGCCGAATATACATTGATGAACAATGAAAGACCGACCCCTGGTTTGGTTTCCAGTAAAGTTATTTTAAGTGTTGATTATCAGTAAGTGGACTGGAACACGCACTCCCTCATAAGAACGAGTGCGTTTTTTTCACCGGTGATAAAAAATCTCGCCGTCGTAGGCTTTAATGATCTTAGCATCAGCATCATTGACCAGCACGTACGCGCCGCCCATGTAGGTCCAGTGGGTGCCTGCCGTCGGTGCGGGCAGGTTGCGCAGATTCCACTGCTTAATGGTGTATTCTTCGGTGAGATACAGTGGTGGAACCTTGTCACCGGGCTTGAAATGGGTAAAGTCGGCAATGAAACTGCTCAACTCATATTTATCAATACCTGTGGGGGCTGCTGTTGCAGCCGGCGCGGCCCAGACCGCACTGCTTGCGAGCAGTAGTGCACCCAGCAACATTTTCTTCTTCATACCCATCCTCTCTACCTGTTCGGGTCATCAAAATTAGCCCTGTATGATTCCTGGCTAACAGGACATCTGACAAGCACTATTTTGTGATCACGCCAGTCATTTCGTAAAAAGTGTAAATGAAAGTACAGAAATCCGGCAACCGTGAACCAGCTGTTTCACCGCCAAAGCCTGTTCCGCACCAATTTACATCGTTAATCGCAGGCAGTATCCTGTTGCCGAAACCTGAATATCATATTTGTGTTTCAACGACTCGGGGTGCCCTTCTGGTGAAGGCTGAGAAATACCCGTACCACCTGATCTGGATAATGCCAGCGTAGGGAAGTCTGACACTGCTCGTGTCCCTTCTTCACGTGGGCAGGAGTTGAACCATGCAGCCTGACCTGCACAGCCGTACCCTTGCGGCTCACACCTTACAGCAATTTAGAACGCTTTCCCCACTGACACACTGTATGACTAATGACGTTGTGCAGAGTTTTACCGCCAATACGCTACTGGCTTTGGGGGCATCCCCCGCGATGGTGATTGAACCAGAGGAAGCCAGCCAGTTTGCTGCTATTGCCCAGGCGCTGCTCATTAATGTTGGGACACTGACTCAGGCGCGAGCAACGGCAATGCGTGCCGCCGTTGAGCAGGCGCAGCAGGCGAAAACCCCCTGGACGCTGGATCCTGTTGCCGTTGGCGCACTGGATTTTCGTCGTCGCTTTTGTCTGGACATACTTGCGCTGCGCCCGGCTGCGATTCGTGGCAACGCGTCAGAAATACTCGCCCTGGCTGGAATGAATGCCGGTGGGCGTGGGGTGGATACCACCGACACAGCATTGGCTGCGATTCCGGCAGCACAAACGCTGGCACGCCAGGTTGGAACCATTGTTGCGGTTACCGGGGAAGTAGATTACGTCACGGATGGTCAGCGGACGGTGGGTATTCATGGTGGCGATCCGCTGATGACACGGGTCGTGGGCACCGGATGCGCACTGTCAGCGGTAGTCGCCGCCAGTTGCGCACTGCCCGGTGACCGGCTTGATAACGTCGCTTCCGCCTGTAGCTGGATGAAACAGGCCGGACAACGCGCCACGCAACAATCGACCGGACCGGGCAGTTTTGTCCCGGCATTTCTCGACGCCCTCTATAATATGAACCCCCAGGAGCACGCATGAAACGGATTAACGCCTTAACCATTGCCGGAACCGATCCGAGCGGTGGCGCAGGGATTCAGGCCGACTTAAAAACTTTTTCAGCACTCGGCGCTTATGGCTGTTCAGTCATCACGGCACTGGTGGCGCAAAATACGCGCGGAGTACAGTCGGTATACCGGATTGAACCCGATTTTGTGGCGGCGCAACTGGACTCGGTACTCAGCGATGTGCGCATCGATACCACCAAAATCGGCATGCTGGCAGAAACCGACATTGTTGAAGCCGTTGCCGAACGTTTACAGCGTCACCGGGTACAAAACGTCGTACTGGATACGGTAATGCTGGCAAAAAGCGGCGATCCGCTGTTGTCTTCCTCTGCCGTTGAAACGCTGCGTACCCGTCTGTTACCGCAAGTGTCGATTATTACCCCTAATCTGCCGGAGGCGGCGGCGCTGCTCGGGGCATCGCATGCCCGAACGGAGCAGGAAATGTTAGAACAGGGGCGTGCGCTGCGTGCGCTGGGCTGTGAGGCGGTGTTAATGAAAGGGGGGCATCTGGATGATGCGCAAAGCCCTGACTGGCTCTTTACCCGTGATGGCGAACAGCGTTTCACCGCGCCAAGGGTGGTGACCAAAAATACGCACGGAACGGGTTGTACGCTGTCGGCAGCGCTGGCGGCACTGCGTCCGCGTCATACTAACTGGGCTGATACGGTACAGGAGGCCAAGCTGTGGCTCTCTGCGGCGCTGGCGCAGGCGGATACGCTGGAAGTGGGTGAGGGGATTGGTCCGGTGCATCACTTCCACGCGTGGTGGTGATGAGCAGAAATGGTATACTGGCTGCAGAAACGGCTGCCAGGAAAAAGATAAATGGAACAAGCGCATACCCAGCTTATCGCGCAACTGAATGAACGTATTTCAGCGGCGGACAACACGCCGCTGTATATAAAATTCGCTCAAACGGTTAAGAACGCTGTGCGCAGTGGGATCCTGGAGCATGGTAATATCCTGCCTGGCGAGCGTGACCTCAGCCAGTTGACCGGCGTTTCACGCATTACGGTGCGAAAAGCGATGCAGGCGCTGGAAGAAGAGGGGGTGGTGACGCGTGCGCGTGGTTACGGGACGCAAATTAATAACATCTTTGAGTATTCGCTCAAGGAAGCGCGCGGTTTTTCACAACAGGTGGTATTACGCGGTAAAAAGCCAGATACGCTGTGGGTGAATAAACGCGTGGTGTCCTGCCCGGAAGAGGTGGCTCAGCAGTTGACCATTGCTGTCGGCAGTGAGGTCTTCTTGCTCAAGCGCATTCGCTATGTTGA
This sequence comes from Citrobacter sp. wls619, assembly GCF_005281345.1. Classification (GTDB taxonomy): domain Bacteria; phylum Pseudomonadota; class Gammaproteobacteria; order Enterobacterales; family Enterobacteriaceae; genus Citrobacter. Next base: position 46,687 of record NZ_SZXJ01000041.1, read on the forward strand.
TGAAGATGCTGTGTCTATTGAAGAATCATGGGTACCCGCCCATCTTATCCATGACGTGGATGCCATTGGCGTTTCCCTGTACGACTATTTCCGCAGCCAGCATATCTTTCCACAGCGCACACGCTCACGCGTTAGCGCGCGGATGCCGGACGCCGAGTTTCAGTCACATATCCAGATGGACAGCAAAGTGCCGGTACTGGTGATCAAGCAGGTAGCGCTTGATCAGCAGCAACGGCCTATTGAATACAGTATCAGTTACTGTCGAAGCGACCTATACGTCTTTGTGTGCGAGGAGTAACGCCTCGCGTGAGGGGGCGCAGTCGCCACCGCGGTGACCCACCACCCAGGATGCTACTGCATTGCCAAGCAGGACGGCATCGCCCAGCGACCAACCGGATGCCAGCCCAGCCAGCATACCGCCTGCGTGACTGTCTCCTGCACCGATGGTATCAACGACCGTGGTCGCAAATGCCGGTACGCAACCGGATGTCTGAGCGCTGAAATACCACGCGCCGTCTTTATCGTGACGTACCACTACCGGCGCGGCGAAACGTTGTACCCATTCGGCGCCAAAACCTTCCACATCCTGACTCAATGCAAACCTCCCGGCGGCAATTTCCGCCTCCTGACGATTAAGTGACACCAGCGGACGGCAGGCCATGATCCGCGCCATCAGGACATCGGGAATATCACCAATTCGTGGGCCAAAATCGATAAACGGCGTCACCTCTTCCAGACCTTCCAGCCATTGCACCAGCAATTCACCACAGGGCGAGGCCAGCTGGTAGCCGGAAAGGTAGACGTAACTCTCGTGCGGGATATTCAGCTGTGCCAGCCAGTCAGCATTCCACTGATTTTCGACGCCGCTAAAGGACATAAAAGTGCGTTCACCGTCCGGCTCGACCAATGCCAGACACCAGCCGTTATCGCCCTCTGCATTGTCGATCAGGCTGCGCAATCCTTCTTTCGCCATACGGTTGCGGATAATGTCGGCCCACACGCCCTGACCCAGCGGTAGGGCATTACTGGCCTCGATGCCCAGACGCTTTAGGGCGACGGCAATGTTGAGCGCACAACCGCCCACGTTCACGCCCTGTTGCTTAAGCTCAATATCACAGCCGCGCCAGGGAAGAGCATACGCATCGGCAATCACATCAATAACCGCCGCACCGACTACCGTTACTGGTCGCTGGCTGTGCAACTGTGGGAGAAGCGTTTGCAGACGCGTAGCACTCATAGCGCCTCCCGTTGCTCGCGCAGCCGCACTAACGCACTGGCATAGCGGGTGAAATCGAGCTTATTCACCGCATCCAGTTCCTGTTTTAACGTCGGATTAATCGCGCTTACGCCGTGTAACGCGCCACAAATAGCGGTTGCCATTGCCCCGATGGTGTCAGTGTCGCCGCCGAGGTTCGCACACAGTACGGCACAGCGGTTAGGATCGGTTTGTGCCAGTTCGACCATCGCGATGGCGCAGGGCACGGATTCGATGGTGCTGGTCCCGGCACCAATCACCAGATACAGCTGCTCGCTGGCAGATTCCGCACCGTTGGCCTCGCGAACGATTTTCAATGCCAGTTCAAGGCGGGCGGCAAGCGATGCGCTAAACGTAGTGATCCGTTTTTGCTGAGCGTGGAGAGCAATCGCGGGAAGCACGCCGACAATCTCAGACCATGTCCTTCCGTCGATAGCACGAGACACCGCCCAGGCGATGACCACCGCGCCCGCAATTGCTAAATCAGACTTATGTGTCGGGCTGGAGGCCAGCGTGATGTCGTCAATAAACGCATCAAGATTGCCTGTCGGTAGCAGGCATCCCAACGGCGACACGCGCATAGCCGCCCCATTGGTGACACCGTTGTTTTCCAGCTCAGCAACGGGCTTACCGTCGCGGATGGCGTTGAGCGCAATCTTTGAGGTGGGACCCAGCACGTTTTTATTGAAAGCATCAAAACGTTCAGCCCAGGCGAGGATATTGCGACCAATAACGTCCGGCACAATCTCTCCGTTGCACTCGATCAGGGCATCTGCCAGACACAGCGCCATGGACGTGTCATCAGTGAACTCCGCCTGGTTGAAATAGCAGGCGGCATTATTTTCCGCAGGACCGGGCAAAAAACGGTCGATCCAACCGAAGTGAGCTTTTACCCGGGTTCGTGGCCACAGTTCCGACGGCATACCCATCGCATCCCCTAACGCCTGCCCATAAAGAGCACCGAGAACACGTTCTGCTTTCATTTAACTTCCCCTTGTTGCAATGCGATATCGCGGTCGTCCACCTTAATAGCGGTGATTTCTTTGTCTGACTCGCGAAAGAAAATCATAAACAGCACGGCGATAACGGCGATCATGATCGCGCCAAATCCCCACATGCCAGCCCAGTTAAAGGTGAGGCCATTAACCGGCTCTTTATAAGCAAACATTTTCTCCATCATCACCCCACCCAGGCGGTAGCCGAGCAGGCTGCCGAATCCCTGACAACAGAGCGTGATTAACCCCTGCGCAGCGGTGCGCATGTGCACCGGCGCTTTTTTATCGACATAGATGTAGGCCGTAACGTAGTAGAAATCGTAGCTAACGCCATGTAGCAGAATGCCGAGAAATAGCAGGGCGTAGGTGAAATATTCTTCCGCGCCGCCGTAAACAAAAAATCCGTAGCGGATCGCGGCAGTGATAAGACCAAGCAATAATACCTTTTTAATGCCAAAGCGTTTGGTGAAGAACGGCAGTGCCAGCATAAAGAAAATTTCAGAGAACTGACCCAGCGTCATCCAGCCGGTCGCATTTTTCATCCCAACTTCTGTCAGGTAGCCGTTGGCGAAGATGTAATAGAACGCCAGCGGCATGGCGAACAGAAAAGAGCAGAAGAAAAAGACCAGGAAGTTCTTATCACGCAGCAGGATCAGCGCATCCAGACCCAGCATGACTTTGAAATCCATCTTGCCGGTACTTTTCGGCGGCGTATCCGGCAAGAAGAAGGCGAAAATCCCCAGCAGCGCGGAGCTCCCGGCAGTGATCAGTAACGGGATATTGGTGGGTGAGATATCGCTGTAGCCCAGCATTTGCGGTAAGAATCCACAAGCCAGGCCGGATGCGATCCAGCCGATCGTGCCCATTACGCGAATGCGTGGAAAATCACGCTCGACATCCGGGACGTTGGCGAAGGCGATACTGTTGGTTAGTGCAATCGTCGGCATATAGGTGAGTGAATACGCCAGCAATAGCGGAAAGAATCCGCCGAACGTCGTCTGCTGCGCGGCAAAATACATCAAAATCGCGCCGACAAACATCAGCACTGCCAGTACTTTTTGCGCAGAGAAAAAGCGGTCAGTGATCGAACCGACGAAGATCGGTGAGAGGATCGCGGCAATGGCGGTACAGGCATAAGACCAGCCAATTTCACCGGCAGTAAAGCCGCTTTTACTCAGCCAGAGCCAAAGCGGCACAAACCAGGCGCCCCAGATAAACCACTCCACAAACATCATGAACGACAGCTTAACTGTAGTTTTCATCTTTAAATCCTTCATGACAGGTAAGGTACGGCTGGATAGTACCATTTGATAATACCTTTTAAATACCTTTATGGTCTAAATTTGACCGCTGTATCATTTTTTGATGCCTGAATCGAGCCAGCGGAAATCGCTGAAAAGTGCGCTAAAGATGGAAAAAATACGCAGTCAGTACCAGGCTTATTGCTGCCCGCAACCAGGCGGGTCAGGACAATCCACTTCCGAGATCAAATCGGAACTTACGGGAGCATAGCTATGACTGATATTGCGCAGTTGCTTGGCAAAGATGCCGACAACCTTTTACAGCATCGTTGTATGACCATTCCTTCTGACCAACTTTACCTGCCAGGACATGATTACGTCGACCGCGTGATGGTTGACAATAACCGTCCACCTGCCGTGCTGCGTAATATGCAGACGCTGTACAACACCGGACGGCTCGCCGGTACCGGTTATTTGTCGATTCTGCCTGTAGACCAGGGTGTGGAACATTCTGCTGGGGCATCGTTTGCCGCAAACCCGCTGTATTTTGATCCCAAAAATATTGTTGAGCTGGCGATTGAAGCGGGCTGCAACTGCGTCGCGTCAACCTATGGCGTGCTGGCGTCTGTTTCGCGTCGTTATGCGCATCGCATTCCATTCCTGGTGAAAATTAACCATAACGAAACGCTCAGCTACCCGAATACCTTTGACCAGACGCTGTATGCCAGCGTGGAGCAAGCGTTCAATATGGGCGCGGTCGCAGTGGGGGCTACCATTTATTTCGGTTCAGAGGAGTCGCGCCGCCAGATTGAAGAGATCTCTGCGGCCTTTGAGCGCGCCCACGAGTTGGGCATGGTAACGGTCCTGTGGGCCTATTTGCGTAACTCCGCGTTTAAGAAAGACGGTGTGGATTATCATGTTTCGGCTGATTTGACTGGGCAGGCAAACCATCTGGCGGCGACTATCGGCGCGGATATCGTTAAACAAAAAATGGCCGAGAATAACGGCGGGTATAAAGCGGTTAACTTCGGCTACACCGACGACCGTGTCTATAGTAAGCTGACCAGTGATAGCCCGATTGACCTGGTGCGTTATCAACTGGCGAACTGCTATATGGGACGCGCCGGACTCATTAACTCCGGTGGTGCGGCCGGCGGAGAAACCGATCTCAGCGATGCGGTGCGTACCGCGGTGATTAACAAGCGTGCCGGTGGTATGGGGTTAATTCTTGGACGTAAAGCGTTCAAGAAAACCATGGCTGACGGCGTGAAGCTGATTAACGCCGTGCAGGATGTTTATCTGGATAACAAAGTCACGATTGCCTGATGTCTGTAGAGTGCCGTCGGATTAGCGCAATAATGGGCAACCCGGTGGTAATCGGCAGCGCAGGGCTGCGGGCAGGATCTCAACATGAAACTCTTGCCCGCTAAGCGGTTCACCATCCAGATTGAAGGTAATTTCATGTGGCGCACGGATATCAAACCATGATGATGCGCCATCAATGATATTCGGATTGTCTTCGGACTGAGTTATCGCCGACAGGAGTGCCGGAATCAGCTCCTCACCGGTAAAGATTCGCAGTTGCAGCAGACCGTCGTTAATGAGTGCTGTCGGGCAAAGTTGCTGTCCGCCACCGGCCTGACGCCCGTTGCCAATACCAATCACCAGCGCATCCCCCTGCCAGTGAAAGTTTTCGCCGCGAATTTCGCAACTGTCTGGCTTCAGCGTATCCATGCGCATTAACCCGTGAATAAAGTACGACACACCGCCCAGGGCGGCTTTGAGTTTCTCCGGTGTTTCGCTGGTGATCCGCGTACCGAACCCTCCGGTCGCCATATTGATAAAGCAGGTTTTATCGTTGACCTGCGCCATATCAATCGCTACCGGGTTCCCGGCAATAGCCAGCTTTAATGCCTTGTCCAGCGCTTCAGGAATGCCAACGCTGGTAGCAAAATCATTTGCCGTTCCCAATGGCAAAATCCCGAGTGCCGGAACATTCTCCCCCTGGCAGTGGATCAGCGCTGTGGATACTTCGTTGATGGTACCGTCACCACCGCCGGCAATCACCGTTGCCACGCCCAACCGGAGCGCTTCATCAACGTAACGTTGCGCATCGCCTTTTTCCCAGGTCACGCGAACATGGATTTCGACACTCTCATTGCGCAGTTGAGCAATAGCGTCACGCAGGGGAAGGTTATCAGCACTTTTTCCATTCAGGATCAGTAAGCTGGCCGGGAATGCTATCATCCTGTTGCCTCACTTTTATCGTTTTAACTAGTGTATGTCAGGAATGCGTTTATGGCGTAGGAACTGACTGAAAGCGAAGACTCATCGACGGGTTCTGAGAGCGGTTGATAGTCTGTATGGGTCATATGCGAAAAAAAAGCCCGTACTTGCGTACGAGCTCTTTCTCGAATATGGCGGTGAGGGGGGGATTGACTCGCTTCGCTCGCCCCTTTGGGGCAGCCCGTTCGCGATGCTCCCGGTCTGTCCAGCTGGCAACGCCAGCAGTCGAACCCCGGTCGGGGCTTCTCATCCCCCCGGAGGTGTGCAATATGCGAAAAAAAAGCCCGTACTTGCGTACGAGCTCTTTCTCGAATATGGCGGTGAGGGGGGGATTGACTCGCTTTGCTCGCCCCTACGGGGCAGCCCGTTCGCGATGCTCCCGGTCTGTCCAGCTGGCAACGCCAGCAGTCGAACCCCGGTCGGGGCTTCTCATCCCCCCGGAGGTGTGCAATATGCGAAAAAAAAGCCCGTAC
>NZ_SZXJ01000047.1:0-106 GCF_005281345.1 Citrobacter sp. wls619
GTAAGAACCCTGTCGCGCCAGTGCTCCAGTAACGGAAGCGTGGTGGTTTCATTCAGCAACGACCAGGTTCGTTCACACCACTGTGGGTCATCACGTCTGAGCAGCA
>NZ_SZXJ01000047.1:142-241 GCF_005281345.1 Citrobacter sp. wls619
ACGGGATGCACGCTTGTCGAAATTGTCAGAATTACCGCGGAAAATAATGTGTTCATTGAGCGAAACATCAGTCAGTGTGAGCTGCGTCAGCGCATCTTC
>NZ_SZXJ01000047.1:404-500 GCF_005281345.1 Citrobacter sp. wls619
CGCCCGGACTGATTCTCGCCATTTTGCGCACCTCATCACCGGAGCTAAATCCAGATAACGCAGCGGACAGGAGTAATACAGCGGCCAGGCATCTTC
>NZ_SZXJ01000048.1:0-106 GCF_005281345.1 Citrobacter sp. wls619
GTAAGAACCCTGTCGCGCCAGTGCTCCAGCAACGGAAGTGTGGTGGTTTCATTCAGCAACGACCAGATTCGTTCACGCCACTGTGGGTCATCACGTCTGAGCAGCA
>NZ_SZXJ01000048.1:135-234 GCF_005281345.1 Citrobacter sp. wls619
GCGGGATGCACGCTTGTCGAGATTATCGGTATTACCGGGGAAAATAATGTGTTCATTGAGCGAGGCATCCGTCAGTGTGAGCTGCGTCAGCGCATCTTC
>NZ_SZXJ01000048.1:413-509 GCF_005281345.1 Citrobacter sp. wls619
AGCTCGGACTGATTCACGCCATTTTGCGCATCTCATCACCGGAGCCAAATCCAGATAACGAAGTGGGCAGGAGTAATACAGCGGCCAGGCATCTTC